>NZ_JAFHKT010000120.1 GCF_017052465.1 Arthrobacter pascens
GCAGCGAAGGACGCATCCTCGACATCGGCCGCACCACCCGCATCTTCCCGCCCCACATCCGCAAAGCCCTCACCGCCCGCGACCAAGGCTGCGCCTTCCCCAACTGCACCATCCCCGCCCCCTGGTGCGAAGCCCACCACACCACCTACTGGTCACACGGCGGACCCACCAACACCGACAACGGCACCCTCCTGTGCTCCCATCACCACCACCTCATCCACAAAGAACAATGGACCATCCACATGCGATCCGGCGTCCCCTGGTTCATCCCGCCACCCCACATCGACCCCCACCAAAAACCCCGACGCAACCACCACCACCGCACATGAACACCCGGGAACAAGGGGCAAGCACCAACTGGTTGCCTGACCGCTGACTGGGCCGACGCTCCCCCGCTCCGGGCCGCTCCGGGACAATCCGGGCCGCTCGGGACGCTCGGCACGCTCCGGGGCGAGAATCCAGGGAGCCATTCCGAACGCAACAGAAAGTGCCTCCAACCGAACCACAACGGGTCCGGTTGGAGGCACTGTCTGCAGTCCCGCCGTCGAACAGCCAAAGAGCTGAACGGCGGAATGAACGTCCCTAAGTGAAGCCCTAACTGCTAATGGCTGCGGCCATCTCGTCCACTGCTTTCTTGCCGGCTTCTTCCGTTGAAAGCCTGCTGAACAGCACCTCCGAGGTATAGCGCTTGATGATTTCCTGAATGGCGCCGGCCCCCTTCGGCGGGGAGGCGGGAGTCTCACCCAGTTCGCTCTTGATCTGATCGATGAACTTCACAACCTTGACGTCGGCCGGGGTCAGCTTGGCGGAGATCGCCTCCCGCACGTCCGAGTTGGGGTAGACGCCGCGGTCTGCCAGCAGAGCTTCGCCGGCTTTGACGTCGTTGGCCAGGAAGTTGATGAACTTGGCAACTTCCTCCGGGTGCTTGGTCCTGGACGAGGCCGACCAGAACTGCGACGCCTTGTACCAAAGGTTGGCGTCGGCGGCGGAACCGGTCTTGGTCGGGAACCTCAGGACCTTGAGCTCAGTGCCTGCTGCCTTTTCGAGCGCAGGAAGCTGGTTCGACCACCAGAAGGCAAGCCCGTTCTTGCCGGTCGCGAGGCCACTCTGGTCCAACGGCGCGGCCTCAGCTTCCACGACCTCCGACGCCGACGGTACAGCCTTCCTTTCGCTCATCTGCTTCAGGAAGGCCCACCATTCGGCAATGTCTGCGGGCTCAAAGCCCAGCTTCCCGTCCTCCGTGTAGAGCGACTTGCCATTTTGCCGGAGCCATACCCCCAGCGACGCCTCGTCCGTGCCGTAAGCTGCCGCACCGTAAGTGCCCTTCGGGGACTTCGCCGTCACCTGCGCAGCGATTCGTTCGAAGTCTTCCCACGTCCAGGTGGCATCGTTAGGCATTTCCACGCCCGCTGCCTTGAACACTGCCGGGTTAGCCAGGATGGTGGCAGCGTTGATGCCGGCAGGAATACCGGTGAGGCCGTCCTCCCCCTGGCCCGCCTTCAGGGCAGCCTCATCAAGCTTGGACGTATCGACGTCATACTTCGAGAGGTCCAGCAGGGCTCCGCGGCTCGAGTACTCCGTAATGAACTTTTCGTCCATCTGGATGATGTCGGGAGCGTCGTTGGCCGCCACCTGGGTGGCCAGCTTGTCCCAGTATCCGCTCCAGTCGCCATACTCGGGCTTGATCTTGATGTTGGGATTCTCTGCCTCAAAGGCGTCGATGGCCTGCTGGGTGACCTGCGCGCGCTTGTCGCTGCCCCACCACGAGCACCTGAGTTCCACCGTGCCGTCTGCGCTCTGGGTCGGGGATCCCCCGCCGCAGGCGCTCAGGGAAAGTACGACGGCGGCTGCCGCGGCGACCGCTCCCATCTTCCGCATCCTGCGCGGCGCCGAATTAGTTGATGCCTTGCGCTGGCCGGGAACGGCGGTTGCGGCTGGCCGGGAGAATAGATGCACAGTTCACTCCGATCTTCTTTGATCTTGAAAGGTGAGGAAAACGCTTTCCAGCTAAGGTTATAAGTAGCTGGCTTGTAATACAAGTACTAATTTCGGGGCTCTGAACCGTAGCCGCCGCTCAGGGCAGCTACTACTTGATGCCGGTGGTGGCGATGCCCTTGATGAGGAACCGCTGGCCAAAGAGAAACACCAGGAAGACCGGCAGCAGGGACACGATGGACATCGCGAACAGCGATCCCCAACTCGTGGCGGACTGGGAATCCACGAAGGCCCGCAGCGCCACCGGAACGGTGAACATGTCCGGGTCGGTCAGGTAGATCAGGGCGCCGAAGAAGTCATTCCAGGTCCAGATGAACGTAAAGATCGTGGTGGTCGCGAGTGCCGGAACCATGAGGGGCAGAATCACGCGCAGGAAGATCCGCGGATGGCCGGCGCCGTCGATCCTGGCCGCCTCGTCAAGCTCTTTGGGAATGCCGCGGATGAACTGCACCATGAGGAACACAAAGAACGCATCCGTCGCCAGGAGCTTGGGCACGATCAGCGGCCAGAAGGTGTTCACCCAGCCGATCTGAGAGAACAGGATGTACTGCGGAACAATCACCACGTGGAACGGCAGCATGATGGTGAGGAGCATGATGCCGAAGAAGATCTTCTGCCCCGTGAATTGCAGCCGGGCAAAGGCGTAAGCGGCCATGGAGCAGGAGATGAGGTTTCCCAGGATCGACCCCAGCACCACCACGGCGGAGTTGAGCATGTAGTGGCCAAACGGATGGGTCAGGGCGGACCAGCCGTCCGCGTAGTTGGCCATTTCGAGGCTGTTGAGCCACAGACCGGGCTCGCGGAAGATGAGTTCATTGGCCCGGAGCGATGAAACGACCATCCACAGCAGCGGATAGATCATCACACCGCCGGTCACGATCAGGATCGCGTGCTTGATGAGCGCCTTGGTCCGTGCGCTCCGGCTAAAGGCCAGGGTGCCGCGGGATTCGCGGGGCTTGCGGGGATTCGTTGGCTTGCCGGCCGCGGGCTTGTTGCTCGCGGCGGGAAGCGCCTCCAGCTTAGTCGTCATAGAAAACCCAATACTTTGCAGCGATGAAGTTGATGGCAGTGAACGCACCGATGATGACCAGCAGGAACCAGGCCATGGCCGAGGCGTACCCCATATCAAACTGGCCGAAGCCCTTTTGGTAGAGGTAGAGAGTGAAGAACATGGTGGAATCCGACGGACCGCCGTTGCCGCCGGAGACGATGAAGGCCTGGGTGAACGACTGGAACGATCCGATGATCTGCAGCACCAGGTTGAAGAAGATGATGGGGCTGAGCAGCGGCAGGGTGATGCGCCAGAATTTCTGGAGCTTGGTGGCGCCGTCAACCTCGGCGGCCTCGTAGTACATGTTCGGGATCTGGCGCAGGCCGGCCAGGAAGATGATCATCGGGGCGCCGAACGTCCAGACGTGGAGCAGGATGATGGAGCCAAGTGCAGTGCTCGGATCGGAGATCCAGCCTGGTCCTTGAATGCCCACAACCGCCAGAATCTGGTTGACCAGGCCTGTCGTGCCGAAGATCTGCTTCCAGAGGATGGCAATGGCCACCGATCCGCCCAGCAGCGACGGCAGGTAAAAGATGGACCGGTAGAACGGAAGGGCGCGGAGGCCCTTGTCCAGCACCAGTGCGATCAGCAGCGCGACTGCCAGTTGCAGCGGCACGCCGACCAGCACGTAGGTGAACGTCACGCCGAGGGAGTTGTGCAGCCTGGCATCGCTGAACATCCGCACGAAGTTGTCCAAGCCCACCCACTCCGGAGCTTGAATCAAGTTGTAGTCAGTGAACGACAGGTACAGGGACATCAGCATGGGCCCGATCGTGATGGCAACCAGCCCAACAAGCCACGGCATCAGGAAGATGTAGGCGGCCTTGTTGTCGCGTCCGTTGGCCTTCTTCTCCTCGGCCGTGATCGGACCCCTGCGGCGGGAGAGGGACGTGAGTTCGTTGATGGCACTCACTGCGCGCACCTCGCTCGCTGGGACTTGGGTATGTGTTGAGCGGCCATATGGTCTCCTTTGGTCATCGTGGCCATCCACGTGCAGGCAATTCATCCGGAACGGAAGGTGAGGCCTCGTACCGCGGCGTCATCCCGGCTTCTGTGCAGTCCGGCAATGTGCCTGCCAGCACTTCCGGTGAAGCGGTTCCGTACCAAGGTAAACGCTTTCCAAAGCGATGTACAGGGTTTTTCACTATTTTGGGATAACGCTTTCCATGAGACACTGCTACTGAAATCACTCCTCCTGGCAGCACCGGCCCAACCGGCGCCGGGGCCGCCGTGGAGCTGATGCGAGAAAACGCTTTCTCGGGTACCGTGTAACTGCCCGAGGTTCCCTTATCGTCAGCACTTCTTCCTCACAAGGATCACCCCGCATGTCGCAACCTTCCGCTTTTGCTTCCTCTGTCGCCCCGAGCCCCTCCGAACAGGCACCAAGCACGGTGCCTCGCATTGCCCTCGTCGGAGTGCACGGTTTTGGTGAACGCCACCTGGCTAACGTGGCCCGGCTGCAGGCCACCGGCGTTCTCGATCTCGTGGCCATCGCGGACCCGCACCCGCCAAGGGACGGGGCGTTGGGGAGCTCGGTCGCCGTCTTCGAAACCTTGGACGACCTCCTTGCCGCGGGCACTGCCCCGGATGTTGTCATCCTGGCCACCCCGATCCAGACGCACGTCCCGCTGGCCAAGGCCGCCCTTGCCGCTGGCGCCGACGTCTATGTTGAAAAGCCCCCCGCGGCATCCCTGTCGCAGTTCCAAGAGCTCCTGGCGGCGGCCGAGTCGGCTGGCCGGCTCGTGCAGGTGGGATTCCAGAGCCTGGGGTCCGCAGGGCTGCCCGCCGTCGGAGAGATCATCGCGAACGGGGAAGTCGGCGACGTCCTCGGCCTGAGCGCTACCGGCACCTGGCTCAGGACACGCGCCTATTTCCAGCGCTCGCGCTGGGCGGGCAAGCGCAGCCTCGACGGAACCGACGTCGTGGACGGCGTGGCCACCAATGCCTTGGCGCACGCGGTCGTCACGGGGCTCAGCATTGCCGGCGCCCATAGGTTGGAAGACGTGGCAGCCGTGGACACAGATCTGTACCACGCCCACCCCACCGAGAGCGATGACACGTCGGTGATCCGGGTCCGCACCGCGGGCGGCCGCGTTCTGGCCTGCGCCCTGACCCTCTGTGCCGCAGAACAGACCCTGCCCTCGGTCACTGTATTCGGCACGGCAGGCAAGGCTGAGTTCTTCTACACGGCAGATGAGCTGGTGGTCACGACGGCGGACGGCGAGCGCCGCGAGGTGTTCGGGCGCACGGATCTGCTGGAAAACCTGCTGGACGCACGCTCATCGGGCGCGGAATTGCTCAGCCCCCTGGCCGGGTCCGGGGCCTTCATGGCTGTCCTGGAGGCAATCCGCACCGCCCCGGCACCGAGTCAGATTGACGCCCGCTACGTCACGTGGGAAGGCAGCGGGGACGATGCCCATCCCGTGGTGCACGGAATTGCTGAACTCATCTCACGGGCAGCCCTTGCGCAGGCGACGTTCTCCGAACTCGCCGTTCCATGGGCCCGTCCGCTGCAACCGGCTGTCCATTTCACTGTGGCGGGACGTGCAGTGGCGAGTTACCAGGACGGCAGCCGCATCCGGCCCAGCTCCTCCCCGCGCCCCTACCTGCACCCGGTGCGGACCCTGGCCGGCACCGTGGTCACCGACCATCAGCCCGCCGACCACGTGTGGCACCTCGGGGTCGGCGTGGCGCTGCAGGATGTCAACGGCATCAACTTCTGGGGCGGACGGACCTACACGCGCGACGCCGGGGAGTACGTCTGGCGGCCGGACCACGGCACGGTTGTGCGCACGTCGTCCACCACGGCTTCCGCCGAAGATCCCTGCCCTGATGGGCAGGACCCTGATGGAGACAGCTCCCTCTCAGAGGAACTGTGCTGGAAGGGGCCCGACGGCGTCGCGGTGCTGCGGGAGCAGCGCAACTGGACGTGGGCCGCCGTCGACCCCCGGACCTGGCGCCTGACGCTCGATTTCACGCTGGCACCGGCCGGCGGTGTTCCGGTCAGCCTCGGCAGTCCCGGTTCCAATGGTCGGCCCCAGGGCGGCTACGGAGGGTTCTTTTGGCGCCTGCCGGCATGCGCCGGCGCCCGGGTTTGGTCGCCGGCGGGGTCCGGGGAGGCCGCGCTGCACGGCTCGGTGAGCCGATGGCTCGCGTGGAGCGGGACGTTTGACGGAGAGCCCGCCACGCTGGTGTTCACCGCCCCGGAGGATTGCCGCGACCCATGGTTCGTCCGGGTGGCGGGCTACCCCGGCGTGGGACAGTCACTTGCCTGGGATGAGCCGGTGCTCCTGCATCCCGGCGAGTCGGTGCACCGAAGCATCACGGCGCTGGTGTCCGATGCCCTCCTTGGCACCGCCGACATTGGTTCGCTCATCGGCGCATTGGAGCGCCGCTCGTGAACGCCGACTCCATCGACATCGCAAGGACCCCTCGGCCTGAGGCAACACCAGCCCGCACTGCACCGGGCGTGCCGGCGGACCGCGCAGTAAAGCGGCGCCGGGTGCTGGACATTCTCAACGCCGCCGGCCGGGACTCGCTCCTGCTGACCAGCCACACCGCCCTGACCTGGTACCTGGACGGCAGCCGGGTCCACATCAGCCTGGCAGGCGATCCGGTGGCCGCCGTGCTGGTGGCCCGCGACGGCGACCATCTGGTGACTTTCAACAACGAGGCCGGCAGGATTGCCGCCGAGGAACTGCCGGACGGGGTATCGCTGCACGAGGTCCCCTGGTACGGACAGCTGCATGATGCCGCCGCCGGGCTGGGCAGGGACCTTACGGGCGACGTGCCCCTCGACGAGGCAGCGGTCACCGCCGAGCTGCGGGCCGCCCGGCAGCCGCTTCTGCCGGGAGAAAGCGCCCGCTATGCCCGGCTCAGCGGGGACCTTGCCCGCGCCATGACGGATGTCCTGTCCGCCGCGCGGCCGGAGGACACCGAGCTCGCGCTGGCCGCGGCTCTCGCCTCGCATCTGGTGGCGGCGGGCGCCGAGCCCCTGGTCCTGCTGTGCAGCGGCAGTTCGCGCAGCGGCTTCCGGCACCCTCTGGCCACGCACGCACCCGTTGGCCGCAGGGCGATGCTCGTGGCCTGCGCCAGACGCGACGGCCTGGTGGCCAACGCGACTCGCTGGGTCCGTTTCGATGCCGCCACGCCAGCGGAACGTGATGCCGAATCCAGGATCGCAGCAGTCGAGGCGGACATCTTCGACGCCACTGTCCCGGGCGTCCGGTTGGCTGCGATCCTCGCCGAAATCACGGCCGCCTATGCCAGGCATGGCTTCGGCCAAGGGCAGTGGGAACTGCATCACCAGGGCGGACCGGCCGGGTACGCCGGGCGCGATCCACGTGTCACGGCGTCCGCGGAGGATGCCGTCGTGCTGAACCAGCCGTTCACGTGGAATCCGTCCGGGCCGGGAGTGAAGATCGAGGACACCGTCCAGCTGACCGGCAGCGGGATCAGGGTCCTGACGGCGGATCCCCGGTGGCCGTCCGCTCCGGTGAACGGCCTCGAAAGGCCGATCACCCTGCAGCTGTAGGCAATGTTTTTTCGCGCGCGGTTCACGCAGAAGGCCAACATTTCTAATGTGACTTGATAAATGCCCGTGTTGTTGTCCGCTGCCCCTAGCTGTCGCCCGGGGTCCCTCCACCACCGCGGTCCGCCCGGATTCTGGCGGCAGGCCGGGGATCTGACATTCCGTCGAGCTGCGGGGAGGTTTGCCAGGCCTGCCCCGGAACGCCCGAAGCACGAAAAATAGGGGCTGTATTAAGCGGATTTTACGGCCACCGACGGGTGTTGTTTCTCACGACCAATGCCCTTGCGGCTGTACTGACGGCGTCAATAGCGTGGACAAGGACCCGCCAAACGAGCCAAGGACAAAAATGCCCTCACCAGCCGCAACGGATCCAATCTCTCCTCCCGCTACAGCAACCCGGATGCCTTTCCGGACCGCCCTGACCTCCGGACTTCGCTGGGATTTGCCGGCATCCCTTGTCGTGTTTCTCGTGGCGGTGCCGCTCTCGCTGGGGATTGCGGCGGCCTCCGGGGCACCCGTCATGGCAGGCCTTATCGCCGCCGCTGTCGGCGGCATCGTGGCCGGCACCCTTGGCGGCTCTCCGCTGCAGGTCAGCGGCCCGGCCGCAGGCCTGACCGTCATCGTTGCCGGACTGATTGAGCAGTTCGGCTGGCCGGCGACCTGCGCCATCACGGCCGCAGCCGGCGTCCTCCAGACTCTGCTGGGCTTCGCACGGGTGGGCCGTGTGGCGCTCGCCATCGCCCCCGTGGTGGTCCACGCCATGCTCGCCGGCATCGGCGTCATCATCGTCCTGCAACAGACCCACGTGATGCTCGGCGCCGAGGCCGGCGAATCAGCCTGGCAGAACGTCAAGGCCCTGCCTGCCACCATCACGTCGCTGGATCACCAGGCGGCGGTTCTGGGCGTCTTGGTGATCCTCACGCTCCTCGGCTGGAAGTACATGCCTGCCGCCGTCCGCCGCATCCCGGCTCCGCTGGCGGCCGTGGTCGCCGCCACCGCGCTATCGCTGCCGTTCAAGTCCGACGTCGACCGGATCACCTTCGACGGGTCCCTCCTGAACGCAATTTCCCTGCCGCAGCTGCCGGAGGGGCATTGGAGCGCAGTTGCCATCGGCATCATCACCATCGCACTGGTGGCCAGCGTCGAATCCCTGCTCTCCGCCGTCGCAGTGGACAGGATGCACCACGGCGAACGGACGGATTTCAACCGGGAACTCCTGGGCCAGGGCGCCGCCAATATGACCTCCGGCATGCTGGGCGGACTTCCCGTCACCGGGGTGATCGTGCGCAGCGCAACCAATCTGGAAGCAGGGGCGCGGACGCGAAAATCAGCCATACTGCACGGCATCTGGGTGCTGGTCTTTTCCCTTCTCCTGGCGGCGGTGATCGAGCTTGTTCCCGTTGCCGTCCTCGCGGGACTGCTGATCATCATCGGCGTCCGGCTCGTGAAGGTGGCCGACTTCCACACTGCCCGCGTTACCGGCGACCTGGCGGTATACGCGGTCACGCTGCTGACCGTGGTGTTCGTGAACCTCCTGGCGGGAGTGCTCACAGGCCTGGCCCTGGCCGTTGCGCTGGTCCTGTGGCGCGTGGTCCGTGCCGGTATCCATGCGGAACCCCTCGGCGACCCGGACGAACAGCGCTGGCGGGTGGTCATCGACGGATCCTGCAGCTTCCTTTCACTCCCCCGACTCAGCCATGTCCTCGCCTCCGTCCCGACCGGCTCGCACGTCACCGTCGAGCTTGAGGTGGACTTCCTGGATCACCCTGTTCACGACACGTTGGACGCATGGCGCAGCCGGCACATCGGCAACGGCGGCACCGTGGAGATCGAAGAAAGCGGCACCGCCACCCTCCACGGCGCCAAGGCCGGGCCACCGGCGCGCGGGAGCTCGCGCTCCGCCCTCCGGGGCGGCTTTGCCCCGTGGCGCAGCTGGCAGCGGCATCACCGGACTGAGGTGGACGCCGGGATGGGCGCAGGGGCCGGCGGTCCGGCTCCCCTGCAGACGGTGCTCGCGGGCGTGGACAACTATCACCGCCGGCACGCGCACCTGCTTCGTCCCCATGTGCAGGAACTGTCCGCCGCCCAGAACCCGGACACCCTGTTCCTCACCTGCGCAGATTCACGGCTGGTCCCGAACCTGATCACCAGCAGCGGCCCGGGCGACCTGTTCACCGTCCGGAACGTGGGCAACGTTGTGGGGAATGGCCGGCTCGACCCCTCGGTCGAAGCAGCGCTGGACTTCGCGCTCAACAAGCTGTCCATCAGGTCCGTGGTCGTCTGCGGCCACTCCGGCTGCGGTGCCATGACTGCCCTGACCGCAGAGCCGGATGGGGGCTCGGCCAAGGAGGCCGCTGCCGGGCGCAGTTCGGTCGATACCTGGCTGGACCACGCCCGGCCCAGCCTGGCCGCATTCCGCTCGGGGCACCCCGTGCAGGCCGCTGCAGCAGGCGAGGGATACGGGGAAGTGGACCAGCTGGCGATGGTCAATGTCGCGGTCCAACTGGAGCGGCTGCAGCGCCACCCCGGGGTCAGGGAGGCACTCCGCTCCCGCGGGCTGCACCTGACCGGCCTGTTCTACGACATTGCCACGGCCCAGGTCCTGCAGGTCACTCCAGAGGGCATCAGCCACCTCGATCCGCTGCCGCGTGCCGCGGTGGACGCCGGCCCCGTCGCAGCCTCCGTGTAGGCACCGCGTCCGTGCAGGCACCGCTTGCGCGTTGGTGGGGACTCCGGGTCACCGGGGTCCCCACCGGCGTTTACTCCCTGAAGCTGAAGCCCAGGCCGGGGAGGCCGGACAAGGTGAGGCGGCTGTCCGCTATCCGGACCGGTGAGGGTCCGTCGAGGACGCCGAGCTGGCCGAAGCCCGCGTCCTCGACGTCCTCCACCAAGGTCGGCTCGGCCAGCGTCAGGGCCAGCTGTCCGGACAGCTCGGGAAGCAAGTGCGGCAGGACCCTGATGCTGTGGGTCCGGGCGAGTTCCACGATGCGCCGGAACGGCGTTATCCCGCCTACCCGGACGATGTTGGGCTGGATGATGTCCACGGCGCCGGCATCGATGAAGTCCCGGAACCGGTAAATGGTGTGAAGGTTTTCGCCGAGGGCGATGGGCACGGGCGAGTGTTTCCGCAGCCGCCGGTACGCCCACAGGTCGTCCGCGCACAGGGGTTCCTCCAACCATTCCAGGCCAAACTCCCCCAGCACATCCAGGGCCCGGAAGGTCGTGGGCAGGTCCCAGCGCTGGTTGGCGTCGATCATCAGCTTCCGGTCCGGGCCCAGGGCTGAGCGCACCGCGGCCAGCCGCTCCGCGTCCTCCCGGATGTCCGGCTTGCCAACCTTCACTTTCACGGCCCGGTGGCCCGCGGCCACCCAGCGCTCCACCTGCCCCACGAGTTCTTCCAGGGAGTAATGCAGGTTGACGCCGGAACCGTACACCTCCACGGACTCCTGGCGCTGCCCCAAGAGGGCGGTAACGGAGGCCCCGACGCGGCGGGCGCGCAGATCCCACAGCGCCAGGTCGACGCCGGCCATGGCGATAGTGGTCAGACCTCCGCCGCCGGCTTCGTGCAGCCGTTTCCACAGCAAGTCCCACACCGCCTCCGGGGTTGCCTCCAGCCCGGTGACGAAGGGGGCGATATCGCAATCCAGCAGGGCCTTCACAGCCTGCGGGCCAATGGTGGGCGTCCACGAAAAGCCGCGCCCCACGCCGCCGTCGTCCGTTTGGATTTCTGTAGTGATCACGTGGTTTTCGGTGGCATCCTGGCCCCAGCTTCGCCGTAGCGGAACGGTGAGGAGGCGCGTTCGAAGGCCGGTGATCCGGGGCGCAGGCCCGGCATGTGCAGAATTCACGGCTGGTGCAGGACTCACGGCTGGTGCAGGACTGGTGCCCGCCACTAGCGGACCGCCAGCTCGTGGCCCTTGGCCAGGATCGCCTTCAGCTCAACGAGCTGTTCCCCGGTGGGGTCAACAAGCGGCGGGCGGACGGACCCCACGGGAAGGCCGGCCAGCCTGAGGCCGGCCTTGATCAGGGAGACGCCGAAGCCGGGGGTCTGGTCGCGAAGCCTGACGAGCGGAGCGAAGAATCCCTCGAGCAGGGCATCACGGCGTTCCTCGTCCCCGTCCATGTAGGCGTTGTAGTAGGTAGTGGCAATTTCCGGGGCCATGGCGAAAGCCGCCGACGAGTAGAGCGGGATGCCGAGGCCACGGTAGGCGCCCTGGCTGAGTTCGGCCGTGAGCAGGCCGTTGAAAAGCAGGAAGTCGGTCCGCCCGCTGGCCTTGACCGCGGTCACGATCTCCTGGGCGAGCCCCACATCCCCCACACCGTCTTTGAAGCCGATGACCTTGGGGTTGGCAGCCAGTTGGCCGATGGCCTGGGCTGTGAACGTCGCGTTGCCGCGGTGGTACACGATCACGGGCAGGCTGCTGGCATTGGCCACGGCCTCGATGTAGGCGACCAGACCGTCCACCGGGCCGCTGACCAGATAGGGCGGCAGCACCAGCAGGGCGTCCGCTCCTGCTTCGTCGGCAGCCCGCGCGGCGGCCATGGCGTGCCCGAGCGGCCCGCCCGCCCCGGCAACCACAGGCACTTTTCCGGCGGCGGTGGCAACCGCCTCGACGGTTGCCGCCACCACGGTGCGGACCTCGTCAATGTCCAGTGCGTGGAACTCGCCGGTCCCGCAGGCCGCGAAAACGCCGCCCGGTCCGAAGGGCAGCCGGGAGCTGATGTGCTCCTTGAGGACGTTCACGTCCACGGTGCCCTCGGGCGTGAACGGGGTGACGGGGAAGAAAAGTACTCCGTCGAACTTCATGGTGTCTCCTTGGGTCCGGTTCCTGCCGCGGCAAATGCCGCGGGGGCCTCGTCGTTGAGGCGTGAGGGGGCTGGATTTCGTAGTTCGGTCCGCCAGGTCCGCGTTGGCTCCCAGCCGAGCAGCTTCCGGGCCTTGTCGACGGAAAAGCCGGGACGGGTGCCTGTCAGGCCCGCTGCCAGGCCGGCGCTGCCGGGCAGGAAGCGAGGGATCAGTTCCGCCAGCGGTTCGGTGGCGAGGGCGTCCGCCGCGCCCACAAAAAACGTCTGGCCGTTGGGAATGGCGTCCATTTTCTGCAGGAGCAACTCGAGGAAATCCGCCACATCGCGTGCGTCGACGTAGTTGAACAATGCCGGGGCGGCCAGGGCGGGATCGGCGAGCCGCTCCGCAAGGGTGTGTCCCTGCTGCGTCGGCGCGCCCTCCCACTCCTCCGGTGAGATGACGAAGCAAGGGCGGAAGGCGGCGTAGCGGATCCTGTCCCCCTGGGCCGCCGCAAACATCTGCATCGTCTGTTCGGCGATCAGCTTGGACAGGGCGTATGCGTTCCAGGGCTTCGGCGTGGTTTCCTCGTCCAGCGGGAAGGCATCGGGCAGCCAGCCGGCGGGTGACCCGTAGCCCAGCACGGTGGGGCTGCTCGCGGTGACGATTTTCGGCACCCCGGCTTCCGTGGCGGCGCTTAGAACCGCGAAGGCTAGCCGGGTGTTGGTGCTGAAAATGACGTCCTCGGGTGCGCTGAAAGGTACGGCGATCGCTGCCAGGTGGATGACGGCGTCGGGAGTTGCATCCTGCATGAGGCGCAGTGCTTCCCCGGGCGCCAGGAGGTCCGCGGTATGCTGCACGGCGCCGGCGGGCAGCTGGGCTGCCGGAACCGCATCGCGGTCAACGGAGATGACATGGTGGCCCGCGCGGGCGAGGCCATCAACCACGCTGCGGCCCAGCCTGCCGGAGCCGCCGGTAACTAAAATCCTGCTCATGGTTTCCTTATGGGTGTCGTCGGCCGGTTCAGCGGCCACGGCGGAGGTCGGCGCCGAGGTTGAGATCCTGAATGCGCACGGGGAGGGACGTGGCGAGGGATTCATTGCCGGCAATGCCCACGGATACGGAACGTAGACCGTCCAGATATCCGGACGGCCGGCCCAGCGGATCTTCGCCAGGACCATTGAAAAGGTCTGAGAGGAGCAGGAGGTCGCCGCCGCCGTGGCCGCCTTCACCGTTGATGATCGGCACTTCGTAGGCGGATTCCCAGTGGCGCTGCACCACGAGGCGCTCACCGTTGCGGCGGACCGCATCGTCCTCCTCGACCGGCGTGGCGCTCGGGTCCACCACCACCTTCTTATCGGTACTGCGCCGCACCGCGGCGCGCTCCACCACCTCCAGCTCGGCGCGGCCGTCGGTGCCGTTGACGGCCACGCGGTACCCCTCCCAGGGACTGTGCGCGTTGAGCGAGTAGCTCAGGGTGGGTCCGCCGTCGTAATCCACCACGACGGCGAGGTTGTCCTCGATGGTGATGCCTGCGGTGAAGACGTCCTGGTCACGGCGGTAGCCGTCGTAGTGCTCGTTCTCGTAGTAGAGGGCCCGCAGTTTTTCGTCATCGCGCAGGTCCAGGACGAACGGGTCGCCGGTGCCCGCTGCGCCCTCTCCGGTTGCGGGGCCGGGGGTTCCGCGCTCCGGCCGGGACCCCAGTCCGCGTTCGGCCGCATTCCTGTCACCGTAGAACTTCAGGCCCCCGGAGGCGAAGACGCGCACCGGGACATCGTCGATCCACCAGTTCACGAGGTCGAAGTGGTGCGAGGCCTTGTGGATCAGGAGCCCGCCGGAGTTGGCCTTCTCCCGGTGCCAGCGCCGGAAATAGTCGGCGCCGTGGACTGTGTCCAGCATCCAGGAAAAGTCGACCGAGGTGACCTTGCCGAGGACTCCGCTCTGGATGATTTCCTTCAGGGCACTGTTCCGCGGTGAGTAGCGGTAATTGAAGGTGACCACCACGTTCCGCCCCGTTTTCGAGACCGCCTCGGTGATGCGCCGGCAGCCGTCAGCGTCGATGGTGAGCGGCTTCTCCACGACGACGTCCGCCCCGGCCTCCAGCGCGGTGACGATCAAGTCGGCGTGGGTGTAGTCAGGGGTGGTGATGATAACGCGGTCGATGTCACTCTCCGCGATGAACTCCGCCAGCCTGTGCGGCTCGAAGGTGGCGAGCGGTGCAGCCTTTCCGCCCGACAGTTCGCCGGCGAGGTCCTGGTAGTACTGCACCCGGCCGGGATTGAGGTCGCTGAGGGCGACGAGTTCAGCCACGTCGGCGTGCTGGCCCACGATGGCCCTCACGTACATCTCCGAGCGAGATCCGGTGCCGACCAGCGCGAAGCGGACTCGCGTCTGCTGTTCCCCGGCGGCGTGTCCGGTCCCTCCGGCCCGTGCGGGCGCTGCACCGGCTGTATCGACGTTGACCATGGATTGCCCCTTTCGAAAGGCAGCGGCGCCAACCGCTTGACGGGCTGGCAGAGTGTGGGAAGAATCAGGCTGAGAAAGCGTTTTCTCACAGCGTTATATGCTTTGTATCAAGTCATCAGCAGGTACGTCAACCAATATCCGCAGCCCCTGGTGGAAAGTGTTGTTGCCGGACTGGGAAGGGGCCACATGGGCCGGAAATCGACCACGCGCCGGATCGGCATTGCCGACGTCGCCCTCAGGGCGGGAGTGTCGCACGCGACGGTTTCGCGCGTCATGAACGGCAACTTCACCGTGGATCCGGCCATCGCCGAGCGGGTCCGGGAGGCGGCCGCTGAGCTCAACTACCAGCCAAACCCGGTGGGCCGCAGCCTCGCGCTTGGCAAGACTGACACCATCGGCATCGTGGTGCCCGATCTCGCCAACCCCACTTTCCAGGCCATCCTGAGGGGACTGAGCATGGCCGCCGCGCAGGACGGATACCGCGTGCTAATCGCCGACTCCTCCGAAGTCTCCAGCGAGGAGGCCATTCTGGCGGGAGAAGCACGACGGCGGTGCGACGGCCTGGTGCTTTGCGCGCCGCGCATGGGGGACGCCGAGCTGGAGGAGCTGGCGCCGTCGCTGCACCCGATGGTGCTGATCAACCGAAGCACCACCGAGACCCGGGTTCCCAGCCTCATGGTGGACTACGGCCAGGGCATCCAGGAGCTGGCCGAGCACCTCGTGGAACTCGGCCACAGCCGCATTGTTTTTCTGTCGGGCCCGGAACGGAGCGCCTCCAATGCGCTCCGCGTGCAGGGGCTGGAGAAGTTCAAGGCCGGCCACCCCGACGTCGAAGTCCAGCTGATCGACGGCGGCTCCAATTTCGACACCGGGCACGATGCGGTGGACGCCGTGCTCGCCAGCGGGGGCACCGGCATCCTGGCCTTCAACGACCTCGTGGCCATGGGCCTGCTCAGTGGACTGCACGAGCGCGGGGTCCGGGTGCCGGAGGACATTTCAGTCACCGGCTTCGACGACATTCCCTTCGCCAGGTACACCACCCCGCCGCTGACCACGGCGGCAGTGCCCATCACCGAACTCGGTGGGCAGGCGTGGCACAGCCTGCGGGCACTGATCCGGAACGAGGACACCCCGAACGCCGTGAATACCTTCCGGCCGCAGGTGGAAGTGCGCGGAAGCACGGGGCCGTCCAAAAACCGGTAGCTATTCCGCTTTGGTTTCCGGCGGTGCCAGCAGCACCTCGACCAACTCCTTGAGGCCTGCAGCGATGTCCACGTCCTTGTCGTACAGCCATTGCAGCTGGAGGCCGTCGAAAGCTGCAATCACCAGCCGCGCCAGCGACTCCGCAGTGGCATCAGCCCGGACTTCGTTAGCACCCTGTCGCCGCCGAATGTCCTGCCCCAGCTCCTTGACGAGTTCGGAGTACCGGCTCTGGAAGTAGGAGTGCGAAGCATGTCCGGGGTCATTGGCTGTTGCCGACGCCACCGCGTACAGCGTGGTGAGCCCGGGCTCTAGCATGTTGCGTTCAGCCACGGGGACCACCCCCGGGAGGCCGGCGTCGGCCACTCCCCTCAGCTCCATGCTCCGGCGGTCCCGCTCCGTCAGGACAGCCGTCAGCAGCTCCTGCTTGCCGCTGAAGTAGTGAAACAAGGTGGCTTCCTTGACGCCGACCAGCTCCGCCACACGTTTGAGGGCAGTCCCCTCGAAGCCCTCAGTGGCAAACACATCGGTGGCCGTCTGGACGATCTGCTCACGGCGTTCGGCGCCCTTGGCATAGCGTCCGCGAGGCTTCACAGTAGACATTCCGCCAGTGTATTTCACGTGGATCGACGTCCGGGCGGAGCCTTCGTTGTTTTGAGCTGAGTGTGTGGCCGGCAGGCCCCAAGTGTGCGCCGCTTCAGCTATAGGGTTTGCCGGGTTTCCGTAAGCTGCGGGCGTCAGGCTGGCTTATCTGCCCGGGAATTTGCGTCCGTAAGTGGTTCCGGTCAGTGCACCGGGCAGGGCAGGACCCTGGCCACTCACCTTAGCGGTCTCACCCCAAGAGGTAGCGAGGAGACACCTCGCCCATGTCAAGGAGTCCATGATGCGAAAGTTGATGCTATTACTGCTTGTCCTGCCGTTCCTGGTGCTTGGAGCGCCGCCCGCACAGGCTGCGACGTGCACCATCGACGCCCCGACCGAGCCCATTACCGGCCAGGTCGGGACGGAGTTCACGTACTTCATCACGGTGACCGATTGCGCCTCGTCGAACAAGATCCCGACCTTCAAGGTCGTCGACGGCCGCCTTCCCGCGGGCACAAAGCTGTTTGACTTCGCTGGCAGCTCCGGGCTGATCAACGGAGTCCCCACGACCGCCGGTACCTTCGACTTCACTGTCCAGGTCAAGGACGAGACCCGTGCAACCGACACCCAGACCTTCAGGGTCGAGATCCTCCCGGCCGAGGCACCGACCATCACCACGGAAACGCTCTCCAGCGGCACAGTCGGCGAGTTCTACTGCTGTGGCAACCTGTTCGCCAGCGGCGGCGTCCAGCCCTACACGTGGTCGGTGGTTGCTGGGGCGCTCCCTCCCGGACTGGAGCTGCCGAAGCGTGAGAACACCATCTCCGGAACGCCCACCACGGCCGGCACGTTCACCTTCACAGTCCGCGTGACCGACGATCTGGGCGCTTTCTCAGAGAAAGAGCTCTCCATCACGATCAGTTGAATGTCAGCCGGCAGCGTCGGCGGTCACGTCGCCGCTGCCGGCGATCTCAGCCTCAAGTGATCACCTGAGAGATTTTTCCAGGGACCGATCGGCTGCCCGCCGGGTCCTACGGGCCACCACTGGCGTGCCCGAGGCCGGCTTCCCGGTAGTAGCCCTCGATGTGGGCTGCGACCAGCCTGGCCGCGCGGCCGCCGTCGTCATTCCGGATGGCATCCAGGATCTCCCGGTGCTCCGAGCGCAGCCGCGCGGCGGTGGCATCCCAGTCCGGAAGGTTGGCCGTCATCTTTCCGGCGTAGCCCTGGATGGCCTCGCGCAGGGACCCCATCATTGCGCTGACCACGGCGTTCCCGGCGGCATCGGCCAGGGCGAGGTGGAACTGCACGTCCAAAGCCAGGAAATCGTCAGTCCCCGGATCGGTGTCCATGTCGTCCAGCAGCTCTGCGGCACGGGCGAGCTCGGGGGCGTCCGGTTTTGCCCGGGCCGCGGCCCAGGATTCCAGCAGCACCCGCGTTTCCACAATGTCCGCCACCGGCAGGTGCTGGGTGGCCACGTGCAGCCGCAGGGCTGAGCCAAGGGCAGCCGTCGGATCGGAAATCACCACCGTTCCGGCATCGGGGCCCGACCCCACGCCGGCACGCACGATGCCCATGGCCTCCAGGATGCGGATGGCTTCGCGGACCGAGGTGCGGGAGACTGCGAGCTGCTCCGCCAGGCTGCGCTCGGCAGGCAGCCGGCCGCCCACCGCGAGCGTGCCCTCTGAAAGCTGGTCCTCGATCCACCGGAGGACAAGTTGGTGCGTACGCATGGGCCCATCCTAGTTGATGTGGTTGGACCACATGCACTACAGTGTGGTCCAACCACAGATTCCGTACTCGGAGGCAGCAGTGACGCAGACAGTTGAATCGAACAACCCCGAAGCCCCCACCACACCCCGGGATACGGCGCCGCCGAACCAGGCACCCGGCATGTCAATCCCCTCCCGCATCCCCGCCGCCCTGAAGCGCCGGATCCCCAAGTATTCGGATCTGGCTCCGCTGATGCAGTTCAAGAAGCCGGAGTTCAGCCGCGCCGCGAAGCTGCAGCGGGCCAGCACGATCTGGGACCTGCGGGACATGGCCAAGCGCCGCACCCCGCAGGCACCGTTTGACTACACCGACGGCGCGGCTGAAGCCGAGATCACCCTGCGCCGTGCCCGTGAGGCCTTCCTGGACATTGAATTCCGCCCGGGCATCCTGCGGAACGTCTCCAGTATCGACCTGGGCACCGACATCCTGGGCGAGCCGTCGCGGCTGCCCGTGGGCATCGCGCCCACGGGTTTCACCCGCATGATGCAGTCCGAAGGTGAATACGCCGGGTCCCAGGCCGCCGAGGCCGCGGGCATCCCCTATACGCTCTCCACCATGGGCACGGCGTCCATCGAGGACGTTGCCGAGGCCGCACCTAACGGCCGCAACTGGTTCCAGCTGTATCTCTGGACGGACCGTGACCGTTCACTTGAACTGATCGAGCGGGCCGCCAAGGCAGGAAACGACACCCTCATGGTCACCGTGGACACCGCCGTGGCAGGGGCCCGCCTCCGCGACGTGCGCAACGGCATGACCATCCCGCCGGCACTGACCCTGAAGACGGTGCTGGACGCCTCCTACCGGCCGGCCTGGTGGTTCAATTTCCTCACCCACGAGCCGCTGACGTTCGCCTCACTCTCGCGCTACACCGGAACCGTGGCGGATCTCATCAATTCCATGTTTGACCCCACCCTGACCTTCGAGGACCTGGACTGGCTGCGCGAAACCTGGAAGGGCAAGCTCGTAGTCAAGGGCATCCAGACCGTCGACGATGCCCGCAAAGTGGTGGACCATGGCGCCGACGGCGTGGTCCTCTCCAACCACGGCGGCCGCCAACTGGACCGTGCGCCCATCCCATTCCACCTGCTGCCGGCCGTCAAGGAAGCCTTCACCAAGGACAACTCCGACGCCGCCATCATCCTGGACACCGGCATCATGAGCGGCGCGGACATCATTGCCGCCCTTGCCCTGGGCGCCGACTTCACGCTGATCGGCCGCGCCTACCTGTACGGGCTGATGGCAGGCGGCCGGGCGGGTGTGGACCGGGCAATCCAGATCCTGGAAAAGGACATGACCCGCACCATGGCGCTGCTGGGCGTCAGCAAGCTGTCCGAGCTGACCCCGGACCACGTGCGGATCCTCGGCAAATAGGGCCCGCCCGCAGGAACACCGGCCGGGCTACTTCTTGCGGCCGAATTTCGGCAGGTTCGCCAGCAGGTCCGCCGCCTTCTTCGCGCCGCGGCCCACCGTGCGTCCGATTTGCTGCGGAACGGTGTCGTCCTGGATGCCCCCTCCGGGAATCACGACGGCGGGGCTCAGCTGCCCGCCCGCGGGGCGCCCGGATTCATCCGTTGCCGGCGCAGCAGCGCTGCCGGCAGCGGCAAAGGCCTCGGGAACCTCTGCATCGAGGGCCCCCGTCGCTGCGCCGTTGAGGGCTGCGTCCTTGAGAGCCGCACCGTTGAGAACCGAACCCGCCGTTTGCGCCCGGGCGGCGTCCGGACGCTGCTGGTCCCCGGCAGCGTCCGCGTGGGCCGTCGCTGCCGGTGACCCGGCGGCGGCAGCCGCCGGGCCGACGTCGAACGTCTCCAGCCAGCTGGCGACGCCTGCCAGCGGCTTCGGGTTCAGTGCGTAATAGCGCTTCTGGCCTTGGGCCCGCATGCTGACGAGGTCGGCCTCGCGGAGCACCTTCAGGTGCTTGGAGATGGTGGGCTGGCTGGCAGCGAGCTCCTCGACCAGCTCCCCCACCGCTTTGTCCCCCTTGCGGAGGGAAACGAGAATGTCACGCCGCGTTGCCTCAGCAATGACGGCAAATACGTCGTCTGTCACCATGGGACCAACCCTAGCGACATATACGCCGAATGGCATCTACTATTTCGCTGCCGCGACACCTCGCCGCCGGAACCCAGCGGTGGGCCGGGTCAGTCGAACCAGGGGTCCAGTCCGTGCAGGGGGAAAACTTCCTTGCGGGTGGCCATCACGGTGCGGTCGACGTCGTCATTGGGGTCGAAGCCGACCTCCCAGGACCGCCACCAGACGTCCGCATCGTCGCCCATGAGCGCAGGTGCGGCCACGCCGTAGTGCTCATGCACATAGGTTCGCCACTCTTCCGGCACGGGGGTGCGCAACGGCACGGGCCGGCCTGCCGCGATGCCGATCAGATGGCTCCAGGCCCTCGGCACGACTCCCGTAATGTGGTACCCACCGCCGCCTGTGGCAATCCACCGGTTATCGCAGTGGCGGGCCGCGAGATTTTCGACGGCGGTGGCGGCCTCACGCTGGCCGTCCACGCTGACGTTGAGGTGCGTCAGCGGGTCCAGCCGGTGCGAGTCGCAGCCGTGCTGGCTCACGATCACCTCCGGCTCGAAGGCCCCGACAAGCTGCGGAACCACGGCATGGAAAGCGCGCAGCCAGCCGGCGTCCCCGGTTCCCACCGGCAGGGCCACGTTGACGGCGCTGCCCAGGGCTTCCGGGCCGCCGATCTCATTGGCGAAACCGGTGCCCGGGAACAGGGCCAGGCCCGTCTCGTGCAGGGAGATGGTGAGGACCCGGGGATCGTCCCAGAAGATGCTCTGGGTCCCGTCCCCGTGATGCGCGTCGACGTCGATGTAGGCGACGCGCTGCACGCCCCCGTCAAGCAGCGTCCGGATGGCCAGGGCGGCGTCGTTGTAGATACAGAAGCCGCTGGCACGGTCGCGGGCGGCATGGTGCAGGCCGCCACCGAAGTTCACGGCACGCACCGCCGAACCGTCCAAAATGGCGTGCGCAGCAAGCAGGGATCCCCCGGCGATGCGGGCGGCGGCCTCATGCATGCCGGCGAAAGCCGGATCGTCCTCGGTTCCGAGCCCGTGCGCCTCGTCGGCGCTGGTCGGGTTTTCACTGATGCGGCGCACGGCAGCCACGAACTCGGGGCTGTGCACGGTGGTCAGTTGCGTGTCGTCGGCCACCGCCGGCGCAGCCAGTTTGACGTGCGCGAGATCCAGCAGCCCCAGGCTCCGGGCCAGCCGTGCGGTGAGGTCCAGCCGCTCCGGTGCCATCGGGTGGCCCGGGCCGAAGTTGTACGCCGTCATGGCAGCGTCCCACACCACCGTCGTTGGCAGTGCGGGAAGGCTGAGTCCGCGCAGGAAAGTCATCAAGGACAGGCTACCTGAGCGAGGTCTCCCCGCCCGCGTTGCGCGACAGCCCGGTCATGCGGCGGACTTTAGTGGTTTACTACTGAAGGAAGCAGATACAACCAAGGAACAGCCACCCATGACGCAAAGCCAGTCGAGGTCCAAGAACCCGACGAGCTGGCAGCCCAACGTACCCGAGCGTGAAGGCCTTTGGATTTTCACCCGGCTCCGGGACTTCATCGACGATATCGCCAACACGTCACCGGCCCGTCTGGCCCTCAGTGCGTTCGTCGTGGTGATCGTCGTCTTCACAGGGCTGCTGTCCCTGCCGGCGTCCTCCGCTGCCGGAACCTTCACGCCATTGCACCAGTCCCTGTTCACGGCCGTCTCGGCCGTGTGCGTCACCGGCCTGACCGTGGTGTCCACCGCGGTCCACTGGTCGTTTTTCGGCCAGCTGATCATTCTTATCGGCATTTTCGTGGGCGGCCTCGGCACGCTGACCCTGGCCTCGCTGCTGGCCCTGATGGTGAGCAAGAAGCTGGGTGTGCGCGGCAAGCTCATCGCCCAGGAAGCCATGAACAACGCCGGGCGACTGGGCGAAGTAGGTACCCTGCTGCGAATCGTCATCACCACCTCCGTGATCATCGAGGGTGTACTGGCCCTCGCGCTGATCCCCAGATTCCTTACCCTCGGTGAACCGTTCTGGCAGTCGGTGTGGCACGGCATCTTCTACGCCATCTCGTCCTTTAACAATGCCGGCTTCACACCGCATTCGGACGGCATCGTTCCCTACGAAACCGATCTGTGGATCCTCGTTCCGCTGATGCTCGGCGTGTTCCTGGGCAGCCTCGGCTTTCCTGTAGTCATGGTCCTGCAGCAGAACGGCCTCAACTGGCACAAGTGGAATCTCCACACCAAGCTGACCATTCAGGTGTCGTTCATCCTGCTGGCGGCCGGGACGGTGCTGTGGGGCCTCATGGAGTGGGACAACCCCCGGACCCTCGGCGGCATGGACCTCGGTGACAAGTTCACCCATGCGCTGTTTGCCTCGGTGATGACACGCTCCGGCGGCTTCAACCTGGTGGACCAGAACCAGATGGAATCTACCACCATGCTGCTCACGGACGCGCTGATGTTCGCCGGCGGCGGCTCCGCCTCGACGGCCGGCGGCATCAAGGTGACCACCATTGCCGTGATGTTCCTGGCCATCATTGCCGAAGCCCGCGGTGACGCGGATGTTAAGGTCTACGGCAGGACCATCCCGGAGGGCACCATGCGCGTGGCCATCTCCGTCATTGTCGCCGGCGCGACGCTCGTTTCCGTCTCTGCCTTCATACTGCTGCACATCAGCGGGGCATCACTCGACCGCGTGCTGTTCGAAACGATTTCCGCCTTCGCCACCGTGGGCCTCAGTACGAACCTCAGCGCCGAGTTGCCGCCGTCGGGCGTCTACGTGCTTTCCGCACTGATGTTCGCCGGCCGCGTGGGCACAGTCACGCTTGCCGCTGCCCTGGCCCTGCGCCAGCGCAGCCAGTTGTACCACTACCCGGAAGAGAGGCCGATCATTGGCTAATACGTCTGGGGCCGTCAACCGCCCCGCCCACAATGCTCCCGTCCTGGTGATCGGGCTGGGGCGCTTCGGCTCCTCTACCGCCGAACAACTCGTCAAACAGGGCCGCGAGGTGCTGGCGATCGAGCGCGACCGGAGCCTTGTGCAAAAGTGGGCCCCGGTGCTCACGCACGTCGTGGAGGCCGACGCTACGAATATCGACGCACTCCGCCAGCTCGGTGCGCAGGAGTTCAGCTCCGCCGTCGTGGGTGTTGGCACGTCCATTGAATCGTCGGTGCTGATCACCGTGAACCTGGTGGACCTGGGCATCGAACACTTGTGGGTCAAAGCGATCACGCCGTCGCACGGCAAGATCCTCACCCGGATCGGCGCCAACCACGTCATCTACCCCGAGGCCGACGCCGGCGTCCGCGCCGCGCACCTGGTGTCCGGCCGCATGCTGGACTTCATCGAGTTCGACGACGACTTCGCCATCGTCAAGATGTACCCGCCGCGGGAAACCGTGGGGTTCACGCTGGACGAATCCAAGGTGCGCTCCAAGTACGGCGTGACGATCGTGGGCGTAAAGTCCCCGGGCGAGGACTTCACCTATGCCCGGCCGGAGACCAAGGTGTCCTCCCGCGACATGCTGATCGTGTCAGGGCACGTGGACCTGCTCGAACGCTTCGCCGCCCGGCCTTAACGGGCGCGCGGGCGCGGGTGGGGACTAGCCGAGCTGCCGGGTGATCTCGGCGGCGCGGTCCGCGGCGGCACGCGCCCCTGCCGCGATGATCGCCGGCATGCCGCGCTCATCAAAGGTGGCGATGGCGCGTTCCGTGGTGCCGTTGGGGCTGGTCACGGCCTTGCGCAGCGCGGCCGGCTCGGCACCGGGCTCGGCCAGCATCAATCCCGCGCCTGCTACGGTCTCCCGGGCCAGCAGCAGGGCCAGCTCCTCATCAAGTCCGAGCTCGACGCCGGCCGCCGCCATGGCTTCGGCGAGGTAGAACGCGTACGCAGGCCCGGAACCGCTGATGGCACCGAGGGCGTCCACCTGCTCTTCGGGAATTTCGACGACGGTCCCCACCGCGGAGAGGATGTCTTTGGCCTGCTGGAGCTGCTCAGGCGTGCAGTGGGTACCGGCGGAGACGGACAGGACGCCACGTCCCAGCTTCGACGGGGTGTTGGGCATGGTACGGATGACCGGCTGCCCCTGCGGCAGTGCGGCTTCCAGCTGGGCGATCGAGACCGCCGCTGCGACGCTGATGACGATGGTGTCCGGGGCAAGAGAACCGCTGATTTCGCGGGCCAGTTCGGCCGTCCCTATCGGCTTCACACCGAGGATGACCACTCCGGATCCCTTTGCCGCCTGCTTGTTGTTGTCAGGCTCCTCGGAACCGGCAATGGCGGTAATCCCATGATGACGCTCTGCCAATTCGGCTGCGCGCTCGGCGCGCCGCACGGTGGCCACCACGTCCATGGGGTTGGTACCCGCCTCGAGGAGGCCGCCCAGGATGGCCTCGTTCATTGATCCACAGCCAAGGAATGCGATTCGGTTGCTCATTGCTCCATCATTGCAGTTCGCCGCCGAGGATGCAGGCCGGCCGCTTCATGCGCCCGTTCACAGGAAGCTCACATGTTTGTCCGAGCTTCTGCACATCCTTGCGCCATAACGTTGGTATTACCTCATTGAGGGTGCGAGTGATACGGCAAGCATGGGGATGTTTGCCCGGCACCGACGGACTGCAGCGGTTTACCCATTTTCCTGCTGCAGGCCGTCGGTGCTTTTGCTTTAACCGCCCGCTTTAGGTGGTTTCAGCCCGGGGCCGGGCGCCGCTTTGGTGAGCCTCCGGATTCCCAGCTGCCACACAGGGAAAATCCGCCGAACACCCATATTGGCTCGCTAATGTTTTTAGTGCCTCACAAGGTGCGAGTGATGGAGCTGATCCTTCGGGATCGGCGCGGCGCCGGTCGGTTGCAGGAGTGTTCCCCCAACTCCTTCTGCGAAACCGTCCGGCGCTTCACTTTTAACTGGTTCGCTGGCAGGCACCGTCAACCAGCAGGCATTGTTGGCGTCAAGCCGACCCCAGGCTCATCCGGCGGCCAACGGCTCCGTCTGCTGGGCACCGGCATGCTGGGCGCCGGCATGCTGGGCAGCCCCATGCGGGACTCCGACATGCGGAGCCGGCTCCAGCGGGCCCTCAAAGACCAGCTGGTCGAGACGCCGCAGGATGAGGCCTTCGCGCAAGGCCCAGGGGCAGATCTTGATCTTCTTGAACGCGAACAGTTCAAGGGCGGCTTCCGCCACTAGGGCTCCCGCCAGGAGCTGGTTGGCGCGCGCCTCCGAGACGCCGGGCAGATGCAGCCTGTCCTCGCTTTTCATGGCCGAGATGCGCTGCGCCCAGATTCCCAGGTCCGTGGCGTTCAGCTCGCGCTTCACGTACGGGCCTGCGCCGCTCGGTGCAGCGCCTGCGATGCGCGCCAGCGAGCGGAAGGTCTTGGATGTCCCGGCCACGACATTGGCCCTGCCGATCGGGTCGAAACTCCGGACGGCAGGCTTGAGCGTTGCCCGGATGTAGCGCCGAAGCTCCTTGACGCTCTTGGCGGAGGGGGGATCCTCATGCAGCCAGTCCCTGGTGAGGCGGCTGGCACCGAGAGGGACGGACGTGGCCAGCTCCGGGAGCTCGTCTTGGCCGGACGCCATCTCGAAGGAGCCGCCGCCGATGTCCAGGTTCAGGATGGGGCCGGCTCCCCAGCCGTACCAGCGGCGGACGGCGAAGAACGTCATGGACGCCTCTTCGCTGCCGGTCAGTTCCTGCAGCGTCACAGTCGTCTCATGCTTCACCCGGGCCAGTACCGCCGGCCCGTTCGTGGCCTCGCGGATGGCGGACGTACAGAAGGCGAGCAGGTCATCGGCCTTGTGGCGCGCCGCAAATTCCCACGCCTCAAGGACGAACTCTGCCAGCTCATGCTGGCCGGCATCAGTGATGTTGCCGTCGCCGTCGAGGTACTGCACGAGGGACAGGGGCCGCTTGTGGGAGGCGAAAGGCACGGGGCGCGCGCCGGGGTGTGCATCCACAAGCAGGAGATGGACAGTATTGGACCCGATATCGAGGACGCCTAGCCGCATCCTGCCATTATTCCCCCCGGAACGCCGGCGGGAGCAATCCGTGCGGCCACATTTCCTTGGTACCGAATGCTTGGTACCGAACGGGGGGCGCTACTCGCCTTCGAGTCCCGCGGGGTTGGCGTCGACGTCGTCGGCCCGCTTGAAGTCGCGCTTGATGTTGGCGATGCCCTCCGGGTTGATTTCAAATCCGTAGGCCGCACCCGGGTTGATGACCATGCCCAGTTCGTCACCGATGTTTGCAATGATCGCTGCGCCCTGGGTCCCGAGAACGTTCGGGGCCGCGTCGAGGTATTCCTGGTCCACGCGGCTGGGGTGTGAGAACACGGCCAGTACCGGCTGGCCCTCGGCGTTGCCCAGCACCAGCGGTTCAACTTCGGAGTCATCGCCCTCAAGGGCGTCGGAACTGATGATGTAGACCTCGTTGTTGAGGAACGACAGGATGACGTCCACCGGGTTGGCGTCCGGCCGGTCCCCTTGGGCCAGCTTCTCCTCGAGGTCGTTCAGCGGCGTGGTGTCTGCGGGTCCGGGCTGTTCAGTCATGTATCTACTCGACCACGATGCGGGGCACGGCGCAATTCCGCAGCCCAACCAGCGGCCTTGGTTCCGCTGGTCGAACTGGCCGAGACCCCTGGTTTCGACGAGCTCAACCAGCGGCCCCCTTACTTCTTTGCAGCTGCCTTCTTGGCCGGGGCCTTGCGGGTGGTTGTCCGCTTGACCGGGCCCTTGGCCCGCTTCTCGGCCAGCAGTTCGACAGCCTGTTCCCGCGTCAGTTCCTCCAGCGAGGTGCTCCGGGGCACGGTGATGTTGGTGACGCCGTCGGTGATGTAGGGCCCGAAGCGGCCTTCCTTCACCACGATGTTCTTCTCCGAGACAGGGTCCGGACCGAACTCCGCCAGCGGGGGCACGGCGGCGCGGGCACCGCGCTGCTTTGGCTGGGAGTAGATCTCCAGCGCCTGCTCCAGCGTGATGGTGAAGATTTCCTCTTCCGAACCGATGGAGCGCGAGTCCGTGCCCTTCTTCAGGTACGGGCCGAAGCGGCCGTTCTGGACCGTGATCACGTTGCCGTCAGTGTCTTCGCCGAGCACCCGCGGGAGGCTCATGAGCTGCAGGGCCTCATCGAGGGTAATGGATTCCACCGTCATGGACTTGAACAGCGAACCGGTGCGCGGCTTGGCCTTGACCGGTTTCTTCGGCGGCTTGGGCTTGCCGTTCTTGTAGTACTCGACCGGCTGGTTGGCGAGCTGCTCTTCGGTCATCTCGGGGATGATCTCGGTGACGTAGGCGCCGTACCGTCCGTTCTTGGCAACCACCGTGTGGCCGGTGTGGGGATCGTCGCCGAGGACCCGCTCCTCAGGCGCGGCTGTCTCCATCAGCTCCACGGCCTTGGCGGCGGTGAGCTCGTCCGGGGCCAGGTCCTCGGGCACGTTGGCGCGGGCGGATTCCACCACCTCGCCCGTCTTCGGATCCACGGTGGGGACGGAGCTCTCCAGATACGGACCAAACTTGCCGACGCGCAGCGTGATGCCGTCCGCGATGGGCACCGAGTTGATTTCCCGCGCGTCGATCTCGCCGAGGTTGTTGACGATGCTCAGCAGGCCGGGATCAGCATCTTCGCCGTAATAGAAGTGCTTGAGCCAGGCGGCGCCGACGGCCTGGCCGTTGGCGATCTTGTCCAGGTCGCCTTCCATGTCGGCCGTGAACTCGTAGTCCACGTAATCCGTGAAGTGCTGCTCGAGGAGCCGCACCACGGAGAAGGCAATCCAGCTGGGCACCAGGGCCGAGCCCTGCTTACGCACGTAGCCGCGGTCCTGGATCGTGGAAATCGTGGAGGCATAGGTGGACGGGCGTCCGATGCCCTTCTTTTCCAGTTCGGCCGTGAGGGAGGCTTCCGTGTAGCGCGGCGGCGGGGACGTCTCGTGGCCCACGGCGATGATGTCCGAGGCGGTGAGGGAGTCGTCCTTGGCCACGTTCGGCAGGCGGCGGGCCTCCTCGGACTCGTCGTCTCCGCGGCTTTCGTCCTTCCCTTCCTCATACGCGGCCAGGAAGCCGGGGAAGGTGATGACGGTGCCGGAGGCCGAGAATTCGGCGTCGCGGCCATCGGCTGCCACCGCGCCGAGGCGGATGGTGGCGGTGGAACCCTTCGCGTCGCCCATCTGGGATGCGACGGTGCGCTTCCAGATCAGTTCGTACAGGCGGAATTCGTCGCCGGAGAGCTGCTTGGCGACCTGGGCCGGCGTGCGGAAGGAGTCACCGGCGGGGCGGATGGCCTCGTGGGCCTCCTGCGCGTTCGCGGCCTTGCTGGTGTAGACGCGGGGCGACTGCGGGATGTACTCCGGGCCGTACAGTTCGGAGGCCTGGCGGCGGGCTGCCGTGACGGCCTCGTCGCTCAGCGCCGAGGAGTCCGTACGCATATAGGTGATGTAGCCGTTTTCGTACAGCCGCTGGGCGATCTGCATGGTGCTCTTGGACGAGAAACGCAGCTTGCGGCCGGCCTCCTGCTGAAGCGTGGAGGTGGTGAACGGGGCGGCCGGTCGGCGGGTGTACGGCTTTGTATCGACGGACCGGACCCGGAAGTCGGCATTTTCCAGCCCGGACGCCAACGACGTGGCGAGTTCCTCGTTGAGGTGGACCGCGTTGCGCGCGGTGAGCACGCCGTCGTCGTTAAAGTCCCGGCCGCTGGCGACCTTGGCACCGTCCACGGCGGCGAGCTTCGCTTTGAAGGAGCCCGACTCGGCGCCGAACTGGCCGGTCAGGTCCCAGTAGGACGCTGCCTTGAAGGCCATCCGCTCCCGTTCACGGTCAACCACCATGCGGGTCACCACGGACTGCACGCGGCCGGCGGACAGGCCGCGGGCCACCTTGCGCCACAGCACCGGGGAAATCTCGTAGCCGTAGAGCCGGTCCAGGATGCGGCGGGTTTCCTGGGCGTCGACCAGGGCGGCGTCGACGTCGCGCAGGTTGTCCATGGCGCGGTGGATGGCTTCCTTGGTGATTTCGCCGAAGGTCATCCGGTACACCGGGACCTTGGGCTTGAGCACTTCCAGCAGGTGCCACGCGATGGCCTCGCCCTCGCGGTCCCCATCGGTTGCGAGGTAGAGGGCGTCGGCATCCTTGAGCTGTGCCTTGAGTTCAGCCACCTTCTTCTTCTTGTCCGGAGACACGACGTAGTACGGCTTGAAGCCGTTTTCGACGTCGACGGCGAACTTGCCCACGGAGGTCTTCTTCAGTTCCGCCGGGAGTTCGGACGGCTGCGGCAGGTCGCGGATGTGACCGATGGAGGCCTCAACGATGAAGCCCTCGCCCAGGTACTTGGCGATGGTCTTGCTCTTGGCCGGAGACTCCACGATCACGAGTTTCTTGCCGGTTTTGGCCTTGCTTGGCACAGTGCTCCTACAGAAAAAGGTTGCTCGGGCAGATGAGCCCATATTGGCCTAGTTCACCATATTTTGCAGAATCATGCGCAGTCATGTGGAAAACGGGTGGCCGCCGTCACTGCCGGGAAAGGTGGCTAAGTGGCCTCGGAGGTGCCCTTCCGCCCGTGGCTTTCCGGTGCCCGGTCGTCCGGAATCATGGACCACATGGTGGCGATCCGCTCGGCCCCCGGCGGGATGCTGCCCGGGTCCTCAAGCTCGTAGTCCCGCAGCAGTCCAAAGACCTTCTCGCTGAGTTCCAGCTGCTGTGCCGGGGTCAGATACAGCAGGTCAGTGGCGAGCACAACCGCCCTGGGCGGCTCCGGAAATTCGCCGCGCTTCCGCTGCTCGTTCCGGGCCCTGGCATATGCGTTGGCGCGGCGCCGGAAGGCCTGCAGTTCGAGATCGACGACGGCGAAGTCGGGGCTGGCTGCCCCGCCGCCAGAATTGATGGTGAAATCAGTGCCGGCCGCCTTCCAGCGTCGCTCGCGCGCATCCCCGGCCGTCTCGGCGGGAGCCACGATTCCCCATTTCTGCAGCGCCCTCAGGTGGTAGCTCATCGCGCTCGGCGTGAGGCCGGTCTGCCGGGCAAGCTCGGTGGCCGTTCGGCTCAGCTGGGTGGAGTACAGCTCGGAGATGACTTCCAGCCGCGCGGCGTGGGCCAGCGCCCGGATTGCCTTGGGGTCGGTGATCTCCACCCTGTTTTCCGGGCGGCCCCTGCGCTTCGGCTGGGCATCCCCCTCAGGTGCCATGCCGACGGCAGGGTCCCCGCGGGGCGTGTCTGTGCTCACGCCTTAAGTCTAGTCAGCAGGCAGCAGTCGTGAAAGGAATGCTTGACATCCGGCAGACCTAATCCTCACCCGCCGGCAGCAGGAACCCGTCCCTGACCAGGTTGGCGACTTCGGCGAGCATGCCGCTGCGGAAGGCGTCCCGGTCAAAACCCTCGTATCCGCCCAGCAGGGCCTCCAGGGCACCGATGATCTGCCCTGCCGAGAGGTCGCCGTCGCACGCCGAGACGAACCCGGCAAGTTCCGTGCTCAGCAGGTTGGTGCGCCGAAGCCCGGCACCCTGGCGCAGCAGGATCACGCCGGGGTGTTCGGCGCCCGGCCGTTGGTGGCGTTCTTCGGTGACGTCCTCAGCCACCAGCAGGTGCGCGGTGGACAGGTCGTTCGCCGCAAGCCAGTCGCTGCGTTTAACTGCGGCGCCCAGGTGCGGACCCACAGGCTGCTCGATCGGGTACGTGATCTCCTCAAACCGGCAGATCCGGCGCGGTCCTGCCGCGGGCCGCCGCAGCCAGATCATGCCGAAGCCGATTCCGCCCACGTTCCGCGAGGCAAAGTCATCGAGGTAGGCGGAGTATGCCTCCTGATAGTGCCCGCGGTCCCGGTTTTCCGAGGCATCCTGCAGCCAGGTCTCGGCATACTGTTCCGGTCCGACCTGCTCGCGCTGGATGAACCACGCATCGGTGTCCGGACTGGCCCAGCTTTGCGGCCGCTCCTCCCACGACTGCCCCGCTGTGATCTCCCAGTTGCCCAAAATCTGGGCTGTTCCGTCAGGGGCCAGCACCTCCGGCAGGGACTTGACCAGGGAGGCTACGATGTCATCCCCCGGCAGGCCGCCGTCGCGGTAGGTGAACTGGTCTTTGGCAGCCTCGCCCTCGCTGCGCGGCGTGATGACAAAGGGCGGGTTGGATACTACGAGGTCGAATTCCTGTCCGGCGACGGGCTCCAGAAGCGAGCCGAGCCGGAGCGCCACCCGGTCCTCGGGCCGCGACGGGTCCACGCGGAGCGCCTCGGCGTTGAGCAGGATATTGAAGCGAGTGAACGCCAGGGCCCGCTCGGAGATGTCCGTGGCGGTGACGTGCTCGCTGTGGTGCAGCAGGTGGAAGGTCTGGATGCCGCAGCCTGTGCCCAGGTCCAGGGCCCGGGCGGCATGACGCCGGATGGTGGTCTGCACCAGCGTTGTGGAGGCCTGCCCGATACCGAGGACGTGGTCGTGGCGGAGCACGCCGGGGCGCTGGTGCGCGGCGAGGTCGCTGGCCACCCACAGGTCCGCGCCGTCCCAGCCGTAGGGCCTGAGGTCCGCGACGGCCGCCACGCCGGCCGCCGCGACCTCCGCGAGCCCGAGTGACACCAGGCCCTCCGTCCGGGTCCGCGGCAGTGCGGCGTCGATCGCTGTGGCATCCTGCGGGACGGCCAGCAGCCAGAAACGCACGACGGAGGCAAGGGCCGCCGTGCGCGGCCCGCCGTGGGAGGCTTCCTCGGTAACGATCAGCGCGGGGATGAGCTGGTCCCGGTCCAGCGCGGAGTATGCCGACGGGCCCAGCAGCTCGGCGACGCCGTCCACGGTGTAGTCCAGTTCCCGGAGGTCCGTGGCCAAAGCCTGCAGGAGGTCCGGGAGGTCGCTGCGGGGAGCATTGGGGGTATTGCCGGCAGTGAAGAGCGTTGATTCGGTCACCGGGCAAGTCTATTTGTCCCAGGGGAAGGCTAGAGTGGGGCCATGCTCGGCACCCAAGCAGCGGCGGCTGGCCCGGAGTGGCTTCAGTACGTTGCGGCATTCGCTCCCCTCAGTACGCTGGCGGCGGCTGTGATCGCCGGCTGGATTGCTTGGCGGACGCTCGCCCAACGGCGCGAAGCGGACCGCCGGGACCAGTGGTGGCAGCGCACCCAGTGGGCCATCGACCTGGCGATGGAGCGCGATTTCAGCCGGGCAGTAGTGGGCCTCATAACACTCAGGCACCTGGCCGACAGCGACCTTTGCACCGCCGAGGACTACGAGATGCTGGACAAAATCGGCGGCGCCAAGATCGATGCCCTCACGCTGTCCGAAGAGAGCGCAAGCCGGTCCTCCGGTGCTCCGACGCCCACGCAGCCTGCACCCTCAGAGCCGGGGATTCCAGGGAAAGTACCACCGGGGCCGGCACGCTCGGTTCGGGGTGACCTGATCCCTGTTGATCTCGATTCCCGCGGAGAGCGGGTCTTTGCCGCCTCGCCGGAAATGGCGAAAGCGCTGGCAGCGGCAGACAGACTTGTCTCTTTCGCGGCGGTCCGGCATCACGGCCCTCACGGGGGCGGATCGTCCGTCCGTCGGCCCTCCGGCAGCGGGTAAGTTGTAGGTATGGCTGAACGTTTCCCGGCGATGCTCCGCGCCCTCTCAGGGGCAGCGGTAGTCGCCTGCATCCTGCTCGTCCTTCCGGCCTGCTCATCCGTGGTGTCCATCGAAAACGCCGACGTTCCCGCGTGGAAAGCCACGGCATTGCCTTCTGCCAGCGATTCTGTTCTCGAGGATGCAGGCAAGATCCTCAACCGCGACCGGATCATCCGGGAAGCAGCCAATGTCCCGGCTGGCCGCTACTCGCTAACGGCGACGTGCGAGGGCGGGGGCAAAGCCTTCTTTGAAGTGTCGCTCGACGGGCGGCTGCTGGTGGATGCCGGGGCCGCCTGCAACGGCAGCCGGGAAACAACCAAGCTCACGGTGGACACAGCGGGGGCTCTTGAAATCAGTACCTCCAGCGTGGATGCCCCGCTCATTTATGCATACCAGTTGGTCCCGGCCAAGTAGCCCGTCCACTGGGAACAAAGGCTCGTACGAGGGTGTCTGGGGACAGAATCTGCACCTGGGCCGGGTCGTCCTGAAGGTCTGGGCCGGACACCCTGCATTGTCCTATGGCCCCTTGGGTCCGGCGGGCTTAAAGTCGGTGTATGCCCACAGTGCGGATGTCCTCCGTACGCAAACTCTCCAGGCGGGCACCGCGGGTGCCGCCACTGCGAGCCCCGGCAGCCGCCGTCGTGCTTTTCCTTGCGCTTGGTGCCGGCACCGTCCTGAGTGGCTGCGAATACAGCTACGACGACGGCCGTGGCGCACTTCCCGTCGACACGTCAACTCCCGTGACAGACGCGGCGCTGCCGCGGGATCCGCTGTTGGACCTTCCCGTATCAGGCGCCGAGCTCGACGCGTGGGCGCGCGAGGTCCTGCCTGACTCCTCGGGGCAGGTCGTTTACACCGATTACGGCACTGTCGAAGAGGACGAGGAAACGAAAGAGTCCACGGGGAGGCTGCCCAGCGGCACGTACGCCCTGACGCTTGCCTGCCGCAGCGAACGGCGGGTCTCGTTCACCGTGCGCGATTCCGAGTTCGCCCTCGTGGACCTGAGCCTGCGCTGCGGAACATCGAGAGTGAACGTGGTGCACCTCTCAAAGGCTTCGGTGCTGCGGATAACCGTGGAGGCGAGAAGGGATGCCAACTTCGCCGTCAAAATAAGCCGGCTCTGAGCGGCCGGGCACACTTGACTACGCGGTCAGGCTGCCCGGAAGGTCAGGCTGCGCAACCATCCGGGCAGCGCAGGGTTTCCGGGCTGGCGGCACATTCGGCGCAGTACAGCGTCAGGGTGCGGCAGCTCGGGTTGGAGCAGTTCTCGAATTTGCTTGTCGGCGACGCGCACCGGACGCATTCGCCAATGGTTTTCGCGTCCTCGCTGAACTCCAGGTGCATGCGCTTGTCGAAGACGTACAGCGAACCCTCCCAGAGGCCCTGGTCCTTGAAGGTCTCGCCATACCGGACGATGCCGCCGTCGAGCTGGTAGACCTCTTTAAAGCCCCGGTTCACCATCAGGCTGGAGAGCACCTCACAGCGGATGCCGCCCGTGCAGTACGTGACCACCGGCTTGTCCTTCAGGGCATCGTACTTGCCGGACTCGAGTTCCTTGATGAAGTCGTGGGTGGTGGCAACATCCGGCACAACAGCATCCTTGAACTTGCCGATCTGCGCCTCGAAGGCGTTGCGTCCGTCGAAGAATACGACGTCCTCGCCGCTCTCCTTCTTTGCGTCCACGAGTTTGTGGAGTTCCTCGGGCCCCAGGTGCGTCCCGCCGCCAACGACGCCGTTCTCGTCCACCTTCAGCTCACCGGGGGCGCCGAAGGAGACGATCTCGTCCCGGACCTTGACGCTGAGACGGGGGAAGTCATCCGCGCCGCCCTCCGACCACTTCACGTCAATGCCGTGAAAGCCCTTGTATTCGCGGGTGGTCTTGACGTATTGCTTGACCGCGGTGATTTCGCCGCCCACTGTGGCGTTGATGCCGTCCTTGGAGATCAGGATGCGCCCGGTCAGGCCCAGCTTCTCGCACAGGGCGCGCTGCCAGAGCCTGACGGCGTCGGGGTCAGCGATAGGGGTAAAGCCGTAAAAAAGGACGATTCGGTTCAAAGCCACGTATTTAAGGGTACTGGCTGTGTAGAAGGCGCCGGAATTCCGGTGCCGCAGGACGGCGGAGCCGACGGACGTACTCCTCGGGGCGTGGAGCCGAGCCCCATCACAATTGCATAAGCAAGTGTCAAAGCTCTGTTGCTTGTGACAGCGCTGGAATAGTCTCATCACATGACGCCAGAAGCCATGGTTGGAGATATCACTCATCTGCTGGAAGTCTGGGTCGCCGGCTGGGCCGGCTGCCGGGGCTATGAGACCCGCACTGAGGGACGGTTCCCTGCCGCCCTCCGGGCCGACACGACCGGGGAATGGGAGTATTTTGCTTCCGATCCCTCCGACTCTGAGTTTGCGGACCTGGCAGCCAAGACGGCCGAAGTGCCGGCACGGGTACTGACCATCCTGACCAACGATGTCGACCGGTACACGGTCCTCGCGCAGCAGCACGGGCTCAACGTCACATCCGCGTCCCAGACCATGATGGTCGTGGACATGGAAACGCAGGACGCCGAGGACCCGTGGCTATCCGACGACGAACTGACCCTTGAATCGTCCGAGTCCAACGGCGTGCACCATGCCGTTGTGCGGTCGGGCGACAGGCTCGCTGCCAGCGGACAGGTGCTCGTGATCAACGGGACCGCCGTGTTCGACAAGATCGTGACCGAACCGGATTTCCAGCGCCGCGGGCTGGGCAGCTTCATCATGAAGGCCCTGGCCGCCCAGGCGTTTGAGCACGACGTGGAGGACGGCCTGCTGCTCGCCTCGCTCGACGGACAGAAACTCTATTCGCACCTGGGGTGGACCTCGGTCTGCCACGTCCTGATGCTCTCCGCCTCGAACGAAGGCTCGGACCTCTCGGTCGTCTGACGCGCGTCGTTCCGTCTGGGGGTCTTCCACCGCCCGCGGTGGCCGCCGATTTTTGGGCAGGTGAAAGAATGTTGGGGTGAACCCCCATGACTCGCTGATTCCCCTGTTGGGCCGCGGCCCGAACCCGGAACAGCTGCGGCATGTGCGGATCATCCCTGCACGCGAGGCAGTGCACGACCCGTGGCCCGCATGGGCTCATCCCGACCTCGTGGCTGCGTACGGCAACCTGGGCATCCATGAGCCCTACCGGCACCAGGTTCAGGCAGCCAACATTGCCCACTCCGGCGGACACGTTGTGGTCGCTACCGGCACGGCGTCCGGAAAGTCGCTTGCCTACCAGCTTCCTGCCTTGGACGCGATCCACCGCTCAGAGCTGCGAGTGCTCTCCGAACCCGGCAAGATACACGACGACGGTGCGGTGGCACTGTATCTGTCTCCGACCAAGGCGCTCGCAGCGGACCAGCTGGCCGCCATCCGCTCGCTCAAGCTGCCCACAGTCCGGGCCGAGACCTACGACGGCGACACCGACCCGGCGTCCCGCCGCTGGATCAGGGACCACGCCAACGTCATCCTGGCCAACCCGGACATGCTGCACTTCGGGATTTTGCCCAACCACGCCTGGTGGGCTGGGTTTTTCCGGCGTCTGCGGTACGTGATCGTGGACGAGGCACACAGCTACCGCGGAGTTTTTGGCTCCCACGTGGCCAACCTGATGCGCAGGCTCCGGCGCATCTGCGCCTACTACGGCGCGGGCACCTCCTCCCCCGGCCCCATCTTTATCGCGGCGTCCGCCACCGCGTCAGATCCGGAAAAGTCTTTCGGGAGGCTCATCGGAGCCCCGGTCCAGTCCGTCGCAGAAGATTCCTCTCCGCACGGCTCCACCACAGTGGCCTTCTGGGAGCCGGCCCTGACCGAGATACGCGGTGAGAACGGCGCCAAGGAACGTCGAACGGCAGTGGCCGAAACGGCGGACCTGCTGGCCAACCTCGTCTCGTCCCGGGTCCGGACGATTGCGTTCATCAAATCCAGGCGCGGAGCGGAAACCATCTCGTCCATCACCAAGCGCCTGCTTGACGAGGTTGATCCCAGCCTGCCCCAAAGGGTCGCCGCCTACCGTTCCGGGTATCTCCCCGAAGAGCGGCGCGCTTTGGAGAAAGCGCTGCGGACAGGGCAGCTGCTGGGTATTTCCAGTACCTCGGCCCTGGAACTGGGGATCGACATCTCCGGCCTGGATGCCGTGCTGGTTGCCGGCTGGCCCGGGACGAGGGCCTCCCTGTTCCAGCAAATAGGCAGGGCCGGGCGCGCACGGCAGGATGCGATTGCCGCATTCGTGGCCAGTGACGACCCTTTGGACACGTACCTGGTGAACCACCCTGAAGCGATCTTCGACGTGTCGGTGGAGGCAACGGTCTTCGATCCCTCGAATCCCTACGTTCTCGGCCCGCACCTCTGTGCCGCCGCCGCCGAACTGCCCCTGGGCCCTGCGGAGCTTCCGCTGTTCGGCGGCACGGCCGAGAAACTGCTGGGCCAGCTGGTGGAGCGGGGGTATCTGCGGCGGCGCCCTGCCGGCTGGTTCTGGACCCATCCGCAGAGCGCGGCAGCCATGGTGAACCTCCGGGCCGACGGAGGCGGACCCGTGAGCATCGTGGATGCCGACACCGGGTCCCTCCTGGGGACCATGGACTCCCCGCAGACCCACTACCAGGCCCATACCGGCGCGGTCTACGTCCACCAGGGCGACAGCTATGTGGTGGAGGACCTGAACGAGGACGAACACTGCGTGGTGGTGCGCCGCGCAAATCCGGACTACTACACCACGGCCCGGGACATAACGCAGATCGAGGTTCTCGCGACAGACCGGACGGCGCAGTGGGGTGACGTTGCCGTGCATTTCGGCGACGTGAAGGTGACTACTCAAGTGGTTTCCTTTCAGCGCAAAGCCCTCATTTCAAACGAGGTCCTGGGCGAAGAACCCCTGGAACTGGGCGCCAGGGACCTGTTCACGAAGGCCGTCTGGTTCGTGATAGACAACCGGTCCCTGACAGGTGCCGGCCTCATCGAAGCGCAGTTCCCCGGCGCCCTTCACGCGGCGGAGCATGCGGCCATCGGGCTCCTGCCGCTCGTGGCGTCAAGTGACCGCTGGGACATCGGCGGCGTCTCGACAGCGATCCACGCCGACACGGGGGTGCCCACGATCTTTGTGTACGACGGGCACCCGGGCGGCGCGGGCTTTGCCGAACGCGGCTTCGAAAAGGCCAAGGTGTGGCTTACGGCCACACGTGATGCCATCAAGGCCTGCGAGTGCGAGTCCGGGTGTCCGTCCTGCGTCCAGTCGCCCAAGTGCGGCAACAAGAACAACCCGCTGGACAAGGACGCGGCCGTGACGTTGATCGATGTCCTCCTGAGGAATGCGACCGAAACCGTCCGTCCGCCCAAGGAGTTTGCGTCCACCGCAGGTTTGCCCGATGCCGGCCAGGGAATCGGCTGACACACACGGCTACTCCATCGTCCGAGGCGGCAGGACCGACTAGGGAGGAGGTCCCGCCCGGGCACGGCCTGCGGCGGATCCCAGGACAGTGCTCGCCCTCAATTGCGTGCGGACTTCCACGGACAGATCACCTCCCTCCGTGCACGTAAGGAGCCTCGCCTCATGTCGGGCCGCGACGGCGGCGGCAACTGTACAGGGTTCTCCCGCAGAAACGCCTCGCAGTGCATCGGCCGCGGCCAAGGCGGCAAGGTCGGCCGAGGCTGCGGCCTGGGACGCCATGACCGCCGACTGCGCGAGGAGGAGACTCATGGACATTGCCAGAATGACCACCAGTCCCAGTCCGGCAGCAAGGACCGTGCCGGATCCGCGCTCAGACCCCTCGCCACGCCACGGATTACGGTTCACGCCAGTCTCCCTGCCCGCGGCGCGTCCTGCAGACCGCCGGCGACATCGTTGTGGGTCCCGGGGATTCGTATCGCCGCCGCTTCCCCTCGGGCTTCGGCCGTCGCTGTGAGTGTCCACGGCACCACGGTTCCGAGAGGCCCGGCCGCACGGTCCGTGACGGTTACGCTCAGCCATTCGCCGTCCGTCTCCACCACCGACGTGGCCGAGCCGCCTGCCAGCTTGCGGACGATGCCATCGACAGCGGCCGGTTCTTCGCCGCGGGCCAGGGCTCTGACACCGGCGCGGGCTGCTTCCTCCAGCCGAAGCTGGGTGATCCCTGCTGCAGACCCCGCCAGGAGCATGGCCAGCAGCATGATCACTGCAGGCAGTGCGACCGCGAATTCGGCGGTCACGGCGCCGCGGCTGTCTGCCGCGGCGCGGCCTGCTGCGGCGCGGTCTGTTGCGCGGCGGTCTGTTGCGCGGCCTCCGCGTGCGGAGATCTGCCTTGCACGGTGCGGTGGGGTCTGCAGCACTGGGGTCATGGCAAGGCCAGCGCCGTTCGGATCAGGTTGAGCAGGAAACCGCGGACTTCGTCGCTTCGCAGGATGAACACCAGAATCCCGGCGAAGCCGACTGCCGCCAAGGTGGCGATGGCATACTCCGCCGTTGCCATTCCGACCTCGGATCCAGTGAGTCGCTTCCTCTGGCGCATCTTTACGCGGGGAGCAGTGCTCGCCCCCGGATAGATTTCCCGCACTTCTGCGTCGTCGCTTTCCTGACGTGCAGGCTGGGCGCCGCCGAGGCCGTTTTGGTTCAGGGACATGGTATTCCTTTCTGATTTACCGGCGGTGTTGCCGGCTACTCCGACTGTCCCGCCTGCCGGCCCGGACGATAAGTGCTGCATTGACCTAAGTGGAAAACCAGTGCCCCGCTCAGCGGTGTGGAGGAAAAGTGCCCGGCTGCGGGGCCTTTCGCACTCACGATCCCGAGGGCACCAGGGCGAGCAGGACCGGGACCACGCCCAGACAGATAAACGCCGGGAGTGAGCAGAGGCCCAAAGGAATCACCAGCTTGACGCTGAGGGATGCGGCGCGCTTTTCCGCCGACCGGAACCGTTCACGACGCATCCTGGCAGCCTGGGCATAAAGAATCGCGGACGACGGCGCGCCAGTCAGCGCGGCGAACCCCAGCGCGTCGCGCAGTGCGACAACCTCAGCGGAGTGCCCCTCGGAACTTCGCCAGGCGGTTTCCCAATCGGCTCCGATGGCCAGCGCAGCCACCACAGGCCTCAAAGAATTGCGATACGACGGTGAGGCGGCGGCCGCGACGAGCTCCAGGGAGCGGCCGATGCCACATCCTGCATCGAGCATGGCGGCGACCAACTCGAGCATCATGGCCGGGTCCCGCAGACCGGCGTTTTGGCTGGCCGGACCCGACCTCACGGCGTCGCCGGGAGACGTGGTGTCGTCCAGCAGCACGCCGACCTTGGCCAACAGCCGCTTCCGTATGCGCGAGCGGCCGGACAGGGCGAGTGCCGCCGCCAACGCCAACAACGACGCAATCACCGCAGCGGACACTGCCGGCTCCGTCATATCGTTGCCGTCCTCACGCCACGGGTCCGGTCCTGCCGCCCCGCTTCACTTCCAGGAAGCGTCACGCCACTGCCGCTCCGGCGGCCGCCCGCACCAGCCTGGCAGACCAGATCCGGCCGGCAATGGTCAATACGACCCCGGCAGCAAGGGCGGCGACACCGAGCGGCGTCCCGACGAGCATCGCCAGCGGGTCCACGCCCAGGCAGATCCCCAGCCCGAGCCCGAGCAGGGGCAGCCACGTCAGCAAAGTAACTGTCGCCTTGGGACCGGCGAGGGCAGTTTGGCGCGCTGCTTCGGCGTCGTCCTCCACTTCCAGCTGCGCGGCGAACCGGGTGAGGACATCCGCCAGCGGGCAACCGCTGGCCTCTGCGATATCGAAGCAGGCCGCGAGTTCCGCCCAGATGCGTGGTTCGTGGCCGTTCGTTCTGTGGCCTGACGACCGCGCGGCGAGCCGTATCGCTTCGGCCACCGGGGAGCCCCGCAATGCCGCCCCACGGGCGGCCGCCAGAATCGCCTCCGATGCAGTGCTGAGCCGCTGGCCATCGGGTGTCCCCACGCCCGCGCCGGATCCCGCATACACCACCCACAGTTCGTCCCAGAGGCGGGACAGCGTCCGGCCGCCCTTCAGCAGGGCTGCAAGCTGCTGGACCACCACGGTGAGCGGCACGGCCCTGTCCTTGCCGCGCCTGGCGCCGCCGCGCCCACGGAATGAAGAACGTCTGCGGTTCAAACCGCCGCCGCCCCCGCCACCGTGTCCGGGCTCAGATGGGCCGTGAAGGTAGCTTCCTCTGAAGGCCATCCGCACCCGGCGACTTACGCCGCGCGGCGGCCGCAGGATCAACCAGAGGGCCAGGGCCAGGGCCACCACGAGTACGGCGATCATGCTGCTGCTCCGGCGGAAAACTGCAGCCTGGATGGAGCAGGGTCCAAGCCAAGCCTCCCGGCCAGCGTCTCCCAGGCCGGGCCAGCGACCAGCTGCCCGCCCGCGTCCTCCAGGGCAGTGGAAACGCCCAGGGTCCCGGCAGTCTGCTGCAGCAGTCCGATGCAGGCCACGTGACGCCCTTCCCGGCGCCGGGCGACATGGACGACAACGTCCAAGGCACTGGCAACCTGGAGCCGCACTGCATCCTGCCCCAGCCCCGCCAGGGCACCCAAAGCGGTGAGGCGGGCAGGCACGGCACTGGCCGTGTTGGCATGGATCGTCCCGCCGCCGCCGGTGTGGCCCGTGTTCATGGCCGTCAGGAGTTCCCGCACCTCAGCGCCGCGGCATTCCCCCACCACCAGCCGGTCGGGCCTCATTCTCAGGGCCTGGCGTACCAGCTCGCCCAGGTCCACTGTGCCGCCTCCCTCCAGGTTGCCGTGCCGCGATTCAAGGGCGACGACGTGCGGGTGCACCGGGTTCAGCTCCGAGGCGTCCTCGATCAGGACCAGCCGCTCCCCCGGATGGCACAGTCCAAGCAGGGTGGACAGCAGGGTGGTCTTTCCCGACCCTGTGGCTCCGCTGATGAGGAAGCTCAGCCTGTGGTCCACCATTCGCTCCAGCACGGACTGGACCAGCGGCCCGAACATCCCGCCCGCCCTGAGTTCGTCCATGGCAAAGACCTGCTCACGGCGGATGCGGACGCTCAGCAGGGTTCCGGCCGTGGAGATGGGAGGCAGGACCGCATGGACCCGGTAGCCGCCGTCGAGCCGTACATCGACGCAGGGAGAACCGTCATCCAGGCGGCGTCCGCCTGCGGCCACGAGCCGTGATGCGAGCGCCCGGAGCTGTGTCTCTCCGGCAAAGGCCACCGGCGCCCGTTCAATCCCCCGGCCGCGGTCCAGCCATACGGAATCCGGCGCATTGACGAAGATGTCAGTGACCGAAGGATCCCTGACCAGCTGCTGAAGCGGCCCCAGACCGTTCAGTTCGGCACTGATGCGTTCAACAGCCGCAAGGGATCCGGCGGTGCCGAGGAGTTTTCCAGTGGCCTGCACGGCGGCTGCCACCCGTGAGGGCGTCACCGGCCCGGGATCCGCCATGACAGATTCCCGCACACTCTCGAGGAGCCCGGAATCCAACGCTCTCGGTGCGCGCCGCCGCCCGCTGCCCTCCGTGGGCACCGGTCTGCCGACGGCCGGCCCAGGACCGAAAAGCGGACCTCGCCCCGGGGCGTCCGAGTGCGCGCTCACTGCGCACCTCCGGCCAGCAGCTCACCGTCGAGCAGCTCGAGGACAGTAGCGGCGAACCGGCGTACGCTCCTGCGCTTGCCCTGTTCCAGGAGGCGGCCGAGCTCCGCCGCCCCGGCTGTGCCGCGGACTTCGGGCATGACTCCATGCAGCGGGAGGCCCACGGACTCGGCGATCAGCGTCCCGTCCAGGGCGGCACCTGCCCTGCCCCGGATGACCAGCGCTGAATCCACGGGCGGAAGCTCCTGAAGCAGTCGGGCGGACGCCACAGCGGCCTTCAACTGGGCCGGAAGCACCACCAGCAGGCGGTCGCAGTCCCAGGCAAACGTCCGCAGCGGTTCGGCGTTGCGGCCGATGTCGACGACGACGAGCTCGTAGCCCCGCCGTGCGGCATCGAGCACCCCGCCGACGGTGGCGGCGTCCACGGCGGGTGTCCGTTCCCGGCTTCCCGGCCAGGACAGGAACGAGAAGCCGCCCGCGACGGGTAAGGCGTCCGCGAGCTGACCGGGATCGATGCTGCCGCTCGCGTCAGCCAGGTCCGGCCAGCGCAGTCCCGCCGATTCTTCCGCCGCCAGGGCGAGCTCGAGACCTCCTCCCCAGGGGTCGGCATCCACGAGCAGGACCCGCGCGCCAAGGCCCGCGGCCGCCTGCGCAATCCAGATGCCGGCGGTAGTGGCACCTGCACCCCCGCAGCCGCCGGTGACACCCAGGACCAGGCCGCCCGCCTCCGGTGAGCGTGAGCGGCTCAGGTATTCTGCCAGCCAGGCGGCGGCATCTGGCAGCACGGCCACCCGCTGCGCACCAATGGCCGCCGCCAAATGCCAGAGGCTGTCCCCCTCGCCGCTGAGACCCACCAAAACCGCAGGTGCCCGACGGCGCGGGGGCAGCTCACGGATGTCGCTTCCGACCAGGACTGCCGCCGCCGAATCCCAGTACGGCGCGGCCTCCGAGACGTCGGCTACAACACGCAGCAGTCCGCCGGCCGCGGCCACTATCCGTTCCACCTCTCCCTGGAGAAAATCAAAGCCCGTCACCAGCAGCACCTCGTCGGCATCCGCGGGGAGCCACGCGCCCGGTCCCGGCTCGGGCGGCCGCAACGGCGCGGCCCGCACCGGAGTCTCTGGCCCGGGAAAGCGGGCTGCCGCCCCGCCGGGCGCCGAAAGACGCGCGGCAGCCGGGTGCGGGAGCAGTCCCGCCGGCAGGTGCGCGTCCGCTGCCGGCCGCCGCCTCGCCGGTCCGTCCGGCCGGGCAGCCTCGAGACTCAAGCCTGGCGGGGCTACGTCCCGGATACCGGCGTCCGCCGACAGCGGGGACACCGCCGAGAGCGCCCTGTCCGGTCCTGACGGAGTTGCCTGGTTGCGTGCATGATGCCTGCTCATGGGGCAACTCTGGCGGGAACGCGTCCCGCCCGGCAGTCGCAGACCGGCCTATGTGGACAACCCCAGGCTGCCGGCATGTGAAGGAGAGGCTGCGCCCGGTAGGCACCCGGCACGGGGCGGCGTCAAAATCAGGGGACAATAAAACCATGTTCCTGTTGCTGGCTGCCCACCCTGACGGCTCGGCCCTGCAGGAGCTGACAGCCGACGGCCTGCCGAGCCCGGGCAATCCCCACCCGCGGATCATCAGCCGCACGGCCGCAACCGCCGTCCCCGAAAACCCCGGACAAAGCCCCACCGGGCTTCCCGCCGTCGTGCGTGAACTCGAACACCGGCGGCCACGCTGGATCTGGCACCGGACGCAGGACTGGTATCCGGCGTTGCTGGAGGCGGGCGTGGAGCTGGAGCGGTGCTACGATCTCTCGCTGAGCGGGGCGATCCTGGCGCATTCGGAGTTCACCGCCCATACGCCCTACGCGCAACGCGCGGAGAAGATGACGCAGGACGACGACCTCCAGCAGCCCCCGCGGGTGCTTCAGCCGCCCCCGCCGCCCGCCGATCAGGGGGCCCTCTTCGACGATCCGGGGCTGCAGTCTGATCTGCGGCCCACCCTTGGCGAACTGCGCGCCGAGTACGCCGCCCAACAGGAGGCCGTGGCCCACGCGACTACGGACGGCAACCGCCGGCAGCGCCTTCAGCTGCTTCTCGCCGCGGAGTCTGCCGGGGCCATGATCGCTGCCGAGATGCAGCACGCAGGCGTGCCTTGGCGCGAAGAGCTGCACGAACAGATCCTCGCCGACCATCTGGGTCCCCGCCCGCCTGCAGGCCATCGCCCCGCCAAACTGGAGGCGCTCACCACCGAACTCCGCCGCCTGCTGCACTCCCCCGCGTTGAACCCGGATTCGCCGCAGGAGCTGATGCGTGCCCTCCACCGGAACGGCATAGAGGTGAAGTCGACACGGCAATGGGAACTGAAGGAGTCCACCCATCCCGCCATTGAACCGCTGCTGGCGTACAAAAAACTGGCGCGGCTGCATACGGCGAACGGCTGGACGTGGCTGGACGCCTGGGTCAGGAACGGCCGTTTCCAGCCGGAATACGTCGTGGGCGGCGTGGTGTCCGGCCGGTGGGCGTCGCGCGGGGGCGGCGCGCTGCAGATCCCGCGCCAGATCCGCGGGGCGGTTCACGCCGACCCGGGGCACAAGCTGATCGTCGCGGACGCGTCCCAGCTGGAACCCCGCGTGCTCGTCGCGCTCGCGCAGGACTCCACGATGGCGGAGGCCGCCAGGGACCAGGACCTTTATGCGGGCATCGCCGCCAAGGGATTCGGCGGCGACCGAGCCAAGGCCAAGATGGCCCTGCTCGGCGCCATGTACGGCGCCACATCGGGCGAAGCAGGCCGGCTGATGCCGCAGCTGGCACGCACCTATCCGCGCGCCGTCGGCTTCGTGGAACAGGCCGCCCGCGCGGGCGAGGCGGGCAAGACTGTCACTTCCCGGCTCGGCCGCAGCAGCCCGCCGCCCTCCGAGCGATGGTTCCGCAGCCAGCAGTCCACCTCAGCGGAGGAGCAGCGCCGCGCCGACTCGATTGCCCGCTCACGCGGCCGCTTCACCCGCAACTTCGTGGTGCAGGGTTCCGCGGCCGACTGGGCCGCCTGTTGGCTTGCGGAATTACGACGCCGGCTGCGCGCCCTGCGTGCCGACGGTTCGGCTTCCGGCGAGCTCGTCTTCTTCCTCCACGACGAAGTCATGGTGCACGCCCCGGATGGGGCGGTCGAAAGCTGCATTCAGGCCATCGAAGATGCCGCCAACGCCGCGAAGGAGTTGCTCTTCGGACGGATTCCGGTGGAGTTCCCGGTCAGTGTCGCGGTGGTGGACTCGTACGACAACGCGAAGTAGTCCCACGCCGGAAGGCGGAGAGTAGCCCCTGGAAGGCGGGAACGAAAGTCATATGCCTGCGCACCGAAACGCCCCGTTTCAGTAAGTAACTTACCCGCTGGTAGTTCGCGCCAGTGCGGCGCATCACACTACCCTCAAAGGTAACCGGGCAGTGGCAGTAGTTGGCCCGGCAAGTGCAACGAAGCATTATCAGGGGGTCCCGGCCGATGGCGGGCAGATTTGAAGTACACCAGGACGACGAGAAGTTCTACAGGTTTCGGCTCAAAGACGGGGACGGCAACCTGGTTGCTGAGTCGCCGCGGTTCAAGAGCCTTTCCGGCGTCATAGCGGGCATCGATGCCCTGCGGGAGAGCGCCGCAACGGGAATTGTCGTGGACCTGCGGAAGCCGCAGCACTCGAGCTAGTCAGCCGGATTTGCTACACCTTCAGGGGGTGCAGCCGTGTGCGGTCCCAAGGGACCGACCATCCCAGTTGGTCAAAGAGTTCATTCAGGATCATCCCCGTGAAGCCCCACACCACAACGTCCCTCACGGTGAACGCCGGGCTCTGGAACGTCCGGTTCATCCTCGTGACAGTGGCCATGGCCCGGTTTTCGGGGTCCAGCAGATCCCGGACCGGAACGCGGAAGACCTGGGCGGATTCACCGTAGTCAACCACATGAACCGGGGACGGTGAGGCCCACCAGCCCAGCACGGGCGTCACCAGGTAGTTGCCGCGCGGCAGCGCCAGTTCTGGCAACGCGCCGAGCACCTCCACGCCCTCGGGGTCCACGCCCGTCTCCTCCTGCGCCTCGCGGAGGGCTGCGGCAACAGGCGATTCGTCGGGATCGATGCCGCCGCCAGGAAACGCCACCTGCCCGGGATGATCATCCAGCGTATGTGCCCGTTCAAGGAGCAGGACGTCAAGGTCGGCAGGCGCCAGCGGTTTTCCCGATTCCGCCGGAACGTCATCGAGGGCGCCGAACAGGATCAGCACGGCGGCCTTGCGCGCCACCGACGGATCGACCGTCAGCGTCTGCCAGTAAGGGTTGCGGGCGGGCCCGGTCCCCGCGCTGATCGATTCCACGAGGTTTACCAGGTCCCGGCGCGCGGTCACGGTGACCTCCGCTGGGAATCCATCCGGATCTCCGCGGCACGGTGGGTCTCCGCGAGGAGCCTGCCAAGGAGCTCTTCGTTACCCGGTGCGAGCTCGTATTTGAGGAGCTTCGCGGCCTTCGCCGGATCTGTCTCACCCATGCCGAAAGCGGGACACCAGTTCGCCACGGCGCAGGCCCCGCAGGCGGGCTTCCGGGAGTGACAGACTCTCCGGCCGTGGAAGACCACGCGGTGCGACAGCATCGTCCAGTCCCTGGGCTCAAACAGTTCGGCAACGTCCGACTCGATGCGGACAGGATCGTCGGATTCCGTCCACCCGAATCGGCGCGCGAGTCGCCCAAAGTGCGTGTCCACCGTAATGCCCGGAACGCCAAAGGCGTTTCCGAGCACCACGTTTGCTGTCTTCCGTCCGACGCCGGGGAGTGTCACCAGATCCTCGATCCGGCCGGGCACCACGCCGTCGAACTCATCCACCAGCCGGGTCGCCAGGGCCATGAGGTTTTTCGCCTTGGCCCGGAAGAACCCGGTCGGCTTGATGATCGCCTCAAGTTCTGCGGGATCCGCCTCGGCCATGCTGCGCACGTCGGGGTATCGGGCGAAGAGCAGCGGCGTGATGAGGTTGACCGTCACATCGGTGGTCTGCGCGGAGAGCACCGTGGCCACGAGCAGTTCAAACGGGGACCGGAAATCGAGCTCGGCATGGGCGTAGGGGTATTGCTCGGCAAGCGCCCGGTTGATTCGCCGCGCGCGCCGCTTCAGTGCCAGCGTCGATTCACCGGACAGCCGCCCGGCACCGCCGGAGGGGCCGGGGGCCGAAGCCCCCGCAGCCAGACCAGCAGCCGCCGGGGCATCCGCCGGCGGGCCCGCCTGGGCGGGCGGGCTGTTCCGCGGAGTGCTGCGCCGGGGCGTGCGGGAGATGGCCATGGCGGCCTGCTAGCCGCGCTCGATGTTGCTGAGATCGCGCAGAACGCCCACCCGGCCGTCCGTGTGCTGGACCAGGAATTCGTCGCCCCGGTCTTCCAGCGCGAGCACCCAGCCGCCCGGTTCAATTCCGAACAGCGGTGCACCCGTGCGCTCGTCCACGGCCGTGCGGTGCTGTGCCACAGCGAACCAGAAAGCCTCGTGGACAGGCTGCTGCTCCGACTCATCCGGACGGCTGGCGGGATCCACGGTGGCGCCGATCGGCTCCTGGGACCTCACCGGTTCCTGGACCTTCACCTGCGGATGCACGGCGGTGGCGGGAGTCGCAGAGGCCGCACGCGCCTCATCAACGGGCGCAGCCGCACGTGCCTCATCAGCCGGTGCAACCGTCCCGCGTGCCTCATCAGACGATGCTGCCGCACCGGCGACTGGGACTCCGTCCAGCTGGGTCTCATCGGGAGACGGCGCGGCCGGCGACGCCGGCCCCGTCGCTGCGTGCGCTTCGGTTGCGGAATCAGTGGCGGAAGGCACGACGGCGGCGGCTTCAGTTGCCGGGGACGCTGCCGCTGCACGGGACGCGGACCATGCACCGGCAGAGGCGGCCCCCGCCGCCGCTGCCGGGGTGCCGATCCCGGGCACTGCCGCCGCCTCGGAGCCGGCGGTGCCGGCAGCGCCCGCAGTGGCCGCCGTCCCAGGAGCGCTAGCCGGGCTGCCGAAAGTACCGCCACCGGAAGTCTGGCCGGCAGCGTACTGCCCACCCGCCGTCGGACCCTGCAGTGCCGGCTTGGCATCGCCAGGCTTGGCAGCGGCAGGTTTGGCAGGCTTGGGGGCCTTGGCCGGCTTCGGCTTCCGCACGGGAACGGCCGATTCCCGCGCCATGACATGGGCGGGCACTTCGGCGCGGTCCAGGAAGTCGCCGGCGAAGAAGGGGATGAAGCGGGCCAGCACTGTAGCGGCGAGCAGCACCAGCGAACCGATCAGGGCCAAAATTAGCACCGGCGTGAAGCCCACGGCGGCTGACAGGAAGAAGAAGGCAACGGCAAAGGAAGCCACCACGGAGCCGAACTGGTCCACGGACAGTGACCCGATCCGTACCTTCGTCTCCGGGGCCAGACGGCGGGCGACGAACAGCGCCGCCACGATCAGCGGCAGGACGATTCCCAGGCCGAGGAAGAACAGGCTGCCCAGGTTCCACAGGTTGTACCTGGCGGAGAACATGGGAATCAGCGATGCCACGAACAGAACCAGTGTGGCCGCGAAGACGGTCACGTCGCGGACGGTGAACGGGCCTGTAACGGCCTCATTCCGGATTCCCGTGTGCTTGTCCGCCGCGGCGTCCGAGGTGCGAGAAGCATTGTCAGCAGGCGCGCCGGCCTTCGGCGTCACCGCGTGGCCGCCGGCTGCGGCACCCTGGGCCGCGCCTTGGGTCTCGTCCCGCGCTGCGTCCTTAAGTCCCGCTCCACCGTTCCGGGACGGACCCTCCGAGGCTGAGCCCGGAACGCCGTGGTCGCGCTGGGCTGGACCCGGCTGGGCCAGGCCCGGCTGGTCGTGGCTTGGCTGATTCATACTGTTCTCCTTAGCGTGGCGGCACCCGAACGACTGTCCAATTCAGGGCGACACCTAATGGCCGGCGGGCCTGACCCCTGCGGGTCAGGCTGCCTCCGGCCTATGTCACGAGTCCCTCTCAGCCTAGCCAAGTGCTTGCATGATCACTAGCTGACGGGCCGCGGCGGGGTCCCCGCAGACTGCCCGCCGCACTCCAGCCGGATGCCCGCAGGATCCCCGCACAATCCCTTCGGGGGGACCATTCGTCGCTTAATCCGCACCGCTCGCTGCTCGCTATGTGACGCCGGACACGCTGCCACGCCGGGAAGCGATAGGCTGTTTTCCGGAACAGCTCTTTGCGGTACGTCCGTGATCGGCCGGCCCCGACGACGCCGCTGCGCGCCCGGGTGACGGCCAGCCACGGGCCGCCCGCGCAGCAAAGATCGATGAATGATGAGGTTCACCATGTCCCAAGACACTCCCGGCTCGACGGCCACCGCCGCCAACCCCACCCAGCAGGGCGACGCTCTTGAAAACCTGCTGCATGAGAACCGCAAGTTTGCCCCCTCGGAGGACTTCGCCGCGAACGCCGTGGTTGGCGCGGAAGTTTACGCCGAGGCCGACGCTGACCGCCCGGCTTTTTGGGCGAAGCAGGCCCGTGAGCTGCTGACATGGGACAAGGACTTCACACAGGCTTTGGACTGGTCCAATCCGCCGTTCGCGAAATGGTTCGTCGGCGGCGAGGTGAACGCCGCGTACAACGCGCTGGACCGGCACGTGGAGAACGGGCTTGGTGACCGGGTGGCCATCTACTTCGAGGGCGAGCCCGGGGACTCCCGCGCCTACACCTACGCGGAGCTGACCGAGGAGGTCAAGAAGGCCGCGAACGCCTTCGAATCCCTCGGCGTGGCCAAGGGCGACCGCGTGGCCGTATACCTGCCCATGATCCCCGAAGCCGTGATCACCCTGCTGGCCTGCGCCCGGATCGGTGCCGTGCACTCAGTGGTGTTCGGCGGCTTCTCCGCCGACGCGCTGCGCTCCCGCATCGAGGACGCCGAGGCCAAGCTCGTGGTCACCGCGGACGGCACCTACCGCCGCGGCAAGCCCAGCGCCCTGAAGCCCGCGGTGGACGAGGCGCTGTCCCGCGAGGGAGACGGCAACGGGCACACCGTGCAGAACGTCGTGGTGGTCAAGCGCAACGGCCAGGACGTGGACTGGACCGAGGGCCGGGACCACTGGTGGGCCGACACCGTCGGCGCGGCCTCCGCGGAGCACACCGCCGTGGGCCACGACTCCGAACACCCGCTGTTCATCCTCTACACCTCCGGCACCACCGGCAAGCCCAAGGGCATCCTGCACACCACCGGCGGCTACCTCACGCAAACCGCCTACACCCACAAGGCGGTCTTCGACCTGCACCCGGAAACCGACGTGTACTGGTGCACGGCCGACGTCGGCTGGGTCACCGGGCACTCGTACGTCGCCTACGCGCCGCTCATCAACGGCGCCACCCAGGTCATGTACGAAGGCACCCCGGACTCCCCGCACCAGGGCCGCTGGTGGGAGATCGTGCAGAAATACAAGGTCTCCATCCTGTACACCGCCCCCACCGCGATCCGGACCTTCATGAAGTGGGGCCGGGACATCCCGGACAAGTACGACCTGTCCTCCATCCGGGTCCTGGGCTCCGTGGGCGAACCCATCAACCCCGAAGCCTGGATGTGGTACCGCGACGTCATCGGCAACAGCGGCGCCAAGCAAAGCCCGGCCCCGATCGTGGACACCTGGTGGCAGACCGAAACCGGCGCGCAGATGATCGCCCCGCTGCCCGGCGTCACCGCCACCAAGCCCGGCTCCGCGCAGGTGCCGCTGCCCGGCATCGCGGTGGACGTCGTGGACGAGAACGGCGCCTCGGTGCCCAACGGACATGGCGGTTTCCTGGTGATCCGCGAACCCTGGCCGGCCATGCTCCGCGGCATCTGGGGCGACCCCGAGCGGTTCAAGGAAACCTACTGGTCCCGCTTCGAGACCATGTACTTCGCCGGGGACGGCGCCAAAAAGGACGAGGACGGCGACATCTGGCTCCTCGGCCGGGTGGACGACGTCATGAACATCTCCGGGCACCGGCTCTCCACCACGGAAATCGAATCCGCCCTGGTCTCGCACCCGGCCGTGGCGGAAGCCGCCGTCGTGGGCGCCGCGGACGAAACCACCGGCCAGGCCGTCGTCGCGTTCGTGATCCTGCGCGGAGACGCCGTGGACTCCGGCGACGAAATCGTCCAGGACCTGCGCAACCACGTCGGCAAGGAAATCGGCCCGATCGCCAAACCCAAAATCGTCCTCGTGGTCCCCGAACTGCCCAAGACCCGCTCCGGCAAAATCATGCGCCGCCTCCTCAAGGACGTCGCCGAAGGCCGCGAAGCCGGCGACGCCACCACCCTCGCCGACAACACCGTCATGGCACAGATCGCGGCCTCTCTGAAGAAATAGGGCACTTACGCTCCGAGCTGGGCCCGTCCGGTAACCCCGGGCGGGCCCGGTTTCATGCCCCGGTGGGCAGCCGCCGCCGTCGAAAGTGTTGTTTTTCGGTCGTTCCTGTTCTCTTTTGCGAGGAGTACGCGATGATGGGCAGTATGAAGGCCGCCCGCGGTCTTGTCGCCTGAAAGGATCCTGATGCTTCGCGCTGCCCGCCACCAGTCCATAGTGGACGCCGTACAGCGCGAGCGGGTGGTCCGCATCTCGGACCTCGCGCAGCAGCTGGGCGTGTCCCTGATGACGGTGCGCCGCGACATCGAGATGCTGGAGGAAAGCGGCCAGCTGGAGCGGATCCACGGGGGCGCCAAGCTGCCTGGCGACGCCAGCACGCACGAGCCAGGGTTCGAGCTGAAGTCCACCCAGCTGACCGCGCAGAAGCGGGCCATTGCCATCGAAGCCGCCACGCTGGTGCACGAGGGCATGGCAGTGGCCCTGAGTGCCGGCACCACTACCTGGGCACTGGCCAAGGAGCTGGTAAACGGGCCTCGCATCACCGCGGTGACCAACTCAGTGAGGATCGCCGACCTGTTCCACCACGCCTCGGCGTCGGGATCGGGGCGCCACGCTTCCACGGTGATCCTCATCGGCGGCGAGCGCACGCCGTCGGACGCCCTGGTGGGACCCATCGCGACGGCGGCACTGCGGCAGCTGCACCTGGATCTGCTGTTCCTCGGTGTGCACGGCATGGACGAGGAGGCCGGCTACACCACGCCGAACCTTTTGGAGGCCGAAACCAACCGCGCCTTCGTGGCCGCCTCCCGCAAGGTGGTTGTCCTTGCGGACCACACCAAGTGGGGCACCCAGGGCATCAGCACCATCGCGAACCTTGAGGACGCCGGTGAGGTTATCAGCGATGCCGGGCTATCCCCCGAGGCCCAGAGGATCCTCCGTGACCGGGTGGGACGGCTCCGCCTGGCGTAGCGGGAACGGCCTTAGCCGCAGCCGCAGGATTGCCTGACCAGCAGGCGCGTGGGGAAGACGCGGTGCCGTGCAGGTTCGCCGCGGTCGGCGCCCACCAGGGCGCGCACTGCGGCTTCCGCCATGTCGCGTACCGGCTGCTCCACGGTGGTCAGCGGAGGCCACGAGTACTCGGCCTCAACGGCACCGTCGAAGGATGCCAGCGCCATGTCGCCGGGCACTGACAGCCCGGCTTCGTGGAGTGCCCGAAGAATGCCGATCGCCTGCATGTCCGAGCTGGCAAAGATGGCGGTGGGCCGGTTTGCCGACGCGAGCAGGCGCTGGCCTGCCGCATAGCCCCCTACCCGGGTAAATTCACTGCGCGCAATCGGCCCTTCAGCCAGGCCGGCGTCCTTGAGCGCCTGCAGCCAGCCGTCCTCACGGGCGTCCCCTTCATTTCCGGTGGTGGTACCCATGGCGAGGCCGATATTGGTGTGGCCATGCCAGACCAGATGCTCCACGGCCTTGCGGGCACCTTCGGCCAGGTCCACGCCCACAGTGGTGAAGCCTGCGGACCTCTCGCTGTGGCTCAGCAGGACGGACGGTATCTCCGCAGCCTCAAGGTCAGTCAGATCCGGATCAAGCAGGACACTCGCCAGCACCACGCCGTCCACCTGCCTGGCGGCGAGGTTGCGGATATTCCGCCGCTCCTTGGCAAGGTTGCCGTCCGAATTCGTCAGGAACAAGGCGAAGCCCAGCTCCGCCGCTGCATCCTCCACCGCGTGGGCAAGCAGGGAGAAGAACGGGTTGCTGTTGTCCGGGATGATGAGGCCGATGGTCTCGGTTGAGCCCAGCTTCAGCGCGCGGGCCGCGGCGTTGGGCCGGTAGCCGAGAAGGCGGATGGCGTCCTGGACTTTGGCTTCGGTGGCCGGCGCAACTTTCTTGGGCCCGCCGTTAACCACATAACTGACGACGGCGGTGCTCACCCCGGCGTACCGGGCAACATCCTTGCGGGTCACCTGGGTACGGGGGGCGGGCACTACCGGACTGGTCATAGTGTCCATGCTAACTACAGCGACACGGGGGCATCGCCAAAGTCCCGGATGAGCAGGCGTTCACCATTGCGCCGGGCGGACTCGTGGGCCACGATGCCCGGCAGCGTGAATCGTGCCGCGGTCCAGGCATTGACCGGCGGAAGCGTCCGGGTGTTGACCGCGGTGACAAAGTCGTCAACCAGGAAGTGGTGGCTGCCTTCGTGCCCGTTCGGGGCACCACGGAATTCCTCCGGCAGCCTGTCACTGTCATGCACCGGGGCCAGCCCGGACACGAAGGCGTCCCGCAGCTCGGGGGCCACGTTGGCGAGCGAGGGATCGTCCAGGGCCATGCTGGGCCGGGACTCCATCTGCTCGGAGATGTCGTGGACGTTGGCCTTGTCCTGCCACACCGTCACCTTGGCCAGCTGCTCGAAGCTGGCCTCCGTGCCGAAGAACCGGAAGCGGGACTCCCGGATGTGGGACGGGTAGCCGACGCGGCGCATCTCATTGGTGCGCATCACGCCGCCGTCGTTCAGTTCAAAGAGCGCCGTGGCGTTGGAGAAGTCGTTGCCGAACATGCTCACGTCCTTGTCAAACACCCCGTCCTGGCGGTCGTCCTTGACGCCCACACAGCTGACGCTGACGGCATGGGCGGCAGGCAGCGCTCCCAGAACGCCGCCGATGGCGTGCGTCGGATACAGCATGGGCGGGTAGCTCGCGGTCTCCTTCCAGCGGTCTCCCCCGCTGTACTGGTAGGCGTCGTAAAAACCGAGGTCCATGTCGTGGACGTAATCCCCCTCGGTGTAGAAAACCCGGCCAAACCTTCCCGCCTCGTGTTGGTTGCGGGCGTAGACGGTCGCAGGGTTGTAATAGCTGGTTTCACCCATCATGTAGACGTTCCGGGTTTCCCGGACGGCCTCGATGATCCGGGCGATTTCGTCCTCGGAAATGGCCATTGGCACGGCGGAGTAGACGTGCTTGCCCGCACGGAGCGCGCGCTCCACCAGGGGGCCGTGGGTCCACCGCTGCGTGAAGATGGCGACGGCGTCAACGTCGGAGGCAAGGAGATCCTCAAAGCTGCTCTTCGCACCGGCGAGATCGAAGCGCTCGACTGCCTCGGCCGCCCGCTCCGGCCGTTCGTCGACGACGAAGACCTCACTGACACCGGGATGCAGGTTGAACAGATGGGCGAACTGGCCGCCGAATTGGCCCACGCCTACTACTCCTATGGAAAACGTCATTGTCAGGTGCCTCCCGTGATTCTGATTTCTCGCGTCCGGCCGGGCGCACTGGGCCTCGGTACGGTTTCGCACAGTCTTGCACCGGAATCTACTCGAGTCAACGTCTGCAACGTTGCAGAGAAAATTTCCTGAAAATCTCCGAGATTTAACTTGTTGCCGGATATCTACTCGTGTAGATTCAGTGGCGATTGTTAGTCACATCACACACTCAGGAAGGGTCGACGATGACCACCCTTACCAAGAATCCGCCCGCCGCAGCGCACAAGGCGCCGCAGCGTTTCAACCGGGGCCGTGGCATGGCAAAACTGGGCGATCTCAGGATCGCAATGCTGTTCATCCTCCCGGCGATGATCGGCTTCATTGCCTTCTACGTGGTCCCCACTGTCCGTGGCGTGTACCTCAGTTTCACGGAGTACAACATCCTCGGAGACCCCGAATGGGTCGGGTTGGACAACTACGCGGCAATCGCCAAGGATTCGCTGTTCTGGAATTCCCTGGCCGTCACGGGGCAGTACGTCCTCATGAACATCGCCCTCCAAACAGCCCTCGCGCTTGGACTGGCCCTGCTGATGCACAAGGTCGCCAAATCCACCCTCGTCCGCGGCACCCTGCTGCTGCCCTACCTGATGTCCAATGTGATCGCGGCATTGCTCTGGTTTTGGATGCTGGATTACCAGATCGGCGTCGTGAACCAATTCATCGAATGGAGCGGGCTGTCCCGCGTCGCATTTTTTGGTAGCGAGGAGTGGGCCATCCCCACCCAGGCCCTGATCAACACCTGGCGCCATATGGGCTACACGGCACTGCTGATCTTTGCCGGCCTTCAGGCTATCCCCCACCACCTCTATGAAGTAGCAAATTTGGATGGCGCGTCACCTTTCCAGACGTTCCGCAAGATCACCTTGCCTCTGCTGCGCCCGGTCATGGTTCTGGTCCTCGTCGTGACCGTGATCGGATCCTTCCAAGTCTTCGACACCGTGGCCGTGACCACCCAGGGCGGGCCGGTCAACGCCACCCGGGTCATCCAGTACTACATCTACCAGCGGGCCTTCACCGAGTCGGACTTCGGCTACGGATCCGCCATCGCCGTCATTCTCTTCCTCATCCTCGCTCTCGTGGCCTTCATTCAAATGAAGTTCCTCCGGGGCAATGAGTCGGACCTGGACTAAGGAACCCAGCATGAACTCGACAACCAGCCGCGCACCGCTGCCGGCCACAGCCCGCCGCCGTCGCCGCCCACTGACCGCCCGCCGAATGGTGGCCTGGGCCCTCCTCGCCCTGGCGATCGCCGTCTCCGTGCTCCCGTTCCTCTGGGTCCTCCGCACGGCACTGTCCACCAACGGGGCGCTGGCTTCGCAGTCGGCCAGCCTGCTGCCGGCCGACTTCACGTTTGGTGCCTTCAAGCGCGTACTCGGTCTCCAGAGCCCGGCAGAGGCGGTCGCGGAAGGCGGTTCCGGTGCCGCCATCAATTTCTGGCTGTACCTGCGCAACTCGATCATCTTCTCGTCAATAACCACTGCCGGCGCCGTGTTCTTCAGCGCCATGGCCGCCTACGCCTTTGCCCGGCTGCGTTGGAAAGGCCGTAACGCCGTATTCAGCCTTTTCTTGGGCACCATGTTGGTTCCGCCGATCTTCACGGCCCTGCCCAACTTCCTGCTGATCAAAAACCTGGACCTGCTCAACACGATGCTCGGCATGGTCCTGCCCTACGTCTTCATGACCCCCTTCGCGATCTTCTTCCTTCGCCAGTTCTTCCTGAACATGTCCCGGGAGGTTGAAGAGGCGGCCATGCTCGACGGTGCCAAGCACCTGCGCATCTTCTTCCAGATCGTGCTGCCCAACGCCGCCGCGCCGCTGGCCACGCTCGCGCTGCTCACGTTCATCGGCCAGTGGAACGAATACTTCTGGCCGCTGCTGGTCGGCTCCCAGGACGACGTCCGCGTCCTGCAGGTGGGACTAGGCGTGTTCAAGTCACAGTCCCCGCAGGGAGCACCCGACTGGTCCGGCCTTATGGCCGCCACGCTCATTTCAGCTCTGCCAGTTCTGGCCCTCTTCGCTGCCTTCGGCAAGAGAATCGTCAACTCCATCGGCTTCTCCGGCATCAAATAGTCCACTTCTCCTTCCCAAATCAACGAACCCTCCCCATCCGAAAGGTCCATCATGAAAAGAACCCTCGGCGCCATCGCCGCCGCCGCGACGATTGCACTGTCCCTCTCCGCCTGCGGCGGCGGAAACACTTCCGCCGAGGCCAAGGGCGAAATCAACTACTGGCTCTGGGACGCCAACCAGCTCCCGGCATACCAGCAGTGCGCTGACGATTTCACCAAGGCCAACCCGGACATCAAGGTCAAGATCACCCAGCGCGGGTGGGACGACTACTGGAGCACACTGACCAACGGATTTGTCGGCGGCACCGCCCCTGACGTCTTCACCAACCACCTCGGACGCTACGGGGAGCTCGCCGAAAACAAGCAGCTGCTGCCCATCGATGAGGCTGTAGAGAAGGACAACGTGGACCTGGCTGCTTACAACGAGGGCCTCGCGGATCTCTGGGTGGGCCAGGACGGCAAGCGCTACGGGCTGCCCAAGGACTGGGACACCATCGCCCTGTTCTACAACAAAGCGATGCTGGCCAACGCAGGGATCTCCGAGGAACAGATGAAGAACCTCACCTGGAACCCGCAGGACGGCGGCACGTACGAGAAAATCATCGCCCACCTGACCGTTGACAAGAACGGCAAGCGCGGGGACGAGGCCGGCTTCGATAAGAACAACGTCGCGGTTTACGGCCTCGGGCTCAACGGCGGCGGTGACTCCTCTGGCCAGACGGAATGGAGCTACTTCACCAACACCACCGGCTGGTCCCACACGGACAAGAACCCGTGGGGCACCCACTACAACTACGATGACCCCAAATTCCAGGCCTCTGTTGACTGGTTCGCCGGGTTGGTCAAAAAGGGCTACATGCCCAAGCTTGAGACCACCGTCGGAGCGAGCATGGCCGACACCTTCGCGGCGGGAAAGTCCGCCATCAACGCCCACGGGTCCTGGATGATCGGCCAATACACAGGCTATAAGAACGTCAAGGTAGGCATCGCCCCCACACCTGCAGGGCCGGAAGGCACGCGCGCCAGCATGTTCAACGGACTCGCCGACTCCATCTGGGCCGGCACCAAGAACCCCGCCGCTTCCGTCAAGTGGGTCGAGTACCTCGCCTCGGCCGCCTGCCAAGACGTCGTCGCTTCAAAGGCGGTTGTCTTCCCGGCGCTCAAGGCCTCTTCCGACAAAGCCGCGGCAGCCTTCAAGGCCAAGAACGTCGACGTCACGGCCTTCACCGAGCACGTCAAGGACAAGAGCACGTTCCTGTACCCCATCACCGACAACACCGCCAAGGTCAAGGGCATCATGGAGCCCGCCATGGACGCCGTCGTGTCCGGCAAGGCACCTGCCAGCTCCCTGACCCAGGCCAACGAACAGGTCAACTCCCTCTTCAAGTAGCGATGAAACTGGGCGAGAATCAAAGCCCAGGCATCCACTCAACACCACCGCAGCGGGGCCGGACCGCGCATCGCGCGCCGGCCCCGCAACACCCTTCATAACTGCAGCTTCTTGCTCCTCACGAAAGAGACTTACCTATGGATCCCCTGCACCTCCGTTCCGCCGGCACCAGCCTGGTGGTCAGCTTCAGCAGCGGGGAGGCCGAGGTCATCCACTGGGGTGCCGACCTTGGCAGCGAACTCCCTGACCTGTCGATCCTCACCGAGGCCATCCCGAACTCCGCCATCGACGCCACCGTCCCGGCGGGGCTGCTCCCCCAGGCGTCCTCCAGCTGGCGCGGACGGCCGGCCCTGCGCGGCCACCGGATCGCCGACGGCGTCTCCGGACTCGACTTCTCCGTTCGCCTGCGCACCCTGCGCGCCACGGGCAACGGCAACTCGGCCAACGTCGTCCAGCAGGATGCGGAAGCCGGCATCACCGTGGAATCCTCGCTCACTCTCCATGACGGCGGCCTGCTGGAACTGCGCCACACCGTCACGAACACCGGAATCTCGCCGTTCCAGCTGGACGAATTGGCCACGGTCCTCCCGGTGGCCCCGGACGCCGTCGAGCTTCTCGACCTGACCGGACGCTGGTGCCGGGAACGGCACCCCCAGCGCCGCCCCATCCAGCAGGGTACGTGGGTGCGCACCGGCCGCCACGGCCGGACGGGACACGACTCCTCGCTGCTGTTCGCGGCCGGCACCGCCGGCTTCGGCAACCGTCACGGCCGGGTCTGGGCCACCCACCTGGCCTGGAGCGGCAACCACGAACAGTTCGCGGACACCCTCGCGGACGGGCGCACGATGATCGGCGGCTCCGAACTGCTGGGACCGGCCGAAGTGGTCCTCGAGCCCGGCGCCAGCTACACCACGCCCACGCTCTTCGCCGCTTACTCGGACCGCGGCCTGGACGGCATCAGCGAGGCGTTCTACAGCTGGTTCCGTTCGCGCCCGCACCATGTGCTGCCCGCAGCTTCAGCGAATGCCGGGAGCGGAAAGCCGCGTCCCGTGGTGCTGAACACCTGGGAAGCCGTGTACTTCGACCACAACCTGGGCACCCTCATCGAGCTTGCGGATTCGGCCGCCGATCTCGGCGTGGAACGCTTCGTCCTGGACGACGGCTGGTTCCGCGGCCGCCGCGACGATACGGCCGGACTGGGCGACTGGTTCGTGGACGAGACGCTCTGGCCGGATGGGCTGACGCCACTCATCGAGGCCGTGACGTCCCGCGGTATGGAGTTCGGCCTGTGGGTGGAACCTGAGATGATCAACCTCGATTCCGACGTGGCACGCGCACATCCGGACTGGATTGTGGGTCCGGCCGCAGCCTCCCACAAGAACGGCGGACGCCTGCCGCTGGCCTGGCGGAACCAGCACATCATCGACTTGGTGAACCCGGAGGCGTGGCAGTACATCTTTGAGCGGATCGACGCCCTCCTGCGCGAGAACAACATCAGCTACCTGAAGTGGGACCAGAACCGCGACCTCACCGAACACGGGCACGCCGGACGCTCCTCCGTCCACGAGCAGACCCTCGCCGCCTACCGGCTGTTCGACGAACTGCGCAAGGCCCACCCCGGCGTCGAAATTGAAAGCTGCTCTTCCGGCGGGGCACGGGTGGATCTGGGCATCCTTGAGCGCACGGACCGCATCTGGGGTTCGGACTGCAACGACGCGCTGGAGCGCCAGACCATCCAGCGGTGGACCGGCATCGTGGTGCCGCCCGAACTGGTGGGCGGACACATCGGCCCCACCACGTCGCACACCACCGCCCGCACGCACGACCTGTCCTTCCGCGCCATCACGGCCTTTTTCGGCCACTTCGGCATGGAGTGGGACGTCCGGGAGGTCCAGGGCGAGGAGCGCGAGGAACTCAAGCGCTTCATCGGGCTGTACAAGGAGCACCGCGGGCTGATCCACAGCGGCCGGATGGTCCGGGCTGACGTCCCGGACGATTCGCTGATGCTGCACGGCGTGCTGGCAGGCTCCGTTGCGGGTGCCGCCGGTTCCATTGAAAGCGGCACGACGGCGGCCCTGTTCGCCTTGGTGAGCACACGCACCTCGTTCTCCGAGCAGCTGGGACGGGTTGCCCTTCCCGGGCTGGAGGCGGCAGGCCGTTACCGTGTGGAGGCCATCTTCCCGGCGCCCGGGGACGCCGATTACGCGCACACCTTTACGCAGGTCCAGCCGCCTGCGTGGCTGGCTTCCGGGGCCGAAGCCAGCGGCCGTTTCCTGGCCGAGGTGGGACTCCCGATGCCCAGTCTCAACCCGGAGCACGCGCTGCTGCTGAAGGTCACGGCCCTCTAGGCATCCACATGACCGCATCGCAGCCTGCCCCGCCGTTCCCCGCTCTCCGGAGCATGGGGGACGGCGGGGCAGGCTGCGCCCACCCAGAGGAACACACATGAAAATTCTGGTCACAGGTGGCACCGGGTACATCGGTTCCCACACTGTTCTATCCCTGCAGGAAGCCGGGCACGAGGTGGTGGTACTCGACAACCTGGTGAACTCCAGTGAAGAGTCGATGCGCCGGGTAGCCGAGCTGAGCGGGACGACACCCGAATTCCACAACGTCGATCTCGTGAACGAAGCCGCAGTGGAAAGGGTTTTTGCTGCCGGCGGCATCGACGCCGTCATCCACTTCGCCGGTCTGAAGGCCGTGGGCGAATCCGTCCGCGAACCCCTCAGCTACTACTACAACAACCTCGTAGGCACCCTCAACCTGATCCGCGCCATGGAGCGCCACGACGTCCGCTCCATCGTCTTCAGCTCCTCCGCCACCGTCTACGGCGAACATAACCCCGTGCCCTACGTCGAAAAAATGGAAATCGGCGCGAACAACCCGTACGGCCGCACCAAGGAACAGATCGAAGACATTCTCTCCGACATCGGCGCCGCCGACGACCGCTGGCACATCGCCCTGCTGCGCTACTTCAACCCGGTCGGCGCCCACCCGTCCGGCCGGATCGGCGAGGACCCACAGGGCATCCCCAATAACCTGGTGCCGTTCATCGCCCAGGTCGCCGTCGGCCGACGCGAAAAACTGATGGTCTTCGGCGGCGACTACGACACCCCGGACGGCACCTGCCTGCGCGACTACATCCATGTGGTGGACCTTGCCGAAGGCCATGTTGCCGCCCTGAACCACGTGGCTGACCGCGCCGGTGTATTCCGCTGGAACCTCGGCTCAGGCAAGGGCTCCTCGGTACTGGAAGTCCTGCGGTCCTTCGAAAAGGCCGTGGGCCGCCCCATCCCCTACGGGATCACGGGACGCCGCGCCGGCGACCTTCCCGCCTTCTGGGCTGATGCCACGTCCGCCCTGGCCGACCTCAGCTGGTCAACCACCAAGACCGTGGACCAGATGTGCGAGGACCACTGGCGCTGGCAGGAGAATAACCCCAACGGGTACGCCGGCTAGGACCACCGGGATCCGGCAACCACGCCCCCCTGGGCCTCAGTCCCCGTCGGCACGAAGGACTAACAGATGATTCAACTCAAGCAATGGCGGGCAAGAGCCCTCAGCGCCGCACTTGCCGCAGCACTGCTGACCAGCTGCGCCGCACCGCCGGCAGGGAACGAAGTCACGCTAAGTTTCTTCCAGTTCAAGCCCGAAGCTGTCCAGGAATTCTCCGGCCTTATCGCCGAGTTCGAGGCCGTGAATCCCGGCATCAGGGTGCTCCAGAACAACGTCCCGGACCCGGACACCGCCATCCGAACCCTCCTGGTCAAGAACAAGACACCGGATGTGCTGACACTCAACGGGAACGCCAGCTTCGGCCTCCTCGCCAGGGCCTGCGTCTTCGCCGACCTCAGCCAGGAACCCGCGGCGCAGGAGGTTCTGCCCGCAGTGCAGGACATCCTCGACGCCAACGGGAGGTGCAGGGACTCCGAAATCAACGGCCTTCCCATGGCGAACAATGCCAGCGGCATCCTGTACAACCCCGAGATTTTCGCGAAGTACGGGGTTTCCGTGCCTCAGACGTGGGAGGAGCTGATTGCTGCGGCCGAAACGTTCAAGGCCAATGGCGTCGCACCGTTTTACATGACCCTCAAGGACGCGTGGACCACCTCCCCGGCGCTGGTGAACCTCGCCGCCCAGCTGCAGCCCGAAGGCTTCTTTGACCGGCTCCGCGCGGCCGGTACCGACCGGAACAACAGCCCCGTGTCCTTCAGCAAGGATTACCAGGAAGTCGCCGACAAGCTCCTCCAGCTCTTCACCTACGCCCAGCCGGGCGCTGCCGGCGTCGATTATGCGTCCGGCAACAAGGCCTTTGCCGACGGCAAGTCCGCGATGTACCTGAACGGCAGCTTCGCCGTGCCGGCCATCAGGGCCGCCAACCCGGACGCAAAAATCGCCTCCTTCCCCTACCCCGTCACCGACAATCCCGCGAATACCACGGTGGTATCCGGCGTCGACGTGACGCTGGCCATGGGCCGGGAAACTCCCCACCGGGCTGAAGCGCAGAAATTCATCGACTTCCTTCTGTCCAAGGAAGTGATCGACAGGTACGCCAAGAACCAAAGCGCCTTCGCCCCCACCCGGTCAGCTGCGCCGCAGCAGGACCCGGCCCTGCAGGGCATGGCCTCCTACTTCACCTCCGGCAAGCTTGATGGCTACATGGACCATCAGCTGCCGCCGAGCATTCCGCTGGTCAACATCACCCAGCAGTTCGTCCTGGATGGCGACAAAGCGCGTTTCCTGAACACGCTGGACAACGAATGGTTCAAGATTGCCGCCCGCATGCCCAAACGAGGTGACCGGTAAATGACGCATACCAGCAAGGCCTTCTACTGGATGGCCATTCCTGCGCTGCTCCTCTTTGTGACACTGCATACCGTCCCGGCGCTAACGGGCGTGTTCTTCAGCCTGACCGACTACGCCGGCTACGGGACGTGGACCTTCATCGGGCTCGAAAATTACTTCAGCCTCTTCAAGGACGACCGGATCCTTTCCTCCTACAGCTTCACCTTTCTGTTCGCCATCACGACGACGATCATCGTCAACGTCCTGGCCCTTGGCATCGCGCTGCTGCTGAATGCCAAGATCAAATTCCAGACGGCGTTCCGCGGCATCTTCTTCATCCCCAACGTGCTGGCCATCCTCATCATCGGCTACGTCTTCAACTTCATCTTTTCCAACTCCCTCCCCCTGCTGGGACAGTGGGCCGGCATCGACTGGCTTTCGACCTCGATCCTGGCCAACAAAGACCTGGCCTGGCTGGGCATCGTGGCGGTCTCGGCCTGGCAGTCCATCGCCTTCAGCGTGATCCTCTACCTCGCTGGACTGCAGACCATCCCGGCCGACCTCTACGAAGCGGCGGACCTGGACGGGGCCGGCTACTGGCGCCAGTTCCGCTCGATCACCTTCCCCATGATCGGCGCGTTCTTCACCATCAACATGGTGCTGGCGCTGAAAGGGTTCCTGCAGGCTTTCGACCAGATCGTCGCCCTCACCGGCGGCGGTCCCGGCACTTCCACCGAATCCGTTGCCATGGTCATCTTCCGCGGCGGGTTCCAGGGCGGGGAATACGGCTACCAGATGGCCAACTCCGTCGTTTACCTGCTGGTGATCGTGGCCGTGTCCGTGATCCAGCTCCGGACCCTCCAGCGCAAAGAGGTGGACTTCTAATGGCCACAACTGAAACGGCAGCCTCAGCCCGGACCGCAGCGGATTCCCGTGGCCTGCGGCGGCGCGGCAGGAAGCTCGACAGCGTGAACTGGCCGCTGACGGCACTGGCTGCCGTCCTGGCCTTGACCGTGCTCATCCCGCTGTACCTCACCGTCGTCACCGCGCTCAAGACCCCGGACCAGCTTGGCGGTTCCGGCTTCGAGTGGCCCAGCCGCGTCCGGCTGGAGAACTTCTCCGATGCCTGGAACCTGACCAACTTCCCGCGCGCCCTGCTGAACTCCGCAATCGTCACCGTGGGCGCGGTGGTCCTCACCATCCTGTCCAACTCCCTGGTGGCCTACGCGATTGCACGCAACCTTCACAAGCGCTTCTTCAAGTTCCTGTACTACTTCTTCGTCGCCGCGCTCTTCGTCCCGTTTCCCATCATCATGCTGCCGGCTACCAAGGAAACCGCGGTCCTGGGCCTGGATAACCCTGTGGGATTGTTCCTGCTGTACACCGTCTACGGGCTCAGCTTCAATGTCTTCGTCTACACGGCCTTCATCCGCTCCATCCCGCGCGAACTGGAGGAAGCCGCAACGATGGACGGTGCCTCCACCTGGGGCATCTTCCGCCGCATCATCTTCCCGCTGCTCACTCCAATGAACGCCACCGTGGGGATCCTGACGTGCCTCTGGGCCTGGAACGACTTCCTGCTGCCCCTCGTCATCCTCTCGGACCCCGCGACGCGCACACTGCCACTGGCGCAGTACGTGTTCCAGAGCCAGTTCACTACCAACTACACAGTGGCCTTCGCGTCCTACCTGATGGCCCTGGCACCACTGCTCCTGGTCTACCTCTTCGCACAGCGCTGGGTGATCTCCGGTGTCATGCGGGGCTCCATCAAGTGACGTTAAGCCGCCACACGCCCAACGCGATAGATTTGCATTCATGACTGAAGCCTCCACCGCCACCGAAGCCGGCCGCGGCACCATCCTTGTCCTCAACGGCCCCAACCTGAACCTCCTCGGAACCCGGGAGCCGGAGAAGTACGGCACGGCAACCCTTGCCGACGTCGAACAGCTCGCCAAAGAGGCCGGCGCCGCGCACGGGCTGGACGTCGAGTGCTTCCAGTCCAATCATGAAGGTGCCCTGGTGGACGCCATCCACGCCGCCCGCGGCAAGGCCGTCGGCATCGTGCTGAACGCGGGCGCCTATACCCACACGTCCGTGGCCATCCGCGATGCGATCTCGGCGGTGCAGCTGCCGGCCGTGGAGGTGCACATCACCAATGTGCATGCCCGCGAGGAGTTCCGGCACCACTCCTACCTCTCGGACATCAGCAAAGCCGTCATCGCCGGTGCCGGCATCATGGGATACCGCTTTGCCGTGGAGTACCTTGCCGACCTGAATGCCGGCAAGGCCTGACAAAGCCCGGCGCTGTTGCTCACTGCGCCCCTACTGCTGGATGCACTGCCCCGATGACACGGCGCTGGTGAGTTCCGGAGCCTGCGTGACCACAGGACGCAGGTCGATCATGGGAATGGCGAACCCCAAGGCAGCGTCAGACGTGGTCTTGGCGAAGATCACGCCGGCCACTTCGCCGCCGGTGGTCAGCAGCGGTCCGCCGGAATTGCCCGGCTGGATGTCACCCGCGAGCCTGTAGACCTCGTCCGGAACGGGATTGTCGCCGTAAATGTCGGGCACCAGGACCGTGGAAATGCCCTGGACGGTGGCGGGCTTCGACTGGAAGGGGCCGCCGTGGGGGTAGCCCGCGAAGGCGGCGGCAGTGCCGGCGGGAAGATCCGGGCTCAGCGGCAGGGCGTCAGTGGGCAGGCCGTCGACGGCGAGTACCGCCAGGTCGCGTTTGCCGTCGAAGTAGACCACGCGCCCCGGCAGCGCGCCGCCGCCGGGCACCTCGACGACGGGCTGCGACACGCCCGCCACAACATGCGCATTTGTGACCACCCTCCCCGGCGAGACGACGAAACCGGTCCCCGTCTGGTTCTGGCCGCACTGGAACGCGGTGCCGGCGATCTTCAGGACCGACCCGGCCGCCCGGTTCAGGGTAGGGGTGTCGGTGCTGGCATCCGGAACCGGAACCTGCTGCTGCTGGCCGATGCCCTCAATCAGCCGGGGAATGCGGTCGCCGATCACCGCCGAGCGCAGCTGGGCCATGGTGGCCTTGACGGGGTTGGGGGTCATGCCGTCAATGAACCGGATGACCTTGGAGTCGGCGAGCTGCTGGGAAACGAACGGCACGCCGAGGGCACTGATGCTGAAGGCAAGCATGGACATGACGAGTGCCGCCACAACGACGTTGACCGCTCCGCCCACCATCCTGTCCACCGCACGCAGCGGTTTCAGGCGGACGGCGCTGCGAATGCTGCGGCCGATCGTGGTGCCCAGGGCGTTGCCCAGCACCACAAGGACTATGGCGGTGCCGATGATCGCGGTGAGCCGCCAGCTACTGTCCTCAACGAACTCGCTGACCACAGGCACGGAGAGGAACGCTGCCACTGCCCCGGCCGCAAAGCCGGCGATCCCGCCCACCGTCACCAGGAAGCCGTTGCGGAGGCCGTAAATCAGGTAGGACAGGAGCGTCAGGATCAACGCAAGGTCCAGAACAGTCAGGCCAAACAACGGGTCTCCTTACAGCCAGCTACGCCCCGATTGTACTGGCGGAGTCTGACAATTTGCCGTGGGCAGTCCGTGACTTCCGGGCCCAGGACGCCATTTGCCCCGGTTCTGCTGCCAAGTACGCCACAGATCCTTGAAAATTCTGAAACAATGGCACAAGCGCCCCAGCCGACACATTTTAATCAGGAGAATTCATGGACATCGAGGTATTGCGCCGCGCACCCCTTTTCGCCACGCTGGACGACGAGGCTTTCCGCCTGCTGACGGACGAGCTCACCGAGGTTGACCTGTCACGCGGGGCATCCGTTTTCCGTGAAGGCGACCAGGGTGACCAGCTCTACTTCATTGTCTCCGGCAAGGTAAAGCTCGGCCGCACCTCCCCCGACGGCCGCGAATCCCTGCTCGCCATCCTCGGCCCGGGTGAGCTCTTCGGCGAGATGGCACTCTTCGATCCCAGCCCGCGCACGGCAACGGCCACGGCAGTCTCCGAGACGCGTCTCGCAGGGCTGCGGAACGAGAGCCTGAACTCCCTGCTGCGGACCCGCCCCGAAGTCTCGGCGCAGCTGCTGCAGGCTCTGGCCCGCCGTCTCCGCCGCACCAACGACTCCCTGTCCGACCTTGTCTTCTCGGACGTTCCCGGCCGCGTGGCCAAGGCACTCCTGGACCTGGCCGACCGCTTCGGCCGCCCCGCCACGGACGGCGTCCTGGTAGCGCACGAACTCACGCAGGAGGAACTGGCCCAGCTGGTCGGCGCCTCCCGCGAAACCGTGAACAAGGCCCTGGCCGAATTCGTCCAGCGCGGCTGGCTCCGCCTCGAGGCCCGCGCAGTGGTCATCCTGGACATGCAGCGCCTCCGCCAGCGCTCCCGCTAGCAGACGCTGACGACGCGCAAAGGTACCCGGGACGCGCAAAAGGCCTGGTGACACCCACATGTGGGTCTCACCAGGCCTTTTGCGTGTCCTCAGGCAATTACCGCGTCGGGGCAGTCAGCGTTCGCGCTGGGGCTCGTGAGCCACCGTTTTCGCGGCTTCGACTTCGAGCATGAGCTTGCCGTCTTCCTGGACGAGCCGGGGCTGATAGACGTGCGGTGTGCGCTTGTAGCTGAGATAGGCGATGCAGCCGGTGGCGGCCGCCATCTTCTCAAGCATGATTTCAGAGCCCGGCACCAAGAGCTGGCCGAGGGTCAGCCCGACGGTGTTTTCCTGGCCCACTTCGTCACCCAGCGCTGTGGTGTCACGTTCTTCTATCACCTTGGTGGCGCAGACCCACCGCCCCCACACGCCCTTGCTCCCGAGAAGCGTCGGCTGCTGGTTCATCGGGACTGTGGCGGCGAAGTACCGCGTGTTGAAGCGGTGGTGTGCGAAGTCCGGGCTGAGCCAGTTCACCAGCGGCTTGAGCAGGTCCGTGCGCAGGGACAGCCCCCGCTGGGCCAGCACCTCGGTAAAGGTCTTTTCCTGCGAGGCCACGGCTTCGCGCACTTTCATCCATTCGGAGGTGGCAGTGCCTTCAACGGTGGTGGACACGTCCGGCCCGGCCAGGAGTACGCCGGTTTCTTCAAACAGTTCGCGGATGGCGCCCACAACGTGGCGGCGCGCCAGCCCAACGTCCTCCGTGCCCATCTGCTCGGCCCAATGCTGCGGCGAGGGGCCCAGCCAGCCGAGTGCGTCGTCGTCGGACGCATCCAGGGACCCGCCGGGAAAGGCGAGGACGCCCAGCGGTGAAGACCCGGGACGGTAGCCGAGCCAGGTCTCCAGGCCGTTGGGCGAATCGCGGAGCAGGACCACTGAGGAGGCGAGACGCGGTGCGCGGGGCGTCCGTTCTCCGTGTTCAAGCCAGCTTTGCGCCGCCCCTTCGAGGTCGGGGGGAAGGGCAAAGAGGCGGCGTGCTAGCTGGGGCAAAGGAAGCGACCGGGCCTTAGCTGAATTCCGCGATCAGCTCGACTTCGACGGGGGAGTCGAGCGGCAGGACTGAAACGCCGACGGCGGAACGGGCGTGCTGCCCCGCGTCGCCGAGGACCCGGCCAAGGAGTTCGGAAGCGCCGTTGATGACGCCCGGCTGCCCGGTGAAGGAGGGATCCGAGGAGACGAAGCCCACCACCTTGACGATGCGTGTGATCCGGTCCAGGTCGCCGATCACGCTCTTGACGGCGGCCAGCGCATTGACGGCGCAGACGGCCGCGTACGCCTTCGCGTCCTCGGGGGACACGGTGGGCTCGTCCGATGTGCCTTCGTTGCCCGCGGCGACTTTGCCCGTAGCTTCGAGTTTGCCGTCAATGAACGGCAGCTGCCCCGAAGTGTAAACGTGGTTGCCGGAAATGACGGCGGGCACATAGGCAGCCACCGGAGCGGCCACCTGGGGAAGGGTGATGCCCAGCTCGGCGAGCCGCTGCTCGACGGCGGAAATCGGCGCTGCTGCGGCGCCGGAAGCGGTTTCGCGGGGAGTCGTCATGCTACTGCTTCTCCCTCTTCAAGTAGGCCACCAGGCCGTTGCCTTCGGGGCCGGGGACAACCTGGACAAGCTCCCAGCCGTCCTCTCCCCACTGGTCCAGAATCTGCTTCGTGGCGTGAATGATGAGCGGAATCGTTGCGTACTCCCATTTGGTCATGAACTCAAGCCTAGTCGTTGCCGGTAAAGTGGAGAACATGGTGACTCGTAGGAACCCCATATTCGACACGGCCACTACCCTCGGAAAGATCTTCGCTTTCCTTGGCGTGAGCGCTATTTGCGGCGTCCTGGTGGCGGGCCTCCTGGTTCCGGCGGCCGCCGTTTCAGGCAGCTCGGCGAGCAGTTCGATCGACTTTTTTGACACTCTCCCGGCGGAGCTGCAGGTGGACCCGCCCAGCCAGTCCACCAAGATCCTGGCGGCGGACGGGAGCGTTATCGCCAACCTCTTCGCGGAGAACCGCACCCGGGTGCCGCTGGAGCAGATCTCGCCGTATATGAAGGACGCGGTGATCGCCATCGAGGACAGCCGGTTCTATGAGCACGGCGGCGTCGACACCACAGGTATCCTCCGCGCCCTTGTCGCCACGGCGCGCGGCAACAAGCAGGGTGCGTCCACCATCACCCAGCAGTACGTCAACAACGTCCTCAATGCCTCGCTCGAGGCGGAGGGCCGCGGGGAAGACATCAAGCTCAACGGCGTGAACAAGGGCGTGGGCGACAAGCTGCGCGAGATGAAGCTGGCCATCGCCCTGGAAAAGAAGTTCACCAAGGAACAGATCCTTGAGGGCTACCTCAACATCGTGTTCTTCAACCGTGACGCCTACGGCATCGAAGCCGCTTCCAAGTTCTTCTTCAGCACCACCGCGAAGGACCTGACGCTCCCCCAGGCGGCGCTGCTTGCCGGCCTCGTCAACAGCCCCTCCGCGTTCGACCCCATCTCCAACCCGGAGAACGCCAAGGTACGCCGCGACCTCGTGCTGAACGTCATGCTCAGCCAGAAGAAGATCACTAAGGCCCAGCACACCGCCGCAGTGGCCACCCCGGTGCAGCCCAAGATCACTCCGGCCCGGCAGGGTTGCGCCTACTCGCCCACCGCTCCGTACTTCTGCGACTATGTCCTGCACCTGCTCCTCAACAACCCGGCCTACGGTGCGGACCCCGAGGAACGCGAAAAGAAGATTTTCCGCGGCGGCCTGACCATCAAGACCACCCTGGACCCGAAGGCACAGAAGGCCGCGCAGGACCAGGTGAACGCCGCCGCGGGCTCCAACCCGGACAAGTGGGGCGCGGCCCTCGTCTCCGTGGAGCCGAAGACCGGCAAGATCACCAATATGGCCCAGAACACCTCTTGGTTTCCGGGCAAGGGAAAGTTCGACAGCCAGATCAACTTCAGCGTTGACCAGTACGACGACAAGGGCAGCGACCTGAACGGCCTCGGTGGCGCCCAGCCCGGGTCGACTATGAAGCCGTTCACGTTTGCCCAGTGGCTGGAGGAGGGCAAGTCGATGAACACCATCGTCAACGCCTCCCAGCGCCGCTACGGGCAGGACTTCCCGTGGCGGAACACCTGCCCCACCCCCACCGTCGGATGGTACGACAGCACCAACGGCACGGATGACCTCCAGAACGCCGAAGAGGGCTATTACCGCCCCATGACCGTTCTGGACGGCCTGAAGAACTCCATCAACACGGCCACGTTCGCCTCCGCAGCACAGGTTGACCTGTGCGGCATCCAAAAGGTCGTGGACGCCGTAGGCCTCCACGGCGGCCTGCCGGCCCGGGACAAGGACACCAACGCGGTGGTCGACGCGAATCCCAAGATCACCATGACCACCCTTGGCAACCTGCTTGGTTCGACTCAGACGGCCCCTCTGACCATGGCCAGCGCCTTTGCCACGTTCGCCAATGACGGCAAGTACTGCGCCCCGATTGCCGTCACTTCGGTGACCGACCAGACCGGTGCACAATTGCCGGCGCAGTCGACGCAGTGCCGGGACGCCATCAAACCCGACGTGGCCCGCGGTGTGAACTACGCGCTCCAAAAGGTCCTGAATGAGGGATCCGGCTCGCTCATTCAGCCCAGGATCTCCACGGACACCTCCTTCCCCATTGCGGCGAAGACCGGTACGTCCAACAACAACGGCTCCACCTGGGTTGTCGGCCACACCATGGGCCTTGCCACCGCAGCCTGGTTTGGTGACGCGCTGGGGGCCCAGGACAGGGCCGGCCAGAACGTCACGGTGAACGGCAAGTTCTACACCGGCATTGACGGCTATATGATCGCCGGCCCGATGTTCTCGCAGTTCATGTCCCAGATTGCGCCCGGCTATGGCACCGAACCCTTCCCGGAGCCACCGTCCAACCTGCTTTACGGCGCCCCCCAGTACCAGCCGCCCGTCCAGAACAATCCGCAGCCGGCCCCGAATAATCCGCAGCCCCCGAGCACCCAGGAACCGCCGAGCAAACCGCAGCCCTCGACCGGTACCGGCAACACAGGCGGCACCGGCAACGGCAACAAGGGGAATGACTGACGTTGATGGATACATCACAGCTGGCCAGCCGCGCGCGGAGCATCGCGCGCGGCTTTGCCGTCACTGCTGCAACCGGAACCGCAGTCGGCCTGGCCGCCACAGGCTACGGCCTCTGGGAGAAGAACCAGTTTGTGTTGCGGAAAGAAACGCTGCCCATCCTGCCTGAGGGCGAGGCCCCGTTCCGGATCCTCCACCTGAGCGATATCCACTTCGTTCCGGGGCAGAAGGCGAAATGGGAATGGCTTCGTTCCCTGGCCGAGCTGAAGCCGGACCTCGTTGTCAACACCGGCGACAATCTGAGCCACCCCAAGGCTGTGGATCCGCTGCTCACTGCCCTGGCGCCGCTCATGGAGTTTCCGGGCGTCTTCGTCCCCGGCTCGAATGACTACTATGCCCCCAAGCTGAAGAACCCGGCGTCGTATCTGCTGGGGCCGTCCAAGCTCAAGCGGGACACCGAAGAGCTGGACTGGCCGCGGCTCCGCTCCGGCTTTGGCATGGGCGGTTGGGTAGATCTGACCAACCGCCACCAGTCGATTGTGCTCAGGGGCATCCGTTTCGATTTCTCCGGCGTGGACGACCCCCACCTGAAGCGTGAACGGTACGCGGGCTGGCCCAGGGGCACCAGGGGCCAGGACTCCAACGCCCACCTGCGCGTGGCGGTCATCCATGCCCCATACCAGCGGGTGCTGGATCACTTCACGGAGGACGGCGCCGACCTGCTTTTGGCCGGCCACACCCATGGCGGCCAGCTGTGCATACCGGGTTACGGTGCGGTCATCGCCAACTGCGACATCCCGACGTGGCGGGCCAAGGGGCTGCACGACTGGCAAAGCAACGGCCATACGACGCCGGTCAACGTCTCGGGCGGCATCGGTACCTCGCGCTTTGCTCCCGTCAGGATCGCCTGCAAACCCGAGGCCGTCCTGCTGACGCTGACTGCCCGCCCCTGAATCACCTCCTGAGACACCGCTTCGACGCCGTGTGAACCGCGGCACTCATGGCATAGGGTAGTTGCTACGGGACACCACATTTGCACTTGAGTTCGAGAAGCGGGCATGGCCAAGCAGACTTCGTTTTTCAGATCCGTCAGCCGTCTCTATCCCCATGTGAAGCCGATCCTCCCCCGGCTTATCCTGGGGCTGCTGTGCGCCCTCCTGGCCAGCGTCGTTGCCCTCACCATTCCCCAGGTTCTGCGGGTACTGATCAATGATTCACTCCGGCCGGGCGCCACCGCGGATGCGGTATGGGCCTCCGCCGGCGTCATCCTTGTCCTGGGCATCGCCGAGGCTGCGCTCGTGGCGCTCCGCCGGACCTTCGTCATCAACCCGGCCACCACGGTGGAAACCCGGATGCGGGTTTCGCTGTACGGCCATTTGCAGGACCTCACCGTCTCCTTCCACGACCGGTGGGGCTCGGGACAACTGCTCTCCCGCGCCATGACGGACCTGAACTTCCTGCGGCGCTGGATGGCCTTCGGAGCGATCATGCTGGTGGTCACCACACTGACCGTGGTGATCGGCGTCGCCGTCATGTTCACCATGAGCTGGCAGCTGGCACTGATCTTCCTGGCGGCGGCGGTGCCCATCATGATTTACGGCTTCCGTTTCCGGACCCGCTTCAGCAAGGTTGCCCGCCGCAGCCAGGACCAGGCCGGCGACCTCGCCACCACGGTGGAGGAATCAGTCCACGGCATCCGCGTGCTGAAGGCCTTCGGCAGGAGCCGCGAGGCGCTGGAAACGTTCAACGGGCAGGCCGAGGAACTCCGCCAGACCGAGATCGCCAAGGCCAGGCACCAGGCCACCTTCAGCATGGTGGTCACGCTCCTGCCCGAACTGGCCCTCGGCGCCGGACTGGTGGTGGGAATCCTCCTGGCAGCCGACGGCCAGCTCAGCATCGGCGCGCTCGTGGCCTTCTTCGCCACGGCGGCGGTCATCGCAGCGCCCGTGGAGTTCTCCGGCATGCTGCTGGCCATGGCCCTGACGGCGAAGAGCGCACTGGACCGCCACTTTGAAGTCATGGACGTGCAGAACACCATCACCAGCCCGGCGAAGCCCGCCCGGCCCGTGGAACTGAACGGCGCCCTGGGCTTCCACGACGTCACCTTCGCCTTCGAGGACGCCCCGGACAAACCCATCCTCAAAGGCATCAGCCTGGAGATCCGCCCCGGGGAAACCATGGCGCTGGTGGGCGTCACCGGCAGCGGCAAAAGCGCCCTGCTGCAGCTTGTTCCGCGCCTCTACGACGTCACCCGGGGGTCCATCACCATCGACGGCGTTGACCTGCGTGACTTCAGCGTGGAGGAACTGCGCCGCGTGGTCGGCGTTGCCTTCGAGGACACCACGCTCTTCTCGAATTCCGTCCGCGACAACGTGCTGCTGGGTGCCAGGACAAACGCCGGCCTGGGTTCCGGGGGCGCCGGCGAGGACGAACTGGAAGCCGTCCTGGAGGAGGCCCTCGACACCGCCCAGGCACACTTCGCCTATTCGCTGCCGGACGGCCTGGATACCCTGATCGGCGACGAGGGGTTAAGCCTCTCCGGCGGGCAGCGGCAGCGGATCGCCCTGGCGCGCGCCATCGCGGCCCGGCCCAGAATCCTGGTGCTGGACGATCCGCTGTCCGCCCTTGACGTCAACACCGAGGAACTGGTGGAGCACCGCCTGCGGGAGGTGCTGGCCGGCACCACGACCCTCATCGTGGCCCACCGTCCCTCCACCGTCACGTTGGCTGACCGGGTGGCGCTGCTCGAGGACGGCCGGATCGCCGCCGTCGGAACGCATGCCGAACTGCTGGCGGCCAATGATCATTACCGGTATGTCATCGCCAGCCTGAAGAGCGAGCCCCGCGACCTCGACTCCGAATTGTCCGCCCTGGAGGACGACGCCGAGGAGGCCATCCGGTGAGCACCACAGCATTCGGCACCGCCAACGAGGACAACGCCCACCTAAGCAAGAGCGACAGCAAAGCCGTGCGACGCCGGTCGCTCGCCCTGCTGGCGTCGCTGATCCGCCCCGTCCGGCTGCGGTTCTGGTTCACCATCGCCACGGTTGTCCTCTCCCAGGCGGCGCGCGTCGCCGGGCCTGCCCTGATCGCCTTCGGCATCGACCACGCCCTGCCGGCCCTGCGCGCCGGCTACAATCTCCCGCTCGTGATGACCGGCGTCGCTTACCTCGCGGCGGCGTTGGCGACCGCAGGCCTGACTGCGCTGTATGTGACATCGACGGCGAGGCTGAGCCAGGCCATGCTGCTGGACCTGCGCCTGCGGGTTTTCCGGCACACGCAGCGGCTGAGCCTCGAGTTCCACGAGAAATACACCTCGGGCAGGATCATCGCGAGGCAGACGTCGGACCTGGAAGCCCTCCGCGAACTCCTCGATTCCGGGGTCAGCTCCCTGGCATCCGGCCTGCTGTTCATGTTCTTCACCGCCGTCACCGTCTTTGCCCTCGATTGGCGGAGCGGGCTGATCGTTCTCGCTGCCGGCGTTCCGATGTTCTTCCTGGCCCGCTGGTACCAGAAGCACTCCCAGATCGCGTTCCGCGAGTCCCGCGTGGTGTCTGCCCGGCTGATCGTGCACTTCGTGGAAACCATGACCGGAATCCGCGCCGTGAAGGCCTTCCGGAAGGAACGCGACAACGCCGCGGAGTACGGGGAACTGGCAGAGGAGTACCGAAAGGCGACGGTCCGGTCCATCAACCTCAACGGCGTGTTCCAGCCGGGGCTGGTGCTGACCGGCAACGTCTGCGTGGCCGCGGTGCTGCTCTTCGGCGGTTTCCGCGTGCTCAGCGGCGACCTCGCCGTGGGCGTGCTGCTGGCGCTGATGCTGTCCACCAAGCGCTTCTTCCAGCCCGTGGACCAGATGGCCATGTTCTACAACTCCTTCCAAAGCGCGCAGGCGGCGCTGGAGAAGGTGTCCGGCCTGCTCGAGGAGGTGCCCACGGTCCGCCCGCCCCGGAACGCCGTGGACCTGCGGGATGCCGACGGCACGGTCGAGTTCAAGGACGTCGAGTTCCGGTACGGCAGCGGCCCGCTGGTCATCCCCAGGCTGAACCTCAGCATCCCCGCGGGCCAGACGGTGGCACTGGTCGGGCAGACCGGCGCGGGCAAATCCACCCTCGCTAAACTCATCGCCCGCTTCTACGACGTCACCTCCGGTTCAGTCACGCTGGACGGCGTGGACCTGCGGCAGCTCGGCACCGGCGACCTGCGGCGGAACATTGTGATGGTCACCCAGGAGGCGTTTCTGTTCAGCGGCTCCGTGGCGGACAACATCGCACTCGGCCGGCCGGACGCATCGCGGGAGGAAATCGAGGCAGCGGCGAAAGCCGTGGGCGCCCACGAGTTCATCTCGGAGCTCCCGGAGGGCTATGACACCGACGTCAACAAACGTGGCGGCCGCGTATCGTCGGGCCAGCGCCAGCTGACCAGCTTCGCCCGTGCCTTCCTGGCCCGGCCAGCCGTGCTGATCCTCGACGAGGCCACGTCCTCCCTGGACATCCCCTCCGAGCGCCTGGTGCAGAGCGGCCTGGCCAGGCTGTTGCGCGGCACAGCGCACGACGGCGGCGCCACCGGAGGCGCTGAGACCGGGACCGCCGCCGGCGGCCGCACCGCAGCACGCACGGCGCTCATTATCGCGCACCGGCTGTCCACCGTGGAGACCGCTGACAGGGTGCTGGTGGTCCACGACGGCCGCGTGGTGGAGGACGGAACGCCGGAGGAGCTGATCGGCGGCGGGGGCCGCTTTGCCCGGCTGCACGGTGCGTGGAAGGACTCGCTCGTGTGAGATCAGGTGCTTCTGCATCCCGTGCACGGCACCGATTTCGCATGTGCCCCTCTCATCCGTTATTCTTGTTTAGTTGCTTTCGCAGCGGATCGGGATGTAGCGCAGCTTGGTAGCGCGCTTCGTTCGGGACGAAGAGGTCGCAGGTTCAAATCCTGTCATCCCGACCAAACGAAAGAGGGTCTCCCCCAGGGAGGCCCTCTTTTTTCGTCAGTTCACAGCCAGAGCCCCCGGTTCAGAGCTCCTGGTTCGTGATGTTCTGCCGCGCCCCTCCGTCACCCAGCAGCGGAATCCTCGGGCGGTTCGAGCCGTCATCCTCCAGATAGTCGCCGCGGCTCTCATAACCCTGGACAGTGTTCACATAGCGGTGGCGCAGCCGCAGGCCGACGGAGAAAAGCACCAGCGCCTCCAGCAGCGCCGCAATGCCGATGATCCCCCAGACGAGGGACCCGGTGTCGGCCGTTCCGCTCAGCACGCTGAACACGGATGTCCCGGCAACCGCCGCCACGATGAGCGAGGTGCCGGCGATGGTCCACAGGAAGTACGCCCGCTGCAGCCCGGTGGTCGTCCGTCGTTTCATGGTGCACTCCTCGCTAGATGGATCAACTTGATGGTTCCGCAGTACAACGGGTGAAAAGAAACGGCTCCGGGACATGGTTCGCGCATGTCCCGGAGCCCGGTTTCCTGAGGAAGCCTTATTACATCGGATCAGGCCAGTTGCCGATCGACATGTAGTTCGTGCCGTCCACGCTCATCGGATCAGGCCAGTTCCCAATGGCAACGGCTGTGCCCGCGTTGTCAGTGGTCGGACCGGCAGACAGAACGGCCGGAGCCGTGGCGGAGAATGCGAGTGCCCCTGCCAGCGCGGCAGCGGCTGCAATCTTCTTCAACATGTGAGTTCCTCAATACGAGTCGGATTCGTTACTTAGTCAGCACAGTCCTTGTTGACATACATTGTAAAATGTTTTCCACAGGGGCTGTCAACCATGGCGTATAACACTGGCGTACGACACTGTCCGGAATAGGAGGATCCCGTGGGGAACGGTTTCGGAGAGAAGCTCCGAGCAGAGCGGCTGGAGCGTGGCCTGACCCAGGCGGAATTGGGCAGGGATCTGTACTCTCCCAGCTATATCTCCTTGCTGGAGACCGGCCGCCGGGAACCCACAGCGGACGTCATCGAGGAGCTCGCCCGCCGGCTTGAGCTCGCGCCCAAAGCGCTCGAGGCATGGAGCCAGCCCATCTCGGTCAGCGACGCCGAATACGTTCTCGCCGGCCTGTACGCCCGGCAGGCCTGGGACCTCCGTGATTACGCCCTCGCCGCTGAGCATGCCGCCGCAGCTGCCCGGATCGCCCTTGAAGGCAAGAACACCAGCGCCTGGTGGAACATGACCTACATGCAGGCCGAGTGCCTCATGAAGCAGGGCCAGCTCAAGGAATGCCAGAAGATCATGGAGCACCTGCTGGAGCACCCCATGGCCACCGAATCTGCGGGGCTCGGGGTGCGTGCCCGCCAGATGCTCGCCGCGCTGTGCCACGGACAGGGCCAGCTCGGCGCCGCCGTGGAGCATGCGCAGCTGGCCGTGGAACAGTGCGCGCAGCTGCCCAAGGGTTCCACCCTGATCATCGGCGCGCTCCGCGCCCTCATCGGTGCACTCGCTGAAAGCGGGCGGCTGGATGAAGCCTGGACGTACTGCCAGGACATGAACGAGCAGATGGATGAGCAGTCCATGTCCCAGCTGGCCGGCGAGGTGGCCTGGGTCATCGGGAACGTCGCGTTCATGCGTCACGACTACCCCGAGGGAATCAGGCACCACGAGCGCGCGGCCAAGCTGCTCTCCCCCGCGAACGACATCGACCTCTGGGCCCGCTTCAACAAGGCGTCGGCCGCCGTCCGGCTCTCGTCCGGGATCGTCGAGCCCGAAACGCTGTCCGCCATAGAACGCGCCGAACTTGCGCTGTCCATCGTGGGCGGCAACAAGACCGACCAGCTCGAGGTGGCTTTCATCCGTGCGCGCTGGCTCTACCTCACCGGCGACATCGTGGCCGCCGTGCAAAAACTGCGCGAGATTCATACGGAGCGCGCCGCGCTCGCCAAGCACACAGCGGGCGAGGTCTCCCTCCTGCTGGGCAAGTCACTGAAGGCGGCCGGCGAAGCCGAGGAAGCGCTGGTGCTCCTGCAGGAAGCCCAAAAGGAGTTCAGCGCGGCCGGCGCCCAGGACCGCGTGCAGCAGGCCCTGGACGCCATGCTCGAGATCAGGCTGGCGCAGCGCCGGGCTGAGGCAGCCGAAGCCAGCTAGAAGGTCCGGCCGGTGAGCTTTTCGTAGGCCTCAACGTAACGTGCCCGGGTGCGCTCCACGACGTCCGCGGGCAGTGCCGGCGGAGGGGTGTCCGAGGCCTTGTCCCAGCCGGACTCGGCCGAGGTCAGCCAGTCGCGGACGTACTGCTTGTCGTACGACGGCTGGGCCTGGCCCGGCTTGTAGGTCGAGGCGTCCCAGAACCGCGAGGAGTCGGGGGTGAGGACCTCGTCGCCGAGCGTGATGGTGCCGGTCACCACGTCGTAGCCGAACTCCACCTTGGTGTCGGCGAGGATGATGCCGCGTTCGCGGGCAATCTCCTCCGCCTTGGAGTAGATCTTCAGGGTCAGCTCGCTGAGGCGGCCCGCGATGTCGTCGCCCACCATGGACACGACCGCGTCATAGGTAATGTTTTCGTCGTGCTCCCCCACCGCGGCCTTGCCCGACGGCGTGAAGATGGCCTTCTCGAGGCGGGAGCCGTCCACCAGACCCTCGGGGAGCGGAATGCTGCACACGGTGCCGGACTGCCGGTACTCCGCCAGTCCGGAGCCGGTCAGGTAGCCGCGTGCGATGCATTCCACCGGGAACATCTCCAGTTTCTTGCAGATCATGCCGCGGCCTTCCACAGCGGCGGGCACGCCGTCCTCCACGGTGGACGCCAGCACGTGGTGCTCAACGTCGAGCTGGTCAAACCACCAGAGGCTCAGCTGGGTCAGGATGCGGCCCTTGTCCGGGATCTCGCTGCTGAGCACGTGGTCAAAGGCGCTGATGCGGTCGCTGGCCACCACGAGCACGCACTCCTGCCCGAACTGGGTGTTGATGGACGCGTCCGCCGGTTCATACAGGTCGCGGACCTTGCCCGAGTAGACGTGCTTCCAGCCCGGGAGATCCAGAGTTGACGTCTCAAGGCCACGCTTGGGGGTGTCTGCGGTGTTGATAGGTTCAGTCACGGTCATGCCTTTGCTGTCGGGGCGGAGCCGGTCTGGGCTGAGGAGTTGCCCGCTGCCAGCTTGATTTCACCGCGGGCTGCCTTGCCGCCGATGTCCCGGCGGAACTGGGCGCCTTCGAGCTGGACCAGCTCCACGCCGTCGTACGCCTTTTCCCTCGCTTCCACGAGGTCGGAGCCAAGCGCCACCACGGCGAGGACCCGGCCACCGGCCGAGACCACTTTGCCTTCGTCATCGAGCTTTGTTCCGGCATGGATCACGTGCACGCCGTCGAGCTCGTCCACTTTCTTCAGGCCGCGGATGCGGTCGCCGGTACGCGGGGTGTCGGGGTAGTTTTCAGACGCCACGACGACGGCGACGGCAGTCTCCCTGGACCAGCGCAGCTCTTCAGCCTTGTCCAGTTCGCCCTTGGCGGCTGCCAGGAGCAGGGAACCGAGGGGCGTCTTGAGACGGGCCAGCACCGCCTGGGTTTCGGGATCGCCGAACCGGACGTTGAACTCGATGACCCGCGTGCCGCGGGATGTCAGGGCCAGTCCGACGAACAGGACACCGACGAACGGGGTGCCGCGCCGGGCCATCTCGGTGATGGTGGGCTGGGCCACGCGGTCGATGACCTCCTGGACCAGGCCCTTGGGGGCCCATTCCAGCGGCGTGTAGGCGCCCATGCCGCCGGTGTTGGGGCCCTCGTCGTTGTCGTAGATGCGCTTGAAGTCCTGCGCCGGGGACAGTGCCACCGTATTGCGGCCGTCGCACAGGACAAACACCGAGACCTCGGGACCGTCCAGGAATTCCTCGATGACGACGGTTCCCCCCGCATCGAAGCAGGTCTGGGCGTGCGCCAGGGCGTCGTCGCGGCTGTTGGTGACCACCACGCCCTTGCCGGCGGCCAGGCCGTCGTCCTTCACCACGTACGGCGCACCGAAGGTGTCAAGGGCCGCCGCGGCTTCCTCGGCGTTGCCTGCCACGAGGGCCATGGCCGTGGGGACGCCGGCCTCAGCCATGATCTGTTTGGCGAAGGCCTTGGAGGCTTCGAGCTGGGCGGCCGCCTTGCTGGGCCCGAACACCGGGATGCCCGCGGCGCGGACGGCGTCGGAAACACCGGCGGCAAGCGGAGCCTCGGGCCCCACGACCACCAGGTCGACGTCGAGCCGGGTGGCGAGCGCCGCCACGGCATCCGGATCATTCCCGTCGATGGCGTGCGTGGGCACGAGCCTGCTGATGCCGGCGTTGCCTGGAGCCGCATGGACTTCGGAAACGTTGGGGTCTGCAAGCAGGGAACGGACAATGGCGTGTTCGCGGCCACCGGGGCCAATGACGAGTACCTTCACAGTCTCCAAGCGTACTTTGTGGACGCCCCGGGCTCCTAAGCTATGTCGGCGCGGGCATCGGGACGGCATCGGAACCATCCCGGGGACCCGCCGCTACGAACCAACGGCATGAGGAAGCTGATGAAGTGGATTAAGGGTCCCACCGCGATGGCGGCGCTGGCCGGCGTGGCGGCGGCCGCCGTCGTTCTTTCCGTTGCGGAGCTGATCGGAGCGTTCTTTACCGCCCGGGCGACTCCCGTCCTTGCCCTGGGCTCCACTTTCATTGACTTCACGCCGCCGTGGCTGAAGGATTTTGCGATCGCCACCTTCGGCACGGGCGACAAGGCGGCACTGTTCGTGGGCATGGGCCTGACCATCTTCGTGCTCGCGTGCGTGCTGGGCGTGGTGGCGCACCGGAAGTGGGCGCTGGGCGTGGCCGGGGTGTTGCTGATGGGCGCGGTGATGGTGGCAAGCGTGGTGACGCGGGCCGGCGTGAAGCCATCGGATGCGGTTCCCACACTCCTCGGAACGCTTGCCGGGCTTGCCGTCCTGCGGCTTCTGGTCTCCCGGCTGTGGCGGCTGCAGCCTTTTCCCGACGCCCCGGCCGACGTCGCGGCGAAAGAGCCCGAACGCCCGGCCACCTCCCGGCGGGCGTTCTTCGCCTCCACCGCCGTTGCCGCGGCCGCGGCAGGCATCGCCGCCACAGGGGGCCGGCTGCTCAGCGCCGCGCGCAGCAATGTGGCCCAGGCCCGGGCGTCGCTGCGGCTGCCGGTTCCGGCGAAGGCCGCCGCAGCCCTTCCGGCCGGCCTGCAGTCCGCCACGCCCGGAGTCACGCCCTGGCTGACACCGAACGGCGATTTCTACCGGATCGATACTGCCCTGAGCGTTCCGGAAATCAATGCCGCCGAATGGGAGCTGCGGGTGCACGGACTGGTGGAGCAGGAAATCCGGCTGACCTTCCAGGACCTGCTCGACGCCGACCTGATCGAGTCCCATGTGACCCTCACCTGTGTTTCCAACCCGGTGGGCGGCAACCTCGCCGGCAACGCCAAATGGCTGGGGCTGCCCATCCGTGACGTCCTCAGCCGGGCCCGGCCCAAGGACGGGGCGGACATGGTCCTCTCCACCTCGATCGACGGGTTCAGTGCCTCAACGCCGCTGGAGGTCCTGCAGGACGACCGGGACGCCATGCTGGCCATCGGCATGAACGGCGAACCGCTGCCGCTGGAACACGGGTACCCCGTGCGCATGGTGGTCCCCGGGCTGTACGGCTTCGTGTCCGCCACCAAGTGGGTGGTGGACCTCGAAGTCACGCGCTTCGCCGACAGCCAGGCGTACTGGACGCAGCGTGGCTGGTCCGAACGCGGCCCCATCAAGACCATGGCCCGGGTGGAGGTGCCGAAGTCCTTCGCTGTGGTCAAGGCCGGGCGGGTGGCGGTCGGGGGAACGGCCTGGGCCCAGACCCGCGGCATCAGCAAGGTGGAGATCCAGATTGACGGCGGCGAGTGGGCACCCGCGGTGCTCTCAGAAGAAGCCTCGGTGGTGACGTGGCGGCAGTGGTCCTTCGATTGGGATGCCAAGCCGGGAGCCCACTACATCAAGGTGCGCGCAACGGACGGAACGGGCGAGGTCCAGACCGAAAAGCGCGCCGATCCCGTGCCCGACGGCGCCTCCGGATGGCAATCCGTCATGGTGACGGTCGAGTAGCGTGCCGGAAACACCCTGGCCAGGGCGGCCTGCCGGAAGGGGTTCGAGGGTAATGCCAATCCGGCACCATAGACTGGGGCCATGCCCCTAAATCCGCATGCCACGTTCACTGTGGAGTCCGCCGTCGAACTCGCGGTCATTGAACGGAGCGGCTTCATCGAATCGCGGCACATCGGAGCCGCCGTGGTCCTGGCAGGGGACGGCACCGTGGTCACGGAACTCGGAGACATCACCACGCCGATCCTTGCCAGGTCCACGCTCAAGCCGCTGCAGGCCCTGGCCTCCATGCAGGCCGGCGTACCGCTCCGCGGCGCCCAGGTGGCGCTTGCCTGCGCCAGCCACACCGGGTCCCTGGACCACATGGATGTTGTAGAGGGCATGCTCAAAGCCGCCGGTGTGAAGGAGAACCAGCTGCAGTGCCCGGAGGCCTGGCCGCAGGATGAAACGGCCCGCACCTGGCTCACCCGCACCGAGAAGGGCAAGTCCCGCCTGGCCTTCAACTGCTCCGGCAAGCACGCCGCCTTCCTGTGGGCGTGCACGGAGAACGGCTGGGACACGCACAGCTACCTCGAACCCAACCATCCCCTGCAGCAGCGCATCCGCTCCGTCATCGAGGAATACTCGGAGGAGAAGATCGCCCACCTCGGCATCGACGGCTGCGGCGCCCCGGTGGCCGCGATTTCCCTGACGGGACTGGCCCGGGCCTACTCCCGGCTCGGAAAGGCGCCAGGCGACAAGAACTCCAACGCCCGCGCCGCCACGATCGCCACGTCCATGCTGGACTATCCGTGGGCCGTCCAGGGCAGGGGCGAAGCGAACACCATCGTCATGGAGGAGCTGGACGTCATTGCCAAGATCGGCGCCGAGGGCGTGCTCGTGCTGGCCACGCCGCAGGGCGTCTCAGCGGCAGTGAAGGTGCTGGACGGCAACCTGCGGGCCACGTCCCTTGTGGGACTGACCCTCCTGGCTGCGGTGGGCGCGGTGGACATCCCGGGGGTGTCCAGTGTCCTGGAGAAGGTGGTTGAGCCGGTCCTCGGCGGCGGGCGTCCGGTAGGCAAGATCCGCCTGGGCCACGCGGTCTCGGCACTGCTGGACTAGTTTTTACTCCACCTCAGCAACCAAATTCCACAGCACCCAAGGAGGCAGCGTGGCTGTTGCGCGGCGCAGAATTGACATCGACGAAGGCAAAGCGGCACTTGCTACGTGGCGGGATGCCGGCCACGCGCCGTCGGACGCTCCCGTGCCCCGCTCCGTGATCGCGACGGCGGTGCGGTACACCCTCGAGGAGGTCACCGCCCGGGCACCGGGCAACTCGGTGGAGGTCCGCGTTCCGCCGTTCGGTGTCACGCAGTGTGTGGAGGGTCCCCGCCACACGCGCGGCACTCCCCCGAACGTCATCGAGTGCGACGCCGGCACCTGGCTGGCGATGGCTACCGGCACATTGAATTGGGCGGATGCCGTGGACGCCGGGCGCGTCGCGGCCTCCGGACTCCGCGCGGACCTCTCCGCGCTGCTGCCTCTCTGAACCTGCCCCTCAGAACCGGCGCCGCCCTAAGCACATGCGGGAGCCGGGAGCCGCCGCAGGCTTGGACTAGGGACCCTTGTAGGCGTAGCCACGTAAGAACTAGGGAGGTCGGCCCAGAGGTTCAGGCACCTGCTCGCGGCAGCCTGAAGGATTCCTGTAACCGGTATGTGATGGCGATACCGGTTAACGGTTACCGCGGTTTAGGAGGCTCGCTCCAGTCGTTCCGTTTGGCTGGTTCCGGGCAGCGGCGGTGCCGTGGAGTGGTAGCCGTGGCCGGTCGGCGTTCGGAGTTCGATGGTGTGCCTCAGTCGATCTGCGCGCGCGGGGCCGGGCCGGGGTATGGCTTGCCAGCCTGGGGTTTCTTTGGTGTGGTTGCAGGCTTCGCAGAGCCCTGCTGCGTTTTCGAGGCTGGTGGTTCCGCCGTTGTGCCAGGGAACGATGTGGTCGTGGTGGCGGATGGGGGCGTCGCAGTAGGGGGTGCGGCAGGTGTCATCGCGGGCCTGGGTGAAGCGCTTCAGCGGGGCCGGGAAGAGGCGTGCCCGTGAGTCCATCGCAACGAGCTCTCCGGTTCCGGGGGCGGTGTAGAGCCGGCGAACCCAGACGCTGAGTTCCTCACTGCTCGCCGGCTCGACAGCACGGGCCATCGTGCGGGCCCAGCCTGCCGGGACCACGCCGTAGCCGGGGAGCCGGGCCGGCTCAGAGTCGCCCTGGAAGAGGGTGCGGTCGGTCATGATGAGCTGGATCTCGATGCCGGTGATCCCGCCGGGGGTGCCGGTGGTCCATTCGACCAGGTCATCGGCCATGATCTGCCCGCGGGCGCGTTCATCCCCGCCGGAGCGCAGGCTGTCCGCGTGCCGGGTCAGGGCCGCGTGCACGGCGAC
>NZ_JAFHKT010000121.1 GCF_017052465.1 Arthrobacter pascens
CCTACACATCAGAAACCGAGCGAGCAGCCACGTACCCCGATTGGCTACATCAGTACAATCATCACAGGACCCATACCGGCATCGGAGGAAAAACTCCCATCAGCCGCGTTCATAACCTCCGTGGGAATTACACCTAGGGCCGCCGGCGACCAAACACCGGAAGGCTGTGAATCCAGCGGGAGATGGGGCCGGGTGCGTGGGTACGGTCCGCGGGAAGGTAAAAATCCGGATCCGCTCCGCCTCCGCGGGGGAGGTAGAACTCCGGGACTGAGGGGCTGGCCGTCTCGGCCGGTGCAACGGGGAACTGGTCCTGCGGGTACATCTGATCCTCCCTAGGTTTTTTCGTATTGCGGAATGAACTTATTGCTATATGAAAATATTAGGGCGCGCGGACCGTCGGGTCAATGGCTCCGGAGTGCTCCGGTCACAATCAGGATTTTCAGAAAGTGATGTACACCACCGCCTGGACTCGGCTACGCTTTAAGCAATTCGTGGCGTGGGTCACGTAACCTGGGAGCAGCAGGCAGGGTCGTAATGAGCTGGCATCAATGGATGCCGGCTCTTTTTTGTTGGGTCGGCACCACCGGAAACGCGCTGGAAATGCGCGCTTAATTTCAATGATGGAACCTAGGTTCCACCTCACGGAAGTTGGGAACAGACCATGAGCAGCAAAATCATCCTCGGCCAGAACCAGTACGGCAAGGCCGAAGTCCGGGTCGTCAAAATCACCCGGGACACGGCCCGCCACGAAATCGAAGACCTGAACGTCACCTCGCAGCTCCGTGGCGACTTCGCCGCCGCCCACCTCGAAGGCGACAACAGCCACGTCGTGGCAACGGACACCCAGAAGAACACCATCTACGCGTTCGCCAAGGACGGGATCGGCTCACCGGAGGCGTTCCTGCTGCGCCTGGGCGAGCACTTCACCTCCAGCTTCGACTGGGTCACCGGCGGACGCTGGGAAGCGGAATCCTACAGCTGGGACCGGATCCAGGCCCACGGTGCCGCGCACGACCACTCCTTCGTGCGCAACGGCCAGGAGGTCCGCACCGCAGTCCTCGTGAAGGACGGCGCGGCAACCCACCTGATCTCCGGGCTCAAGGACCTGACCGTCCTGAAGTCCACGCAGTCGGGCTTCGTGGGGTACCCGAAGGACAAGTACACCACCCTGCCGGAGACCACCGACCGCATCCTGGCCACCGACGTCTCCGCACGCTGGCGGTTCAAGGCCGGAACGGACTTCAGCTCGCTGGACTTCAACAAGAGCTACGAGGACATCAAGGGCCTCCTGCTCGAAGGATTTACCGAAAAGTACTCCCACGCCCTGCAGCAGACGCTTTTCGACATGGGCGCCAAGGTCCTTGAAGCCCACAGCGAGATCGATGAGATCAAGTTCTCGATGCCCAACAAGCACCACTTCCTGGTGGACCTGTCGCCGTTCGGCCTGGACAACCCCAACGAGGTGTTCTTTGCCGCCGACCGTCCGTACGGCCTGATCGAGGCCACCGTCCAGCGCGAAGACGCCGCCCCCGCGGAGATCGCCTGGTCCGGCATCGCCGGCTTCTGCTAAGCCCTCAGTACCAACGGTTGAGCTTGTCGAGATCCTTTGGTTTCGACAAGCTCAACCACCGGTGATTGAGCCTGTCGAAATCCAGCGGCCAACGCCCACATCTTTCAGCCATACCCGTTAGCCAGACATTGTTAGCCAGACGAAGGCGTCTGCCATGAACCAAGGAAGTCTGCCATGAACACCAAGAAAAAAGCCCGCACAGCGGCCGCCCGCCCCGAAGACCAACGACTCTCGCTTGGGGCCACCTTTGCCTACGGGTTCCAGCACGTCCTCACGATGTACGGCGGCATCATTGCCCCGCCGCTGATCATCGGTGCGGCCGCCGGCATGTCATCGCAGGACATCGGGCTCCTGATCGCCGCCTGCCTCTTTGTGGGCGGCCTGGCCACGATCCTTCAAACGATCGGCATCCGGTTCTTCGGATCCCAGCTGCCCCTGGTCCAGGGCGTCTCGTTTGCCGGAGTGTCCACCATGGTGGCGATCGTCCACGGGGGCGGCGGGATCCAAGCCGTCTTCGGCTCCGTGATTGCGGCCTCGCTGATCGGCCTGCTGATTACGCCGCTGTTTTCCAAAATCATTCGCTTCTTCCCGCCGGTGGTCACCGGCACGGTGATCACCACCATCGGCCTGACGCTGATGCCGGTCGCGGCCAACTGGGCCATGGGCGGCAACAGCAAGGCACCCAACTACGGCAGCATGGCCAACATCGGCCTGGCCGCCGCCACCATGGCAATCGTCCTGTTGCTCAGCAAAGTGGGCAGCGCAGCGATCTCCCGGCTTTCCATCCTGCTAGCCATGGTTCTGGGCACGGGGATTGCCTTCGTCTTCGGCATGGCCGACTTCTCCAAGGTGGGCCAGGGCGAAATAGTTGCCTTCCCCACCCCCTTCGCCTTCGGTGCTCCCACGTTCGAGATCGCCGCGATCATCTCCATGCTGATCGTCATCCTGGTGACCCTCACGGAGACCTCGGCGGACATCATTGCCGTGGGCGAAATCGTGGGCACCAAGGTGGACTCCAAGCGCATCGGCGACGGCCTGCGGGCCGACATGCTCTCCAGCGCCATCTCCCCGCTGTTCAACTCCTTCACGCAGAGCGCCTTCGCTCAGAACGTGGGCCTCGTTGCCATCACCGGCGTCAAGAGCCGCTTCGTCGTCAGCGCAGGCGGCCTGATCCTGGTGATCCTGGGCCTGCTGCCGGTGCTTGGCCGGGTGGTCGCAGCGGTGCCGACTCCCGTCCTGGGCGGTGCCGGCGTCGTACTCTTTGGAACGGTTGCCGCCAGCGGCATCCGGACGCTGGCCAAAGTGGAGTACCGGAACAACATGAACCTGATCATCGTGGCGGCGTCCATCGGCTTCGGCATGATCCCGATCGCCGCCCCCGCGTTCTACGACCAGTTCCCGTCCTGGTTCGGCACCATCTTCCACTCCGGCATCAGCTCGGCCGCCGTCATGGCCATCCTGCTGAACCTGCTCTTCAACCACCTCAAGGCCGGCAACTCGGAGAACCAGTCAGTGTTCGTGGCCGGCACGGGGCGCGTGGTCCGGGAGGAGGACCTGCAGTGCCTGGCCGACGGCGACCGCTTCGAGGGCGGCAAGCTGATTGACTGCGACGGCAAGGAAGTCCCGATCCAGGCCTCGACAGCATCCGAGCACTAACCCGCCAGCGCGAACAAGCAGCTAATGCCCCCAAATCCGAGATCTGGGGGCATTACCTGCTTGTTCGCGCCGTAGCGGAACCACGACGACGGGGGTTAGTTTTGGTTGAATTCGTCGGAAATCGCCTGGGCCGCTTCGCGGAGCAGCGGCACGGCGCGGTCGGCAAAGGACTTGTCCACGCGCGACACCGGCCCGGACACGGAAATCGCCGTCGGAGTGGGGGCATTCGGCACCGCCATGGCGAAGCAACGGACACCGAGTTCCTGCTCCTCCTCGTCGATGGAGTACCCGCGCTCGCGGATGAGCTTCAGGTCAGCCAGCAGGGCGTCAATATCGCCAATGCTCTTGGGAGTGGGCGTCGGCATGCCGGTCCGGCTCACGATCCCGCGGACCGCCTCGTCGTCGAGCTGGGCAAGGATGGCCTTGCCCACGCCCGTGTCGTGGGTATGCGCGCGGCGGCCCACCTCGGTGAACATGCGCATGGAATGCAGGGACGGGACCTGGGCCACATAGATCACCATGTCCGAATCGAGCACGGCCATGTTGGACGTCTCGCCAAGCCGGTCCACGAGGGACTTGAGCTGCGGCCGCGCGAGGGCTCCCAGCTGCTTGTTGGCGCCTTCGCCCAGCCGGATCAGCCGCGGGCCCAGGGCGTAGCGGCGGTTCGGCAGCTGGCGGATGTAGCCGAGCGTAACGAGGGTGCGCAGGAGGCGGTGGATCGTGGGCAGGGGCAGGTCGGTGGAGGAGGACAGCTCGCTGAGCGTGACGTCTCCCCCGGCATCCGTGATGAGTTCCAAAAGTTCGAAGACGCGCTCAACGGACTGCACGCCTCCCGCGGCTTTTTCGGCCATTCCGTCGTCTCCTGCTGGGGTAGATTCCGACAACTCTTATCCGCATTGTGAAAAGAACTGCTTAGAAAGCCTAAGTTACAGCACGGCGGGGGTCCGCGTCGATGCGCCCAATCCACCTTCCCAAGGGGCTTGTGTTTCCATAAAGTAGATAATAATATCCATAATACGAAAACATTCAGCGGCGAAAGCCAAGCCCAGCGATGGGCCCAACCAGGAGGACCTTCAATGGCGAACCCGAGCCCCGGAAATTCGATCACCCTGCGCGTCGAGGCGCCGTCCAGCTTCACCGCCACCAGCGAGCTCGCCGCGGCCGTGGGCGCCGCCGGCGCGGCCATCACGGCCCTCGACGTCACCGAGTCCCACCACGAGACCCTGGTTGTGGACGTCACCTGCAACACCACCGACGACGACCACGCCAACCGGGTCAAGGACGCCCTGAACGCGCTCGACGGCGTCCGGGTCCGGAACGTCTCGGACCGCACCTTCCTCATGCACCTGGGCGGCAAGCTGGAGGTCGTTCCCAAGGTGGCCCTGCGCAACCGCGACGACCTCTCCCGCGCCTACACCCCCGGCGTCGCCCGCGTCTGCCTTGCCATCGCGGAAAACCCCGACGCCGCCCGGAACCTCACCGTCAAGCGGAACACCATCGCCGTGGTCACCGACGGTTCGGCCGTTCTCGGCCTCGGCAACATCGGCCCGGCCGCTGCGCTGCCCGTGATGGAGGGCAAGGCTGCGCTGTTCAAGCAGTTCGCCAACGTTGACGCCTGGCCCGTCTGCCTGGACACGCAGGACACCGAGGAGATCATCAAGATCGTCAAGGCCCTCGCGCCGGTCTACGGCGGCGTGAACCTCGAGGACATCGCGGCCCCCCGCTGCTTCGAGATCGAAAACCGGCTCCGCGAGGAACTCGACATCCCGGTCTTCCACGACGACCAGCACGGCACCGCCATCGTCACCCTTGCCGCCCTCGTCAATGCGCTGCGCGTCGTCGGCAAGAAGCTCGACGAGGTGCGGATCGTCGTCTCGGGCGTCGGCGCCGCGGGCTCGGCTATTATCCAGCTGCTCAAGGCCCAGGGCGCGAAGCACATCGTGGCCGCCGGCCGCTCCGGCGCCATCCACTCCGGCGAGCAGTACAACGACGAACACCGCAGCTGGATTGCCGCCAACACCAACGAGGAGGGATTCTCAGGCACCCTGCACGAGGCCCTCAATGGTGCGGATGTGTTTATCGGCGTCAGCGCACCCCACGTGATCGGCGAGGAACAGGTCGCCTCGATGGCCAAGGACGGCATCGTGTTTGCCATGGCCAACCCGACGCCCGAAATCGACCCTGCCATCGCCTCCAAGCATGCCGCCGTGGTGGCCACGGGACGCAGCGACTTCCCCAACCAGATCAACAACGTGCTGGCCTTCCCGGGCTTCTTCCGCGGGCTGCTGGACGCCGGCGCCTCCGACATCACCCCCGAGATGCTGGTGGCCGCCGCCGAGGCCATCGCCAACCGCGTGGCTGACGATGAGCTCAACGCCAGCTACATCATCCCCAGCGTCTTCGACCCCCACGTGGCCGCAGATGTCGCAGCAGCAGTGGCCGCCGCAGCCCACGCCGCAGCCGGAGTTCACACGTCACCGGCAGCGACGGGGGACACAATGGAAGCAGCAGCACATGCAGCTGCAGCTGCAAACACAGCAGCAGCCCTCGCCAACGCCTGATTCTCAGCCCTGGAAAGGACCCACAATGGCTATCACAGTCACAGACCCCCGGCCGATCGAGCGGGCAGAGGAGATTCTCACACCGAAGGCCCTCGCGTTCGTCGAAGAGCTCCACAAGCGGTTCGCGGGCACGCGCGCCGAACTCCTCCAGGCCCGGGCCGCGAAGCGCGAGCACGTGGCCAGGACCGGCAGCCTGGATTTCCTGCCGGACACCCAGGACGTGCGCGAAGGCGACTGGAAGGTTGCGCCGGCACCGGCGGCCCTGCAGGACCGCCGGGTCGAGATGACGGGTCCCGCCTCACCCGCCAAGATGGCCATCAATGCGCTGAACTCCGGCGCCAAGGTATGGCTCGCGGACCTCGAGGACGCCAGCACCCCCACATGGGCCAACGTCATCGACGCCATCCTGAACCTGCGTGATGCCGCCACCGGGACCCTGAGCTACACGTCCCCGGAAGGCAAGGAGTACCGGCTCCGCACCGACGCCCCGCTCGCCGTCGTGGTGGCCCGCCCCCGCGGCTGGCACATGGAGGAACGGCACCTGCTGATCGACGGCGTACCCGCCGTGGGTGCCCTCGTGGACTTCGGGCTGCACTTCTTCCACATCGCCAAGCAGCTGATCCTCAACGGCCAGGGCCCGTACTACTACCTGCCGAAGATGGAAAGCCACCTCGAGGCCCGCCTGTGGAACGAGGTGTTCGTCTTCGCACAGGACTTCCTCGGCATCCACCAGGGCACCATCCGCGCCACCGTCCTGATCGAGACCATCCCCGCCGCGTTCGAGATGGACGAGATCCTCTACGAACTCCGCGACCACGCCTCCGGCCTGAACGCCGGCCGCTGGGACTACCTGTTCAGCATCATCAAGTACTTCCGCGACGCCGGCGCCAGCTTCGTGCTGCCGGACCGCGCCACCGTGGCCATGACCGCGCCCTTCATGCGCGCCTACACGGAACTGCTGGTCAAAACCTGCCACCACCGCGGCGCCTTCGCCATGGGCGGCATGGCGGCCGTCATCCCCAACCGCCGCGAACCCGAAGTCACGGCCCAGGCCTTCGAGAAGGTCCGCGCGGACAAGACCCGCGAGGCGAACGACGGCTTCGACGGCTCCTGGGTGGCCCACCCGGACCTCGTCCCCGTCTGCAAGGAAGTGTTCGATGCGGTCCTCGCCGACAAGCCCAACCAGCTGGACAAGCAGCGCCCGGAGGTCTCCGTGACCGCCGGCCAGCTGCTGGACATCGCCTCGGCCGACGGCCAGGTCACCGAGGCCGGGCTTCGGCTGAACCTCTACGTTGCCGTCGCCTACACGGCGGTGTGGATCTCCGGCAACGGTGCGGTGGCCATCCACAACCTCATGGAAGATGCCGCAACGGCGGAGATCTCCCGCTCGCAGGTGTGGCAGCAGATCCGCAACGAGGTGGTCCTGGCGGACACCGGCAACACCGTCACCCGCGAACTGGTCACGAAGATCCTGGCCGAGGAAACCGAGAAGCTTCGCGGCGAGGTGGGCGAGGAGGCCTTCGATCGCTACTACCAGCCCGCCAGCAGCCTGATCGCGGACATCTGCCTCTCCGAGGACTACACGGACTTCCTCACCACCCCGGCCTACGAACTGGTGGGCTGAAGCATGGCGGTACCCGAACCATCACTCGGCGCGGCTGATCTCGCCCGGATCGACTCACAGCTGGCGGCCACCGACCGGCTGCTGGAGCAGAACTACCCTGGCGACGACGGCTCCCGCCAGCCCGTCCACACGGTGTACGTGCCCGCGGACCGGTTCACGCCGTCGCTCACCGCTGACTGGGGCGCCCAGGCGCTCACGACGGCGGCAGCCCACGGCGGGCTCGCCCGCCTGGGCGCGCTGCTGGGCCAGGACGCGGAACTCACTGCCGCCGTCGCCTCCCGGGTGGAGGCCAAGCTGGGCAGCGAACCGATCGAGGACCTCCGCCTCGACTTCGAGGACGGCTTTGGAGACAGGGGCGACGACGCCGAGGACGCCGCCGCCGTTGCCGCTGCGTCCGCCGTGGCCTCAGCGGTCGCCGCCGGCTCCGCGCCTCCGTTCATCGGCATCCGGTTCAAGTGCTTCGAGGCCCCCACCAGGGCCCGCGGCCTGCGCACGCTGGACCTTTTCGTGTCCGGCCTGGCCGCAGCAGGCGAACTGCCCGACGGCCTGGTCCTGACACTGCCGAAGGTCACCACGGTGGCCCAGGTGCAGGCAATGGAGTTCGCCGTATCCCGGCTCGAGGAACTCCATTCGCTCCCGGCCGGACGCCTGCGCTTCGAGGTGCAGGTGGAGACACCGCAGCTCATCCTCGGCCCGGACGGGACCTCGCCCGTGGCACAGCTTCCGCACGCAGTTCCCGGCCGGATCAGCGGGCTGCACTACGGCACCTACGACTACTCGGCGTCGCTGCAGATCTCTGCCGAGTACCAGTCCATGGAGCACCCGGTGGCGGACTTCGCCAAAGAGGTCATGCAGCTGGCCGTCGCGGGAACCGGCATCCGGCTCTCGGACGGCTCCACCAACATCATTCCGGTTGGCGACAACGTGGAAAACGCCTGGCAGCTGCACGGCCGGCTGGTGCGGCGTTCCCTCGAACGCGGCTACTACCAGGGCTGGGACCTGCATCCGGCCCAGCTGCCCAGCCGGTTCGCTGCAACGTACGCGTTCTACCGCCAAGGGCTGCCCGCCGCGGCGGCCCGGCTACGCAACTATGTGGACCGCACCGAAGGCGGGGTCATGGACGAGCCCGCCACCGCCCGGGCGCTGGCCGCATTCGTGCTGCGCGGCGTCCAGTGCGGCGCCGTAGGCGGCGAAGAGGTCCAGGCGCTTGCCGGCGTCGGAATCCCCCAACTCACCGGCCTGGCCCACCCGAGGCTGGCCCACACCATTTCGAAGTAAGGATCCAATGATGGGCAAGTACTACTACCCCCAGGGCGGCCTGCCGCCGCAGACCCACCTCACCACGGAACGGGCCATCGTCACGGAGGCCTACACGGTCATCCCCAAGGGCGTCATGACCGACATCGTGACCAGCACCCTGCCTGGTTTCTCCAACACCCGCTCCTGGATCCTGGCCCGCCCGATCTCCGGGTTTGCCACCACGTTTTCGCAGCTGATCGTGGAAATCGGCCCGGGCGGCGCCGCTCCCAAGGCCGAGTTTGAGCCCGGCGTCGAAGGCGTCATCTTCGTCACCAAGGGAAAGGTCAACCTGACCCTCGACGGCGAACTGCACCAGCTTGAGGAAGGCGGCTACGCCTACCTGGCCGCGGGTGCTACCTGGGGTCTGGAGAACGTCTCGGATGACATTGTCTCCTTCCAATGGATCCGCAAGGCCTACGAGCGGCTGGAGGGCTACGAGGCAAAGTCCTTCGTCACCAGTGATGCCGAGGTGGAACCCACCGCGATGCCGGATACCAACGGCGCCTGGAAGACGACCCGCTTCACGGATTCCAGCGATCTGGCACACGACATGCAGGTGAACATTGTGACGTTCCAGCCGGGCGGGGTCATCCCGTTTCCGGAGACCCACGTCATGGAACACGGCCTGTACGTCCTCGAGGGCAAGGCCATGTACCTGCTCAACAACGACTGGGTTGAGGTGGAGGCCGGCGACTTCATGTGGCTGCGAGCCTTCTGCCCGCAGGCCTGCTATGCCGGCGGCCCGGGCCAGTTCCGTTACTTGCTGTACAAGGACATGAACCGCCAGATCCGCCTGACCTAGCCGGTCCCTGTCTGGTCGCCCAGGTCGCCGGAAGCCTGCGAATTCGCCGTGGGCTTCCGGCGACCCCGCGCGTTTCCGGCGACCCCGTCAGCGGAGTACGGGCTCTTGACCGCCACGGAACGCGCGAGGGAACATGATTCGTGCCGGCAAGCTGGCCTCGGTGTCGTAGGTTCAGCGCCGGCCCGGGCAAAGGATCTGATGGCATGCCAGGGTTCAGGCTTCCGGTCTCCTTCCTGCGATGCTTTGCGGCCATGTCCGCCGCTCTCCTGGCCGCCTCCCTTGGCGGCTGCACGGGGTCACCGGATCCGCCTGAGCAGCCAACGGCTTCCGCCACAGCCTTCGCCGAACTCGAGAACTTCGGCCGGACCATGATCGATGACGGCGCTCCGGCCGTCCTGATGCAGGTCAGGAACAAGGGCGAAGAATGGTCCCGGGCAATCGGTGTCAGAAGCCTCGAGACCAGGGAACCGGTGCAGCCCTCCGATCCCGTGGAAGTCGCCAGCGTGACGAAATCCATGGTGGCAGTCACCGTCCTGAAGCTCGTGGAGGAAGGCAGGCTTGGCCTCGACGACGCTGTCAGCGAGCACCTGCCGGACCTTGGCCGCGTCGTGCACCCGCCATTTCCGGTCACTGTGCGCGATCTGCTCAGCCATTCGTCGGGAATGCCGGACTACGCGGCGAAACTGATTGCATCCAGGCCGCTAAAGGAAGTGATCAACACCAGGCTGAGCCTGACCCAACGGCTTGCCTGGGCAGGGAGGACGACGTGGGAGAAACGGCTCGCCCAGGGGTTCGAGTACTCGGAGTCGGACTACGTGGCGTTGGCGCTGCTGGTGGAGAGGCTCAGAGGACAGCCGATCGGTGACGTCATCAGTGAGCAGATCACCGGCCCGCTGGGGATGAGCGGCACATTCATGATCGGCGCCAGGACCCCGCCGTCGGGCATCGCACACGGCTATCTGGTCATCGAGGACCAGCGCGTGGATGTGACGTCCCCGGCAGTTCTCACAGGGTCGCCGTCCGGGGGCCTGGTATCCACCGTGCAGGACCTGAACACGTTCTATTCAGCCCTCATGCAGGGAAAGCTCCTGAGCCCCGCCACGTTGAAGGAGATGCAGACTCCCAACACCGCCGGATTCTACGGCCTCGGCCTGTGGATCTGGAACGACACCTGCACCAACGGCTTCGCCTACGGCCATCCGGGAGACCTCCTGGGCTACGGGACCGTCTCAATGACCAGCGCGGATGGAACCAGGCAGGTGACCGTGGCCCTCACCTATCCGCCTGCGCCCTTTATTCTGGGGGACAACCCGCTCGTCCTGGAAATGATGGACGTCGCCGAACACACACTGAACAGCATGTGCTGACCACGCCCCTTGCAACATCAACAGCCTCACGCCAGCATGAGACCATGCTGACGATCGGAACAACTGTCCTCGGAGTGAACGACGTCGCCCGTGCCACCGCCTTCTGGTGTGATGCCCTTGGCTATGTCCCCCGCGAGGAGGGCGATGAAACGTGGGTGGTCCTGGTCCCGCAAAAGGGCGAAGGCGCCAGGCTTGCCCTCATGCTCAGCGAAACGCCCGTGCAGCCGCATCCGCGCATCCATCTGGACCTGTACGCCGACGACCAGGCGGGCGAAGTGGAGCGGCTCTTGGGGCTGGGGGCCTCGCAGGTGGACTGGGACCTGTATCCGGAGGACCCCGATTTCATCGTCCTGGAAGATCCGGACGGAAACCGGTTCTGCGTCGTCGACGCTTCCGCCTGACTGCCAGCCTTCCCTACAGCCAATAGGGCCCGTGACGAGCGGCAGCCGACAACGAAGGGACACGCATGGACTAAGAAATTCGTGGATTTGAACAACGAATCCTGGTCCACCACTTTGGACACCGGCCCAATTCGGCGCCCTAAGGCTGAAGAACAACCTTGATGCAGCCGTCCTCCTTCTTCTGAAACTTGTCATACAGCGCGGGCGCCTCGGCCAGCCCCGCACGGTGGGTGACCAGATCCATGACACCCAGCGGGTCGGCGTCGTCCTCCACCAGCGGAAGCAGCTCATCCGTCCACCGGCGGACGTTGCACTGCCCCATCCGGAGCTGGATCTGCTTGTCGAACATGGTCAGCAGCGGCATGGGGCTGGCCGGGCCTCCGTACACGCCGCTCAGGGACACGGTTCCGCCGCGGCGGACCCCGTCAAGGGCCGTGTGCAGGGCCGCGAGCCGGTCCACGCCCGCGGTTTCCATGGCTTTTTGCGCCAGCTTGTCCGGCAGCAGACCCAGGGCCTGGTGCGCGAATCCCGCCACGGGCGAACCATGGGCCTCCATGCCGACGGCGTCCACCACACCATCGGCGCCGCGGCCCTCCGTTAGCTCGCGGAGCTCATCAGCCACGCCCTTGGAGTAGTCCAGGACTTCGACGCCGTGCCTTGCAGCCATCTCGCGGCGCTCCAGGACCGGATCCACTCCGACCACGCGCAGTCCCAGGTGCGTTCCGACCCTCGAGGCGAACTGGCCTACGGGACCGAGCCCAAGCACGGCCAGCGTCCCGCCGGCGGCGACGTCCGCGTACTTCACGGCCTGCCAGGCCGTGGGAAGGATGTCGGACAGAAACAGGTAGCGGTCATCGGGGAGCTCCTGGCGGACCTTGACCGGGCCATAGTCGGCAAACGGGACCCGCAGGTATTCCGCCTGGCCGCCCGGCACGGAGCCATAGAGTTCCGAGTAGCCGAACAACGCGGCCCCCGAGTTTTTCTGTCTGACCTGGGTCGTCTCGCACTGTGACTGCAGCCCCTGGCTACACATGTAGCAGCGCCCGCAGGCGATGTTGAATGGGACCACGACCCTGTCGCCCTTGGCCAGGTTGGTGACGCCGGCCCCCACCTCCTCCACGATGCCCATGGGCTCGTGGCCCAGAACGTCGCCCTTGTGCATGTAGGGTCCCAGCACCTCGTAGAGGTGAAGGTCCGAACCGCAGATCGCCGTGGAGGTAATCCTGATGATCGCGTCGGTGGGCTCCTGGATGACGGGGTCCGGAACTTCCTCCACGCTCACGGAGCGCTTGCCTTGCCAAGTCAGTGCCTTCATGGTCCCTTCCTTCAATGGAAAAAGATCAGCATGCTTATCAATGGTGCCGCACAGTCAAGGTAGCATTCCGGCGGCCCATGGCAAAAGGTAAGCCCACTTTCCTTTTCTCTTGTTTCAGCCCCCGAAGCCTCCTAGCGTAGGAACTGCCCCCGCCACCGAAGGAAAGGCATCATGATGACGCTGTACCAGCCCGAACCCGTGGAGATTTCCACCCGGATACGTCCCGGCGAGTGGACCGAGTCCAGCCTTGAGGAACTGGTCACCACGTACCGCGCAAAGATCCTCGCCATGGGCGCAATGGTTCCGGAAGTGGTCACCCAAGTCGCAAGGCACGACGACGGATCGGTTGCGGTTACTGTGTCATGGAACAAGGGCGACTACGCCGATGAACCTGCATCCGACAGCCCGGCACCCGGGGAGGCCACGACCGGGCCGGCCACGGCATGAGGCGGCGCAAGCGATAGGCGGCGCGGCGCATTACCGGGCCCGTAATCCGGCTCGCTATCCCGCGAGAAGCCTCCCGATGGCACTGTCCCTGAGGTTATCCAGCAGGTCACGCGGCCCGGCGTACACTTCGACGGCGCCCGCTTCCCGGAGCTCCGCCTCGCTCGTCCCGCCGCAGGTAACGCCGATGGTGGGGATGTCCAGCCTGGCTGCGGCATAGACATCCCACACGGCGTCCCCCACGTAGACGGCATCGGACGCTTCGATCCCAACGGCACGCAGTGCCGCGACGAGTATGTCCGGCTCAGGCTTGCTCTCCTTGGCGTCGTTGGCGCTCGTGGCCGCATCGATGAAGGAATCGGCGGCCAGGCTGGAGCGGAGGGCCTTGAGGTCCTGATCCCGGGCCGAGGAAGCAAGCGCCACCGCCAGGCCACTTTCACAGCACTGCGCCAGCAAATCCCGCGCTCCGTCCAAGGGCCTCAGGGCCGGCCAGTAGGTGCCGAATATTCCGGAGTGGGCCGCGAGGACATCCTCATCGACGGCCGTGTCCCGTCCGTCCGGCAGCAGGTGGTCCACCAGCCGCGCACCGCCCATCCCCACGCAGCGGTGGATCCGCGCCATCGGCACATCAAAACCGGACTGGCGGAACGCCTGCCACCAGGCGAGCGTATGGATATAGGCGGAATCGACCAGGGTGCCGTCGACGTCGAACAGCACCCCCTTCCGGCGCAGGCTCCCGGCACGCATGCCCCGCCTCAGCGTTCCGCCTCATAGGATCCAGGGGAAAGAAGTGCCGACCGCACCACGGCATCGCTGCAGTTATCGCGGATCAGACCTGTCCCGGCAATTTCGCGGGCACGGGCCACCCCGGCCACGGCCGCCCGCTTCGTCGGGAAGGTGACGGACACAGCCATCAGCGCGCCAGTGCCGTCCAGCAGCCGGATCCGGTAGCCGCCATCAGGGGCATCAACCAGCTCAAAATATCCAGACATTCCAGCCCTCCTCCTTCTTTGCCAGTCGGATAGGTGTTAGTAAGTATACTTAGTGATCCGGCGAATGGAGCGGTTTTCGTCAGGAAACGGTAGCTACAACGCAGTTCCTGCCCGCAGCGGCCTGTTGCTTCGCTTGGTCCGGCGCTGTTGCAGCTGCAGGGCGCTCGTCACGAGGGCGAAATGGCTGAAGGCCTGCGGTGTGTTTCCCAGATGCCGGCCGCTCTGGACCCCCCACTCTTCGCTCAGCAGGCCCACGTCGTTGCGCAGCGCCAGGAGGCGTTCGAACAGCTGGGTCGCCTGCCGGTGGCGGCCCGCGCCAAGGAGCGCCTCCACCAGCCAAAAGGAGCAGGCGAGGAAGACGCCTTCGCCCCCCGGGAGGCCGTCGTCACTGACTTCGGGCCGGTACCGGAGCAGGAAACCGTCCTCAGTCAGCTCGCGCTGGATGGCGTCGATGGTGCCGATCACGCGGGGATCGTCAGGCGGCAGGAACCCCACACGCGGGATGAGAAGCAGGCTGGCGTCCAGTTCGGGGCGGCCGTAGGACTGGGTGAACGTGTTGCGGTCAGCGTCGAAGCCGTGGGTCATGACATCGTTCCGGATCGTATCCCGCAGCGCCTCCCAGCGGTCGGCGGGTCCCGGCAGCCCCGATTCCCGCACGCCCTTGACCATCCGGTCCGCGGCAACCCAGGCCATGACCTTCGAGTGCGTGAAATGGCGCCTCGGTCCGCGCATCTCCCACAGCCCGTTGTCCGGCTGGTTCCAGACACCTTCGAGGTACTCCATCAGCGCCACCTGGACGTCCCACGCCTCGTCCGGATGCGTGAGCAGGGAATTGCGGGTGAGCGACAGGCAGTCCAGCACTTCGCCCCAGACGTCCAGTTGCAACTGTCCGGCTGCGCCGTTGCCGATCCGCACCGGGGACGAGTCCTCGTAGCCCGAAAGCCACGGCAGCTCCATCTCGGGCAGTCGGCGCTCGCCGTGGATGCCGTACATGATTTGCAGGTCCGCGGGATCACCCGCGACGGCCCGCAGCAGCCAGTCCCGCCATGCGGCGGCCTCCGCGGTATAGCCAACGGCCAGCAACGACTGCAGCGTCAGCGTGGCGTCACGGAGCCAACAGAAGCGGTAATCCCAGTTCCGCGGTCCACCCAACTGCTCGGGCAGGGACGTGGTCACGGCTGCCACGATGCCGCCGGTGGGGGCATAGGTGAGGGCCTTGAGCGTAATGAGCGAGCGCTCCACCGCGTCCTTGTAGGGACCTGATACCTTGCACTGCCCGGACCAGTCACGCCAAAACTTCTCCGTGGACTCCAGGACAGCTTCGGGGTCCACTGCCCGCGGCCGGCGGACATGGCTGGGCGCCCATGTCAGCACGAAGGGCACGCGTTCGCCCGCTTTCACCGTGAAGTCACTGACGGTGTGCATGTGTTCCCCCCGGAGGGGCGCGTTGGTGGCCAGGTAGGCGGAGTCCGGCCCGGCGATGGCGTGCAGCCCGCGGCTGTCGCGGCGCACCCAGGGCATGATGTGGCCGTAGTCGAAACGGAGGGCCAGCTCGCCCCGCATCCTGACCTGGCCGTGAATTCCCTCAACAATCCGCACGATGTCTGCCACTTCGTCACGGGGCGGCATGAAGTCGATGACCCGGACGGCACCGTCGTCGGTCTCCCATTCCGTTTCGAGGATCAGGGTATGCCTGCGGTAGCTCCGCCGGGTGCACTCCCCCGCGCCGGCCGGAGCGATCTTCCAGCGTCCGGACTCGGGCGTGTCCAGCAAGGCGTTGAAGCAGGCCGGCGAATCGAAGCGCGGCAGGCACAGCCAATCGATGGAACCTTCCGTGCTGATTAGGGCCGCGGTGTGAAGGTCACCCACCACCGCATAATCCTCGATGCGTACCATGCCCTTACAGTGCCATAGCTGGAACGTCCGCACGAGAGCAACCCGGGTGTAGCCTGAGATGAGGGTAGGGCAGCTGCCGCGGACCACGACTTTGAGCCTGATCTCCGGCCAGCCATACGACCGGTGACAGGGCAGAACAGGAGCCTCCTTTGGATAGTCGTCTGAACGAGACTGACGTGACGGGCTACGTCCAGGACCTCCTGCTGGAGACCCAGGACGTCGAGGATTTCCTCAACGAGCTCGCCCGTTACTCGGCCGAACAACTGTCCGGACCCCATGGCCAGCTGTATTGCGGGATCACGCTCCTGAGGGACCGCAGGGCGGGCACGGTGGCCAGCAGCAGCGAAGAGGCGCGCGCGGTGGACGAGATCCAGTACCAGTTCAAGGACGGGCCCTGCCTCCGATCGTGCCGGGAAGGCGTCATCGTCCATGTACCTGATTTTGAACTGGATACGGCATTTCCTGATTACAACGACACTGTCCTCAAGGCCGGCATCCGCTCCGTTCTGGCGGTGCCGTTCGACCTCCCCGGGGGCAACGCCCGTGCCGGCCTCAACATTTATTCGGACAAGCCGAATGCGTTCGACGACGATGCCATAGAGCGCGCCGTCAGCTACGTCCGCCAGGCCGCCAAAGGCCTGCGCCTCGCCGTCCGGATAGCCCAGCACAGCGACGCGGCCTCGAACCTGAAAGCCGCGATGGAGTCACGCACCATCATCGATACAGCGGTGGGCATCATCATCGCGCAGAACCGCTGCAGCCAGGAGGAGGCCATCGCGCTGATCAAGTCCGCCTCCAGCAACCGCAACAGGAAGCTCCGCGACGTGGCTGCCGCGATCGTGGAGTCGGCCGGCGGAGGACACCTGACCACGCACTTCGAGTGACCGTGCCCGTTCATATCGGCACGTCAGGCTGGAGCTACGACCACTGGGAGAACGTGCTCTACCCGCCGGGGCTTCCCGCACGCGACAGGCTGCAGCATTATGTGGCGAGGTTCAGCACGGTGGAGCTGAACGCCAGTTTCTACCGATGGCCGCGGGACACGTCATTTGCCAGTTGGCGGCGGCGGCTTCCCGACGGGTTCGCCCTGTCGCTCAAGGCCCCCCGCGGCCTCACGCACGGCAAGAAACTCTACGGCCCGGAAGTCTGGATCGAGAGGATTTCCCGGTGCTGGCACGAACTCGGTGACAAACGCGCCGTCCTGCTGGTCCAGCTCCCGCCGAACCTGGCGCGTGACGATGGCCGGCTGGATTACTTCCTGGCAGCCCTGCCCGAATGGATCCGGGTGAGTGTGGAGTTCCGGCACCCGAGTTGGGACCATCCGGATGTCTACCGCCTGCTGGAGCGCCACGAAGCGGCCTACTGCGTCATGAGCGGAGCCAACCTGCCGTGCATCCTGAGAGCCACGGCACCCTTCGTCTACGTCAGGCTGCACGGCCCGGACCACGAGCACCTGTACGGCGGCTCGTACTCCGACGAGGACCTGCGCTGGTGGGCGGAAAGGATCCGTGAGTGGCGCGGCGCGGGCAAGGACGTGTACGCCTATTTCAACAACGACGGCGGCGGCAACGCGGTGCGGAACGCGGACACGTTGCGGTGGCTGCTGGGGGACGGCTGACTGGCGTGCCGGAACGGGCGAAAGCCGGCCGGGTCAGGTAACAGAGGCATGCAACGGCCCGCCGGACCGGGGCCTGTGGCAGAGTGAAGGCATGGACATGGCGTCACAGGAATCTTCTTTGTCAGGTACACACGTTTTCCGCCTGGCCCACCGGCTCTCCGACGGGATCAACACCGCCCGTCTGAAGCTTGCCCGGCGGTGGAAGTTCGAACCCAAGACCATCGCGTACCAGGGCTACGGTTCCACCGAGTGGGTCCGGGTGCTCGGCAGGGTGGTGCTGGCCAGCAAGCCCGTGCCCGGCAGCCGGGCCGATCATGCCGCCAAGAACGGAACCCAGAACGTCCGGGGCTGGCGCGCCTTCACCAGCGTTCCCATCCCGGGATCCGAAGTGGAAATCGAAGTGGGCGGCACCGTGACGAAGGTCAGGGCCGACAGGGGCGGGCTCATCGACATTGATGTCCGGGTCTCCCTTTCCCCGGGCTGGCACACGGCTGTGTTGCGGTCCCAAGGCACCGAACCGGCAGAGGCCAGCATTTTCGTCATCGGTCCGGAGACCAGGTTCGGCATCGTCTCTGACATCGACGACACCGTCATGGTCACGGCCCTGCCAAGGCCCTTCCTTGCCCTGTGGAACACGTTCGTGCTGAGCGAGCGGGCCAGGATGGCTACTCCGGGCATGGCTGTGCTGCTGGACCGGCTGACCGTGGAACACCCAGATGCCCCCGTGATCTACCTGTCCACCGGGCCCTGGAACGCCGCGCCAACCCTTGGCCGGTTCCTCACGCGCAACATGTATCCCTCCGGCGCGCTCGTGCTCACGGACTGGGGACTCACCCAGGACCGGTGGTTCCGCAGCGGCCAGGACCACAAGCGCCAAAACCTGGAGCGCCTGGCCGCCGAATTTCCGAACATGCGCTGGCTGCTGATCGGCGACAACGGCCAGCATGACGAACAGATCTACTCCGCGTTTACCCAGGAGCATTCAGACAGGGTGGCCGCCATCGCCATCCGGCAGCTCTCCGTCAGCGAGTCCGTACTGGCTGGCGGACATTCGGAAAACGGAGACCACAGTGCCTCCTCCGTGCCCTGGATCTACTCGCCCGACGGCGCCGGCATTGCACGGAAGCTCAAGGAACTTGAACTGATCTGAACTGAACTGAGCTGGCCTGATCTGAGTTGAACTGGCAGCTCAGCCGGCCAGCGGCGACGCACCGCCGTCGGACATTCCGCGGTCCGCGCCCTCGGGGGCAGCGCCTTCGGGAACTGCGCCTCGGGGGGCAGCGGCGGCGGCGACAGCGGCTCCTGCGGCAGCAACCAGTGTCCGCTCCTCCAGAAGCTCCTGAAACCAGTAGAAGGACGCCTTGGGTGTCCGCTCGAGCGTCTCGAAGTCCACGTGCACCAGCCCGAACGGCTGGTTATACCCCCCGGACCACTCAAAATTGTCCATCAGTGACCACACGTAGTAACCGCGAAGATCCACCGCCTCGGCCTCGCCGCCGGGTGCCGTGGCACGGAGCGCGGTGCCGAGGTGGTCCGAGAGGTACCGCAGGCGGCGCTCGTCCGGAATGAAGCTGCGGTTGGTGGATTTGTCCCGGACGATGATGTCCTCGAAGCTCGCGCCGCCCTCGGTAATGATGACCGGCGGAAGGTTCGGATACCGCTCTGCCATCTCCTTGAGGGCGACGGCCATGTATGCGGGCTTGACCGGCCAGCCGTAGGCCGTGGTCTCGGTGTCCGGCCAGGGCTCAATGTGCAGCGGCGCGCCCGGGGTGGTGCTGCTGAGATCGTCCCCGATGGCCTCCGCCATGGCAGCCGGAACCGGGCTGTCTCCTCCGCCGGCCGCCACCCTGGTGGGCATGTAGTAATTGAGCCCGTAGAAGTCCAGCGGCTGCGAAATGATGGCCATGTCTTCGTCGGGATGCTCAAACGAGGAGAAGAACTTCCCGAGGCGGACGAGGTCGGGATACTTCCCGGCAAGGACGGGGTCCGCATAGAGGCGGTTCTGTGCCACATCCATGGCCCCGGCGCTCAGCCTGTCCAGTGGATTGGCTGAATTGGGCACCATCGGCGAGTACACGTTCGTCATGCCGATCTCCCCCGGCACTTTGGCCGCCCGCAGCGCCTGGAGCGCCAAACCGTGGCCAAGCAGCTGGTGGTGGACCGAGGGCAGCCCGTTCGCGAAGTCCGCCTTCCCCGGTGAGTGCAGGCCCAGCGCGTATCCGTTCGTGGTCACCGTGGCCGGCTCGTTGATGGTCACCCAGCGGGCCACGCGGTCCCCGTACGCGGCCGCGGCAATGGCGGCGAATTCCGCCAGCCGGTAGGCGGTGTCCCTGTTGAGCCATCCGCCCGCCTCGTCCAGCGGCAGCGGCGTGTCCCAGTGGTACAGGGTCACCATGGGGGATATCCCGTTTTCCAGAAGCTCATCGAGCAGCCGGTCGTAGAAATCCAGCCCGGCCCGGTTCACGGGCCCGCTGCCTCCTGGCTGGATCCGGGGCCAGGACAGTGAGAACCGGTACGAATCGATGCCCAGTTCCTTCATGAGCGCCACGTCCTGCGGCATGCGGTGATAGTGGTCGCAGGCGACGGCCGGGCTGTGGCCGTCCACGATGGTGCCGGGTTTGGCCGCGAAGACGTCCCAGCCGGCCTTCCCCCGGCCGTCCTCGTCAAGGGCGCCTTCTATCTGGAAGGCGGCGGTGGCCACCCCCAGCGTGAAGCCCGGCGGAATCTTCGCGGCCAACTCTTTGGCGGAGGCATGCATGGAGGACCTCTATGTCTTTCGAAATGGGCAGAAGAAGAAGTTTGCCTGAAAATGGCGGCTCAGGCCAGCAGGCCACCACCCTTGATCACTGAAATCACGTTTTGGTCCGGACGCCTGCGGCGTTGAGCCCGTCGACTGCCGCCTCGACGTCGTCCAACCCGAGGACCTGTCCGTAGAACGCCTTGGCCTGCGCCACGTCGTTGACGCTGAAGCTGGAAAACGAACCCCTCGGCGAAAACATGGCAATTCTCCTTCGTCGGCACTTGCGGTGCCTTCCAGAATGACACAGGCCGCTCCACCTGACGAGGCCCGTAGCACCCGCGACGGCCGCAGGCATCGGACGTTGCGTACGCCCAGCCGCTCAGTGCATCACTGCGGGGCCGAACAAGAAATCCTTTGCGTGGGCGACGGCCTTCTTGAAGGCGTCGTTCCTCAGGGCCAGCAGATGCTCTGAAGCGTCCTCCCCCGGTTCCAGGTAGCCGGTGAAGCCGGGGCGGAGCACCCAGATGTCCCCTCCCGGCGGCAGGTAGAAGACCCCAAACGACCGGTGCTGGCGGTCGTCGTCCGTCCAGATAGGCACGACGGCCAGGGCTGCGCCGGTGGCGGGGTTGATCCACTGCGCACGCGGAAGGGGCTCCTCGTGGGCCTCAGGATCCAGGAACGGCGCGGTGTTCTTGCCCCAGCGTTCTTCAAACCGCTCATGAAAGGCAGGGATCAGGTGGGAATCGTATCTTCGCCAATCGCTCATCGTCGTCGTTCTCCTCGGGGGTCGAAACGGATGGTGGCCCAGGGCCCGCTTTCCCACCGGACGGGTGTTGCCCGCAGTGGTGGGTCCTCGTGCCGGACGTGCCGCACGGGAACCTCGCGGGAATGGTCTCCGGACGGGCCTTCCCTGGGGCCGGCCGCCGCAGCCCTCTGCTCATTCCTCAGAAAGTCGCGGTCGTACGCAAGGCGCCGCCTCGGGTCGCGGAGCACCTCGAAGGCCTGCATGATGAGCTGCAGTTCAGCGGGTGCTGCCGTGGGACCGGCCAGGTCCGGATGGTGCGTTCGGAGGAGGGACCGGTAGGCACGCGCTATTTCCTGCTGGGTGGCCGTCCGCGGCACGTTCAGTGCCACGTAGTGATCCGGGGAATTGCCGGGCATGGGAGTGCCCCTCTCCTGGTGTCCAGAGGGTTCAGTCGGTCCACAGGGTTCACTGGCTCAGCGGCCTCGGGACCAGGCGGACCGCTGATGACCAGGAGCGGCCTCCGGCCTGAGCCGGAAGCCGCCCTGGCGATAGAGCCGGACAGCCCTGCCATGGACCGCCGGACTCAGGTTCCGATCTGGTGGAGCTCGCCCTTGCGTTCGATTTCAATCTTGCGCGGCTTTGCCTGTTCCGCCACGGGGATACGAAGCGTCAGGACGCCGGAGTCGTAACCCGCCTTGATGTTCTCCGTGTCCAGAGTGTCTCCGAGGATCAGTTGACGGCTGAAAACTCCGCGCGGCCGCTCGGCCACCACCAGCTCCACATTGGGCTGCGTGGGGTCCTGGCGTTCAGCCCTGACGGTAAGGACGTTCCGCTCCACATTGAGGTCTACCTTCTCCGGCAGGACGCCGGGAAGATCAAAGGCCACCACAAACTCCCCGTCCTCCTGCCAGGCGTCCATGGGCATGGCAGCCGGTCGGGCGGCGGTTCCGAAGACCTGCTGGGTGAGCCGGTCCAGCTCACGGAACGGGTCGGTACGGATTAGCATCATTTCCCACTCCTTCAGCATGTAGGTATTTCACCGTAATCCACCAGCTCATCTATGGTGGTGGATATAGATTTTTTATAGCACTGGTGTCAAACTGGTGCAAGAGGCACATCAAATTATTCTCAACCGAGGGAAGCACCGTGGCAGATCAGGACGAAGGCAGGGGCCTTTACGCAATCTCCGTGGTGGCGGATCTGCTCGGAACCGGCCAACAAAACATCCGGTTGTACGAACGGCGCGGATTGCTGACGCCCGGGCGGACCTCCGGAGGGACGCGGCAATACAGCGATTCGGACCTCGCGGTACTGCGGCGGATCGGTGAGCTCCTTGATGAGGGACTCAACCTGGCAGGAGTGGCGAAAGTGCTGGAACTCGAAGTGGACAACGCCAGGCTCCGCCGGCAGCTTGAACGCGCCCGTGCCCGCAACGCCCGGCTCTTGGACTCATATCCGCCCGCCGGCCAGCAGGAATGATTCTTCCAACAGCTCGGCGAGTTCGCCGTCGTCGAGCCGTGACAGCCGGATCAGGACCAGCTGGGGCGACCGCTCGTGATGCGGCGTCCAGAAGTAGGTGTCTGGGTCAGTACCCGCGAGGGCCTCACGCTCCGCGGTCTTGACCGTCAGCACGCCTTCGTCCCACATCCGGGCCATCAGGGATTTCGCGAACCACGCGGGCTGGTTCCAGCTGCTGCGCTCCGTGACTCCGGGCAGTGCGAGGCAGATTCGGCGGACATCGTCTTCAGTGGCCATGCCCCACCCTGGCACCGGCCGGAATCCGCAGCAACCCTCGCAGGACGCTGCGGCGGCACGGTTAGTCCGCCGGCGAATCAGCCTTCGACAGTTCTCCGGTCACCGTTTCGCCCGGCACCCTGGCGGTCCGCCACGTGTCCACAGCAATCACGGCCCCGAGCACCACCAGGGACAGGGACACCGAAGCCACGGCGTCGCTCACCCAGTGGTAGCCCAGGTAGAGCCTGCTGAGGGCGGCAAGGATTACGCCGATGATGGCGACGATAAAACCGATGATGGTGATCTTCGGACGCCGGTGGCGGGAGAAGACCAGGAAAGCGGTCACGAGCAGGAAGTCGGAGGCACCGAGCACGTGCCCCGAGGGAAACGAAAATGTATGGTCGGCACCGAACAGCATGAGTTCGACAGGCGGACGCGTGCGTTCGACGGCATGGCCAATGAGCTGGGCGAGTCCGACGCCCGTGACCATGGCCGCCGCAAGCAGGACCGGTCGCCAGGCGTGTTTGGCCAGGATGCCCCATGCGAGGGTAACCACCAGCACGATGATCGGCAGCGCAACCGGGCCGAAGACAACCGCCAGGATGATCATGACAACGGTCAGCGCCTCCGAACGGGTGGTGAGCAGCCACCTCCGGGCCGACTCATCGGCGCCGGCCAGGCCGTCCTGCTGAAGCACGTCCGTCAGCGTCAGGAAGAAGACGAATGCGCCCGCCAGGGCGAGGACACCAGCAGTGATGTACAGCGCCTTCCGCGCGCTGGCATCCATGTAGCGTTCCTCGACCACGAACTTGTCGTGGAATACCCGCCACCACCCCGCCTTGCCTGCTGGTTCGTCTGCCACGCGGTGTCCTGACTGTGCACGATGAAATGAACGGTTCTGTGTTGAAGATTATCCCCTTCCTGCCCGGACGCGCGGCGAAGCGGCCGGGGCCCTTACGAAGCCAGGCTGCCGCTGTTACCGTGGGTTTCCCAGCCCCACGAGGATTCAGGAGACGACATGAGCACCGAAAGCACTGGCACCGGCGAGGCCGGCACCGTTCCGGGCTCGGAAAACGGCGTCGGGCTCGGCGCCGGCGAGGCCAACACTTTCGAGCCGGAAGAGGGGACCGAGGCCGCGGACACTTCGGCGCCGGGAGAAACATCGGTAGCCACCGCCGAGGACACCCCGGACGTGGAACAAACCCCGGTGGAAACAACAGAGCCCAGCTGACCTCGGCTTCCCGGCGCGCTCCAGTGTTCCTCCGGCGCGCCCTGTCCTGGAACCCGCCCGCGGTGGATAATTGGACACACACTGGAGTGGCAACGGGGCTACGGAGGATTCCATGAGGATCGTCGGAACGCTAGTGATCATCTGGCTCATCATCGGCGCCTTCGCCGCATTCCAGCGGGGATATTTCGGCGGTTCGCCGGACTCGTGCACCGAGGCCGGAACCGTGGCGATTACGATCGTCGCCGGGCCGTTGAACTACATGGGGGTCAACCCCAAGATGGCCTGCAAGGTGCCACAGCCTTCCCAGTAGCCCAAGGGCGGACGGGCGTTCACCCGGGATTCACGCGCGCGACCTCGGCTGTCCAAACGGGCTGGCTAGGTTCGGGCCATGGACATTTCGCGCAGAACGCTCATCACCGCCGGCCTGGGTGCCGGCCTCGTCATCGCCCTGCCGGGCACGGCCGTCGCCGACCAGCGGAACTCGGAGGCAAGCCTCCCGGCCGATCCCTTCACCCTTGGCATTGCCTCCGGCGATCCGTGGCCGGACGGGTTTGTGATCTGGACGCGCCTGGCCCTCAGCCCGCTGGCGGAGGACGGCCTCGGCGGCATGCCGACACGCACGGTGGGCGTGGCGTGGGAGGTGGCCGAAGACCCCGCCATGCGCAGGGTGGTCCGGCGTGGTGTCCAGCAGGCTGTTCCTGCGAGTGCCCACTCGGTGCACGTCGAACTGCGCGGGTTGACGCCGGGCCGCGAATATTTCTACCGCTTCCGCGCCGGCCGCCACATCAGCCCTGTTGGCCGCACACTGACCAGCCCGGCCTGGTACGAGACGCCGGCTGCGCTGGCCATGTCGTTCGCCAGCTGCGCCCAGTACGAGCACGGCTTCTTCACCGCTTACCGCCGCCTCGCCGAAGACCAGCCGGACCTGGTCCTCCATCTCGGCGATTACCAGTACGAGTACAAGAAGGACTCCTATGTGGTGGGCGGCGGAAACGTCCGCGACCATGAGGGTCCAGAGACCGTGACGCTGGAGGGCTACCGCCAGCGCCACGCGCAGTACAAGTCCGACGCCGACCTCCAGGCTGCCCACGCCGCGGCACCATGGCTGGTGGTCTGGGATGACCACGAAGTGGACAACAACTGGGCGGACGAGGCGCCGGAGAATGCGGACCCCGCCCAGCTCAACGACTCCGCCAGCAACTTCCGCACCCGGAGGGCGGCCGCATTCAAGGCCTACTACGAGAACATGCCGCTGCGCGCACCGTCTGTTCCCGCCGGCGCCGACATGAAGATCTACCGCACTGTCCAGTGGGGTCAGCTGGCAAACTTCCACATGATGGACACCCGCCAGTACCGCGACGACCAGCTAGCCGGCGACGGCTGGCGGAAAAACGTCGGCGAGCGCCTTGCGGAGGACAGGACCATCACTGGCCCCGGGCAGGAGCAGTGGCTGCTGGACGGCTTCCGGAAGTCCACGGCGCGCTGGGACATTCTGGGCCAGCAGGTGTTCTTCGCGGAGCGCGACCGCAACAAGGCGCCGGACATCGACGACGTGTCGATGGACGGCTGGGACGGCTATGCCGCCTCACGGCGCCGGATCACGCAGGGCTGGGTGGACGCAAAGGTGCGCAACGCCGTCGTACTGACCGGTGACGTCCACCGCAGCTGGGCCAACGACGTGAAGGTGGACTTCAAGGATCCCCACGCGCCCGTGGTGGGTTCGGAACTGGTATGCACCTCCGTCACGTCCAACGGAAACGGAACGGGTTCCGTCACGGATCCGACCATGGCCTGGAATCCGCACCTGAAGTTCTACAACGACCAGCGTGGCTACGTCCGGACCACAATCACCAGGGACGCCATGACCGCTGATTACCGGGTGCTCGACTACGTTTCCGCACCCGGCTCCGCGGTCAGCACCAAGGCCACCTTCGGCATCCAGGACGGCGTTCCCGGACTGCAGCGCCGCGGCTAGGGCACCCGGGGGCGGCAGCCTGCACTCAGCCGCCGGGCCGCAACGCTGCCCGGCGGCTTCGCCAGCCAAACGGCCCAGGCAAATAGGCCCAGCAAAAAAGGGCCCTGCTCCGGCAAACATGTGTGTTGACCCACAATAAGGCGTGAGCTATTCTCGTAATTGTTAGCGCTCACAAGGCGCAGCAGCTTCACAGAATTGAGTAAAGGCGGCATGGATGCCGCCTGATCGCAAAGCCCCCTGGTGTGCGGGCCTCAGGATCGCGCAGCAGCCGACCGGAGCCCAATGCCGGTCCCGTCGGAAGGCGCAGATGCCTCCCGGCTCAGCAGCAATTCGCGGCCTGAGTCAGCCGCGGAAGGAGAACAACGTGCGTTTCAAGAAACTCCTGGGAGCCGTCGCCGTCGCCCTGGCCGTGACCGTCGGAGCCACCGGCTGCGGCAGCCGTCCCGGCAGCACCGCGGATCCCGCCGCCAGCACCGATGCTGCCGGCTCTCTCGTAGGCATTTCGATGCCGACGCAGACGTCTGAGCGATGGATTGCCGACGGAGGCAATGTCGAAAAGTCCCTGAAGGACCTCGGATACAAGACGGATCTGCAGTTCGCCAACGACGACATCCCCACGCAGGTGTCGCAGATTGAGAACATGCTGACCAAGGGTGCGAAGGCCCTGATTATCGCCGCGATCGACGGCACCACGCTGACGGATGTCCTGGCAAAGGCCAAGGAGCAGAACGTCAAGGTCATCGCCTACGACCGGCTGATCAACGGCACACCGAACGTGGACTTTTACACGACCTTTGACAACTACACGGTGGGCGTCCAGCAGGCTACCTCCCTGCTGACGGGCCTGGGTCTTCTGGATGCCAGCGGCAAGAAGGTGGACGGCAAGGGCCCGTTCAACGTGGAACTGTTCGCCGGCAGCCCGGACGACAACAACGCGAACTTCTTCTGGACCGGTGCCATGGACACGCTGAAGCCGTTCATGGACGCCGGAACCATCAAGGTTCCCAGCGGCCAGACCAAGTTCGAGCAGGCCGCCATCCTGCGCTGGCAGGCACCCGTTGCGCAGAAGCGCATGGAGGACATCCTCACCTCCGCCTACAGTTCGGGCAAGAAGCTCGACGGCGTGCTGTCACCTTACGATGGCCTGTCCATCGGCATCATTTCCGCCCTGACCAGCACCGGCGGCTACTCCAAGGGCAACCTTCCGGTCGTGACCGGGCAGGATGCGGAGAAGGGCTCCGTCAAGTCCATCATCGCCGGGGAGCAGTACTCCACGATCTTCAAGGACACCCGCAAGCTGGGTGAACAGGCCGTGAAGATGGTTGATGCCGTCCTGAAGGGCGAGCAGCCCGAGACGAACGACACCAAAACCTACAACAACAAGGTCAAGGTGGTCCCGGCATATCTGCTCGAGTCCGTGATCATCACCAAGGACAACTACAAGCAGGAACTCATCGACTCCGGCTACTACACGGAGGCCGACGTCAAGTAGCGCGGCGAAGGGAGCGGCCCGGCATCCGGCCGGGCCGCTCCCCCACCGGGCCCTGCACCCGCAGGAGCCCGGCACCAACCAGTCAGCGGGAATGACCATGAACGTACCCATCCTTCAAATGCGGGGAATCACCAAGACCTTTCCCGGCGTCAAAGCGCTCCAGGACGTCACCCTGGACGTAAACCGCGGCGAGGTCCACGCCATCTGCGGTGAAAACGGAGCCGGCAAATCGACCCTCATGAAAGTGCTCTCCGGCGTCTACCCGCACGGCACCTTTGACGGCGACATCCTCTTCGAAAACGAGCCGTGCGACTTCTCCACCATCAACGACAGCGAAAAACGCGGCATCGTCATCATCCACCAGGAGCTGGCCCTGAGCCCGTACCTGTCCATCGCGGAGAACATCTTCCTCGGAAACGAGATCGCCTCGCGCGGCTGGGTGAACTGGCGCCAGACCAACCTTGAAGCGGCCAAACTGCTCGCACGGGTGGGGCTGAGCGAAAACCCGGTCACGCCGATCCAGCACATCAGCGTAGGAAAGCAGCAGCTGGTCGAGATCGCCAAGGCCCTCTCGAAGGAAGTAAAGCTGCTCATCCTGGACGAGCCGACGGCGGCGCTGAACGACGAGGACTCGGACCACCTGCTGGATCTCATCCTGCATCTGAAGGGCCAGGGCGTCACGAGCATCATCATCAGCCACAAGCTCAACGAAATCCGCAAGGTGGCGGACGCCGTCACCATCATCCGGGACGGCAAGAGCATCGAGACGCTGCGCCTCGACCAGGGCCAGATCACCCAGGAGCGGATCATCCGCGGCATGGTGGGCCGCGACCTGGAAAGCCTCTACCCGGAACGCACCCCCCGGATCGGCGAGGAAGTCCTCCGCATCGAGGACTGGTCCGTCCAGCACCCCCAGGACCACAGCCGCACCGTGGTCCACAACGCGAGCCTCAACGTCCGCAAGGGCGAAGTCGTCGGGCTGGCCGGCCTCATGGGCGCCGGCCGGACCGAACTGGCCATGAGCGTCTTCGGACGCAGCTACGGGCGGGCTGTCTCCGGGAAGGTGTTCAAGTACGGAGAGGAAATCGACACGTCCTCCGTGCCCGAGGCCATCCGCCACGGCATTGCCTACGCCACCGAGGACCGCAAGCACTACGGCCTGAACCTCATCGAGGACATCAAGCGCAACATCTCGATGGCGGCCCTCGGCAAGCTGTCCAGGGGCGGCTGGGTGGACAAGAACCAGGAAACCACCGTGGCCAACCGCTACCGGAAGAGCATGAACATCAAGGCGCCCTCGGTCGCAGCCATCACGGGAAAGCTCTCCGGCGGCAACCAGCAGAAGGTGGTCCTGAGCAAATGGATGTTCTCCGACCCCGATGTCCTGATCCTGGACGAACCCACCAGGGGCATCGACGTGGGGGCCAAGTTCGAGATCTACACGATCATCGCCGAACTTGCCGCCGAGGGGAAAGCCGTCATCGTGATCTCCTCCGAACTGCCTGAACTGCTCGGCATCTGCGACCGGATCTACACGCTGTCTGCAGGCCACGTCACCGGCGAGGTTCCCATCGCCGAGGCCTCCCAGGAGACACTCATGCACTACATGACCCAAGAGAAGGAATGACCACCATGTCCGCCCTACGAGAATCCCTCGGCTTCCTGGCAAGCCGCCTCCGCCAGGTCGGCATCTTCGTCGCCCTGATCCTGATTGTCCTGCTGTTCCAGGTCCTTACCGACGGCATCCTGCTGCAGCCGCAGAACGTCACCAACCTCGTGGTCCAGAACAGCTACATCCTGATCCTGGCCATCGGCATGGTCATGGTCATCATCGCCGGCCACATCGACCTGTCCGTCGGTTCCATCGCCGGCTTCATCGGCGCCGTATCGGGTGTGATGATCGTGCACTGGGGCTGGGCCTGGTGGATCGCGATCCCAGCGTGCCTGCTCGTCGGCGCCCTCGTGGGCGCCTGGCAGGGGTACTGGATCGCGTACGTCGGCATCCCGGCTTTCATCGTCACCCTCGCCGGGATGCTCATCTTCCGCGGGCTGACCCTTATCACCCTGAAAAACCAGCAGATCACCCCGTTCCCGGACGAGCTGCGGGCCCTGGGCGGCGGCTTCCTCCCTGACATTTCGGGCGGCACCTCGGTGCTGGAGTGGCTGACCGTCATCCTCGGCGTCGGAGGCACGGCAGCCATCCTCTTCCAGTCCATCAAGGAGCGCCGGGTCCGCCGGAAGTTCAACCTCGAAAACGAACCCATGGCCTGGTTCGCCATCAAGACAGCCTTCATCGCGCTGCTGATGCTCGGCATCACGTTCCTGCTGGCAAGCTACCGCGGCACACCGATCGTGCTGATCGTCCTGGCCGTCCTGGTCATCGTCTACTCCGCCCTGATGAGCAACAGCATCTTCGGCCGGCACACCTACGCGATCGGCGGGAACCTCCACGCGGCCGAACTCTCGGGCATCAAGACCAAGGCCGTGACGTTCCGGCTCTTCGTGAACATGGGTGTGCTGGCGGCCCTGGCCGGTCTCGTGTTCACGGCCCGACTGAACTCGGCCCAGCCGGCAGGCGGCACGGGTTTCGAACTGGACTCCATCGCCGCGGCATTTATCGGCGGCGCTGCGGTCCAGGGCGGCATCGGCACCGTGGCGGGAGCCATGGTGGGCGGCCTGATCATGGGCGTCCTCAACAACGGCATGTCGATCCTCGGCCTGGGCACGGACTACCAGCAGCTGATCAAGGGCCTGGTGCTCCTGCTCGCCGTGGGCTTCGACATCTTCAACAAGAACCGCAGCGGCGGCAGCGGATCCACCCTCGGCAAACGCTTCAAATGGAAGACCACCCCGCCGTCCGCCGTCGGAGAGCCCCAGGAGCCCAAACCCGCGGCCAAGACCCCCGTGTCGGTCGCCTCTGCCTCCCACCCGGCACAGGCCGAGAACCACTGACCCGGCAGCCCGCCCCAACCAAGCAACAGCCCGCGCCGTTCTGAAGCCTCAGGACGGCGCGGGCTGTTCTTAAGTGGGCGAGGTCGTCACCAGTCGTGGACTGTTCCGTCGACGAGGCGGTTGTAGGGCAGGTAGGCCTGCTGGTACGGGTAGGCCGCGGCGGCTTCTTCGTTGAATTCGACGCCGATGCCGGGCTTGTCGCCCGGGTGCAGGTACCCGTCGGTGAACGTCATGGACTGCTCGAACACCTCGTTCGTGGCGGCCGAGTGCTGCATGTATTCCTGGATGCCGTAGTTGTGGATCGCCAGGCCCACATGCAGCTGCGCGGCGAACCCCACAGGGGAGATATCCGTGGGCCCGTGGAAGCCGGACTTGATCTGGTACTGCGCGGCGAAATCCATGACCTTCTTCAGCGGCGAGATCCCGCCGAAATGCGTGGACGCGGCCCGGACGTAGTCGATCAGCTGTTCCTTGATGATGGTCTGGTAGTCGTACACGGTGTTGAAGATCTCGCCGATCGCCAGCGGCGTGGTGGTGTGCGCCCGCACCAGGCGCAGGGCTTCCTGGTTTTCGGCCGGGGTGCAGTCCTCCAGCCAGAACAGGTCGTACGGTTCCAGCGCCTTGCCCAGCTTCGCCGCCTGGATCGGCGTCATCCGGTGGTGCCCGTCATGCAGCAAAGGCAGCTCCGGACCGAACTCGTTCCGCACCGCCTCGAACACAGTAGGCAGGTGCCGCAGGTAGGCCCGGGTGTCCCAGTCCTCCTCCACCGGGAACGCGCCCCGCCCGGCCGGCTCGTAGTCATACCGCTCCCCGGAGGCCTGCGCCTGCGCCGCCACACCGTACACGGCCTTGATCCCCGGCACCGCGGTCTGGATCCGCACCGACTTGTAGCCGAGCTCAAGGTGCTCCCGCACCGAATCAAACAGCGACGGAATGTCCGCGCCCGAGGCGTGCCCGTACGCACGCAAGCCGTTCCGCGACGCCCCGCCGAGCAGCTGGTACACCGGCATGTTCGCGAGTTTGCCCTTGATATCCCACAAGGCCATATCCACCGCGGCTATCGCCGCCATCGTCACCGGGCCCCGGCGCCAGTACGAGGACCGGTACAGGAACTGCCAGGTGTCCTCGATCCGGTGCGGATCCTTCCCGATCAGTAACTGCGCCACGTGCTCCTTCAGATACGCGGCCACCGCCAGCTCACGCCCGTTCAACGTGGCGTCACCGATGCCGGTCACCCCGTCCTCGGTGGTGATCCGCAACGTCACGAAATTACGGGAGGGGCTCGTCACGAACACTTCCGCGGCAATGATTTTCACAACAGGTCCAGGCTTTCTCTTCAATCGGTAATGAATGGTTACGGCCTCCCGGCCGTCAGGCTAGCGTTGGGTGCTTCCGGCGGCGTGGTTCGCGAGCAGCGCGAGTTCGGCGGTGCGCGGCAGGCCTTCCCAGTCACCGGCCGTGCTCACGGCGAAGGCTCCCGCGAGGGCGCCGCGCCGCAGGCGCCCGGCCACGTCGTCGCCGTCGAGCAGCGCAGAGAGGTAGCCGGCGGTGAAGGCATCCCCGGCACCGACGGAATCGATGCTGGTGACCGGCACGGCCGGCACCTCCCAGCGCCCGTCGGCGGTGTGGGCGCCGGCGCCGGCGGCACCCCGCTTGACCACCACCTCCCGCACGCCGTGTTCCAGGAGCCGCTTGGCCATCAGGACCTCGGCCTCCGCGGAACCTGCAGCCACATCCGTGCCCGACGCCACGAGGTCCAGCTCATCGTCGGAGGCGACCACGATGCTGGCGTGCCGGACAATCGGGGCGAGGGCAGCGCGCGCCTCGTCCCGTGACCAGAGCTTTGCCCGGTAGTTGACGTCCAGCGAGACCAGGATGCCTTCCCCGGCGGCGCGTTCGGCGGCGTACTCCACTGCACGCCGCGCCTCGGGGCTGAGGGCGGCGGTGATTCCGGTCAGGTGGACCACCCTGGCTCCGCCCCGCAACGCGGCGTCGACGTCGCTGATGTTGAGCGTGGACCCTGCCGATCCCGAGCGGTAATAGTAGGCGCGGCTGACATCTGCGGTCCGCTGCTCCAGGAACATCACGCCCGTGCTGCGCTCGCCGTCTTCACGGTGACGCAGTGCGATGGCCTCGGAGCGCAGCTGCCGCAGGATGAACTGGCCGTGCGGGTCCTCCCCCACCACGCCCGCCCAGCGCACGGTGTGCCCCAGACGTGCCACGCCCACCGCAACATTGGACTCGGCACCGGCCACGTGCATCGACAGGCTGCCTCCTGCCGACAGCGGACCTCCCGACCTCAGCGACACCATGGATTCGCCCAAGGTCAGGAGGTCGACGGCGGCCGTCACCGCGAACCCGCCGCAGCCGTTCGGCGGCCAAAGTCGGCTGCCAGGCGGACGAAGCTGCGGGCACGCTCCCGCACGGGAGCCAGGTCCCCGCCGGAGCCGGCGTCGCCAAACAGCGGCCCGCCGAGTCCGACGGCGATGGCGCCCGCTTCCCAGTAGCCGGCCGCTTCGTCGAGGCCGACGCCGCCCACGGCGATGAACGGGATGTCCGGAAACGGATCACGTAGCGCCTTGAGGTAACGCGGTCCGCCGATGGAGGCGGGGAAGAGCTTGACGGCCGTGGCGCCGCGGTTCATTGCCTCGTAGGCTTCGGTGGGGGTCAGGGCCCCTGCCAGGACCGGGATGCCCCGCCGTGCCGACTCGTCGATGGACTCCGCGAGTGCCGGCGTCACCATGAACTGGCCGCCGGCGTCGGCGACGCGCTCCACATCCTGCGGTGTGAGGACGGTCCCGGCACCGACAAAGCAACCCTCGGGTGCCGCCGCCCGGACATCGCGGATGGCTTCGAGGGCGCCGGGCGTGGTCAGGGCAATTTCAACGAACCGGAAGCCCTCCTCCATCGCCGCGAGCGCAGCCTTCGCGGCAGCCGCACCGTCCGTGCCGCGCACGATCGCGACGAGCCGGGTGTCCCGGATTCCATCGAGCAACAACTCGGGGGTCATGCTGTCCTCCATCGTGGACTTCTCCATTCCGTGCTTGGCCATGCTGCCGCTCACCACTCTGCGAAGGAGCCGTCGGGGTGCCGCCATACCGGACCGCGCCAGGCGTGTCCCTGTTTGTCGGCCGCCCGGACCACGGCCTCATCGATCTCGATGCCCAGGCCGGGCCCGGTCAGCCTTTCGATGTGCCCGTCCACGAACTTCAGGGGTGATTTGTCCACCACGTAGTCGAGGACTTCCGCGCCCTGGTTGTAGTGGATGCCGATGCTCTGTTCCTGGATCAGGAAGTTGGGCGTCGCGAAGCCCACCTGCAGGCAGGCGGCCAGTGCCAGCGGGCCGAGGGGGCAGTGCGGCGCCAGCTGGACTTCGTACACCTCGGCCAGGGAGGCAATCTTACGGACCTCGGTGATGCCGCCGGCGTGGGAGAGGTCAGGCTGCGCCACGGCGATTCCGGCCTGCAGTGCGGGTAGGAACTCCTGCCGGCTGTACAACCGCTCCCCGGTGGACACCGGCGTGGTGGTGGAGGAGGTGAATTCCCGCAGCAGGTGGGTGTTCTCGGGAACCACGGGTTCCTCGAGGAAGAACGGCCGGTACGGCTCCAGGAGCGGCGCCACGCGGCGGGCGTTGGCCAGGCTGAAGCGGCCGTGGAAGTCGACTGCCACGTCCCGGTGGTCGCCCAGGACTTCCCGGGCGGCGGCCACCCGGCGGACCACGCCGTCGAGCTCAGCCACCGAGGCCACCGGGCTCATCCGGCCGCTGGCGTTCATCTTCACTGCGGTGAGTCCGACTTCCAGCTGCGCGCTGATCTGGTCGGCCACCTCGTTGGGCTCGTCGCCGCCCACCCAGCCGTACATCCGGATCCGGTCGCGGACCGGGCCGCCCAGCAACTGGTGGACCGGGGCGTTGAAATGCTTGCCGGCGACGTCCCACAGCGCCTGGTCCAGCCCGGACACGGCGCTGGCCAGGATGGGGCCACCGCGGTAGAAAGAGCCCTTGGTCATGACCTGCCAGTGGTCCTCGATCCGGAGGGCGTCCTGGCCGATCAGCAGCTCGGAGAGCTGGTCGACGGCGGTGCGGACGGTTTCGCTGCGGCCCTCGCAGCTTGCCTCTCCCCAGCCGACGATCCCGCTGTCGGTCTCGATGCGGACGAACAGCCAGCGCGGCGGGACGAGGAAGGTTTCTATTCTGCTGATGCGCGTCACGGTGTATCCCTAGCCCTTGGTGGCGCCGGCGGTCATGCCGGACACGATGTATTTCTGCGTGAAGAGCGCAATGATCATGATCGGGATGGTCACCACGGTGGCCGCGGCCATCAAGCCGCCCCAGTCGATGCTGGCGTAGGAGACGAAGTCGAAGATGGCCACGGGCAGGGTCTTCGTCTTCGAGCCGGACAGGACCAGGGCGAACATGAAGTTGTTCCACGAGAAGATGAAGGACAGGATCCCGGCGGTGGCCATGCCGGCCACGGACAGCGGCAGGGTGATGCGGCGGAACGCGCCGATCGGCGTGAGTCCGTCCACCTGGGCCGACTCCTCGAGTTCCAGCGGCAGCGAATCGAAGTAGCTCATCATGATGTACACGATCAGCGGCAGGGCGACGAACATGTGGCTGAGGATCAGCACCTCGAAGCCGCCCACCATCTTCAGGTTGGAGAAGACGTAGTACCAGGGCACCAGCAGGGAGACGCCGGGGATAACGCGGGCCATCAGGACCACCAGCGCCGAGCGGTGCATGGTGAAGCGGCTCATGGCATAGGCGGCCGGAACGCCCAGGACCAGCGAAAGAGCCGTGGACACGAAGGCCACCCAGAAGCTGTTGAAGATGAAGACGAAGTAGTTGTTGCGCTGCAGCACGTTGGCGTAGTTTTCGCCGGTGGGCGTGAACAGGAAGGACTTGCCGGCGTCGTAGATGTCCACGTTGGTCTTGAAGGAGGCCAGCAGCATCCAGAAGAGAGGCGCGATGAGGAACAGCACCACCGTGATGAGGGCCACGACGCGGAAGGTCTTGTAGGCGCGGCTGCGGAGCGGCTTCCTGCGGCGGGTTGCTGCCTGCCGCTGCCTCACCGGCGCCTGTGGTTCAGTGTTTTCGTGCAGGAGGGTCATTTGCTTGCCGCTTTCTTGCGCATGGTCAGCAGCCACATGGAGCCAATGATGATCATGAAGAACAGGATCAGCACGGCGGAGGACAGCCCGTACTGGTTGTAGTCGAAGCTCAGTCCGTAGGCGTAGACGTTCAGGGTCTCCACCTCGTGGAAGGAACCGCCGCCCTTGCCTTTGGTGGCGTAGAGGATGTCGAAGGTCTTCAGCGCGTCAATGCCGCGGAGCAGGATGGCCACGATCACGGTGGGCATCATCAGCGGCAGGGTGACGTAGAAGAAGCGCTGGAGTGCGGTGGCGCCGTCCATGCGGGCGGCCTCGTCCGGCTCGTCGGAGAGGGCGGTCAGCCCGGCCAGGAGGATGAGGACCACCATGGGGGTCCACTGCCAGACGTCCATGAAGATGGTGGTGGGGAGGGCGGAATCCTGCCCGGAGAGCCACGGCTGCGGCGGAATGCCCAGGAGGCCCAGCAGCTGGTTGGCGAAGCCGATGTTCGGATCGAAGATCAGCCGCCACATCATGCCGACTGCCACGGGGGTGGCCACGAGCGGCAGCAGGATGGCCACCCGGACCCATTTCTCGCCGCGGAACGGACGCCACAGGAGCAGGGCGATGGCCATGCCGAGGATGATTTCGCAGGCCAGCGCCACGAGGGTGAAGGACATCGTGCGGCCCACGGCTGGCCAGAAGCGTTCGGTATCGGTGAGGACCGTGAGGTAGTTTTCGAGGCCCACGAAGTCCGAGGCCGCGCGTACCGAGCCCTGGGAGTCAGTCAGGCTGAGGTAGAGGGTCCAGGCGAGCGGGAAGATGATGAGGACGCCCACGAAGATCATGGCGGGCGCTGCGAACAGCCACTTCCGGTGGCGGTTGGCCCAGGCGGAGAAATTCTCCTGGGCGTTGGCCGTTCGTCCGGAAGTCCGGGAAGGGGTCAGTACAGACATGGTTCACCTAAGAAGTTGGGGGTGAAAGTGTTTGCGGGCGACGGCGGGACAACAGCCGGGCGGGTATCCCGCCGTCGCGCTTTGGTTACTTGTTTTCGTCGTCCAGGAACTTCTGGAACGCGGCGTTGGCGGTGTCAGCTGCTGCTGACGCGTCGGCGCCGGTGATGGAGGCGACGATCGGGCCGCCGACGATCTCACGGGCCTTGCCCACGGTCAGGACCTGCGGACGGTCGTGGCCCACGCCGTTTTCAGCGCTCACGGCGATCGCGGCGGCGAGGTCCTTCGGGTAGGTGGAGGTTCCGGCCGGATCGGCCCAGACGGAAGCGCGGGGTCCGGGGACGCCGGCCTTCTGTGCCTCCAGGGTGCGCTCCTTGCTGGTGGCCCACTGGATGAACTTCCACGCGTTGTCCTGGTTTGCCGAGGCCTCGTTGACGGCCAGGCCCCACGACGGGATGTTGTACGGCTTGGAACCGGCGGGTCCGGCCGGCAGCGGCGCGAAGCCCACGGTGTCAGCCACCTTGGACTTGGCGGGATCCGTGGCGTTCTTGTAGAGGGAATCCGCCTCGGTGTAGAAGGCGGCCTTTCCCTGGGTGAAGATCGCCATGGCCTCGGGCCAGCTCATGTCCGTGCTGACGTTCTTGGGGCCGTAGTTCTTGATGAGGCCGCCGTAGAAGGCGTAGGCCTTCTTCGCTTCCTCGGTGCCGACGGCGGACTTGCCGCTTTCGTCGGTGAAGTCGCCGCCGAAGCTGTACAGGAAACTGGAGAACTGGGTAACCGCGGCGGATTTGCCGGTGCGGGCCACGAATCCTGCGGTGTCCGCAGAGGAAATCTTCTTGGCAGCGGCCTCGAGCTCCTCCATGGTCTTGGGCACCTCAAGACCGGCGGCCTTCAGCAGGTCCTTGCGGTAGTAGAGCACCTCGCGTTCGGTGATGATGGGAACGCCCATGACCTTGTCTTCGAAGGTCGAGGCGGTGACGGGGCCGTCCTGGTAGTCCTTCCAGTTCCAGTCCGCGTCTTCGGCAACCTTGCTGGTCAGGTCCGCCAGGTAGCCGTTCTTGGCGAAAGCCTTGCCCTCCTGGAGCGGGCGGTACATCATGACGTCGATTTCGTCGCTGCCCGCGTTGAGCTTGACGTTGTACTGGTCAGACAGCTGGTCCTCGCCGAGTTGGGTGAGCTCAACCTTCAGCCCGGTGGACTTCTCGAACTCAGGAACCGCGGCCTTGATGCCCTCCGTCCAGACATGGTTGGCAAGGGTGACCCTGACGGTATCCGATCCCTTCGACTCGCTGCTTCCGCCTCCGCAGGCGGTCAGCCCCAGCGAGAGGGCCGCGGCGACGGCCGCATACTGCACTACTGAACGTCGCTTCATTACGACTCCTTGACTCAGGGCCGGAGATCATCCGGCCGCCCGCGAACGCATCCTTGCATTCGCTCCGCCAGCGATCATGGCAAATAAGGCAGACTTAAACAACCCCTCTTGCGCAACCCGTATGATTTATTTATGCAAACTCCAATGGCGGAGCATCCTAAAGATTCGCCCGCGTCGTTTCTGGAACGGCTGGGCCTGGCTATTGCCGACGGCACGCTCGCCCCGCACACGGTACTCCGTATCGACGAGCTGGAAGCCGAGCACAAGGTGGCCCGGTCGGTGGTCCGCGAGGCGACGAAGGTGCTGTGTTCCATGGGCATGCTGGAATCCAGGCGCAGGCTCGGAACCGTTGTCCAGGACGAGGAACGCTGGAATCTTTACGATCCCCAGGTCATCCGCTGGCGCCTGGCGTCCCCTGGCCGGCTTGACCAGCTGCGCGCGCTGAACGAACTCCGCGGCGCAATAGAGCCGCAAGCCGCACGGCTCGCCGCGGAGCGCGTTTCGCTGGAGGGCGGAAGCGAGCTCGTGTCCCTGGCTGCCCGGCTGTGGGCGGCCGGGCAGGGCGACAAACAGGACGAGTTCCTCACCCTGGACATAGAATTCCACGCTGCGGTGCTCAGGGCGTCAGGCAATCCGATGTTCTCCCAGCTGCACAACCTGGTGCGGGAGGTTCTCTCCGGCCGCACGGAACACGGCCTGATGCCCCATCTTCCGCACCACGAAGCGCTGCAGCTGCATGTGGACGTGGCGAGCGCCATCCAGCGCGGCGAAGCCGAGGCCGCGCACTCCGCCATGAGCAGGATCGTGGAACAGTCCACTGAGGAAATGGGGGACATTTGGTCGCAGCACCACCCCCACCGAGCGCGAACGGACACTTAAGGCCCCGGCACCAGGGGCCGCAAGTGTCCGTTCGCGCTCAGTCTTCGGTGGGCGTGGTGCGGTTCGAGTGGTAGTTCCGCCAGCTGTGTTCGGGCGCGAATCCGAGGAGCCTCCTGGCCTTGTCGATGGAGAGCATGGTCTCGTGCTCCCCGAGCTCCTTGGTCACCTGGACGTCAGGGAACACCTCCGCGGCCAGGCTGGCGCTGGAGCGGCTCATCACCGTGTCCTCATTGGCGATGATGAACGCCTCGAACCCGGGCTTGCCGTTCTCCAGGGCCCGCGCCACCGCCTGGGCACCATCGCGCCCGTCGATGTAGCCCCAGAGGTTCCACTTGCGCAAGGTGGCATCGGAGTCGAAGGACGGGAACTCCTCGTAGTCCTCGGGGTCCATGACGTTGGAAAACCGCAGCCCGGTGATGCTGAGCTCCGGGTCCCACCGCGTCATTTCGATCGCCATCTGCTCCTCCAGGTGCTTCACCAGCGAGTAGGTGCTCTCCGGCCGCGCCGGATACTCCTCGTCCACTGGGATATAGGGAGGGTCGACGTCGAACGGCAGTCCCAGCACCGTCTCGCTGGAGGCGTAAACGACTTTCTTGATGCCGGCCCTGCGGGCCGCCTGGAACACGTTGTACGTGGAGAGCATGTTGTTTTCGAACGTTGCGGCATCCGGCACGATCCCCGGCGCCGGTATGGCACCAAGATGGACGATCGCGTCAAAGCCCTGATGCCGGTCATCCAGGCCAAGGACCACATCCAAAACCTGGCCGTAGTTCCGCAAGTCAACGATGGCCAGCGCGGGGCTCCTCTCGCCCGTCCGGTCCAGGTTCAGGACGGCGTGACCGTCCTCCGTTAGCCTGCGGACCACGCTGCGCCCAAGTTTTCCGCTTCCGCCCGTTACAGCAATTCTCATGGTGGTCTCCTCTGGTTCGCCCTCTTCCCCAGCCTAGGCGGGAGGGTGCGCCGGCGCAGTCAAAATGCGCTCCGAACTGGTGTATATAATTTCTCGGTACGGTTTAGCAGAAGGCCGTTGGATAGTTTGTTCGATCCGGCTCTTTGCTGCCGCTACCCGCTCCCCTCCGTGGTATGCGCTGCGCCGCCGGCTCGTCTTGACCTGAGCGAAACGGTACTGGGAATCGTGGCCAGCGAGTCGACCGCAAAATCTGAAACGTCAATCACGGAGCACCTGAATGAGATGGTGCTCGCAAGCTCGGATGTGGAGGAATTCCTCCACGAGCTTGCCCGGGTTTCCGCCCGCAGCCTGTCCGAGCCCGGCGACGAAGTCCTCTGCGGCATCACACTGCTGCGGCACCGCAAAGCCGCCACCGTGGCAAGCAGCACCCCTGAGGCCCAGGCCATGGACGAGATCCAATACGACTTCGGTGACGGACCCTGCATGACCGCCTCGCGCGAGCAGGTAACCGTCCATATCCCCGATCTCGAGGAGCATGCGCGGTGGCCGCAGTATTCCCGCAAGGTGCTGGGCCAGGGCGTGCGTTCCATCCTGGCGATCCCCTTCCCGCTTGAGGGCGAGACCCGCGCCGCCCTGAACCTCTACTCGCACCGCCCCGGAAGGTTTGAGGGACGCGTCCTGGACCTGGCCGAGGACTTTGTCACCCAGACGTCCTTGGCACTGCGCCTCGCGGTGCGGTTTGCCCACTACAGCGAGGCAGCCGCAAACCTCAAGGCCACACTGGAGTCGCGGACGGTGATTGATGTCGCCGTCGGGGTCATCATGGCCCAGAACCGGTGCAGTCAGGAGGAGGCATTTCAGCTGTTGAAGGCAGCCTCCAGCACACGGAACACCAAGCTCCACAGCGTTGCGTCGGCGATCGTCGATTCACTCGGCCAGGGGCCGGCCAAAACCCACTACGAGGGCTAGGTTCAGTACTCCGCACCCGGCGACCGCAGCCCGGGCAGGAACTCCTTCGGCAACTTCGCCACCGGGATGATGACCAGGTCCTGCACCTTCCAGTCGAGCCCGGCACAGGCTTTGCGAGCGTCCTCCAAGGTTTCCAGGGACGGAACGGCTCCCCCGGCCGGCACCACAAAGGACTCGATGTGGAAAACATGCCCCTCATCGCGGATGCGTGAGGCGGCCTGGCTGACCCAGGGAAGACCCTTCAGGTAGACGTCGATCCGCCGGTTGAGGGGGTCCGGTGCGGAGTCGTCCACGGTATGGGCCCGGGTGTCGATCAGCGCCCCCACCGCACCGCGAAGATTCTTCACTCCGTCGCGGAGAATGCTGACCGATATCAGGAGGGCGGCCGCGTAATCTGCCCACCAAAGGCCGACGCCGATGCCGAGAACGCCTACGGCAGCCGCCCCCGCGGTCATCCAGTCGGCTTTGTTCATGTCCGCGTCTGCGTAGAGCACTTTGTCATGGAGCTTTTCGGCAAGTTTGATCTTGACCCGCCCCAAATACACCGGAGGGCCTGCGGTCAACAGCATCGCCGCGACCATCAGCCAGCCCAGCCAAATGGTGTGCCCGAACAGCTCGATGCCGCCAATCGTCGGGTGTTCCGCGCTGAGCAGGCCGGCGCCGGAATCGACAATCAGGAAGGAGCCCATGGCCACCAGTGCCACCGCGGCAACAAGGTGGGCAATCCCCACCGAGCGGTGATAGCCGTACGGATGCTTCTCCGTCGGAGGCCGGCGAATCAGCCGGGCGGCCAGCAGGAAGGCGATGGGCGGCAGGAAGGAGAGGAGGTCTTCGATCCATGCAGCTTTCATGGCCTGGGAATTGCCCAGTACCAGGAATACGAGAGCGGTCGACACCGTCAGGAATGCCAGGGTGATCCATTCGAACCGGATCGCCTTTTGCAGGGCGTCTTTTTGCTCCTGGGGCAGTTCGGTGTTGCCGAACTTGCCGGCAGTACCCGTGCGGCTCATGCCTGCACGTCCTGTTCCAAGAGAAAGCGGTCCAGGGCCAGCAGGAAGCCGTTCTCGCCCAGCGGCACCAGGAACACATGCTTCACGGTCTTACCGTACGCGTCCTTCGACTCCGTATACGGGCGCGTGGTTCCGGCATGCGTGGCCCACGGTGTGTCGGCAGCAAAACCACCGATCACCAGGTCCAGGTCACCCTCCTTGAGCGCCTTGGTCAGCTCCTGCTCGCTCCCCGCGGCCCATTCGGGCGTGGCACTGATGGAGGAGGCAAAGGAGCGCACCAGACCTGGTTCGATGCCCCGGGGTTCCTGCCCGTCACCGATACTGGCCCACTTGCCGTTGTCCGTGACACCAACACGCAGGGTTCCCCCCGAGACCCGCTCCAGGGTTCCGTCCGGGTCTCCGGGCATTGAAATTCCGCACCCGCCCAGCCCTCCGGCCAGTAAGACGACGGCGAACAGCACCGCCATGCGCCGAACTACCGTTTGTCTGATCCACTGCACTGCGTCCCTCTCGTCGACCGGGCCTGCACACGGCCAGCCGGCACGGCCGCATGCAGGTCGACTCTATCCAACGCGGGCCCCAGGGGCTCCGCGATAACGCAGTGACTCGCTGAGGGCTTTACTCCTGGGCGGCGGAACCAAATCCGGGCGAGGTCGCGGCACCGCGTGAGACGCGGATCTTCCGGGCTCCGGCGGCGGGCTCTTCGGGCAAGGGGATGCGGACTTCCAGGATGCCGTCAGTGTATGAGGCGCGGACGTCTTCCTGGCTGACGGGACCGGGCAGGCTGACTGTGCGTGCAAACGTGCCGTAGCGGAACTCGGAGCGGTAACCGTCTTTATCCTTGTGCTCGGTTTTTTCCTCATGCCGGACCGAGATCTCCAGCTGGTTTCCCGCCAGGGTGATGTCGACGTCGTTGTCCGGGTCGATTCCTGGAACCTCCGCCTTGACCACCAGGTCACCGCCCTCGCGGTACTCCTCCACGCGGAGCCAGGAGTCCAGATCTCCTTCCAGGAACCGGCGGAACGGCTCCGGGAACTCAACACCGGCACGGCGGAGAATGTTGGCCATCACTGTTACCTCCTGTCTGTGTCCGGCCCTGTTTTGGCATGAAAGCGGATGGGCCGGGATGCATCCAACACCAATAAGCTACGCCGGGCGCAGCCGCTTGTTAAGGCTCCTTCCGGCGGATGCCGGAGCGCTTCCCGCTGGCTTCCTTGGGATCAGCCGGGGAGTTCCTGGTAGAAACCCTGGGGTCGCCCCGTGCGGGGACCATGCTGCTTCCCTCACCCCCCAAATCCTGCGCCGCCCGCCGGATTGTGGGGATGGCACGCCGAGATTTTCACAGGTGCGCGGCAGGATATTAGGCGGTGTCCGGCAGTGAAGCCCGTTGAAGGAGAGCCCCGATGAAGAAGCTGTTACTCCTGGGTCTTCCTGCGATCGCCATCGCCGGACTGCAGGTGTGGAGCCAGGCGTTAGCTGAGCCGGCGCCGGTACACATTCCAGGCATCGTGGTGCCCAACGTGCCGGGTGCGAGCCCGGCCACCAGGCACAGCGCGTACAACGACGGTGTCGGATTAGACGGGGTCGGATTAAGGGAGAGGCAAGAAGACGCGGCATCCCTGACCGGTGCCGACAACCGTGGGGGCCGTGATGGCCGCTAGTGTCCCCGGCCGGCAGGACCGGACCATGCTGCGCCAGCAGGTCATTGACCTGATCCTGGACATCATTTCGGCCACAGATCCCCAGTCGGAGGTCAGGCTCAGGCTTCTGCGCCATCTCGCTGCCCACCCCGGCAGCCCCGAGCAGGCGCTGTTGTGCCACCTGTTTGAAAACTCGCGGCGCCCCCTGGTCATCAGCCGCGTCCCCGATCAAAGCTAAGTACCCTTATGATTTATTCGGCTGCCGTTAACGAACGGCACCGGTACTGCTGGGGCAGAACCCTCAGCGGGGAACGTCGGATAGGGCTGTGAAGCATGAAGGATCTACTGGACCGCAGGGGCAGGCGGTTACACGTCGCCGCCAGGCTGGCGGCTGCGTGCCTCACCGTTGCCGCGCTCTCGGGCTGCGCTGCAGCTCCTGGCGACCTGGACCCGCAGACCGGCAGGGAATTGCAGGCGCGGGTCCTGGCCGTCAGCACCGCCGCCGCGAACGCTGACCCCGCAGTTGGACTGCGGACCCTTGATGAACTGGTGGACCATCTCACCCGGGCCGCAGCTGACGGGGATGTCTCCTTCAAACGCCATCAAAGCATCATGAAGGCGATCGGAGCCGTCCGGGCAGACCTCCGCGCGGCCATGGCCGCAAAGACCGCCGCGTCCAAAGCTGCCGCGGAGAAAGCCGCAGCTGCGGCGGAGAAAGCGGCAGCTGCGGCGGAGAAGGTGGCCGCAGAAGCCACAGAAACGGCTGCGGCTCCAAACATCGCCGTCCGCCCGGCTCCGGCCACCCTGGCTCCCCTGCCGCTGCCGTCCCCCGCACCGGACAACGGAAACGGCGGCAAAGGCCCTGGCGACAGCCCGGGCAATGGGTCAGGGAAGGGAAAAGGAAAGACGGAGGGGTGAGGACATCAGCCGCAGGTGGCAGCGAATGGCCCGAAGCCGCAGCTCGCCGCCTCAGCTCCGGTGGTGGGCGATCAGCCAGCCGGCCATCTGCTGGGCGCGTTTGGACGCCAGGAAGTCACCCTCCGTGGCGGAAATGATGGAGCCCTTCATCAGGATGTGCCAGGAGCGGGCGAACTCCTCTGTGTCGCGCAGGCCGGCTTCTTCGGCCAGCGCCTTGAGATGGCCGCGGATCCGGGCCAGGTAGCCGATGCTGGCTTCCCCCAGGGGATGCTCGGGGCCCATTTCAAGGAGTACGTTGATGAAGGTGCAGGCCTCGAAATCATCACGCTGGAACCAGTCGCCAAACACGTCGAAGATAGCCAGGAGGCGCTCCTCAGGAGTGTTGCCCCTGCGCCTGGCTTCGGCGACGATGAGGTCCACGGTCCACACCTGGTCGCGAAGGGCGAGGAAGGCAAGAACGAGCGCATCTTTGGAGGGGAAGTGCCGATAGAAGGTGGATTTTGCCACCCCGGATCGCTCGATCAGCTCATTGATGCCGACGTCGCGGATGCCGCGGCGGGAGAAGAGCTCGTAGGCGGTGGACAGTATCCGGTGCAGGGGTTCATTCTGACCGGCACGTACCCCCTGGGGCAGCAATGTGCCCTCTTTTGATTCAGGTGCGTTCATCAAGAAAATACTCTACCGTGGGACTGGCCGAGACAGACCTGTCTGTCCTATTGTTTTTATCAACATGACGCAGCGCCCCGGAACCCATCCGGTAACGCCGCAGCACAGGTTACTGCAATGGAGCAGAGATAGGAGTGCACTGATGGACGATGACGACATCCGGGCAGTAGAGGAAGCGGTTGCCACTCTGGAAACCGCCAACGCAGAGCACGAGCCCGCCGCAGTGACACTGCAGACAGCGGTGGCAGCAGCCGTGACGCACGGCAAACCGATACGCGAAGTGGCCGCGGCCGCCCACATGACGGCTCTCGAAGTACTCGACGCCGCGGACGCGGTCACCTATCCCCAGCAGGTGCTCCAGCCCTGGACGTGAGCCGACAATCCTGATCCGATCCTGAGGATATCCCGCGCTAAGCCTGATTCTCCCGCGCCATCCTGAATGCAACAGCCCATCAGGATGCAAGGAGGCGGGGCCGCCATGAACAGCTCAGCATCTCTCGGAGGAGTGGCCGGGGCAAGGGGCACGGGTGGGGTTCCTGAATCTGCGGATTTCCACCGGCTTGGACTCGCTGGCTGCATCGACCGACTGACCGCACCCCTGCGCCGCCAGGGCACCTGCGTCCACTGGGAGACGCCGCATCACGGGCTGGAGATCTCGGCCAGTTGCGCCTCTTTGCTGTACCGGTCAGCTCAGGAAGCCCTCAATAATGCATTCAGGCACGCGCATGCCACTGATGTGACGGTCCGGCTCACGGCCGTCTTCCACGGCATCCGTCTGACCGTTGCCGATAACGGCAACGGGTTCGGCCAGCGTTCAGCGGGCCGCACTGGCTCCGGCAAGGCCTTCCCCCAGGCCAGTACTGCCGACGGCGGCCACAGCGGGCTTCGGACGATGTCCGCGGAGGTGCAGGAAGCCGGCGGAACGGTCGCCATCTCTTCGGAACCCGGAGCGGGCACCGAGGTCACCGTCACGATTCCACTGGACTGACCCGGGCCTGGCCAGGCCCGGCTTAGCCTGGCCTAAAATTCATTCCATGACTATGCCCAACGCCCAGTCGGCCGTGTCCCGGGCCTTCGACTCCCCGGACATCCAGCAGGCCGTCGCAGACCTGCGCCTCCGGATGTCCGACGGTTCCCGCATTCTGCTGGGTGTGGCCGGCGCCCCCGGTGCCGGCAAGTCCACGTTCTCCGCCTCGCTCGCAGATTTCTTTGGCCCAGGGGCGGCGCTGGTAGTTCCCATGGACGGCTTCCACTTGGGAAACGCCATCATCGACGGCACGCCGCTGAAGCAGCGCAAGGGCGCCCCGGACACGTTCGACGTCGGCGGGTACTTCTCGCTGTTGCAGCGGCTGGCGCGGCGGGACGAGGACGTTGTCTACGCACCGGATTTCCGCAGGTCCATCGACGAGCCGGTGGCAGCATCCGTAGCGGTGCCGGCCTCGGTGCCGCTCATCATCACTGAGGGGAACTACCTGCTGGCCGAGAACCCCGCGTGGCAGCGGGTGCGGTCGCAGCTGGACGAGGTGTGGTTCATCGACACTCCCCCGGCGCTGCGACTCTCGCGCCTCGTGGAGCGGCATATGGTCTTCGGCATGGACCGCCCTGCAGCCGAAGCCTGGGCGAACGGGTCCGACGAAGCGAACGCGCGGCTCATAGAAGCCACCCGGGACCGGGCCGACCGGGTCATCCTTTGGCGCTGACGCCGTAGCCGGAGCCGTAGCCAGCGAAGTGACTGGTTACTTTTCCTCTGCGTCCCACAGCCCGGATTCGTCCGCCGCCTCTTCCGGCTTGTGCCCGGAGTCCGCCGCGCCGCTGCCCACATAGCCCGCGGGCACGGTGCCGGCGCCCTGGGTCAGCTGTTCTTCACGGATATTGTGCGGAGCGCCCGCGTTGGGGCGGGGCTGCCGGGCCTCGGCGGCGTCGGGGTCGCCAGGACCCTGGAGGTCAGCGGATTCGTGCGTCGGGTTGTTGGGGTCGCTCATGGAACTGCCTTTCACTCTGGACTGCAGGTCGTCCGCCCTCCGGCGGCCTGCGCCGCAAAAGGACCGTTTCACTCCGGGCCCGCGGCTCAGCAAGACCCAGTCTATGTGCGGGCAGCTGACCCTCTCGGCTGCCACCCCAGGGCCGGCGCCACGTGCGTGGCGATGGTCTCCAGCATTTTCGCGTTGTACGCCACGCCCAGCTGATTCGGAACAGTCACCAGGAGGGTGTCCGCGGACTGCACGGCGGCATCCGCCGCCAGGTCCGCGGCAATGGCGTCAGGCTCGCCGACATAGCTTTTGCCGAAGCGGGACAGGACGCCGTCCAGTGCTCCCACCTGGTCCCGCCCCTCGCGCAGTGCACTGAGTCCGAAATAGCGGCGGTCCTCCTCATCGGCGAGGGGCAACACGCTCCGGCTGACCGAAACGCGCGGTTCGCGGCCGTGGCCGGCGGCTGCCCACGCCTCACGGAACAACGCGATCTGCTCGGCCTGCAGTTCGTCAAAGGGCACGCCCGTGTCCTCCGTCAGCAGCGTGGAGCTCATCAGGTTCATCCCGAGTTCGGCGGCCCAGACAGCAGTCTTGCGGGTTCCCGCGCCCCACCAGATCCGCTCGCCCAGCCCCTCGGACCTTGGCTGGATAGGCAGCAACCCGGTTGTCCCGCCGGCATACCGCGGGTCCGCTTCCACCACCCCGGCACCGGCGACAGCCCTCCGGAAGTCCGCCGTGTGGCGGCGCGCCATGTCCGCATCCGTCTCGCCCTCGTGCGGGACATAGCCGAACGCAGCGGCACCGTTCCTCGCCGGCTCGGGTGAGCCCCGGCTGATGCCAAGCTGCAGCCGGCCGCCGCTGATGAGATCCGTGGCCGCGGCCTCCTCCGCCATATACAAGGGATTTTCGTACCTCATGTCCACCACGGCGGTGCCCACTTCGATCCGGCTGGTCCGGGCGGCGATGGCCGCGAGCAGCGGGAACGGCGACGCCTGCTGCCGGGCGAAGTGGTGAACACGGAAAAATGCGCCGTCGAGGCCCAGTTCCTCGGCGGCGACCGCCAGGTCGATCCCCTGCAACAGGGCATCACGTGCTGTTCGCGTGTGGGATCCCTGGACGGGACCCCAGTGGCCAAATGACAGGAAGCCGATACGTTTCATGATTCCTCCAACGTTCCCGCGGCCACTGCCATTCCTCCGCGAACAGGCCGGCGACAAGCCGTCCGCGAACAGGCCGCACGCGCATCCCGGCCGGCGGCCAGGCCGGATAAGTTGGTATCAGCGCTTGAGGACGTCCGTTCTCATGAGACCGAAGGGAATGCTGACATGGCTTACATCACCGTTGGACAGGAAAACAGCACCGACATCGAGCTCTACTACGAAGACCACGGAACCGGCCAGGCTGTCGTTCTGATCCACGGCTACCCGCTGGACGGTTCCTCTTGGGAGAAGCAGACCGCCGCCCTGCTTGACGCCGGCTACCGCGTCATCACCTATGACCGCCGCGGCTTCGGGAAGTCCAGCAAGCCCACCACCGGTTACGAGTACGACACGTTCGCAGCCGACCTCAACACCCTCCTCACCAGGCTCGACCTGAACGACACTGTGCTGGTCGGCTTCTCCATGGGCACGGGCGAGGTTGCCCGCTACCTCTCAACGTTCGGCTCGGCACGCGTATCCAAGGCCGCCTTCCTCGGATCGCTGGAACCGTACCTCCTGCAGGCCGACGACAACCCCACCGGAGTCCCCCAGTCAGTGTTCGACGGCCTGACCGAGGCGGTCACAGCGGACCGCTACGCCTTCTTCACCGAGTTCTTCAAGAACTTCTACAACAGCGACACGTTCCTGGGAACGCCGCGTCTCAGTGAGGAGTCTGTCAGGGCAAGCTGGAATCTTGCCGCCAATGCGGGCGCCTTTGCCTCGGTGGCAGCCCAGCCCACTTGGCTCACCGACTTCCGCGCCGACATCCCCAAGATCGACGTTCCCACGCTGATCCTCCACGGCACCGCGGACAACATCCTGCCGATCGATGCCACCGGCCGGGAGTTCACCAAGGCCCTCCCGGACGCGGAATATGTGGAAATCGAGGGCGCTCCGCACGGCCTCCTCTGGACGCACGCCGATGAGGTCAATAAGGCGCTGCTCAGCTTCCTGAACAAGTAGCGTCCGGACGTGGCGGACGACGGCGGGTTCCCGCCGTCAGTCCGTCCCTCCCAGGCAACCCCTAATGGTTACAATTCGCCCAAAACAATCGCTCACATTCACTTACGGGGGTAACCTTGGAATTACCGGATCCAAGGACTTGCCTTGAAAATGAATCCGGCTCCGAGCCCGCCTGTTGAAGCAGGCGGACGATCATAATGCGGCAGAAGTGGTTGATAGGTCTCCACGCGCCACGTGATCGGCTAGTGCTGCCCGACCCAGATAACACGCGCATCGCTATGCAGGAGCAAAACAATGACCATCACCTCACCAACCCGGCGCCCCCTCGCAGCCAAGCTCGCACTGGTCTCAACTTTTTCCCTGGGCCTCGTCGCAGGTCCAGTTGCCTTGGCTGGCCCGGCCAGCGCCGCACCATCGCATTCCGAACGGGTCAATTGTTGGGTTGAAGCCAAGAAACCGGACCTCATCAAGATCCACAAAGAGGGTTACCACAAGTTCGCCAGGGTGGACTTCTCCTTCAAGATCAAGTGCGACAAGAATGTCAAGGTGCATTGGCAGCAGTGGATTGTGAAGGAAACGAAGCACGGCTACGACCGCATCAAGTACCGGGACGGTGACGTCCGGGTCCACAAGAACGACGTTGTACACGAGAGCACCAAGGCCCGTGTCGACCAGGACCGCAAAGAAGATCGCGTGAAGGTACTTCATGTCGTGAAGATCACCTTTGACAAGGACAAGGACGGCAAGGGCAAGTGGTCCAGGAGTTCAGACGTTGACAAGAGCGAGACCCTGACGATCCGCTTCCACGGAGGCTATTAACCGACAGCCATAACTAGCTAAAGCAGCAGCGACGGCGGCACCGCGGTGCCGCCGTCGTTCTGCGTTCATGTGTGGTGGCTTTAGAACGACCCGGTGGTGAAGGTCCAGCTGTACGTCGTCAGGCTGTTGCCGGCGAGGTCCCGGATGGCTGCCGGCCCTCCGGTGACGGTCACTGTGTAGCTGGTCTTGGCGGCCAGCGTGGCCGACGGGTTCAGGATCCACTGGTTGGTGGTTCCGTAACGGGACACCGTCGCGGCCACCGTCGCGCCCGTAGCGGTGTTCTTCATGAAGATCGAGCCCGTGCCCGCACCCTGGACGGCCTCGCTGAAGGTCACCGCGATGTCGTTGGCCCGCCGCACCAGCGCTGCCCCGGGCCGCGGGGTCACGCTAGTAATGACCGGCGCCGGGCCGGTGGTGAATGTCCAGCTGGTACCCGTCAACGGAGTGCCTGCCGCGTCCCGGATGGCTGCCGTGCCGCCGATGAGGGTGGCGGTGTATTTCGTGTCACTCAGTAGATTGACTGCCGGATCAAGCGTTGCCGTCCGCGTGGTTGCGCTGTACGTGACGGCCGCGGGAATGACCCGCCCGCTGGCGCTTTTCAGCAGGAAACTGCTGCCGGTGACTCCCTGGACGGCCGTGCCGAAGGTGGCGGTGATGTTGCTTCCGACGGCAACGCCGGTGCTGCCGGCCCCCGGAGTCCGCGCCGTGACCGTAGGGGCCGCCGCGGTGGTGAAGCCCCAGCTCTCGGAGCCCAGGGGCGTGCCCGCCGTGTCGCGGATGGCGGAAGCGCCGCCCGTCAGCGTTGCGGTGTACTTCTGCGACGCTGCCAGGACCGTTGACGGACGCAGTGTGGCCATCCGGGACGTCGCGTCGTAGGTAACTGTCGCGGTGACCACCGCCCCGGCCTGGTTTTTCAGGAAAAAGGTGGCGCCGCTGACGCCCTGAACCGCCCTGCTGAAGGTGGCAGTCACCGGACTCGCCACAGCGATTGCGGTGGCATTGGCGGCCGGCGTACGGGCGGAGACCGTCGGGGCGGAGAGTGTGCCCGCCGACGGGTCCGAGAACAGCAGTCGGTTCGGTGTGCCTGCACCGGCAGCCGCGATAACTGCGGGCGTTGCGCCGGAGAGCAGCCGGGATGCCACCGCTGCGGGACTCAGTTCAGGAGAGCGCGACAGAACGGCAGCCGCCGCGCCGGCCACGTGCGGAGTGGCCATGGACGTTCCGCTCATGGAAGCCGTCGCGGTGGTCGAGGCGATGCTGGCGGAGGTGATTGCCACACCCGGCGCGTACAGGTCAACGCAGGCGCCGAAGTTGGAAAAGGCCGCCTGCCGGTCCGAGGCGTCACTCGCGGCGACCGTCAGCGCGTCCGGCACCCGGGCCGGGGAACTGCTGCAGGAATCGACGGCGGAGTTGCCCGCCGCTGCGGCCACCGTGACTCCGTCGTTGATCAGGCCCTGCACTGCCGCATCCACCATGGCGCTGGCGGTGCCGCCGAGGCTGAGGTTGGCCACGGCCGGTGTTCCGGCCTGGTGGTGGGAGGCCACCCACTCGAGCCCGGCGATGACATCGGAGTTGAAGCCGGAGCCTGTGCAGTCCAGGACGCGCACGGGAATCACCGTGGCCGCCTTGGCAACGCCGTAGGTTTTGCCCGCGACGGTCCCGGCCACGTGCGTTCCGTGGCCGTTGCAGTCCCCTGTTCCGCGGCCGTCAGCCACGGCCGTCCATCCCGCGGCGACCCGGCCCGCGAACTCCGTGTGCGCAGCGAGGACACCGGAGTCGACCACATAGGCGTTCACGCCGGCGCCGGCAGCGGCAGAGGTGTAGGACCCGGACAGGGGCAGGGCGCGCTGGTCGATGCGGTCCAGGCCCCACGGTGCCGCCTGCTGAGTTTCGGCGGCCTTCACGGGGGCGTCGATTTCGACCGCCGCCACGTGCGCGGAGCGCCTCAGCTCCGCGGCCTGGGCGGGCGTCGCCGTCACCGCGGCGCCGCGCAGCGCTTTCGAGAATGTGCGGCCGACGGCGATGTTCCGCGAGCGCAGGCTCCGGGCCTCATGTGCCACATCTGTCCCGGACGCATAGCGCACCAGGTAGCGGACCGTGCCGGACTGGGGTGCCGCGGCGTTGGGGTTCGAAGTGGAGCCGGCCTCCGGAGTGGCCGCGGTTCCGGCTGGGGTCCCCGTGGCCGTCACAGCGAGAGCCGTGAGGAGCAGAGCGGCCAGGGCAGGGCGGGCAGAAAGCGGAGGGCGAATTTTGGGCTTCCTTGGAGGAGTAGGTCCGGCGGGAGAGAATCAACGGCTGTTTGATCCAGTGTATTTTTGCTTTTCTGGCTGGTGGCCGGAGGTGTCTCAAAGCTTCGGTGATCCTCGGGATCTTGGGCATAAACCGGGGAAAATCCGGCACAATCCTGCGCTTTTGGCCGCCGGAGACCGAAGGCAGGCCGCCCCGTAACGTGCTCCTGCCGGCTAGATCCAGTTGTTGCGTTTGAAGGTGATGTAGAGGGCCAGTCCCATGCCCACCATGAGGCTGACGGCCATGGGGTATCCGAACACCCAGTCGAGTTCAGGCATGGTCCGGAAGTTCATGCCGTAGATAGTGCCGATGAGGGTCGGGGCGAAGAGGATGGCCGCCCAGGCCGAGATCCTTTTGACTTGCTCGCTCTGGGCGAAGCTGGACTCAGTGAGACGGCGCATTTCGTCGTTCTGCCGCTGCGCGACCAGGGCAGCGTTGACAGCGAGCGCGTTCTGGAGCAGGGCACGGAAGGACGCGATGCGCTCGTTCAACCGCAGGACGTGGTCAAGAACATCCCTCAGGTGATCTTGCAGGTCGGGGCCCGGGTGATGGTCCGGCGTTCCTGCCATCAGTGCCTGAAGGATTCCCGCCAGCGGCCCGGTGGCGCGCTGGACGGTGATCACCTGGCGGGAGAGTTCATAGATCCGCCGGGACACGTCCGGATCGGCGCCGAAGAGGTCATCCTCGATTTCATCGATATCGTTCTCCAGGCCAGTGGCGACCGGTTCATATTCGTCCACCACCTGGTCAAGGATGGCGTACAGCACGGCGTCCGGACCCAGGGCGAGAAACTCAGGCTCGGATTCCATCCGCCGGCGCACCCTGGCGAGATCCGGTGATTCGGCGTGCCGGACGGTGACCACGAAGTCCGGCCCGATGAAGATATGGATTTCGCCGAATTCCACCTTTTCCACGTCGTCCAGGTACCGGGCGGGGCGCAGGACCATGAACAGGGTGTCGCCGTAGTGCTCCAGCTTCGCCCGCTGGTGTCCGCTCAGGGCGTCCTCGACTGCGAGCGGGCTGAGGTCAAACTCATCGGCCACGGAACGCAGCTCTCGCGCGTCCGGCCGGTAAAGTCCGATCCAGGCCATTCCCTGCCGCTGCCGCAGCAGGAAGTACGTCTCCTCAAGGCCTTCCGGATCCGCCGTCCGGCGGCCTGCCACGTACACCGCGTTGTCGACAATGGTCATGGCAGCGACTCCTTCGTTGGACCGGCCGCCTTGCCTCGAGGACACGCCCCGAGGACACCCACTGACAGCGGAGGCAACGCAACACGGACTGCACGGCCCCCAGCGGGCCGAGCAGTCCGTGCCCGGCCTCCCCACCAGATACAGCCGGCTGCTACAAAACCGACTCTAGGCGCTGAACGGTGGGAAAACCTTGGGGACGGCCGCCCCGCTCCCTGCGGTCGTGGCTATGCGCCGATGTTCACATGCGTGCGTGCTGTCCGCGGCTGGACGGCCGGCCGAACGATGCCGCACCGAGGAATTCCACGGCGACGAAGGGCTCGGAACCCAGCACCCATTCGTCATGGCCCGGCGGAATCGCGTAGGTGTCGTTGGCACGGATGGTGGATTTGAGGCCGTCCGGCGTGGCGATCTCCAGCGTTCCGGAGATGCAGAACCCGAGGTGGTTGTGCTGGCAGAACTCCGTCTGTTCCGTGGGCTTGGAGCACTCGGACCATTGCCAGCCGGGAGCGAGGATCAGACGGGCGACGGAGTAGTCGTTCACGCTGACGAGATCCACCTCCGCCTTGGCCGGATACCTCTTCTTATCCGGCACGTCGAAGGATTTTACGGAGAAAGCTGATACGAAATTAGCGGTCATTGGACGCTGCCTGGGACTAGGTTGAGACCTTGAATTGTGGAGGCTCCGGAACGGAGACGAGCTGAGGGAATGTGGATCGCCGGCCGTGGCCTGGCTGTGCAACAATCCACACTCTGCGGCTCCCCCCTCAGCGCACGCGCATCAACAGATCCATGTTGAAGTAGTACAACCGTAGTCCTCGCCCGGCCGAAGTCAATGGCCAGGAAGCCGCGGCTACCGGCCGTAGATCTTGATGAAGTTCCGCAGGATCTTCATGGGCTCCGTCGCGGTGAAGGTCCTGGCCGCCGCCATCAGTTCCTCGGCGGACTCCGGCGGGAAATATCCGGCGTGGCGGTAGATGTCGATCCTGGTGACCAGGCCTTCGGCGTCCAGCTCGGGGTGGAACTGGGTGGCATAGAGGTTCTGCTTGATCCGGAACATGTGCACCGGGCAAGCCGCCGAGCTCGCCAGCAGCACGGCGTGCGGGGGTGGCACGGTGCACGCTTCCTTATGGCCCGTGAAGGCCGTGAACTCCGCGGGCATGCCTGCCAGCAGCGGATCCTGCAGGCCCTCGGGACTCAGGCTGATGGTCACGCCACCCAGCTGCTCCCCGTAGGTCCTGTCGATGATGGCACCCTGGTGTCGGCCAAGCGTGCCGACGCCGTAGCAGGCGCCCAGAAACGGGTAGTCCGCCGCCACGATCCGATCCAGCAGCGCGGACAGTTCGCGCTCCACCCGGTGCTGGGCTTCAGACTTCTTTTCGGGAGGATCGCTCGACGTGAACGGGCTGCCGCCCACGATGATTCCCGAATAGTCTTCCAGCGCAAGGTCCGGCAGCGGCGCCTGCTCCATCCTGATCCGTCGCAGCTGGCTTTCATCCAGCCCCCCGTAGCGCAGGTAGGCCTCGTACTCGTCCTCCGCCGCGGCGTCTTCAGCGCGCGATGCGAGCAGCAGAAAAGGTTTCATGGTCCTACTTCAGCAGTGCGACGTCGGAGACGAGGGTGATGTGCTCCAGCATCGCCGCCGCGGCGGCAGTGGGATCCTGGGCTCGGATGGCCTCGGCGATCTTCCGGTGCGAGGCCAGCGACTGTTCCGGCCGGCCGGGCTGGCCCAGGGATTCGAGGCGCGTCTCCAGGATCATCCCCGCAATGAAGGTCATGAGTTGGGCCAGGACCGCGGAGTGGGCCGCTGTGGTGACGGCCTGGTGGAACTGTTCGTCGCCGTGCGCTCCCTTGGCTCCCGAGGCCACCTCTTCCGCCATGGCGTCCAGCGCCTTGTCGATCGCCTTCATGTCCGCCTCGGTGCGCCGGGCGGCGGCGAGCTCTGCAAGCTTGACCTCAAGCGTGCTGCGCGCTTCGACGATTTCCGGCAGCCGGCTGCGGTGTTCGCGCAGGCCCTTGAGCACCGACGGAACGTTGGGCCGGTACACCAGCACCGCGCCGGTGCCGTGCTGGACATCGATCACGCCGAGGACCTCGAGGGCAACCAGCGCCTGGGCCAGTGTGGCCCTCGAGACGCCCAGCCGCTCGGCCAGGTCCCGCTCCGCAGGAAGGGTGTCTCCGGGCCCGAGCTGCGCGGACTCTATGAACTCCATGAGCTGCTCCACGAGCTGCTCATAGAGCCGGGGCCGCGAGACGCGGGATATCTGTTGCGTTGCTGACTTCTTGGGCATGCGCATCCTTCCGGCGACGTCCTCGGTCCAGCTTAGCGGAGGAGTATTGACAAAGTCACCTAGTGTCTAGGAGGCTAGGCCAGTGAGCCAGTAACCCACATCACACAAATCTCTCAATCCGGAGGAACAACGATGTCCGCTCCCGTCCTGTCCATCATCATCCTGGCGGTGATGTTCCTGCTGGCCACGGTGCTGCCCCTGAACATGGGCGCCTTGGCTTTCGTGGGTGCATTCCTGCTGGGCTCCGTGGTCCTCGGCATGTCCACCAGCGACATTCTTGCCAGTTTTCCCGGCGGCCTGTTCCTGACCATCGTCGGGGTTACGTATCTCTTCGCCATCGCCCAGAACAACGGCACCATCGACCTGCTGGTCCGCGGCGCCGTGCGGCTCGTGGGCAGCAAAGTGGCCCTCATCCCCTGGGTCATGTTCGCCATCACCGCCGTCATCACGGCCGTCGGGGCATTGTCTCCCGCCGCCGTCGCCATCATTGCGCCGATCGCGCTGAGCTTCGCCGCCAAGCACAAAATCAATCCGCTGATGATGGGCATGATGGTCATCCACGGCGCCCAGGCCGGCGGATTCTCCCCGATCGCCGTCTACGGCGTCACGGTCAACGGCATCATCGCCAAGACGGAGCTGGATGCCAGCCCGATGGCCATCTTCCTCGCGAGCTTTATCTTCAACCTCGCCATCGCCGTGGTGCTGTTCATCGTCCTGGGCGGCAGCAAACTGCTCAGCACCAGGACCGGCCGGCTCGTGGAGCAGGCTGCAGAGTCCCGCATGGCCGTCAGCGTTGGCGCCCGAGCGGCCGGCGCCACCCTGCGGGACTGCAGCCCTGACAGCACTCCCTCCGGCACGGCCGGCAAGGAAACGCCCGGTTCCTCACCGGCGGGAGGCTCGTCCGACGGCAGCCGTGCGCGCGCCAACGTTGCGCAGCTGGTGACCATTGCGGGCCTCATCGCGCTCGCCGTCATCTCGCTGGGATTCAAGGTTGACGTCGGCTTCGTCTCCATCACCATTGCCATCGTCTTGGCCCTCGTCTCGCCGGCCGCCCAGAAGGGTGCCATCAACAAGATCAGCTGGTCCACGGTCCTGCTCATCTGCGGCATGCTCACCTTCGTGGGCGTCCTTGAGGAAGCCGGCACCATCAAGTTCGTGTCCGACGGCGTGGCGCACCTCGGCATGCCCCTGCTGGCCGCGCTGCTGATCTGCTACATCGGCGCCGTGGTCTCTGCCTTCGCCTCGTCCACCGCCATCCTGGCGGCCCTCATTCCGCTGGCCGTTCCGTTCCTGGCCAGCGGTGAAATCGGCGCCGTCGGCGTCATCGCGGCGCTGGCCGTCGCCTCCACGATCGTGGACGTCTCCCCGTTCAGCACCAACGGCGCACTGGTGCTGGCCAACGCCCCCGAGGACGTGGACAAGGACAAGTTCTACAAGCAGATCCTGGCCTACAGCGGCATCGTCGTCGCCGCCGGGCCCGCCATCGCCTGGCTGGTCATGGTGGTCCCGGGCTGGATGTAGCCGGGACATCGCCAACAGCCTCCCCTCGCGCAAGAAAAGGAATATCCCCATGAGCTTTGAATCCACACCCCGGGCTGAAGGCCCCCTCACCGGCTACCTCGTAGTGGACCTGAGCCGCGCCCTCGCCGGCCCGCACGCCGGCATGATGCTGGCGGACCTCGGCGCCCGGGTCATCAAGGTCGAGAACCCCGGCACCGGCGACGACACACGCGGCTGGGGGCCTCCGTTCGTCGGCCCCGAGGACGACCCCCAGGCCACGTACTTCCTGTCCTGCAACCGCAACAAGGAATCCATCGCCCTTGACCTGAAGAGCGACGACGGGCGGACAGTGCTCCGCGAACTGCTGGAGCGCGCCGACGTCGTGATCGAAAACTTCCGTCCCGGCGTACTGGACCGGCTTGGGTTCTCTGCCGCAGAGATGCACGCGCTGAACCCGGCGCTCGTGGTCCTGTCCATCACCGGCTTCGGCCACGACGGGCCCGAATCCCGGCGCAGCGGATATGACCAGATCCTCCAGGGCGAAGCCGGACTGATGTCCCTGACCGGATCCGGGCCGGACGACCCCCAGCGCGTGGGAGTGCCCATCGCGGACCTGCTCTCCGGCATGTACGGGGCCTTCGGCACGCTCGCCGCACTGCTGCAGCGGGAACGGACGGGGCAGGGGCAGATCGTGCGTACCTCCCTGCTCGCGGCACTGATTGGCGTGCACGCCTTCCAGGGCACCCGGGCCACCGTGGCCGGCGAAACGCCCAAGGCGCAGGGCAACCACCACCCGTCCATCGCGCCCTACGGGCTCTTCCACTGCCGGCAGGGCCGGGTCCAGATCAGTGTGGGCAGCGAGAAGCTGTGGACCACGTTCGCCGCGGCGTTCGGAATCGATGCGTCGCGTCCCGCGTTCGCCACGAACGCGGAGCGGGTGCGCAACAGGGAACAGGTCATCGAAGAAGTGGAGCGCGCGTTCGCCGGTTACGACGCCGAACCCCTGCTCGCCAGGCTGAACGAAGCCGGGATCCCGGCCGGCAAAGTCCGGACCTTGGACGAAGTCTATGCCTGGGAACAGGTTCATTCGCAGGGCCTGGTGATCGACGTCGACCACAAGATCCTCGGCAACGTGAGCCTGCCCGGCCCGCCGCTGCGCTTCTTCAGCCCCGCCGACACCGCAGAAACCACACTCAAAACCCACACCGCGCCGCCGCTGCTGGACCAGGACGGAGAGCAGATCCGGCAGTGGCTCGGCCTGGTGCCAGCCGACGCGTCCGCCGCCGGAGAGGGCCGATGACCATGCCTGCGGACCTGAAAGTCAGGCACCTGGACGCCACCGAACTCATTGCCGCCGTGCTCGATCCCGGCTCCTACCGCAGCTGGGACACCCCGGTGGTTGACCCGGATCCGAGTCCCGAGTACCGGCAGGAGCTGGCTGCGGCCCGGTCGAAGACCGGCGTGGACGAATCCGTCCTGACCGGCGAGGGCCTCATCCGCGGCCGCCGGGTGGCCGTCATCGTCAGCGAGTTCCGTTTCCTGGCCGGGTCCATCGGGCTCGCCGCGGCGGAACGGATCGTGGCCGCCGTCGAACGCGCCACCCGGGAGGGGCTTCCCCTCCTGGCCGGACCGGCGTCGGGCGGCACGCGGATGCAGGAGGGCACCGTCGCGTTCCTGTCCATGGTGAAGATCAGCGCTGCCGTCCGGGCGCACCGGCAGGCCGGCCTGCCCTACCTCGTTTACCTCAGGCATCCCACCACGGGCGGCGTCATGGCCTCGTGGGGCTCCCTCGGACACATCACCGTGGCCGAGCCCGGCGCGCTCCTCGGATTCCTCGGGCCGCGGGTCTACGACGCGCTCTACGGCACCCCTTTTCCGGAGAATGTCCAGGTGGCAGAGAACCTCTTCGACAAGGGGCTTATCGACGCGGTGGTCCCGCCCTGGCAGCTGTCCGACGTCATCGACCGCGCCCTGGGCATTCTGGTCACCGGCCCGCACCCGCGCGTCCGTCCGCCACGGACGCTGTCTGTGAGACCGTCCGACGCCGGCGCCTGGGAATCAATCGAAATCTCCCGCAACCCGCGCCGCCCGGACCTGCGGCAGCTGCTCGCCTACGGCGCCCGGGACGTGCTCCCGCTCAACGGCACGGGCCAGGGGGAAAAGGACCCGGGGCTGCTGCTGGCACTCGCCCGCTTCGGCCAGAAGTCCTGCGTCGTCATTGGCCACACCAGGCCGCGGCCCTCACAGCAGACTGCCATGGGACCGGCCTCCCTCCGGGAAGCCCGCCGCGGCATGCGCCTCGCCGAAGAGCTCGGCCTGCCGCTGCTGACCGTCATCGACACCGGCGGCGCAGCCCTCTCCAAGGAAGCCGAGGAAGGCGGCCTGGCCGGCGAAATCGCCCGTTCCCTGCACGACCTGATCGGCCTCAACTCCCCCACAGTGTCCGTGCTGCTCGGCCAGGGAGCAGGCGGCGGGGCGCTGGCCCTGCTGCCGGCCGACCGGACCATCGCGGCGCAGCACGCCTGGCTCTCGCCGCTGCCGCCCGAAGGCGCCAGCGCCATCGTGCACCGCAGCACCGACTTTGCCCCGGCCATGTCCGAGGCGCAGGGCGTCAACGTGGCATCGCTGTACACCCACGGCATGGTGGAGCACATCGTGGACGAACGCCCCGACGCCGCGTTCGAGGGCAAGGCATTCTGCCAGCGCCTGGGGCACGCCATTGAGTACGAGCTGGCGACCCTTGCGTCCGCCAGGACCAGCGACCTGCTGCCCCGCCGGCTGGAGAAATACAGGGCCCTGGGCGGCTGCCGCGCCGCAGACGCCAGCCCGGCTTAGCGGGACAGCTTTTGGGCGTCGGGCACCGGGTCGCCGATGTGGCCGGGTGCGTTGGCGGCCAGGACCCGTTGGACGAACGCGCAGTACTCCTCCATGTAATGGCGGAGGAATGCGGCGGTGGACTCGTCCGTGATCTCGCCGTCGGCCCCGAAAACGTCCGGCTTGAACTTAACGTAGGCCTCCGGGGCGTTGAGCTGCGGTGCGTCGAGGAAGGACAGCACGGCCCGCATGGAGGACTGCATCACTGCGGTGCCGATGCTGCCCGGCGACGCCCCGATGATGCCGGTGGGCTTGCGGGCGAACGAGTTGGTGCCCCAGGGCCGTGAGCCCCAATCGATGGCGTTCTTCAGCGCTCCCGGGATGGAACGGTTGTATTCGGGAGACACGAAGAGGATCCCGTCGGAGGCCTCGATGGCGTCTTTCAGGGCCCGCCCCGCCGGCGGGAAGTCGGCGTCGTAGTCGTAGCTGTACAACGGCAGATCCCTGATGGGGATCTCCGTGAACTCAAGGTCCTCCGGCGCGAGCTTGATGAGTGCTTTGGACAGCGTGCGGTTGATTGATCCGGTGGCCAGGCTGCCAACGAAGTATCCGATCTTGTGAGTTGCCATGCCACACAGTTCAGCACACCACAATCGTCCCGGCCAGAGCGTTGTGGGGGTCCTTGACAGGCCGCGGCCGGCAGGAGCTAGATGAACACAGGTGATGTTCGCGGCACACAACGGCAGCAGAAGGAGCGCCAGTCATGAGTGAGAACCTGGAAGGAATGCAGCGGATCCACAGCGAGGCTCCTGCCGAAGGGGATGATACCGCCGATCCTACTGATCTCCGCATGCACTCGCAGGACCCGGCAGAGGGCGCTGATTCACCGGACGAGCCCCTGCAAAAGGCGTCCGGACCTTCCTGAAGAAGTATTTGACGGGGCTGACAGCCGGCCGCTGTGGATCTAACATGGCCGTAACCCACCGTTAATCCGCGGGGACGAGAATTGAGTCTCAGGGTCCAACTGACTGGCCTTGCTACTGGGGGCAGCCACTCGACGAGGAGTCACGAGGCATGAACAGTCACGAGCACGACACGTCTGAAACCGTCCGCGAATCGGTGCGCGCCGACGAACGGCCTGACCTGCGAAGCGTTCACGTCCGCGAGGACGTGGCGCGGTCCGGCCGTTGCGGCAACGTCCATCTCGCCACCGGCCGCACCTGCATCCTGCCTGAACGACATCACGGTTCCTGCCATTTCGTGGGCCCGGAGGACGCCAGCGGCCTCACACCCTGACGCCCCTCACACCCTAACGCCCCCGGGAAGTCATTCCACGCGTGTGAGCCTGCCGCGGTCATACGCCATGCGCGCGTGGGCCACATCGTCCATGTTGTCCTCGGCCCAACCCTTCAGCCTGTACACCACGTCGAGCAGTGAGCGCCCGACGGGAGTCAACTGATAGTCGGTGCGGACAGGAACTGACGATGTCACGGTGCGGGACACCAGGCCGTCGCGTTCCAGTGAACGCAGCGTGGATGTCAGCATTTTCTGGCTGGCCCCGGCAACATGGCGGCGCAGCTCACTGTGCCGCAGTGACCCGTCGGCCAGGGCAAGCATCACCAGGGTGACCCACTTGCTGCTGATCGTTTCCAGGAGCTGCCGCGCCGGGCACAGCCCGAGTCCGCCGTTGTAATCCTGCTGCGCCCTGCGGCGCTTCTGGTCCGCTGTAAGAGTCATGGCCCCCACCCTCCTGTGCTGCTCCTGCGTTCGCGGCACCAGCTTAGTCACTCTTCGCGGCTGAGTCCTTACGTCCCGTAACAAGTTTTGATGCGGCAGCCTGCTGCCGCATCAAAAGCTTGCAGGCACTCCGGGGTTCCTTAGGCAGATCCAAGTGCGTTCTTCCGTGCCCCGCAGGCTCCACGAAGGATGGGAAGCGGCAGAAAACCACCAAGCCGAGAAGGACAACCTATGGCCACCATCCTCCACATCAACGCCTCCCCGCGGGGGTCCCGCAGCGATTCACTGCGGCTGGCCCGCCACTTCATCGCCGCCGTCCAGGACTCCGCCGACGAGGGCTTTGACGTTGAAACGCTCAACCTGTTCGACCCCGGCGCCCTTCCTAACTTCGGCCAGCCCGCTGCCGCTGCCAAGATGGCTGTTTTCTCCGGTGCTGACCAGACGCCCGAGCAAGTCCAGGCATGGGAAGACGCACGTGCCGTGTTCGAACAGTTTGCCACCGCGGATGCCTACGTGTTCAACATCCCCATGTGGAACGCCGGCGTGCCATACGCGCTCAAGCAGTGGATCGACATCGTCACGCAGCCAGGATGGAGTTTCGCCTTCGACCCTGCGGACGGCTACCTTGGCCTCCTCGAGGAGAAAAAGGCCGTGGCCATTCACACCAGCGGCGTGTATGCCCCGGGGCTGCCCCCTGCGTTCGGTTCCGATTTCAGCAGCACGTTCTTCACAGACTGGCTGAACTTCGTGGGCATTACGGACAATACCCACGTGCGTTTGGCACCAACCGCGACAAACGACGACGCCGACGGTGCCCGGCGTGTAGCTGAAGCCGGGCTGAGAGAGCTGGCCGGAACCTTCGCCAGCCACCTCAGGGCAGGAGAGGCCTTGGGAGTGGCCTAGGCTAGGACGCGGGTTCGCCTGCCAGGTCAGCGGCTGCCGAAAGCGTCCAGCGCTCGGTATCCGGTTCATGGCTGATGACCATCGCGGGGCCGATGGCGCTGGCCGCATCTATTGCCGTCAACAGCGCATCCTGCATTTGCTGGGCGTGGTCGAGTCGTTGGGCCAAGGTACCCGGGAGGTCGCTGTTGTCGATGAGGACGTGGCCCTTTCCATCGACAACCACTTTCAACGAATAGCCCGATTCCTCGTGGACGGACCCGCGGGCGGACGCGATCTCTGTAATTTGGTCGGCCCGGACCAAACTGTGGCTGATCGTGCGAAGCCACACGCCACCCATTGGAACTCCTTTGCTCGCAGGCGGAAGGAATTGTCCCCCAGTGAAACCGTAGCCCGTGCGAGCCCGGTTGTAATCCCCCAATCAGTGATTAACCTGAGGCGTCGGCCTATCGGGTTCAACTTCAGCCAATTACGCTCGGATTGTGGACATTGTCGAATTCCTGTCCGCGCGCATCACCGAGGATGAGGACGCGGCCCGGAAGCTGCTCAGTGACAAGACGCTTTCGAAATCGGGGCAGTGGTACGAACAACGCCTGCTGATGGAGTGCGCGGCGAAGCGCAGGATCATCGGCATAGTCGAGGCAGCCCGGCAGACGGCACTGGCAACGCTGCTCACCAACCCCTACCGGGAAGACACACAATGGATTCCGGAGGCGCTGGAATGGACCACTCTTTCCCTGAACGCCCTCGCGCTGCCCTACTCGGACCACCCTGACTTCGAGCCGGACTGGCTCACCACCGGCCGGGCCTAGGAGGATCCGGTCCAGAGACGCCGCCACCACGGCCGCCGGGGTTCCGGCTCCGGCGGTGCGGCTGGAGCTGCAGCGCGCCGCCGCTCCTGCCAGCGCTGCACTTCGACGTCGGGATCACGGGTTTTGGTGATGACCGGCGGACCGCCCTGGAGCTGGCGCCGTGCATCAATGACGCGCGCGTTGAAGTCGTCAACGATGTCGCGCACTTGTTTCTCCGAGTACTGGGAATCCAGCCGTGCGTCCAGCTCCGCATCCTCGGTCCTGAGGAGAATTGCCTTCGGGCCAACCCCTGTGATGTGCTCACGCTCGATCAGGCCCTTGACCCACCAGTCCGGATCGTAGCCCTCGCCCAGGCCTGGAATCGGTTTACCGGCGTACTTCAGGTTGTCGAACTTTCCCTGGGCCATAGCGTCCCGGATCAGGTATTCGACCCTGGCGGCGTCCGAAACCTTCTTGCGTTTTTGCCGTTCCTCCTCCTCGGCGGCCTTCAGCTCGGCTTCTTCCTGGCCTGTGATTCCGGCACCGCGAACGGTACGCAGCTCAGCCAGCCGTTCCATCCTTCGCCTGAAGTCGCCGCCTGCCCCGTCGGCCATCGTTCACCACCGCCTTCGGCCCGGAGTTTCTTGCCCTGGCTTCCAGTATTCCGACGCGCCGCGCGCCTTTCAACGGCCTGGCGGGCGGACGGCACACCGCCGGCCGGTCCCTGCCGCCTACATGGGGTCAGGCCAGTTTCCGATGGCCCCCCGGACCGGAGCGGCGCCCGGCACGTCGCCGGCCATCTTCTTGCTTTTTCCGTCCGGAACGCCAGCGGGGGGCGCCGAGGGTCCGATGGGGGCGAGCACATTCGTGTCGGCGTCGGCGTTGGCATCAAGGGTGGCTGGAACCTTGGCCCTCGGATTATTCATGGTCGGATCGATCCCTCCGGCAGTGTCGGTGGCGGTCGCCCAGTCCAGCGCGCGCAGGCCCATCCTGGTGTTCCTGCAGACGCCCGACCACCTCATGCATTACACAGTAGGGTTGCCGGCCAACCCCGTAACCCGTAGCCGGTACGTGATTATTCAGCCGGGCGGCTACCTGCCCACGTAGGTCCCGCGGACGACGCCGGGGCCTCCCGCCGTCGTCCTCTTGCCTCGGAATCCCTGCACCCCTGCGGAACTATGGCAAACCTGCGGTTCCCCTGCGGATTCCCTGAGAAGCCGTTGTTAGAGTGACTCATCGCGCTGGGCGCTGACCACTTTCCATGGGGGGAAAAATGCTTGATAGCCAGGGGTTCCGGCTGTGCCTGCGGGCCGGCGGTAAGTAGGAACGGATGCAGCGTCCAAATCCTGACCAGTACGCCGGTCCGTCCTCAGATCGCACAGTCGTTACGATCGACGGGAGGACGGAGGCCGCACGGCATTCGGCCAGCGGCCGCGTTCCGCAGTGGGCCATCGATGAAGCGTTTGGAACCCGGGCGGATCCCGGGCCCTGGCGTTCGGGCAGCACGCCTGGGCAAAACCTATATGCCGGCCGGCCGAGCTACCGCTATGGAGCGATCCGCCCCTGGCGCCGGTATCTGGCTATTGCGCTGAGCCTGGTCCTGCTTGCGGGCTTGTACTTCACCCCTGCGTTGTTTGACCGCTACGTGCTGCCGGCCGTGCTCCCCTATCTCCCCGGAGCTCCGCTGCCACCTCCGGGCGTTGAAGCCGCGGCCACTCCTCTCGGGCTGCCCCCGGCCTTCACCGGTTCGAGTGCCTACAAGCTGCAGGAGTCTCCGGACGCAGGCCAGCCGTACGCTGCCTACGATCCCTGCCGCCCCGTCCACTACGTGGTCCGGCCCGACAATGCACCACCGGGGTCGAATGCACTGATCCGCCAGGCCGTCGCCGAGGTGTCAGCGGCGACAGGCCTGCAGTTCGTGTACGACGGCACCACCACTGAGGCTCCCAGCCCGGAACGGCAGGCGTACCAGCCGGACCTGTACGGCAAGCGATGGGCACCCGTGCTGATCGCCTGGTCCACGCCGCAGGAGAGCCCGGATCTGGCCGGTGACGTGGACGGGCTAGGAGGCAGTGGATATGCCTACACCCCTGGACGCCCCTACGTGCTGGTTGCCGGACAGGTGGAGCTCGATGCGCCTGATGTTGCCGAGATGCTCCGGTGGCCTGACGGTTCCGCCTATGCCCGCGCCGTCATCATGCACGAACTGGGGCACGTTTTGGGTCTCGACCACGTGGATGATCCGACCCAGCTGATGCATCCGGAGGGAACCGACGTCACGGGATTCGCCGACGGGGACCGCGAAGGACTTGCCCTGCTGGGCCGCGGCCCGTGTGTTCCCGAGCTGTGACGAGGCAGGTCGGCGAGGCCCTACATGTGTTCCGTCTTGGCTTCCTCGTCCGACGCCACGTCGGGTTCTTCGCTGCGGTCCAGGATCTGCCACACAATCACCGATGCCGTCACAGCGGCGGCCAAAATGCCGAGGACCAGCCACGCGGTCCTCGCAGCCCGCCCGCCCGCCCGGAGTTGCCGCTCCGCACGACTCAAAGCCTCCCGGGCGTCCATCCTCTTCGCAGCCTTGTTCACTCTAGTCATCTCCGCCTTCCGGACTCCGGCCGTATTTCGCCCAGCCTACTGGGCTCCTGAAAATACCCAAATAATACCCGGAGCGCGACGTGCCGGGCCGCAGACCGGCCCGCTGACGCCCTGGCACGTTTGAGGGCTGAGGCCACGCTGACGGCCCGGCTTGCACCCTTGTCGGCCGCCCGCAGCGGTGCTATAAAAACTTGTATCAGCGGACTGCATCGGATCAATGGCGATCACAGGAGGTGTGTGATGTTGATGATCAGGGGCCACGCAAAGCTTCACACGATTGTTCCAGACAAAGGAGAATCATCGACGACAGATCCACGCCTTAATGGACCGGGACGGGATGCCGGAACACGCTAACGCTGCCTCCAGGGGCGGTTAGCTTTTTGTGACGCCACAGCGCCTTGTAGCGCATTTTGCAGCAGCAGCGCGCGGACCCTCCCGCAAAGTGGTCCCCGGCCGTGCAGACGGTCGGGGACCGCACTACCCAGGGCCGCGGAGGGAGTCTGCGGCACCGCCCAGCCACGAACGTGGCTATTGATGGGATTCCAGATGGATCAGGCGTCGATCGTTGGTTTTGCGCTCGCCTACTTTGTCACAATAATTACCGTAATCATCCTGTTCCTGCCAGCCATTGCGATCTTCACAATCCTGTTGCTGCTGGCCGGAATAGCGCGTCTCGTGGGCCTCCTTTTTTCGGTGGCAGCGATCAGGCCGCTGCAAAGGCTGGGCCGCCGCATCAGGAAATCCGCGCACGAATTCCGGATGAGATCTCACGGGCCCACGAGATTACTGCCGCACTGATTTCATACGAGCTTCATCCCTGCCGGGGACGGCTTTATCCCTTGCGGGCATTGGTGCGTCAGGCCTGGGCTGTGCTGTGCCACCAGCCTTCCCAAGCAGCGGACGTCAACTGACCCTGCGGGAAATCAGCGGTGAAATCGGCACCGCCGAATTGGGAGTTTCCATCATTCTGCTGGGAACTGAAAGACTGACTCAAAGTATTCCAAAGCATGGCTTTTTCCTTTCGATGCATCCAGCGACTTGCATTTATCAATGTAGGAATTAGCGTAGCGAGGTCATGTTTCGTGACAGCGTCTGAACGTTTCGGCTTTGTATCCAGATGCTCACGCGCCTGTCAGAGGACGACGGCGGGACCTCCCGCCGCCGTCCTCTTAGGTCACCTTGCAGCGCAGACTCAAGCAGGCCTCTTGAGGCGCCGACGGATGAAACTCTCAGCCACTGCAAGGTTGATCACCCAGGCCGACCCCATAAGCACGGCCCGGGTCAGTTCGTCAGGCTGGCCGACCAGAAGAATCCACGGGATGGACACCAGAGCCTGGGTTCCCGCACCGATTCCGATGGCGTAGCCGCGGGCCATCCACGCACCGTGCCGGACAAAGTCACGGCACAGCACGGCGAGCATCCCCAAAACGATACTCATCACCATGGCCGAACCGAAGACCAGCCGGAGGATAAGGAGAACGTCGCCGTCCCCTTCCGGAAGGTCATAGAAAACCGCCATCCAGAGGCCTGACAGCGCGGCGAGCAGTCCTGCCGGAACCAGTACGCGGCCAGCGAGCCGATGCCAAGCAACCTTGCCGCGACTCCCCCGGCGGAGCGACGGAACGAACTGGAACGCCCCGAGCAGGCTGAACACGATGACCGCGGGGATGTGGACCAGCAAAGGCAGCGGCGAATCGAAGAACCGCGCATTTTCCGGGGTGACCTCGGCGCCTCCCGTCAACTGTGCAAGACGCAGGGTCCCGAAGATCACCGGGATGAGGCTGACAAGGATCAGGGCCACGGGGACGGGCCACTGGGCACGGGGGCGCCGGACAGAACGGGGGGAACTGGCAGTTACCGCTGGCATGGCGAGTCCTTCGGTTGCTGGTGTACGGCGTACACCTCAGATGCCTCGAAGTTAGGTGTACGCCGTACACTTGTCAAGGGGAACTGACCACCGGGAGGGTTTGACCATGACTCAGCAACGTGAGGAGACTCGGCGCGCGTCCCTGAACAGGGGCCGTGTCCTGGCTGCGGCCGTCGCGCTAGCGGATGACGCCGGCATCGAGTCGCTGAGCATGAGGCGGCTCGCCCAAGAGCTCGGCGTGGTGCCGATGGCGCTCTACAAGCATGTCGCAAACAAGGAGGAGCTACTCGACGGGATGGTCGAAGCCATGATCGGCGAGATTGATCCTCCAGCCGGCGGGGCAGACTGGAAGAACACGGTCCGGCTGAGGGTGCTTTCAGCGCGGCAGGCGCTGCTGCGGCACCCCTGGGCCCGCCCGGTCCTCGAATCCCGGACCAACAAGACGCCGACCGTGCTCGGATATATGGATTCGTTCGCCGGAATGTTCCTGGCGGGAGGCTTCTCGGCCGATCTCACCCACCATGTGATGCACGCCCTCGGCAGCCGCATGTGGGGATTCACGCAGGAGCTGTTCGACTCTCCTGACGGCGGGACCGTCGAAGCCGTTGTACCTGCGGAAGCGCAGGCCGCTATGTTCCGCCAGATGGCGGAGCAGTTTCCGAACATTGCGGCGATCGCCACGACCACGGCACACGACGAGGGTTCCGTGGTCGGGACGGGCTGCGACGACCAGTTCGAGTTCGAGTTCGCCCTCGACCTCCTCCTCGACGGTTTCGAGCGGCTGAGCAGGCAGGGCTGGACCTCAAACCACGCCTAGGCTGCGGATCCCGGATCAGGCGAGGGAGAGCACGAACGAAAGCACAAAGCCGGCGGCCGTACTGAGGGCCACGGCCGGGCCGCCATGCTCGTAGGCTTCGGGCATCAGGGTGTCCGCGAGCGAGGCAATCACGGCTCCTGCGGCGAACGCCAGCGGCAGCGAAATGGTCTCCGGATCGCTGCCGGACAGGGGTCCTGCCCCCAGCACCACGGCAGCCACGAGCAGCACGGCGCAGACGGTCCAGAGCCCCATGATCGCTCCGCCCGACCGGCCCTGGCTGCGCATGGACGATGCACCCACCAGCGCCTCCGGCAAATTGGAGACGAAGATAGCGGCAAGCAGCGCCAGCCCGCCGGTCCCCTCCCCCAGCGAAACGCCCAGTGCGATGTTCTCCGGAACTCCATCGAGCGTCACGGCGGCCAGCAGCGCCATCCCTGCCGCGCCACGCGTGGACACGGCGCCCGGCGCCTTCTCAGCGGCGGCAGCGTTGGTGTCCAGCTTGGCACTTCCCCGGAACTCGTCGGCAGGTATGTCCTGGGATCCCGGCTGCGCCCAGCGGTCAAGCAGCGCGCTCAGGGCAGTGAACACGACGGCACCGACCAGCAGTCCCAGCGCGGCCCGGACAATCCCGCCGCGCTGGTACGCATCCTCGAAAAGTTCGAAACTCAGCGCGGTGATCAGCGCCCCGGCGGCGAAGGAGAGCAGGATCGCGAGGAGCCGCTTCGGCAGTTCGAAACGGACACCAATAAGAGCGCCCACGATCAGGGCGCTCGAAGCCACCACGCCAAAAAGCAGCGACATCCCCACACGCACAGCTTAGGAGCGGCCGTCACACAGGGGAAGGGCTGGGGGCCGGTCCGTTGGCGGAATTGAAACAGCGCTGCTCAGGCTCGCGCGTGTTCGAGCAGCCTCGCCTTCCGTTCCACGCCGTCGCCGCCGCCAACGAAGCATATTCTGAAGAATCCGGACACCCGGAGCCCACCTGGAACGGACCGCCCTTCGTGGCGCAGAAGAGCTGGGGCTGGCTCCGCCTTGGGCACACGCTAGCGGCCGGCGAGACCGACCAGGATTTTCACTTTCCCATGCCCCTGCTCGCGCGCGACGTGCACGGCGCGGGGGAGATCTTCGAGGTCGTAACGCTCGCCGAGGCAGTAGTCGACCTCGATTCGTCCCTCGTGGATGTCCCGGACTGCGTCCCGAAAGGAGCGCAGTCCGGGTTCAGACTGCGTTGCTCCCGCCCACTGGATCCGGGCGACCTTGCGAAACGCGGCGTACTGCGGAAACTTGGCATCGCCAAGATGTTCCGGAAACCCGAAATAGCCGACGATACCCAGTGTGCGGACGGCCTCGATGGCATCCGCCCGGCACTGGTCGTACCCGGCCGCTTCGATGACAAGGTCTGCCCCGCCGCCACCCGTCATTTCCGCCACCGCGTCGACAATGGACTCCCCCGGTGCGTGGACCGTGGCGTCAGCACCGAGCCTGCCGGCAACAGCAAGGCGTTCCGCATTCAGGTCGGACACGATGATCTGCCGGAAGCCCATCTGCTTCGCGAGCTGAACGAAGAATAGCCCGGCGGACCCCGCACCAATGATCGCGCACGTGTCCTTGGCCCGTTCCTCCCCCTCCGGCCAGAATGTCCGCATCGCGTAGAGGGTGGTGCCGTACTGCTGGGCCATGAGGGCGCGTGCTGGATCTGCCCCGTCCGGTACCGGGACGAGGTAGGTGTCCCGGATCAGCTGCAGTTCTGCGAAGCATGCGCCCTCCGCGCCCCGGGGAACGGTCAGGACCCGGTCGCCGGGCCGGAAGTGCGGGGAACGGCTTGCCGCGACCAGGCCGATTCCTTCATGCCCGGGATAGCCCGGCTTCCCGAGCGCGGCCGGATTCTGGAAGCCGTCAAAGATGTTGTGGACGTCTGAGCCGCAAATCGAGGCCAGTTCCATCCGAACGACGACCTCGCCGTCGTTCTGCGCAACCGGCACGGGAAAGTCACCGACAGCTATCTTTCCGGGTTCCGGCATAAAGGCGGCTCGCATGGGTCTACTCCTCGAACGTTTCTACTGATGGGGTTGGCTGGGCGGCGGCATCGAGCAGCTGCGCCAGGTGGATTCCCCGCCTCTCGGCAAGGTCAGACAGCTGCGTCCGGCAAGAGTACCCGTCCGCCAGGATGACCGTCTTGGGGTCTGCCGACCGCACAGCGGGAAGAAGCTGCTGTTCGGCGACTGCCACGGACACCTCGTAATGGCCCTGTTCCACGCCGAAGTTTCCGGCGAGGCCACAGCATCCGCCAAGCTGCTGCACATCCGCGCCGGCCTGTTCCAGCAACTGCGCGTCGGGGCTCCAGCCCATGACGGCGTGATGATGGCAGTGGGGCTGTGCCACTACGGCCTTTCCTGCCAATGAAGGAGGCGTCCAGCCGGGAACCTTGGCCAGCAGTTCGGCGAGTGTATGGGTTGCCTCCGCGACGGGGCGCGCTACGTCTGCGCCGAGCAGCTCTGCGGCATCCGACCGGAGCACTCCTGTGCAGGACGGCTCCAGCCCCACGATCGGAATGCCTGAGGCGGCGAACTTTTGCAGTTCGCTGACGGTGTTGCCGAGGATCCTCCGGGCGCTGTCGAGCTGTCCGGTGGAGATCCACGTCAGGCCACAGCACAGCGGAGCGCTGGGGATTTGGACGTCGAATCCTGCGCTTTCCAATACGCGGACGGCGGACCGTCCCACTTCCGGCGTGAAGTAATTTGTGAAGGAATCCGCCCAGAGCAAGACCGGGCCTTGGGAGGCGGTGCCGGGAGGACGCCCCGCTGCGCCGCTGCCTGGCAGCCCCGTCCGCCGCCGGTCAAACCATGAGTGGAACGTCTGGACGGCAAAACTGGGAATGCTGCGGCGGGAATCTACTCCGGCCAGGCGGAGGCCAAGCGGTCCCAGCCCCGGCAGTTTCGTCGCCGCGTTGACCAGCCGGGGGAATCGCGAGGCCAGGCGGGCCCAGCGGGGCAGCCAGCCCAGGGAGTAGTGTGAGGCGGGCCGGAGGCGGCCCCGGTAACTCTGGTGCAGCGTCTCCGCTTTGTATGCGGCCATGTCCACACCCGTGGGGCAGTCTGACGCGCAGCCCTTGCATGAAAGACACAGGTCCAGGGCTTCGTGGACCTCGGGGGAACGCCATCCCTGCCCGCCACGGTTGATCATCTCCTGCAGGACCCTGGCACGGCCGCGGGTGGAGTCCTTCTCCTCGCGCGTGGCCAGGAACGACGGGCACATCACCTTTCCGTCCTCATTGTCAGCCCGGCATTTGCCGACGCCGGTGCACCGGTGCACGGCCTCGCTAAAGTCGCCTCCATCGTGCAGGTAACCGAATCCCAGGCCCTGGCGCAGCGGCCTCGCCTGGGCCACCCGCACGTCCGCGTCCAACGGCCGCGGCTCCACGATGATGCCGGGATTCAACAGCCCGTCGGGATCGAGGATCGCTTTGACCTTGCCGAAGAGTTCGATGGCCGAGGGCGAATACATGTAGGGAAGCAGCTCGCTTCTGGCACGCCCGTCACCGTGCTCGCCAGAGAGCGATCCGCCGTAGCGGGCGACCAGTTCGGCGGCCTCGGTCATGAACGTCCGGAACACAGCCGTGCCGTCGCTGCGGCCGAACGGGACGTCGAGGCGGACATGGACGCAGCCGTCTCCGAAATGGCCGTAGGGGAAACCAACAAGCCTGTGCTCGAGCAGCAGGTTGTCGAAGTCCCTCAGGTAGTCGCCGAGTTTCTCCGGCGGCACAGCGGAGTCCTCCCATCCCGAATGGGCAGGCAGGCCTGCCGGCGACCTGCCGGCAAGGCCGGCGCCGTCTTCGCGGATTTTCCACAGCGCTGACGCCTCGGCGGGGTCGGCCACAAGGCGGGCGGACACGGCGGAGGCGGCGCAAAGCCGGTGCGCCCGGTCGAGGACCTCCACTGGGTCATCCCCGGCAACCTCGACGAAAAGCCAGGCAGCCCCCGCGGGCAGCTCGGGCACAGCCCCCGGTCCTTTCTGGGCGCGGACGACGTCGACAATCCGGGAGTCCAGGCCCTCGCAGGCGGTGGGCCTGAACGGCATGACGTCCATCACAGCGTCACCCGCGGACCCGATATCCGCGAAGCCCAGGACCACCATGGTGCGGTATGCGGGGTCGGCGACGAGCCTTACGCCTGCTTCCAGGATCACCGCGAGGGTCCCCTCACTTCCAACAAGGGCCCGGCGCAGGTCAAACTGACGCTCCGGGAGCAGATGTTCCAGTGCATAACCGGACACCTGGCGACCGAACCGACCCAGTTCGGTTCTGATGGTGCCCAGCCCGCCCTGCACCAGCGTGCGCAGCGCCTCGGTTTCCGGAACGGCGGGCGTCCCGTCCGGTCCCAGCAGCAGGCGCTGTCCCGAGCCCGTCACCACGTCCAGGTGCTCGACGTTGTCCACCGTGCGGCCGTAGGCCAGCGTCCTGGATCCGCAAGCGTTGTTGCCGATCATCCCGCCGATGGTGCACCGGCTGTGCGTGGAAGGATCAGGACCAAAGCGCAGCCCCTCCGCCAATGCCCTTCTCTGCAGGACGGCATGAACTGCACCCGGCTGCACGACGGCAGTCCTCGTTTGGGGGTCCAGGCTCAGCACGTTATTCATGTGGCGGCTGAATTCCAACACCACACCGGAGCCGACGGCGTTTCCGGCCACCGATGTGCCGGCACCGCGGGAAGTTACCGGCATCCCCCGCTCCCTGCACATTTCCAGTGTTGTGAGAACGTCCTCCGCGCCCCGCGGGAAGACCACCATGGCAGGCCTGACGCGGTACAAGGAGGCATCGCTTGAGTATGCGGAGCGGGTGGTCTCGTCGTCACGAACGTCCTTGACGCCACGACGACGGAGGTCACCAGCCAATGAGGCGGGGAACGGAAGAGCGGTCATGAGTAACATGCTACATGTTAGGCCACGCCTCTCCTATAGACTTTTTCCGTGGCACCACCGTTACCGGCCCTCTCACCGCTGGACTCCAGACCCGATTCGCTCACGGAACGAACCATCGAAGCCGTGCGGCAGGGCGTGCGTTCGGGCGCGCTGCTGCCCGGGGAGCTCTATTCCGTGTACCGGCTGGCCGAGGAGCTGGGCATCTCCCGGAGCCCCGTGCGCGAGGCCCTGCTGCGCCTGGGCGAAACGGGGATGATCAGGTTTGAGCGGAACCGCGGTTTCCGCGTGGTCCTGCCCACCCCACACGACATTGCCGAAATCTTCTCCATCCGGCTGGCACTGGAGGTGCCCGCCGTCGGGCGCGCCACGCGTCAGGCCGACGGCAACGACCGGACGGCGGTGCAGGCGGAGTACGCCGCGATGGAAAAGGCCGCCGCCGCCAACGATGTGTCGCTGTTTGAATGGCACGACCAGAAACTGCACACCGCGCTGATGGACGCCGAGGGCAACAGCAGGACCAAGAGCATCGTCAACAACCTACGGGATGCCGTCCGGCTGGTGGACGCCTCCACCGTCGGCGTGGACCGGTCGCTGGAGGAAGTGCTGATCGACCACCTCCCCATCGTCCAGGCCTTTGAAGCATCCGACCCGAAGGCCGCGTCCTCTGCCATGGAGCAGCATCTACGGACAACGGGGCGCCTCCTGCTGCGCCGCGCCCTGCTGCAGCGGGGCGAAGACCCCAGTGAAGAATCAAACCTGTGGCGGCGTCTGGTCGGGTAACCCGAAGGCCTGCACGGCGGCCACCATCGCGCCAGGGGGGCGGTGCGAAAGCTGGCGTGTGAGCAGTCTCACGCGCAATGATCGCAAATCAGCTTGAGACGCTGGCGCCCCGCCGGGCATCATGGAAAGGACGGCCGGGAACACGATTTCCCGTCCGGCGAGGCCCTGACGTTCATGCTGACGCGTAGAGATTCAGTGGCTGAGAACCACAGCTGTACCCAACCTGGTGGACGCAAAGAGGCCTCGCCAGTGAGCTCACCCGAGCTTCACAGAGGTCTCCGATCGTTCACGGATTGACCCGTTCCGGGCTTCGCACCGACGCAAGGCCCATGACCGAATACACGAATGAGGCACCGAATAATGACGTTCGAAACCACTGACTCCGTCACCCTGAAGATCTGGGACCGGTCGGCCATCGACCACACACTGGATACGGTCGTGCAGGACCTGTCCGCCCGGGCGAACGCCCCCAAGCACAGCATTGCAGTGACCTGCAGCGGCCCCAACACCTTTACGGTCAGCCTGAACCGCAGCACCCCGACCTTCGAGGACGTTACGCGCTAGGCAACACTAGGCAACACCCGGGGTGGAATGCGAAGGACGACGGCGGGATGCTTTCCGGCCGTCGTCCTTTCGCTTCGCCGGCGACCAGGACAACCCAGGGCCAGGCCTTGAGCCATTGGCTTTTCCAATCTTTAACGTTCAGATCTGATCGCTTTTCCTGATGTAATTTTCCTTTCATACTGGACAGGGCTCACAACGACGTGACGCCTGCCCACGCTTCGGCGCGCAGCCACCCCGACAAGAAGGCGACGGATCCAATGACGGCTCTGATTTCCCCCCAAACCACTGACGTACAGCAGCGGCGCGAAGCCGATCCGATCCTCCCGGGAGAGAACTTTGACTGCAGTACCGGGGAGGAATGCTTCTTCTGCGCTTGCCCAGAAACGGATTGAGATGACGGCCACCACTGCCGCGGACACGGTCGTGACAGCCGCCGGAAGGCCCGTCATCCAGCCTTGGAGCGTCCGCGACTTTCACTCGGATGATCTCGACCAGCTCATCAGCGTCTGGCAGGACTCCAGGACACCGGGTGCCCACCCCGTCTACAGCCTCGCGGAGATCATCGATGCGTGCTCCAACGGAGTGGCGGTCGTCGCCGCGAGGGAAGGACGGGTCGTCGGGGCGGCAGCGTGCAGAATCTACGATGGCCGGGCCTGGATGGTCCTGCTCGCACAGGACCGCGAGTGGCGCGACCAGGGGCTCGGGAGCGCACTCCTGGCCGGGATGGAAGACAGGCTCACCAGCCAGGGCATCCGGCGGATCTCGGCGCTCCTGCCAGCGTCGGAAACCAGGGTCCGCGCCTTCCGCAACAGCGAGTACAGGGTGGAGGAAGACCTCCACTACTTTGAGAGAACCATCCCGTTGCAGCCCCGCGAGCGGGAGCCGCTGAGCCAGCTGGGTGGCCGCCTCCTCCCCCACGGCCTCTGGGAAGCGCTGGCCGGAATGCAGCGCGAAAAAGCGCTGATCGAACAGCGGCTGATCCTGCCGCTGGCACGCACCGAGCTCGCCAAGTCCCTGGGCGTGACCCCGCCGCGCTCCGTGGTCCTGTTCGGGCCTCCCGGCACGGGCAAAACCACCTTCGCCAAGGCGGTTGCCTCCCGGCTCGACTGGCCTTTTGTCGAAGTCTTCCCGTCCCGGCTCGCCTCCGACCCCCAGGGTCTCGCCGGTGCCCTGCGGCAGATATTCCTCGAGATCAGCCGCCTCGAACATGCCGTTGTGTTCATCGATGAGGTCGAAGAAATAGCCGCCGCCCGCACAGGGGAGGCATCGTCTGCCCTCCAGGGGGTCACCAACGAACTCCTGAAGATCATCCCGGCGTTCCGGGAAAAGGAAGGCCGCCTGCTGATCTGCGCCACGAACTTCATCCGTTCGCTGGATAAGGCCTTCCTCCGCCACGGCCGCTTCGACTATGTCATTCCCATCGGCCCGCCGGACCTGGACGCCCGCAGAGCAATCTGGAACCGCTACATTCCGCCGGCCGTGTCCCCGCAGATCGACCTGGAGGCCCTGGCCCTGGCCAGCGAGCGGTTCTCGCCGGCGGATATCGAGTTTGCGGCGAGGAAGGCTTCCCAGCAGGCCCTCGAACGTGCGGTGCAGGCACCGCAGCCGGTGCCGGAGGAACAGGTCCTGACGACCCACGCCTACTTGCAGGCCATCGAGGGGACCCGCGCCACCGTCACCGAACCGGTGGTCAAGGACTTCCTGGAGGACATCGAACGGATTGCCAGGGTGTAGCCGGCGCTGGGGGTGGCCAAAGCCCGCTCAGGCGCGGGAGTGTTCGGCAAGGAGGGCGTCGATCTGGCCTGCCGCCTCCTGCATGCCCTCCTCCATGCCCATGTCGATCATCCTGCCCATCTGTTCCTCGGACTCGAATTTAGACAGGACGGACATCCGGGTGCGGCCGCCGATGTCCTCCAGCGTGACGGTCGCATGCATAGTGCCCATCTCCGCGTCCGGAGCGCCGTTGTCGTCCGCGAACCCGTCGTCAAACTCGAGGCGGTACGGGGCCTCGATGCTGGTGATCCGCCACCAGCCGCCGGCCTTCTCGCCTTCGGGGCCGGTCATGTAGTAACTGGCCTCGCCACCCGGGGTGAACTCGTGCTTGCTGAACGTGGCCGGCCAGGTGGGCGGACCCCACCAGCGTTCAAGCTGCCGTGGGTCTTCCCAGATCTGCCAGACCCGCTCGACATCGGCGTCGAACTCGGCCACGAGGGTGTAGCTCAGCGTCTCGGGATTCTTCGTGGAACTGATAACCGTCATTGCCGGACCCTTCCTATTCTTCAGCGAGGATGTCGGCAATCCGCCCGGCGCGCTGCCGCCAGATCGCCTCGTATTCATCAAGCAGACGCCGGGCTTTCTGCAGGCCTTCATGGTTGCCCCGCACGATCTGCTCCCTTCCGCGCTTTTCCTTCGTAACGAGGGACGCGCGCTCCAACACCGCCACGTGCTTCTGAACGGCGGCGAAGCTCATGGTGTAGAGGGCGGAAAGGCCGGACACTGAGTATTCACCCACGCCCACCCGGCGCATGATGTCCCGGCGGGTGGCATCGGCGAACGCCTGGAAGAGGCGGTCAAGTTCAGCATCGCCCATCTGATCTACAACCATTTGGTTGTAGGGTATGCCGGTGGGGTCCGCGTGTCAACGACAAATTCGCTGCCGCCCGTAACGCAAAAAGGCCGACGGCGGGAACGTCCCGCCGTCGACCTCGTTGTTGGTGCGTATGGCCGCTGACCGGCTTAGCGCTTGACTGCGTCCAGCTTGAGCATCTTGGCGATGACGCCGTCGAGCTCGGAATCGTCGAAGATCTTCTTCCAGTCGTCCTTGATGATGGTGTCCTTGCCGTACTGGATGGCGATTTCGCAGGCCTCGGAGAACGGGTTGGAGCCGCGCAGGGCGTTGGTGAGGGCGATCTGGACGTGGCCGAACAGCATGGCCTTGGCGGCTTCCTCCGGGACGCCGCAGGTGTTGACGGTCTCGTGCAGGGCCTCGTTGAGGAGGGTGCCGATCATGCAGGCCACGGTCTCCACCAGGGTGGGCTCGAGGATGGCGAGCTGCTTGACGGTGACCCAGTGGACGTCGATCACGGGGGCGTAGATGGTGCGGATGACGGCCTCGGCCGAATCGCGGGTTGCTGCCGGGGTGTCCTCGTCGATCGCGGCGACGACGTTCTGCGGGGCGCCCTGGCCGCCGAAGGTGTCGGCCCATTCTTCCTTGGTGGTGCGCTCCAGGAACACGGACGGGTGGCACGGGTGCGCCACGGCCTGGACCACGTCGTCGCGCTTGGCCAGCAGGCCGGCGTAGGCGGCTGCGGGGTCAAGGGTGAGGAGGATGGCGCCGGACTTCATCTGCGGAACCACGCCCTGGGACGCGACGCCCAGTACGGTGTCGGGGACGGCGAGGATCACGACGTCGGCGTCCTTGATGGCGTCCTCGGTGCTGCTGATCTCGCGTCCTTCGGCGCGGACGCGTTCCTGCCCGGCGGGCGAGTTCTCGCTGTAGAAGACAGTGTGGGCGCTCTTCTGGAGGTTGGCTGAAACACGCAGCCCCATTTTGCCTCCGGCTCCGACGACGGCGACGGTCAAGTTTTCTGCTGACATTTCATTTGCTCCTTAGGAAATCGATGCTCTGTTGGGTCCACTGGTTTTCGAGGCGGATGGTGTCCGCCTCGGAGTCCTGCCACGGCAGCCAGTGTTCGACGATCTGGTTGATGTTTCTTTCGTGGGGCTGAATCTTTCCGGCCATGTAGTCATAGTCGAGAAGGCCTTCGCCGAGCGGTGCGCCGGAGTATGTGAAGCCCACCCACCCCTCCTTGCGGCTGAACGCAAAGTCTTTGATGTGCATGTTCAGGACATACGGCGCGACGGCGTCAATCACCTCGCGCGGCATCTCCAGTGCCGCCACGGTGTTGGCAGGGTCGCTGCAGATTCCCAGGTAGGGGCTGTCCACGCCGCGGATGACCTCCAGGATGCGGGAGGTGGGCACCTGTTCGTAGGTTTCCACCGCGATCTTCACCCCGGCCGCCTCGAATTCCGGCAGCACCTCCTTGAAGATCGCCACCGCCTCCTCCGCAGCGGGGGTATGCCCGGGAACGTTGAACATGGTCCGCAGCAGCGGTGCGCCCAGGATCCCGGCGATGTGCAGGAACTTCCGCAGGTGCTCCGGACGGATGCCTTTGGTGCCCAGCTCGAGTGCGATGCCCAGGCGGTCGGCCGTGGCCCGGATCTCCTTGAGCTCCGAGTCCGTCATGCCTTCCAGCGGCGCGTAGTCGCAGATCTGGAAGAGCTCCACGCTCAAGGCCGCGGTACGTTCCAGGGCCTGGTGGATGGTGAGGGGTTCGGAAACCTTGTCAGAGAGTTGCCAGAAGAAGGCGTAGCTGCTGAGTCCGATGGTTGAACTCATGCCCTTCCTCCCACGGGTTCCAGCAGGCGGGGTTCCAGCAGACCGAGCCGTTCGGCGGCCTCGTCCAGGATGGTCTTGAGCGCCCTCGGGTCGTGCGCGAACCTGCCCAGGAAGAGCCCGGCGACGGCGGGGTCCAGCTGGCTGATGAGGCCCGGGCCGGCGCTGCCTCCGTAAATGACACGGCTGTCGGCCTGGCCGGGCAGGGTGCGCAGGTGCGCGTCCAGGCCGGCGATGACGGCGCTGATGTACTGCGGGGTTGCGGGTTCGGGTGCGCCGATGGCCCACTGCGACTCGTAGGCCACGATGGTCCGGGCGGCGGGCCCGAGCGACTGTGCGCGGTTCAGCGCGGCATCGATCTCGGCGGTGCAGCGGGTGACGGCTTCCTCCACGGAGCCTTGCTGCAGTTCGCCGACGCAGAGGACAGGGGTGAGGCCGTTGCGGTAGGCAGCGGCAGTCTTGAGCCCGATGACCCTGTCGTCCTCGCCGAAGATCCGGCGGCGCTCGGCGTGGCCGACCTCCGCGTACCTGCCGCCGAGCTCGGCCACCGTCTTGCCGCCGACCTCGCCGGTGAAGGCCCCTTCGTCCTCCCAAAAGATGTCCTGGGCGCCGGCGGCTGCTCCGGCGGTCCCGAGGATGCGGGCCGCTTCGGGCAATACGGGCAGGGTGGGCAGCACGAACAGCTCGATGTCACCGCTCTGGACGGCCGGGTGCGCGAACGCGATGGTGGCCACTTCGCGGCAGTACTCGAGGGTGCGTTCGTAGCCGAAGTACATCTTCAGGCTGACGCCGATCACTGCACTGGGGCGCTGAGGGCCGGTTGCGCCGGCGCGGCGGTTAGCAGGAAGTGACACCTTCATAGTCCTTAATCAGGGTGACTTTCTCGGCCGAGGCGGAGCTTTCGTCAAATGTGTAGGTGAGCCATTCGCGGGCGAGCCGACGGGCCAGTTCGAGGCCGACGACGCGCTGGCCGAAGGTGAGGACCTGGGCGTTATTGCTCAGCACGGACCGTTCCACCGAGAAGCTGTCGTGCGCGGTGACGGCGCGAACGCCGGGGACCTTGTTCGCGGCGATGGCGACGCCGAGCCCGGTGCCGCAGACGAGAAGCGCGCGGTCGGCCTTGCCGGCGGCGATCAGTTCGGCGGCGGCAATGGCCACGGACGGGTAGGGCGTGTGGCTCGTGGCGTCGCCCCCGGAACGCGCCTGCCGGCCGAGCGCACGCTGGCCGCATCCCTGGGAGTGGGCCGCTCGGCCGTCCGCGAGGCGCTGGCCGCCCTCGAGATCCTCGGTATCGTGGTTGTCCGGCCCGGCTCCGGAACGTACCTTCGCGACGGCGTCTCAGAGCTGCTCCCCCGCACCCTCAGCTGGGGGCTCATGCTCGGCGCCCCCCGGACCCGGGAACTGGTGGAGCTCCGCGGCGGGCTTGAAGTGCAGGCAGCCCAGCTGGCGGCGCAGCGGATCAGCGATGAGGCGTTGGACCGCATGCAGGCCAATCTGGACACCATGGAACAGAGCCTTGATGACCTCAAGGCATTCGTGGAGGCGGATGCCGCTTTCCACCGCGAAATTGCGGCCAGCTCAGGCAACCAGGTCCTCGAAGAGTTGCTTCAAAGCATCCGTTCGCTGCTGCGGATCTGGGTGGACCGCGCCCTGACCGACGAAGGGCACGCGGCCGCCGCCCTCGCCGAGCACACGGAAATCTTCCGCGCACTCAAGTCCCGGGATGACGCCGCGGTCACCGCGACAATGCGCTCCCACATGAAGACGGCTGCCAGGCGCCTGCTGGCGGGCTACGACGCCGACCGCCTTGAGGCCGGCGAGTAACCGGCAAACGGAAGAGGGCGACGGCGGGAAGCTTCCCGCCGTCGACCTCTTCCGTTTTACAGAAACGGCGGTTCAGCCGATGGGCTCTGCCATCTGCTCCACGACGTACTGGGCATCCACCGAGTGGCCGGTCACAGGGTCGGCCATTTCCACTTTCCAACTGCGGGCAAATTGATCCACGCCGCTGGTCATGGCCACTGTGCCGGAGATCAGGACGGTTCCAGGCTCATTCAGTCCGCGTTCAGTGAGGACGCCCAGCCAGTAGTCCGGGGTCAGCAGAGCCCCCAGCGCGCTGTCCTGGATGAGGGTATCCGGAGTGTCCCCCTTCCCCACCCAGCCCTTCAGGGTGATCTGGTCCAGATGGTCCCGCACGTCATCCAGGCGCCAGGCCTTGCGCCCCAAAACGTCCGGGCTGGCGTTCTTGCTCCACGCCACGCCATGCACTTCGAGCTCCCGGTCGGTATGGTCGCAGGCCACGGTGAGCAGCACGCCTTCCTCGGTGATAACAAGGGCCCACTCGGCCTCCCCTGATGTCCGTCCGTGCTGCACCTGAATCTCCGTTACCTGCTGCGCCAGATAGGGGGACACTGGGTAGAGGGCGGGAGTAGTGGCGGGGCCCGGAACGCCAAGTTCAGCCAGCTCGGCTATGTGGGCCTGGACCTCATCCTGCTCGCGCCCCGCATAACCAGCGTTCAGGAGGTGCTTGACCTCTACGTTCCGGGTGCTGCCGTCGGGAAGTTGAAAGCTCAGAGTCGTCATCGTGGATCCGTCCTTTGCATGTGCTGCCGAAAAAACTTTTACAAACCAGAAACCGGAAACGGTCGCCAATGTACATCCAGTATGCGTAATGTATACATTTAACGCCAGCGTGACAGGCGTCACTTCATAAAAACCCTCATGGAGGACAACACCATGGCCAACCACCCAGTTCCGGCTTCCGGCCCAGCGCCGCATCCGCACCCGCAGCCGCAGCCGCAGCCGCAGCCGCACCCGACGATTCACCCCAAGGGCCTGTTCAAGGCCTTCGCGGCCAGCCTCACCGGCACCGCGCTCGAGTGGTACGACTTCGCCGTCTACTCGGCGGCGGCCGCCGTCGTATTTCCCATCGTCTTCTTCCCGGCGTCCGATCCCCTGACCGGCACCATCCTTGCCTTCTCCACTTACGCGGTGGGCTACGTTTCCCGCCCGGTCGGCGGCATCATCTTCGGCAGGCTCGGGGACCGCATCGGCCGCAAAAAGGTCCTGGTGACCACCCTAATGATCATCGGCGTGGCCACGGTGCTGATCGGCGTGCTCCCGGGGTACGCCAGCATCGGCATCGTCGCCCCCATCATCCTGGTCTTGCTGCGGTTCGCCCAGGGCGTGGGCGTGGGCGGCGAATGGGGCGGCGCCGTCCTCCTCTCCAGCGAATACGGCGATCCCCACCGCCGCGGCTTCTGGGCCTCCGCAGCCCAGGTGGGCCCGCCCGCCGGCAACCTCCTGGCCAACGGCGCCCTGGCCGTCCTGACCCTCGCACTCACCGAGGAGCAGTTCCTCAGCTTCGGCTGGCGCATCGCCTTCCTCGTGTCGGCCCTACTGGTCGCATTCGGCCTCTGGATCCGGCTGAGGCTCGAGGACACTCCCGTCTTCAAGGCAATCCAGGCGCACGGCGAGCAGCCCCACGCCCCGATTCAGGAGGTCTTCCGCAAGGAACTCCGCCCACTGATCGCTGCCATCCTGTGCCGCGTGGGCCCGGATGTGCTGTACGCGCTGTTTACCGTTTTCACGCTCACCTACGGCATTCAGGTACTGGGCTACGAACGCAACCAGGTGCTCACGGCCGTCCTGGTCGGCTCCGCATTCCAGCTGTTCATGATCCCGCTGGCGGGGGCCGTCTCCGACCGCTTCAACCGCCGCCTGGTGTACGGCGTCGGCGCTGTGGTGGGTGCAGTCTGGACGTTCGTCTTCTTCGGCATCCTGGGCGGAAACAACCAGCCGATGCTCATCATCGGCATCGTCCTGGGCCTGATGGCGCACTCCTTCATGTACGGCCCCCAGGCCGCCTTCATCGTGGAGCAGTTCTCCCCGAGGCTCCGCTCCACCGGAAGCTCGCTGGCCTACACTTTCGCCGGCGTAATCGGCGGCGCCATCGCCCCGCTGATGTTCACGCTGCTGCTGTCCCAGTTCGGCACCTGGATTCCGGTGGCCATCTACGTTGCCGTGGCCGCGGCCGTCACCTTGGTGGGACTGGCCCTCGGCCGGGACAACGACACCGTGGAGGACCTGGACTACCGCCTGCTGCTGGAAGGAACCGGGGCGGCAACCCAGCCGTCCGGCGCCGCGGAATCCAAATAGACCGTGCTCAGGTACGGAGCAGGAGGTCGCGGGTGACGGCCAGGTGATGGTCGATCGCCTGCTGCGCCTTGGCAGCGTCGCCGGACACCAGGGCATCGAGGATGTCCTGGTGTTCGGCGCACACCTGCTCGCGCCGGCCCCCGGCGCGGAAGAGCGCGGAAACGCCCACCAGGATCTGCCGGACATGGAGTTTGCTGTAGGTGCGGGAGATGAGTTCGTTGGCCGCGGCGTCGATGAGCTGCTGGTGAAAGAGCGTATCCAGGCGGATGAATTCCCGGGCGGCCTCGGCGCTGAGCGTGTCCGGCAGGTTGGCCTGCTGGCCCAGGGTGTCCCGCATGGTGTCGGCCGGCACCGCGCCCTGCTCAATGACCAGCCGGGCGGCATGGCTTTCGAGCACTCCCCGCAGTTCCATCAGTTCGGAGATCTCGCGCCCGGTCACCGGCGGAACGTAGGCGCCGCGCTGCGGGATGAGCTCCACCAGCCCGTCGGACACAAGCAGCAAAAGCGCCTCGCGGACCGGCGTGCGGGAAACCCCAATTTCGGCGGCAAGTTCCTGCTCATTGAGGAACCGTCCCTGCATCTCCGGGTCGATCAGAATGTTTTCTCGCAGGTACGCGTAGGCCTTCTCCCGGCCGGACGCCGCCGTCCCCGAACTTTTTCGCATACATTATGTATACAACAGACTGGAGTAATTTGATGCGTTTAGCAGTGGCCCAAATAGTCAGCAGCGCCAATCCGGCGGACAACGTGGAACTGATCCGAGAATACGCCACCCAGGCCGAAGCCGCCGGAGCGGAGCTGGTGGTGTTCCCGGAAGCGGCGATGCGGGCCTTCGGGAACACCCTCGCCGACATTGCGGAACCACTGGACGGCCCGTGGGCCGCGGCCGTCCGCACCATTGCCGGGGACCTGGACATCGCCATCGTGGCAGGCATGTTCACCCCCGGCAACGACGGGCGAGTACGCAATACGCTTCTTGTCACCGGCCCGGGCATCGACACGTCCTACGACAAGATCCATCTTTTTGATGCCTTCGGTTTTGCCGAGTCCGATTCAGTGGACGCCGGCACGTCCCCGGTGACCTTCGAACTCAACGGCACGGTGATCGGCCTGGCCACCTGTTACGACGTGCGCTTCCCCGCCCTGTTTACCGCCAACGCCCGGGCCGGAGCCGACGTCAACATCGTCTGCGCGTCATGGGGCTCCGGGGAAGGAAAGGCCGAGCAATGGGACCTGCTGGTCCGCGCGCGCGCCGTGGACAGCACCACGTTCGTGGTGGCCTGCGGTCAGGGCGATCCTGCCAGCATCGGACTGCCCTCCGCCGGCGCTGCGCCCACCGGCATTGGCCACAGCGCCGTGGTGTCCCCGCTGGGCTCGCCCCTGGTGACCCTGGGCCGCGAACCCGAACTGGCCGTCGTCGATATTGACACCTCCGTCATCCCCGACGTCCGCGGAAAGCTGCCCGTGCTGGCCAACGCGAGGAGTTTCTAGACGGCGGGCTTCCAGCCCGGCAGCCGGAACACCCTGCTTCGGGGCTATTCCCCTGCCGGCACCCGGTAGGTGCTTTCCGGAACATCCGTGATGAACATGTGCCCGGGAGCATGGCTGATCGCGAACGCTGGCCTGGACGCCATCACTGCGCTCTGCGGCGTCACACCGCAGGCCCAGAACACCGGCACTTCCCCGGGCCGGATCTCCACCGCGTCGCCGAAGTCGGGGCGGGCGATGTCAGCGATGCCCAGATCCTCAGGTGATCCGACGTGCACCGGTGCGCCGTGGACCTTGGGCACCTCCGCGGTCACCCTGACGGCGGTTTCGACCAGCTCAGGCGGCATCGGCCGCATCGAAACCACCATGGGACCGTGGATCCGCCCTGCGGGAGTGCATGGGACATTGGTGCGGTACATGGGAACGTTGCGGCCTGTTTCGGTGTGGCGCAGGGGGATTCCTGCCTTGGCAAGCGCTGCCTCGAAGGTGAAACTGCACCCGATGAGCACGCCCACCATGTCGTCGCGCCATATCGAGGTGGCGTCCGGAACTTCGGCCGCCAGTACACCGTCCTTCCACACCCGGTAGGCAGGGATGTCGCTGCGGATGTCCGAGCCCGGGGCGAGCGCACTTTCAGACTGACCGGCCGGTATCACGTCGATAACGGGGCAGGCCTTGGGATTGAGCCGGCAAAACTCCAGGAATTCGTCAGCGTAGTCGGCGGTCACGGCGATCAGATTGGCCTGGGTGTAGCCGTCGCTCCATCCGGAGGTGGGCGTGACGAGGCCGTTGCGGAACTGCAAACGCGCTTCGGAAGGCGCCACCCGGGCGTTCGTCTGCGTCATCGGACGGCGCTCCCCGACAGTTCAGCTGAAGCCTGCAGATACTCCTCGTCTTCGGCCACGTTGGAGTCCCGGCCGAGGGCAAGGCCGATCACGGTCAGCAGGCACGCGACGCTGAGGTATATGGCCACCGGAACCCAACTGTTGTAGGTGCTCAGCAGCAGGGTGAACATGAACGGTGCGATGGCGCCGCCGATGATTCCCGCGAAGGTATAGGCCAGTGAGCTGCCTGTGGAACGGAGCCGCGGGGTGAACTGCTCGACGACGAAGGCAGCCTGCGGTCCGTACATGAAGGAGTGGCACAGCAGGCCCAGAACCGTCCCAACCACCAGCATGACCGGGGACCGTCCGTCGAGGACGATGAAGAACAGGTACGCCCAGACGGCAGCGGCCACTGCCGCGATGCCGTAGACGAGCCGGCGGTTGATGCGGTCAGAGATGGCACCGGCGAGCGGCATGGTGAAGATCTGGAGAGCTGAACCGATGAGTACGGCCACCAGCACCTGGCCGCGATCGAATCCGAGTTCCTGAATGCCGTAGGTGAGGGTAAAGACGGTGCACATCGCGTAGAGCACATCCGGGCCGATACGGCTGAGCATCGCGGCCACGAGGGGCCGGCGCTGGGTAGCGAGGACTTCCCTGATCGGCGCCTTGGGCTTGTCTCCCCTTGCTTCCATGGCCTTGAAGATGGGGGTGTCCTCCAGCTTCAGGCGGATCCACAGCCCGAAGGCCACCAGGAGCGCCGAGATCAGGAACGCAATCCTCCAGCCGTAGTCGAGGAACGCTTCCTCGGAGAGGGAAAGTGTCAGCACGGCCAGGGCGCCGTTGGCCATCAGGTTGCCGGCAGGCGGTCCAATTTGCGCGGCCGAGGCCCAGAAGCCACGGCGGTTCGGGTCGCCGAACTCGCTCGACAGCAGAACCGCGCCGCCCCATTCCCCGCCAACGCCCACACCCTGGGCGAACCGCAGGAAGACGAGGATGGCAGGAGCGATGATGCCGATGTTGTCGTAGGTGGGCAGCAGACCGATGAGGAATGTGGCCACGCCGATCAGCATCAGGGTGATGACCAGGATCTTCTTGCGGCCAATCTCATCTCCGAGCCGGCCGAAAATGATGCCGCCTACCGGCCGCGAAATGTACCCGACGGCGTAGGTCGAGAACGCCAGCAGGGTGCCCGTTACCGGGTCCGAGGCGGGGAAAAAGATCAGCGGGAAAACGATCGCAGCCGCGGCGGAGTAAACCGCGAAGTCGTAGAACTCCAGCGCGGTGCCGGTCAGGCTTGCCGCGAATGCCTTGTACATGTCCTTGCGCCCTACGGCGGGCTTCGGACCCCCGGCGGCCATTACTGATTGATTGGCCATTTGTTCCTCCATGGAGAGTGTGGGTTCCATCCGTCTTGCTACGGATACGCTGGTGCGCCAGTCTGCCCGGCCTGCGACGTTGACAGGGCGCGGGCAGTAAGGCTGGTTGGCGGCTTTCCAGGGACAGCCGCCGAAAGCGGAGATTCTGTTGGATTGTGGAAATGTAGAACAATCCAGAACGTGTTGAACAATCTACGCGACGCAGATCACAGGGTCAAGAGGCTCACACCGTCAAAGGGCAGGAAAGGCTGCACTGGTTAAGCGCGAACGGACACTTGTGGCCCTCGGCAGTGGGGCCTCAGTGTCCGTTCGCGCTTATGGAATGGTGAGAAGCATCAGCTAGGACGTATGGACTGCAGTCTGGTGCGCTTCGGACCTGGCGAGATAAGCCAGCAGGCGCTCAGCGGCCAGCTCGGCATCCCCGGCCTCTAGGGCCGTGCAGATTTGCTCGTTGTCCGCCAGGTAATCCTGATAGAAGCCGCCGTCTATCGCGGCCCTGTGGAAGAACAGCCTCATCTCGGCCAGCACCTGCGACATGATGGTGTTCAGCCGCTCACTGCCAGCCATGGCCACCAGGGCGCCGTGAAAGTGCTGGTTGGCCGTGCCGAGCCCTTCACTGTCGCCGGCGGCAGCCGCGCGCTTCCCCTCCTCGACGGCGGCCCGAACGGCGGCAACGCTTTCGGGGCTTCCGCCGCCGCGGACTGCACTCACTTCGATCGCGCGGCGGACCGCATAGACGTCGTGAATGTCGCTGACCTCGAGACTGGCAACGAAGACACCCCGGTTGGGTTGGCGAACAACCAAACGCTCGCTGGCGAGTTCGGCAAAGGCCTCGCGCACGGTATTGCGCGAGACGCCGAGCTCTTCCGACAGCGCCTCTTCCTTGAGCTTCGTCCCCGGCGGCAGCACGCCTTCGGCGATCTGCAGCCGGAGTTCACTGGCGACGCGGGTTGCCACCGACGGAACAGCCACGCGCAGCCGGGAGATTCCCGCCGGCCCGCCTTGCGGCGCAGCCGATGATCCGCGGAGCGGGGAAGTTTCGGAGTTCGCGTTAACAGGGGCCATACGTCCGAATCTACACGAACCAACCACAATTGGATTGTTGGATTGTTGAACATTTTGTTGTTTGGGTGCATGCTTATCCAAGGACGAATTTGAGATGAGGGTCACAATGCACGCAATAGATTTGAACAGCGACGTCGGTGAGTCCTTCGGGCGATGGAGCCTCGGTGACGATGCCGCGATGATGGCGTCGGTCTCCAGCGCCAACGTCGCCTGCGGATTCCACGCCGGCGATCCGAGCGTCATCAGGACTACCTGCGAGGCGGCCGCGAAGGCCGGCGTCGTGGTCGGCGCACACGTCGGTTACCGCGATCTGGCGGGGTTCGGCCGCCGGTACATGGACGTCGATCCGCGGGAGCTGGCCGACGACGTCGTCTACCAGATCGGCGCGCTGCAGGCCTTGGCTGCCACGGCCGGCGCCCGCGTCCGCTACGTTAAGCCGCACGGCGGCCTGTACAACGCGATCGTCCACCACACCGCACAGGCGCGGGCCGTCGTGGAGGCGGTGAAGTCCGTGGACCCGGGCTTGCCCATTCTTTGCTTGCCCGGATCGGAAGTCCTGCGGCTTGCCGAGGCCTCGGGGCTCCGCGCAGTCTCCGAAGCCTTCGCCGACAGGGCCTACAACCCGGACGGCACACTGGCCTCCCGCTCCCAGCCGGGCTCCGTGCTCGAAGACCCGGACATGGTTGCCGCCCGTGTCCTCCGAATGACCGCCGGCGAAACCATCTGCGCCATTGACGGTTCCGACCTGAAAATCCAGGCGGAATCCGTTTGCGTCCACGGCGATTCGCCGGGCGCCGTCGCCATGGCCGTGGCAGTGAAAGCCGCGCTGGATGACGCCGGAATCACCATCACAGCCTTTGCCTAGCCAGCAACCACCGGCAGCCAACCAGCAACGAACAGCAGAATTCAGGATCTGATGGCAATAACCAAACGTGAAACTCCAGTCGCTTCATTGGCCCAGCCGGCGAACGCGGCCCGCCCGGGCAGAGTCCGCTCCGTGCGGCCCGTGGGAACCCGCACGGTGCTTGCAGAGCTTTCCGGACTGCAGGACGTGCTCGCCCTGCAGGCGGCGCTCTTTGAGGCGCCGCTTCCGGGACAGCAGGACGTCCTGGCCGCTGCCGAGACCGTCATGGTCAGGGCCGAGTCGCCGGCAGCCGCCCGACGCATTGGCAGGATCCTCCTGGAGCTGGACCTCGCGGCCCCGACGCCGCAGGACGGCGGGCTGGTGGTCATCGACACCGTGTACGACGGCGAAGACCTCGCCGAAGTGGGGCAACTGACAGGCCTCGGTGTGGAGGGTGTGATCGCAGCGCACTGCGATCAGACTTGGACCGTGGCTTTCGCCGGCTTCGCCCCTGGCTTCGGCTACATGGTGGGAGAGAACCAGGCGCTCGAAGTTCCCCGCCGGAGCTCCCCGCGCACCGCTGTCCCCGCGGGGTCCGTGGCGCTGGCCGGAAACTATTCCGCCGTCTATCCGCGCAGGTCCCCCGGCGGCTGGCAGCTGATCGGCCGCACCGGAGCCCGCATGTGGGACCTCGACCGTCCCGAACCCGCGCTGGCAAGCCCGGGCCACCGCGTCCGGTTCCGCGCGGTCCGCGACGTGGTCCAGATGGCGCCGGAGCCCTCCGCTTCCGCTGCGCCGGAAGCGGAGCGGCCGGTCGTTGAGGCCGGCTCAGGGCTCCGTGTCCTTTCCCCGGGAATCCACAGCCTGATCGAGGACCTTGGCCGGCAGGGCCATTCTGCCTTGGGCGTCTCCGCGGCCGGGGCACTCGACCGGGCCTCGCTCCGCAGGGCCAACCGGCTCGTGGGGAACGCCCCGTCGGCCGCCGCCATCGAGACAGTGTCGGGCGGCCTGAAAGTGCAGGCCGTCGGAGACCAGGTCCTGGCCGTTGCCGGTGCGCCGTCGGCACTCTCTGTCGTCACGCCGTCGGACAACGGTTCCGGAGAAACCGAAAGGCAGCGCACCGTGCCGGTGGCCTCACCGTTCGCCCTCCTCGACGGCGAGATCCTCACCATCGGCGTTCCCGAAGCCGGCTTCCGGAGCTACCTGGCAGTCCGCGGCGGCGTGGCAGCCGACCCCGTCCTCGGCAGCCGTTCCACGGACACCATGTCCGGAATCGGGCCGGCGCCCCTGGCCGCGGGGCAGCTGCTGCCCGCCGGCGGCGAGGCTGAATCAGGCGTCGTAGGCAGTCCGGAGCTCCAGCCCGACTACCCGCACGACGGGGTCACCGTGCTGGACATCGTCCCGGGCCCGCGCGCCGACTGGTTCGACCAGGCCAGCCTGGATTCACTGTGCGGGCAGGAATGGACCGTCAAACCGGAATCCAACCGGGTGGGCATGAGGCTGCAAGGGACACCCCTGCAGCGCGGCCGTACCGGCGAACTCCCCAGCGAGGGGACAGTGGCCGGCGCCATCCAGATGCCGCCTGAGGGCCTGCCCGTGCTCTTCCTCGCGGACCACCCCATTACCGGCGGCTACCCCGTCATCGGCGTGGTGGTGGACCACCAGCTTGACCTGGCCGCCCAGGTTCCCATCGGCGGAAGCATCCGTTTCCGCATCTCCCCCGAATACACCACCCCCAACCCCGGTGCCAACGAAGCCCCCGCCGGTGAACCGGCCGGCTCCCCCAGAAAGGGAAGTAATTAATGCGCAAGGTCCTGATTGCCAACCGCGGTGAAATCGCCGTCCGCGTAGCCCGAGCCTGCGACGACGCGCAGCTGGCATCCGTCGCCGTCTATGCAGACATCGATGCCGACGCCATGCATGTGGCCGCTGCGGACGAGGCCTTCAGCCTCGGCGGCAACTCTCCCGCTGACACCTACCTGAACATCGGGAAGCTGCTCAACGTGGCTGCCGAGTCCCGTGCGGATGCCGTCCACCCCGGGTACGGCTTCCTGTCCGAGAACGCGGACTTTGCCCAGGCCGTGCTGGACGCCGGGCTGGCATGGATCGGCCCCTCGCCGGAGGCCATCCGGCAGTTGGGCAACAAGATCACTGCCCGCGAAATCGCGGTACGCGCCGGTGCTCCGCTGGTGGCCGGCAGTGACGGACCCGTGGATTCCGCCGCCGAGGCCCGCGCCTTCGCCGAACAGCACGGGCTCCCGATCGCCATCAAGGCAGCTTTCGGCGGAGGCGGCCGCGGGCTGAAGGTGGTGCGGAAGATGGACGAGATCGAGGAGTCGTTCGACTCGGCCGTGCGTGAAGCCGTGGCCGCCTTCGGCAGGGGCGAATGCTTCGTGGAGCGCTACTTGGACCGGCCGCGCCACGTTGAAGCGCAGGTGCTCGCGGACACCCACGGCAACGTCATCGTCGTCGGAACCCGCGACTGCTCCCTCCAGCGCCGGCACCAGAAGCTCGTCGAGGAAGCCCCGGCGCCGTTCCTCAGTGACGCGCAGCGGCAGCAGATTTACGACGCCGCCAAGGCAGTCTGCCGCGAAGCCCGCTATTCCGGCGCCGGCACGGTGGAGTTCCTGGTCGCCGCCGACGGCACCGTCGCCTTCCTCGAGGTGAACACCCGGCTGCAGGTGGAGCACCCCATCACCGAGGAAACCACCGGGATCGACCTCGTCCAGGAACAGTTCCGGATCGCCGCCGGGGAACCGCTGCGCATCACCGAGGACCCGGCAGCCCGCGGCCATTCCTTCGAGTTCCGGCTCAACGCCGAGGACGTTGGCCGCGGATTCCTGCCCTCCCCCGGCACCATCGGCGAATTCCACGGACCCACCGGCCCCGGAATCCGCCTGGACACCGGCGTCCGCTCCGGCTCCTTCGTGGCACCGCAGTTCGACTCCCTCCTCGCCAAACTGATCGTCACCGGCGCGGACCGCCAGCAGGCGTTGCGCCGGGCCCGCCGGGCGCTGGCCGAAATCAATATCACGGGAGTTGCCACCGTCCTGCCGTTCCACCGCGCCGTGCTCGAGTCCCCGGATTTCACCTCCGAAACCGGGCTGGGAATCCATACCCGGTGGATCGAAACGGACTTTGCCGACCTCATCCCGGCCGATCCCGGCTTCAGCACCACAGGCCCCGAGAGTGCCCGGCGCACCATTACGGTCGATGTGGACGGGCGCCGGCTCGCCGTCGGGCTCCCGGCCGCCCTGCTGGACGGCTGGGCGCGGTCAGGGCAGACGCTTCCTGACGGAGTTTCACACATCCCAGCCGACGCCGGTGCGGGCTCCGGGGCTGCCGGCGACCCGGCGGAACTCCGCGCCGCGATGAGCGGCACGGTGGTCAAGTGGCTGGTAGAACCCGGGACCGAGGTAACCGCCGGTGACCCGGTGCTCGTGCTGGAGGCCATGAAAATGGAGAGCAGCGTCCCCGCCCACCGGGGAGGAATCCTCTCCGGTGTTACAGCAGCTTCCGGTGAGCTGGTCACCGCCGGCTCCGTTCTTGCACTGATTGGCTGAGAGCCGAGCGCGACGGCGGGACTCCCGCCGTCGTTTGACGGCAGTGCCCGCGATTGTTCACAGTGAGTGGGTGCGGTCAAATGTCGAGAATGGGGCCCCGAGCCCGCCACACCCCGGCAGGCGGCCGTGGTTGTCGCAGGCCGCCGCGCTGCTCGGCTTTGTGGCGGTGTCGTGGATGGTGTCGGCGCTGGGGTCCCTGCCGATCAGGATGAACGCGGACGGCTGGTATGCCGCAGCCGAGAAGGCGCCGTGGACCCCGCCCGGATGGATGTTCGCCGCGGTCTGGTTGACCCTGTATGCCGCGATGGCTGTGGCGGCCTGGCTGGTCTGGCGGCAGTTCCCCCGGAATGGCGCGCTCAGGCTCTATGGGATCCAGTTGGCGCTGAACCTGGCGTGGCCGCCGATGTTTTTCGGCATGTACCCGATGCTGGGGCCTGCGGCCTTGTGGCTGGCATTTGGAATTCTTGCAGCGCTCGCCGCGGCAGTAACTCTTACGGTCCTGCGTTTCGGGCCCATCAGCAGGGCGGCTGGGCTGCTGATGCTGCCGTACGTTTCGTGGCTCGTGTTCTCGGGAAGCCTGAACCTCTACGCAGCCATACACAACTGAGGCGGGCGCAGCGGCATAGCTAGCCTGCCCGCTTGGGCGGTTCGTGGAGGCCGAAGGCTGAGCCCTGGTCGTCTTTGCAGAGCTTGAACCTGCCGTACTCCCCGGCACTCGTCTCGTCGCCAAGCTCCGGTTCATCGACCGACCCGCCGAGGGCCCGCACCCTGTCCAAGGCAGCATCCATGTCGTCCACGCGGAAAAACAGGTAGGGCACGGCACCCGGGTCCCCTCCGTGCATGCCGCCGGAGATCCCGGATGTGCCGATCAGGAATCCTCCTCCTGCGGAGGGCCCGGGGGTAAAGTCCCAGTCGAACAGCGCCCCGTAGAACGCCTTGCCCCGCTGGGGATCTTCTACACCGATCTCAAAGAATGCTGGCTCGCCGGACATCGCTCCTCCTGGTCCCGGATGAAAACGCACCCACCGTAGGGCCGAATGCGTCCCGGCGCAATGGCGCGCTGCTTGTGCCCCCGCGGTAGCCTTGGGTCGTGGAGGGCACATGACGGTTCGAAGCGCAGGCATCCTGCTGTACCGGCACGGCGCGGACGCGCCGCCGGAAGTGTGGATAGCCCATATGGGCGGGCCGTTCTGGGCCGGCAAGGATGAGCGTGCCTGGTCCATTCCCAAGGGCGAGTACCTCGACGACGAGGATCCGCTCGTTGCGGCAATGCGCGAATTTGCCGAGGAAATCGGCATCCCTGCGCCACCCGGCGACTACATCGAGCTGGGCGCTTTTCGGCAACCTTCAGGCAAGATCATCACGGTCTTCGCAGCCGAAGCGGACTTCGAGCCCGAGCGGATCGTGAGCAACACATTTTCGCTGGAATGGCCCAAAGGGTCCGGGATTATCCGCGACTATCCCGAGATCGACGGCGCCGGGTGGTTCACCGTACCGGAAGCCCGCACGAAGCTGGTGAAGGGGCAAGTGGCCATCCTCGATGCGCTCATTGAGCTGCTTGAGCTCGCCTAGCCAGTCATGACGACCAGTTCCACCGGGACCGCGCGGCGGACCGCGTCGTCAACGGGAGAATGCTCGTCCGCCCACTGAACGATGTCCCGGAGGGTGGCATCGTCAGCGTCCGCGGCCGCCACACGGACCAACGTGCGCAGGCCGAGGGGGCCCGCCGGGACGTCATCACCGAGTCCCAGCAGGCCGCGGTTGTCAGATTCGCTGTCGACTTCGACTTCCAGCAGGGACAGATCCACTCCCGCCTCAGCAGCCCGCATCGCAATGAGGGAGACCAGGCAGGCGGCGCTCGCGGAGCGGAGCATCCAGCCAGGCGTGGGCGCGGAACCCTTCCCGCCGACGCCTGGGGCCATGTCCGTCACCAGGGACCAGCCGCGCGGCCCTTCAACCCGTACGCGGAGGCCCTCCTCCAGCACGGCCGTGGCCTTCGAGTCGCGGGAGCGGGCCTTTTCCGGGCGGTCGTTCAGGTACTGCCGGGAGCTTGTGATCGCCTGGGCTATTTCCGACTGCGACATGTCTGTACCCACTTCCGCAACAGGATCCGGTCAGGACGGACCAAAGAATACACCGCACGGTCCCGAGGCGAAATGCCCGGCGGCTGGCAGGCGCTGACAGCGGAGAGCCGGCTCCCACGCACACATGCGCCGAGGGCGAATGGAGCCGGCCGGAACGGACGACGGCGGGAGGCCCCGCCGTCGTCTGCTAGCGTTCCGCGGTGGCCGCGGTGATAGCAGGAGACTCGCCGGCTTCCGTCGTGCCGTCGCCCGCGTCCCGGTCCTCCCCGGGCGGGGACGGCTTGTAGACCCACGCCACCAGAACCACCGAAATAATCATCAGCAGGAACCATGAGACGAGTTTGTCGAGTGAGACCATGTGCCAGCCGTCCAGCTGACTTGGGTAGAGCCAGGCCCCGGACCAGGTCGCGATGTTCTCGGCGACCCAAATAAACAGGGCCACGAGCAGGAACGCCAGGACAAGGGGCATCCGGAACTGCCTGCGGAACACCCGGAAGTGCATCAGGCACCGGCCGAAGATGACCACGACGGCGGCCAGCAAAAACCAGCGTGCGTCAAAGATGTAGTGGTGCGTGAAGAAGTTCGCGTAGATGGCAGCGGCCAGGATCGCCGTGTCCCACCGCCGCGGATAGTCGGCGAAGCGCAGGTCGAAGAGCCGGAAGACACGGACCATATAGGACCCGACCGCCGCGTACATGAAGCCGCTGAAGAGCGGAACCGAGCCGATCCGCAGGAAGCCCTCGGCCTCGTAGGTCCACGACCCGACGTCGGTCTTGAACAGCTCCATCACCGTGCCCACCAGATGGAAGAGAACAATCACGCGCAGTTCACGGGCGGTTTCCAGCCGCGTGGCGATCATGAGGATCTGGATGGCAACCGCCGCGAGCGTCAGGAAATCATTCCTGGCCAGTTCGGCGTCGTCGGGATACCACAGGCGGGCCGCCAGGATCACAGCGAGGAGCGCGGCGCCAAAGATGCACGCCCAGGCCTGCTTCAAACCGAAGACGGCAAACTCGAGGAGCCGTGAACGGATGCCGTCGGCAGGTGCCCGGTCCAGGAGCCGATGTGCACGTTCATCGATTCGACGCTCTACGGACGTGAAGCTGCGCATGGTTACCCCGTTCCCCCGCCACGAGTGGCACTGTGTATTTTTCCAGAACCACCCCAGGAGACCGCGTCATGCAGCCAACCCGGCGTGGTTCGCGCAATCCACGGTAGCCCAAAGGACGAGATGCTGGCGCCGGCTGAGCCCGGCGGTGCTACGCCTCGGCGTCGACGGCGGCCCGGCTGCCGCTTGTTTCCAGCCGGCTGGCGATCCCGTCCACCAACGACGCCGGATCATCGAGGATGTCCACGAGAATGTGGGCCTCAGCCGACGCCAGTGGTTCGAGCGTGGCCAGCTGGGAGGCGAGCAGGCTGCTCGGCATGTATTCGTGCGCCCGGCCGTTCAGCCGCCGGGAAATGGTTGCGGCCTCACCGGAGAGATGGATGAACACCAGGTCCGGCGCGAAGCTGCGCAAGAGGTCGCGGTAGCTGCGCTTGAGCGCCGAGCAGGCGATGATGCGGGAGCCGGCACCCCCGGCCGGCGTAGCCAGGGCTGCACCGATTTCGGCGAGCCACGGCGCCCGGTCGTCGTCGTCGAGCGGGATGCCGGCCGCCATCTTGGCCTTGTTGGCGGGCGGATGAAAGTCGTCTCCGTCAAAGAAGGGGACGCCCAGCCGCTCGCCCAACTGGGCGCCGATGGTGGACTTTCCGCATCCGGAAACGCCCATGACAACCAAAGGCGGGAGGTTCGTGGTCATGTCTTCGTCCTTCACTTGCCTGCGGAGCCAAAGCTCAGCAGCACCTTGCCGGATTCCGCGGAGTTGCGGGCAACCTCGAAGGCCTCGACAGCCGCTTCCACCGGAAATTCGTGGGTGATGACCGGTTCGATGTGCAGGGTGCCGTCAGCCAGCGCGGCGATGACGTCATCGATTTCATCGTTGAAGCGGAAGGAGCCCTTCAGGTCGAGTTCCCGGGTGATGGCCAGGGAGATCAGGACCGGCTGCGGGCCGGTGGGCAGCAACCCGACCATCACCACCGTCCCGCCGCGCGCAGCACCCTGGATGGCCGAGGCCAGGCCGTGGTGGTTGCCGGAGGACTCAATGACAATGTCCGCTTCGACGGCGGCGATCGCCTCGGCGTCCCCGGCGGCCAGCACCTCATCCGCACCCACGGCCGCGGCGATTTCCAGCGGCTTGGCGTGCATGTCGACGGCGACGATCCGGCCGGCGCCGGCCCGCTTCAGCACCGCGACGGCCAGCGCACCGATGGGGCCGCTGCCGATCACCAGCGCGGTCTTGCCCGCGACGTCTCCGGCCCGGGACACCGCGTGCCAGGCCACGGATGCCGGTTCAACCAGCGCCGCGGTGCGCAGGTCGAGGCTTTCCGGCAGCGCCCGCAGCATCCGCACCGGCAGGTTCACATACCGGCTGAACGCCCCGTCGGTGTGCGGGTAGCGGGCGGCGCTGCCCAGGTACGTGCAGCCGGGCGAGAGGTTGGGCCGGTCCTCCGGATACCGGGCGGCGCCCGGGCCCGGGGTGGCCGGATGGACCGCCACCGGGGTGCCGGCGGCGGGGCCGGTCCCGTCCGCCGCGGCACGGACCACCCGGCCGGAGATCTCGTGCCCGAGCACCAGGGGAGCCTTCAGGATCGACTCACCGGCGGCACCGTGCAGCCAGTAGTGCAGGTCCGAACCGCAGATGCCGCCATACAGGACCTCGACGACGGCCTCATCTGCAGCGGGAGCGCGGAGGGAGAGGTCGTCGATACGCAGGTCGCCCTTGGCGTGGGCAACGACGGCAGGACCGGAGACAGGAAGGGCTGTGCTTGTGGACATCAGACCACCACCGTCATTCCGCCGTCGATGAAGATGGTCTGGCCGTTCACGAAGTCCGAGCCGCTGGACGCCAGCCATACCGCCGGTCCCGCCAGGTCCTGGACGGTGCCCCACCGGTGCGCCGGCGTGCGGCCCAGGATCCAGGCGTTGAACTCCTCGTCATCCACCAGGTTCTGCGTCATCTCGGTATGGATGTACCCGGGCGCGATGCCGTTGATCTGCAGGCCCGAACCGGCCCATTCGGCGGTCATGGCGCGGGTCAGGTTTCGCAGCCCGCCCTTGGCCGCGATATAGGGGGCGATGGTGGGCCGGGCCAGGTCGGTCTGCACCGAGCAGATGTTGATGATCTTGCCGCGGCCCCTCGGGATCATGTGCCGGGCCGCTTCCCGGCCCACCAGGAAAGCGCTGGTCAGGTCGGTGGAGATCACCCGCTCCCAGTCCGCCAAATCCAGCTCCAGCATCGGCACACGGTGCTGGATGCCGGCGTTGTTCACCAGGATCTCCAGCGGCCCGACATTCGCCTCGACCCAGGCAATGCCCCGCGCGGCCTCGGTGTCGCTGGTGACGTCAAACGCACAGCTGTGCACCCGCCCCGGCGCGTACTCGGCGGCCATCGCCGCTGCGGCGTCCTTGAGCCGTTCCGCATTGATGCCGTTCAGCACCACGGTGGCCCCGGCGTCCGCCAGGGCCCGGGCCAGGGCGTTGCCGATCCCCCGGCTTGAACCGGTCACCAACGCAACCCGTCCGGTCAGATCAAACAGTGAATTCATTAGAAGGGGCCGCGCTGCACGAGGTTGGCCGGGGCCTGCCCGGCGGCGAGGGCTTCGAGCTGCTGCCGCAGGAGCTTCAGGATCCTTGGCTGGAAGGCGGACGCGTTGCCGCCGACGTGCGGGGTGATCAGCGCGTTGGGCGTGGACCACAGCGCATGGTCCTGCGGAAGCGGTTCCGGATCAACGACGTCGAGCGCGCACTGCAGGCGCCCGGACAGAACTTCCTTGGTCAGGGCGGCGGTGTCCACCACCGGGCCGCGGCCGACATTCACCACGAGGGCCCCGTCGGGCAGGGCGGCGAGGACCTCTTCGCCAATCAGCTGATGGGTCTGCTCGTTCAGCGGCAGCACCGTCACCAGGATGTCGTGCGTCGCGGCCAGCGCGGTCAGTTCCGTGGAGGCGTGGACTTCGCCGTGCTCGTCGGTCCGCGCCGAGCTTCCTACCCGGGTGATGGTCACTTCGAAGGGTTCCAGGCGGCGGGCGATCTCATGCCCGATCCCGCCGACGCCCACCAGCAGCACGCGCCGGTCCGCCAGGGACCGGCGCCGCTCCGGCCGCCAGAGGCCGTACTGCTGGTCCCGGACGGCCTGGTCGATGCCGCGCAGCTTCGCCAAAATTAGCCCCACGGCAAGTTCCGCCGTCGCGGCCGCATGCACACCGGAGGCATTCGCGACGCAGGCCGCCGGACCGGCCGCTTCGATGACACCGTCGTATCCGGTGGACTGCGTCTGGACGAACTTCACGTTCTCAACCTTGGCCAGCGACCCCAGCACCGCGGAGGCGTCGATGTACGGGAGGATGACGCCGTCGATCTCGTTCAGCGTACCGCCGTCGGGATCCGACTTCAGGTCCCACACGACTCCTCTGAGCCCTGCGGGAAGGGGTGAAAGATCGGCGAGCAGTTGCCGGTCGGGGAAGCTGACGGTGCGGACTGTTTGCATCGGGAAACCTATCGGTCTTGCGGGTGAAGTGGGGGTGTGCAGGGCAGGGCGGGCCTCAGCGCGGCTAGCGCCGGTCGAACGTGAGCCCGCCGGGGACCTGGAAGGTGGGCATAAGTTCCAGCATGCCTACGTTCACGTGCCGGGGTGTTTCGATGGCATAGTCCATCGCGTTGACGATGTCGTCCGTGGTCAGCGACTCGTAGCCTTCGTAGTATGTCTTCCACGCCTCTTCCATGGCCTCGGGGGTGCCGCCCATGTTGCGGCCGAAAATCTCGGTTTCGACGCGTCCGGGGCAGATCTCGGTGACGCGGATGCGCTTGCCCACGGTGTCGTTGCGCAGCTGCCGGGAGATCTGGTGCACCGCGGCCTTGGTGGCGTGATAGACGGTGTGGCCGTAGAAGTTGTAGAGGCCGGCGATGGAGCTGATGTTGATGACGTGCCCGCGGTCGCGCTCCACCATGCCCGGCAGCACCAGCCGTGTCAGCTGCAGCAGGCCGCGCAGGTTGACGTCAATGAGTTCGTCGATGTCGCCCTCGCTGGAGTCCAGGATGTTCCCGGGCCGGGACACACCGGCGCAGTTCACCAGCACGTCGACGTCGAGTTCACCGACGACGGCGGCCAGCGCCGCAGTGTCGGTCAGGTCGACGACGTGGGGTACGGCCCCGGTCTTGTCGGCCAGTTCCTTCAGGCGCTCCTCGTTGCGGGCCAGGGCGTGGACCGTGAGTCCCCGCTTTGCCAGGCGTTCGGCGATCGCGGCGCCCATTCCGGTGGACGCGCCGGTGACGACGGCTGTTGAGTAGTCAGAAAAAGGCATGTAAGTCTCCTGGTGGGTGCGGCGGCGCTGGTGCCCCGCAAGTGGTGCAGTGCGCTGCCGTTGGGCAGCGCACTGCTGTTCGGATGGTGGGTGGCTAGGCGTCGCGGAGCGGCAGGTGTGCCCGGTCCTTGACTGTGCTGACGGCGGCGAGGGTGCCCAGCGCGGTGATGACGGCGTAGAAGGCCGGCATGTAGATGTTGCCGGTGGAGGAGATCAGCCAGGTCATCAGCAGCGGCGCGGTGCCGCCGAAGAGTGCCGACGAGATGTTGTAGCCCAGGCCGTAGGCGGAGTACCGCACGCGGGTGGGGAACAGCTCGACGATCAGGATGTGGATCACTGCGGTGTGACCGGCAAAGACCACTGCCATGATGCACGCGCCCAGGATGGCCAGTGCCATCTCGCCGGTGGCGATCAGGGCGTAGGCCGGGATTCCGAGGATGGCCATGGCGATTGCGGAGCCGGCAATGACCTTCTTGCGGCCGACGCGGTCAGAGAGGGCGCCCATGAACGGGATGGCGATGCAGATGACCACCAGGCTGCAGGCGGTGACGAGGAGTGCCTCGCCGATGGTGAAGTTGAGCTGCTTGCCCTTCAGGAAGGTGGGCATGTAGGAGAACAGGACGTAGTAGCCGGAGCCGTTCATCAGCGGGATGAACAGGGCCAGGAGCATGGCGCGGCGGTGTTCGGCGGAGGCGAAGGCTTCCTTCAGCGGGTTCTTGGACAGTCCGCCCTCTTCCTTCAGCTTCACGAAGTTGGGGGTGTCCGCGATGGCCTTGCGGATGTACCAGCCGATGACGCCCATGGGGATGGCGACCAGGAACGGGATGCGCCATGCGAAGGAGCCGAAGCCGCCGCCGTCGATCGCGGTCTGGGTGAGCCACGGGGACATGGAGAACGCCACGAGGGTGCCGGTGAGCAGGGCCGCGAAGGAGGCGATCTGGGCGTAGGAGGTGATGATGCCGCGCTTGCCTTCAGGGGCGTGCTCGGCGAGGAAGGTCATGGCACCGGCGGCTTCGCCGCCAACGGAGAAGCCCTGCAGCATGCGGAGGAGCACCAGCAGGATCGGGGCGGCGATGCCGATGGCCGAGTAGGCCGGCAGCAGGCCGATGCCTGCCGTGGCGACGCTGATCAGCAGGATGACGAAGACCAACAGTTTTTGCCGTCCGATGCGGTCCCCCAGGACGCCGCAGACGACGGCGCCGAGTGGGCGCACGAAGAACGACACGGCGTAGCCGGCGAAGACAAACAACAGTGCGTTGTCCGGGTTTCCGGGTGCCAGGAAGACAAGGGCAAGCGTTCCGGCCATGAAGGCGAAGATGCCGTTGTCGTAGAGCTCCACGAAAATGCCGACGCAGCCGGCAGTCACAACTTTGCGGGTCTGCTTGCTGCTGAGCCGCTCTTGCGGCTGGGCCGCGTGCGTAGAAGTTGACATGGCTTTCCTTACTAAGGGGATGGTAACAAGGCTTTGGTTCTGACGGGAGGGGGGTTAGCTTCCGGCCGCCGGGGCGAGTTGTCGCCAGCCGGGCTGGCTGCCGATGCCGAGGAGGGCGAAGACGGTGCTGACTGTCGAACGGAGGTTCTCCAGTTCCCGCAGGGCCGCCCGGTACTTCGCTGTAGCGTCGGGGACGGTGGTCCTGCGGAAGGTTATGGTGTGGCCCGGCCTGGCCTGGGCCAGCACGTCCAGGGAGCGGCTGGTGACCACTGCCAGGACGGGGTAGCCGGCGGTGACTCCGCGGCCGCGGTGCAGCACCAGGAGTTCCTCCCGGGACGGCACCTCGATCGCTCCCACCGGGACGCCGCGGGAGAGCACCTCGGCGCTCGACTGGCGTTCGGGGAGGTCCCCGCCGAGGCGCAGCCCGATGTGGTTGCTCCGGGCGCTGACGGTGTATTCGGTGGTGTAGAGCAGGCCGGCGGTGTCGCCGAATTCGTCCACGTCGGGCCCGTCCGTAACCTCCACGACCGAGTGGCTGCTGAATTCGGGCCGGGTCAGTCCCAGCCGGAACAGCGGCAGGTCGAAGTACGGCTGCCGGATGGGCGGGACGCTCCGCGAGGTCTTGAGTTCAGTGCCTTCGGCCAGGCGAAGGCCAAATCCGACGACGGTGTCCGGGGCGCAGCTGCCGAGCAGGACGGGGGCCTCCACCGAGCCGTGGACGGCAAGGTAGGCACGCAGCCCGCCGGTGATCTGGCGGACGGCCACCGTTTCGCCGGCACGGACGGAGACCGGTTCCCACTGCTGGCATTCGTGGCCGCCCACGGTGAGGTGCAGGGGCGCACCGGTGACGGCGATGAGGATGTCCGTGGTGGCACGCATCCGGAAGTCCAGGGCGGTGATCTCCAGCAGCGGCGCGCCGTCGTCGTTGCCGGCGAGGATGTTGGCGGCGCGTGCGGAGAACTGGTCCAGCGCACCGTTCACGGGCAGCCCGAACCGGGGTCCGCGGAACCGGCCGAGGTCGGTGACCACGGAGTTACCGGGCTGCTGGATGATCAGGGAGCCGCTCATCGTGCCGCGTCCAGTTTCCGGCCAACGTAGCCAGCGAATTCTTCGGGCCGGATCCGGTGGAACCGCAGCCGGTCGCCGGGAACGTAGGGAACGAGCGGTTCGCTGGTGGCGTCGAGAACGGTCAGGGGTGTCTGGCCGATGACGCACCATCCACCCGGCGCCACGGCCGGGGCTATGACTGCCTGCCGGCCCGCGACGGCCACGGCACCTGCCGGAACGGACAGGCGGGGGTCCTTCAGCCGCGGCACGGGGAGCGGGAAATCGGGGCCATCCATCATGGGCGAGCCGGCGGGGGCGCCGAGGCAGCGGATGACGTAGGACTTGGCGGTGTGCAGTGCGATGATCTCCTCGACCGACAGCTGCTCGTGCTCGGCAACGCGTTCCAGGTCCGGGCCGTACTCGCCGCCGTAGACCACGGGAACGCTGAACTCGCGGGGCGCCCGGGCAGGCGCGCCGATGAAGTCGAGCTGGCGCAGTCCCAGGAGGACAAAGGCCCGGACCTGGCGTGCGGAGGTGACCCCGGGGTCGAATTCCACGAGCAGGGAGTCGTACGTGGGCACTGCGCCGTGGACGCCGTCGGCCCCTGCAGCCTCCAGCCATTCGGCGAGGGAATGCACGGTGCTCCAGTTGGCCTCACTGTCGGGGGATGAGGCGACGACGCGCAGCGCGGCGTCCCCGGACTCGAAGACTTCCACCGGAGTGGGCGTGGTGGTGGCGGACATGTCAGGCAGCCTTCACTTTGGCGGCGAGCACCTGGGCGAGCGGGGCGATGGTCACGCCGGCGCGTTCAAGTTCGGCGCGGACCTGGCGGGCCAGCTGGACGGCGCCGGGGGTGTCCCCGTGCAGGAGGACGGTGTCGGCGACGATCGGCAGGTCGGTGCCGGCCACGGTTTCGATGAGCCCTTCGCAGACCATCCGGATGGTGCGGTGCACGATGGCTGACGGGTCGTGGATGACGGCGCCGGGGCGGCTGCGCGGCACCAGGGTGCCGTCTGCCTCGTAGGCGCGGTCGGCGATGCCCACGATGCCCACGGGGAGCCGCCGCGCGGCTGCGGCGTCGGCCAGTTCGCCGTCCTGGGCCAGGACGATCAGGTCCGGGTTGATGCGGGCGGCGGCGTCGGACACAGCTTCGGCGTAGTCGGCGCGGGTGGCCACGAGGTTGCCGAGGCGGCCGTGGGGTGCGATGTGGGCGACGCCGGTGCCGTGGTACGCGGCAAAGGCGCTCAGTGCGCCGAACTGGTAGAGGATGTCGTTGCGGACCTCGTCCGCGGTGAGGTCCATGGCGCGGCGGCCGAAGCCCCGAAGGTCGGGGAAGCTCGGGTGTGCGCCGATGCTGACGCCGCGGCGCACGCATTCGGCGACGGTGGCGTTCATGATGTCGGGATCTCCCGCGTGGAATCCACAGGCGATGTTGGCGCTGGAAACCACCTCGAGCAAGGCCGCGTCGTCGCCCATCGAGTAGGCGCCGAAGCCTTCTCCGAGATCTGCCACGAGATCAACTGTGGGTCCCATGTGAGCCCTCCTGGGGTGTTGGCTGCACCGTTGCGCCGCGGGGCGCGAAGGTCAGCTTCCGGTAGTGAAGTGAATGCCGGGAACCTGCCCTGTTCGGGGCTTGCGGTCCGGCGGCCCGGCCTGCCGGGCGTCTGTCAAAAAGTCTGGCACCGCGAATTGGCTCACACAAAGACGTAATCCATGTCACGGGATAGGTGCCGGTTATGACGGGTGCCCCGTGGAGTGCTGCCCTCATGCGTGTCACCTCATTCCCATCATCAGAATCTGCCTTGCCGCCGCGGAATCGCGAATGCATTCAAGCTATGGAGCGCATATTTCAGAAATGTAAAAGGAAGGTGTCCATTCCGGTAAACACCGCTTTTATGCGAAATGCATCTGACGTCATCTCAAAATTGCATGCCACCGGAGGAGCTAGAATGTACGATTAGTGAAATAGCGTTCTGGGTTCAACCTAGTGTCTGCGATGTGGATCACACAAAGACCTATTGCGTATCCCTCCACTACATCCGCTTATGACCTTTCCGGGTCCGGGACGCCGCAGAGAGAGAAGGCGGCCATGGACACGCGGAAGCTTGCGTACTTCGTCCAGATCGTGGATTCGGGAAGCATCACCAAGGCTGCGGCGGCGCTGCATGTGGCCCAGCCGGCCCTCAGCCAGCAGGTGTCGGCCCTGGAAACGGATCTGAAGCAGCGCTTGCTGATCCGCAGCAAGCAGGGCGTCAAGCCCACGGCCGCCGGGCACACCCTGTACCGGCACGCCCAGTCCATCCTGCGGTTGGTGGAGCAGGCGCGGCAGGACGTCGCCGCGTCGGGGGCCGCGCCGTCCGGGCGAGTCTCCATTGCCATCGCCCCGTACAGCATGGCGTCGAGCCTGACCCCGCGGATCATCGGCGAAGTGGGCCGCCGGTACCCGGACATCGTCCTGCACGTGACGGAAATCTACGGCGGCGTGCTGAGCGAGGCGATCAAGAACGGCCGGCTGGACATGGCCCTCATCTACGAGCCCGGCCCCATCCGCGGCGTCCAGTTCACCACCATGATCGTTGAGGATCTGCACTTTGTGGTCAACGCCGACAGGTTCGGGGCGGCACCGGACAATGGCGAAATCACGCTGGAGGAAGCCGCCGGCTTCGGGCTGTTCCTCCCCGAGAAGATCCACACCCTGCGCCAGGTGGTGGAAGGCGGCTTTGACAGCCGCGGGCTCAAACTCCAGCTGGTGGGCGAGGTGGAGTCGGTGCCGTCGCTGGCCCGGCTCCTGCGCGCGGACCTGGGCGCCACGATCATGCCCAAGTCAGCCGCTGACGCCCTGTTCCACGAGGAGGACTTCCATGTCCTGCGGATCGTGGATCCCGCGCTGCAGTGCAAGATAGCGCTGTGCACGCCGGACCATGACCCGCTCTCCGAGGCGGCGTCGGCGGTGCTTCTGGTGCTGAAGGAAATGCTTCAGGAAATGCTGAGCAATAAATACGCCCGGTAGCCAGCTCATAACCTCAGCTTATTAGGCCACCTATCATTGGTCTTAGTAGCAAAGCGCCCAGGATTCTAATATTGGAAGCAAGCCGAGAAATTGCGGCAACATTTCGCAACCAATCAATGGGGAGCCTGCAATGAAAAAGATCAGCACCACCAGGAGAACTTCCGGCGCAAGCCTGGGACTAATGGCTAAAACCGGTTCACATTGCCCCGCTAATGGGTTCTGGCGCCCTGAGGACCGCTCCGGCAATCCGGTTTTCGTGTTTGAAGGCAGCATCATGCCGGTCAGCAGCAGCGGATCGACGATCTGGTTCTTGGAGGATGCCGTCGTTGGCGCCCCGGCCTATCAGGTGCCTCACCGCGATTGACCGGCCCTACCCCTCCGGCCGCCCAACTGGGTGGCAGCCCAGGGCGTTCTGACGGTTGGGAACACCGGACCTGCTACCCAGTTTCCTTCTCGGGCGGATGCGAAAAAACTTTTAGATTGCACCCACATCTGGTGCCTAGTCGCCCACTTTAATGTCGCACCCCCTTGGCAGACTGAGTTCATGGAGGGCAACGGGAATTCGGCACTGACAGCAAGGGTGCCGCACGGCGACGCCCTGCACGCTGCCGCGTTTCCTGACGACCTTTTCCCAGACACGGTCTTCCCCTTCGTCGCGGTTCCGGACGGTTGGTTCTCTGACGAGGCTTTTCCGTTCGATGAGTTCGCGGACGACATCTTCCTGGACGACGGCGTTCCGGTCGACGATGAGTATCCGGGATCTTTTCCGGAGGTCCCGTTTCCCGAAGCCCTGTTTGCCGACGTCCTGTTCGCAGACGCCTCTAGCGCCGACTCCACTGCCTCCGGCGCTGATACACCTAGGCTGAGTGTCGGGGACCGGTTCGCGGCGGCTGCTCTCCTTTTGAGGGCAGACCTCACCGCCGACGGCGCCGGGCTGATCGACCAGATGCAGGCGTGGGAGAAGCTCAAGTGCATGATTGCCGGGCAACAGGCGCGGGCGGCCGTGGCCTTCGACATCCGGCATCGCGAGGAACAAGCTGAACTCGGGGCGCAGGCAGATCTCGAGCAGGCCCGCCGTAGCTCTCTGTCGGCTGAGGATCTCGGCAAGAAGCGCCCCAGGGAACACGGCATGGGCGCGGCCGAGCAGATCGCGCTGGCCCGGGGCGAGTCCCCGCATCGCGGCGGCCGGCTGCTCGGCATGTCGAAGGCGCTCGTCACCGAGATGCCGCACACCCTGGCCGCCCTGGACACCGGCCAGCTCAATGAAGAGCGCGCCTTGTATGTCGTGAAAGAGACAGCCTGCCTGACTGTGGCCGACCGGACCGCCGTCGATGAGGAACTAGCCGCCGACACCGGAACCTTCGCCGGCGCCGGAACCAGGGCCGTCATCGCCACGGTAAGGGCGGCCGCCACCCGCAGGGACTCGCGCTCGGTGACGCAGAGGGCGAGCCATGCCGCGTCGGAGCGGTCCGTGAGCCTGCGCCCGGCACCGGACTGCATGACTTACCTGACAGCCCTGCTGCCCGCCCATCAGGGAGTCGCCGTGTACGCGGCCCTGACCCGGCACGCCGACGCCCTCCACGCCGCCGGCGACCCGCGCAGCCTGGGGCAGATCAAGGCCGACACCCTCGTCGAATGGACCACCGGCACCCCCGGCGGCATCACCGGCATCGAGCTCAACGTCGTCATGACCGACCGCACCCTCCTCCAAGCCGACAGCGAACCCGCAAGGCTTGCTGGCTACGGCATCGTGCCCGCCGCCTGGGCCCGCAACCTCATCAGCGACGAAGAGGCACCGGAACGCCAACAAGCACCGGAACACCCACCGATGCAGGGACAAGAACCTCGGGCTGGAAGCTCAAACGCGTCTCACTCAACCAGAGGCCAGCACGCCGTAAGAGAGTTGAAGGTGTGGCTCCGCCGTCTGTACACGGAACCGGAGACCGGCGACCTGGTAGGCATGGACTCCCGGAGGCGGCTCTTCCCGGCACCACTGCGCCGCTTCATCCAAATCCGCGACGACACCTGCCGCACACCATACTGCGACGCCCCAATCCGCCACCTCGACCACATCATCCCCTGGCACGATGACGGCCCAACATCCCTGGCCAACGGCGCGGGACTCTGCGAGGCCTGCAACCACACCAAAGAACTCTCCGGCTGGAAGGCACAACCCAGACCAGGACCCTGGCACACCATAGAAATCACCACGCCAACCGGCCACAGCTACCGCTCCACCGCACCCCCGTTGCCCGGATCCAGTCTGCCCGGTACGGGGGTGAGTGAAGCCAACCTGCCCGGAGCCGGCATCCGCGAAACACGCCAGTCCGAACTGAGCGGCACGTCTCCTTAGGGCGAATAAAGGGCGAGGGCGGCGCCGGGCATGCCGCGGTCGCGGGAACTGAAGGCGGGAGAGCACAAAGCACGGCAGCTAGACCGCTACCTGACTAGGCCTGTTCGACGAGCAGGCCCTTGGCCTTCAGGACCTCGGTGAGTTTGCACAGTTCAATGGTGGTGCCGCCGGCCTTGTACAGGCCGATGAGTTCGCACTCGGCGTCGTCACGTTCCTGCGAGAGGCGGATGACTTCCTCGATCTCGTCCTTCCGGACCACCACCACACCGTCGGCATCGCCGCGGAGGACGTCGCCGGGGTAGATGATTTCGTCGCCGAAGACCACCGGGTGGTTGATGGGGCCGATGGTTTCCTTCACGGTGCCCTTGATGGAGATGCTGCCGGAGAAGACGGGCAGGCCCAGTTCGATGAGGTCCTGGGTGTCGCGGACACCCGAGTCCGTCACCAAGCCGGCGAGGCCCTTGGCCTTCATCGCGTTGCCGAGGACGTCGCCGAACGTTCCGGCTTCCTCGTACTCCCCCGCCGCGGCCAGGATGACGTCCCCGGCCTCCGCGTAGTGGATGGCCACCTGCAGCATGAGGTTGTCCCTGGGCGCGCACCGGACAGTGGTGGCGGGGCCGCAGAAGGACATGCTCCTGTCGATCGGCTTGATCTTGGAGCTCAGCGCTCCCTTTCGTCCCTGTGCCTCGTGGATGGTGGCGGACGAGAATTTCGCGAGGCGGCTTACGGCGTCGGCGTCGGGTCGGTCGATATTGGTCTTGACGTGAATCACGGCGGTTTCCTTCGTTGGGTGCGGATCAGCTGAGGGCCTGGACGGCCTTGTCGATGGCGGCGATGGATTCTTCGATGATGTCGAGGCTGGTGGCATAGGAGATGCGGAAGTACGGCCCCAGCCCGTAGGCCGATCCGGGGATCGCCGCCACGGACGCGTGGTCGAGCAAGTAGAGAACAAAGTCCTGGTCATCGCGGATGACGGTCCCTTCCGGCGTCGTCTTCCCGATGGCCCCCGCGCAGTTGACGTAGGCGTAGAAGGCGCCTTCCGGCGTCGCGCATGACAGGCCGTCGACGGCGTTAAGTCCGGCGACTGCCGCATCGCGCCGGCTGCGGTAAATCTCTACGCTCTCCCGCACGAAGCCCTGGTCGCCGGTGAGCGCGGCGGCGCTGGCAGCCTGGCTCACCGAGGACGGGCAGGAGGAGATCTGGGACTGGAGCTTGTTGATCGCGGCGATCAGCGGGGCGGGCCCGGCCGCGTATCCCAGCCGCCAGCCGGTCATCGCGTAGGCCTTGGACACGCCGTTGACGGCGAGGATGCGGTCCTTCAGCTCGGGGGCAACCTCCACCAGGCTGGTAAGCCGGCCTTCGCCGAAGTAGATCTGGTCGTAGATTTCGTCCGTCAGCACGTAGACGTGCGGGAAGTCCGCGAGGACGTCGGCGAGCGCGCGCAGTTCCGCCCGTGAGTAGACGGCGCCAGTGGGGTTGGACGGCGTGTTCAGGATGACCCATTTGGTGCGCTCATTGAGGGCGCCGGCCAGGGCTTCCGGCGTGAGCTTGAATCCCTCCTCCTCGCCGCAGGGAACCACTACCGGCGTGCCGTCGTTGGCGAGCACCATGTCCGGGTAGGAGACCCAGAAGGGGGCGGGCACAACCACTTCGTCCCCGGCGTCGAGGGAGGCCATGAAGGCCGTGAAAATTACCTGCTTGGCGCCGCCGCCGATAGTGATCTCAGCCGGGGTGTAGTGCAGGCCGGTGCGCAGCTCGATGGTCTGCAGGATGGCCTGCTGCAGGGCGGGCGTTCCGGTGACGGAGGTGTATTTGGTCTCCCCCTGGCTGATCGCTTCGACGGCTGCGGCCTTGATGTGCTCCGGGGTGTCAAAGTCCGGCTCGCCGACCGTCAGGTCCAGGATCCGGCGCCCTTCCGCCTTCAGCTCACGCACACGGGCCGCGGCGGCCACACTGGCGGAGGACTTGATGCGGGACACCCGCGATGCGGGTTCAAATTCAGACATGGTCTCTTCCTAGGGATTCAGGAGGGAGCGGTACTCGTTTCTTCGACCCTAGGGAATCCTGGCCGGTATGGATAAGACCTAAAGTGCGTGGACGGATAAGCGTCCCTTATGGCCCGGCGGTGGCCTGACACGGCCACCGGAGTGCCTCCCGCATGAAACCGCGGCCTCTGCCTGCCCAGGGGCATCGCCGAAGCCGTCGCCAAGGGCCCCGGCCAAACTATTTCAGTATGGCTCCACGCACTTTAGGTATTTCCGCGGCAGGCCCGTTCTGTCTAGCCTTCTAGGCATGCTGGACCCCCATCCAAGGCATGAAAATGCCGTGTACTACCGCTATCAGGGAGCACCAAAACCGGACCCGGGTGTTCTTCAGGCGAAAAAGATACGGGAACTCCTCCGGAAGGACCGGCAGCGGCTTTCGTTCAATGCCAGCAGCATGCGCGCGCTCTCCGTCCGCCTGAACCAGCAGATTGCCCAGGCGCTCTGTGACGGCATGAAAGTTGCGAGCCTGGCTGAGGCCTCAGAACTCTCCCGCTGGGCAGTCCGAACCATCGGCCTGTCCTCCGACGATCTGCTGCCCTCCGGCCTGCCCGTTAAGCAGCATCTTGCGGAGATCAGCCGGCTGAAGTCCGAGCTGGCCGAGCTTGAGGAATCGAAGGCGGACCTGGAGGAACGGCGCCTGAAGCTCTTGGCCGCCGCACGCCGGCTCGGCGTCATGGATGACTACGAACTCGTGGCGCTGAGCGGACTGCAGCGCGAGACAATCCGGAAGATGACCTGGGGCGTCCGGCCGGAGTCGGTGGTCTAGGTTGCGGCTTCCGCCTCCGCCAGTTTGATCATGCGCAGTTCGTCCGCCACCGCACGGGCCGGCCAGTGGTCGTGGGTCAGTTCCCTGATGCGGTCCTGATCTGCTGCCGGAAAGACCTTGTCGATCAGCCCGGTGGCCCGAAGCAGGGCCAGCAGCGCGGTGGTCCTGGGATCGGCCGGCGCACCCCCGAGTGCGGCCTGGGACTTTTCCAGGAGCCCCGCTTCCGTAGCATGGTCCCTTTCCGGGTACCGTGTGGTCCTGAACAGTCCGAGGTGTTTTTCACCGACGTGGTCCACGATGCCAAGAGCCGCCATCCCCTCATACACGCGGTGCAGTTCTGCGCGGCTTTCCAGCATGGACACCCAACGCCTGGGCGTATGTGGCCGTGATTTGTCGCGGATGAGCTCCAGCTGGTGCTGGAAGTCGGATTCCGGAGCGGCGCCGGTAGCCCTCACGTGCTTTCCCTGCAGCTCGATTGCCCCCAGCAGATCCAGTTCAGCCAGTATGGCCCCTGCCAAAGCGGCCCTGAGCACGGGCTGCGGAACTTCCGGTTCGCCGTCCTTGTCGTTCGTTGCCAGAAGAAGGAATGCCTGGGGAAGGTTCAGCCCGCCTGTGCTCGGTGATTCAGCGTTCATACCATCATGGTGGCGCAGTTGGGCAGGCACCACAACGGCGAATTCGCGGGCCTGAAAGCCCTTCTCCGAGCAAAAGCCCTAGCCGCAAACGAGATTGCATAGTACATTTGATGCAATCAGCCTTGCATAGTGAGCCACGCTACAGAAGAGGGTCTGAACTTGAACACCAACGCTGTCGATCTTGCAGCCGGCGCCCCAGGCACCGCCTCAGGTACGGGCACAGGTACGGCCGCCGCCAGCGCTTCTCATGCCTGGCTCGGGGACGCCCTTCCGGATGTTCCGTTGACCAAGGCGCAAAGCCGGGTGGTCGATGTCATCGCCCGCAATCCGCAGCTCTCCTCCTACGCAGACATCGCCGAGATCGCCCAGCGGGCGGATGTCAACAACTCCACCGTGGTCCGCGCGGCCCAGCACCTGGGCTACCGGGGCTGGCCGGATCTCCAGCGGGAACTGCGCTCCCGCTACCTCGTGATGATCTCCACCGAGGACACCCTGACGGAGCACGGAGAGCACCGCAGTCCCTTGCATGACGCACTCAACCACGACATCGAGAATCTGCGCCTGACGCTGGACTCCAATACGGCCGACGACGCCGAGGCCGCCATCGCGGCCATGGCCACCGCCAAGTCCATCACCGTCGTCGGGCTCGGCTCGTTCGCCGGCCCCGCCAGCGTGATGGCCCACCTGGGCTCCACCATGGGATACCCCATCACCCTCGAGAACCGCGGCGGCGTCCATCTCGCGTCCAGCGCCAATTCCCTCGGGGACGGGGACGTCCTGGTGGTCATCAACATGTGGCGCTCCGTCCGGCAGATCATCGTCACGGCCGAAGCCGCCAAGCAGGCCGGCGCCACGGTCATTGCCATCAGCGACATGCGGCGCGGGCGCCTCGCAGCCGTGGCCGATCACCTCCTGGTGGTGGCCTCGGAGGGGATCTCCTTCTTCCAGTCCGTCACCGCCGCAAACTCCCTGGTCTACGGCCTGCTCGCGGGCATGGAGGCAGCGCACCCCGAACGCAGCCGTGCCGCCATCCGCCGCACGCAGCAGCTGTGGAAAGACCTCGACATCTACCTCGACTGACCTCCGCACGCCCGACTCACCCTCACCACACCCAGCTTCTCCGGGAGTAGTACATGAACACCAACACCGACCGCCGCGTAGCCGTCATTGGCCTCGGCGCCATGGGCGGGGCGATGGCCGCCACGCTCCGCCAGGCCGGCTGGAACGTCACCGGCTTCGACCCTTCCGAGGCCGCCAGGGCCGCCGCGGCCGAGGCAGGAATCGCCACAACGGCCAACATCGCGGATCTGGCCGGGACTCCTTACGCCGTTCTCTCCCTGCCCGCAGCCAACGTGGTTGAAGCCACCGTGCCCCAACTCCTGGCACCGGGAACCGTCGCGATCGTCGACACCACCACCTCCGAACCGGCCACCAGCAGACTCATGGCCTCCCTTGCCGAGGCACAAGGGGCAGCCTTTGTGGACGCCCCGGTCTCCGGCGGCCGCGACGGGGCGGCAACCGGAACTCTGAGCGCCTTCGTCGGAGCAACCGACGCGGCCCTTGCCGCCGCCGAGCCCGTCCTGCTCGCACTCACCGGCGGCAAGTACAGCCACATCGGCGGCCCCGGCAGCGGCAACGTAGTGAAGCTCCTCAACAACGTCCTGGCGGCGGCCAACCTGGTCTCCGTCGGTGAGGCCCTGGGTGTCGCCAAGGCCTACGGCATCGATCCCGCCAAGGCGGCGGCGAGCATCAGCGAGGCCTCCGGCGGCAGCAAGGTCTCCGCGAACATGTATCCCAACTGGGTGCTCTCCGGCACGCACGATTCTGGCTTCTCGCTCGGCCTCATGGCCCGGGACGCCGCCCTCGCCGTGGAGGTCGCCGCACGGATCGGCGAAAACCCGGCACTGCTGGCGGCGGTGGCCAGCCAATGGCAGGAGGCCCTGGCCGCCCTCGGACCGCGTGCAGACTTCACCGAGATCGCGCGGACCGTGGCCCCGACCATCACCCCCGCCGGCGCACCCAACGCCGGCGCACCTGCCAGCACGGCACCCAACAGCACTAACGGCAGCACAACCGCCGCCTAAGCCCAGCCCCAAAGGACCACCACATTGAGCATCACAACAGCACCCACCTCGTCCTCGGCAGCCACCGCCCGGGCGGTCCTGGACGCAGCGTTCCCGGACGGCCTCGGGGCCTTCCTCGACGGCCGGACGGTTCCCGGCGGCGGCGAGAGCATCACGCTCACTGCCGCAGCAACCGGCGAAGCCTTTGCCACGTACGCCGATCCCGGCGCGGAGGGCGCCAACGACATCCTCGAAAGCTCGGTTGCCGGCGCAGAGGCCTGGGGCGGGCTGAACGGGTTCGAACGGGCGGCCATCCTGCGCAACGTCAGCCGGGCCGTCGAAGCGCACGCGGAGGAACTGGCCGTCATCGAGTCGGCCACCACCGGAAAGCCCATCCGTGACACCCGGGCTGAAGCGCTCAAGGTGGCTGAAATGTTCGGCTACTACGCTGGCTGGGCCGACAAACTCACCGGCCAGACCATACCCGTTCCTGGCGAGTGGCACACCTACACCGAGCGCGTCCCCTGGGGCGTCGTCGTCGCCATCACGCCGTGGAACGCGCCGCTTTTCACGGCGGGCTGGAACTCCGCCGCGCCGCTGGCCGCCGGCAACGCCGTGATCATCAAACCCAGCGAATTCACCCCGGCCTCGTCGGTCCGGCTCGCCCAGCTGGCCCACGAGGCGGGACTGCCGGCGGGCGCGTTCAACGTGGCCGCGGGGCTCGGCCAGACCGTGGGCGCCGCCCTCACCACCGACCGGCGGGTGGGCAAAGTCAGCTTCATCGGCTCCGTCCCCACCGGGCGCCGGGTGGCTGTCGCCGCGGCGCAGGCAGGGATTCCCGCCCTGCTGGAACTCGGCGGCAAGAGCGCCAACATCGTGTTCGCCGACGCCGACCTGGAACGTGCGGCCGACGGCGCCATCGCGGCGATCTTCTCCGGCGCCGGGCAATCCTGCGTGGCCGGCTCACGGCTCCTGGTGGAGCGCAGCGTGCACGCACAGTTCGTGGAGCTCGTCGCGGACCGGGCAGCCCGGCTGCGCATCGGCGACCCGCTGAGTGCGGACACCGAGGTGGGCCCCATCATCACGGCCCAGCAGTTCGCCACCGTCACCTCCCTGATCGATGCAGGAATGCACGACGGCGGACGCCGGGTCACCGGCGGAACGCTTCCTGACGCTCTGGCCGGGTCCGCGCTGGCCGGCGGCCACTGGGTGATGCCGACATTGCTCGACGGGGTGACGCCCGATAACCGCCTCGAAACCACAGAGGTGTTTGGTCCCGTCGTGGGCGCGGACGCGTTCGACACGGAGGCTGAGGCGATTGCCCGGGCCAACAACACCAACTTTGGCCTGGCCGGTGCGGTGTGGACGTCCGACGTTTCCCGCGCGCACCACATTGCCCGCGCGGTGAAGGCCGGCACGTTCTGGATCAACTCCTACAAGACCATCCACGTGGCCGTTCCGTTCGGCGGCTTCGGCGACTCGGGCCACGGCCGTTCGTCCGGGCCCGGCGTCCTGGACGAGTACACCCAAACGAAGGCGATCTGGGTGCCCACGCGGGCAGCAGGCGCTCCATTCCCGTCCCTGTCCTACTAGCAGCAGAAACCAGGAGCAGCAGATCCCAATGGAACAGACAGACACAACAGCCGGCATGGCGACTCTCCGCGCCGCCCTGGCCGACCGCGTGGAGGACTGGAAGCCCCGGGTCCAGGCCATGGCGCACGAAATCCACACCAACAGGGAGCTGTCCTTCGAGGAGGTCCGCTCGGCCGAGGCGGCGGCAGCGCTGCTGGCCGACGGCGGCTTCGAGGTGGAACGCGGCACGGGCGGCCTGCCCACAGCCTTCACCGCGAGCGCCGGCAGCGGCGAACTGACGGTTGCCCTGTGCGTGGAATACGATGCGCTCCCCGACATCGGACACGCCTGCGGGCACAACCTGATCGCGGGCGCCTCTGTGGCAGCCGCCCTTGCCCTGCGGCCCCACGTGGACGAACTTGGCATCACGCTGAAGGCCATCGGAACGCCGGCCGAGGAGCACGGCGGCGGCAAGGTGCTGCTTCTGGAACGCGGGGCGTTCGACGGCGTCGGCCTGGCCCTGATGGTCCATCCTGTCCAGGACGGCGTGACCTATAACCCGGCGGGTACCAGCGCGCAGGCCGTGGGCCGGTACAAGGCGACGTTTACCGGAAAGGCCGCGCATGCGGCGGCAGCCCCGCATCTCGCCGTGAACGCAGCGGACGCCGCGGTGCTGAGCCAGGTCGCCGTCGGGCTTTTGCGCCAGCAAATACCGGGCGACCACCGCATAGCCCTGTACGTGGCCGAGGCCGGGCACGTAACGAACATCATTCCGGAACGGGCGGTGGTGGAGTTTGAATGCCGGGCCTTCACCCTTGCGGAATATGAGGCGCTGCTTGAGCGGGTCCGGCGCTGCTTCGAAGGTGCGGCCCTGGCCACCGGAACCACGCTGACCATCGAGTCAACAGAGCCGGTCTACGAGCCGCTGCTCCAGGACACCGCGCTGGCTGCGCACTGGACCGAGGCCATGGATGTGTTCGGCAAGGACACCTCGCCCTCGGCCGGCATCACCGGCGGCTCCACGGACATGGGCAACATCTCCCAGGTCATCCCCTCCCTGCATCCGTGGCTCAGCATTCCGGGCGCCGACGTGGCAATCCACTCCCACGGGTTCGCAGCCCTCGCCGACTCCCCTGAGGCCTACGGCGTGATGTTCGAGGCGGCCACCGCGCTGGCCTGGACCATCGCGGCCGCGGCCGGTACCCCCACCGAAAGAGCACGCTTCGTCAAAGCGGCATACCGCCGTCGGACATTCACCCAGGAAGGCACGTCATGAGCACCAGCACCCAACCCGCGCGGATAGACAAGGCCGGTGCCCGTCTGACGCTGCCGGTCGCCGCGTTAGCCTTCGTCATTGCCATCGCGGTCCAGCTCATCGGCCAGGCCAAGATTGATCTCGGCATCGGCGCCATCGTCATCTTCCCCATGGTCTGGGGCCTCATCCTCGGACTTTTGGTCTCCATCCAGAAGTTCAAGCCCCTGGGCCTGGATCTGCAAAGGGTTGCGGCCGCCCTGGTCGGTGTGGCTGTCCTGCTGCTGGTGGCCAGGCTGGCGTTCAACATCGGCCCCAGCCTTCCCAGCCTGATCAAGGCCGGGCCGGCCCTGCTACTGCAGGAGGTGGGCCACCTGCTGGGCACCATCGCGCTGGCCCTCCCCCTGGCTGTTCTGCTCCGCATGGGAAAGGCGACGGTGGGGGCCACGTTCTCCCTGGACCGGGAACCGTCCTTCGCCATGGTTTCCGAAAAGTACGGTCCCGATTCGGACCAGTACCGGGGCGTCCTGGCCATGTACGTCTTCGGGACCCTTTTCGGCGCCGTGTTCATCACGCTGCTCACCTCTCTCGTGGCCAACTGGAAGATCTTCGACCCGCTGGCCCTGGCCATGGGCGCCGGTGTGGGATCCGGCTCCATGATGGCAGCATCCTCAGCCAGCATCATCGCGGCCTACCCCGGCGACCAGGAAGCCATCCTGGGCATGGCGGCGGTCTCCAACCTGATCACCACCATCCTCGGCGTGTACGTCGGAATCTATATCGCGCTGCCGCTGGCGGACCGTTTCTATCGGGTCCTCACCCGCAAGCAGACGCGCGAGGCGGCTGCCGTCACGGCAGGTGCCACCGCAGAGCGCGGCGCGGCCGACGTGGAGCGGGAAGAGGCCCAGGCCGAGGAAAACCGGCGGTTCCGCGAGCAGGTCGCCGAATCCTCGGCAGCCATTAAGCTGCCGCTGTGGCTGTCCCTGTCGGTTCTGACGGTCCTGGGAATCGGCACCGCCTCCGTGGCGGCCAAGGGGTTCAGCCTGTCGATCGTCGCCGGGTACGGAATCATGCTTGCCCTGGTTTTGGTGAGCATTGCCCTGTCGAAGGTCACCAGGAAAATCTCGGCGATCGTCTACATCACCACCATCGGTGCCTACATCTCCAGCCCCTGGTTCTTCGGCGCCGCAGCGCTCACCTCGGTGATCAAGACGGTCGATTTCCTGTCCATCGCCACCGTCATGCTGACGCTCGCGGGCCTGTCCCTGGGCAAGGACATCCCGTTGCTGAAAAACATTGGCTGGAAGATCATCCCGGTGGGCCTGGTGGCCATCACCGCATCCTTCCTGCTCTCGACGGTGATCGCGCAGTTCGCGCTGGGGCTCGGGCAGTAGCGCTCCGGCACCCAGCGCTCTGGCATTAAGCGTGCAGTACCGGCACACGCCGCCGCACCAGTGAACGGACGACGGCGGGACCTCCCGCCGTCGTCTGTTGCGTCTTGTCCCCGGGGTTACCAGGTGGTGGCTTCCGAGCGCGCGGCGAGCCATTCCCCGTCTGCGCGGATGAAGTCCATGGTGAGCTGCAGCGGCCAGTTGGCCCGGGCCCCGTAGACCGTAGCGTCGGTGACGGTCCTCCCCACCAGCCGGGCGGTGGCGCCGTCCACCTGAAGGGACACGTCCTTCTCCCGGGCGTCGTGATAGACAAACTGCCCGGCCCGCATCTGGGCCAGCCACTCCTGCATGGGCTGGAAGTAGCCCGTCATGTGCGTCAGCGAGAAGTCCTTTGTGAGCAGTTCGCCGAGCGCTTCGGTGTCGCCGTCCACCATGGCGCGCAACTGGGCCCGGTAATTGTCCAGGATGTCCGATCGGTCCTGGTCCTCAGCATCGGTGGTCATGGCATGCCTTTTCCGTTCTCCATGCCATCAACGCTATTAGCCCCGGCCCCGCTGTGGGAGGGCCTGCCGTTACCTGTCAGGTGCCCTGGGGCCGCTGGCTGTCTACATCGAACCCGCGCGAAAGGCCCTCGAGTCACTGCGGCCACCGCCAGCCGCGGACGACGTCGTGCGGGCACTTGCCTCGATTGGCCTCGACGAGCGTGACATTCAGACAAGCGACACCGGCACCGGCATCAGGTTCGGAGCGTCGGCAACGGGTGGCTGCGTTCGCGGGAGCGTAGGTCTTGATGGGACCGTACAGGTCGTCGTTGGCGGATACATCATGGACGGCGGCTGCCTCGCGATGAACGGACATAGATCCAGGGAGTTCTGGACCGGGGATCCATCAGGTGGCGATCATGATCTTTGGCCGTCCGCCAGGAGTTGCGTCGGCCCGAAGGCGATCCGCATCATCGAGGACGCGCTGGAGGAACACGGCCTCGCGCTGAAGTCGGACCCCCGCCGTCGTTCGCTTGCGTTGGCGAAACGGACGCACGGTTCCGCCTGAACGCCCAGCGCGTGGGACGCTGGGGTCATGAGCGGAACAGCACCGTCTGCGCCCGGGGAACTCGGCCCGGCGGACTCACACCTCGTCGTCGACACGGCCAACGTGGTCGGGTCACGCCCGGACGGCTGGTGGCGCGACCGAAAAAAGGCCGCGCAGAAACTCATTGACGGCCTGTCACAGCTGGCGCAGCAGGGCATCGCTTCGGAAGCGGGGGCAGGTGGGGAACGCGCCTGGCCGGACATCGTCGTCGTGACGGAGGGGCAGGCCAACGGCGCCGCCGATCCTCACGGCCGGGTACGGGTCGTGGCCGCCGATCGGGACGGCGACCAGGCGATAGTTGATACGGTCCGCGATCTGATGAGCGGCAACGCGTCGGTGCAGGTGGTGACCGCCGACCGCGGACTCCGGAGCCGCGTCGAGGAACTCGGCGCCGCCGTCGTGGGGCCAAGCTGGTTACGGGCACACCTTCCGCCGGACTGACGGAGCGTTCGAACGACTGCCGCTTGGGCGAGAATGGGCTTCATGACTCGGTATGTGATCACCCCGGACACGGCACTGCGGCTCGCCGAGGACCAGACCCTGATCGGCGACGAGTGCCAGCTTGTGGCCCCGACGCTTTTCCGCTCGCAGGTCCTGTCGCTCCTGTACCAGGCGGTGCGCCGCGGCGAATTATCGAAAGTGGATGCCTCCCGGCAGCTCGACTACGTGCGGGCCCTGCGCATCAGGCTGCTCGGAGACCGGGTCCTCCAAAGCGTCGCCTGGAAGGTGGCCGACCAGCTCGGCTGGCCGGACACCCTCGACGCCGAATACGTCGCCCTGACCCAGCTGCAAGCCGATGCCCTGATCACCCTGGACGGGCAGCTCGCCCTGGCGGCCCGGCGCCTGGTCACGGTCGCACCGATCGAAGCGCTGCACTGATCTCCCGGCGCTGAGCGCACATGGTCCTCCCGGTGGAACATTCGACGTTCGCGCCAGCCATCCGGGTCCGCACTCGCGGACCCGGATGGAACTTCCTAGCGCAAAATGACGGTGCGGTTACCGAGCAGCAGGATTCTGCCCTCGCAATGCCAGCGGACGGCGTTGCGGAGGGCTGCGCATTCGGCGTCCCGTCCGACGGCGACCAGATCATCGGCGGTGTACGTGTGGTCCACGTCGATGACCTGCTGCGAAATGATCGGACCCTCATCGAGTTCGGCGTTGACGTAGTGCGCCGTAGCACCCACGGTCTTAACCCCGCGCTCATAGGCCTGGTGGTAGGGCTTGGCACCCTTGAAGCTTGGCAGGAACGAGTGGTGGATGTTGATGGTCCGTCCTGCCAGCCTGGCCGAAAGCCCGTCACTCAGGACTTGCATGTAGCGGGCCAGCACCACCAGTTCCACGTCGAACGCGTCGACGAGTTCCAGGAGCCGGGTTTCGGCGTCGGTCTTTGTGTCCTTCGTGACCGGCAGGTGGAAGAACGGGATGCCGTGCCAGTGGACCAGCCCCTCCTGGTCGCGGTGGTTCGACACCACGGCGACGATCTCCACCGGGATGTCGCCCGTGCGTGCCCTGAAGAGCAGGTCATTGAGGCAGTGGCCCATTTTGGACACCATCACCAGGACACGGCGTTTCCGGCCGTGCGGCTCCAACTGCCAGTTCATCTGCCATTTCTCCGCCACCGGCGCGAAGTTCCGGCGCAGCTCGTCCGTGCTGACGGGCTCCTGCGCCGCGGAGAAGTGGACGCGCATGAAGAAGCGCCCTTGCGCCTTGTCGCCGTACTGTTTGATGTCTATGATGTCGCAGCCGTGGCCGAGCAGGAATCCTGAGACCGCGTGGACGATGCCAGCAGACTCGACACAGTCGACGGTCAGCACATGCTCAACCATGGCTGCAGGTTCCTCCGGTGTCCGAACGGGACTAACCAAGGCCTGTGCGGTGCTCATTTGGGCGGTGCTCATTTCTTCACCTTTCCAAGTTCCCGCGCAATGGATGAGGCCTCTTGCTCCAGGTCCTGGGTGAGTTCGGCCTGGAACGTTGCATAGCGGGCCAGGTGCGCGGGACGCCGGCGCAGCACCAACCAGGCGGCACCGAGCAGGATGAACCAGACCGGTGTGACCAAGAGCGCCATCAGCGTGTCCGGCTGCGTGGTCAGTGCCCACAGGACGAAGGCGAAGAACGCGAAGACCACCCAGACCATGGGGACCCCGCCTGGCATCCGGTACTTGGACGCCTCGTGCAGGTGCGGGCGGCGCCTGCGGAAGGCCAGGTAGCTGGCCAGGATGATGGACCACACGAAAACGAAGCAGACAGCCGACACGGTGGTCACCATGTCGAACGCCTTGCCTATGTCCTGTCCCGCGTACATCAGCACCACGCCGGAGAGCAGGAGAACGCAGGACAGGAACAGGGCATTCTGCGGGACCTTGCGGCGCGACAGCGCGCTGAAGACGGACGGGGCGTCACCCTCCTGGGCCAGCCCGTACACCATGCGCGACGTGGAGTAGATGCCGGAGTTGGCCGAGGACATGGCCGAGCTGAGAACCACCAGGTTCACCACGGTGGCGGCGGCGCCCAGGCCCGCCAGGGAGAACATGCCGATGAACGGGCTGTGGCCGGCCTGGAACTGGGTCCAGGGGGTGACGGACATCAGGATGATGAGGGCGCCTACATAGAACAGCAGCACACGGATGGGGATGGAGTTGATGGCCTTGGGCAGGTTCTTCTCCGGGTCCTTGGCCTCTGCGGCCGTGGTGCCCACCAGTTCAATGCCCACGAAGGCGAAGACGGCGATCTGGAACCCGGCCACGAATCCCATGAACTCGTTGGGGAAGAAGCCGCCGTGGCTCCACAGATTCGTGAAGCTGGCCGGGCCGGCGTCGGACTGGAACCCGCTGAAAATCATAAACAGGCCCACCACGATCAGTGCGGCGATGGCGATGATCTTGATCAGCGCAAACCAGAACTCCGTCTCGCCGAACGCTTTGACCGTGGTGAGGTTCAGGAGCAGGAGGATGGCCACGGTGGCCAGGCCCGGGATCCACAGCGGCAGTCCCGGCCAGAGTTCCTTCGAGTATCCGGCGATGGCGATGACGTCCGCGATTCCCGTGATCACCCAGCAGAACCAGTACGTCCAGCCGGTGAAGAAGCCGGCCCACGGACCCAGGAGGTCCGCCGCGAAATCGCTGAAGGACTTGTAGTTCAGGTTGCTCAGCAGCAGTTCGCCCATGGCCCGCATGACGAAGAACAGCATGAAGCCGATGATCATGTAGACGAAGATGACGGAGGGCCCTGCCGCGGATATGGTTTTGCCCGAGCCCATGAAGAGGCCGGTGCCGATGGCGCCACCAATGGCGATCAGCTGGATGTGCCGGTTGCTGAGCTGCCGCTCAAGATGCGGCGTTTGCTGGGAAGTTACGGTTTCAGATGTCACGTGCTGCTCCTCGAATCAATGCTTGCTGGAGTGCTGCTGAGGTTGATGCCTGACCCGGCCCGCCGGGAACCGAATCAAGGCTGTTGAAGCTGTAGAGATGGATGCCCGCGATGGTGCCTGGCTGGCTTTCCAACCCGTCCACCAGGCTTTGTGGCGAGTAGCTGTCGCCACTCAGGAGTTTGCGGGCCAGCGGGCCTTTGCGGCTCAGGAACTTCAGGGAACTTCCGACGCCGATCTGCGTCGCCAGGGAGACCAACTTGGTCCGCGGAACGGACCCCGGCACCCCGGCCCAGACGGGCAGCCGCACGCCTTCGCGGCGCAGGAGCGCCGCGAAATCAAGGATTTTCGGTGCGGAGAAGCACATCTGCGTGACAACGTGCGAAGCCAGGTGCTGCTTGGCCAGCAGGGCATCCAGCACGTCCACGGCGCCAACGGAGGGATGCCCCTCCGGGTAGCCCGCGACGCCTGCCCGCATCACTCCGCCGGAGTACTGCGCGATGTCTTCCAGCAAGGGAAGGGCCGACTCGTACGGGCCGGCTGGCTGCTTCCGGTCTCCGCCGATCACGAACACTTCGCCGATGCCGGCAACGTCGCAGTCGCGGAGGATTCCGGTGAGATCGGCACGGCTGTGCAGGCTCCGCGCCGCGAGATGTGGGATCACGTTGTAACCGAGTACGCTCAGCTGCACCGCGGCCCGCATGGTCCGCTCGATGCCGTGATGGGGCAGGCACGTCACGGTGAGCGTCGTGGTCAAGGGCACCAGGGCCTTGACCCGCTCAACGATTCCCTCTGAAGGGATGATTTCAATTCTGATGGGGAACATCATTGGTCCTCTCTGAACATCAGGGTGGGTCTGTCAGGTCAGGCAGTGGCCGCGAGCAGTGAGCTGGCTTCCTGGCGGGTGCTGCCGGAGCTTTCGATGTGCGCCAGTTCGGCAGGGATTTCCCAGCCCTTCTTGCGCATGGCGGTGGCCCAGAGCCGGCCGGCACGGTACGAGGAGCGCACCAGCGGACCGCTCATGACGCCGAGGAAACCGATTTCCTCGGCCTCGGTGGCGAGGTCGACGAATTCCTGCGGCTTGACCCAGCGGTCCACCGGAAGGTGCCGCTCGGACGGGCGCAGGTACTGGGTGATGGTGATCAGGTCGCAGCCGGCGTCGTGCAGGTCCCGCAGGGCCTCGGAGATCTCTTCGCGGGTTTCGCCCATGCCCAGGATCAGGTTGGACTTGGTGACCATGCCCAGCTTGCGGCCCTGCGTGATGACGTCCAGGGACCGCTCGTAGCGGAAGGCGGGACGGATCCGCTTGAAAATACGGGGCACGGTTTCGACGTTGTGGGCGAAGACCTCAGGCCTGGACTCGCAGATCGCGGCGATGTGTTCGGGCTTGCCGGAAAAGTCGGGAATGAGGAGCTCGACGCCGGTGCCCGGGTTGAGCTCGTGGATCTTACGGACGGTCTCCGCGTACAGCCAGATGCCTTCGTCTTCGAGGTCGTCACGGGCCACGCCGGTCACGGTGGCGTAGCGCAGCTGCATCGCCTGCACCGAACGGGCCACCTTGGTGGGCTCGAACATGTCGACAGGGGAGGGCTTGCCGGTGTCGATCTGGCAGAAGTC
>NZ_JAFHKT010000122.1 GCF_017052465.1 Arthrobacter pascens
GCCCCGGGCACCACGAACGGGGTCCCCCACCCGGTCCCGCCCGGGCCGGAACTGTTCACGAAGACCGTGTTGGTCGTGCCCGCCACCTGGGTCCAGGTAGCCCAGAGCGCACCGGTGGAATCCTTATCGAGGGTCAAAGTCTCGCTGCTGTTGTTCGAAAGCACCTGCGGAAACCCCGCATCCAGCGAGTAGGCCCCGCCCGAATAGCTGTACCTGTACAGCCGGGACGGTTTCCCCGACGCGGACGCACCGGAGGTCACCACGTTCGAGGCGATGTAAAGCTTGCCGCCATCCCACAGCGTGTCCGAGGACGTGCTGGCCCTGCTGTCGCTCCGCACCCCGGTATCCACCCACGCCCCCGCACTCCGGTTCA
>NZ_JAFHKT010000123.1 GCF_017052465.1 Arthrobacter pascens
GGCCCTCGTGGCTGACTGTTTCGCTTCTGCCTTGGCCAGTTCCACTTCCTGACGCATCAGGGTGGAGAGGTCCCGGGTGACATCACCCAGGAGATCCCCGAGGGACGTGGTGTCCGCTTTGGCGTGCGCGGCGGTGGGAGGTGTCTCCGGTATCTGGCTGCTCACAGGTGGCGTCCTTCACCTTCGGCGAAGGGGTCATCCACGTCACGCTGCGGAACCCCCGCGGTGGAA
>NZ_JAFHKT010000124.1 GCF_017052465.1 Arthrobacter pascens
AGAAACGCAAAGCGGCCGAGTTCTGCGAAAACGGCGCCAAGGCGGTGGCGGAGGAGAACACCCTCCGCACCGTGGGTGCGGAGTTCTGGGCCCGGCACTCCATCGCGGAACTGTCGGAGAAGACGGAGTACTGGCTGGGCTACCAGGGCAGGCTCAGCGAGCCGGTGGTGATCCGGGAAGGGGACACCCACTATTCGCCGATCTCCTGGGCGGACGCCTTCGGGCTCATCGGCGAGCACATCAGGGCCAGCACGCCGTCGAACATCCCGAGGCGGGCGTGCGCGTCCACAACGTCTTGGCGGGACCACGGCGGCACGTTCCCAAGGAGCAGCTGCCTGACATGGTGCCCAGCATGGTCGCTGAGATCGAAAGAATCTGCGGGCGGCAGCCGC
>NZ_JAFHKT010000125.1 GCF_017052465.1 Arthrobacter pascens
CAGGAGATTGTTTCGTCGCTTGCCGCCCGGGCAGCATCCGCCACCGATAGCTAAGGCACTTTACTCACCATGCCAGATACCTTGAACGGCCGAAGGACTGCGTTCCGGAGCGGGAATCCGTTGCGGGATCCGCGGGACCGCCGGCTGAACCGTATCGCGGGTCCGTCCTCGCTTGTGCTCTTTGGAGTCACGGGTGATTTGGCCCGCAAGAAGCTCATGCCCGCCGTGTATGACCTTGCCAACCGTGGCCTGTTGCCGCCGAGTTTTGCCCTGGTCGGTTTCGGCCGGCGGCAGTGGGATAACGAGGAGTTCGCCGCGGAGGTGAAGGACGCGGTGAAGGCGTACTCCCGTACCGCGTTTGATGAGGCGGTGTGGAACCAGCTCTCGGAGGGCATCCGTTTCGTGCAGGGGGAGTTCGACGACGATGCCGCCTTTGAGCGGCTCGGTGAGACGATCGCTGAACTCGACGAGCACCGCGGCACCCGCGGGAACCATGCGTTCTACCTGTCGATCCCGCCGAAGGCCTTCGAGCAGGTTTGCCGGCAGCTCTCCAAGCACGGGCTGGCGCAGGCCGAGGGTGAGAAGTGGCGGCGGGTGGTGATCGAGAAGCCGTTCGGGCATGATCTGGCCTCGGCCCGGCAGCTGAATGACATTGTGGAGTCGGTGTTCCCGCAGGATGCGGTGTTCCGGATCGATCATTACCTGGGCAAGGAGACGGTGCAGAACATCCTGGCGCTGCGCTTCGCGAACCAGCTGTTCGAGCCGTTGTGGAACGCGAACTATGTGGACCATGTCCAGATCACGATGGCCGAGGACATCGGTACCGGTGGCCGGGCGGGGTATTACGACGGGGTGGGTGCGGCGCGGGACGTGATCCAGAACCACCTGCTGCAGCTGCTGGCGCTGACGGCGATGGAGGAGCCGATCTCCTTCAACGCCGATGACCTGCGCACCGAGAAGGAGAAGGTCCTCGCCGCGGTGCGGTTGCCGGAGGATTTGTCCACGCATTCGGCGCGCGGGCAGTTCGCCGGCGGCTGGCAGGGCGGGGAGCAGGTGCTGGGCTACCTGGAGGAAGAGGGCATCCCGGCCGATTCCACCACCGAGACCTATGCCGCGATCCGGGTGGACATCAACACCCGGCGCTGGAACGGGGTGCCGTTCTACCTGCGGGCCGGCAAGCGGCTGGGCCGGCGCGTGACCGAGATCGCGGTGGTCTTCAAGCGCGCCCCGAACCTGCTGTTCCGTGACCACGGGGATGATGACTTCGGCCAGAACGCCGTGGTGATCCGGGTCCAGCCCGACGAGGGCGCCACGATCCGGTTCGGGTCCAAGGTCCCGGGCACCCAGATGGAGGTCAGGGACGTGACCATGGACTTCGGCTACGGGCATTCCTTCACCGAGTCCAGCCCGGAAGCCTACGAACGGCTCATCCTGGACGTGCTGCTCGGCGAGCCGCCGCTCTTCCCGCGGCACGAGGAAGTGGAGCTGTCCTGGAAGATCCTGGACCCCTTCGAGGAGTACTGGGCCGGGCTCGGGGAACAGCCCGAACCCTACGCCCCCGGCAGCTGGGGCCCGGCCTCGGCCGATGAGCTGCTCGCCCGTGACGGACGCACCTGGAGAAGGCCATGATTGTAGACCTGCCGAACACCACCACCTCCACCGTCTCGAAGAAGATCATGTCCCTGCGCGAGCAGGGCGGCGTGATCGCGCTGGGCCGGGTGCTCACCCTCGTGGTGGTCACCAAGTCCGGGCTGGAAGAGGAAGCCATCGAGGCCGCGAACGACGCCAGCCGGGAACACCCCTGCCGGATCATCGTGCTCGCCGACGCCGGCTCCGCGGCCCCGAACCGGCTGGACGCGCAGATCCGGGTCGGCGGGGACGCCGGGGCCTCCGAGGTGATCGTGCTGCGCGGCTTCGGGGAACTCGCCGAGGAAAGCGAGTCCCTGGTCGCGGCGCTGCTGCTGCCCGACGCCCCGATCGTGGCCTGGTGGCCGCACGGCGCGCCGAAGAACGCGTCCGAAACCTCCATCGGCCGGATCGCGCACCGCCGCATCACCGATTCGGCGAACGAAGCCGAACCCCAGGTGGCGCTGGAGAACATCCGCAACACCTACAAGGCCGGCGACACCGACCTCGCCTGGACCCGCCTGACGAACTGGCGCATCCAGCTCGCCGCGGTGCTGGACCAGGTCGACTCCTCCCCGGTCACCGCCGTCGCCGTCGAAGGGGCCTCGGACTCCCCGTCCACCATCCTCCTCGCGGCCTGGCTCACCCTGTCCCTGGACGCCCCCGTGACCATCGTCGCGGACCCCGCCGGGACCGGCATCCGCCGCGTCCGCCTCACCCGCGCCAGCGGAGACGTCCAGCTCTTCCGCCCCGGACTCTCCATCGCCGAACTCACCCAACCCGGCCAGCCCGCCCAACGCATCTCCCTCCCCCGACGCAGCCTGCGCGACTGCCTCGCCGAAGAACTCCGCCGCCTCGACCCCGACGAAGTCTTCGG
>NZ_JAFHKT010000126.1 GCF_017052465.1 Arthrobacter pascens
AAGCTAAGACCCACAGCGCCGATGGTACTGCACCCGGGAGGGTGTGGGAGAGTAGGTCACCGCCGGACAACCATTAGGTCGAGAGCCCCAACCACACGGTTGGGGCTCTCCCGCATTTAAACACCCAACCACCACCACACCCACCACCACGGGCAACAAAAACCCCCACCACCCCCACCACTTGCCGGCCCAGGCCCAACGCCCCCGCACCTGTTGCCGGGCAGAGCCGGACCCTCCCTCACTACCTGCCGCGTGGGAGCCGGACGCTCCCTCACTACTTGCCGGGCCGAACGGCACCCTCCCTCACCTGTTGCCGGGCAGAGCCGGACCCTCCCGCACCACCCGCCCCAGTCGTCACCGACAGCAAGTGAGGGAGCGTCCGTGATAACACTGCGGGAAGTGAGGGAGCGTCGGTGATGACCCGACAAGAAGTGAGGGAGCGTCCGTGATAACCCGGCAGCAAGTGAGGGAGCGTTGCCTTGGGAGGCGACGAAAGGTGAGGGAGCGTCCGGCTGTCCGGCTGGGCCCGTCCCGCTGACCGAGCCTGTCGAGATCCACGTTCGACAGGCTCAATCAGCGGCTACCTTCAGTCTGTGCGTACGTTCGCCGTTGCCGTGCCTCCACGGCTGGAGTCAATACGCACCGTAGTGACCTGCCGCGACGGCCCCGGCTTGGTTGTCCAGGACCAGCCTCCGAGGGAGTTGATGATTGTGGCTCCGAGGCGCGTAGCGGTCCTGCCCGGCGTCACGTCCCAGATCACCACGCTCGCCCCTGTTGCAGTACCTGTGTACTGGGAGGTGCCGGCGAAGGCGATGTCCTTGTTCAGCCGGTGCCGGGCAGTAGTGATCGTGACAACGTCGACCTGCGGCGCGGGCGGCGTCGTTGTTACTGGGGCCGTCTCGGTGGGCTCCGTACTACCTGGCTCAACCGGCGTTACCTGCCCGATGGGATGGGGCTTGACGGCTTCGATCGGATCGTTGGGATCGGGATCGTTGGTGTCATAGCCCACGCTGAACTGGCCCATCATGTCGTGGTCCTCGTGGGGGAGGTTGTGGCAGTGGATCATGTACCGGCCCCGGTGGGGACCGAACTGCATGAGCAGGCGCACGGTCTCGCCCTCACCGACATACACGACGTCCTTGGGCCCGCGTTCGTAGGGGAAGGGCGCACGGCCGTTGCGGCTGAGGATCTGGAAGTCCACCAGGTGGATGTGCAGGGGATGGAACCAGCCGCCGGAGCTGTTCTCGAATTCCCAGATCTCGATGTCATTGAGGTCGGGATCAGCGAGGACCTTCTTGTATCCGCTCCTGACGACTTCGTCCCAGGTCATACCGTCGATGGTCCAGGTGTCGAGGTCGCGCTTAAGGCGCATGTGCCGGGTCTTGACGGACTGGGACGGCGTCAGGCTCATGGTGGAGCTGCCGGTGAGCAGCGTCGGCATCACCCTGGCGGCGGGGCCGGAGGTGTCCACAGGGTCGCCGGTAACGTCGAACGCCATGATCCTGCCGGTGTAGTCGTAGTCAACATTGTTCTTGTTCGACAGGTTGCGCAGTTCCACCCGTTTGCCCACGGGGTACTTGGAGAAATCAATGAGGATTTCGTAGCGTTCCGCACCGGCCTGGCGCCAGGAGGTCACCTGCTGGGCGGCTGGCATGAGACCGCCGTCGGTACCAACCATCGTCACCGGGTCTCCGGCGCCGAGCTGGAAACGGTAGGAACGGGAGATGGAGGCATTGAGGATGCGGAAACGGTAAATGCGGCGCTGGACCTTCATCACAGGCCACGGTGCTCCGTTGACCAGGATGACGTCTCCCCACAGTCCGGAGTGGGTGTTGTCGTTGTAGCCGAGGGACCCGTTCTTGGCGAACATGGCGTCCGAGATGGTCAGTGGCACATCGAACTTGCCCTGCGGCAGCAGGTTGCGCTCAACCTCGTCGTGCAGGTGGTACTGGCCGGCGAGGCCGGAGTACACGCTCTGGGCGGTGTTGTGCACGGCGTGGTCGTGGTACCAGAGGGTGCGGGCCGGCTGGAAGTTGGGATACTCGTAGTCCTTGCACAGCCCGCGGCCGGTGAGGTCGTTGGCGTAGCCGTCGAACTGGGGCAGGGATGCCGAACCATGGAGATGGGTAGAGGTGTCGAGCCGGTAGCCCCACTGCGGGTGGAAGAGCGGCAAGACGTTGTCCATCTCCAGCGTGATCCGCTCACCCTGGTTCACCTTGATGGTGGGGCCGGGGAATAGTCCGTTGTACCCCAGGATCGGCGTGCTCAGCCCTACCACGATGTTGGCCATGGCAGCGGTCTGCTCGATCTGGTACAGGTGGGTCTTCTTGCCGTCGGCCCCGATGGTGGTGCTTTTAGGAGCGAGCACCGGCGGGATGGGGAGCGTCCGCTGGTACAGCCTGGGCATGTTCTTCGGGTCCAGCAGGCTGGCCGATTTGGCATCAACGGAGGAGAGCGGCACAGCCAGCCCCATGGCTCCGATGACCCCGACACCGCCGATCTGCAGTGCCTGACGGCGTGAAACTGACATGACTACCTCCTGTGTAACGCCAAAAGTCCAAATGCTTTAGATAAAGAGTGGGTTGCCCACCCTGCGAAAACCTTGAGTGCTCTAGGGATCCAGAGGCACGCTGTTAGGTGCCCGCCCGGCATTGGGGGACCCTTCAGGACGGGCCTGAAAGGCCGGATTTGTTACTGCCGCAGGCCCGGAGGCCGTCACCAGCTCTCGTGCGGCCGCGTTTGATCCGCGGGCCTCGCGAAGGGGGCCCGCCTTGTGGCGCGCTGAAAAAAGCACGACGGCGGCCGCCACCAGGAGGCTGCCCGCGGCTATCAGCCACATGGCGACGCCGGCGGGTTCTGCGCCCCCGACGGATGGAATGCCGAAGGCCGGATCCACGGATATCTGCCACGGCTGCCGCCTGGCATCCGGGAGTTGGTCAGGTTGCTGGGCCAGGGCCCAGCCATGAAAGCTGTAGAGCACGGCGGCACCCCCGAGGGCAAGCAACCTGGCCGCCACGGTGGGGGACGCAGGGCGGCTGAAAGCGCACGTCACCGATGCGGTGAACAGGCAGCCCGCCAGCAACGCGAGGATTGTCATGGCCGCATACCCGAACTGGGTGCTCGAGGAATACTCCAGCAGGGGCGTGTAGTACAACAAGGTCAACGTCGCTGCGAGGCCCAACGCTGGGACAAGGGGATCTCCTGTGGCCTTCAGAATCGGCCGTACAACTGCGTCCATGGCTTCAGCGGCCCCGCGGCTCCCGTCATTCCGTCGCGTGATGGTCTGTTCCGCCAGGGACAAGGGTGCCGCCGGAACCAGCAGCAGGGGAACAACTGCCGCAATGGTCATCTGGGTCAGGACGTGGGCGCTGATGAGGTTTTCCTGGGCGGCATGGAGCCCGCCATTGGTCACGACAAAAAGAACAGCGATGCCGAACAACCAGAGGGCAGTCCGATAAGCGGGCCAGGAACCGCCACGCAAGCGGAGCCGGCGCACTCCAGCCAGGTACAGGAACACGGCCAATCCACAGACCAGGCTCCACAACGGGTCGGGCCTCCAGGTGGAGAACGCCTCGATCATTGAAGGGATCTGCGGTGTTTGTTCAGCAGGTCCCGCCACGGCAATAGTCGGAGGAGGCGTGCGCGCCAGCGCGGCAGCAAGGCCGGACGCGGCCCCCATGACGGCGAGTTCGGTCACAGCCAAAACAGTGAAGGCACGGACTCCCTTTCGGGGCTCGTGCTCGAGCTTGGCTATGACCCACCTGCGGTGGAGCAACCCGAAGACCCCCAACACAATGAACGCGGCACTTTTGGCCGCGAGGATCCCTCCGTACGGGGTGGCAAGCGCCGCCAGAGTGCCGACGCCGGCCCAGCCCGCCAGAAGTCCGGAAACAGACAGGGCCACGAAGGAAACCAGCGCAAGGGTCGAATACCGCCGGACCACCGTTGTGAACATTGCCGAATCCAAGGTCCTGCGTAGCACAACGAGCGCCAGCAGTCCTCCCAGCCAGACTGCGGCAGAGGCCATGTGCATCACCACCGAGACTGCGCTGTCAGGATGACTTCCGCTGCCCGTCGCATGCGAATTCAACGCCAGTGGAACGAGCCCCGCAAACGACAGCAGCGCCGCCAGTGAAGCTTCCCGGTACCCGCGTGCCGCACAACACAGGAGTGTCACGGTAGCCGCCAACAGGAGGCTCAACGCCCCCCGCCGCCCGGCGTCAACGTCCACGAGAAAACTGATGAACGCGGTTCCCGACCCCTCGGAAAACAAGGCCAGATTGGCGAGTGAGTGAAACGTGAGGAAGCTCATGGCCGCACTGGCCCCGGTCCACAATCCGGCGGATATCCCAGCGAAAGTGAGCGCCTGGCTGAAGGCCTTTCCCTTGGGAGGCAAGGCAAACAGCGTGAGCATCAAGGACCCGATGGTGCAGGCGGCCGCCACGTTGAAGACGAGTTTTGCGATGGGCAGTCCCCAAACAACAGCAGGTCCCGTCCTGGTCAGCAGGCCCGCCTCGGAGCCGGCCTGCGCGTAATAGGCAATGACAAGGGCCACAAGGCCGCATCCCACGACGACGGCAGCCGCCGCAGCTGCCCTGGCGGTTGACCTCTTCATGTATCCCCCTCGGCGCCTGCTTTCGGGTTCAGTCTCGCCACCGCTCCTTGGAGTTTCCCTGTGGACGCAAGACCGCCCAGATGACCGACTCCGTCGCGCCGGGTCAAAACCGTGACGCCGAAGCCCGGCGGCCGGCGACTTGTGACGATATGCACACCGGCCCTCCCGGCGCCCCGGACGTTAGTGACTGGACCTGCCCTCGCCTAGAATTGCAAGAGATAAGCGGACGCCGAGTTGATTCACATCGGGTTGCGCAGGACAACAAAACACGGATACGAGCGGCTGCGCATTGCGCCAGTGATCGGCTCACTACAGGAGGAATCCACCATGGCTGAGCACAACGGCGGCAATCACAGCGGACATGATCGCGGAGATTCGGGCAGTAACCGTGCACGAGGCGGCCCATTCAGGGGGACCAATAATTCCGGGGGAGACCCTAGGGGATTCAGGGCCAAGGAAGGACGCGGCGGCGACGACCCCCGCCGCGGCTCCGGCGGTGAGCGTAAGCCGTTTGGTGATCGTCCGCGCCGTGAGGGCGAGGGTGAGCGTAAGCCGTTTGGTGACCGTCCGCGCCGTGAGGGCGACGGAGAGCGCCGCAGCTTCGGTGCCGGGGAGCGCAAGCCCTTCAGTGACCGTCCGCGCCGTGAGGGCGACGGAGAGCGCCGCAGCTTCGGTGCCGGGGAGCGCAAGCCGTTTGGTGACCGTCCGCGCCGTGAGGGTGAAGGTGAGCGCCGCAGCTTCGGTGGCGGGGAGCGCAAGCCCTTCAGTGACCGTCCGCGCCGTGAGGGTGAAGGTGAGCGCCGCAGCTTCGGTGGCGGGGAGCGCAAGCCCTTCAGTGACCGTCCGCGCCGTGAAGGTGACGGAGAGCGCCGCAGTTTCGGTGGCGGTGGCGGTGAGCGTAAGCCGTTTGGTGACCGTCCGCGCCGCGAGGGCGAGGGCGACCGCCGCAGCTTCGGTGGCGGTGGCGGGGAGCGCAAGCCGTTTGGTGACCGTCCGCGCCGCGAGGGCGAGGGCGACCGCCGCAGCTTCGGCGGCGGCGAGAATCGCAAGCCGTTTGGCGACCGCCAGGAGCGGGCACCCCGCAGTTTTGACCGGGGCGACTCCGGTCCGCGCCAGTTCGGCCGTGACAGGGCAGAAGACCGCCCGGTGCGGGTCCCCAATGCACGGGACCTGCGCAGCGCGAACCGCCCGGACCGCGAACGTTCGCCCGAAATTGATGAGGACGTGACCGGCAAGGAGCTGGACCGCGCCACGCAGCACCAGATCAAAACCCTGGAACCAAAGAGCGCCGAATGGGTCGCCCGCCACCTCGTCATGGCCGGCCGTCTCCTCGACGAAGAGCCCGAGCTTGCCTTCCAGCACGCTCTGGCGGCCAGCCGGCGCGGAGGCCGGCTGGCCGCTGTCCGCGAGGCTGTGGGACTGACCGCCTACGCCGCCGGGCACTACGGCGAAGCCTTGCGGGAGTTCCGGACCTACCGCCGTATCAGCGGCTCCAACGTGCACCTGCCCGTCATGGCTGACTGCGAACGAGGACTCGGACGCCCGGACCGGGCCCTGGACGTTGTCCGCTCCGAGGAAGCCCAGGACCTCGACGCACCAGGCAAGGTGGAGCTGGCGATCGTCGCGTCCGGTGCCCGTTCGGACCTGGGGCAGCTCGATGCAGCAGTGGCCGAGCTTGAGATCCCGCAGCTGGACATCAACCGCGCCTTCTCCTACAGCCCTCGCCTGTTCCGTGTCTACGCGGATGCCCTCGCGGCAGTAGGCCGCCAAACGGAATCTGAGAAGTGGCAGCGGCAGGCTGCTGTCGCAGAAGAGGCCCTGGGAATGGGCATCTCGGAGGAGCCGGACATCATCGACCTCGGCTGGGACGAGGAAGAGGAAGCCCGGGAGGAAGCCGAACGCAAACGGCTGATCGCCCACGCCGCCGCCGACGCTGCTCCCCAGGAGGCACGGAGCACTTCCGAGCAGGCCGCCGGCATCGCGCCGGCCGCCGATACCGCTTCCGATACCGCTTCCGATACCGCTGCTGATACGGCTCCCGCCGGGCCTGACGCGGCGTCCACCGATGACAACCTCGACGACGTCGAATCGGACTACTTTGAGTCCGACGACGCCGAGTCCGACCTCGACTCCGCGGAACCGGATGACGATGAGGACGAAGCCACCGAGGGTGAGGCATCGGCCCACGATTCCCGGCACGAAGGCTCGGAGGACTAGGCACGCATGGCTGACGCACATCTTATTTCGCGGTTCGACGCACTGCTCTCCGACCTGGACGGCGTGGTTTACGCCGGACCCCATGCCATCCCCGGCGCAGTGGATTCGCTGCAGCGCCTGGACGGCATCGGCGTCGGGCTCGGCTACGTGACCAACAACGCGTCCCGGACCCCGGCGCAGGTGGCCTCCCACCTGCGCGAGCTCGGTGCCCCGGCCGAAGACCACCAGGTGGTCAGTTCCTCGCAGGCCGCGGCCGAATTGCTGGCTTCGCTCCTCCCGGCGGGGGCTGCCGTCCTCATCACCGGCAGTCCAGCACTGGCCCACGAGATCGAGCTCGTGGGCCTGAAGCCCGTGCACAGTGCTGCGGAGCACCCGGTGGCTGTCGTGCAGGGTTTCAATCCCGAGATCGGCTGGAAAGACCTGGCCGAGGCATCGTACGTCGTGGCCGGCGGCGCCTTGTGGGTCGCCACCAACACGGACATGTCCATCCCGCAGGCCCGCGGGATGGCACCGGGCAACGGCACCCTCGTGGCGGCAGTTAGCGCAGCAACACGCCAGACCCCGCGTGTTGCCGGGAAACCGGAGGCCCCGCTGTTCCACGCCGCGGCCAAGCGCCTCGCGGCGGAGCGCCCGCTGGTGGTCGGCGACCGGCTGGACACGGACATCCTGGGCGGCAACCGGGCAGGCTTTGCCACAGTGGCGGTCCTCACCGGCGTCGATACCCGGGAGACGATCCTTGCAGCACGCACGGACGAACGCCCTGACTTCCTCATCAGCGACCTGACCGGACTGTACCAGCCGTACCCAGCAGTGGAGCACGACGGCGGCGGGTACCGTTGCGGTGACGCCTTCGCCTCCGTGGACGGAGACAGTGTCCGGATCAGCGGCGACCAGGAAAACCTCGATTCCTGGCGTGCGGCCTGTGCCGCGTGGTGGAATGCCCACCCGCAGGCGCCGGAGGCCACGGGTCCCGTGCTTGAATGGATTGGTCAATAAAACTTGACCAATCAACCCGATCCATAGACTGGTGCAATGACAGAGCCTCATCCTGACGCCGATCTGGAGGCAGCCCCGCAGGTCGCTTGGCCCGAACTGCCGCCGGCCGGCTTTGACGAGTCGGGCTCCGCCGGTGCCCACTCTGGCAACGCTGACCCGGACGCCACCGTTCAGGCGATTCTCGGCCGTGTGCGGGACATCCCCACGCTTCCGGTGTCCGAGCACCCTGCCGCCTACGCGGAGATGCACGATAGCCTGCTGGCAGCGCTGAACGAGGACATCTCCGGGGCCGACGCCTCAGCAGGGCCCGGTGGCGCCTGACATGGCCAGACTTGACCAGATCCTCGTCAGCCGCGGGCTGGCGCGGTCCCGCACGCACGCCGCGCGGCTCATTGCCGACGGCAAGGTGACCTCCGCCGGCGACGTCCTCGCGAAGGCCTCGCTGCAGATCGCCGACGACCGCGAGCTGTCGGTGGCGGAGGACGCCACGGACACGTACGTCAGCCGGGCCGGGCACAAGTTGGCCGGCGCCCTCGACGCCTTTCCCGCGGTCGCCGTCGGCGGCAAACGCTGCCTTGACGCGGGTGCGTCCACCGGCGGCTTTACCGACGTCCTCTTGCGGCGGGGGGCTAGGCACGTGGTGGCGGTCGACGTCGGGCACGGCCAGCTCGTGCCGCAGCTCAGGGACGACCCCCGGGTGAGCGTCCATGAAGGGCTGAACGTCCGTTACATGGACCCGGACCAGATCGGCGGCACGGCCGAGCTGACGGTGGCGGACCTGTCCTTCATCTCGCTGACCCTCGTCGTGGCGCCGCTGGCCGCGTGCACCAGCCCCGGCGGCGACCTCGTGCTCATGGTCAAGCCGCAGTTCGAGATCGGCAAGGAGCGGCTCGGACGCACCGGCGTGGTCACGTCGGAGCGTGAACGCCGGATGGCAGTCGGTAAAGTGGCTGGGGCTGCCGTCGATGCGGGACTGGAACTCTGCGGACTGGCGACCAGCCCGCTGCCCGGGCAGGACGGAAATGTCGAATACTTCCTGTGGATAAAACGAAGAATTGCCGAAGACTTGCCTAAGATCGAAGAGCGGGATGCAGCCGTGGCTGTGTTGCTCGGAAAAATCTGGCCGAACCACTAGAGAGCGGAACCGATGAGCAGGCGTGTACTGGTACTTGCCCACACCGGCCGCGAAGAATCCCTGAAGGCTGCCTGGGAGGCGTGCGCCCAGCTGCACGCGTCCGGCATCATCCCGGTGATGCAGGAATCGGAACTGGGCGACATGGAGGGCTTTTTCGGCCGGCTGGAGCATCCTGTGGAGGTCCTGCACGACCATGTCCAGCTGCCCGATGTGGAGCTCGTCATGGTGCTCGGCGGGGACGGCACCATCCTTCGGGCCGCGGAACTGGTCCGGGAAGTGGATGTTCCCCTCCTGGGCGTGAACCTCGGCCACGTGGGCTTCCTGGCCGAAAGTGAGCGTGCGGACCTCGCGCAGACCGTGGAGTGGATCGCCAGCCGTGAATACACGGTGGAAGAGCGCATGACCATTGACGTCCAGGTGTGGGTCCGCGGACAGAAAATCTGGCACACGTGGGCACTCAATGAGGCGGCCATCGAAAAGGGGAACCGCGAGCGGATGCTTGAGGTGGTCACGGAAGTGGACGAGCGTCCGCTGACCTCCTTCGGATGCGACGGCGTGGTGCTCGCCACGCCCACGGGATCGACGGCCTATGCGTTCTCCGCCGGCGGCCCCGTGGTGTGGCCCGAAGTGGAAGCCCTCCTGATCGTGCCCATCAGCGCCCACGCGCTGTTCGCCAAGCCGCTGGTGGTGTCACCGCGGTCCAGGCTTGCCGTGGAGGTGCTGAACCGGACGGACGCGCAGGGCGTGCTGTGGTGCGACGGCCGCCGGTCGGTCGACCTTCCGCCCGGCGCCCGGGTGGAGGTCACGCGTTCCGCCACCCCCGTCCGGCTGGCCCGTACCCACCAGACGCCGTTTTCTGCACGGCTGGTGCGCAAGTTCGAACTGCCCATCCACGGCTGGCGCGGGCCGGTGCCGCAGTCCGGGGCCGTCACCACGGGGCCCGTGCCGATTGTGCGGACGCCCCGGCCCATGGCGCCTCCGCCGGCGCCCGGGTATGCCGGGCAGGTCCTTGCCGGGCAGTCCGAAGAAACCGATCCTCCGACTGGGAAGTGATCCATGCTTGAAGAACTGAGAATCCGCGATCTGGGCGTTATTGCTGACGCCACGCTGCCGCTGGGCCCCGGGCTCAGCGTGGTCACCGGCGAGACCGGTGCCGGCAAGACCATGGTGGTCACCGCCGTCGGGCTGCTGCTCGGCGCGCGGTCCGACGCCGGTGCCGTCCGCAGCGGCGCAAAGAGCGCCTCCGCCGAAGCCGTCGTCAGGCTCGAGTCCGGGCATGCCGCCGTGGACCGCGCCCGCGACGCCGGGGCGGAAATCGAGGAGTTCGACGGCGGCGCGGAGCTGCTGCTGTCACGGCGCCTGGGGGCGGACGGGCGCAGCCGCGCGTTCCTCGGCGGCAGGGCCGCCCCGGTGGGGGTGCTGGCCGAAATCGGCGAATCGCTCGTGGTGGTGCACGGGCAGTCGGACCAGATCAGGCTCAAGAGCGCCGCGGCCCAGCGCGAGGCCCTGGACAAGTTCGCGGGGGAGCCCCTGGCATCCGCCCTGGGCGGCTTCCAACAGCTGTACGCCTCATGGAAGGCAAGCCAGACCGAGCTGGAGACGCTCCGCAGCGCGGCGCGGGACCGGCTGCGCGAGGCCGAATCCCTCGAGATCTCGCTGGCGGAGATTGACGCCGTGGACCCCCAGCCGGGGGAGGACGAAACCCTCAAGGCCGAGGCCGTGAAGCTGGCGAACGTCGAGGAGCTCCGGATCGCCGCCACCACGGCACACCAGGCGCTCATCGCCGAGGACTTCGGCGAAACCGGTGACGCCACCACGCTGGTGGACAGCGCCAAACGGACACTGGAGCACGTGGCCGAGCATGATGGGGAGCTCGGCGCGGCTGCCGCGCGGCTCGCGGAAGTGGGGTTCCTGCTCAACGACATCGCCACCGAGCTGGCAAGCTACCAGGCCGGCCTGGACTCGGAGGGCCCTGAACGGCTGGCGGAGATCGAGGAGCGCCGGGCAGCCCTGGCCAAGCTCGTCCGCAAGTATGCCCCCAGTATCGACGAAGTCCTGGAGTGGGCGGAGAAGGCCCGCGTCCGCTTTGACGAGCTGCAGGACGATTCCACGCGGATCGAGAGCCTGGACGCCGAAGTGGCCCGGGCGGAGGCTGAGCTCACCAAACAGGCTTCGGCCATCAGCAAGATCCGGGCGAAGGCAGCCAAGGACCTCTCCGCCCGGGTGAGTGCCGAGCTAACGGCCCTCGCCATGGCGGATGCCACCCTCGTGATCAACCTCGAGGCCGCCAGCCAGCTGGGCCCCTACGGCGCGGACGACATTTCCTTCCTGCTCCGGCCCCACTCGGGTGCACCGGCCAGGCCGCTGGGCAAGGGCGCATCCGGCGGTGAGCTCTCCCGGGTCATGCTCGCCATCGAAGTCGTGCTGGCGGCCGTCGACCCCGTGCCGACGTTCGTCTTCGACGAAGTGGACGCAGGGGTGGGCGGCCGCGCCGCCGTCGAAATCGGTCGGCGGCTGGCCATGCTGGCACGGCACGTGCAGGTCCTTGTGGTCACGCACCTGCCGCAGGTGGCCGCCTTCGCCGACCAGCACATCCGGGTCACCAAGACCTCCGTACGGGGCTCCGACGGCGCCACCGCCACCGGGTTTACGTCCAGCGACGTGCAGCTGCTGGACGAGCCCGAGCGGGTCCGGGAACTGGCGCGGATGCTGGCGGGCCAGGAGGACTCGGAGACGGCACAGGCCCACGCACAGGAGCTGGTGGACGACGCCCGGCTGCTGCCGCAGCAGGCCTAGGGTGGCCTGAGCCCTTGGCCTTCTCTTGCCCTCAGGGCGCCGGACACGGGAGACTGAGGCATTTGGGGGCGCGTTACCCGACCCGTGGAAGGCTCAATTGATGATAGGCTCGAATTCCGTGGTGCAGCGATCAAATTCCCGTGTAAATTCCCGGTTCCCGGGCTCGTCCAAGACGACCAAACACATCTTCGTCACCGGCGGTGTGGCGTCCTCGCTCGGTAAGGGACTGACGGCTTCAAGCCTCGGCCACCTCCTGCGGGCACGCGGTTTGTCTGTAACTATGCAGAAGCTCGATCCCTACCTGAACGTGGATCCGGGCACGATGAACCCCTTCCAGCACGGCGAGGTCTTCGTCACAGACGACGGCGCCGAGACCGACCTCGACATCGGACACTACGAGCGCTTCCTTGACGAAAACCTCGAGGGCTCCGCGAACGTGACCACCGGCCAGGTCTACTCCACCGTGATCGCCAAGGAGCGCCGCGGCGAGTACCTCGGCGACACCGTCCAGGTCATCCCGCACATCACCGATGAGATCAAGCGCCGCATGCGGCTTCCGTCCGAGGGCAAGAACGCGCCGGACGTCATCATCACCGAGATCGGCGGCACCGTTGGCGACATTGAGTCGCAGCCGTTCCTCGAGTCCGCCCGCCAGGTCCGCCAGGACATCGGCCGGACCAACGTCTTCTTCCTGCACGTGTCTCTGGTCCCGTACATCGGGCCCTCGCAGGAACTCAAGACCAAGCCCACCCAGCACTCCGTGGCGGCCCTTCGCTCCATCGGCATCCAGCCCGAAGCGATCGTGATCCGCTCCGACCGCGAAGTGCCCGACGCGATGCGCGAGAAGATCGGCCGCATGTGCGACGTCGACATCGACGCCGTGGTCAATGCCGCCGATGCGCCCAGCATCTACGACATCCCCAAGACCCTGCACACCCAGGGCCTGGATTCCTACATCGTCCGGGCGCTCGACCTGCCCTTCAAGGACGTCGACTGGACCAGCTGGGACAAGCTGCTCGAAGCTGTCCACAACCCCAAGCACGAAGTCGAAATTGCCCTCGTGGGCAAGTACATCGACCTTCCGGATGCCTACCTCTCCGTGACCGAGGCCCTGCGCGCCGGCGGGTTCGCCAACGACGCCAAGGTCAAGATCCGGTGGGTGCCGTCCGATGAGTGCGAAACCCACGAAGGCGCTGTCCGGTCGCTGGACGGCGTGGACGCCATCTGCGTTCCCGGCGGGTTCGGCATCCGCGGCCTCGAAGGCAAGCTGGGTGCGCTGAAGTTCGCCCGCGAATCCAGGCTGCCGGTGCTGGGCCTGTGCCTGGGCCTGCAGTGCATGGTCATCGAGTACGCCCGCAACGTGGTCGGCCTCGAAGGCGCTTCCTCCAGCGAGTTCGAGCCCGACTCCAAGTACCCGGTCATCGCCACCATGGAAGAGCAGCTCGAGTTCGTTGAGGGCCGCGGTGACCTCGGGGGCACCATGCGCCTCGGACTGTACGAGGCCAAGCTGGAAGAGGGCTCGGTCATTGCCGAGACCTACGGCACCACCACCGTCAGCGAACGCCACCGCCACCGCTACGAGGTCAACAACAAGTACCGCGAGCAGATTGCAGCCCAGGGTCTCGTGTTCTCCGGAACATCGCCGGACGGCAAGCTCGTGGAGTACGTGGAGCTGCCGCGTGAGGTGCACCCGTATTACGTGGCAACGCAGGCCCATCCTGAGCTGAGTTCGCGGCCCACGCGGCCGCACCCGCTGTTCGCAGGGCTGGTCAAGGCGGCGCTGGACCACCAGAGCGGCAGTGCCGACACCGGCTCCGCTGCTCCCGTGTCCGGGACCGCAGCGCCGGAGGTGCCAGCCGCTGAGGCTGCCTCCGGGGCGACCGCCCGCTAACTGATTGCACGGTAGGCCAGAGCACTAATGACGGAGGACGGCGCGATGCCCGGTATTTCTGAAAACATCCCTGCTGCACGGCAGGTTTCGGATGCGCCGAGCCCGCGCCGTCTGTTGTCCACGGAAAAGGTCTATGAGGGCCGGATCTGGGACGTGGTGAGCGACAGCTTCAAGCTGACCGACGACGGCACCGCGCTGGTCCGGGACTACATCGACCACCCCGGGGCCGTGGCCGTGCTGCCCATGAACGACGACGGCGAGGTGCTGCTGATCAAGCAGTACCGGCACCCGGTCGGCATGGACCTCTGGGAGATTCCCGCGGGCCTGCTGGACGTCGAAGGCGAGGACTTCGTGGCAGGAGCAGCACGGGAGCTCGCCGAGGAAGCGGACCTCGTGGCCGGCACCTGGAACGTCCTGGCGGATTTCTTCAACTCTCCCGGGTCCTCCAGCGAAGCCATCCGCATCTACCTTGCCCGCGGGCTCACCGAAGTGCCGCACCACGAGCTTCACGTCCGCACGGACGAGGAAGCCGAAATTGAACTGCACTGGATTCCGCTCGAAGAAGCCGTGGCCGCCGTGCTGGAGGGGCGCCTGCACAACCCGTCCGCCGTCGTCGGAGTCCTTGCAGCCGCGGCGGCCAAGGCAGACGGATTTACCGGGCTGCGGCCGGCTGACGCCCCGTGGCCGGCCCATCCCAGCCAGCGCTGATGACGGCGGGCACGGCAGCAGCTGAGACCCCACCCGCCCCGGGCGATCCGGGAACGGACCGGGAGGCTCAGGTGCGCCCGGGCGCCCACAATACCCGTCCCGAACGCCCGCGGACCGCAATCGACCGGGCCGTCACCGACTACCTCCAGCACATGGGCGTTGAGCGGGGTCTGGCCGCCAACACCCTCTCCGCCTACCGCCGCGACCTCGTGCGGTACTCCAACTACCTCGCCGCCGAAGGCCTCAGCCGCCCAGGTGATGTGACGCGCCGCCACGTGACGGGCTTCGCCCAGGCATTGTCTGACGGTTCGGACGGCGGAACGCCCCTGGGCGTGCGCTCGGCGGCCCGCACCGTCGTTGCCGTCCGCGGACTGCACAAGTTTTGGGCACTGGAAGGCATGACGACGGCGGATCCCGCCAGCGACGTCCACCCGCCCCTGCCGGGGAAGCGGCTGCCCAAGGCCATCACCGTGGACGAGGTCACCCGGATCCTCGAAGCCGCCGGTACCGACACCGCGACCGGCCTGCGGGACCGGGCCCTGCTCGAATTCCTCTATTCCACCGGGGCCCGCATCAGCGAGGCTGTCGGGCTGGATGTGGATGACATCTCCGTGCAGCCGGCGGAAGACGGACCCGCCATTGTGCGGCTGTTCGGCAAGGGGTCGAAGGAGCGGCTGGTTCCGCTCGGATCCTATGGCGCCCGGGCCCTGGATGCCTACCTGGTGCGCGGCCGGCCCCTGCTCGCGTGCAAGGGCAAAGGAACACCGGCGCTCTTCCTCAATGCCCGGGGCGGGCGCATCAGCCGGCAAAGCGCCTGGACGATTTTGAAGGCAGCCGCCGAAAAAGCCAACATCACCAAGGACGTGTCCCCGCACACCCTGCGCCACTCGTTCGCCACCCACCTGCTCGAGGGCGGGGCCGACGTCCGCGTCGTGCAGGAACTGCTGGGCCACGCCTCCGTCACGACCACCCAGGTGTACACGCTCGTAACGGCCGACACGCTCCGGGAAATCTACGCCGCCGCCCACCCTCGGGCGCTCGGATAGAGAATGGATCCATGAGGTCGACGTCTGTCACGCTGTGCTTCCTGCTTCGGGAGCGCCCGGGGATCGGGCCCGAGGTCCTGCTGGGCCTGAAAAAGACCGGGTTCGGCATCGGGAAGATCGTGGGCCTGGGCGGCCACGTTGAAGCGGGCGAGACCGATGCCCAGGCTGCCTGCCGTGAGGTCTACGAGGAAGCCGGTATCACCGTTCTGGAGGAAGACCTTCGCGACGCCGGACTGATCGAATTCGTCTTTCCGGCCCGGCCGGAATGGAACATGTCCACCCGGCTCTTCACGTCCCGTCGGTGGGCCGGCGACCCAGTGGAGAGTTCGGAAATTGTTCCGGAATGGTTCCTGGTCTCCGCTCTTCCCTTGGAGCGCATGTGGCAGGACGCGGAGCACTGGCTGCCCGCGGCCGTGGACGGGGGAGTGGTTGAGGCCGTCATCACCCTGAACGAGGACAACGAGACGGTGGCCTCCGCTGAATATTCTTCGCGGAGTGTGTAACAGTCCGGGGCGCTGGCGGAAACAATACCTGTAGCCTGCCAGGCCAGGACCGTACTTCTTTCGTTTGGGGGATGCGTGGGATCGGAACGCGAACTGGCGTTCATCGCCGTTCACAGGGAAAGCTATCCGCGGGTCTACAGATTCGTGCGCCGGCGCGTGGAGTCTGCGGAGGTTGCCGAAGAGCTCGCAGCGGACGTCTTCCGCGTGGTGTGGCAGAAGTGGGATGACGGGCCCCGGACGGACTCCGCCTGGCTTTTTACGGTGGCCCGGAACCTGATCGGAAATGCCTACCGGAGCCGTGACCGGCTGCTGGCGCTGCAGGAGAAACTCAGATCAGCCGCGGAACCCCGCTCTGGTACGGAGTCCGAGGACCTGGTGGTCCAGGACGTCATGGCGGCACTGCGTGAGAACGAGCGCGACATCCTCCAACTGGCTTATTGGGATGAGCTGAGCATGGCTGAAATCGCCGGCGTTCTCGGGTGCAGCGAATCCGCCGCGAGGGTCCGGCTGCACCGTGCGCGGGCAGCCTTTCGCAAACGGATGCCGGCGGCGGCCGGGTCGATCACGCAGAAGATGGAGGCATGAGATGGACCCGATCCAGAAGCTGATTTCCGGGGCCGACCCGCTCCGTCACGACACTGCGGAGGTTCCCGACGCTGACGCGGCCCTGCGCCGAGCCCTCGCCGGGCCACCCGTCTTCAGCGACAGCCTGCCCGCCAATGTGGTGCCGTTCGTGGACCGGAAGCGGCACAGGGCACGGTTAGCCGGCGTGCTTGGGCTGGCCGCAGTGGCGGTGACAGCCGGCGTCCTGGTGGCGACGAACCTCGGGGCCGTGACGCTGGCCCCCGCTCCAGCCGGCCCCGTCGCGCCGACAGCCGCAGAAGCCACACCGGCGGTATCGCCGACACCGGCTGCATCACGGACGGCGGCGACTCCGGCACCAACCCAGGCGCCAGCAGTTGCGTGGGTGTCCTTTACCGATGCGACAGGCCAGGCCACCTTTGAATACCCGGCCGGCTGGACCGTGTCAGAAGCTCCGCAAGAAATCGCCGGAGGTTCCTACAACGCCGTCGAGGTGAAAAATTCCCTCGGCAAGACCATGGCCACCCTGAATCTGGCCTACGACGGCACGGGAGGTCCCATGTGCCCCGACCCAAAGCCCTTCCACACACTGGATTCAGTGGTAGTCGACATTCCGCAAAAGGCCGACAAGCTCAAGGAATTCCCGCGTGGCCCGTCGGCATTTGTCTTCAGGGTCATCCAGGGAGACAAGGTCTACGGCTCCATGGCGCTTGCTGACGGCGAGTTGGCTCCGCAGTCCACCACGTGCGGCTTGTACAACGGAATCCTGGGTCCGGACAACGTTCCTTTCGCGCACTTTGGTGACTCCGTGTGGCTCACCGCGGATGGCCAGAATGCTCCGCTCACCTTCGACACCGTCGCAGAAGCGAAGTCCTACATGCAGACGCAGGAGTACCGGGACATCAAGCGCATGCTGGTCTCCCTGGCGCTGCAGCCGGCCGGAACGGCCCCCGGCAAGTAAGTAGTCAGCAGATAGGACCTGCCGCAACGGCCCCGGGCCGGCCACCCAAGGGGTGACCGGCCCGGCGTCGTGCGTTCCGCGGAGGTGAAACCTACGGCACGTGCCGTTCCTCGGCGCCGTTGTAGGTGCTCAGCGGCCGGATCAGTGAGTTCGATTCGAGCTGTTCCATGATGTGGGCCGTCCAGCCGGTGATGCGGCTGGCGACGAACAGCGGGGTGAACATCTGCGTGTCGAAGCCCATGAGGTGGTACGTCGGTCCGGCCGGGTAATCCAGGTTCGGCTTGATCCCCTTCGCCTCATCCATGGCCGCCTCGAGCCCGTTGTAGAGCCCCAGCAGCTCCGGCCTGCCGTAATGCGCGATCATCTTGTCCAGGGCGGCCTTCATGGTGGGCACGCGGGAGTCACCGTGCTTGTACACGCGGTGCCCGAAGCCCATCACCTTCTTCTTGTTGGCCAGCGCATGTTCCATCCACGCCCTGGCCCGGGCCGCGGCATCCTCAAGGGATTCCTCCGGGCGGATCCCGATCTCGTCGAAGGTGTGCATGACGGCCTCGTTCGCGCCGCCGTGCAGCGGCCCCTTGAGCGCGCCGATCGCGCCGGTCACCGCCGAATGCAGGTCGGACAGCGTGGACGTGATGACCCTGCCGGCGAAGGTGGAGGCGTTGAAGGAGTGCTCAGCGTAGAGAATCATGGAGACGTTGAAGGCCTCCACCACTTCCGGCACCGACTCCTCGCCGAACGTCATCCACAGGAAGTTGGCGGAGTAGCCAAGGTCGTTGCGGGGCTCCACCAGGGCCTGACCGCGCCGGCGGCGCTGGTCATAGGCCACGACGGCGGGCATGGCCGCGAACAGGTCCACGGCCTTGGCCATGTTGGCCTCCCGGGAGGAATCCTCTGCGAGTTCGTGGCGCGCGCCCATGACCGAGGCAGCAGTCCTGCAGACATCCATGGGGTGGGCCGTGACCGGCAGGACGTCGATCACCTGCTTCACCACCGGATCCAAGGGACGGCCGGCCCGCTCCCGCGCCGTAAAGGCGGCCAGCTCCTCCGTGGTGGGGAGTTCGCCGTTCCAGAGCAGGTAGGCGACCTCCTCGAAGCTGCACCGTGCTGCCAGTTCCTGGACCGGATAGCCCCGGTACAGCAGCGAATTCGTGTCGGAGTTGACCTTGGAGACGGCGGTGTAATCCACCACGACGCCGGCGAGGCCTTTTTTGATCTCTTCTTCAGCCATGCTGAACTCCTTCGTTCCTTGCCTCAGTTGACCGGCCCCCCAGGGCCGGCGGTCCGGTTTGGACTGCGCGTCAGTCGGTTCCGGGGATCCGGAAATTAAAGACGCCCGTATCAAAGCGGTTGTAGGCCTCGTAGTCCACGAGGTCGTACAGCCGCGCACGGGTGAGCATGCTTCCTACCTGTGCCTCCTGCGTTCCGTCGGCCCTGATCGATTCCAGCGTACGCTCCGCGGCGCCCATGGCACTACGGAGCAGGGTCACGGGATATATCACCATGTTCACGCCGACGTTCTGGAGCTCGTCCACCGTGAACAGGGCGCTTTTCCCGAACTCGGTCATGTTGGCCAAAATCGGCACGTCCACCGCGTCCCGGATGGCCTGGAATTCGCTGAGGTCCTTCATCGCTTCCGGGAAGATGGCGTCGGCGCCAGCCTCCACCAGGGCGCGGGCACGGTCCGTCGCAGCCTCCAGGCCTTCAACCGCCCGGATGTCGGTGCGGGCCATGATGAGGAAGTTGGGGTCGCGCCGGGCGTCGGCGGCGGCCCTGATGCGTTTGGTGGCGGTGTCCAGGTCCACCACGTTCTTGCCGTCCAGGTGGCCGCAGCGTTTGGGGTTGAACTGGTCTTCGATGTGGCAGCCGGCCAGGCCGGCGTTTTCCAGTTCCTGGACGCTGCGGGCGACGTTCATGGGCTCGCCGAACCCGGTGTCGGCGTCCACGATCGACGGCAGGTCGGTCATCCGGGCGATCTGTCCGGCGCGGGTGGCCACTTCTGTCAGCGTGGTCAGCCCGATGTCCGGCAGCCCGAGGTCGTTGGCGAGCACGGCGCCGGAGATGTAGACGCCGGCGAACCCTTTTTCCTCGATTAGCCGTGCGGAGAGGGGGTTGAAGGCGCCAGGGAACTGCGCGATGGTGCCGGAGGCGAGCAGTTCGCGGAAGCGCAGGCGCTTCTCTTCCGGCGTGGTCTTGGAGTAGAGCATCTAGAACAGCCCCTTGGGTGCCGCTGCGAAGTCGATGACGCCGGGTGCGGCGGTGATGTTCAGCTGGTCGAGTTCGCCGGCCGCCAGTTCCGGGAGGCGTTCGACGGTGGCGAGGAACCTGTTGATTTCGGCTTCTTCCACCAGGCCGGTGGCCAGCGTGCGGAACTTGTTCACGTACTGCTCGCGGGCGAACGGCCGGGCGCCGAGGGGATGGGCATCGGCCACGGCAATCTCGTCGGTGATGACGGTGCCGTCGGTCAGGGTGATTTCCACGGACCCGCCGAAGGCCTTCTCGTTGATGTCCAGGGAGTGGTAGCGGCGGGTCCATTCCGGGTCCTCCACGGTGGTGACCTTGTGCCACAACTCCACCGTGTCGGGCCGGGCGGCGCGCTCGGGGGCGTAGGAGTCCACGTGGTGCCAGGAACCGTCCTGCAGGGCCACCGTGAAGATGTACGGGATGGAGTGGTCCAGGGTCTCCCGGCTCGCAGTGGGGCTGTACTTCTGCGGATCGTTCGCGCCCGAGCCGATGACGAAGTGTGTGTGGTGGCTGGTCTTGATCAGCACGGACTGCACGTTGGACGGGTCTGTGGCCTCGGGGTGTTCCCTGTGCAGCTTCCGTGCCAGGTCGATCCAGGCCTGGGCCTGGTACTCCGCGGAGTGCTCCTTGGTGTAGGTGTCCAGGATGGCACGCTTGGCCTCACCGGGCGTGGGCAGCGGAACGTCATAGGAGGCGTCCGGGCCGTCCAGCATCCAGGCGATGACACCGTCCTCGCCTTCGTAGATCGGCACCGGGGAGGTCTGTCCGCGCATCGAGCGGTCCACGGCCTCCACGGCCATCTTGCCCGCGAACGCAGGGGCGTGGGCCTTCCAGGTGGAGATTTCACCCTTGCGGGACTGCCGCGTCGCGGTGGTGGTGTGCAGCGCCTGCCCCACGGATTGGAAGATCGTTTCGACGTCCAGCCCCAGCAGGGTGCCGATCCCGGCTGCGGCCGAGGGGCCCAGGTGCGCCACGTGGTCGATCTTGTGCTTGTGCAGGCAGATCGCCTTCACGAGGTTCACCTGGATCTCGTAACCCGTGGCGATGCCGCGGATGAGGTCCGCGCCGCTGGATCCGACGTGTTGGGCCACCGCCAGGATAGGCGGGATGTTGTCGCCCGGGTGCGAGTAGTCCGCCGCGAGGAAGGTGTCGTGGTAGTCCAGTTCGCGGACAGCCACGCCGTTGGCCCAGGCTGCCCATTCAGGGGACACCCGTTCGCCTATTCCGAAGACCTTCGCACCCTTGCCGTTGGCAGAAGGACCGTGGGCGAGGGCCTGCGCCCGGGCCGCCACGATGGGAGCGCGGTTCAGCGATGCAATGGCCACCGAGGCGTTGTCGATGATGCGGTTGATCACCATTTCGGTGACGTCGTCCGTGACGGCTACCGGATCGGCTGCCACCACGGCGATCTTGTGGGCCAGCTGGTCCTCGCGGGGCAGGTTTTCCTCGCTCTTGTAGACACGGACGTGGTGTTCCTTCACCATGGGGGCTCCTTGCTAGGTATGGACGGCTAATGGGGTGTGTGGGTGGCTTTGACGTGGGAAAGACTGCGGTGCAGGTGCACGGTGGTGGCAGCTTCGGCCAGACGCGGGTTACGGGCGGCGATCGCTTCGGCGATGGCCGCGTGCTCGGCCGCTGCTGCCGTGAGCCGGGCGGCGTCGTCGGCGGCCAGCCGCCGGACGCGCACCAAGTGCACCCGAAGGCTCCGCATGGCCTGGGCCAGGTAGGAGTTGGAGATGGCCGCATCAATGGCTTCATCCAGCCTGCCGACAAGCTCGTAGTATTCGTGCCGGGCCGGATCAGCGCCGCTGATCAGGTCCGGCGCTTCGAGCAGCTCCTTCTGGAGCTGGAGGAAGAGTGCGGCGTCGCCGCGCTCGGCGGCCAGGGCAGCCGCCCTGCCTTCGAGCGTTTCGCGGAGCTCGAAGAGTTCGTCGATATCCTCCAGGGAGATATCGGTGACGACGACGCCGCGGCCGCCCGCCGTCGTCGTCAGCCCTTCCGCCGTCAGGCGGCTCAGTGCTTCCCGGAGCGGCGTGCGTGAGACGCCGAGGCGTTCCGATTGCTCGACTTCGGCGAGGACCGTCCCGGGGAGGAGCCGCCACTCGATGATGTCATCACGCAGTGCCGCGTAGGCCCGGTCGCTGGCGCGCATGCTGCCTCCCCTCGAATGGTTGATGTCACCGAGTGTATACATAAAGGCGGATTTTGCCCAGTGTTATTTGAATTTTCCGCGCATCATCCGGCTTTATGTATACATGGAAGGTGGTTGGCTGCGGTCAGACCCGGGACCAGCGGTATTCGTTTTCCGGGCGGCCGGGCGCCCCGTACCGGGCAGTGCGGGAGACCGTGCCGGCGTCGGCGAGGTACTCCAGGTAGCGCCGGGCCGTGACCCGGGACATGCCCAGCGCCGTCATCACCTCGGTGGCTGAGACCGCCCCCGGCTGTTGCCTGATGAAGTCGCGGACCGCCTCCAGAGTGGACGGTGCCAGGCCTTTGGGAAGGGGCAGCTCGGACGGCGCCCTGAGGCTCGCGAACGCCTGGTCGACGTCGCTCTGGGAAGCACCCATCTTGGAGGATCCCGCTCCGGGTGCGGCCAGCTGCTCGCGGAACTGCCGGTAGCTCTCCAGCTTGTCCGCGAACGTGGCAAACGTAAATGGCTTGATAAGGTACTGCACCACGCCGATGGAGACAGCGTTGCGGACGATCGTCAGCTCCCTGACCGCCGTGATGGCAATGATGTCGGCAAAGTGGCCGGCGGAACGCATGCGGCGGGCGATGTCCAGACCGTGCAGATCCGGCAGGTTCATGTCCAGGAGGACCAGCTCCACAGGGCTGCCGGCGGCCGCGAACTCGGTAAGCATCCGCAGCGCAGACTGGCCATCCGGGGCGGTGCCGGCCAGCGTGAAGCCGTCCAGCCTGCCCACATAGGCGGCATGCGCCGCCGAGGCAATCGGCTCGTCCTCGACGACGAGGACCCGGATGTCTGTCACGCTTGCTCCTCCAGGAGACTGTGCGGCTCCGGCAGGGGCAGCGCGATGTGGAAGCGTGCGCCGCCCGTGCGGCCGGAATTGGTGATGGTCATCGTACCGGCCAGACGCTGGACCGCCTGCTTCACGAGCGCCAGCCCCAGGCCGCGGCCGAAGGGTCCGGCCTCCTTGGTGCTGAAGCCGTACCGGAAAATGTCGTCGATGGCATCCGGTGCAATGCCCTTGCCGGAATCCTCGACAGTAATCTCCAGTCCGTCAGCGTCTGACTCCACCGTCAGCTCCACGCGCCGCGGGGCCGGGGCGTCGGAGGCGGCATCGATGGCGTTGTCCAGCAGGTTGCCAAGAATGGTGACGAGGTCCTGGACGGCAAGGCCCGTGGCGCCCGTTGTCCGCGACGCCCCCACGGCCAGCTCCACGCCGCGTTCATGGGCTTCGGCGGCCTTGCCCATGATGAGCGCGCTGAGCACGGGTTCCTGCACGGAGCCCATGATGTCGTCCGTCATCTGCTGGCTGAGTTCAAGGTCCTTGGTGGCGAAGTCGAGGGCTTCGCCGGTCCGGCCGAGCTCCAGCAGTGAAACCATGGTGTGGAGGCGGTTGGCGTGCTCGTGGGTCTGGGCGCGCAGTGCGTCCGAGAGTGTCCGCATGGTCTGAAGCTCGCTTCCCAGCGATTCGATTTCGGTGCGGTCCCGGATCGTGGCAACTGTTCCGAACACCGGGGCAGGCCGGCCCGCGGGGGAGTCCGGGCCCACGGCGGGGCTCTGGTTCACCACCAGGACGCCGGAAGCCGTCAAGTGGATTTCATCGTGGACGGTGTGGCCCGATTCAAACAGGTTCTTCAGGCTCGGCGTCAGCGGCAGGTCGGCCAGGAACGGAGCGTTTGACGGAACGTCGCCCGAGTCCCGCGGCTCGAGCCCCAGCAGTTCGGCGGCCTGGTCGTTGTACATCACCACGCGTCCCCTGGGGTCGATCAGGATGACACCTTCGCGCACCGAGTGCAGCACGGATTCGTAGTAGGCAAAGAGCTGGGCAAGCTGTTCGGGTCCCCAGCCGCGCGTTACCCGCCGGAGGTAGCCTCCGAGCAGCCAGGAGGCGATGGACCCGGCCGCGAGGAGGGCGCCGGAGATAGCCAGGAGGGCTGGAATCCTGCCGGCTACCGCGACGTCGATGGTTCTGACCGTGACGCCGGCGGCCACCAGGGCCTTAACCGAGCCGCCGGCGTCCTTGACCGGAGCAATCGTCCGTACGGAGGGGCCCAGGGTGCCGGCCGTGATTTCCGTGAATACGCGCCCCTCAAGGGCATCGGAGATTGAACCGATGTACGGCTGGCCAAGCTCCTCGGTCCGGGGGTGCGTCCAGCGTGTCCTGTCCGGCGCCATGATGGTGATGAAATCGGCGTCGGCGTCGTCCATCACCCTAAGCGCGTAGGGCTGGAGCCGGGCCGAGGGATCAGCGGAGGCCGCGGCCTGCAGCACCAGCGGGTTGTCTGCAACTGAAACAGCCAAGGCCGTCATCCGGCGCCCGGCCTCGTCATAGGTGCGGTCGCGGGCGTCGATGAAGGCGGCCGTCCCGACGACTGCGGTGAGCGCCAGCACGAACAGCAGATTGGCCACGAACAGCCGCCTGGCAATGCTCCAACGGTGGATCACAACACCTCCTATGACCAATATGAACGCAACGGTGAGCCAAGTCACTTTGTGCCGAATGATGGAAATCACAAAGGACCGACGCGATCAGCCCAGAGTCTGTGCCGAAGCGTTTTCCAGATTATCCATAAGGAGACACATCATGGCTTCTCAACGAGGAGAGTCGGCTGCACCGGCCAAGGCCGGCCGCAAGGGACTGGACAAGTCCCACTACCTTTACATCGCCGTCATCGCCGCCGTCATCCTGGGCGCCGTGGTGGGGCTGCTGTTCCCGGAAGTCGGGAAGTCCCTGAAGCCGCTGGGCGACGGGTTCATCAAACTCATCAAGATGATGATCGCCCCCATTATCTTCTGCACCATCGCCTTGGGCATCGGCTCCATCGCCAAGGCTGCGACCGTCGGCAAGGTCGGCGGCCTGGCCCTCGGGTACTTTGTCCTCATGTCGACCTTCGCCCTTGGTATCGGCCTGGTGGTCGGCAACCTGATCCACCCCGGTGAAGGCCTGAAGCTGGCGCCGTACGATCCCAACAAGAAGGCCGAAGTAGACAGCACCGTAGCCTTCCTCCTTGGCATCATCCCGGGCGACATCCCGGTCCTGCCCACGCTCTTCGCCGCCATCCTCGTGGGCTTTGCACTGCAGAAGATGGGCGCGCAGGGCGCCCCTGTCCTCAAGGCCATCGGCCACGGCCAGGCTGTGGTGTTCCGGATCCTCATCATGATCATGTGGCTGGCCCCGGTCGGCGCCTTCGGCGCCATCGCTGCGGTCGTCGGTGCCACGGGCTTCCAGGCGATCGTGAGCATGTTCACCCTGATGGCCGCGTTCTACATCACCTGTGCACTGTTCATCGTGGTAATCCTCGGCGGCCTCCTGCAGGCTGTGGCAGGCGTGAACATCTTCAAGCTGATGAAGTACCTGGCACGCGAATACCTCCTGATCTTCTCCACCTCATCGTCCGAGGCCGCGCTGCCCCGCCTGATCGCCAAGCTCGAGCACCTGGGTGTCTCCAAGCCGGTCGTCGGCGTCACCGTTCCCACCGGCTACTCCTTCAACCTGGACGGCACGGCCATCTACCTGACGATGGCATCGCTGTTCGTGGCCAACGCCATGGGAACCCCGCTGGACCTCGGTGCGCAGGTGTCCCTGCTCATCTTCATGATCATCGCCTCCAAGGGTGCAGCCGGTGTCACCGGTGCCGGCCTGGCCACGCTGGCCGCCGGCCTGCAGGCACACAAGCCCGAGTTGCTGGGGGGCGTCGGCATGATCGTCGGCATCGACCGCTTCATGTCCGAGGCCCGGGCCCTGACCAATTTCACCGGAAACGCCGTGGCCACCGTTCTGATCGGAACCTGGGTCAAGGAGATCGACAACCAGCAGGTCGGCCGCGTCCTGTCCGGCGAGGAGCCCTTCGACGAGCAGACCATGATTGCCAGCCACCACGGTGTCCAGGAGACCCCGGCGCAGCAGCCCGTTCCGGCGAACGCCTAGGCTTCACAGGGCCAGGCTCAACCAGGCTCACAATGCAGCGGCGCTCAGGCGCCCGGAACCGCCCGCACAGGCCAGCCCTGTGCGGGCGGTTTTCATGGGCGGAGGACTAACCTTCGACCTCAAGTAAAAGGTCAAGGCTCAAACGCCATCAAAAGTCAAGTTCCACGAAATGCCGTGTCGGGCGCTGTAGCCTTGGGTGGAAGAAGCATGGGTGCTGGACATTCAGTGGCCCCGGCATTCAGCGGCAGAGAAAAATCACCGTCATCGAAAGTGTGGATAGATACGTGAGCAGCGAACAGGGTTCAGCAACTCTGGAAGGCACGGAACTCGACCTGGAAGACGCCGTGATGGGTCCCACAGGACGTCCCTACCGCGAATTTCCGGAGCCCGCGCCGCTGTCCTCCCATGGACCGGCCCGCGTGATTGCAATGGTCAACCAGAAGGGCGGCGTGGGTAAGACCACGTCAACCATCAACCTCGCGGCCGCGCTGGCGGAGTACGGCCGCCGCGTGCTGCTGGTGGACTTCGACCCCCAGGGGGCGCTGTCCGCGGGGCTGGGCGTCAACCCGCACGAACTCGACCTCACCGTCTACAACGTCCTCATGGACCGCAAGGTGGACATCCGCGACGCGATCCACCAGACCGGCGTCGAGAACGTTGACCTGCTGCCGGCCAATATCGACCTCTCCGCCGCGGAGGTCCAGCTGGTCAACGAGGTGGCACGGGAACAGGTGCTCGACCGCGCGCTGAAGAAGGTCGAGGACGACTATGACATCGTCCTGATCGACTGCCAGCCCTCGCTGGGCCTGCTCACGGTGAACGCGCTCACGGCCGCCCACGGCGTGATCATTCCGCTGATTTGCGAATTCTTTGCGCTGCGGGCCGTGGCGCTCCTGGTGGAAACCATCGACAAGGTCCAGGACCGCCTCAACCCGAGGCTGCAGGTGGACGGGGTGCTGGCCACCATGTATGACGCCCGGACACTGCACAGCCGCGAAGTCATCTCCCGCCTGGTGGAGGCCTTCGGTGACAAGGTCTTTGAGACGGTTATCAAGCGGTCCATCAAGTTCGCCGACGCCACCGTCGCCGCCGAACCGATCACCAGCTACGCCGGCAACCACATCGGTGCCGACGCCTACCGCCGTCTCGCCAAGGAACTCATTTCGCGCGGCGGCGCGCCGTAGCCTGGGCCGTGGCTGAGTCGGCAACTCCTCTCGCGGAACGCGCCCGGCCGGCCGGCACGGACGACGGCGGTGCCGCGCCGGAAGCTGGCGCCGCGCCGGAAGCTGGCGCCGCGCCTGATGCCGGCGCTGCGGGCGCGAAAAAGCCGGGTTTCGAAGTCCGGCTGGCGAACTTCACCGGCCCCTTTGACCTCCTGCTGGGGCTGATCGCCAAGCACCAGTTGGACATCACCGAGGTGGCTCTCGCCACCGTGACCGATGAGTTCGTCAAGTACATCCGGAACCTGCAGTCCTTGGGGGAGGAATGGGCCCTTGACGAAGCCAGCGAGTTCCTCGTCATCGCCGCCACCCTCCTGGACCTCAAGGCTGCCCGGCTGCTACCGGCCGGTGAGGTTGAGGACGAGGACGACATCGCGCTCCTGGAGGCCCGGGACCTGCTTTTTGCCCGGCTGCTGCAGTACAAGGCGTTCAAGCAGGTGGCCGCCCTCATGGACGCGACCCTTGAGCTCGAGTCCCGGCGGTATCCGCGGCAGGTGGCGCTCGAGGAACACTTCGCGGCCATGCTGCCTGAGCTCGTCTGGAAGCACACTCCCCAGCAGTTCGCGGCCCTGGCCGAAGCTGCCCTGACGCCCAAGGCGCCGAAGCCCACCGAAGTGGGGGTGGCCCACCTGCACGGGAGCCCGGTCAGCGTCAGGGAGCAGGCGGAGCTGATCGGGCTTCGGCTGCGGGAAGGCGGGCCCCTGTCCTTCCGCGCCCTGATCGCCGACGCCGAATCCACGCTCGTGGTGGTTGCGCGTTTCCTGGCGCTGCTGGAGCTCTTTCGCGACCAGGTCGTGGCGTTCGACCAGGTGGCGCCCCTCGGTGACCTGGCAGTGCGGTGGACGGCATCGGCCGAATGGAGCAGCGACCAACTGAGCGAAGAATATGAGGATCAGCCGTGAGTAAGTCCCACCAGGAACCGTCGTCGGAGGACATGGCTAGTGACGCCACCGACTTCTCCGCGCTTCCGGGTGGCGCGCGCGCCGCCCTGGAGGCCGTGCTGATGGTGCTGGATGTACCGGCGTCCGCCACGGACCTGGCAGCGGGCCTGAACCTGACCGTGGAAACGGTGGAGCAGTTGCTGCTGGAACTGCAGCGCGAGTATGACGGCTATACTGTTAAGGCCCCGGATATGGAAACCGCCAGTGACGCTGGCTTCACCTCCAGCCCCCGGGGCTTTGAATTGCGGAATGTTGCCGGTGGCTGGCGCATCTACTCCCGGGCTGAATTCGCCGACATCGTCGGTGCCTTCGTCCTGGAGGGCCAGACAGCCAGGCTGACGCAGGCAGCGCTTGAAACGCTTGCCGTCATCGCTTACCGGCAGCCCGTTTCCAGGGCCAGGGTGTCTGCAATTCGAGGGGTCAACGTTGACTCTGTCGTGCGGACGCTGACCCAGCGCGGGCTGATCGAGGATTCCGGAACTGATCCGGAATCGGGTGCAATCCTGTACCGCACGACGTCGTATTTCCTTGAACGCATGGGAATCGGCTCGGTGGCTGAGCTGCCTCAGATTTCACCGCACCTTCCGGGGCTTGACGGAATCGATGAGTTTTACGACGCCGGAAGAATGTAGGCAGCTCTGCCTGCAGAACAGTATTTACCAGTGCAGATTTAATCTGCAGGGCTGGCTAGTGTTGTCCTTGGACAACCGTTGCCGGTCAACACAACGAAGGACGGGTCATGACACAGGCGGGACGCCAGGGTTCACCACGTAAAAGTTCAGGACGTAAAGGTCCGGAACGAAATTCAGCGGGCAGCGCAGGACGCGGTGCCCCCAGCCCTCGCGGCGGCGGATTCGGCGCCGGCCAGCGGGACTTCTCCAAGGGCGGCGACCGCCCGTACAAGGCACCCAAGCCGCGGGAGGAGCGCTTTGTCGATCCCGACGAATCGCCCGCGCCTCAGACGGGCCGGCCTGCCGCAGGCGACTGGAAGTCCGGTGCCAAGCCGGCAGCCAGGAAGCCCGGAGCACGCAAGCCCGGGGCGGGAAAGACGCCCGGCACTCCCGGCGCGCTCAAGCCCAAGCCGCGCTCCGCTGCGGCCAAGGCCTACGGCACGCGCGCGTTTGGCGGGGAGCGGTTCGGCCAGAACCTCGGAGCCGTCCGCAAGCCGTCGCGCAAGCGCGGCCCCAGCGGCCCCGTGCCGCAGTCCGAACTGCACGACGCCGACGGCGTCCGCCTGCAGAAGGTCATGGCCCAGGCCGGAGTGGCTTCGCGGCGCGTCTGCGAAGAGATGATCGCCGAAGGCCGCGTGGAAGTCGACGGCCAGGTCGTCACCGAACTCGGTGTGCGTGTCGACCCCAAGACATCCGTTATCCACGTGGACGGCCTCCGCATCCAGCTGGATGAGTCCCTCGTGTACATGGTCTTCAACAAGCCCAAGGGCGTCGTGTCCACCATGGAAGACCCGGACGGGCGTCCGTGCATCAGCGATTTCGTCCGCAACACCCATGGCGAGCGGCTCTTCCACGTCGGCCGCCTGGACGTCGCCACCGAGGGCCTCCTGCTGCTGACGAACGACGGCGAACTGGCCAACCGCCTGACGCACCCTTCCTACGAGGTGCCCAAGACGTACCTGGTCCAGGTCCGGGGTCCCTTCCCGCAGGGCATCGGTGCGCAGCTGAAGGCCGGCGTTGAACTGGAAGACGGCATCGCCTCTGTGGACTCCTTCCGCCTCGTGGACTCCACCCCGGGCCACGTGCTGATCGAAGTCGTGCTGCACTCGGGCAAGAACCGGATCGTCCGCCGGCTGTTCGACGCCGTCGGTTTCCCTGTGCTGCGACTCGTGCGTGTCAAGGTTGGCCCCATCGGCCTGGGAGACCAGCGCCAGGGAAGCATCCGCAACCTCGGCAAGCAGGAAGTCGGCCACCTGCTGGCATCCGTAGGACTCTAGGGCATGTCGGCATTCCGTAATCACGGCCGAGGGCACTTGAGCGGACCGGTCGTCGTGATCGGCACGGGCCTGCTCGGCACGAGCATCGGCCTTGGTCTGCGCGGCCGCGGCGTGGCCGTCTACCTCTCGGATCCGTCGCCCACCAATCAGGCCGTTGCCGTGGATATCGGCGCCGGCCTGCCCCTGGCGGCGCTGGAAGGGGAGCAGCCGGAACTCGTTGTCGTGGCTTCTCCGCCGGACGTGACGGCCGACGTCGTCGAACATGCGCTGTCCGACTACCCGGACGCGACTGTGGTGGACATTGCCAGCGTGAAGGCAGCCATCCAGGACGAGCTGCGCCGCCGCGGCGTGGACCTGTCCCGGTACGTCGGCACGCACCCGATGGCAGGGCGCGAGAAGTCCGGGCCGGTGGCTGCCCGCGGCGAGTTGTTCACGTCCATGCCGTGGGTCGTCTGCCCGTCGGAGGAAACCTCGGACGCGGCCCTGCAGGCTGCAAGGGCGCTGGCCACGGATCTTGGCGCCCTCGTGTCCCAGTTCACCGCCCACGAGCACGACGAAGCCGTGGCCCTGGTCTCCCACCTGCCGCAGGTGATGTCCTCGCTGTTGGCCAGCCGCCTGCAGGGCACACCGCTGCACGCGCTGTCCCTGGCGGGCAACGGGCTGCGTGACGTTACCCGCATCGCCGCCAGCGATCCCACGCTGTGGGTGCAGATTCTTGGCGCCAATGCCGGGAAAGTCGTGGAGATTCTCTACGGCGTCAGGGAAGACCTCAACAGGCTGATCGGCACGCTGGAAGACCCGGCGGCACCGGGTGCCCGGCTGGACCTCGCCCAGCTGATGAGCGAAGGCAACGCCGGCCAGTCACGGATTCCGGGTAAGCATGGAGGCCCTCCGCAGGCCTATTCATGGCTCACCGTGCTGGTGGATGACAGGCCTGGGCAGATCGCCCGGCTGCTGACGGAAATCGGCGAGATCGGCGTCAACGTCGAGGACCTGCGGCTGGACCACTCGTCCGGCCAGAATGTCGGCATGGTGGAACTGTCAGTCCTGCCCAACAGGCACGATCTCCTCATTGAAGCCCTCAACGACCGTGGATGGCGGGTACTGCAGTAATGACACAGGAACTTATCGACACGATGCCGGCGCTCCGGCTGGGCCGGCCGCTTGTAGTGGCCATCGACGGACCGTCGGGATCCGGCAAGTCCAGCGTCAGCAAGGAAGTGGCCCGGCGCCTCAACCTCGCCTACCTGGACACCGGCGCCATGTACCGTGCGCTGACCTGGTTCTGTCTGGACCGCGGCACCGACCTCAACGACGCCTCCGCAGTGGAGCTCGCGGCCGAAGACATGCCGCTGGACATCAGCACCACCCCGCACGAGGAGTACGTCCGGGTGGACGGCACCGATGTCACCGCAGCCATCCGGGAACCCGCCATTTCCTCGGCGGTCAGCACCGTGGCAACCACGCTCGGTGCCCGGACGGAACTCATCCGCCGGCAGCGGGCACTGATCGAAAAGCACCACCGCCGCATGGTGGTGGAGGGCAGGGACATCACTACCGTCGTCGTGCCCGGCGCGGAGGTCCGCATGCTGCTCACCGCCAGCGAGGAGGCACGGCTGCGCCGGCGCGGAATCCAGCTCGGCGGCACCCAGAGCGCCGAACAGCTCGCCGCCCAGGTAACCCAGCGGGACGCCAAGGACTCGACCGTGGTGAATTTCACACAAGCGGCTGACGGTGTGGTGACGCTCGATTCGTCCGACCTGGACTTCGAGGAAACCGTGACGGCGGCACTGCGGATCGTCACCAAAGTGATCAACCATGAGTAACGCCGCTGCGGGCTCCGCGCCGACGCTCCCTCCCCGCTGGACCATGGGATGGAGCCGGCCTGTGGGCTGGCTGCTGGACCATGTCGTCTATCGGACGTCCGTCACGGGGCGCTCCAACGTCCCCACCGAGGGCCCGGTGATATTCGCCGGCAACCACATCAGCTTCCTGGACGGGCCTGTCATGTTCGGAGCTTCCCCCCGTCCCATGCACATCCTGGTCAAAAAGGAGATGTTCACGGGGTTCCTGGGACGAGTGCTGCGGGCTTCGGGCCAGCTGCCCGTGGACCGTACCGGTGACCGGGCCGCGCTGCAGGTCAGCAAGGCCGTGCTCGATGCCGGCCGCTGCGTCGGGATCCTGCCGGAAGGCACCCGGGGGAGCGGGAAGGCAGCCGGCATCAGCAACGGCGTCGCCTGGCTCGCCCTGAACTCGCAGGCCACGATTGTGCCGGTGGCCATCCTGGGCACACGGCAGGGCGGCGAGCACCTTGACACGGTTCCCCGTCCCGGCCGCAGGCTCCACGTCAGCTTTGGCGAAGCTGTCAGCATCAGCCGGAATCCCGGCGAGACCGGGCGTGCTTCAATGGACAGGGCGGCAAAGGAAATCCGCGCTGCGCTTGCGGACCACGTCCAGAACACCATTCATCTCAGCGGACAGGCCCTGCCTTCCGCGGATTTCCCACACGAACGTACCAACGCAGTAGCCGGGTCGCCGGCAGATCACCACTAAGGAAAGTGCAATGAGCGATACGACTCAAACTTCCGGCCGCTCCGGCGCCGGCGAAGACGAATACACGCCCACCGGCACCGACCAGGTGGCTGAGCATCTCGCAGCCCTGGACGATGAGGAGGCAGAGCTCCGCGCGGCCTCGCTCCGGGCGGGACTGGATGATTACGACCTCGACGAGGAAGACGCCGCCCTCCTCAGCGGCCGCTACGATGACGAGGACCTGGAGGGCCCGGTCAAGCTGGACCCCGTCCTGGCGATCATCGGACGCCCCAACGTCGGCAAGTCCACACTGGTTAACCGCATCCTGGGCCGCCGCGAGGCTGTCGTGGAGGACACCCCCGGCGTGACCCGCGACCGCGTGATGTACTCCGCCCACTGGAACGGGCGCAACTTCACCGTGGTGGACACCGGCGGATGGGAACATGACGCCCGCGGTATCCACGCCCGGGTGGCGGAGCAAGCCGAAATGGCCGTGGAGCTCGCAGACGCCGTGCTGTTCGTTGTCGACTCCGCCGTGGGTGCAACCGCCACGGACGAAGGCGTCATGAAGATGCTGCGCAAGAGCAAGAAGCCCGTCATCATGGTGGCCAACAAAGTGGACGACTTTGCGCAGGAAGCAGACTCCGCCACGCTGTGGGGCCTCGGCTTCGGCGAGCCGTACCCCGTCTCGGCCCTTCACGGCCGCGGCGTGGCCGATCTCCTGGACCACGTCATGGACACTCTTCCGGAGTTTTCCACGATCGAGGGGCTCGAACGCTCCGGCGGCCCCCGCCGCGTGGCCCTGATCGGCCGGCCCAACGTGGGCAAGTCGTCCCTGCTGAACAAGCTGGCCGGCTCGGAGCGCGTGGTGGTGGACAACACCGCCGGGACGACCCGTGACCCGGTGGATGAATTCATCGAGCTCGGCGGGCGCACATGGCGCTTCGTCGACACCGCCGGGATCCGGCGTCGCCAGCACATGGCGCAGGGCGCCGACTTCTACGCCTCCCTGCGGACGCAAAGTGCGCTCGAAAAGGCGGAGGTCGCCGTCGTGCTGCTGGCCGTAGATGAGGTGCTGAGCGAGCAGGATGTCCGCATCCTGCAGCTCGCCATCGAATCGGGACGCGCCCTCGTGCTCGCTTTCAACAAGTGGGACCTCCTGGACGACGAGCGCCGCCGCTACCTGGAACGCGAAATCGAGCAGGACCTGGCCCATGTTGAATGGGCTCCGCGCGTCAACATCTCGGCCAAGACCGGCTGGCACAAGGACCGCCTCGTGCCCGCACTGGACCTCGCCCTCGAGAACTGGGACAAGCGCATCCCGACCGGCCGGCTCAACGCCTTCCTGGGCGAGCTCGTGGCCGCGCACCCGCACCCGGTCCGCGGCGGCAAGCAGCCCCGCATCCTGTTCGGCACCCAGGCGTCCAGCCGCCCGCCGAAGTTCGTCCTGTTCACCACGGGATTCCTGGACCCGGGCTACCGCAGGTTCATCACCCGGCGGCTGCGTGAAACGTTCGGGTTCGAAGGAACGCCGATCGAAGTCAACATGCGTGTCCGCGAAAAACGGGGCAAGAAGCGTTAATTAGGACACACCGGGCCCCGTGGCGGACGAAAATGTCACGGGCACCCTCCGGAATCGTGTAAGCTTTTGGAGGTGGTTCGGCCGGACTGCTTAGGTGAAATTCTTCTGAACTTCACTGAAGCGGAGAACGGCGGAACTGACGGGCTGTAGCGCAGCTTGGTAGCGCACTTGACTGGGGGTCAAGGGGTCGCAGGTTCAAATCCTGTCAGCCCGACCATTGAAAAACCCCGCCGATCCTGTACCGGATCCGGCGGGGTTTTTCTTTGCCGTTTTTTCTGCGGTTTCCTGCCCGATACCCGAGTGGAGCTTGCGGAATCGGGCTATTTGAGGAACCGGGAGGTCCGGCGATCCGCCAGGAACTTGCCATTGGTCTGGCAGGTGGGGCAGTACTGCAGGGAAGTGTCCGCGAAGGACACTTCGCGGACGGTGTCCCCGCAGACCGGGCACGGCAGTCCGGCGCGGCCGTGGACTCGCATGCCGCCCCGCTTCGTATCCTTCAGGTCGCCGGGCGCCTTGCCCATGGCTTCCTTCACGGCCGCCCCGAGAACGCTGTGGATGGCGTCGTACAGGACCCGGACGGTCTCTTCGTCCAACGAATCGGCCATGGCGTAGGGCGAGATCCTGGCCGCGTGCAGGATTTCGTCGCTGTACGCATTTCCGATGCCGGCAATCACGCTCTGGCTTCGCAGCACTCCTTTGACCTGGTGGTGGCTGGCAGCCAGGATGCCGGCGAACATCGCGGGGCTGAACCCGGGGTCCAGCGGATCCGGGCCAAGGGCTGCGATTCCCGGCACGTCCTGGGGATCCTCCACCACATAGACGGCAAGGCTCTTCTTGGTGCCGGCCTCGGTCAGGTCGATGCCGATATGCAGGCCGTCCTTGCCGGCGAACGCCAGCCTCGCCGCGATGGGACCCTTGCCGGGCCGGAGCGTACCCTGCCCGGCCGGAGCCTGCCCGCTCGCAGCCTGCCCTGCCGGCGCAGCGGGCGCCTCCGTGTAGCGCACCCAACCGGCGCGGGCGAGATGGAAGACGAAGTGCAGGCCATCAGCATCGATGCTGACGAACTTGCCGAACCGCCGGACGCCGGTCACGGCGCGGCCTTCGAGGGCCGTGAAGGGAGGACTGGCGGTCTTGAGCACGGCCACGGAGAGGACCTGGAGCTTCGTCAGCACGGTGCCCTCGAGGTGTGTGCCGAGAAAGGAGCTCAGACCGGCCACTTCGGGTAGTTCTGGCATGCCCCCACTGTGGCACAACGCGGCAGGCGTGTCAGCGCCTGAGCAGGGCCGATGTGGTTTCGGTGCCGCCTCCGGCCTGACGCGTATGCCTATACTTTCAGCGGTGGCTTGTTCCCTAGGCCTCCGTTGACATTGGTGATTGACCCGATGAAAGGCCCCTGATGAGCAACATTCCCTCTGATCTGTCCTACACCGCGGAACACGAATGGGTGTCCGCGCCGAACGCCGACGGTGTGGTCCGGATCGGGATCACCGACTTTGCCCAGGACGCCCTCGGGGACGTCGTCTACGCACAGATGCCCGAAATAGGAACGGCCGTGACGGCGAACGACGTCATAGGCGAGGTCGAGTCCACCAAGAGCGTCAGCGATATTTATGCCCCGGTGTCCGGCGAAATCGTGGCGCGGAACGAGGCCCTGGACAGCGATTCAGCCCTCATTAACTCCGATCCCTACGGCGACGGCTGGCTCATCGAGGTCAGGCTCGCGGAACCTGACGCAGTGGACTCCCTGCTCAGTGCATCGGAGTACGAACAACAGGTAGGCTAAAGCTAGCTGTTCGCGCTAAGCCGGGCCATGGCATCCAGTGCTGGTATCCAGTAGTGGCATCCAGGGGCCCGGCCAGCGCACGGCAAACCGGAGGTGCCAGGCATTTCCGGACGGTACGCGTTGATTGCAGGGGGACATCTGCAACGAAGGAGGAGGAATCCATGGTTGGCGGCGAACAGAACCACACCGGCGGTGATTACGGCACGGGCGTGGGAAGGGCTTCGGAGACAACCTCGATCAACCTCACCCCCGTCCGCGATGAGCCGACGATCGTACCCAAGCTTTCTCCGGAGGAGCGGGCGGCCGTCGAGGCCTTGCCCTCCGGCTCCGCACTGCTGGTCGCACACAGCGGCCCCAACTCGGGCGCCCGCTTCTTGCTCGACTCCGACGTCACCACCGCCGGGCGGCACCCGGATGCCGACATCTTCCTCGACGACGTGACCGTCTCACGCCGTCATGTCGAATTCCGCCGCACTGCCCGCAGCTTTGAAGTCGTGGACACCGGCAGCCTCAATGGCACCTACGTCAACCATGACCGCGTGGACAGCGTGGAGCTGAAGTCCGGAAACGAAGTCCAGATCGGCAAGTTCCGACTCACCTTCTACCTGAGCCCTGCCCGCGCAGCAGGACGCGCCTGATTCGGAGCGCTGCCTGTGGCAATGGCACAACCGGAGCGCCGTGGACCCCTGGTCCTGAACATCGGGGAGGTCCTCGCTCAGTTGAGCGACGATTTCCCGAGCATGACGGCGTCAAAAATCAGGTTCCTTGAGGAAAAAGGACTCATCAATCCCCGGCGCACGCCGGCAGGCTACCGGCAGTACTCCGACAGCGACGTCGAGCGACTCCGGTTTGTCCTGTCGCTCCAGCGCGACCAATATCTGCCGTTGAAGGTGATCAAGGACTACCTTGATGCCATCGACCGTGGAGAGCGTCCGGACAATCTTCCGCCCGGCGTGACGGTCTCCCCGCGCATCGTCTCCGATGAGCTGGCGGCTGAACTGCAGAACAAGTCCCGCAAGCTCAGCGAGGAACAGCTGCGGGCGGAGTCCGGCGCAAGCGTGCCGCTTCTGCAGTCCCTGCTCAGCTTCGGGCTGATCGGGCACTCGAACGGCCAGTTCGATGAGCACGCCCTTCAGGTGGCGCGTGCCTGCGTGCAACTGGAGGGCCACGGACTGGAACCCCGTCACCTGCGGCCCTTCCAGGCTGCGGCGGAGCGGGAGTTCGGGCTGGTGGAACGGGCCGTTGCCACGCTGACGTCCCGCAAGGATGCAGCCTCGCAGGCCAGGGCCGCAGAGGCGGCCCGGGAAATCAGCGACCTCTGCCTGACGCTGCACCGGGCTCTGGTCCAGGACCGTATTTCACGGATGGAGATCTGATGATCGAAGTCGAGATTGTGGGCGTCCGGATCGAGTTGCCCTCCAACCAGCCCCTGGTGCTCCTCAGGGAGATCCACGGGGAACGCCACGTGCCCATCTGGATCGGCACTCCGGAAGCCAGCGCGATCGCTTTGGCGCAGCAGGGCGTGGTGCCGCCGCGCCCCATGACGCACGACCTGTTGGTGGATGTCGTGGAAACCCTCGGACACGCAGTGGTGAGCGTCAACATCGTGGCGGTGGAAGACAACATCTTCTACGGCCAGCTGCAGTTTGATAACGGCGCCACCGTCAGTTCCAGGGCATCGGATGCCCTGGCCATCGCCCTGCGCGCGAAGTGCCGGATCTGGTGCGCGGATTCCGTGATGGATGAGGCCGGAGTCCGGATCACCGAACACGACGAGGGGGAGGACACCGAGCAGGGCCCCACCGTGGATGAAGAGAGCGAATTGCGGCAGTTCCGTGAGTTCCTGGATGACGTGGAGCCGGAAGACTTCGACGGCTAAGGTCACGTTAAGGTTAAAGTTGAGGCTGAAAGTTTCGACACGCCCTCTCAATGAGCCGAACGTCTTTGACCTTGGGCCGTGGCAGGCCTAACGTCGAAGGTACCAAGTTCCCATTGCATACAACAGCCGCGCAAGTCACACTGGAAAGTGCTACTCCGGCCGAATTACATGCATGAGTTTCATTCTGACCCTCGTGCATGCAGGCTGTTGCGGCAAGTTCCCCAAGGGAGCTCATGACAAGGAGGATCCACGTGAGTCCGAAAGGCGAAGCAGGCGAGCTGAAGCAGCCCTCAACGGCCGGCGTAGCTGTGCCCGCAAGCGGTGCTCAGGGCCTTCTCTTCACTGAGGACCTCCCCGTCTTGGACGAGGACGCCGGATACCGGGGTCCCACGGCTTGTAAGGCAGCAGGCATAACCTACCGCCAGCTGGACTACTGGGCCCGGACGGGCCTGGTTGAACCGGCCGTCCGCGGAGCCGCCGGCTCCGGGTCGCAGCGGCTGTATGGCTTCCGCGACATTCTGGTCCTGAAAGTGGTCAAGCGGCTGCTTGACACCGGTGTTTCGCTCCAGCAGATCCGCTCCGCCGTGGAACACCTGCGTGAGCGGGGCGTCGAAGACCTTGCGCAGATCACCCTCATGAGCGACGGCGCCAGCGTCTACGAGTGCACGTCCGCCGACGAGGTCATCGACCTCGTCCAGGGCGGACAGGGTGTCTTTGGCATCGCAGTAGGCCGGGTTTGGCGCGAAGTTGAAGGGAGCCTCGCCTCACTGCCCAGCGAACATGCCAGCGAGCAGGGCTTTCCCGACGACGAGCTAAGCAAGCGCCGGGCCGCCCGCAAGATCGGCTAGGTCCGCGGGACGCCCCTTGGGTATCCATCTCGACATGCATCGAAGGCCGCCTCCCCGACGGGGAGGCGGCCTTCGCTCTTTCGTTGCTGCCCGCGCGCCTTAGCGGTTGCTGCGGGTGCGGCTCGCCCGGCCAGCCGACATCAGGTTGCCCAGGAGTGTGTCGAACAGCCCGGCAGCCGATTTGGCGGAGTCGCCGGGCCAATGGTGGATGGAGTGCGCGGCGCCTTGGATCTGCTGCCAGTTTGCCTGTTCCGGAATGTGGGGTGTCAGCAGGAGGTCACCGAACATTGACTGCATCTCGGCAAGGCGGAACGCGTGTTCGGAAGACCCGGTCCGCACCCGGTTCGCGACGATGCCCGCAGGGGAAAGGTTGGGGGCGAATTCCTGGCGGAACAGCTGGATGGCACGCAACGTGCGCTCTGTCCCTGCCACGGAGAACAGGCCGGGCTCTGCCACGAGGGCCACCTTGGTGCTCGCCGACCAGGCCATGCGGGTCAGTCCGTTCAGGGACGGCGGGCAGTCCACCAGGACCAGCTCGTACTTCTCCGCCCCCGCAAGAACGGAGGAGAGCCGGCGGAGGTCTCTTTTGCCCAGGTCGGGGCGGTCGTAGATGCCGGTGTAGGCCGAGCCCACGGCCACGTCCAGGGCGGTGGGGCCTGAGCCGTTGCTTTGCGCCCGCGCGGTCCAGCCGCTGGCAACAACGTTTTCGGGAAGCCGGGCCTTGCGGGGATTCTTGAGCATCCGGCCGATGTCCAGCTTGTCACTCGGCTGCACTCCCAGGGCTGTACTGGCGTCGGCATGGGGATCCAGGTCCACAACGAGGGTGGGGATGCCGGCGGCCAGTGCCGCAGACGCCAATCCGGTTGTGACGGATGTCTTGCCGACACCGCCTTTGAGGCTGCTGATGCTGACTACTTGCACTTGAAAACCAATACCTAACGCCGGTTGCCGTGTTGGGGTAGTTTGGCTCCGGCAATGCCGGAACCGGGGGGACAGGCTTCGCCGCCCCATTCATCATATGTGGAGCCGGCGGCTAATCCCTTCTTATCGGGTCCGGGCATGGCTCACTGGGCGGCCCTCCCGGATCCGGCTCGGGGGCAGCGTGATTGTGGCTTCGAAATGACGGATAATTTGTGATGGTCGACACAATGATTTGTGTTTCAATACGCGCGTCTTACACACTGTGACGACACTTACCGAACCACCCGCGATGATGCAGGAGAAGTATGTTTTCCAAGATTCTGGTGGCCAACCGCGGCGAGATCGCAATCCGTGCTTTCCGCGCAGGCTACGAACTCGGTGCCAAGACAGTCGCCGTGTTCCCCAACGAGGACCGTAACTCGATCCACCGCCAGAAGGCCGACGAGGCATACCTCATCGGTGAAGAGGGCCACCCCGTACGCGCATATCTTGACGTTGACGAGGTCATCCGGGTCGCCAAGGAATCCGGAGCCGACGCCATTTACCCCGGCTATGGCTTCCTTTCCGAGAACCCGGACCTTGCCCGTGCCGCCAAAAACGCCGGCATCACCTTCGTCGGGCCTCCGGCTGAGGTCCTGGAACTCGCCGGCAATAAGGTTGCCGCGCTGGAGGCTGCCCGCAAGGCCGGCGTCCCCGTACTGAAGTCGAGCGCGCCCTCGAAGGACCTCGACGAACTCATCGCCGCTGCGGATGAAATCGGCTTCCCGATCTTCGCGAAGGCAGTTGCAGGCGGCGGCGGACGCGGCATGCGCCGTGTCGATACCCGCGAAGCGCTGCCCGAGGCGCTGCAGTCCGCCATGCGCGAGGCCGACGCTGCGTTCGGTGACCCCACCATGTTCCTGGAGCAGGCCGTGCTCCGTCCCCGGCACATCGAAGTGCAGATCCTGGCCGACGCCGAAGGCAACGTCATGCATCTGTTCGAGCGCGACTGCTCCATCCAGCGCCGCCACCAGAAGGTTATCGAGATCGCCCCCGCGCCCAACCTCGACGAGGGCATCCGACAGGCCCTGTACCGCGACGCTGTGAAGTTCGCCAAGGCCCTCAACTACGTCAACGCCGGTACCGTCGAATTCCTCGTGGACACGGTAGGGGAGCGCGCCGGCCAGCACGTCTTCATCGAAATGAACCCGCGCATCCAGGTGGAGCACACGGTCACCGAAGAGGTCACCGACGTCGACCTGGTCCAGGCCCAGATGCGGATCGCCTCCGGCGAAACGCTGGCCGACCTCGGCCTGTCGCAGGAGACGGTATTCCTCAAGGGCGCGGCGCTGCAGTCCCGCATCACCACCGAGGATCCGGCGAACGGCTTCCGTCCGGACGTCGGAAAGATCACCGGCTACCGCTCGGCCGGCGGCGCCGGTGTAAGGCTCGACGGCGGCACAGTGTACTCGGGGGCCGAAATCAGCCCGCACTTCGACTCCATGCTCGTCAAGCTCACGTGCCGCGGCAGGGATTACCCCGCCGCTGTGGCCCGGGCACGCCGTGCCCTCGCGGAGTTCCGCATCCGTGGTGTGTCCACCAACATCTCGTTCCTGCAGGCTGTGCTGGACGATCCTGACTTCATCGCCGGCGATGTGGCTACGTCCTTCATCGACGAGCGCCCTCAGTTGCTGAAGGCCCGCGTTTCAGCCGACCGCGGCACCAAGCTGCTGACGTGGCTGGCTGAGGTCACCGTCAACAAGCCGAACGGTGAGCTTACGGTCCACATCGACCCCGCCGAGAAGCTCCCGGTCGTGAAGGGGAGCGAACCGCAGCCGGGCTCGCGCCAGCGCCTGCAGGAACTGGGTCCGGAAGGTTTCGCCCGTGCCCTGCGTGAGCAGACGGCCGTAGCCGTCACGGACACCACGTTCCGCGACGCCCACCAGTCGCTGCTGGCCACCCGCGTCCGCACCCGCGACCTGGTGGCCGCCGGACCTGCCGTGTCCTCGCTGCTGCCCGGTCTGCTCTCCGTCGAGGCCTGGGGCGGTGCCACCTACGACGTTGCCCTTCGCTTCCTGGGCGAGGACCCGTGGGACCGCCTGGCTGCCCTGCGGAAGGCCATGCCGAACATCTGCCTGCAGATGCTGCTCCGCGGCCGGAACACCGTGGGCTACACCCCCTACCCCGAGGAAGTGACGGAGGCCTTCGTTAACGAGGCGGCAGCCACGGGCATCGATATCTTCCGCATCTTCGATGCGCTGAACGACGTCAACCAGATGGCTCCGGCCATCCGTGCAGTGCGCGCCACCGGCACCGCCGTCGCCGAAGTGGCTCTCTGCTACACCGGCGACATGCTGGACCCGAACGAAAAGCTGTACACGCTGGACTACTACCTGCAGCTGGCGCACAGGATCGTCGAGGCGGGCGCGCACATCCTCGCCATCAAGGACATGGCAGGCCTGCTGCGTCCGGCAGCTGCGGCTAAGCTCGTCCGTGCCCTGCGGGAACGGTTCGACCTCCCTGTCCACCTGCACACCCACGACACCGCCGGCGGGCAGCTCGCCACGCTGTTCGCGGCAGTCGATGCCGGTGTTGACGCCGTCGACGTCGCCTCGGCATCCCTGGCCGGAACCACGAGCCAGCCCTCCGCGTCTGCGCTGGTCGCAGCCCTGGCACACACCGAGCGCGACACCGGCCTTAGCCTGGCCAACGTCAGCTCCCTGGAACCCTACTGGGAAGCCGTGCGGCGCGTGTACGCCCCGTTCGAGTCCGGACTGCCGGGCCCCACAGGCCGCGTGTACCAGCACGAAATCCCCGGCGGGCAGCTGTCCAACCTCCGGCAGCAGGCCATGGCGCTGGGCCTGGGCGAACGCTTCGAGGCCATCGAGGACATGTACACCGCCGCGGACCGCATCCTCGGCCACCTGGTAAAGGTCACACCGTCCTCCAAGGTGGTGGGCGACCTCGCCCTGCACCTCGTCGGGTTGAACGCCGATCCCGCGGACTTCGAAGAGAACCCGCAGAACTACGACATCCCGGACTCCGTCATCGGCTTCCTGTCCGGCGAGCTCGGCGATCCTCCCGGAGGCTGGCCGGAACCGTTCCGCACCAAGGCACTGCAGGGGCGGAGCATCAAGGTCCGCGACGCGGACCTCAGCGCAGAAGACAGCGCAGCGCTGAAGGGTGACTCCAAGACCCGTCAGCAGACGCTGAACCGTCTGCTCTTCGCCGGCCCCACCAAGGACTACCTGAAGAGCGTGGAAACCTACGGCAACGTTTCCGTCCTGGACACGCGCGACTACCTTTACGGTCTGCAGCGCGGCCAGGAGCACGTGATCCAGCTTGAGAAGGGTGTCCGCCTCATCGCCTCGCTGGAGGCGGTCTCGGAGCCGGATGAGAAGGGCATGCGCTCCGTCATGTGCACGCTCAACGGCCAGTCCCGTCCGGTGCTGGTGCGGGACAAGTCCGTGGTCAGCAACGTGAAGGCCGCCGAGAAGGCCGATCCTGCCCAGCCGGGTCAGGTGGCTGCGCCGTTCGCCGGGGCCGTGACCGTGACGGTCAAGGCGGGCGACACCGTCAAGGCCGGCGACACCGTCGCCACCATCGAGGCCATGAAGATGGAGGCGTCCATCACGACGCCGGTGGGCGGCAACGTGACGCGGCTCGCCATTTCCTCTGTGGAACAGGTTCAGGGCGGAGACCTGCTGCTCGTTGTTGAATAGCGGCCGGCTTAGTAACCGGTTGAGGAAGCGCCGGGGCCTTGCCGGTAGGCTGGGAATCTGAATGAAGGCTGTGGGGGCGGCGGATGCCGCCCCCACAGCCTTTGGATGATGAACACGAACACACTGAGCGGGAGCCCATGACGCAGACGAACACGCCCAAGCCCGCGCCGCGGCCCGCCCGGGGCGCCGGCGCTGAAGAGCCCACCCCGGAGAAGGCTGCTGCAGCGTCCCCGCTGCAGGATGCCGCGCCCGCCGCCGCTGTTTCCCAGGACACCGCTGTTTCTCAAGACACCGCTGTTTCCCAGGACACCGCGCCCGTGGACGCCGTGCCGCCCGCAGCGCCCCCGGGCGACATCAGCGTCGTGACAGTCTCCGACGCGCAGGACCGGACATCGGCCGGCTCTCTGTCCGCTGTCAGCACCATGACGATTCCGGTTCGTCCAGCCTCCCTGCCGACGGTGACGGCGGGACCCGCCGCCACCGTACCGGAGGAGCCAGAGGGCAGCCCGGCCGAGGACGAGAACCAGGCAGATCCCGAGGCGCAGCATCACCTCAGCGAACGCCGTGAACGCGCGGAAGGGCCCGAGCCCGCTGCTGCCCTGACAGCGGATCGCCTGTTGAACAAGGCTGCCGCCGCACCCGTTGCCGGCTGGCGGCGTTGGCTGCACCAGGCCACGTTCGGCTTCGTGAACCTGGGAGATCCGGACAGTGTCAGGATCCAGCGCGCTTTGGAGCACCGGATTGCCACGCGCCTGGGGGAGCGCACCCGCTATGTCCCGGTGCTTTCACGCAAGGGCGGAGTGGGAAAGACCACCGTCACCACCCTCCTGGGGATGGTGCTGGCCGACCTGCGCGAAGACCGCGTGATCGCCATGGACGCCAACCCCGACCGCGGAACACTGTCAGACCGTTCTCCCGGCCGGGCGGATTTTACGGCCCGCCAGCTGGTCAAGGACAGGTTCACGGTCAACTCCTTCGCGCAGTTGTCCAACTACACGGCGCGGGACGGTTCACGGCTGGATGTTTTGGCTTCCGATACCGACCCCATGGTGGCCCATGCCTTCGACGACGCCGACTACCGGGCAGTCACAGATATCCTTGGTCGCTACTACTCGATCGTGCTGACGGACTCGGGAACGGGCATGGTTCACTCCGTCATGAAAGGCACCCTCGAGAAGGCCGATGCCGTTGTCCTCGTGTCCGGCGGCAGTGTCGATGAGGCCCGGCTCGCCTCCGAAACACTTTCCTGGCTGGAAGCGCACGGGCGCCAGGACCTGGTGGCCAAGGCAACCGTCGTCATCAACATGGCTGCCGGCGACCGCACGCTGGTGAACATTGACGAAATCGAGCAGCACTTCCTGTCCCGGGTCAAGAACGTGGTGCGGATTCCCCACGACCGGCACCTGGCCGAGGGATCCCGCATCCAGCTGAGCCAACTCAAGCCCGCCACGCGGCGTGCCGCCGTGGAGCTGGCGGCCTTGGTGATGGAGGAACTCCAGCAGTCCTGAATCAGCCCGGAGGGCCGAAGCAGGCGCTAACGCAAAAACCCCCGCCGTTTCCGGCGGGGGTTTTGCATGTCCTGCAGTCGCTGGCGGCTAGGCCCGCGTGGGTTTGGGAGCGGCGTACATCTCCTCGATCACGGTCTCGAAATCCTTGACGACCTGCGCGCGCTTGACCTTCATGGACGGGGTCAGGTGGCCCGACGCTTCGGTGAAGTCGCTGGGAACGATCCTGAAGGACTTGATCGCCTCGGCCTGCGAGACGGACTGGTTCGCGTGGTTGATCAGCTCCTGCACGGCCGACCTGACGGTCTCATTGTCGGCAGCCTCGGCCAGGGTAGTTTCGGCCGGCAGGTTGTGGCGCTGCAGCCACCCGGGGAGGGCTTCCTCGTCGAGGGTCACCAGCGCACCGATGAAGGGCCGGTTATCGCCCACGACGAGCACCTGCGATACCAGCGCGTCTGCCCGGATCTGGTCCTCCAGCAAGGCCGGAACCACGTTCTTGCCCCCTGCAGTCACGATGATTTCCTTCTTCCGGCCTGTGATCGTGAGGAACCCGTCGGCGTCGAGCTGGCCGATGTCGCCGGTGCGGAACCATCCGTCGGCGAAAGCCTCAGCCGCCAGGTCATCGCGCTTGTAGTAACCCCGCATGACGCAGGCGCCCTTGGTGAGGATCTCGCCGTCGTCGGCAATCTTCACGGTGTTTCCGGGCAGCGGGGCGCCGACGGTGCCGATCTTGATGCGTTCGGGAGTGTTGACGCTGACCGGGGCCGTAGTCTCCGTCAGGCCGTAACCCTCCAGGATTTGCAGTCCAATGCCCTGGAAGAAGTGGCCCAGCCGCTCACCCAGTGGACCGCCGCCGGAGACTGCGTGCGCCACGTGACCGCCCATGGCGGCCCGCAGCTTTCCGTAAACGAGCTTGTCGAAAATGGCGTGCCGGACTTTGAGCCCCAGCCCGATCTTGCCGTCCTGCCGGGCCCGGGAGTAGGCAATGGCCGTGTCCGCTGCCTTGTGGAAGATCGCGCCCTTGCCGCCGTCCTCCGCCTTGGTGAGCGCCGAGTTGTACACCTTCTCGAATACGCGCGGCACGGCAAGGAGGAAGGTGGGCTTGTAGCTCTGCAGATCCGGCAGGAGGTGCTTGATGTCCGGCGTGTGGGCCACGGTGGCGCCTGCCGCCACCGCCAGGACAGAGATGAACCGCGCGAAGACGTGCGCCAGCGGGAGGAACATTATGGTCCGGGCCTGCTCGTTGACGATCTGGCGCAGCGAGGTCGCGAGAGCGTTCTCCGACAATTCCACGAAGTTACCGTGGGTCAGTTCGCAGCCCTTGGGGCGTCCCGTGGTTCCCGAGGTGTAGATGATGGTGGCTGTGTCGTTGAGCTTGGCGGCATTCCGGCGAGCCTCGAGGTCGGCGTCGCTGATGTCCCGTCCGGCGTCCCGGAGGGCCTCGAGGCCGCCGCCTTCGAGCTGCCAGACATGGGTGAGGGCGGTGAGTCCCTCGGAGGTGGCCGCCTGCCTGATGACGTTCTCGTGGTGGCCGGTCTCGCCGAAGGCGGCCACGGCGCCCGAGTCGCCAAGGTTCCAGGCAACCTGGGAAGGGGAAGACGTCTCGTAGATGGGAACGGACACGCCGCCGGCGAACCAGACGGCGAAGTCGACCAGCGCCCACTCATAGCGCGTCCGGGACATGATTCCCACCCGGTCCCCGGCTTGCACCCCGCTGGCAATGAGTCCTTTGGCGAGGGCGGAGACGTCGGCCAGGAAGTCAGTGGCAACAATGTCCTGCCACTGGCCGGCGTCATCCAGCCGGGAAAACAGCGCCGGATTCGACGCCTTTGCCGCCTGGCGCACCAGGAGGTCCGTGATGTTGGTGTCCCGGGGGACGTTGACCAGGGGCGGAACACTGAATTCGCGCACGATAGCTCCTCTGTAGCCGTAGGCCGCTGCGGTTAGTCCTAACCTTAGTACCCGACGATCAAGGGCCAGGTGCCATTTAGTTACTCGCCGGTAACTTTACGGCAATGCGGAGGTCGCGCCAAGGGGCGATGTGCAGGCTTTGGCGCGGGTCAGGCACCTAGAATGGGGAATTATGCAGCCTTCCCCACGGAGTGAACAGTCCGGACCGTCCAGCACCGCCCGCCAGTCGAGGACCCGGGCGTGGCGGCGGGGTTCGGTCGGCAAGCAGGGCGGCAGCGCACCTCACCGGACGCTCCGGCAGCACCTTCGTCCCGCAGCCACCGGTCTAGCCATAGGCATCGATATTGGTGGCACCAAGGTTGCGGCCGGCGTGGTTGACGCTGAGGGGCGGATTCTCAACGAAGCCAGGCGGTCCACTCCCGGAAGCGACCCCCGTGCCGTCGAGCGGGTGATCGTTGAACTGGTCGAGGAGTTGAGCCGTGGGGCCCGGATCAGGTCGGTCGGCATAGGCGCCGCCGGCTGGATGGATCTCGACGGCGGCACCGTTTTGTTCAGCCCCCACCTGGCATGGCGCAACGAGCCCCTCAGGGACAACCTGCAGCGGCTGCTTCGCCGCCCGGTCATGCTGGTTAACGATGCCGACGCCGCCGCCTGGGCTGAGTGGCGTTTTGGCGCAGGACGGGGACAGGACCGCCTGGTGTGCATCACCCTCGGGACGGGGATCGGCGGGGCCATGGTGATGGACGGGCGCGTCGAGCGGGGCCGCTTTGGTGTCGCCGGCGAATTCGGCCACCAGATCATCATGCCCGGCGGCCACCGCTGTGAGTGCGGCAACCGCGGCTGCTGGGAACAGTACGCGTCGGGCAACGCCCTCGGCCGGGAGGCCCGTGAGCTGGCCCTGGCCAACTCGCCGGTGGCGCAGGAGCTCCTCAAAGCCGTTGACGGCCAGGCTGACCGCATCACGGGAGCCACCGTGACGGAACTGGCTATCTCCGGAGACGCAGCCTCCAAGGAGCTCCTGGAGGACGTGGGTGATTGGTTGGGGCTGGGCCTGGCCAACCTTGCCGCGGCCCTGGACCCCGGCAAGTTCGTGATTGGCGGCGGGCTCTGCGCCGCGGGAGAGCTGCTCGTGGCGCCGGCACGGAAGGCCTTTGCCCGGAACCTCACCGGCCGGGGGTTCCGGCCCGCCGCCGAAATCGCCCTGGCAGACCTCGGGCCTAACGCCGGCCTCATCGGCGCGGCGGACCTGTCACGGGTCAGCAGCCGCACACATTGAAACTGAACCGGACCGCCTAGACGCGGGCGCCGTCGTCGTTCTCGTCCTTCTCCTGGGGCAGCTTCATGATCAGGTACACCACCGCTCCCACGAAGATGACCACCATGCCGAGGATTGCCAGCAGCGGCGCCGACCGCCAGAACATCGACGCCAGCACCAGTGCCACGGGGGCGCCTACCGCGCCCAGCCAGGCCAGCATGGTCAGGGGGTCGACGCCGGACAGGCTGGGTGGATCCTCGGGCACAAACGCGTCGTCCTCGTCTTCCACGCCATAGTCGCGCGGCCCCTCCGGCGCGGCTGATTCCTCGGACCCGGCGTCTTCTGCGGCGCGCTGCCGGGCTGCTGCCTGCTCCCGTTCCGCGGCTGACAGCTCGATGGGTGCGCCCGCGTTGGGAGCCAGCCCCAGCGGATCAAAGTCACTGAATCGCTTGGCCGGACCCGCAGGGCCGGCCCCGGACGCCGCGTTGTCTGGTGCAGGAGGATTCGCGGTTCCGGCGTGGGGGTCGGTCCGGCCGTCAGGTCCGCCAAGGCCGGCGCGGTCGTCGGCGTCGAGGCCGGTGGTGCCCCCTTCGAGCCTGGCCACCAGGTCAAGCCAGACGGCGTCGTCCTGGTTGGCGCTGGGGTCGGACGAATTTGAATCGGGCCTATTCATGGGGATCGCCCTTCTGGCTGGCTGTCGCGGACTGGTCGGGACCTGGGCGGGTTTCCGCAAGGATGTCACGGATGAAGTCCACGGAGCCGCTGAAGATTTGCCCGGCGTCGTTATCGAGGGTGGCTACATGATAGCTGTTCTCCAGCATGGTCAGCTGCAGCGGTGCCTGGGTCAGGCCGCGGCGGAGCGCCGTGATGCTCGAGTCGGAAACGACGTGGTCCACGGTTGAGCGGAAAACGCGTACGGGAGCGGTCACCCGCGGCAGCAGCAGCCGGGTGGACTTGAAAAGCTTGTTCAACTCGTGAGCGGCCGCCACCGGTGTCCGGTCATAGGCGCCTTCGTTAACGTCCGGCTTCAGGATGTCGTTGCCGATGGCCGGCGTGCTCTTGAGCACGAGTTTGAGGATGCCGGCCAATGGCGCGCGGGGATCGTCGATGACCAGCGCGGGGTTGACCAGGATGGTACCGGCCACTGGCCTGGTGGCGGCGATGCGCAAGGCCAGGGCGCCGCCCATGGAGATGCCGGCCGAGAAAACCGCGTCACACTCCGCTTCGAGTTCCAGATATGCCGCGTCCATGGCGTCGTGCCAGTCTGTCCAGCGGCTGCGGGCAAGGTCCTGCCATGAGGTTCCGTGGCCCGGAAGAAGCGGCATACGGACTGCGAAGCCTGCGGCGGCAAGTTCCATGGCCCAGGCCCGTACGGCGTGCGGACTCCCGGTGAATCCGTGTGCCAGGGCGACCCCCACCCTCGGCCCCTCGCCGGAGAAGGCGCTGCTGAAGGGACTGTGGTCCGGAAGTGTGCTCATTGCTTCTCCGTCGATACATTGCTGCGTGCATGCACCTGGAAGAACCCCTCGGACGCTTCGAAAATTTCCTGGGCGTCGGCGTCCAGAGTGGCAACGTGGCCGCTGCGTTCGAGTGGCACGACCTCAAGGCTCGCGGAGCCCAGGCGCTTCCGGATCATGGCCAGGGATGTGGGCGGCACAACGGCGTCGTTCCGCGACTTGAAGACCAGCACCGGTGCCGTGACGCGGGGGAGTCCGCGGGCCGCGGCGGCGAAGAGTCTTTTCAGCTGATGGACTGCGGCAAGCGGCGTGCGGGAATAGTCGCCGTCTTCGGTGGGGGACGCCGTCGGATTTTCTTCCTCGATGGGGACCGTGGTCCGCTGGAAGTACTTGAGCAGTCCGATGACGCGCACGCGCCGGTCGTAGAAGCTCAGCGCGGGGTTGACGACGGCCACGCCCGCCACCTGCCGGCGGGAGGCCGTCAGGAGGGCAATGGCGCCGCCCATGGACAGTCCGGCCACGTAGCAGGCATCGGTTCTGGCAGCGAGCTCCTCATACGCACTGTCGAAAGCGCGGTGCCAGTCCGTCCATCCGCGGCGTGCCAGGTCCTGCCAGTCGGTTCCGTGGCCGGGCAGGAGGGGCACCGAGACTGCGAAGCCGCGCTCCGCCAGATATTGGGCCCACGGAAGGATGCTCAGCGGGCTGCCGGTGAAGCCATGGCAGATGGCGATTCCGATGCGCGCATTGGGCCCGTGGCCCGGGTAGCTGAAAGCGGCGGGCCTGGTCCGGTCGCTGCTTTCTGTCATGAGTCCATCGTGTCACTGTTCCGTGCAAATCTCACTAGAGTAGGGTTGCATTGCAGTGCCGGCAGGCCCTTGGGAGTGCCGGCCAATTGCCTTCGGAGGGGTTGGACGCGTGTTTTATTGGGTCATGAAAAGGATCTTCCTGGGTCCGGTGCTCCGCACTCTGTTCCGGCCATGGGTCAAGGGACTGGACAACCTGCCGGCCGATGGGCCCGCGATCATTGCGTCGAACCACCTGTCCTTTTCGGACTCGATCTTCATGCCGCTCATGGTGCCCCGGCCCGTCATCTTCCTGGCGAAATCCGAGTACTTCACGGGCACCGGCCTCAAGGGCCGGCTGACGGCGCTGTTCTTCCGGCTCACCAACCAGCTCCCCATGGATCGCTCCGGCGGGGCCGCCTCCGCCGCCTCGCTTGACGCGGGGATGGATGTCCTGACCCACGGCGGACTGCTGGGGATCTATCCCGAAGGAACACGAAGCCCGGACGGGCGCCTGTACCGGGGCAAGGTGGGAGTGGCGCGGCTGGCGCTGCAGGCCCGGGTCCCGGTCATTCCGGTGGCCATGATCGGCACGGACAAGGTTCAGCCGATCGGTAAAAGGCTGCCCAGCATCCGCCGCATCGGCATGATCTTCGGTGCGCCCCTGGACTTCAGCCGGTACCACGAAATGGCCGACGACCGGCTGATCCAGCGGTCCGTGACCGATGAAATCATGTACGAGCTCATGCGCCTCTCCGGGCAGGAATACGTGGATGAGTACGCGGCCGTGGTCAAGCTGCGGCTGGCGGGCAAGGGTCCTGCCCCCGCGGCGGTTTCTGGAGAAAGCCAGCCTGGTGAAGGCCCGGCCGGTGAGGGCCAGCCCGATGTAGTTCAGCCCGGCGAAGGTCAGTCCGGCGGCAGCCAGCGCGATGAAGGCCCGGCAGGCGACAGCCAGTCCGGTGAAAGCGCATCGGACGACGGCGATACCGACGCCGGTTCCTCCCGCCGCGCCTGAGCGCCCCCCAGCTTTCGCGGCTGCCGTGAGGTGTGTGACGCCAGGGGCGGGACAATGACAGCCCGGGTGTCCCGATGCCTGCCCGGGCATCTACTCTTAGTAGTGTGACTGAGCTATCTGCAAAACCTGCCTCTTCCCTGACCAGTACCGCACAGAGCGGCGCCGCCAACTATCCGGGACTGGACAACTGGCGGGACCTTCCCATCTCGCAGCAGCCGACATGGCAGGACAGGGACGTTTTTGACGCATCCGTCCAGGAACTCTCGGCGCTCCCGCCCCTCGTGTTCGCCGGCGAAGTCGACGTGCTCCGCGAGCGGCTCGCGGCTGCCGCCCAGGGCAAGGCCTTCCTCCTCCAGGGTGGTGACTGCGCCGAGACATTCGGGGACGCCACGGCGGACAAGATCAGCGCCCGGGTAAAGACCATCCTGCAGATGGCAGTGGTCCTGACCTATGGTGCGGCCATGCCGGTCATCAAGATGGGCCGGATGGCGGGGCAGTTCGCCAAGCCGCGCTCCTCGAACGAAGAAACCCGCGACGGCGTGACTCTTCCCGCGTACCGCGGTGACATCGTCAACGGGTATGACTTCACACCTGAATCCCGGGGCCACGATGCCAGCCGCATGCTGAGGGCCTACCACACGTCCGCGTCGACGCTGAACCTGATTCGCGCCTTCACGCAGGGCGGCTTCGCAGACCTCCGCCTTGTGCACCAGTGGAACAAGGGCTTCACCGAAAACCCTGCCCACGCCCGGTACGAATCCCTGGCGCGTGACATCGACCGCGCCATCAAGTTCATGGCGTCCTGTGGCGCCGACTTCGAGGCGCTGAAGCGCGTGGAGTTCTATGCCAGCCACGAGGCACTGCTGCTTGACTACGAGCGCGCCCTGACCCGCATCGATTCGCGCACCGGCTTCCCGTACGACACGTCCGCTCACTTCCTCTGGATCGGTGAGCGCACCCGCGAACTGGACCACGCGCATGTCGACTTCCTCTCTCGCGTCCGCAACCCGATCGGTGTGAAGCTTGGCCCCACCACCACCGGTGATGACGCCCTGCGGCTCATCGACAAGCTTGATCCCAACCGCGAGCCCGGACGCCTGACCTTCATCACCCGTATGGGCGCGGGCAATATCCGCGAAAAGCTTCCCGCGGTGGTGGAAAAGGTCACTGCCTCTGGTGCGCAGGTCCTGTGGGTCACTGACCCGATGCACGGCAACACCGTTACGTCGCCGAACGGCTACAAGACCCGCAATTTCGACGACGTCATCGACGAAGTCCGCGGCTTCTTCGAAGTGCACCACGCCCTGGGAACTGTTCCGGGCGGCCTTCATGTCGAAATGACCGGGGACGACGTCGCCGAGTGCCTGGGCGGTGCTGATCCCATCGATCAGGAAGCATTCCTGGACCGCTACGAGTCGGTGTGCGATCCGCGCCTGAACCACATGCAGTCCCTGGAGATGGCGTTCCTCGTGGCGGGCGCCCTTACCCGGCACTGACAAGAGGGCGCTCGTCGGCGGCACTCTTAAGGTTTCGAGGGCCCGGGCCGGTTATTCTGTGATGCTGGTTCCGGGCGCGCCCTAGACGACGGTCAGTGTTACGACCGAACCTTCAGGAACCTCGACGTCGACCGGATCCTGGTCCCGGACCGTCCCGAAGAATCCGCCGAGGATGTTGTTGACGCGGACTTCGAATCCGCGCTTCTCCAATGCCTCGCGCGCGTCGGCGACCTGCTCCCCGATATAGTTCGGCACCTTCACGAGCTTCGGGCCCGCGGAAATGGTCAGCGTAACAGTCGCTCCCCGCGTCAGTGTTCCCGAGGCGGGCTCCTGTTTGACCACGGCGCCCTTGGGAACCTTCCGGTCGTTGACGGTTTCGTCGGCAACCACGGCTACCAGCCCGGCCGCCTCAATGGCCCGGAAGGCCGCGCCTTGTTCCTCACCGCGCACGTCCGGCACCGGAATGGGCTGGGGGCCCTTCGACACCGTCAGGCTCACTGGTGTTCCGCGCCTGACTTGGGTTCCGGCCGCGGGGGACTGGGCGAGCACCGTCCCTGCCGGGGCCTCCTCGTCAAACTTTTCGGTGACCTTACCCAAGGCCATCTCAGCACCGCTGAGCGCTTCCTTCGCGGCATCAAGGGACTTGCCCGGCAGTTGCGGAAGCGGGAACAGCTGGGGACCCTTGGACACGAACAGCGAAACCTGCTGGTACTTGCGGATCTCCGTTCCGGCCTCCGGGTCCGAGCCCACTACGAGGCCGGCGCGGACGTCGTCGTCGAACACGTCCTGGGTGCTGGACTGGAAGCCGGCCCCTTGGAGCAGCTGCTGGGCCTCGGCCACGGTTCTGTTTGCCACGGCCGGCACGGTGCCCGGAGATCCCGGCCCCATGCCGAAGAACCAGCCTGCGCCGGTGGCCAGCAGGGCTGCAATGACCAGGATGACGATCCAGAGAACCCCGCGGCGCCGCGCGTTGCCTTCACGCAGGGTGCGGAGCGGTGTGGCGGCAGCCCTGGAGCGTGCCCTTTCGTCGACGCGGTCCTGCTTCCGCTGTTCGCGTTTGCTCAACGGCCTTTGACTTTGTCCGCCGTCACCGTAGGCGGCCGGAGCGGCGGAGCGGGAGCCTGTTTCGTCGGCGTCGGCGTCGGCGTCGAATCCGAACTTTGCGGGCAACTGCCTGGCCGGGAACATGGTGGTCGGGTTGCTGGTGTGGGAGATGACTTCCGTCGGGCGCTGCACGCCGGGTCCCTCTACGGGGGACAACACTTCAGTGTGGCTCCCTTGTGCTGCCGCGGATGGCAGGCGGACAGGCGCCGGAGGAGCCGCGATTCCGGGCCTGGCCGGGTGGAGGCCCGTGGCGCCTGCAGCGCCTGCGGCAGTCGCCGCGTGCAGGGCTGCCGGAGGTTGCAGGTCCAGCTCCGCGTCAGAAAGATTGGTGCGGATGTGCCTGAGCTCCGAGAGGAGGGCGTTGCCGTCTACGGGGCGCTTGTCGGGGTCGTTGGCCGTGCACCACTGCACGAGCTCGTCGACTTCTTCGGCCAGTCCCGGGACGAGGCCCGACGGCGGGGCAACTGTCGAGTTGACGTGCTGGTAGGCAACCTGGATCGGAACTTCGCCGTCGAAGGGCTGTTGGCCGGTCAGCATCTCATAAAGCATGATTCCGGTGGAGTAAATGTCGCTGCGGGCGTCTGCCGGCTTGCCGAGCACCAGTTCCGGGGAGAGGTACGCCACCGTTCCGATCAGCGTGCCGGTGGTAGTGGTGGTGGTGACCGCACGGGCCAGCCCGAAGTCTCCGATTTTTATCCGGCCGTTTTCGGCAATCAGCACATTTTCCGGCTTGACGTCCCGGTGTATGAGGCCGGCGTCGTGGGCGGCGCCGAGGCCTTCCACCACCGGATCTATGAGGGCGAGGGCGAGCCGGGGCGACAGGGCGCCTCTCTCATTGATGACATCGCGGAGCGTGTGCCCCTTGATGTACTCCATCACGAGGTAGGCCGTCTGGCCGTCGTGTCCCTGGTCCAAAACGCCGACAACATGGGGATGCGATAGTTTCGCGGCGGAGCGGGCCTCGCGCGCGAGACGGTCGAGGAAATTGCCGTCATTGACAAGGTGCGGGTGGAGGACCTTCAGGGCGACGTCACGGTCCAGGCGCTGGTCCGTGGCCAGATAGACGGTGGACATTCCGCCCCTTGCCAGCTTTGAATTCACCCGGTAGCGGTTATCCACCAGGGAACCAACGAGACTGTCCGACACCTTTTCCTGCACTCTACGATCCTAATCGCTGCAACGATACGGGTCCGGATCAAAATGCGATCCGGACCCGTATCGTTATGCTCAGTGGCCCTGCATCCCGCGGATGAAGGGCCCTTGCAGGCTAGGCGAAGTTCTTTCGGTGCGCCTTGATCGCCGCGACGTAGGTCTTCGTGTCGGAGTACATGCCGTACTTGCTGACAGAGTACTGGCCCTGGTAGTACCCGGCGATGGCGTGGTCCAGGTTCTTGCTGGTGCGGATCAGCTGCCGGATGATGGCCACCCCGGCCGTTGCATTGTCGTACGGGTCAAGCAGGTTGAGCTTGCGGCCCACGAGGTCGGACGCCCATTCGCCTGAGGAAGGGATGACCTGCATGGTGCCGATGGCGTTGGCAGGGGACACGGCGCGCTGGTTGAATCCCGACTCCTGGTACGCGAAAGCCAGCGCCAGTGCCGGGTCCACGCCCATGCGGCGGGCCGTATCCGCCACGATGGATTTCATCTGTGCCAGCGAGGGCACCGGCGACGCGTTGAGCAGTGCCTTGTTTTTGTTGGCCGAGCTCACCACCGCAGCGGGGTATGTGAAGCCGAGGAAGGAACTGGGCACCAGCGGAGTGACACTCGATGCCGGCTGAACCGGGCTCGGGGCTGTGGACTTGCCCGGGATGACCAGCTTGTTTCCGGGGTAGATGATGCTGGTCACCTTGAGCCGGTTCGCGGACAGGACGTCGGCGAGCCGGACACCGTGCCGTGCTGCGATGCCGGACAGCGTATCGCCGGATTTGATGGTGTAGGAACGGGATGCGGCTGTGGGCGCCGAGGTGGCCGGGGCGGGAGACGTCGCGGCGCCGGCGCCGATCCGGATTTTCTGGCCCGGGTAAATGATCGACGACAGCGACAGGCGGTTCCAGCCCAGCACCTGGGACAGCTTGACGCCGTGCCTGGCAGCGATGCCGCCCAGGGTGTCCCCCGACTTCACGGTGTAGGTTTTCGCGCCGGTGCTGGCCGCGGCAGCAGTTACAGCTGCCTGCCGGGGCGCCGGCGCCGAGGCGCCCTTAAGCTTCAGCTTCTGACCCGGGTAGATCACCGAGTTGACCTTCAGGTTGTTCAGCCTCAGGACCGCCGACGTGCTGAGGCCGTACCGGTTGGCGATGCCGCTGACTGTATCTCCGCGGACAACCCGGTGGCTGCTGGGCGTGACACGGGCCGGCTGCAGGCCGGCGGGAATGGCTGCCGGGACGGATGCTGCCGGAATGACGCCTGCCTTGGCTGCGGCGGCCTGGGCTTCCATGGCTGCGGCCAGCGTTGCCGGAATAGCACTGGGGCGGGTATCGGCGCCGGCAGGCTGAGCGAGCGCCAGGGAGGACAGCATCACGGCGGGAAGCGTCGCCGTCGTCGCCGCGATCATGGGCAGGCTTGGCCTGGGGGGCTGCTTGGGCGAGCTGGTCGTCGTCATGGGAAAGATCCTCTTCTCAGCGGCGAATGCTGTCGGTCAGGCCAGTGTGACTAATGATTCTAGTGTTGTTCAAGTTATTCGTGTTACAAATGTGATCTATGAGAATCTCTCACGATTTTCCGATTAGCACAAGAAAGGGCGTCCCCTCAGGAAGTCCCGGTCTGTGGGTGTGTCGCCGGGCGAGGCGAGGGAAAATGCGGGGAGCCAGCGGACCGACTAGGCGTGCGGGTGTCCGCCGTGGCAACCTTGACCCGTGAGTACTGTAGAAAGCCTTGTTGGCGACTGGTTGCCCCTGCCCGATGTAGCCGAGTTGCTGGACGTTTCCATCACCAAAGTCCATGGGTTGCTTGATGAGCGCGCGCTGGCCGCCATACGCGTGGGCGACCGTCGCATCCGTTCCGTGCCTGCCGCCTTCCTGATGGACGGCCACGTCGTGGAGAGCCTTAAGGGCACCATCGTCGTTTTGTCGGATGCGGGCTATTCAGACGAAGAGCTCATCACATGGCTCTTCACGCCCGACGAATCCCTCCGTGGACGCCCCATCGACGCCCTGCGGGACGGGCGCAAAACCGAAATTCGCCGTCGCGCGCAGTCCCTGGCCTGGTAGATCCGGCCAAGTAAAGGTGGGGCAGGTAAATCCCGCCTCATGAATGCAGCGTGGTAAATGCGGGGCGGGACAGCCCGCCCCGCATTTCAATCCCAGCGCATGTCGGGCCGCAGCGGCCCCTAGGAGACTGCTGAATTAATCGCGGGGCGGGCGCGTCGTCTGGATTCGTGGGCCTGGTGGTTAAGACTGGTCTTATGCAGGGACGCGAGGACGCGCAACGCGGGTATTTGGATGTGGAGGCGCTGGCCGGGGAGTTGTTGGCTCCGGGCAGCGTTTTCGCGTTTCTGGCCAAGCATCGGGGCCGGCTGTTTCCGGATTCGATGATGGAGGACCTGTTCCCGTCGGGTCGGGGCAGGCCGTCAGTTCCGGCACCGGTCATAGGTTCGGTGCTGGTGTTGCAGGCCTTGCAGGGGCTCTCTGACCGGGAAACCGCCGAGGCGTTGACCTTCGATCTGCGTTGGAAAGCAGCGTGCGGGTACGGGTTGGCTGATACCGCGTTCCACCCGAGCACGCTGACGTACTGGCGGAGGCGTCTGGCCGGATCGGCAAACCCGCACCGGATCATGGAGGCCATCGCCGAGGTCGTGGCGGAGACCGGAGTCCTGAAGGGCAAGCGCCGGCGGGCGGTGGATTCAACGGTCCTGGACGACGCGGTCGCGAGGCAGGACACCATCACGCAGCTGATCGCCGGGATCCGCCGCTTCGGCCGTGACGTCCCCGGCGGCCGGGAACTGGTGGCCGCCCATGCGTGCGGGTATGACTACTCCCGCACCGGCAAGCCGGACATCGCCTGGGATGACCAGGACGCCAAAGACGGGCTCGTCTCGGCGCTGGTCACTGACGCGCTGGCGCTGCTGGCCGCGGTTGATCCCGGGATATTGGAGGGTAAGGCGGCCGATGCTTACGCGCTGCTTGCCCTCGTCGCCGGGCAGGACGTGGAACCGGCTGAGGACTCCGACGGGACCGACGGGCGGTGGCGTATCGCCCGCAGGGTCGCCCCGGACCGGATGATCTCCACCGTCGACCCGGATACCCGGCACGCACACAAGACCCAGTCCCGGCAGCAGGACGGATTCAAGGCCCATATCGTGATCGAGCCCGACACCGGGCTGATCACCGCCGCTGAGCTGACGAAAGCCTCCGGACCGGAGAACAGCGACGGGGCCGTCGGTGCCCGGCTGATCGGCATGGACCCTACGATCGCCGGCACCAGCGTGGACGTCCTGGCCGACTCGGCCTACGGTTCCGGGGAAATGCTCGCCGCCCTCGCCCTGACCGACCACGTCCCGGTGATCAAGCCTTGGCCGCTGCGCTCTGCCGTTGAGGGCGGGTTCACCATCGATGATTTCACCGTCGATGAAGCTGCCGGCACCGCGACCTGTCCGAAGATCACCGCTAAACGGCGGGTCACGTTCGGTGCCGCCTGCACCGGCTGCCCACTCCGGGACCGGTGCACCGCCTCACCGCGGGGACGAAAGCTCGAACTCCACGAACACGACGCGTTGCAGCGCGAACACCGTCAACGCGCCGCGGATCCGGCCTTCCAGAACACCTACCGCACACACCGGCCCATGGTCGAGCGGTCCATCGCCTGGCTCACCCGCGGCAACCGCCGCGTTCCCCACCGCGGCATCACACGGAACAACGCCTGGCTGCACCTGCGGATCGCAGGACTAAACCTGCGCAGACTCCTCAACCTGGGACTGCGCGTGAACGAGGGATCATGGGCGCTGGGATAAACCACCGGCCGGACCCGGCCAATCCCGACACCAGATGAGGCCCCACATCTGCGCCACAATGAACCCAGCGGGCGAAACGACCCCGTTATCGCACCCAAAAAGTGCTGACCAGAACACGCTACTTGACGGCCATTGGTGCCGTACCGCCCACCCCACAACCACGTTGTTCAGCAGACTCCTAGGCGGCGCGGCTTACTGTCGCTTCGGCCAGCTTCCGTAATGCTGTCTTCGGGAGGTCGTCCAGCGGGAGCAGCTCCAATGCGCCGTACGCGGCGGCCCCGAACTCCTCGATCAGGACCTCGGTGGCATGCAGAGCCCCGCAGTCCGCAATAATCCTGCGGATCTCCGCTACATCTTCCTCGCCCAGATCCGGACTGCCCAGCTTCGCATCGATGAACGCTGATTCCTCCGGCGTGGACAGATCCAGGGCGAAAGCCACCAGGACTGTGCGCTTGCCTTCCCGGAGATCATCGCCTGCAGGCTTGCCCGTTGTGACCGGATCACCGAAAACGCCCAGTACATCGTCGCGGAGCTGGAAGGCTTCGCCCAGCGGCAGCGCGAAGGCGGAGTAGCCGCGCAGCAGGTCATCCGAGGCGCCTCCGAGCGCGCCGCCCAAAGCGAGCGGGTGTTCCGTGGAGTACTTGGCCGATTTGAAGCGAATGATGGACTGCGCGCGGCTCACGGCGCCGGCACGGTCCCGCACCGGCCCGGCCACTTCCTCCAGAATGTCCAGGTACTGCCCCGCCATGACCTCGGCACGCATGAGGTTGAAGATCAGCCGTGCCCGGCTCCCCGAGGCCGCTTGCTTGCCGATGTCCGTAAATGCTTCCTCGCTGAAGGACAGGCACAGGTCGCCGGCCAGGATGGCTGCCGCGTGGCCAAAGCGTTCGCTGTCCAGGGCCCAGCCCTGGCTTTCGTGCAGCTGGCTGAACCGGCGGTGGACGCTGGGGCCTCCGCGCCGCGTGTCGGACCGGTCGATGATGTCGTCGTGGATGAGCGCGGCGGCCTGGAAGAGTTCGAGGGCCGCGCCTGCGGTGATCACGTCCTCGGCGTCGGCGGGACCGCCGGCGCCTCTCCAGCCCCAGTAGCACATGAGTGCCCGCAGCCGCTTGCCTCCGGTGACAAGGTTTGAGATCGACCCCATGATCGGATCGATGTCGGGCGAGATCGCCGTCATCACGGAATGCCGAGTGGTCAGGAAGTCTGTGAGCTTGCCCGCGACGGCGGCCACGAAGGCCGCCTGTTCCACACGGAGCTGTTCGGCCACCGTCACTTGACGGACTCAGGCGCCACGTTGGCCCCGATCGTGAACGTGGACACTCCGGCAGTCGTGGGGACCGCTATGTTGACGGTCTCGTTGCCGGCCCGGACGAAGTCCTTTGAGACCACGGCACCTACCGTGTTGCCCGGAACGGCCTTGAATCCCTGCGCTTCGAGCGCCTTCGTGTAAAAGGCGACGACGGCGGCAGGCTTGGCGGCGATGGAGCCCACCAGGGCGACGGTTGCGGGGGAGGAGGACTTATCGAAACTGCTGGCCACTACCTTGGCGCCCGGCATGGGCGGAAGCAGCTTTTGCGGGAATCCTGCGACGAGGGCGCCCACCGTGGCGGAAGTGCCCGGAGATGCCGAGGGGCTGGGCGGCGCCGTGGTGCTCGTCTGGGCCATGGCCGTGGTGGACGCCGCAGCTTCAGGGGCTGCGGCGGGAGCGGGGGCAGGTGCCGTGCAGGCCGTCATCACCACCAACACCGTGCCGGCCGCAAGCAGGCCGAGGCCTGCATGCATGTGCGTTCCAATGACCTTCACAGGTGTATTCCTCCTGGGGTTTGATGCCGGATGCAGCCTCCAGTTTAGTCAGCCCCAGGGCATAGGATTGCAGATGTGGTGCCGGACCAGGACAGAGAGCAATTCGAAGCGCGTCTTCGGGAGCTCCGGCGCAGCAGTATTCTGCACGTCGATATGGACGCGTTTTTTGTTTCCGTGGAGCTGCGCGGGCGCCCGCAGCTGCGCGGCAGGCCGGTTATCGTCGGATTTCCGGCGGACCGCTCCGTGGTCCTGTCTGCCTCGTACGAAGCGCGCGCCTTCGGTGTTAAGTCTGCGATGCCGATGGTCGTAGCCCACCGCCTGTGCCCCCAGGCCATCGTCATCGAGCCGCGCCACAAGCTTTACTACGAAGTGTCCGGGCAGCTGATGTCCATCTTCGAGTCCATTACCGAGCTGGTGGAGCCGCTGAGCGTGGACGAGGCGTTTCTTGATGTAGGGGGAGCGATCCGCAGACTGGGCTCCCCGCAGGCTATTGGCGAACTCATCCGGAGCCGGGTGGTCAGCGAACTGGGCATCACCGCGTCCGTGGGGATTGCCGCGAGCAAGTTCGTTGCCAAGATCGCTTCCACGCGCTGCAAGCCTGATGGCCTGCTGCTCATCCGGCCGGAGGAGACAGTGCCATATCTGCACAGCCTCCCGGTCAATGCCCTGTGGGGCGTCGGCGCCAAGACAGCAGACGTACTGGCGAGGATGGGTATCCGCACGGTCGCTGACGTTGCCGCCACTCCGATTGCGTCACTGAAGAAGGTTCTGGGCGCCACCGGCGAGCACGTCCACCGGTTGTCGTGGGGCATCGATCCCCGGGCTGTGACGCCCATCCGGCTGGAGAAGAGCATCGGGGCGGAGGAAACGTTCGCTGTGGACACCGCCGACGACGCACTTCTCAACAAAGAGCTGTTGCGCCTGTCTCACCGGACCGCGGAGCGTCTGCGGGCGTCCGGAATGGTGTCACGGACCGTGGCCCTGAAATTGCGGTACGCGGATTTCTCCACCGTAACCCGGAGCAGGACAGTCCACACGCCCGTGGACAGCGCGCAGCTGATCTACGCCACGATCCTCCAACTGCTGGAGTCCTTGGGGAACCGGTCCATGCCGGTCCGGCTTGTCGGGGTCCGCGCCGAGCAACTGGAGCCTGCAGCGCAGACGTCGATGCAATTGAGCCTGGACCGGCGGGATGACAACTGGCGGTCGGCCGAGCAGGCGCTGGACAGGGTGGCAGAGAAATTCGGCAACAAATCGGTCCTTCCTGCGCGGCTGTTGGACGGTGCCACGGGGGCCGCCAGGCCTCCTCGGGAGCAGGCCTGAGCCGGCGGGCGGCGCGGACCGGATTGTAGCCGGTTTTTCAGGGTTCTTCGACGCCGCGGCAGCCGAAAGCGTCTTTCACAACACCGCCCAACAAACTATCCTTAGAGATACAAAGATTTCGAACGTCCGGACATGTGTGGATCACCTGACCCGCCCGCGTCCGTATGCTTGGATCCATGGACCTGCCAACGATGGAGGGCCGGGAACCTGTACAGCATGCCGGTCGTTGACGAGGCAGGAACAGCTGGTCCTGACCAGTCCGGACGTTGGCCTACTTAAGGAGGTCGTGATGCCGCTCTCGGAGCACGAACAGAAGCTGCTCGAGCAACTCGAGAGGCAACTGCATGAGGACGATCCCAAGTTCGCCAGTTCCATGGGCTCGGACCCTGGCCGCACATGGTCCACCCGGCACATTGTGATTGGCGTACTCGCGACGCTCGCAGGGGTCCTGCTCCTGCTGGTGGGGGTATCCCTGCAGAACATCTTCGTGGGTGTCCTTGGATTCGTGGTCATGGGAGCGGGTGTTTACTTCGCCACCATGCGCAGTGCTTCCAGCGGCAAGGCTAAGGCCGGCGGTCGGGGAAAGAAGTCCAAGGGCAAGAGTTCTTTCATGAGCAGCCTTGAAGAGCGCTGGGACGAAAGGCGCCGCGGAGAGTCCTGACCTCCGCCGCCCCACTTTCCACCACCTCCACCTGGCACCACCCTCCACTTGCCACCACAGCACGCCTAAACGATGACCCGCTCCGGCGGGTCATCGTTTTTTAACGGTCATTTCCGGGACATGGACCCAGTCCAGCGCTCCCGGAGGCGCGATTCTCCCTCCACTTCCCACCCCGGGCTGGAGTCCCGGAATTCCGCGGAAGTTGATTCTCCAATTGCCGGATAATTGCCCCTGCCGCGTTGACTGTGGTGAGAAGTGGAGTAAAGTGGAGCGAGTAAGAGGGTAGTGGCAGCGCGGGGGTTGTTCGGCTTCTGACAGCAGAGGGGCGGTGGGGATGTGTTCCTGGGGACACACTCGCCGCGTCTGGATGAAAAGGGCCGGATCATTCTTCCTGCCAAGTTCCGAGAGGAACTTGCCGGCGGACTTGTTCTCACGCGAGGCCAGGAGCGCTGCATCTACGTCTTCAGTGAGCAGGAATTCGCGAGGGTTCACGAGCAGATCCGGGAGGCTCCCATCTCCAACAAGCAGGCTCGTGACTACATTCGCGTCTTTCTCTCCGGAGCCTCGGACGAGGTACCTGACAAGCAAGGGCGGGTGACTATCCCTCCTGCCCTTCGGGAGTACGCAGGGCTCGGCAGGGAGCTGGCCGTCATCGGGGCCGGCACCCGCGCAGAGATCTGGGATGCCCAGGCTTGGAATGTGTACCTGGCGGAGAAGGAAACCTCCTTCTCCGAAACCGACAACCCCATCGCCGGCATTCTCTGAGTACCGGCAGGCAGCACCCGAAACCTGTTTCTTGAATGAGATCTCCAGCCGCCCATCCCACCGTCTTCCTGGCTCACTTCCCCGGAGCCAGGCGGCCAGCGGGACAGGCGCGGATGGGGATCTGACTTAAGAAGCAAGCAACCCGCGGCAAGCAGGAAGGACGAAGGCATGAACGAACACGACAGCGCCAAACCTACGTCCGAACGCCATGTGCCGGTTCTGAAGGACCGGTGCATTAATCTGTTGGCCCCAGGATTCGAAGCAGCACGCCTGCGCGGAGAAACTCCGGTGGCAATCGATGCCACGCTGGGGATGGGCGGACACTCGGAGGCGATGCTGCAGCGCTTCCCTGACCTGCATCTTGTGGGAATCGACCGCGATGAAGAGGCGCTCGCCCTCGCCGGTGAGAGGCTGAAGCCGTTCGCCGGGCGCACCGACCTCGTCCATGCCGTCTATGACGAAATCGCCGACGTCCTGGAGGACCTCGGCATTTCGGAAGTCCACGGCATCCTGATGGACCTCGGGGTGTCCTCGTTGCAGCTGGATGAGCGGGAACGCGGCTTTGCCTACTCTTTTGACGCGCCCCTGGACATGCGGATGGACACCAGCCGCGGGCAGACAGCGGCTGACGTCGTTAACAACTACAGCGAAGAAGACCTGGTCAGGATCATCCGGAAGTGGGGCGAGGAGAAGTTCGCCGGTCGCATCGCCAACAGGATTGTCACGGCCCGGGCGGCCAAGCCGTTTGCGACTACCGGAGAACTGGTGGAGCAGATCCGGGCTGTTGTGCCGGCCGGTGCCGCCAAGTCGGGAGGCCACCCTGCCAAGCGGACGTTCCAGGCTCTGCGGATTGAGGTCAACGAGGAACTCGACGTCCTCGAACGGGCCGTCCCCGCAGCAGTGGAAGCCCTTGCCCTGGGCGGCCGGATAGTGGTCATGTCCTACCACTCGCTGGAGGACAAGATCGTCAAAGGCGTCTTCCAGGCGCGTTCCAAGTCATCGGCACCGTTGGGATTCCCGGTGGAGCTCGAAGAACACAAGCCCGAACTCAAGACCCTTACCAAAGGCACCGAGGTGCCTACCGCCGTCGAGATCGCGGAGAATTCGCGCGCAGCATCCGCCCGGCTGCGCGCAGTGGAACGCATCAGAGCCAGGAGAGCCGCATGAGCACCGCAGCTGTCAAGACCTACACCGTCGCGTCCAGCCGCACCGCCGGGGACGTTGACTCAGGGCTGTCGGGAGCGCGCAAGACGCGCACGCCGCTGTCCGTGGTCCGGTCCGTTCCCAAGAAACGCCGTGCCCCGTTCGTTGTTCTGTGCTTTGGCCTGCTCGCCGTGGCACTGATCGCTGTCCTCGTCCTGAACATCTCTGTCTCGACCGCCCAGTACCAGCTGGTGAGCCTGCGCAGCGAACAGACGACGCTGACCAAGCAGAACCAGGATCTGACACAGCAGGTCCAAAACTTCGAAGCTCCGCAGAATCTGGCCGCCAAGGCCTCAGAATTGGGGATGGTAGCTTCCACAGGGAAGGGCCAGATCGATCTGTCCACGCTAACTGTCAGCGGCCAGGCCAAGCCTGCTGTCAAGGGTGACTCGGCCGGAGCGGTAATCGCCGCCCCGGCTGTTCCCGGCCAGCTCAACGTCGTCCCGCCGGCCAGTACTGCCGACCCGCTGGAAAACCGGAAGCCTGCGGCGGAAGAGCCCGCCGCGTCAGCGCCGGTGGCTGCGGCCCCCGTTGCTGCGGCCCCTGCCGCCCAGAAGCCGGCGGCGGTCCTCAACGGCGGCACCATCCCGGCGCCTGCCCAAAAGGCGCCGGGGCAGTAACTGGCAGAACGGACGCGGCTGGCAGCCAGCAAGGCAAGCAGTAAGGGATGATCGTGGCGCAAGGCAAGGCAAGCAGGCAGAAAGTCCCGAACGCCACCAAGCGATTGCGCCTTGGACTCGGCGTGATGCTGGCGTTACTCCTGGTCGTGGGGGGCAAGCTCTTCCTGGTCCAGGGCTTGGACGTTGGCGGTCTGGCGGAAGCCGCGCTGAGTAACCGGTTGCGGCCGACCGTGCTGCCCGCGGAACGAGGCAGCATTGTCGACGCCAACGGGACGGTGCTGGCCAACAGCGTTATCCGCTACAACATCACTGTGGACCAGGCGGTCAACACCAAGACGGAGTCCTTCAAACGGCTCGAAACCGTCAACGGCGAGGAAGAACTCGTCACAGTTTCCCGGGACCAGGGGATTGCGGAACTCGCAGGGGTCCTGGGAATGCGGGTGGAGGACGTCCGGAACTCCGTCACGGGCAAGAAGACGTACTACATCGTGGCCAAGGACCTGAAGCCGGATGTTGAAGACCGGGTGTCCAAGCTGCAGATCCCGGGCATCTTCTCCGAAGGAACCAGCAAGCGGGTTTACCCGAACGGATCTGTAGCGGGCGGCATCGTGGGGTTCCTGGAGAACGGTGACACCGGCCAGGCGGGCCTGGAGCAGACGCAGGACGCCATCCTCCGGGGAACACCAGGCAAACGACTTTTCGAGATCGGCGCCGACGGCCTCCGCATCCCGGTGGGCGTGGACCAGCTGACACCCGCGCAGGACGGCAAGGACGTCAAACTCACCCTCAACTCCGACCTGCAGTATTTCGCGCAGCAGGCCATCCAGAGCCAGACGGACAAGCTGAGCGCGGAGTGGGGCACCATCATCGTCTCCGACATCAAAACCGGCAACATCCTTGCCATGGCGGACACCGACGCTCCCGACCCCAACGATCCCGGCAAGGTGGCGGCTGAGGACCGCGGAGTCCGGGCAGTCACCGCAGCTTACGAGCCAGGCTCCGTGGAAAAGATGATCACTGCCGCCGCGGTCATCGAAGAGGGCAAGGCCAAGCCTCTCGACACTTTTGTCATCCCGCCCTCCTACGTGGTTGACGGCCAGCAGTTCGATGATTCCTTTTCCCACGGAACTGAAAAACGGACTCTGGCCGGCATCCTCGGATGGTCCATGAACACCGGAACGGTCATGGCAGGCCAGCGGCTGACCAAGGAACAGCGGCATGACTGGCTGCAAAAATTCGGAATCGGCGAGGCTCCCGAGATTGGCCTGCCCGCGGAGGCCAAGGGCATCCTGACGCCGGCCGACCAGTGGGACGGCCGCCAGCAGTACACGGTGCTCTTCGGCCAGGGCGTATCCCAGTCAACGCTCCAGACTGTCCGGGCCTACCAGTCCATCGCCAATGGCGGCATGATGCTCCAGCCGCGGCTCATTGACAGCTACATCAACCCCGACGGAACCGAGGAGAAAGTCCCGGCGAAGCCTGCCCGGAAGGTTGTGTCCAAGGAGACCGCCAAGCAGGTCCGGGACATCCTGGAAAGCGCCGTCACCGAGGGCCAGATCAAGGAAGCAGCGATCGACGGCTACCGGGTCGGGGCCAAGACCGGGACGTCGCAATCGCCCTGTGATGACGGCACGGCAGGTTTCTGCGGCTACACGGCCTCGATGGTGGGAATGGCGCCGATGGACGATCCGCGGTTTATTGTTGAGGTGGTCCTGCAGCGGCCCAAAGGTTCCATTTACGGCATCACCAACGGTCCCGTGTTCCGTTCGGTCATGAGCCAGGCACTGCGAACGTACAACGTTCCGCCGTCCAAGGGCCAACCGGCCAGGCTGCCGCAGTTCGCCAAGTAGTACCCCCGCTTTCAAAGACCGCGGTGCACGTGAACGCTTCGTTCTGCCGTGTCCGCTGATCCACTAGTACCCACGGAGATCCACTTGTCAGAGCACATTGCCCCCGGCACTGCCGATGCCCCGGACGGGCAGGCTTCCCCAGGCGGGTTCCGGCCAACGGCCGTCGCCGCAACAGAACTGGGTGCCATCGGGCGGTGGGTCGGCCTCACCGTGGCCGGAGCGGCGGCGGACGTTCACGTCACCGGGATCTCCCTCAACTCCCGGACGGTGGAGCGCGGCGACCTTTATGTGGCACTCCCCGGCTCCGCACGCCACGGCGCGGACTTTGCCTCCACGGCAATTGAGTCAGGCGCCGTAGCTGTGCTGACGGACGACGCCGGTGCGCGGCTCCTGGCGCTGGCGCCTGACATTTCCGTTCCGGTGCTCGTGGTGGATGAGCCGCGGGCCGTGGTGGGCCGCCTGTCAGCGTTGATTTACCGGAGCCAGGCAACGGACGGTTCGTCGCCGTCGCTCTTCGGTGTCACCGGAACGAACGGCAAGACCACCACCACATACTTCGTCAATTCCCTGCTTCAGGCTCTCGGGAAAAGAACGGGGCTGATCGGCACCATCGAGATTGTTGCCGGCGGCGATCCGATTCCCAGCCTCCTGACCACGCCGGAATCCACCGACGTCCACGCCCTGCTCGCCCTCATGCGCGAACGGGGGCTCGATGCAGCGTCCATGGAAGTGTCCTCGCACGCAGTCTCGTTCCGCCGCGTCGACGGCGTGGTCTTCGACGTCGTCGGGTTCACCAACCTGACCCAGGACCACCTTGACCTGCACGGCACCATGGAGGAATACTTCCGCACCAAGGCGGAGCTCTTCACAGAGGAGCGCGCCCGCGCCGCTGTGGTAACGGTCGACGACGAGTGGGGACGCCGTCTCGCCGCCGAGGCGGGCCTTCCGGTCACCACACTGTCAACCCTGCCGGCGGCCCTTTCGGGCAGCGCGGACTGGACCGTCACCGAGCCGCGGCCCCGCGGCCTTGGCACCGAATTCACGCTGCGCAGCAGCACCGGCGTGGAGCTCCGCGTGCACACCGGTCTCCCCGGAAGCTTCAACGTATCCAACGCCGCCCTTGCGCTGGTGATGGTCCTGGCAGGCGGGGCCGATCCCGCCGAGGTGCAGGCAGCACTCGATGCCAGCGACCCCTTCACGGTGGCCGTGCCCGGCAGGATGCAGCTAGTGTCCGCCCAGCCCGCCGCGGTGGTCGACTTCGCGCACAACCCCGATGCCCTGGCCCGGGCGCTGGAGGCGGTCCGTTCAACCGACCCGGCGACGCGCGTCATCGTGGTCTTCGGTGCCACAGGCCAGAGGGACCAGGGGAAGCGTCCGTCCATGGGCGCCATCGCGGCCCGTCTCGCCGACGTCGTGATCGTCAGCGACGACGACCCCCACGACGAGGACGCGGCGACTATCCGGGCCGATGTGCTGGTCGGTGCCACGGATGCCAAGGAGTCCGAACGGCTCGACTGCCAAATCATGGAAGTTTTCCCCCGCGACGAGGCCATCCGCAAGGCCGTTGAACTGGCCACCGCCAGGGACACCATCCTCGTTGCCGGACGCGGCCACGAAGTATGGCAGGAGGTCAAGGGCGTGAACCTTGCCCTCGACGACAGGGTGGAGCTCCGGAAGGCCTTGACGGCACGGGGATTCACCGTTCTTGAAGACGACCGGATAGAGTCCTAGACCGACATGATTGCATTTACTGCGGCGGAAATCGCCGACATCACCAGCGGCCTGCTCCTTGCCGACCCCGAGCTCACTCCCACCTCAGTGGTTACCGACTCACGCGAGGCCACCAGCGGCTCGCTCTACGTGGCCAAGCCCGGCGAAAACGCGGACGGACACGATTTCATGGGAGCGGCGTTTGACCGCGGTGCCATCCTGGCGCTGGCCGAACGCGATGTCACCGATTCCGCAGGAACGAGCTACCCGGCTGTCGTCGTGAAGGACGCCGTGCTGGCCATGGGCGCCCTGGCCGCGGAAGCGGTCCGGCGGATCAGGGCCCGCCGCGAGGCGGCAGGCGAACAGCTCACGGTCATCGGCATCACAGGATCTGCCGGCAAGACCAGCACCAAGGACCTCTTGGCCGGCATCCTCTCAACGGAGGCCAACACGGTGGCCCCTCAGGGGTCCTACAACGGCGAAGTGGGCGTGCCGCTCACGGTCTTCCAGGCCGGCTTCGACACCCGGTTCCTCGTCATCGAAATGGGCGCTACCGGCATCGGGCACATCAGCTACCTCAGCGACTTGGTCCGCCCGGAAATCGGCGTGGTCCTGGGCGTGGGCACAGCTCACGCCGGCGAATTCGGCGGGGTGGACAACATCGCGACCGCCAAGGGCGAGCTCGTGGAAGCCCTTCCCGCCGCAGGCACGGCTGTGCTGAACCTGGATGATCCCCGGGTGGCGGCCATGGCCGGCCGCACCCGGGCTGCGGTGTTCGGGTTCTCCTCCAGGAACGCCGAGACAGAGGGCCCGGTGGCCCGGGCCCTGCACCTGGACACCAACGCCGCAGGCCACCCTGAATTCGACCTCGGCCTCCCGGGGGAGGAACCTGTCCACGTGAGCAGCAGGCTCATCGGGGAACACCACGTCGCAAACCTCCTCGCTGCTGCAGCCGCCGCCTCCGCCGCCGGCATCCCTGCAGCCCGCATCGGCGCCTCCCTCAGCTCCCAGTCGGCCGCCAGCCGCTGGCGCATGGAGCGCACTGAGCGGGCGGACGGCGTGACCATCATCAACGACGCCTACAACGCGAATCCGGAATCGATGCGTGCGGCGCTCCGGACCCTGGCAGACCTCGGCCGCGGCCGCCGCACCTGGGCAGTCCTGGGAGCCATGCTGGAGCTGGGCGACGAGTCCATCCGGGAGCACACCGCCGTGGGCACCCAGGTGGTGCGCCTGAACATCTCACGCCTGCTGGTGGTGGGACGCGAGGCGCGGTCGCTCTATGTCTCGGCCATCCAGGAAGGCTCCTGGGGCGAGGAATGCATCTTTGCCGAAACTGTGGACGAGGCCTACGACGTGCTGGAAGCCCAGCTGGAACCGGGGGACCTGGTGCTGTTCAAGTCCTCCAACAGCGTCGGACTGCGCCATTTAGGCGATCGGATAGCATTACCCGGACAATCCCGCGCGAGTGCCAATGAAGGGAGCGAGCTGCTGTGATTGCACTATTGATCGGCGCTGGCCTGGCCCTGCTGATGGCATTGGTGGGCACCCCGCTGTTCATCCGCCTGCTGGTCCACAAAAGCTACGGCCAGTTCATCCGGGACGACGGACCGACGTCGCACCACACCAAGCGCGGCACCCCCACCATGGGCGGAACCGTGGTGGTCACGGCTGTCCTCCTCAGCTACGGACTGACGCACCTCATCATGTGGATGATGAATCCGCGGTCCGCCGGACCATCGGCCTCGGCGCTGCTCCTGCTGTTCCTGATGGTGGGCATGGGCCTCGTGGGCTTCCTGGATGACTTCATCAAGATTTCACGGCAGCGCAGCCTTGGCCTGAACGCCAAGGCCAAGCTGATCCTGCAGGGCGCAGTGGGCATCATCTTCGCCGTGCTGGCCCTCTACTTCCCCGATACGGACGGGCTCACGCCGGCGTCCACCAAGATTTCCCTGGTTCGCGACATCCCCTGGCTGGACCTGGCCTTCGGCGGCACCGTGCTCGGCGCGGTTCTCTTCGTCCTGTGGTCAAACCTGATCGTCACCGCGGCAACCAACGGCGTCAATCTCACCGACGGCCTGGACGGGCTCGCCGCCGGGGCCTCGGTCATGGTCTTCGGCGCCTACACGCTGATGGGCATCTGGCAAAGCAACCAGGCCTGCGGTTCGCCCCGCCAGGCAGGGAGCGGCTGCTACTCCGTGCGGGACCCGCTGGATCTTGCGCTCCTGGCCGCCATCATGAGCGCGGCGCTCGTGGGCTTCCTCTGGTGGAACACGTCACCGGCCAAGATCTTCATGGGCGACACCGGATCCCTGGCTATCGGGGGCGCCATCGCCGGGTTTGCCATCCTGTCGCGCACCGAACTGCTGCTGGCCTTCATCGGCGGCCTGTTCGTGCTCATCACCTTGTCGGTCATCATCCAGGTGGGCTACTTCAAGGTCACCAAGGGCAAGCGCTTCTTCAAGATGGCGCCGCTGCAGCACCACTTCGAACTCAAGGGCTGGGCTGAAGTTACAGTCGTCGTACGTTTCTGGATCCTTGGCGGCCTGTTTGTCGCCGCGGGCCTTGGCATCTTCTACGCAGAATGGGTGGTCCTGCTGTGACTGGCATCGAAACCGGAACGGGCAGGCTGAAAGACCTGGTCAGCTGGGACTCCGACTGGGCGGGGCTCCGCGTTGTGGTCACCGGCATCGGCGTGTCAGGTTTCTCCGCGGCGGACACCCTCATCGAACTGGGTGCCCGCGTGGTGGTGGTGGACGCCGCGACCTCGGAAACGGCCGAAGCCAAAGCCGACACCCTGAGGATCGTGGGCGCCGCAGACGTCCTTCTCGGCGACGACGCCGTGCGGGCGGTGCCGAAAATCGACGGCATGAAGCCGGACCTGATCGTCACGTCGCCGGGCTGGCGGCCGGACCAGGCGCTGCTCGCCGCCGCCGCACGCGCCCACATCCCGGTGTGGGGCGACGTCGAACTCGCCTGGCGCCTGCGGGTCCGGGAGGGACGCAAGACCGCAGACTGGCTGACCATCACCGGAACCAACGGAAAGACGACGACGGTCGGCCTGACCGAGTCCATGCTGAAGGCCGCCGGGCTGAAAGCCATAGCCGTGGGCAACGTGGGCACGCCCATTCTCGACGCGCTCCGGGACCCCGTCGAGTACGACGTTTTCGCTGTGGAGCTGTCCAGCTTCCAGCTGCATTGGTGTGAGTCCGTTTCCGCCGTCGCCAGCGTCTGCCTCAACGTCGCCGAGGACCACGTGGACTGGCACGGATCGTACACGGAGTACCTGGCTGACAAGGCCAAGATCTACGAGCACACGCAGAAGGCCTGCATCTACAACGCCGAGCAGATCGAGACGGAGCGCATGGTGGAGGATGCCGACGTCGTGGAGGGCTGCCGGGCCGTCGGTTTCACCACCGTGACCCCCGCCATCAGCATGCTGGGCGTCGTCGAGGGCCTGCTGGTGGACCGCGCCTTCATCGCGGAGCGCAAGGACAGTGCCGCGGAGCTCGCGTCGATGGCCGATCTCGGCCCGGTGGCCCCGCGCCACATGGTGGCGAATGCGCTGGCCGCAGCCGCACTGGTGCGGGCCTACGGCCTCAGCCCCGAAGACGTGCGCCTCGGGCTGAAGGCGTACATCCCGGGAAGCCACCGCATCCAGCCTGTGGCCAAGCAGAACGGCGTGCTCTGGATCAACGACTCCAAGGCCACCAATCCGCACGCCGCTGCTGCTTCGCTGTCCGCCTTCGAGTCCGTCGTCTGGATCGCCGGAGGCCTGTCCAAGGGTGTCAGCTACGACGAAATCGTGAGCGGGCAGGCAGCCCGGCTCAAGGCGGTGGTGCTCATCGGCAAGGACACTGCGTCGCTGGAAGAGTCGTTGCGGCGACACGCTCCGGATGTACCGGTCATCCGGCCGGCCACGGGCGACACTGAAAATGTGCAGTCTGCCGGAACCGGTCACGATGCCCCGCCGTCCCCGTCAGAGTCCGGCGAGGCTGTGATGGCACAGGCCGTCGCTTCAGCGGCACAGGTCGCCACCTCGGGTGACACTGTGCTCATGGCCCCGGCAGCTGCGTCCATGGATCAGTTCTCTTCCTATGCTCACCGTGGCGACGCCTTCATCGAAGCAGTCCGCGAGCTCGTGGAAGGGCAGGCCCAGACCGGCAAGGAGTAAGAATGGTCAGCACGCCCACACGTCCCGCGGCCGCACGGCCGCGGACAGCGGAGACGATCCGCGGGGCTGCCTCCAGCACCGCGCTGCGACGGCCTTTGCCGGCCAAGCTGTTGCGCGGGTACCGCCGCTTCTGGTCTGCCCTTGAAGGAAGCGGAAAATCCCGCAACGGCTCCACGTACTACCTCATTCTCGGAACCACCCTGGCGCTGACCGCCATCGGCATCATGATGGTGCTCTCGGCCTCCAGCGTGGAGGCCATCGCGGCGGGGGAGTCGCCCTACTCGGCCGCCCTCAAACAGGGGCTGTTCGCGGGCATCGGCGTCTTCCTGATGTTCATGCTGTCGCGGATCAACGTGGTGTGGCTGAAACGGCTTGCGTGGGCGGGCATCATCGTCGCCTATGGCCTGCTGGGGCTGGTGCTGGTAATCGGCACGAGCGTGAACGGCAACAAGAACTGGATCGAAGTCGGCGGGTTCTTCACCCTGCAGCCGTCGGAGGCCGCCAAGCTCGCCCTGGCCCTCTGGATGGCCACGGTGCTCGCGAAAAAGTCGAAGCTGATTCACCGCTGGCAGCACGCCGTCATTCCGGTGGTGCCGGTGGCCCTCGGCATCATCGGGCTCGTCCTCGCCGGAAACGACCTCGGCACCGGCATGATCATCATGATGGTCATGGCCGCCGCACTGTTTTTCGCCGGTGTACGCCTCTACCTCTTCGGCTTCGCGGCCGTGGCCGGGGTCATCGCCACGGCAGTCATGGCCATGACGAGCTCCAACCGCATGTGCCGCATCACCTCGTGGTGGACGGGACAGAGCTGCGGCGACGGCACGGACGCCAACTACCAGTCAACAAACGGCCTCTACGGGCTGGCCTCCGGCGGCTGGTTCGGCGTCGGGCTCGGCCAGAGCCGGCAGAAATACAGCTGGATACCGGAAGCCCACAACGACTTCATTTTCGCCATCATCGGCGAGGAACTCGGGCTGGTGGGGACCGTCGTCGTCCTGATCCTGTTCGCCATCCTTGGCGCCGCAATCTACCGGGTGGTCGTCGCCCAGGAGGACCTGTTCCATCGGGTCCTTGCCGGCACGATCATGGTGTGGCTGCTGGGCCAGGCCACGGTCAACATGGCCGTGGTCACGGGACTGGTCCCGGTGATCGGAGTTCCGCTGCCCTTCATTTCCTATGGCGGGTCGGCCCTGCTCATGTCCCTCTGCGCAATCGGCGTAGTGTTGTCCCTGGCCCGGGTTCAGATGGCGCCCAACCTCAGGCCCCGGAAACTGCTTCCTCCCCTTCGGAAGCCGGGCGGCAAGAAATCCCGTACGAAAGCGTAAACAGCACCTGATGAAAACCGACTCCTTGTCCGTGGTCCTCGCCGGCGGTGGAACGGCGGGCCATATCAATCCGCTGCTCGCCATTGCCTCGGCCATCCGCGAAGCGCGCCCCGACGCGAGGCTGCTCGCCGTCGGAACGTCCACCGGCATGGAGACCAGGCTGGTTCCGGCCGCCGGGCTCGAGCTAGCCACTATTGACCGCGTCCCGTTCCCGCGCAGGCCGTCCGCGGATCTGCTGCGGCTGCCCGGCCGGCTCGCCGGTGCGGTCAAGCAGGCCGGGCGCATCCTGGACGACGCCGGGGCGGACGTCCTGGTGGGAGTGGGCGGTTACGTCTGCACACCCATGTATCTCGCGGCCAGGCGGCGAAACATCCCCATTGTCATCCACGAGGCCAACGCCCGTCCCGGTCTCGCCAACAGGGTGGGTGCCCTCTTCAGCCGGCACGTTGCCGTGGCCTTTGCCGGCACCCCGCTGCGGAACGCCCGGCACGTGGGGATGCCCATGCGCCGGGAAATCTCTGCCATGGTCAGAGCCACGGCCCGGGACAGTGCCCTGACGGCTCTGGGGCTGAGCCCCGAAAAGCCGGTCCTTATCGTGACCGGAGGATCGTCCGGCGCCCAGAGCATCAACCGCACGGTGGCGGCGTCCCTCGGAGCCCTGGCAGAGGCCGGAATCCAGACCCTCCACATCACCGGGCGGGGCAAAACGGTCGAGGACGGGAGCGGAAACGTCCTGCAGGCCGACGGCTATCGCCAGCTCGAATATGTCGACGGCATGGAGTCGGTCTACGCCGCCGCGGACCTTTTGCTTGCCCGCGCCGGAGCGGCCACGGTGAGCGAGGTGGCCGCCGTCGGTGTTCCGGCAGTCTTCGTGCCGTTGCCCATCGGCAACGGCGAGCAGGCCCTCAACGCGGACGGGCTGGTGCAGGCCGGCGGCGCGCTCCTGGTGGCGGACCGCGAGTTCACCCCGGAGTGGGTCAGCGCCCGGCTCATTCCCCTCCTGACCGACCGGTCCCGGCTCGAGACCATGGCAGCGAACTCAGAAAACCTCGGCATCAGGGATGCCGACCGGCTCATGGCCGGACTCGTACTGGAAGCGGTATCCAAATGACCAGCAACGGCACACTTCGCCAGGACGCGCTCGGCCGCGTGCACTTCATCGGCATCGGCGGCGTCGGCATGTCCGCCGTCGCCCGGATCATGGTGGCACGGGGCGTACCGGTCAGCGGCTCGGATGCCAAGGACCTGCCGGTCATGGCAGACCTGGCCGCCGCAGGAGCACGAGTGGCCGTTGGCTACGCTGAGGCGAACCTTGGCGACGCCCAGACCGTGGTGGCGGGTTCAGCCATCCGGGCTGACAATCCCGAACTCGCCGCAGCCAAGGCCGCAGGCCTGCCGGTTCTGCACCGGTCGGAAGCGCTGGCGGCCACCATGGCCGACGACCTCGTGGTCACGGTGGCGGGCACGCACGGAAAATCCACCACCACGTCGATGATCGCCGTGCTGCTCCAGGGCGCGGGCATGGACCCGTCATTCGCCATCGGGGCCAACGTCCCGGCGCTCGGCGTCAACGCGGCGAACGGCACGTCCAAGGTGTTCGTCGCCGAAGCCGACGAGTCCGACGGGTCCTTCCTGAACTACCGCCCGCAGATCGCCGTGGTCACCAACGTCGAGCCGGACCACCTGGACCACTACGGCACTCCTGAGGCCGTGTACGAATCGTTCGACCGGTTCACGGCGCTGCTGCCCGCGGACGGCGTGCTCGTGGCCTGCGCGGACGACGCCGGGGCGCTGGCCCTTGCCCGGCGCACCAGGGAGCGGGGCAACACCCGCGTGCTGCTGTACGGCACCTCCGATGAGGCCGACATCCGGCTGTCCGACGGCGGCCCCGGCAACGTGGCGGTCACGACGGCGGCGGGAGAGTTTCCGTTGTCCCTCCAGGTTCCGGGGCGCCACAACGCGCTCAACGCCGCTGCCGCCATGGCGGTTGCCCTCGAACTCGGTGTGGCGCCGGAGCAGGCGGCATCGGCGCTGGCAGGTTTCTCCGGCGCGTCGCGGCGGTTTGAGTTCAAGGGCGAGGGCCGGGGGGTGCGGGTCTACGACGACTACGCGCACCACCCCACAGAAGTGCGCGCCGCCCTGGCCGCCGCACGGTCCGTCGCGGGAGGCCACAAGGTGCATGTCCTGTTCCAGCCGCACCTTTTCTCCAGGACCCGTGAATTTGCCAAGGAATTCGCCGATGCGCTCAACACGGCTGACACGGCCCTGGTGCTGGACATTTATCCTGCGAGGGAAGACCCCATCCCCGGCGTGACGAGCGAACTCATCGCCGGGCACCTGGGCGCGGGAGGACGCCTGGTCGCAGGAGGCCAGACCGCCGTCGAGGCATTGTCCGCGGCCGCGCAGCCGGGCGACATCATCCTGACGGCCGGCGCCGGCGATGTCACCGCCTACGGCCCCCTCATCGTGGAGTCGCTGAGTGGCTAGCACCCGCCGGCCCACCTACCGGCCCTCCGGCTCCGGAAAGCCCGCTGGTTCCGGAAAGCCCGTCAGTTCCGGAAACCGGACCAAGACCCCGGAGACGCAGAAGGACGTGCGGCCGGGCGTCATCACGGCGTCCAAGAGTGCGCCTGCCGCGGCCCCGGAGCCCCGGGATCCGGTGCGGAAGCCGGCCCGGAATCCAGCGGGGAAGCCGGCAGCGGACAACCGGACGCGGCCGGCAAAGCCGGGGGAGCAGGCTACCCCGGGGGAGCAGCAGAGCAGGACTCAGGCCGTCCTGGCTGCCGCCAAGCGCCCGTGGCGGAAGCGCGCGGAACAGCAGGCGGCACCGCACAGCGGTAAAACAAACGGCGGTAAAACAAACGGCGGTAAAACAAACGGCGCCAACGCAAACGGCGCAGAGCCGGACAACGTGCTCGCCTTTCCGGAGCCCAAAGGCAAACGCATCAGGCGGAATGTCATCATGGCGGCATGCGTCGCTGCGGCTCTCGTCGCCGGCATGATCCTGGCCGCCGTCTACTCGCCCGTGCTGGCCGTCAAGACGGTGACGGTGAGCGGCACCAAGCTGCTCAAGGCCACGCAGGTCCAGGCCGCCCTGAAGCCGTTGGAAGGCACACCGCTGCCCCAGGTGAACGATGAGGAAGTCGAAAGGCTGCTCAAGCCGCTGGTCCAGATCAAGTCCGTGAGCACCCAGGCCCGCCCGCCCTCCGAGCTGGTGGTCCAGGTCCAGGAACGTGTCCCCGTAGCGCTCGTGAAGCGCGGCGCTGAGTACCTGCTGGTGGACGTGGAAGGGGTGCGCCTCACTGCCACGGCCGATCCTGCCAACGTGAAGCTGCCGGTCATCGACGGCGGCGCCGGAGCGATCGGCAAGGATCTCTTCCAAGCCACCACCGCCGTGCTGGGCGCCCTGCCGGCCACCGTTCTTGCCAAGCTCTCCAACGCCTCCGCCAAGTCCGTGGACGCGGTTGAACTGAAGCTGGTGGACGGCCAGACCATCATCTGGGGCAACGAAAGTGAGAAGGAGCTGAAGGCGCGGGTTTTGGAGGCGCTGCTGAAGGTTCCCGCGGACCCGGCCAATCCAGTCAACGTCTACGATGTCAGCGTGCCGCGCCACCCCGTGACGCGCTGACTCCGTGACTTGCTGACACGCCGTATTTCGGGGTGATTAGTACGACACGCTGCCTCGGTTATTGAATGTACGAAGCATAGGAAATAGCGTCACAGACATGAGTTACTTGACATAACTATAACCTTCAACTCGAAGGTTAAGGTTCAAAGCTTCAAGCTCGACTCCATCAGATTTCGCAATAGGACACGAACAAGGGACACGTAACGTGGCAGCTCCGCAGAATTACTTGGCCGTCATCAAGGTCGTCGGCATCGGCGGCGGTGGCGTGAACGCAGTCAACCGCATGATCGAGGTGGGTCTCCGCGGTGTCGAATTCATCGCGATAAACACCGATGCCCAGGCGCTGCTGATGAGCGATGCCGACGTCAAGCTTGACGTCGGACGGGAACTGACGCGCGGGCTTGGTGCAGGCGCCAACCCCGAGGTCGGCAAGCAGGCTGCCGAGGACCACGCTGACGAGATCGAGGAAGTGCTCCGCGGTGCCGACATGGTCTTCGTGACCGCCGGCGAGGGCGGTGGCACCGGCACCGGCGGCGCGCCGGTCGTGGCACGCATCGCCCGCTCCCTGGGAGCCCTGACCATCGGTGTCGTGACGCGCCCGTTCACGTTTGAAGGACGCCGCCGCGCGGGCTCCGCAGAGGCGGGCATTGACGCGCTGCGCGACGAAGTTGACACCCTGATCGTCATCCCCAATGACCGCCTGCTGTCCATCAGTGACCGCAACGTCTCGGTCCTGGACGCCTTCCGTTCCGCCGACCAGGTCCTGCTGTCCGGTGTCCAGGGCATCACCGACCTGATCACCACACCCGGCCTGATCAACCTCGACTTCGCCGACGTCAAGTCCGTCATGCAGGGCGCGGGTTCCGCCCTCATGGGCATCGGTTCCGCCCGCGGTGAGGACAGGGCTGTCAAGGCCGCCGAACTTGCCATCGCTTCGCCGCTGCTTGAGGCTTCCATCGACGGCGCGCACGGCGTGCTGCTCTCGATCCAGGGCGGTTCCGACCTTGGCCTGTTCGAGATCAACGAGGCCGCCCGCCTCGTCCAGGAAGTGGCGCACCCCGAAGCCAACATCATCTTCGGTGCCGTGATCGACGACGCCCTCGGGGACGAGGCGCGCGTAACCGTGATCGCGGCAGGCTTTGACGACGTCAAGGCCACGTCGCCGTCCATGGACCAGTCGCAGCCGCAGGCCGCCCCGCAGCGTCCGGCGGTACCGGCATCCGCTCCGTCCAGCCCGGCGCCGTCGAGCAGCCAGCAGCAGGTCCACGTCCAGCCGGTACACGCCGGAGTCGGGGCTGCCGGCCTGGGCAGCTGGGGCCAGCAGCGCCAGTCTGCGGTCCCCGCAGACTCCGGGTTCGACGTCGACCTTCCGTCGGTCGTGGAGCCGGACCTCTCCGGCGGCCGCTCGGATGACCTGGACGTTCCGGACTTCCTGAAGTAGGCGCCCTGCCTGCAGCAGGCGGACGCCGGACGGCACTGCCGTCCGGCATCCCTTGCTGAAGCTCTCCTGATTGTCGGTGTTTTTGATTGCTGTCGGTGTTCTGATTGTTTTTGTGGCGTGCTGAAGTCCTGCCGGGGGTGTCTGTGGCGTTCACGGACGCCGGGGCAGGCAACCTTGCCCTGCACGTGGGTGATGACGCAGCGTCCGTCATGCGGCGGCGCGATGAACTGGACGCGGCGGCTGGCATTGCGCCCCGCCGGTTCCAGTACATGAACCAGGTCCACGGAAACCACGTGGCCATGGTGGACTCTGCGGCTGTTGCCCCCACGGCTGATGCGATGGTGTCCCGCACGCAGCCCCTGGCCGTCATGGTTGCCGACTGCATTCCGATGGTGCTGGTGGGCGACACTGGCGGCGCCGGCCCGGTGCTGGGCGTGGTTCACGCCGGGCGTCCGGGGCTGGCCTCAGGGGTGATCCCGGCGACTGTGGACCGGATGCGGGCGGCGGGCGCGGGGGACATCCGCGCCTGGCTGGGGCCGTCAATTTGTGGCCAATGCTATGAGGTTCCGGCCGAGCTGCGGGAAGATGTTGCCGCCGCCGTGCCGTCCGCCTGGTCCACCACTGGCTGGGGAACGCCCGCACTTGACCTGCCGCGGGGTGCGGTCAGCCAGCTCGAATCCCTGGGGGTGCCGGTCGAATACCGCGGCCCCTGCACCCTGGAGACGGACGGGCTCTACTCTTATCGCAGGGACCGCCTATCAGGGCGGTTCGCGGGTTTGGTGTGGTCGCATGAGTGAGGCATTAACGCCGGAAGCGGACGCCCGGACGCAGGAGCTGAAGCGGCGACTGGACGCCGTGCAGCTCCGGATCGCTGACGCCACCGCCGCCGCCGGCCGCACCGACGACCCGCCGCGGCTGATTGTCGTCTCCAAGTTCCACCCCGCCGACGACGTCCGCCGGCTGGCCACACTGGGGGTGTCCGATTTCGGGGAGAACAGGGACCAGGAGGCCTCCCAGAAGGCAGATGTGCTTAGCGGCCTGGGTATTCGGTGGCACTTCGTGGGCCAACTCCAAAGCAAGAAGGCCAAGACCGTGGTCAGGTATGCCCACGCCGTCCACTCCGTAGACCGTCCGCAACTCGTGGAATCACTGGCCCGGGCGATGGCCGCGGAGCAGGAACGGTCGGGACGGGACAGCCTGGACTGTTTCATCCAAGTCAGTCTCGACGACGACCCCGCGGCGCACCGCGGCGGGGCTGCGCCCGCTGACGTTCCGGTGCTGGCCGACCAGCTGGAGGAGGCCGGGGGCCTTCGGCTGGCCGGCGTCATGGCGGTGGCCCCGCTGGGGGCCGACCCCGACCGCGCGTTCGCGAAACTTGCGGACATTTCGGCCCGGCTCCAAGCCAGCCACCCTGCCGCCGTCGCAATTTCCGCAGGCATGAGCCAGGACCTGGAAGCCGCCATCCGTTTCGGCGCGACACACCTCAGAATCGGCTCGGATATTCTCGGATCGCGCCCGGCGGTGCGATAGCGTCTGAGTATTGGAAGTGAATGGCGGGGATTCCAATGCTGTCAGTCTTTTTTGGGCGGCCCGCTTACGGACACGATTAGGAGTCGACCATGGCCGGCGCTCTGCGCAAGACAATGATCTATCTTGGGCTCGCCGATGGCGAAGAGCACTACGAGTCTGAGCTTTCCACCCAGCAAAAGGATGAGGACCAAATGGAGCCTGACCGCGAGGAACGCCGTGCACCGGCGCCTGTCCGCGAGGTCGTCCGTGAAGCGCCACCCGCCGCCGAAGAGGAATACCGCGCACCCGTGACACCAATTAAACGTGCGGCGTCGAGCCGCGAAGAGACCACCGGACTGCGGCAGATCACCACGATCCACCCGCGTTCCTACAACGACGCCAAACTCATCGGCGAAAGCTTCCGGGACGGCATCCCCGTCATCATGAATGTCACGGACATGGGTGAGGCGGACGCGAAGCGGCTCGTGGATTTCTCCGCAGGACTGGTCTTTGGCCTCCGCGGCAGCATCGAGCGCGTCACCAACAAGGTTTTCCTGCTGTCGCCGTCGTACATTGAAGTCATCGGCGATGACAAGAAGGCCAGCGAGACCACCGCCAGCTTCTTCAACCAGAGCTGAGGCAGGCCCTCCGGATGCCAGGCAGGGACACCTGCCTGGCATCCGTGTTGAAATGGTAGTTGTGCTGAATAACGGTGCAGCACTGAAGTCAGACTTACAGGACGCCCCGGCATCCGGAATGAACATGGAGATTTGGGTTAGCTCATGGGACTAGTATTCGGGCTCGTCTATATCGTCCTGCTGTTCATTTTCGTGGCCCTGATCGTGCGTCTCGTGTTTGACTGGGTCCAGATGTTCGCCCGTGAATGGCGCCCCCGGGGCCTGGCGCTAGTGGCAGCCCACGCGGTGTACTCGGTCACGGACCCTCCGCTCAAAGTCCTGCGCCGCGTCATTCCGCCGCTGCGGCTGGGCGGCGTCTCGCTTGACCTGGGGTTCCTGGTGTTGTTCGTCGCCCTCAGCATCGCGATGGCCATCGCCAGGTCCTTCGCATAGTTTCACAGCAGCTTGCAGCGCAACGGCAGTTCCCGAGAGGGAACGCCGCCTGCGCGGAGAATCTCCGGTTTGACACAACGTGTTGAATTAGAGGAACCAGACCATATTTAGGTACCGTAGTTTTGACGGCCGGAAGGCCTACTGACTAACTAGACCAACGAGGTGACCAGATGGCTTTGACGCCAGAAGACGTTGTCAACAAGCGCTTTCAGCCGACCAAGTTCCGCGAAGGCTACGACCAGGACGAAGTTGATGACTTCCTGGACGAAATCGTCGTTGAACTGCGCCGCCTGAACCAGGAAAACGACGAACTTCGCAAGAAGCTCGCCGAGGGCGGCAGCGGAACCCCCGCGGCCTCCACATCAGTGGCACCTGTCGTTGAGAAGGTTCCCGCCCCCGCCAAGGCGGACAAGGACGAAGCGCGCGCGAAAGCCGAAGCCGAAGCAAAGGCCGCCGAGCTTGCCAAGAAGAAGGAAGCCGAGCAGGCTGCCGCTGTTGCACCGCAGGCCCCCGCTGCCGGTGGCGGCGTGTCCGAGTCCGCTGCTGGCCTGCTCGCCATGGCACAGCAGATGCACGACCGCCACGTGGCCGACGGCCAGGAACAGCGCGACAAGATCATTGCCGAAGCACAGATCGAAGCCAGCAGCCTCGTCAACGACGCCCAGGAAAAGTCCCGCAAGATCCTCGGCGCCCTGGAGCAGCAGCGCTCTGTCCTCGAGCGCAAGGTGGAGCAGCTCCGCGGCTTCGAGCGTGACTACCGCTCACGCCTGAAGGCCTACATCGAAGGCCAGCTGCGCGACCTGGACGCCCGCGGCTCCGTCGCAGCGCCTGAGGTCGGCGAAAGCAACGCCGCCGTTTAGCACGTATTCTGAAAGCCGGTGGCTGAGGGTTCCTCGGCCACCGGCTTTTGTGATTAACAAGAACGCTTCCCGAATGAAAGCACCATGACTGACGAACTCGCCGCCGACGCAGCCCATCCAGCCTCCCCGCGCCCGCGGCCACGCCGAACGGCCCTCCTCTCCCTGTTCGCCGGGCTGGCTGTCTTTGCGTACCTGTTCGATCAGCTCACCAAACTGTGGGTGACGGGCACGATGGTGGAGGGGGAACGGATCCCCGTGCTGCCGCCGCTGCTGCACTGGTACTACATCCGCAATTCCGGCGCCGCCTTTTCCATTGGTGAGAACGTGACATGGGTTTTCACCATCATCATGGTGGCTGTCGCCGTAGCCATTGTGTTCCAGCTGCGCCGGCTGGGCTCGGCCTGGTGGGCAGTGGCGCTCGGCCTGCTGTTCGGCGGAGCCCTTGGCAATCTGACGGACCGGCTGTTCCGCGAGCCGTCCTTCGCCATGGGCCATGTGGTCGACTTCATCCAGCTGCCCAACTTCGCGATCTTCAACATCGCGGACTCGGCCGTTGTGTCCTCGGTGGTCATTATCTGCCTGCTCACGCTGCGCGGCATCGCACTGGATGGTTCGCGCCACACGGCAGCCAAGCGGGACGGAGGCAAGGATGTCTGAACGCGTGGTGGTGCCAGAGGAGCTGGACGGCAGCCGCGTGGACGCCGGGCTGGCCAAGCTGATGGGCGTGTCCCGATCACAGGCGGCAGTGCTCATCGCCGAAGGCAACGTCCTCAGCGGCGGCAAAAAGGTGGGCAAGTCCGCCAAGCTCGCGTCGGGCACCGTGCTCCACGTGACGGTCCCGGAGCGGCGGGACCCCCTGGAAGTTGTGGAGGAAGTTGTGGAAGGCATGAAGATACTGCTGGACGACGACGACTTTGTGGTCGTCGATAAGCCGGTAGGGGTCGCGGCCCACCCGTCTCCGGGCTGGGTGGGGCCCACCGTGGTGGGAGGATTGGCAGGCGCCGGGTACCGCGTCTCAACGTCAGGATTCGCTGAACGGGCGGGTATTGTCCACCGTCTCGATGTCGGCACGTCCGGCGTCATGGTGGTCGCCAAGACCGAGCACGCCTACACGGCACTCAAGCGCGCCTTCAAGGAACGCACCGTGGACAAGGTCTACCACGCCGTGGTCCAGGGCCTCCCGGACCCCCTGCAGGGCACCATTGACGCGCCGATCGGCCGCCACCCGGACCACGACTGGCGCTTCGCCGTCATCGAAGACGGCCGGCCCTCGGTGACCCACTATGAGGTCCTCGAGGCCTACGGAAAAGCCACCCTCGTGGAGGTGCACCTGGAAACCGGCAGAACGCACCAAATCCGGGTCCACTTCGCGGCGCTGCGGCACCCGTGCGCCGGTGACCTCACCTACGGCGCCGACCCACGGCTGGCCGCCACCCTCGGCCTGACCCGGCAGTGGCTCCACGCCCGGCAGCTCGGCTTCGACCACCCGAGGACCGGGGAACGCGTGACCGTGACCAGCGAATACCCCGAGGATCTGGCCTACGCGCTGGAAGTCCTGGAGTCCGGCAAGGCCTGACCGCCGGTGTGGTCGCGATGAATGTCTGAGGGAGACCACTAGAATGGTTCGGTGACTTCCAGCAATGACTCGTTCGTCCATCTTCACACCCATACCGAGTACTCCATGCTGGACGGCGCCGCCCGGCTCGGTGAGCTGTTCGACGAAACCGAACGGCTCGGGATGCCGGCCCTCGCCACCACAGACCACGGCTATCTTTTCGGCGCCTTCGACTTCTGGAAAAAGGCCACGGACAAGGGCATCAAGCCCATCATCGGCGTGGAAGCCTATGTGACTCCCGGCACCGCGCGCGGCGACAAAACCCGCGTCCGCTGGGGCGAGGAAAACCAGCGCAAGGACGACATCTCCGGCGGCGGTTCCTACACCCACATGACGCTCCTGAGCTACAACAACGTGGGCATGCGCAACCTGTTCCGTGCCTCGTCGATTGCCTCGTTGGACTCGGTCTTCGGCAAATGGCCCCGGCTGGACCGTGAGCTACTCAACACGTACTCCGAGGGGCTCATCGCCACCACGGGCTGCCCCTCCGGTGAGGTCCAGACCCGGCTGCGGCTCGGCCAGTACCGCGAGGCACTGGAGGCGGCCGCGGAGTTCCGCGACATCTTCGGCGCGGAGAACTACTTCTGCGAACTCATGGACCACGGCCTCGACATCGAGCGGCGCGTCACGGGAGATCTGCTGCGTCTCGCCAAGGAACTCAATCTCCCGCTCGTGGCCACCAATGACCTGCACTACACGCACGAGCACGACGCCAAGGCACACGAGGCGCTGCTGGCCATCCAGTCCGGATCCACGCTGCTCGAGCCCACGTACGACAACGGCGGCTCGCGCTTCGCCTTCTCCGGCAGCGGCTACTACCTGAAGTCACCGCAGGAAATGCGGGAACTTTTCCGTGACCACCCCGAGGCGTGCGACAACACGCTCCTGATCGCCGAGCGCTGCGAAGTTTCGTTCAACACCGGCGCCAACTACATGCCGCGGTTCCCCTGCCCGGAAGGGGAGGACGAAACGTCCTGGCTGGTCAAGGAAGTCGACAAGGGACTCCATTACCGCTACCCCCAGGGCATCCCGGACAAGGTCCGCAAGCAGGCCGACTATGAGCTGGACGTCATCACGTCCATGGGCTTCCCGGGCTACTTCCTCGTGGTGGCCGACTTCATCAACTGGGCCAAGAACAACGGCATCCGGGTAGGGCCAGGACGTGGCTCGGGTGCAGGCTCCATGGTGGCGTATGCCATGCGCATCACCGACCTTGATCCGCTGCACCACGGCCTGATCTTCGAGCGCTTCCTCAACCCGGACCGCGTCTCCATGCCTGACTTCGACGTCGACTTCGATGACCGGCGCCGCTCCGAAGTGATCGACTATGTCACGCGCAAATACGGCGACGAACGTGTGGCGATGATCGTTACCTACGGCACCATCAAGACCAAGCAGGCCCTCAAGGACTCCTCGCGCGTGCTGGGCTACCCCTTCAGCATGGGCGAGACGCTGACCAAGGCGCTGCCGCCCGCTGTGATGGCCAAGGACATTCCGCTGGCCGACATTCAGAACAAGGACGCCAAGCGCTACAGCGAGGCGGGCGACTTCCGCCAGCTGATCAGCACCGACCCCGAGGCTGCCAAGGTTTTCGAGACCGCACTGGGCATCGAGGGCCTGAAGCGGCAGTGGGGCGTGCACGCCGCCGGTGTCATCATGTCGTCGGACCCCATCATCGACGTGATCCCGATCATGCGCCGCTTCCAGGACGGCCAGGTCATCACCCAGTTCGACTATCCGACGTCTGAGGGCCTCGGCCTGATCAAGATGGACTTCCTCGGGCTGCGGAACCTGACGATCATTTCGGATGCCCTGGAAAACATCAAAATGAACCGCGGCATCGACCTGGACCTCGAAACCCTGGAACTTGACGACACCGCGTCCTACGAGCTGCTGGCCAGGGGCGACACCCTCGGCGTCTTCCAGCTCGACGGCGGCCCCATGCGGTCGCTGCTCAAGCTGATGAAGCCTGACAACTTCGAAGACATCTCCGCCGTGCTGGCTCTGTACCGGCCCGGCCCGATGGGCGCCAACGCGCACACCGACTACGCGCTGCGCAAGAACAAGATCCAGGAAGTCATCCCGATCCACCCGGAGCTCGAGGAACCGCTCTCCGAAATCCTGGGCGGTACCTACGGCCTGATCGTGTACCAGGAGCAGGTTATGGCCGTGGCGCAGAAGCTCGCCGGCTATACCCTCGGCCAGGCCGACATCCTGCGCCGCGCCATGGGCAAGAAGAAGAAATCCGAGCTGGACAAGCAGTTTGCGGGCTTCTCCCAGGGCATGCAGGACAACGGCTACTCGATGGAAGCCGTCAAGACGCTCTGGGACATCCTGCTGCCGTTCTCCGACTACGCCTTCAACAAGGCACACTCGGCCGCCTACGGCGTGATTTCCTACTGGACCGCCTACCTGAAGGCGCACTACGCACCGGAGTACATGGCCGCCCTGCTGACCTCGGTCGGAGACGACAAGGACAAGTCGGCGATTTACCTGAACGAATGCCGGCGCATGGGCATCACGGTGCTCCCTCCCGACGTCAACGAGTCAGCGCTTAACTTCACCCCGGTGGGCACCGACATCCGCTTCGGTATGGGCGCCATCCGCAACGTCGGCGTCAACGCCGTCGAGGCCATGGTGGCCGCGCGGGAGAGCGAGGGCGCCTACACGTCCTTCAAGGATTACCTCATGAAGGTCCCGGCCGTGGTGTGCAACAAGCGCACGGTGGAATCCTTGATCAAGGCAGGTGCGTTCGACTCGCTGGGCCACCACCGGCGCGCGCTTGCCATGATCCACGAAGAGGCCATCGACTCGGTCATCACCCTCAAACGCAATGAGGCGATCGGCCAGTTCGATCTCTTCGCCGGGTTCGATGAAGCCGAATCGGAGGCGTCCCTGAGCATCGAGATTCCCGACCTTCCCGAATGGGAAAAGAAGGACAAGCTCTCGTTCGAACGCGACATGCTCGGACTGTACGTCTCGGACCACCCGCTGCAGGGCCTTGAGGGGCTCCTAAGCCAGCATGCCGACCAGTCCATCACCTCGATCATCGCCGAGGACGGCCCGCACGACGGCGCGATCGTCACCATTTCCGGCATGATCACCTCGCTCAGCCGCAGGATCGCCAAGGCCAGCGGCAACGCCTACGCCAGGGCGGAGATCGAGGACCTCGGCGGTTCCATGGAGGTGATGTTCTTCGGACAGGTGTACGGCCCCATCGCGTCGGTTCTGGCCGAGGACCTCATCGTGGTGGTCAAGGGCCGCCTGCAACGGCGCGACGACGGTGCCGTCACCTTGAACTGCATGGAGCTTTCCGTCCCGGACCTTAGCGAGGGGGCCAATGGCCCCATCGTGATCACGATGCCCACGCACAAGGCCACGGAGGCGGTGGTCTCGGAGCTGGGGGACGTGCTGCGCAACCACCGGGGCAATTCGGAGGTGCGGATCAACCTGCAGGGCGACACCCGCGTGGAGGTCATGGGCTTGCCCGTGCACCTCCGGGTCAATCCCAACCCGTCCCTCTTCGGGGACCTCAAAGTGCTGCTTGGCCCTGCCTGCCTGGACGCCTAGATTTCGTAGTCCAGCGGCACGGGCTGGCCGTACGCGCCGGAGTGGTAGAGCAGGGGCGTGCCGTCTTCGCCCACCTGGCCCTCCACTACTTCCACGACGACCACCGCGTTGTTTTCGAAGGAGAGCCGCATCTGGATCTGCCCGATCAGCCAGCCGGCAACATCCTTGAGGATGGGGACCTCATGGGGGCCAAGAGCCCAGTGGTCGCCGGCGAAGCGTTCCTTGGTGCGGGCAAACCGGTCAGCCAGCTCCTGGTTTTCCAGGCCCAGCATGTGCACGCCGATGTACGTCGTGTTGGCCACCGCCGGCCAGGAGCTTGAGCTGCGTGCCATGTTGAAGGTAAAGCGCGGCGGCTTGGCGGACAGCGATGCCACCGACGTTGCCGTGAAGCCGTACGGGACCCCGTTGTAGTTCACCGTGATGATGGCAACGCCGGCCGCATGGCGGCGGAACATTTCCTTGAACGTGCCCTCGAAGGCCGCTTCATCTGAGGCCACTGTGATCGATCTCCCTGCTGAGCTGTTGATTGCGGGCTCCTACTACAAGACTATTGGGCTTTCGCAACCCTGTGTGAGTCCGGCGGAGCAGCAGGGCCGTGTGCCGCAATGCCGGGGAACATTTGTTAGCGTTTCTTCATGACCCAACCAGCAGCCGCAACCCCGTCCCGCCACCAGGACGGGGCGGGCGCCGTCCGGGACCGCAGTTCGCGACGCGGGCAGCGCAGCCCCCGCAGCTGGCCGTGGACAGCAGGGATTGTTGGATCGGGCGTACTCGTCGGTGTCCTGTGGTGGCTGCTTGCGCCCGGCGGCCTGAATCTCATTTCCGGCAATGCTTCACTGGCATCGGGGACGAACACCGAGGTCTGGCTTCCGCGGGATCTCGTGCTGGCCGGGCTTTCCCTCGTCGCGGGCTGTCTCGTGGCGGTGCTGCTGGCGGGCCGCAAGGACGGGGGATCCGGCCGCATGCTGGTGCTCTCCGTGGCGGCAAGCGGCGCGGCGGCCCTCCTGGCGTGGCAGACCGGGCTCCTGGCCGGCCTCTGGCTTGGCGGACCCCAGGACACGTCGGACAACGCGAGTGTCGCTTTTTCACTGCGGTCCTACCCGGTGCTGCTCCTGTGGCCGGCAGCCGCCGCGGGCGGCTACTTCGCCATCAGCCTGCTTGAATTGCTGCACCGCCCGAGGGACAGGGGCGCGGACACCGGCCACGGTGTCTGAGCACGTCACCGGCACCGGTCCGTGGACGCGTAAAATGGACCGGTGACCACATCTCCGGACAGTTCCGTACGCCCGAATTCCGCCGCCGTCGACTTCCGCACCGTAGACCTGCGGGGCCGCCGCCTGAGCCTGGCTGAGCTCCGCGGTGCCGTACCGCGTGCCCGGCACGAGACAGGGGCCGACGCAGAGCAGAAAGTCACGGACATTATTTCTGCCGTCCGGCAGCGGGGGTTCGCGGCGCTCACCGAATTTGCACGCCGTTTTGACGGTGTGGAACAGGCTCATCCTCGGGTGCCCGCAGAGGCGCTGCTGTCCGCCCTGGACGGCCTGGACCCTGCGGTCCGCTCGGCCCTGGAGGAATCGATCAGCCGTGCCCGGCGCTTTGCCGACGGCCAGCGCCCCGGCGATGTCGACGTCGCCCTCGGTGACGGCGCCGTTGTCAGCCAGAAGTGGGTTCCCGTGGCGCGGGTGGGCCTTTATGTTCCCGGCGGTCTTGCCGTCTACCCGTCGTCGGTCATCATGAACGTGGTTCCTGCGCTGGCAGCCGGTGTGCAGTCCATCGCCCTGGCGTCCCCGCCGCAGAAGGACTTCTCCGGGCTCCCGCACCCCACCATTCTGGCGGCCGCGGCGCTCCTCGGCATCGACGAGGTGTACGCCATCGGCGGGGCACAGGCCATCGCCGCGTTTGCCTATGGAGTTCCCGGCGCCGAGAGTGAAACTGCGCTGGAGCCGGTGGACGTTGTCACCGGGCCGGGGAACATCTTCGTGGCCACTGCCAAGCGCCTCGTCAAGGGCGTTGTGGGAATCGATTCCGAGGCGGGCACCACCGAGATCGCCATTCTGGCGGACGCCACAGCACGCCCGGCCTTCGTCGCCGCGGACCTGATCAGCCAGGCCGAGCACGACCCCAAGGCAGCCTCGGTGCTGATCACCGATTCCGAGCAGCTCGCGGCCGACGTCCGCGAGGAGCTTGACGTCCAGGCCGCGGCGACCAAGCACAGCGGGAGGGTGCGTGAGGCGTTGTCCGGCCCGCAGTCCGGCGTCGTGCTGGTGGACGATCTTGAGCAGGGCATTGCAGCCTGTGACGCCTACGCCGCCGAACACCTCGAAATCATGACGGCGGACGCTGCCGCCGTCGCGGCCCGGATCAGGAATGCCGGGGCGATCTTCGTAGGGGACTACAGCCCCGTGAGCCTGGGCGATTACTGCGCGGGGTCAAACCACGTCCTGCCCACCAGCGGAACGGCCGCCTTCTCGTCGGGGCTGAACGTGACAACGTTCCTGCGCGCGATCCAGGTCATCAACTACACGGAATCCGCCCTGGAACAGGTCAGCGGGCACATCGTCAGCCTCGCCGGGGCAGAGGACCTGCCCGCCCACGGCGACGCCGTGACAGCCCGCTTTCGGGCCGGACGCTAAACACTAGATGTAGTAATTACAGGCTTGTTATTCGGCTACATCTAGTCGTAAACTGGTTCCGGAAGAGGAGGCGGGCAGCAAGCCCGCGCCAAATTGGTTGCCAAGGCATTGCGCACCAGGGGAAGGAACGAACATGTACTGTCCGTTTTGCCGCAACCCCGATTCCCGTGTGGTGGACAGCCGCATAGCCGACGACGGTTCAGCGATCCGGCGCCGCCGGCAATGCCCGGAATGCGGCCGCCGGTTCACCACGGTCGAAACCACCAGCCTCTCCGTGATCAAACGTTCCGGCGTGGGCGAGCCGTTCAGCCGCAGCAAAGTCATCAACGGCGTGCGCAAGGCCTGCCAGGGCCGGCCGGTCAGCGAGGACGATCTGGCCATGCTGGCGCAGGAAGTCGAAGAGAACATCCGGGCCTCCGGCGCGGCCGAAATCGACGCCCACGAGGTCGGCCTGATCATCCTCGGACCCCTCCAGAAGCTGGACAAGGTTGCGTACCTTCGCTTCGCCAGTGTGTACCAGGCCTTTGAATCGCTGGAAGACTTCGAATCCGCCATCGCGCTGCTGCGCCACGAGGGCGAAGTCGAAGCCAAGCGGTCTGAAGGCAAGAGCTCTGAGAAGAGCCAGCTCTAAGCTCCGGTGGCGGCAGCGGAGGGGAAGCCGCAGCCGCCACCGGCTCCAGTGAATACAGAAAGGCGGCAGACCCCCGGTCTGCCGCCTTTCTGCGTTCACTTTCGGTGGTGTGCCACCGCAGGACTACTTCGTGAGCTCGTGCTTCACTGCAATTTCCAGGGCTGCCCCCACGATGCCGGCTTCGTTTTTCAGCTCGGCGGGGACGATGGGGGTGCGCAGCCGCATGTGGGGCAGGTACTCGTTCGCGCGCTTGGAGATGCCGCCGCCGACGATGAAAAGTTCGGGGGAGAACAGGAACTCGACGTGGGAGAAGTAGCGCTGCAGCAGCACGCTGTACTCCTCCCAGCTGAGACCGTCCCGCTCGCGGGCAACGGCAGATGCCTTGCTTTCGGCGTCGTAGCCGTCAATCTCCAGGTGGCCGAGCTCGGCGTTGGGAACGAGGTTGCCGTTGAAGATGAAGGCCGAGCCGATGCCGGTGCCGAGCGTGATCACGAGGACCGTGCCGTTAATTCCCTCGCCGGCGCCGTAGCGCGCCTCGGCTAGGCCGGCCGCATCGGCGTCGTTGATGACCTCGACCGGGCGTCCCAGCCGCGCGGTCAGCAGCGCATCGATGTCAGTGTTGATCCAGGTCTTGTCCACGTTGGCGGCGGAGTGGACCACGCCGTGCTGGATGATGCCGGGGAAGGTCACACCCACCGGGCTGTCAGCCTCGGGGGCGTCCGGCCGCGCCGAGAGCTCTTCCACGACCTGGGCCACCACCTCCACGACGGCCGCAGGGGTGGCCGGCTGGGGCGTCGCCAGCCGGAAACGATCGCCGATCAGCTTGCCCTTCTTCAGGTCGACGATGCCGCCCTTGATGCCGGTGCCGCCGATGTCGATGCCAATCAGCGGTGCGTTCTTGCGGGTCTTTTCGTCCTTCTTGGCCAATGGGATTCCGTTCGTGGCAGGGTTGTGGGCTCGGGCAGGGCAAGGGTCGCTTGCCGGGGGAGTCAGGGGCGGGTACAGGCCCGTGTCAGGGAAGGGTGAGGATCTCGGCACCGGACTCGGTGACGAGCAGCGTATGTTCGAACTGTGCGGTGCGCTTGCGGTCGCGAGTCACTACAGTCCAGTCGTCTGCCCACATGTCCCATTCGATGGTGCCCAGCGTCAGCATGGGCTCGATGGTGAAAACCATACCGGCTTCGATAACAGTGTTGTAGGCGGGCGCGGCGTCGTAGTGCGGAATGATCAGGCCTGTGTGGAAGGCCTCCCCCACGCCGTGGCCGGTAAAATCGCGGACCACGCCGTAGCCGAAGCGCTTGGCATAGGATTCGATGGCGCGGCCGATCACATTGATCTGGCGCCCCGGGGCCACCGCCTTGATGGCGCGGTTCAGCGATTCCTGGGTCCGCTCCACCAGCAGGCGAGACTCCTCGTCCACGTCCCCGACGAGGAAGGTGTAGTTCGTGTCCCCATGCACTCCGCCGATGAAGGCCGTGATGTCGATGTTGAGGATGTCGCCGTCCTGGACCACGGTGCTGTCCGGAATCCCGTGGCAGATCACTTCGTTCAGCGACGAGCACAGCGACTTGGGGAATCCCCGGTAGCCGAGGGTGGAGGGATAGGCGTTGTGGTCCAGCAGGAATTCGTGGCCGACGCGGTCCAGGTCGTCCGTGGTGACCCCCGGAACGATGTGCTTTCCCACCTCGACGATGGCCTGTGCCGCGATTTTTCCGGCGATCCGGATCTTCTCAATGGTTTCGGCCGACTTCACTTCGGAGCCGGTGAACTTGGCCGGACCGGCCTTGCCAACGTACTCGGGCCGCGGGATGGATGCGGGCACCTGCCGCTGCGGGCTGATTGATCCCGGGGTCAGCGTGCCGGTGGGTGCGGTCGAGGCTAAGGAAGGCATAGATTGATCATATAAGGCAGGGCAGATTGGCATGTAAATTAATGCGGCCGGCGGGCCACGTTGCGGTTTACGTTACGTGCATCACGCCGGGGCCTGCCTCGCCGTGAACCGGAAACGAGGAACATCGATGCCCGAGTACTGGTACAACGTTAAGACCCACGAGGTGGAAGAGGACGCCTTGTCGGACTGGACCCAGCTCATCGGCCCCTACAAGACCAGGGAAGAAGCTGAGCATGCGATGGAGAAGGTCCACGCCCGCAATGAAGCGTGGGAAAAGGACGACGACGACTGACCCGGGGGGCCGTCCGGCTAGAACGAGTGTTCCGGTCCGGGGAAGTGGCCTGACCGGACGTCGTCGCCGTACGCCTTGGCCGCGTCGCTGAGGGTTGCGCGCAGGTCCGCATACTGCTTGACGAATTTGGCCATTTTGCCTCCGCGCAGGCCTGCCATGTCCTGCCAGACGAGGACCTGGCCGGTGGTCACGTTCCCTGCGCCGATGCCGATCGTCGGTACGGTGACGGCGGCGTCGACCGCAGCCGCTGTTTCGGCCGGCACCATTTCCATGAGCACGCTGAACGCCCCGGCCCCGGCCAGCGCCACGGCGTCGTCGATGAGCCGCTGTGCGTCGTCCCCGCGGCCCTGGACGCGGTAGCCGCCCAGCGAGTGTTCGCTCTGGGGCGTGAAGCCGATGTGTGCCATGACCGGTATCCCGGCCTGGACCATGGCCCGGACGGTTTCCGCGTAGAACTTGCCGCCTTCGATTTTGACGGCGTGCGCGAGGCCTTCCTTCAGGAAGCGGACACCGGTGGCGACTGCCTGCTGCGGGGATACCTCGTAGCTGCCGAACGGCAGGTCCGCGACCACCAGGGCACGCTTCGCCGACCGCGCAACCGCCCGGCACAGCGGGAGCAGCTCGTCAACGGTGACGGGGAGGCTCGTTTCATTGCCGAAAACGTTGTTCGAGGCCGAATCTCCTACCAGCAGCACCTCGATGCCGGCCTGGTCGAAGATCTCCGCGGTGTACTGCTCATAGGCTGTCAGCATCGCGAAACGCTCGCCGTTGGCTTTTGCCTGCTGAAGGTGGTGCGTGCGGATTTTGGCTATGGGCTTCCGGGCAGTTCCCGACGACGGCGCTGCCGCTGCCGCTGGGCCGTTACCGTAGGGGGCGGGTACTTCCGAGGACATGCTTGCATCGGGACTGCTGCTGGAGGCCATAGGCAAGAGCGTAAACCGAGACCCGGCGCACTAGCTACCGGGCCTTGTCCCCGGACGGGTGTTTCCGGTCACAAGAACCCGCTGCCTGGTGCCCGTGCGGTGGAATTCTGGCCGCTTCCGGCCACAGCACGTGTTAACGCTGTGTTACGCGCCGCACCTGAGCCAGCATCAGGACTGATTGCTTAGTAAAGTGATTCGTGAGCTGCCGCCGGCCTGGCTAGTACCAAGGGCCTGGTGGCATGAACGTTGACCCGGAGAAGAGGCTTCATGGACCGCCAGCAAGAGTTTGTCCTGCGCACGATCGAAGAGCGTGACGTACGGTTCGTGCGTCTCTGGTTCACCGACGTCGTGGGCTCACTCAAGTCGGTGGCCTTGGCGCCGGCTGAAGTGGAAGGCGCCTTTGAGGAAGGCCTGGGTTTCGACGGTTCCTCGATTGAGGGCCTGGCCCGCGTGTTCGAGTCCGACATGCTCGCCCAGCCTGACCCGGCCACCTTCCAGATCCTGCCGTGGCGCGGTGAAACCGAGCAGACCTCCAGGATGTTCTGCGACATCCTGACGCCCGACGGCGAACCCTCGGCCGCGGATCCCCGCAACGTCCTCAAGCGCACCCTGGCGAAGGCTGCGGACATGGGCTTCACGTGCTACACGCACCCCGAAATCGAGTTTTACCTCCTGAAGTCCCAGGAGCTTGGCTCGGACGGCTCGCCGATCCCCGTGGATGAAGGCGGCTACTTCGACCACGTGCCGGGCGGTGTGGCCCAGGACTTCCGCCGGACGGCGGTCACCATGCTCGAGTCCGTAGGAATCTCCGTGGAGTTCAGCCACCACGAGGCAGGCCCCGGGCAGAACGAAATCGACCTCCGCTACGCGGACGCCCTGCAGACCGCGGACAACATCATGACGTTCCGCACTGTGATCAAGGAAGTGGCGCTGCAGCAGGGCACGTATGCCACGTTCATGCCGAAGCCGTTCACGGCGCATCCGGGTTCCGGCATGCACACGCACTTCTCCCTGTTTGAGGGCGACACCAATGCCTTCTACGAGGCCGGATCCGAATTCCAGCTCTCCGAGACCGCCCGCCAGTTCATCGCCGGCATCCTGAAGCACGCCCCGGAATTCACCGCTGTGACCAACCAGTTCGTGAACTCCTACAAGCGCCTTTGGGGCGGGGGAGAAGCACCGAGCTACCTGAGCTGGGGCCACAACAACCGCTCGGCACTCGTGCGGGTCCCCCTCTACAAGCCCGGCAAGGGACAGTCTGCCCGGATCGAATATCGCGGCATCGACTCGGCGGCCAACCCGTACCTGGCGTACGCGGTGCTGCTGGGTGCCGGGCTCAAGGGCATCGAAGAGGGCTACCAGCTGCCGGCCGCCGCCGAGGACGACATCTGGTCGTTGAGCTCAGCGGAGCGCCGGGCGATGGGCCACGATCCGCTGCCGGCGAGCCTGCACGACGCCATCCGCAGCATGGAGGACTCCGAGCTTATGCCGCAGATCCTGGGCGAGCAGGTGTTCGAACACTTCCTGCGCAACAAGCGGGCCGAATGGCAGGACTACCGCCTGCAGGTGACGGCCTATGAGCTGCAGCGCAACCTCGGCATCCTTTAGGCCCCGGCCTTGAGTCTGGCCCGCCGCCTCATTTCCGCCGGCTTCAGTGATCTGGAGAAGGGGGAAAGGTTCCTTGCCGCCCCCGAGCTCGAGGGCATCGACCAGGACGTGCTGTTCGCCGGGCTCCAGCTCGCCGCGAGCCCGGATGCGGCACTGCAGTCCCTGGTCCGGCTGATCGAGAAACACCCCGACCTGAGGAAGCTTGCGGCCGCGGATACGGACACGAGCGAGCCGCTGTACCGCGTCCTGGGCGCCAGCGAGGCGCTGGGGGAGTTCCTCATCCGCCACCCGGAGCACCTCGATGCCTTCGAGGTGACCGCCAGCCCGGAACCCCTGCAGGCGGAGGCGGCCGAGCTGCGCCGGCACCTCCTGAAATCGGTGCACGCCGACCCCGGCGCCGCGCGGCCGGTTGCAGGGATAACAGGCCCGGAAGCCTACGAGGCGCTGCGAACCGCCTACCGGCGGGGCGTGGTCGATCTGGCCGTGAAGGACCTCTGCGCGGCGGACCCGCTGGACTTCATGCCTGCCGTCGGCGCCGAACTCGCCGACCTCGCCGGAGCCGCCATCGAAGCCGCCTTGGCCGTGTCCCGGGCGGAGGCGGCGGCGCAGTTCACTCCCGAGGAGGTTGCCGACGTCGGCCTCGCCGTGATCGGCATGGGCAAGTGCGGTGCCCGCGAACTGAACTACATCTCCGACGTCGATGTCATCTACGTCGTCGAAACCGGGCAGCTGGAGGACGCCAGGGCCAGCAGCATCGGCACGGCACTCGCCTCGGGCATCTCGCGCGCCATTTCCTCGCCGGCCCGCGAACCCGGCCTGTGGGAGGTGGACGCCAACCTCCGGCCCGAGGGCAAGTCCGGTCCGCTGGTCCGCACGCTCGACTCCCACCGGAGCTACTACGCCCGGTGGGCGGAGAGCTGGGAGTTTCAGGCTCTCCTGAAGGCCCGGACCATCGCCGGCGACGCCGAGCTGGGCGCCCGGTACGAGGATGCCGTGTCGCCCCTGGTGTGGTCTTCCGCGGGCCGGGACGGGTTTGTTGAATCCGTGCAGGCAATGCGCCGACGCGTGACGGAGCACATTCCGGCCGCTGAGGAGCAGCGCCAGATCAAGCTCGGCAGGGGCGGACTGCGGGACGTGGAATTCACGGTGCAGCTCCTGCAGCTTGTGCACGGAAAATCCGATGAGTCACTCCGGCGCCGCGATACGACGTCGGCCATCGCAGCCTTGTCTGCGGGCGGCTACATCGGCCGGGCGGACGCCGCCGCCTTTGACCACGCCTACCGGTACCTGCGGCTGCTCGAACACCGCATCCAGCTGTTCCAGCTCCGGCGGACCCACCTGATGCCCGTCAAGGAACCGTTGCAGCGTGCCCTCGCCAAGGCCGTGCTGGGCCCGTTCTCCACTGACCGGCCGCATCCCGACGCCCTGATGGCAGCCTGGCACAAGACGAAACGCTCGGTCCGCGAGCTGCACGACCGGATCTTCTACCGCCCGCTGCTGAACACCGCCGCGAAACTGAGCAGCGAGGACGCCCGCCTGACCCCGGAAGCAGCCCAGGGCCGGCTTGCCGCGCTCGGCTACCGCGATCCGCAGGGGGCACTGCGCCACATCGAGGCCCTGACTGCCGGTGTCAGCCGGCGCGCCGCCCTGCAGCGGCAGCTGCTGCCCATTCTGTTGGGCTGGCTCGCGGAGGGCGTGGATCCCGACGCCGGTTTGCTCGCCTTCCGCCGCATCAGCGAGGCCCTGGGCACCACCCACTGGTACCTGGGCATGCTGCGGGACTCCGCCGCGGCGGCGGAACGGCTCTGCCACATGCTGTCCAACTCGCGGCTCATCGCCGACCTGCTGGAAGTGTCACCGGAGTCGGTGGCCTGGCTGGGAACCGATAAGGAGCTCACGCCCCTCAGCTTCGAGGCCCAGTGGCAGGAAATCGCGTCCAAGATGTCCCGCCACGCTGAGCCGGAAAGCGCCATGCGACTGATCCGGCTGATCCGGCGGCGGGAAATACTGCGCGTGGCCATTGCCGACAGCGCCGGCCTGCTCGCCCAGGACCAGGTGGGTGAGGCCTTGGCCGAAACGGACCGGGCGGCCATCCTCGGGGCGCTGCGCGTTGCGGAGAACATCGTGTCCGCGACGGGCCCCCTGAAGACTTCGGTGCTCGTCGTGGCCATGGGCCGGCAGGGCGGCCGGGAGATCGGCTACGGCTCCGATGCCGATGTCCTCTACGTCCACCGTGCCCTGCCAGGCTATGCCGACGATGAGGCCCAGCAGCAGGCGGCAAAGATCGTGGGCCACATCTCCAGCCTCCTCACCCAGCCCCTGCGGCCCGCGATCATGGCCGAGCGGGTGCTCGCCGTGGATGCCGACCTGCGTCCCGAGGGTAAGAGCGGGGCGATGGTGAGATCTCTGGAATCGTACGCCGAGTACTACCGCCGGTGGTCGCTGGTCTGGGAGGCGCAGGCGCTCCTGCGCGCCAGGCCCATCGCGGGTGATGACAGGCTCGCTGATGACTTCCTCAGGCTCATCAATCCGATCCGGTACCCGGAGTCGCTGGCCGAGGCGGACGTCCGGGAGATCCGGCGCGTCAAGGCGAGGGTGGAAGCGGAGCGGCTGCCCCGCGGTGCCGATCCCGCCCGGCACCTCAAGCTCGGCCGCGGCGGACTCAGCGACGTCGAATGGCTGGTGCAGCTGCTCCAACTGCAGCACGCGGGGCGGCACCTGGAACTGCGGACGACGTCGACGCTTGAGGCGCTCGAAGCCGCAGCGGCTCTGGGTCTTCTGGAGGCAGCCGACGCCGGGCTGCTGGCCGAGGCCTGGCGGCTCGCCAGCCGCATCCGCTCCGCCAACGTGATCTGGACAGGGCGGGCGTCCGACCTGCTGCCCTCCTCCAGGCGGGACCTGGAAGCCGTGGCACGCTGGTGCGGCTACGAGGAAGGGATGGCGACGGCCTTCGAGGAAAACTACCTGCGGGTCAGCCGCCGCGCGAGGGCCGTCTTCGAGAAGGTCTTCTACGGACACTAGGCCGGCGCTTTATCGTGCCCGGGGAGGGCTGACACGTCTTGGGCCGGGTGCTAGGTTTGGGCCCATGGCTACCCAAATCTTCGTAAACCTCCCCGTCAAGGACCTCGACAAAGCGGTGGACTTCTTCACCGCGCTGGGGTTCAAGTTCAACCCGGACTACACCGACGAGAACGCCACCTGCATGATCATCAATGACGACGCCTACGTGATGCTCCTGGTGGAGGGCTTCTTCAAGACCTTTACCTCCAAGGAGGTCGCCGATGCCAAAGGCAGCAGCGAAGTGATCATGGCCTTCTCCGCCGACAGCCGCGACGGCGTTGACGACATGTACAACAAGGCCATCGCGGCCGGCGGCACGGAGTCCCAGCCGGCCCAGGACTACGGCTTCATGTACAGCCAAAGCTTCCAGGACCCCGACGGGCACCTCTGGGAGGTCATGTGGATGGACCCGGCGGGCCCGCAGGCCGAATCGGCGGCGACGCCCGGAGCGTGAAGAGCGCCAGAGCGTCCGGAAATGCCTCCCCACGTATGGCTGATCTCCCTTAAGGACCTCGACGAGGACGCACAGGCCATACACCTGGGCGAGGTGGCCCGGATGGAACTGGGAACCGGCCAGGACGACTTCGTAGGTGATCCGCTGCGGATGATGCTGACCGGGCTCGAAGAACAGTCGCGGATGCCCTACGTCATCGAAGAAAACGGCGAAGCCGTCGGCGTGCTGACGCTCCAGTCCGGCGCCGCCACGCTGGCGGGCTGGCCGGACGATGACTCGGTGTGGCTGCTCCGCGGCTTCCTCATTGACCGCCGGCGGCAAGGCAGGGGACTCGGCCCGGCCGCCGCGGCGGCGGCTGTGGCGACCGCCGCCAAACTCACGGCGCGACGCGGCGGCGGCCAGGCCGGCGTCGTACTTTCCGTCAACGAACGCAACGGATACGGCCTGGCCGCCTACCGCAAGGCCGGCTTCGAGGACCGCGGGCAGTACCTCGGCGGTGACTCCGGTCCGCAGCGCACCATGTACGCCGCGTTCTGACTCCCGTTGCCGCATGAATCTGCTGTGGACAGCAGCAGCTGTGGACCGTTGCGCTGGACCGTTGCGCTGGTCAAGGCGGGTGCTTACGCTGTGTCTTGGCAGTGCTCTTCCGCAGTGTGACCACCATGGAGCAGCGAAATGGAACTGGAGGGTGACCACGCCCGGGCACTGGCGAAGAGCAGCCAAGCCAGGAAGCGACGACGGGCCGAGTTGCTGCTCATCGGGGCCGGTGTGGCCGCCACCCTCATCGCGGCGGCCTACCAGTACGTCGGCATCCGAAGCACGTTGGAAAGCAGCACGGCGGCCTCCCTGTACGCCCAGCAGCAGGAGATCGACAGGATCTTCGTGGACAATGTCGACCTTCAGCCATACTTCTGGCGTCGGCAGGAACTCCCTGACCCGGCGGCTGCCCACAATGCTGCGGGAAAACTGCAGGCACAGCAACTGGCCGCCAGGGCCGAAGCCACGGCGCACCGGATCCTTGATCACTTCGCGCACCTGAAATATCAGATGGGAATGCAGGCCTTCACCTCTGAACGCGCAGACTGGGAGGCCTACATGCGGCAAAGTTTCGCGGAATCACTCATCCTGTGCCGAGCGCTGTGGGCAGACCGGGAATCCTTTGGCGGCAACGGCTCCGACTCGCTCTGGGGACGGTATGCGGAGGAGCCCTGCCGGGGAATGTGACCGGCCGTGTGGCCTGCCTGCGCGCGCCGCTAAGCACGTGGGAAGCCTGGCCCGGGGAACCCGGGTCCAGGGAAGCCTGGCGCACCAAAACCGCCGAAGCCTGGATTCTCGAAGCCGGCTCCCGCGCCGCTGCCCAGCAGGCTCCGGGTAAGGGCCTCGCCGTCGTCCATCAGTACGTCGACAGCGGTGCTGAGGTGCCTATCATCGACGGAAACTCCTTCCAAGGCGGCAGCAACCACGGCCCGCCGGACGAGTTCGCGGGCAAACGAGGCGGTGGTCCCTTCTGTGCGGGATGCCGCACCTTCAACAGCGCCGCTGCTGAAGGGAATCCCGCGGGCGTAGAGTTTCACGAGGCTGATGCGCTCCCTCAATGCCGGGAGCGGGATCTCGACGGCCAGATCAACCCGACCCGGACGTTGCGCCAGGGCACGTTCCAGCATGTCCACGCGGTTGGTGGTGAGGACGAAGGCCACGTCTGCATCCTTGTCGAGGCCGTCCATGGCATCCAGCACTTCGAACAGCAGCGGTTGCGGTCCGTGTCCGAAGCTCCGGTCCTCGGCAATCAGGTCACAGTCTTCAAGAACGACGATGGAGGGCTGGAGCGCTCGGGCCATGGTGGCGGCCTCTGAGATTCTGGCAAGCGACCCGCCCGACAGGAGTATGGCGGTGGTTCCTGCACTCTGGCTCAGCAGATATCGCACAGTATGGGTTTTGCCCGTCCCCGGCTTGCCGTAGAGAAGGATGCCCCGCTTGAGGTGCTGCCCGTAGTGGCTGAGCGACTCTCGGTGTTCGGCGATGCCCAGCGCATGGCCCGACACCTTCTGCAGCAACCCTTCGGGCAGAATCACTTCGGACGCCGCCAGGGAAGGCCGGGCATGGAAGGTGACGCCTGCGGCGCTGGGACCGTACTCGCCCATAACCAGCGAGATGATCTGGCCCTTCAGGACGCTCCGGTGCTGCATTCTCCGGCGAAACTCGGAGAGGAACTCCGCCGCACTGCCGGTATCTCCTGCGAGGACCTCGAGGGAAGCCGTCTGCCGCCCAAACCGCGGATTCGCCTCCCGCTGGCACACGGCCACTGGACGGCCTCCGTGTCCGAAAAGCCACAGGCCCATGGCCACGACCTGGCGCTGATCATCGGGCCCGACGGCCAGGTTCTTATAGTCGGGCTGCGACAGTGGGAACTGCGGGAAGAACTGGGACTGTTGAAGCATATCGCTCAGTGACTGGTGGTGGCGCTGGTCCCCGCCGCCAATGCCCACTAGCCGGACGTCCCCGCTCTCGGCCGCAAGTTCGGCCATCAGGATGTCAGCATCCACGAACCGGTGCGGGGGTATCTCCTCCACCACCACGGACAGCGTTTCCGCGGGCACCCCCAGGTGTTCAGTGAGAGTGGTCAGCAGCTGCGTTCCTGCCTGCACCCGGTGCTGGCCGGACTGCGCAAGCTGGACCAGCTGGGCAAAATCGTCGATGAACTTCCCCAAGTTTTCATCCATGCGCAGACCCTACCAGCAACGGACACAGAAGCCGGCGGGACACGTTGCCCCTCACCACACTGGACACGTCCGGGCGTATGTGGCCAGACAAAGAAGAGTCCGCACGAGCTGCCGTTGCGGAAGTGCTGGCAGCTCGTGCGGACTCTCTGCGGACTAAACCCGGTTTAGTCCTGTGATGTGGCTAGACGCCGTAGTAGAGCTCGAACTCGTACGGGTTCGGGCGCAGCGACAGCGGGCGGATCTCGTTCTCGTACTTGTACTCGATCCAGGTGTCGATCAGGTCCTGGGTGAACACGCCCCCGGCCTGCAGGAATTCGTTGTCCTCGCGGAGCGCCTCCAGGGCTTCCTCGAGCGTGCCCGGAGCCTTGGGGATGTCCTTGGCTTCCTCGGCGGGGAGCTCGTAGAGGTCCTTGTCGATCGGTGCCGGCGGCTCAATGCGGTTGCGGATTCCGTCAATGCCGGCCATCAGCTGGGCAGCGAACGCCAGGTACGGGTTGGAGGAGGGGTCCGGAGCGCGGAACTCGATTCGCTTGGCCTTCGGGTTGGAACCCGTGATCGGGATACGGATACCGGCGGAGCGGTTGCCCTGCGAGTAAACCATGTTGACCGGAGCCTCGAAGCCCTTGACCAGGCGGCGGTAGGAGTTCACCGTCGGGTTGGTGAACGCGAGCACAGCCGAGGAGTGCTTCAGCAGGCCGCCGATGTACCAGCGGGCCGTGTCGGACAGGCCGGCGTAGCCCTTTTCGTCATAGAACAGCGGCTCGCCGCCGTTCCACAGCGACTGGTGGCAGTGCATGCCCGAGCCGTTGTCGCCGAAGACCGGCTTCGGCATGAAGGTGACCGACTTGCCCCAGGCGTCAGCGGTGTTCTTGATGACGTACTTGAACTTCTGCAGGTCATCGGCCGCGTGGGTCAGCGTGGTGAACTTGTAGTTGATCTCAGCCTGGCCGGCGGAGCCGACTTCGTGGTGGCTGCGCTCGACCTCAAGGCCGGCTTCGTCCAGGGCGACACACATGGCGTCGCGCAGGTCTGCCTGCTTGTCCGTCGGGGAAACCGGGAAGTAGCCGCCCTTGACGGGGGTCTTGTAGCCCAGGTTTCCGCCTTCTTCTTCGCGGCCGGTGTTCCAGTGTGCTTCTTCGGAATCGATCTTGTAGAAGCTGCCCTGCGGGGAGGACTGGTACTGGACGTTGTCGAAGACGAAGAATTCGGCTTCGGGAGCGAAGAAGGCGGTGTCTGCGATGCCGGTGGAGGCGAGGTAGGCCTCAGCCTTCTCGGCCACGCCGCGGGGGTCGCGGTGGTAAGGGTCGCCGGTGCGGGGGTTCACGATGGAGAAGTTCAGTGCAAGGGTCTTCTCCATGCGGAACGTGTCCAGGAACGCGGTGGTGACATCCGGGATGAGCTGCATGTCCGACTCGGCAATGCCCTGGAAGCCACGGATGGAAGATCCGTCGAAGAGCTGGCCATTGACGAAGAAATCAGCGTCCACGCTCTTGGCCGGCACGTTGAAGTGCTGCTGCACGCCAGGAAGGTCAGTGAAGCGGATATCGACGAACTTGATATCTTCGTCTTTGATGAACTTGAGGACTTCGTCCGCAGTCTTGAACATCTATGCTCCTTACGCATATGTATTAACTGGCTGGAAGCCAATGTGGTCCAGCGCAATCGTGGGCCGGCGCAGTCTGACAGCGCGAAAACACAAAAAAGTGCCCCCGCCGGCAGCTCGCTAGCAACTGTTACCACCCTAGGGACAAGGGGTTTCCCGTCCGTGTCAGCTTTGTTTCCGGCAGGTTACATAACCCCCTGATATGTAAACGCTATACGGTGTCCACACTGTGGTCCATCCGCATCCATACTCTGAGCGGTCCGCGCCTGCTGGTCGGTCCAGTAAACCCGGTAAACTTGGACGGTGGTAGATCGCAGAGACATTGGCTCCTGGCTGACCGGGCCGGACACCTCCGGCATTTCGAAGTACCCGGGGGAACGCCTGGGCCTGCCGGAATCGGGTCCGGGGTCCATCGCGCGGGCCGGGCGGCGGATCGTGGCGATCATCATCGACTGGACGCTGGCCCTGCTGATCAGCAACTTCCTTTTTTCGGGCGACTCCTGGGCCACGCTCGCCGTATTCGCCGCGGAACAGGCCCTGCTGATTGGCACCCTCGGCTACAGCATTGGCCACCGCGCCGTGGGCATCCACGTGATCAGGCTTGGCGGTGGCCCTGCAGGCCCGATCGCGGCCTTGGTCCGCACCCTGCTGCTGTGCCTGGTGATTCCCGCCGTGATCTTTGACCCGGACCAGCGGGGTCTTCATGACAAGGCCATGAAGACCGTCCTGATCCGCAGGTAAAGCCGGGGCGGATGCCGCTAGGCGTCGGCGGTTTCTTCCTGGGCTGGCTCCCGGATGGTCCGCTCTGCCGTTCCTTCCGCCGTCGTGCCTGCTGCGCTCAGGTAGCCGCGGTTTCCCGCCCAGCGTTCAAACAGCACCGTGGCGAAGGGCAGCACGGCAGAGAGGCCGGCGAACAGCGCCGCCAGGAACGGCCAGCGCTGCAGGCGCCACAGGGCCAGGGCCGTGACGCCGTAGGCGATGAACAGGGCCCCGTGGATCGGCCCGGCGATTTCCACGCCAAGCTCGGAGGTCTTGGCGATCCACTTGAAGTACATGCCAGTCAGCAGTGCTGCCCAGCTCAGGGCCTCGGCGAGGGCGAGCATCCGAAAGATGCCAATGACGGTGCTTCTTGACGGTATTTTCACAGGGTCTCCGGCATCATGTCGTGGTTCGGCAAATCGTGGTTCGGCAAAGTCGTATTCAGCGAGTGGCGTTTAGTGGGGCGGGACACACATGAAATCGCCCCGGCAGCCGGAGGGAAGTCCGGCCGCCGGGGCGGATCAGGAAGTTTAGCGTCCGCGCTGGGGGCGGGCCTTGTAAGGGTCGATGCCCTTGGGGATGGGGAGCCGGTTGCCGAGTGACGAGATGCGCTTGGAAACGGCACTCACCTCGATCTTGGTGAGCTCCTTGTTCAGCTTGTTCATCTTCTTCGCAACCTGGCTGATGGGGGTCTGGCCTTCGCCCTTGCCGCTCTCGATGACGTGGATGGTCACGTTGGGCAGGATCCGGGCGAGCTTCTTGCGCTCGGCATCCAGCAGCGGCTTCACGCGGTGCGTGGGGCCCTCGCTGACAAGCACGACGCCGGGACGGCCGATGGCGCGGAACACGGCGTCCTGGGTGCGCGGGTTGACCGCCACCGGCTGCTCCTCGGTGATCCAGCCGCGCTTGAGCGTGCTGAGGGCAGCCCCGGAGGCGCCGGGCTGGTTCTCAATCTGGGCGAACGCCGCACGTTCGGCGCGGCGGGACAGGATGAACGTGGCCGCGAGGAAGCCCAGCGGGATGCCGATGATCAGGCCGGTGATCCAGTTCTCCAGCAACAAGCCAACGATGAGGCTGACGGCTACGACGCCCAGGAAGGCCAGCAGCATGAGCCACGGAACCATGGGGTCGTGGCGGCGGGTCATGTTGAAGACTTCGCCGATCTGCTTCAGCCGGCTTGGCTTCTTGACCTTTGCTGCCTTGGGCTTGCGCGAGAAGAGCCCACGCTTGGGGGCGTCAGCTGACGGAGTGTTGTTGCTGGAATCAGGGGATTTCGCCATAGTGCCTTAATTCTACGTGATTTACGACAAAGGGCCGGACGGCCGGACGACCCGGCATCCGGCCCTTTGGCTCAGACAGACAGACGTGCTAGGAGTGCGCCGCCAGCAGCGAGCTGGCTTCCTGGCGGGTGCTTCCCGAGCTCTCGATGTGCGCCAGCTCGGCAGGGATTTCCCAGCCCTTCTTGCGCATCGCGGTGGCCCAGAGCCGGCCGGCACGGTACGAGGAGCGCACCAGCGGACCGCTCATGACGCCGAGGAAACCGATTTCCTCGGCCTCGGTGGCGAGGTCGACAAATTCCTGCGGCTTGACCCAGCGGTCCACCGGAAGGTGCCGTTCGGAGGGGCGCAGGTACTGGGTGATGGTGATCAGGTCGCAGCCGGCGTCGTGCAGGTCCCGCAGGGCCTCTGAGATCTCTTCGCGGGTCTCACCCATGCCCAGGATCAGGTTGGACTTGGTGACCATGCCCAGCTTGCGGCCCTGCGTGATGACGTCCAGGGACCGCTCGTAGCGGAAGGCCGGACGGATCCGCTTGAAGATGCGCGGCACGGTTTCGACGTTGTGGGCGAAGACCTCGGGCTTGGAGTCGCAGATCGCGGCGATGTGTTCGGGCTTGCCGGAAAAGTCGGGAATGAGGAGCTCGACGCCGGTGCCCGGGTTGAGCTCGTGGATCTTGCGGACGGTCTCCGCGTACAGCCAGACGCCTTCGTCTTCGAGGTCGTCACGGGCCACGCCGGTCACGGTGGCGTAGCGCAGCTGCATCGCCTGCACCGAACGGGCCACCTTGGTGGGCTCGAACATGTCGACAGGGGAGGGCTTGCCGGTGTCGATCTGGCAGAAGTC
>NZ_JAFHKT010000127.1 GCF_017052465.1 Arthrobacter pascens
CACAACCAAGCCCTCATCGCCCTCGCCAGACGCCGCTCAGACGTACTCTTCGCCATGCTCCGAGACGGAACCCTCTACCAAGAACCTGAGCCACGGAACCTACCCTCAGCCGCTTGACGAAAACCATAGAGGCACCCCCCGTGAGCCCCCTGCAACGTGAACGCAATGAACTTAACGTTCTCTGGTTACACAAGAGTGAGCCGCGTCACTTTCGGCCCTAACATCGGAGAACACCGCTCAAACGGACCAAACGAGAAGAGGAACAACATGCGCGGATTCAGCGCATTACGCGTGGCAGCAGTTGCGGCAGGCATCGCCCTGATGGCCACCGGCTGCGGGGCGACAGGCAAGACTGAGGGCGGCCCCTCCACCACCGGAGCAAGCAGCGGACCCCTCACCGGGCTGCGCATCATGGTGCCCAACACCGCCGGCGGCGGCTACGACACCACGGCACGCGCCGCGGCAAAGGTTCTCGAAGATGAGAAACTCGCCACCAACCCCGAGGTCTTCAACCTGGCCGGCGCTGGCGGCACCGTCGGACTGGCCCGCGTAGTCAACGAAAAGGGCAACGGCGACCTGACCATGCTGATGGGCCTCGGCGTCGTCGGAGCCAGCTACACCAACAAGTCCGAGTCGAAGCTGACCGAGACCACTCCGCTTGCGAAGCTCATCGAAGAGCCGGGCGCCATCATGGTTTCCAAGGATTCCCCGTACAAGACCATTGACGATCTTGTGGCTGCCTGGAAGGCGGACCCATCCAAAGTCAGCGTCGGCGGCGGCTCCTCCCCGGGCGGACCGGACCACCTCCTGCCGATGCAGCTCGCAGGTGCCGTGGGCATCGACGCCACCAAGGTCAACTTCGTCTCCTACGACGGCGGCGGGGACCTGCTTCCGGCCATCCTCGGCAACAAGCTGGGCTTCGCGGCCTCCGGAGCGGGCGAGTTCATTCAACAGATCAAGTCCGGATCCATCCGCGTCCTGGCAACCAGCGGTGAGAACCGGCTTGAAGGAGTCGACGCCCCCACGCTCAAGGAATCCAACATCGACCTGGTCTTCACCAACTGGCGCGGCATCGTCGCCCCTCCGGGCATCAGCGATGCCGACCGTGACGCGCTGATTGCCACGCTGACCAAGATGCACGAGTCGGCGTCCTGGAAGGAAACCCTGAAGGCGCGCGGCTGGACCGACGCGTTCGCCACCGGCGACGAATTCAAGTCCTTCCTCACGGACCAGGACAAGCGCGTCGCCGATGTCCTGACGAAGCTCGGCCTGGCGTGACCTCCTTGTCCTCCCGCCTCAAAGGCCGCTCCGAGCTGGGCGTCGCAGCCCTGCTCGGGGCGGTCGGCGCCTTCGTCCTCTTCGACGCCGTGCGCCTGGTCGTGCCCTACTCCCAGTCAGACCCGGTGGGCCCCAAGGCCCTGCCCGTCATTGTGGGAGCACTCCTGCTGGTCTGCGCCGTGATGCTGGCAGTAAATGTCGTGCGCGGCGGCCACGCCGACGCAGAGGCCGGCGAGGACGTCGATCTGAGCCACCCGAGCGATTGGAAGACCGTCCTCCCGCTTGCTCTCGCCTTCATCGCCAACATCCTGCTGATCGACTGGGCCGGCTGGGTCATCTCCGGAACCGTGCTCTTCTGGGGCAGTGTCTGGGCGCTGGGAAGCCGCCACTACGTCCGCGACGGACTCATCTCCCTGGCCCTGGCGCTCCTGACCTTCTACGGCTTCTACCTCGGTCTGGGCATCGCTCTCCCCGCCGGGCTCCTTGAAGGGATTCTCTAGATGGACATCCTGTCCTCACTCATGGACGGGTTCGCGACGGCGCTGACTCCCATGAACCTCCTGTACGCCCTGATCGGCGTCCTCCTGGGCACCGCCGTCGGCGTCCTTCCCGGCATCGGGCCGGCCATGACCGTGGCGCTGCTGCTCCCGGTCACCTCGGTCCTCGAACCGACGAGCGCCTTCATCATGTTCGCCGGCATCTACTACGGCGGCATGTTCGGCGGTTCCACCACATCGATCCTCCTCAACACCCCGGGCGAATCGTCCTCCGTGATCACCGCGATTGAGGGCAACCTGATGGCCAAGGCCGGCAAGGCAGCCCAGGCATTGGCGACGGCGGCCATCGGCTCGTTCGTCGCCGGCACCATCGGCACGGCCCTCCTGGTGGTCTTCGCACCGATCGTCGTTCAGTTCGCGGTGAGCCTTGGCTCGCCCAGCTACTTCGCCATCATGGTCCTGGCCCTGCTGGCCGTCACCGCCGTCCTGGGCTCGTCCCGGCTGCGCGGCTTCGCGTCCCTCGGCCTGGGGCTGGCGATCGGCCTCGTCGGCCTTGACATCGTGTCCGGCCAGGCCCGCCTCACCTTCGGCCTGCCGCTGCTCGCTGACGGCCTCGACGTCGTCGTCGTCGCCGTGGCGATCTTCGCCGTCGGTGAAGCCCTGTGGGTAGCAGCGCACCTGCGCCGCACACCGCTGCAGATCATCCCCGTGGGCCGGCCCTTCATGGGCAAGCAGGACTGGAAGCGGTCCTGGAAGCCGTGGCTGCGCGGCACCGCCTACGGCTTCCCCTTCGGAGCGCTGCCGGCGGGCGGCGCCGAAATCCCCACCTTCCTCTCCTACGTGACGGAGAAGCGGCTCACCAAGCACCCCGAGGAGTTCGGCAAGGGCGCCATCGAAGGTGTGGCCGGTCCGGAAGCGGCCAACAACGCCGCGGCGGCGGGCACCCTGACCCCGATGCTGGCCCTCGGCCTGCCGACGAACGCCACCGCCGCCGTCATGCTCGCCGCCTTCGTCCAGTTCGGCATCCAGCCCGGACCCCTCCTGTTCGAAAACGAGGGGCCGCTGGTCTGGGCGCTGATCGCCAGCCTGTTCATTGGCAACTTCCTGCTGCTGCTGGTGAACCTTCCACTGGCACCGGTCTGGGCGAAGCTGCTCCGGCTGCCGCGCCCGTACCTGTACGCGGGCATCCTGTTCTTCGCCACGCTGGGTGCCTACTCGGTCAACCTGCAGGCGTTCGACCTGGTGATCCTGCTGGTTCTGGGCACGCTGGGCTTCATGATGCGCCGCTACGGACTGCCCGTCCTGCCGCTCATCCTCGGCGTGATCCTCGGACCGCGCCTTGAAAAGCAGCTGCGCCAGACGCTGCAGCTGAGCGCCGGCGACGTCTCCGGCCTCTGGAGCGAACCGATCGCCATCGTCGTCTACATCATCGTGGCCCTCGTCCTGCTCTGGCCGCTGCTGTTCAAGGCATGGCGCCGTGCCCGCCCCCGCACCGCCGCGGCGGTTGCGGGCGGCACAGTCGCCGGCGGCCCCGCAGCAGCCGGTTCGACGGCGGACCGTCCGCCGGCGGACGGTCCGACGGCGTCAGACGCCACGCCCGCCAACCATGGACAGGAGAAATCGTGAGCATCATCGTCGGCTACGTTCCCACGCCTGAGGGGGCAGCCGCCCTCAACCGGGCGATCAGTGAGGCCCAGAAAAACCAAAGCCGGCTCGTCATCGTCAATTCCTCCCGCGGCGACGCACTGGTGGACAAGCGCTACGTCCAGGCCGAGGACCTCACAGCGGTCACCCAGCGGCTGGAGAAGGAGGGCGTGGAGCACCTCGTCCTCCAGCCGGTCCGCGGAAACGACGCAGCCAACGAGGTGCTCGATGCCGCGGAGGAATACCAGGCCGACCTGATCGTCATCGGCCTTCGGAAGCGCACTCCCGTAGGGAAGCTGATCATGGGCAGCACGGCGCAGCAGATCCTGCTCGAAGCGTCCTGCCCCGTGCTGGCGGTCAAGGCCGGCGCTTAATCACGCACCAATCCAGAACGTCGCAGACCGGGGGTCCGGACCCGTTGGGATTCCGGGCCCCCGGTCTGCACCATCCGCACGTTGAAAGGACCACCATGACTGTCTGCACCCCCGATGCCCGCGCCGCCGCAGGAAGGCTGTCCCCGGAACCCATAGCCAACTGGGCCACGCTCTCCCCCGGTGACAAGGTGGAAATCCACCGCCAGGGACGCGTCGCCTCCGGCCGGATTGACATGCGGGCTCCGGACGGCAGCGTCATCTGGATCATTCAGGATGGCGGACAGGGACGTGCACTCTTTCTGCACGGCGACGGCGCGACGCTCTTCCGCCGCGCCCGGAGGCACAGTGCCGGCCCGGGTCGCACCCGCAGCCCCGGCCAGCCCCGCAGGTCCTGAGCCCTGCGGCCGTCAGGAAAGCCGTCCGGTAGCGTAAAGCCATGAACCAGCACCGCCTCGCCATTCTGGACGACTACCAAGGAGTCGCGGAGGACTTCGCCCCGTGGAGCTCCCTGGAACAGCGGGGGGTCGCCGTCACCGTATTCGGCCGGCATTTCGCCTCCGAAGCCGACGTGGTGGCGGCGTTGGCGGACTTCGACATCATCATCGCGATGCGGGAACGCACGCCCTTTCCCCGCCCCGTCATCGAGCAGCTGCCCCGGCTGAAACTGCTGGTGACCACCGGCGCCGCGAACGCCTCGATCGATCTGCAGGCCGCCACCGACCACGGCGTCACGGTGTGCGGAACCGGCGGCTCACCCACCGCAGCCCCCGAACTGACCTGGGCGCTACTCCTGGCTTTCGCCCGGCACATCACCGCGGAGGAGAACACGCTGCGTGCAGGCGGCTGGCAGCGGACGGTCGGCTTCGAGCTGTCCGGCAAGACGCTCGGAATCGTTGGCCTCGGCAAGATCGGCCAGCGCATCGCCGCCTACGGCCGCGCCTTCGGGATGGACGTGCTTGCGTGGAGCCAGAACCTCACGGAAGAGACCGCCGCCGCGGCCGGCGCGCGCAAAGTCACCAAGGATGAGCTCTTCCAGAAGTCCGACGTCGTGTCCCTGCATCTGCGCCTGTCGGCGCGTTCCGAGGGGACGGTCGGCGAACGGGAGTTGCGGCTCCTGGGCCCCGACGGCGTCCTGGTGAACACCGCCCGAGGGCCCCTCGTTGACCAGCAGGCACTTGTCACGGCGCTGCGGAAAGGCTGGATCCGCGGCACCGCGCTGGATGTCTTCGACCAGGAACCGCTGCCGCCGGGCCACCCGCTCCTGGACGCGCCGCGAACACTCCTGACGCCCCACCTTGGCTATGTCACGCGGGAGAGCTACCGGGCATTCTTCGGCGGCGCGTTCGAGGATGTGACAGCCTGGCTGGACGGCACCCACGTCCGGCCGCTCACGCCGGCCACCCTGCGCTAGGGAGTGCCTCGCCCATCGGGTGTGACCTGGTATAGGGTCAGGCGGTATGGCACTGCGACTTGTCCAGGTGAATTTCAAGGCCCGGGATGACTCAGCGCTCGGCAGGTTTTGGGCGGAGGCGCTCGGCTGGGGTGTGTCCAGCGAGGGTCCCGGTGTGACCAATGTTGAGCCCGTGGGCTTCGCCTGGCCGGACCCCACCGCCGTCTGCGTCGACGTCGTCACCGTTCCGGACCCCGAGACAGTGAAGTACCGCGCGCACCTCGATCTAGCCACCACCTCTGCGGCCCATCAAGCGGAGCTGGTGGCGCGCCTGTTGGAGCTCGGTGCGACGCCAGCAGATGTGGGCCAGGGTGATGTGCCGTGGACCGTCCTGGCCGACCCGGAGGGCAATGTGTTCTGTGTGCTGGAACCCCGGGAGATCTACCGGGACACCGGGCCGATCGCGACGGTGGTGGTCAACTGCACGGATCCGCGGGCCATGGCCCGGTTCTGGAGCGAGGCTACGGACTGGACGCTGCACGAGGTGACCGACGATCATGCGAGGCTGCGTTCGGCCGAGGATGTCGGGCCGTATCTGGAACTCCTTCGTACGTCCGGCGAGGAGACCGTGTGGAACCGTATCCACCTCGACCTGAGGCCGTATCCCGGTGACGATCAAGCGGCAGAGGTGGCCAGGCTGCGCGCTCTGGGCGCCACTGACGCCGACGTCGGCCAGGGCGATGTGCCGTGGGTGTGCCTCGCCGACCCGGAGGGTAACGAGTTCTGCGTCCTTACCCCGGGCTGACACAGAGGGATACAGGCGCCTCCCTCTGCCCGTGTCACGCCTCGGCGCGTTCTACCGTGACCGTGCCCGCATCGCCGTCGACCCTCACCTGCTGTCCGCTCGCGAGACGCTGGGTGGCCACGCCGGTGCCGAGAACGGCGGGGATGCCGTATTCCCGGGCGACGATCGAGCTGTGGCTCAGCGGGCCGCCCACGTCGGTGACCACGCCGGCGGCCATGGCGAACAGCGGCGTCCACGCCGGCGTCGTCATGCGGGCGACCAAGACCTCCCCCGGCCGCATGCTGGCGAAGTCCTCGGGGCCGCCGAGGACGCGCGCCGGTGCGGTCACCTGCCCGGAACTGGCGCCGACTCCCGAGAAGGTGTCGCCGCGCTGGTCCTGGGAGCGGGCCGGCATCATGCTTCCGAACGCCCGTTCCATCCATCGGCTTTCGGGCAGGAGTTGCGGCGCGGCGGCCTTCCGCTGCCCGCGCCACAGCATCTTGCGCTGCTCCACGGCATCGGCCCGCACCGGCCGTTCGGCGCCGGTGATGGATGCACCCGGTGTGGCAAGGCCGAACTCGATGGCGTTGCGCAACTCGTCGAGCCGGAGCCAGAAGACGTCGGCGGGGTCGGCGATGATGCCGGAGTCGACCAGCCGCCGGCCTAGCTCCAGCAGCATCCTCCGCATCAGCGGCCACGCCAGGCCGACGTCGGCTAGCGCATCTTCACGGACGGGCGCCGCCCTTTGCGCCCAGCGCAGCAGCCGGGTGAACGCGGCGCGGCGGACGGGGTCAAGCCTTGCGCTGATCGCCCGGCTCTGGTCCTCCCGGCGGCCGGCCGAATGCTGCTGGCGCTCATGCGGGTCGTGGCCCTCGCCGCGCAGGAAGAACTTCAGGGTTTCCAGCAGGGCCGAAGGATCGTCGGCGGGCACCGGGTTGACGAAGTCAAGGTTGTACACGGCATGCCCGAACCGGTCCAGATGCCGCTGGAAGCGCGTCCGCCACTGTTCCCACTCCCCCGCGTCCACGCCCGCTGGCCGCTCCCCAGTCCGCACGGACGCGGCAATGGATCCGGCCGGTCCGGAGGCTAGGGCTGCGGCCAGTTCCGGATGTCCGCGGGTCCAGGCCGCCAGGTCGAACAGTGACTTCTCGGCACGGATGGGCTCGCTGTCGTACCCGAGCAGGAAGGTCTGCCCGGGCGGGTCGCCGGCACGGCGGACCAGCCGGTCGTAAAACGACCGGAACATGATCTCGCTTGTTGCTGCGATGGGGATGACGGACTGCACCGCCGTGTAATAGGCGGTTCCGGCGTCCAGCAGCTCGGAGATCCCGCCCAGCACCTCGGAGGAGGGAAGGTCCTCCAGCGGTTTGGCGGCCCAGCGCCGCACCAGCCCGCGGTAGCGGGGGTGGGAATGGTCCCGCCACCCCTTGATGCCCATGTGCGCCTGGCCGCGGGCGAGGGCACCCATCGCGGTCAGGGACTTGCCCATCACGCGCCACATTCCGCTGGAGCTGTAGTAGTAATAGGCGTAGCCGTTGATCGTGGGCAGGGAGACGTCGCCCTCCCGGACCACGTCGCTGCCCACGGCCTCGGACAGCAGGGCCCTGATCGACCGCGTCACCGAGCCGTCGATGAGGTCGGCGAACAAGGGTGAGAGCGGGTCGGGCAGCTGCTCCACAATGCTCGCCCGGAAGTACATGCCCTTCGGGAATGGCAACGGCCATTCCGTCGGGGCCTCGGCCGAGGGTTCGGGCAGCGCGGTGACCGGGCGGGACTGCACAATGAAGAACTCACCGGCCGAACGCGCCCATTCGATGTCCTGCGGCGAGCCGAAATGTTCCGCGATGGCTACTCCCTGCCGTGCCAGCGCGGCCGCCGCAGCGTCATCCAGGACCGGCTGGCGGCGCTGCCGCTCAGGAACCGGCTGCTCCCTCGTGCCATTGTCCGCGTAGGCGGTCATGACGTCCTTGTCCGCGGTGCTCCGCGACTCCACGCGGCCCGAAGCGGGGTCCAGCACGACGTCGTCGGTGGTGACGGCACCGCTGACCACCGACTCGCCCAGGCCCCAGGCGGCACTGATCACCACCTGGTCGCGGCGGCCGTTGGAAGGGTTGGCGGTGAACATGACGCCGGCGGCGTCCGACTCGACCATCCGCTGTACCACCACCGCGAGGCGAACCGTGGCGGGATCGAGCCCCTCACGGGAGCGGTAAGCCATGGCGCGCGCATTCCACAGGGACGCCCAGCAGTCTATGACCGCCGCCGTGACGTCATCGGCGCCCCGGATGTTCAAGTAGGTGTCCTGCTGCCCCGCGAAGCTGGCCGAGGCCAAGTCCTCGGCGGTGGCAGAGGACCTCACGGCCACCGGCACGTCCGCACCGCCGCCGTCGCCGGGCGCGGCAGTCCCCCGGGCGAGCCCGCTGTACGCCTCGCGCAGCTCGCGGGCGATCTCCTTCGGCATCACGCCCCCGGTGAACAGCGCGCGGATCCGCCGGGCGGCCCCATCGTAGTCGGTCCCGTGTGCACCGGGAGGAAGCGTGGCGAGTTCGAGAATCCGCGGGGCGAGGCCGTTGGACTCGACGAAGTCCGCATACGCTGCGGTGGTCAGCACGAAGCCGGGCGGCACGGGAAACCCTGCCCGGGCCAGCTCGCCAAGGTTGGCACCCTTTCCGCCGGCCAGCCCGACATCCCCGCGCCCGAGCTGCCCGAAGTCCCTGATGTAGGCCATCACCGCGCATCCCTCCTGCCCGGGCCGAGGCGCTGCTCCGGGCCCGGTCCGTGCCCATTGTGGCACGCGGGATGCCGGCGTCCTAGGCCTGGACCCCTTCGGCGCCGCTCACTGGCCGCTGCGCGGGCGCCAAACCACCACGGCCTGGGAGCGCGGCCGGGGGCGCTGCCCACGGGCGAGGCTGACGACGTCGCCGGCTGCTCCGGCGGCAAAGATCCTGGAGTCGAGCGAATCACGACGCCGGCCCAGTTGCTCCGTCAGTTCGCCGACCCGGCGCTGCAGCGCGGCCACCTGGTTCTCCAGTTCGAGGATGCGCTTGATGCCCTCGAGGGAGACCCCCTCGTGGGACAGGCGCTGCACCTCGCGGAGCATGTTCACGTCCCGTTGGGAATACCGGCGGGATTTACCCGGCGCACGGCTGGGCTTGACGATGCCCAGCCGGTCGTACTGCCGCAGCGTCTGCGGATGCATGTCTGCCAGCTCGGCCGCCACTGAAATGACGAAAATCGGCTGATCGAAGTTGATGTCCACGGCCGGCGCCCGTTTCTACAGCCGGGCCTTGGCTGCCAGGCCCTCACGGACATCCGCGCCGGCGGTGGCGGCGGCAAACGCCTTCACCGCCTCCTCGGCTTCCTTGCTCAGGTTCTTCGGAACGGCGACGTCGATCGTCACCAGCAGGTCGCCCTCGCCCTTGGACGTTTTGACGCCGCGGCCTTTGACCCGGAGGGTGCGCCCGGACGGCGTCCCCGCGGGCACCCGGACCCTGACATGCTCGCCGTCGATGGTGGGGACCTCGATGTCGGCGCCCAAAGCGGCTTCCGGGAAGGTGACCGGCACGTGGATGCGGAGGTTGTCGCCGTCGCGCGTGTAGAAATTGTGCGGCTTGACGTTGACCGTCACCATGAGGTCGCCGTTGCCGGCAGGACCGTACTGGCCCTTGCCGCGGACACGGACCCGCTGGCCGTCCTTGATGCCGGCGGGCACGCGGACGTCGATGACTTCGCCGTCTGGCTCGCGCAGGCCGATGGTGGTGCCGCGGATGGATCCGGCGAAGGAGATGCTGGTGGTCGCCGTGCGGTCCGCGCCCTTCTGCGGCGCACGCTGGTACCCGGCAGGCCCGCCGGCCCCGCCGAAGCCGCCGCCGAACAGGTCCGCAAATTCGGGCGGGACGCCGCCGGCCGTGCTGAAACCGCCGGAATGGCGCCCTCCGCCGCCGGTGAACAGCCCGCCGAAGAGGTCCTCGAAACCGCCGTTCGCGGTACTCCCGGCACCGTGCGGGGCGAAGCGCGCTCCGCCACCCATGGCCCGGATGGCGTCATACTGCTGACGTTCATCAGGGTCCGACAACACGGAATATGCCTCGGAGATGTCCTTGAACTTCTTCTCCGAGGCAGCGTCACCTGAATTCGTATCCGGGTGGTGCTGCCGGGCGAGCTTCCGATAAGCCTTCTTGATATCAGCGTCGGAAGCGTCCTTGGCAACACCAAGGATCTTATAGAAGTCCTTGTCTACCCAGTCCTGGCTGGCCAATGGCGTTTCCTTTCAAAAAGTTACGGGTCGGTGGTTGAGCTTGCCGAAACCTGGGTTCCGACAAGCTCAACCACCGGGGGTAATGCTACGCAGGCACAGCCACGATGACCTGCGCTGCCCGGAGGACGCGCTCGCCTGACTTGTAGCCGGAGCGGAGCACCTGGCTGACAGTGTCAACCTCGATGTCCTCGCCGGGCTGCTGGATGAGGGCCTCGTGGATCGTGGGGTCGAACTCCACACCGGTCTCATCGATGCGCACCAGGCCGTACGTCTTCAGCGCATTCTCCAGCTTGGCGGCGATCGCGGCGAACGGGCCGTCCGTGAGGTCACCGTGCTGGCGGGCGGCGTCCACGTCGTCCAGCACCGGAAGCAGCGAGTTCAGGACGCCGATGACGGCCATTTCCCCTGCCACGGCGCGGTCGCGCTCAACGCGCTTGCGGTAGTTGACGTACTCCGCCTGCAGCCGGAGCAGGTCGTTCTTCAGCTCCGTAGCCTCAGCGGTGGTTGAGCCTGTCGCAACCCCCTGTGCCACCGATTCCTCGGCCGGCACATCCACCCGGTTAAGGATTTCCTCTGCCTGGGCGAGGGCGTCGCCGTCGGAATCCGCGGAGGTCTCGAGGGGCTCCGCCACCGGTTCGGCATGCTTCTCACCTTTGGGGTGGCGGGCCTGCCCGGTCACCGGGTCCACCTTGCGGTGGTCCCGGATGACCGGCTCGTCGCGCTTGCTTCCCTGGTCGCGGGAAGAGCCGTGCTCTTCTTCGTTACCGTGATGAGGCATGGTTACTTCTTCTCTTCTTCGTCAACGATCTCGGCGTCGACGATGTCTTCATCGTCGGAAGAACCCGTCTTGTCGCCTGCGGCACCGGCCGGCGCACCCTCAGCACCGGCTGCGCCGGTTTCACCGTTCGGCGAACCTGCCTGGGCGTAGATGGCTTCGCCCAGCTTGGTCTGGGAAGCCTGCAGCTTCTCAAACGCGGTCTTCACGGCCGCATCGTCGGTGCCTTCAAGCGCCTTCTTGAGGGCGTCGACGTCGGCCTGGACCTCGGTCTTGACCTCTTCGGGCAGCTTGTCCTTGTTGTCGGCGATGAGCTTGTCCACGGAGTAGGCCAGCTGCTCGGCCGTGTTGCGGGTGTCGGTCGCCTCGCGGCGGGCCTTGTCCTCGGCCGCGTGCTCCTCGGCGTCGCGGACCATGCGCTCGATGTCTTCCTTCGAAAGCGCCGTGCCGCCGGTGATGGTCATGGACTGTTCCTTGCCGGTGCCCTTGTCCTTCGCGGAGACGTGCACGATGCCGTTGGCGTCGATGTCGAAGGTGACCTCGATCTGCGGGACGCCGCGGGGGGCCGGAGCGATGCCGGTCAGTTCGAATGTGCCCAGCGGCTTGTTGTCGCGGGTGAACTCGCGTTCGCCCTGGAAGACCTGGATGGCCACGGACGGCTGGTTGTCATCAGCCGTGGTGAAGGTCTCGGACCGCTTGGTGGGGATGGCCGTGTTGCGCTCGATCAGGTGCGTCATGACACCGCCCTTGGTCTCGATGCCGAGGGACAGCGGGGTGACGTCGATCAGGAGAACGTCCTTGCGCTCACCCTTCAGCACGCCTGCCTGCAGGGCTGCACCAACGGCCACAACCTCATCCGGGTTGACGCCCTTGTTGGGCTCCTTGCCGCCGGCGAGTTCCTTGACCAGCTCGTACACAGCGGGCATACGGGTGGAACCGCCCACGAGCACGATGTGGTCGATGTCGGAAAGCTTGATGCCGGCTTCCTTGATGACGTCGTGGAAAGGCTTCTTGGTGCGGTCCAGCAGGTCCTTGGTGAGGTCCTGGAACTTGGCGCGGGTCAGCTGCTCGTCCAGGTGGACCGGGCCGTCGGGGGTGACGGAGAGGTACTGGAGGGAGACGTTGGTGCTGGAGGAGGAGGAGAGTTCCTTCTTGGCCTGCTCGGCCGCTTCACGCAGGCGCTGCAGGGCGATCTTGTCCTTGGAGAGATCGATGCCCTTGACCTTGAGCTGGTTCAGCAGGTACTCAACGACGCGGTTGTCCCAGTCGTCGCCGCCGAGGCGGTTGTCACCGGCGGTGGCGCGCACCTGGATGGTGGAGAAGTCGTCTTCGTCCTTGCCGACTTCCAGCAGGGAGACGTCGAACGTGCCGCCGCCGAGGTCGAAGACCAGGATGAGCTCGTCCTCCTTACCCTTGTCCAGGCCGTAGGCCAGGGCGGCCGCGGTGGGCTCGTTGACGATGCGCAGGACGTTCATGCCGGCGATTTCGCCGGCTTCCTTGGTGGCCTGGCGCTCGGCGTCGTTGAAGTAGGCCGGAACGGTGATCACGGCGTCGGTGACCTTTTCGCCGAGGTAGGACTCGGCGTCGTTCTTCAGCTTCATCAGCACGCGAGCGGAGATTTCCTGCGCCGTGTACTTCTTGTCGTCGATTGCGACGCTCCAGTCGGTGCCCATGTGGCGCTTGACGGAGGCGATGGTGCGGTCGATGTTGTTGACGGCCTGGCGCTTGGCGATCTCGCCGACCAGGACCTCGCCGGACTTGGAGAACGCAACGACGGACGGCGTGGTGCGGCCGCCCTCGGCGTTGGCAATAACGGTGGGCTCGCCACCTTCGAGAACGGAGACGACGGAGTTGGTGGTTCCGAGGTCGATACCTACTGCACGTGACATGTGTTGCTTCCTTCTTTCCTTGGAAACTGTGTGACCCCGGCCCTCGACGTGGCCCGGCATCAGGCTGCTGATCGGGCTTGTAACCCGCTGATCTGGCTCGTCGAGATCGAGGTTCGCCCACTCCTTGAGCGATCTGCACTCAACTTTACTCAGCCCGGCTTTTAAGTCAATCCAAAGTTGAGTCGAGCACGCTCAACTTTGGAATTCTGCGGGGCTCGCCCATGGGAATGGCCCCCGGCCATCCGCGGAAGCTGGTGGAAAGCCGGAGGCCAAAGGGACGGAACGGTACGGTTTCGCCCTGCGTGAACGTGCGCCGGGCGCCGCCCCCCGCGCGACTTAATCGCGGGAGGAACTGCCGCCGCCGTTGTTCTTGGGAGCGTTGACCTGGCCGTCGATGAGTTCATCCTTCAGTTCGTCGGCCTCACCCCGCTCCGGCGCGGTACCGGCGGCGCCATAGTCGCCTTCGGAGTATTCGCCTGCCTGGCCGGCGGGCAGCTCCTGTCCCACCGCGCCAGCCCCGCCATAGTCGCCTGTCGCATAGGCGCCTGCCTCGGCGTCGGCGGGGCCTTCGGCCGATCCGGCGTCGCCACGATCGCCGCCAGAGTATTGGCCCTTCGTATCGGCGCGGGCATCGTCACCCACCACGCCGGCGTCGCCATAGTCGCCCTCAACGTACTGTCCGCTATCACCTTCGAGTGCCGGGTTCCTGGAGCTGGCGTGGGTCTTTCCTGCGCTGTTCGGCTCGCTGTTTTCGGTCATCGCTTGATCACTCCTTCGGAGGATTGGGCCGCGCCCGGCCGGACGCACTGGCAGTCTACTCAGCCGGAGCAGGTGGCAACAGGGGTCCGTATTCAGTCGAATCCGGCCACGCGGGCCAGCATGTCCACGTGGTGCTGAAACAGTTCGTCGGGGGCGGAAAACGTGTCGGCTCCGTACTGCCCGAAGACTTCGAAACTGACAGCCCCGAAGATCGACGTCCACACCAGCGCGCCGCGGGCCAGCAGGGCGTCCGGGACCGCCAGGTCCAGTCCACCGCGGATTGCTTCAAAGTCGGCAGCCAGCGCGGGGTGCACGACGGCGGCATCCGGCGCAGCGAGCCTGCCTGCCCGGTAGGCGGAGTCCAGGATCCCCATCAGGCAGGTGACCACCCGCGTACCGGGGCCGGTGGTCCGCTCTGCCGGCGCCTGGTATCCGGGCACCGGACTCCCGAACAGGAGAGAGTATCTGGACGGCTCCCTCACCGCCCACTCCCTGACGGCGTGCGCCAGTGCGGCAAAGCGGCCCCTGAAGTCGTCCGCGGGGAACGGCTCGACGGCGGCATCCACTGCATCTCCCAGCTCACCGTAGGCGTCTATGAGCAGGAGCGTCAGGAGCTCGTCGCGGCTCTCCACGTAGCGGTACACGGCGGACGACACCACGCCCAGGTCGCGGGCAACGGCGCGGAGTGAGAGCGCAGCCGCCCCATGGAGCGCGAGATGCTCCCGTCCCAGCTGGACAATCTGCGCGATGGTACGGATGCGGGCCAGCTCACGCGGGGTCTTGGGCTTCTGGGGATCCTGGACGTCAGCCATCCTTCAAGGATGGCACAAAGCAGAGCAGGGAACTCAACTGCGAGCACTGCTCTTGACTTCGCTGAGCAGGGCGGTCATTCTGGATTGAGAGAGCAGTGCTCTCATAACCTTTCAGTGAAAGCGGGGAGACCATGCCGGACAAACTATTCGTCGTCACGGGAGCCGGGCCGGTGGGGTGGACGGTCGCCGAACAGCTCGCCGGGCTGGGCCACCGCGTCCGCGTCCTGACGCGGTCCGGCAGCGGCCCGCGGCACCCGCTGGTTGAAAGGCGCTCCGTGGACGTTGCGGACCCCGCGCTGCTGGCGGACTCGTTCCGCGGCGCCAGCGCCGTCTTCCACTGCATCCACGGCTCGGCCTACAGCGCCAAGGCATGGGAGCGGGAACTTCCGCGGGCAGAACAGGCCGTGCTGGCGGCGGCAGGCGAGGCGGGCGCCGTCGTCGTCTTTCCCGAAAGTCTCTACTCGTACAGCGAGCCGGACCAGGTGCTGACAGAGGAGAGCCCGCGCTCGGCCCGGGGCGGCAAGCGCGGCGTGCGGACGGCGCTCCTGGGTGCGCGGGAAGCGAGCGCCACAGACACCGTGAGCGTGGTTGCGGCCGACTTTTTCGGCCCCCGGGTCCGGATGTCGCACGCGGGCGAACGCATGGTGCCGGCGATCCTGGCGCGGCGGCCGCTGCAGGTGGTGGGCGGCGCGGACCGGCCGCATTCATTCACGTTCGTGCCGGACCTGGCTGCGGCGATGATCAAGGCCGCACAGACTCCCTCGTTGTGGAACCGCGTGCTGCACGCCCCCACCAACCCGGCGCCCACGCAGCGGCAACTTGCCGTCGCGTTCGCTGATGCCGCGGGCCTGCCGTCGCCGAAGGTGGGCGTCCTGCCGGGCTGGCTGCTGCGCGCCGTCGGGGTGTTCTCGGCCGACGTCCGCGAGATCGCCGAGATGCTGTACCAGTTCCAGCAGCCGTTCGTGATGAGCTCGGCAGCCAGCGAGGCGGCACTTGACCTGCGCCCGACGCCGCTGCCCGCCGCTGCCCGGCTGACTGTTGACTGGTGGAAGTCGGAGGCCTCCACCGCGGCTTCAGGATCCGCCGCGCCGCGCACCGCCCGCGCTAGCTGACGCGGGTTTCCTGGGCCTCGGTTGCACCGGCCGTTTCGTCCGCCGACGGGAAGGGGTGCGGCTCCGCGCGCCCCAGCCTGCTTGGCCACCAGATGCGCCTGCCCAGGTCGTAGGCCAGCGCCGGGACAAGCAGCGAGCGCACCAGCACCGTGTCCAGCAGCACTCCGAATGCCACGATGAACGCGAGCTGCACCAGGAACATGATGGGGATGACACCCAGTGCGGCAAAGGTGGCTGCAAGAACCACCCCTGCGGAGGTGATCACCCCGCCGGTCACGCCCAGTCCCCGCAGGATGCCGGGCCGGGTCCCGTGCTTGAGTGACTCCTCGCGGACCCGGCTCATGAGGAAGATGTTGTAGTCCACGCCCAGGGCCACCAGGAACACGAAGCCGAACAGCGGCACTGTGGCATCAGCTCCCGGGAAGCCCAGGACGGTGTTGAACACGAAGGCTGAGACGCCCATGGCGGCCGCGTAGGAAAGCACCACAGACGCCACCAGCAGGACGGGCGCCAGGACGGATCGCAGCAACAGCATCAGGATGGCCAGGATGACCGCGAGCACCACGGGGATGATGGTCACAAGGTCCCGCTGCGCCGTCGTGTTCGTGTCCAGCGCCGTGGCGGTCACGCCGCCGACCAGCGCTTTCGGGTCCACGCCCTTGACGCCCTCCCGCAGCCCCAGCACCGCATTCTCGGCGTCGCTTGAGTCCGCTGCGAAGTCGAGGGTGGCGTTGATCAGCACCCTCCCGTCGCGGACGGCCGGGGCGGTGGGGGCACCGGGCGCCGCCGGTTCGCTGGAAACGACCGGCACGCCGCCGTCGGCAAGCAGGTAGGCACTTCCCACGCCGTCGGACGCCTTGACCTCTGCCAGCACCTCCGCGGCCTTGGCTTCGGTGGCCACAATCACCGCGGGGCTGCCGCTTCCGGCGTCGAAGTGGCGGGCCAGCGCGTCCTGCCCGTCAACAGCATTGGAGGCGCTGAGGATGACGTCGGTCTGGGGAACGCCGTTCGCCTTGAGCTGCAGGATTCCCGCCGACGCGGCGAGCAGCAGGAGGACGGACGCCACCCATACGGTCCGCGGACGCCGGGACACCAGTGAACCGGTGGCACGCCACAGCCCCTTCTGGCCCTCCAGGCCGGTGACCAGCCGCGGCTCCCGCTCCCCTTCGGGCACCAGCCTGGGCAGGAACGGCCAGAACGCGCCGCGCCCCAGGAGCGCCAGCAGCGCAGGCAGCAGGGTCAGCGCCGCGAACAGCGCACACAGGATGCCGGCGGCAGCCACGGGACCCAGGGCCTTGTTGGAATTAAGGTCGGAGAACAGCAGGCACAGCAGGGCGATGATCACCGTGGCGCCGGAAGCCAGGATCGGCTCGAAGGACGCCTTCCAGGCGGTGGCGACGGCGGCGGTCCGGTCCGCGGTGTGCGTCAGCGCCTCGCGGAACCGTGCCACATAGAGCAGGGCGTAGTCGGTGGCGGCGCCGATTACCAGGATCGACAGAATGCCCTGGCTCTGGCCGTTGAGCTGGATCCAGCCGAGCTTCGCCATGCCGAACACCAGCAGGATGGCCGCACACAGGGCGAACACCGAGGTCAACAGCACGGCCACGGGCAGGAGCAGGGACCGGTAGACCACCAGGAGGATGACCAACACCGCCCCCAGCGCCACGAGCAGCAGGATGCCGTCGATGCCGGCGAAGGCGCCCGCGAGGTCGGCCGCCAGCCCGGCCGGGCCAGTGACAAATGTCTGCGTGCCTTCCGGCGCTCCGGCCCGGACCGCGTCCCGCAGCTCCTGCACGGCGTCCTTGACCTCGCCGGACGAGGAAATAGGCACGATGAACTGCACCGCCCGCTGGTCCTCGGCGGGGATGGGGCCGATGACCGAACTGGCCGCCCGCAGCGCTTCCAGCTCACCCTTGAGGGCCGCCGCCTCGCCCAGTTGGGACGGCGTGAACGCGGCCTCGCTTTCAATCACGACGACGGCGGGAACCTCGCCAGAGTCCCTGAACTTTTCCTGCCAATCCCGGGCCTCGGTGGCCTCCGCGCCGGCCGGCAGGAAGGACGCCTGGTCGTTGGACGAGACCTCCTCCAGCCTGCCGAAGGTGGGCCCGCCAATGCCCGCGACGGCTAGCCAGATGAGGACGAGGAGCACAGGAATTAGCCAGCGCAGCCAGAACGGGACGCGGGGCACGGTGCTGGATGGCTGCTTCATGGCGTCCTTCATGTCGGTCGCGTCCCGCTGGAGCCGGGCACGCAATAATGAATCCAGCATAGACTATCTCTGCCATGGAGATATATAGCTCCGTGCGGGTTGTCTCCTGCGCTGGAGTAAACTCCGGAAGGCATGAATCAGGCAGGGAGGTGGACGTGACCGACGCTCCGGCGGCATCCCCTGCTCCCGCTCCTGCTCCTGGGCCGCAGGCCGGTCCGCCGCATCCTCTGGTACGGCTGCTCCAGGAGTTCACCCTTGAGGCCAACCGGTACGTCGACGCCGCGGGCGGCCGGAACGACATGCACCGCACCGACCTCAACGCGCTTGCCGTCATCATGCGGCACTCCGCCAAGGACCAGGTGGTCACCCCCGGGACGCTGCGGAAGGAACTCAACCTCAGCTCCCCCGCCACCACCGCGCTGATCGACCGGCTTTGCGGGTCGGGGCACCTGGTCCGCGAACGCCAAGGCCAGGACCGCCGGCAGGTCCAGCTCCGGATGACGGACAAGGCCTACCGTGACGGCAGCGCCATGTTCCTTCCGCTCGCCCGGCACATGGGCACGGCCATGGCCGGGTTCAGCGCCGAAGAGCTGGAGACCGTGACCCGGTTCATGAACTCGATGATCGATGCCACCATCCGCGCCGGCCAGGAAGCCTCCGGGAAAGCCCCGTAAAAGGGACGGGGGGAACGGTGCGTATTCCGTTTCCATTTGGCGCAGGTGGAGTAGCGTTTCCCTATGAGTACGCAGCAGCCAGACGATGTGTACACGCACGGCCACCACGAGTCGGTGGTCCGGGCCCATGCCTCCCGGACGGCGGAGAATTCCGCGGCGTTCGTGATCCCGCACCTCGCCCACGGGGTCTCGGTGCTGGATGTGGGCTGCGGACCGGGAAGCATCACCTGTGACTTCGCCGTGCTGGTGGCCCCCGGAACCGTCACCGGGCTGGACCGCTCCCCCGACGTGATTGCGCACGCCCGGGAGCTCGCCGCGGACCGGGGCGTGGAGAACGTCGAGTTCGTGGCCGGCAACATCTACGACCTTGACTTCGAGGACGACACCTTCGACGTCGTCCATGCGCACCAGGTACTGCAGCATCTGACCGATCCGGTGGAGGCGCTGCGCGAGATGCGGCGGGTGGCCAAGCCCGGCGGTATCGTGGCCGTCCGCGACGCCGATTTCCACGGCATGAGCTGGTATCCCCCCATCCCCGAACTCGATGAGTGGATGGACCTGTACCAGCGGATCGCCCGGCGGAACGGGGCCGAACCCGACGCCGGACGCCGCCTGGTGTCGTGGGCGCAGGCCGCCGGCTTCACCGACGTCGCACCGACAAGCAGCAACTGGCTCTACGCCACGGGGCAGCAGCGGCGCTGGCAGGCACGCGTGTGGGGCGAGCGGGTGCTGCACTCGGCCTTCGCTGATCAGGCACTCGAGTACGGCTTCGCGCAGGAGGCTGACCTGACGCGCATCTCGGCCGGCTGGCACCGCTGGGGTTCCACGGATGACGGCTGGTTCCTGATCCCGAACGGCGAGGTCATTGCGCGGGCCTAGGTTCGTGGCGCGCGCCGGAGGCCCAGCTTCCGGCGGACCGGGCTAGCCTTCCCGTGCGGGAAGCGTCACGCTCGCGGGCTCTCCCATTCCCATGCCGGCGGTGAACCCGACGACCCCGATTTCGACCGCACTGCCCCGGTGGACATCCGTCATGGACGCGGTCCGCTCGTTGCCCTCCACCATTCCGGCGGGAATGCCGTCCACGGTAAGGCCCCAGCGGTAGGGCTCCGTTCCGCTCGGCTCCCAGGAAATTTGGACGGTACTCACGTCTCCGGCGTCCGCAGTGACTACAACGGTGACGTTGAGGGGCGCCGCCGGCAGCCCGTCCCTGGGTCCCCGTCCGATGTGCACGGCAGCGGACGCCGTCGACGACCCTCCCCCGAAGAAGGTAATCCTGACTTCCGCAGTTCCTTCAAACACTTGATTGAACGTATGCGCCGCCACCGGAACCGGACCGACTTCGTCAATCACGCCGTCGCCGTCAAAGTCCCATTCGTAGCGCGCAGTGCTGACCCCCGTGGGTAAAGACGCGGAGACATCGAAGATGATCTCCTGGCCTGGCATGGCGTAATAGTCAGGGTGCCCGAACCTTGCCTCAGGGGGTGGTCCAGCGGGCTCAGAGTCCGTCCCGCGCCCTTTGTTCATGATGTCCGAAATGGGACCTTGGGTGGCGGTCGGACTTTGGGTGGCGCCCGGACCTTGGACCGGGCCGGATGAGGCCGCTGTGCTGGAAGGGGGCGCTGTGCCTTGCTCCGATGGGCGCTGTCCGGAATTCGAAACGGGCAGCGCGCAGGAGGCCGCCGCCATCAAGGCCGCCCCTGCGAAAATTGTTCCGACGATCCTGTTCATCGACTCCCCCAAGTCATGGACTGTTCCACCGCGAAGCAGCTTTGTGCCGCGCCCCGGCAAACCCGGGGGGTGCGGCTGACTGCATCGTAGCCCCGGCAGACGCGGTTGTCTGTAATGGCATCCATGGCCTGGAGCGGCAAAGGGCTCCGGCAGCAAGAAACCGCCCCGCGCCCGGGACTAAGCTTGATGGGTGCAATCCTCCCTGTGGCTGGCCCTCGCGGGCGCCGGCGTCCTCATCAGCTTCACTCCCGGCGCGGGCGCCATCAACACCATGAGCAACTCCCTGATTTCAGGGTTCCGGCGTTCCATCTGGGGAATCCTCGGCCAGCAGGCGGCCCTGATCGTCCATGTGGTGATCGTGGCGCTCGGCGTCGGCGTCCTGGTGGCGGGCTCGCCCGTCGCCTTCAACGTCATCCGCTACGCCGGCGCCGCCTACCTCGTCTATCTGGGCATCCGGCAGTTCCTGCACAAGCCGGACCTGGACCAGGAGAAGGCAGCCGCACTCCGGAACGAGCCCGCCTGGTCCATGTTCCGGCGGGGCCTGTGGGTCAACCTGCTCAACCCCAAGGCCATCGTGTTCTTCCTGGCGTTCATGCCACAGTTCATTAGGCCGGAACACCCGCTGTTGCCGCAGTACGCCGTCCTGACCGCCACCGTTGTGGCGATCGACATCCTGGTCATGTGGTTCTTCTTTGCCGCGGCGGCGAAGTCGTTCCAGCGCTTCACGCACAATGCCCGCGGACAGACCATCCTGAACAGGGTCTTCGGCATCCTGTTCGTCGCCGTGGGCATCCTGCTGGCCCTGATCCACTGAGGCGCCGGTCCACGGAGACCCCGTCCGCCGACGTCCAGGAGAAATGTTGTGAACAATAAGGCTACTTACTGGCCAAGGGGCAGCGGCATCCCCCATGCTTAGCAACATGTCCTCAACGTCGAGCCCCTACCGGATCATCGCGGTTTGCACCGGCAACATCTGCCGGTCCCCGATGGCAGAGCTGATACTGGCGGAAGCCTTCGACGCGGCGGGGCTGGCCGATGCCGTCGTCGTGGATTCCGCCGGAACCACCGCCTACGAGGCGGGACGGCCCATTGATGCCCGCGCCGCGCGGAAACTGACCGCCCACAACCTCACCTCGGACCGGCATGTGGCCCGGGAATGGCGGCCTGAGTGGTACACGGAACGCCACCTGATCCTGGCCCTGGACGTGGACCACTATGGCTGGCTCCGGGCGTCCGCCCCCGACAGTGAAACCAGGGCGAGAGTCCGCATGCTCCGCAGTTTCGATCCTGCGCTCGAGTCACAGGACCCACTCGACCAGGGCATCGAGGACCCCTGGTACGGGGACCACAGCGACTTCGAAAGCGTGTGGGACCAGATCCAGGCGGCCGTGCCCGGCATCCTCGAATTTGTCCGGTCGGCGATTGCAGATGAAGAAGCCCGGCTAAAACTTCAGAACAGCCAGCAGGTACGCTCTATTTCATGACCCCCGCACCTGTGATCATCGCCATTGACGGGCGGTCGGGCGCAGGCAAAACCACACTGGCCATTGAACTCGCGGCCCGGCTGCGGACCCACCGCAAGGTGGCGCTCTTCCACCTGGAGGACATCTACCCCGGCTGGAACGGACTCGCTGCCGGCGTTGAACGCTACGTCAGCACTGTGCTGGCACCCCTGCGGCGGGCAGAGCCGGCCACGTGGATCAGCTGGGACTGGGAAAAGCACTACGACGGCGATGCCCGGGTGACGCTGCCCGCGGAGATTGTGATCGTGGAAGGGGTGGGGGCCGCCGCCGCGGCGGCCCGGCCGATGCTGGACGCCGTCATCTGGGCCGACTCCCCGGAGGACGAACGCCGCGCCCGTGCCCTGGAGCGCGACGGCCAGACCTATGAGCCCTACTGGGACCAGTGGGCCGCCCAGGAAGCGGAACTCCTCGACTCGGACGATGTGCGCAGCCATGCGGACGTCCGGGTCCTCAACCGCGCCGATGACACCGCCCCCGCGGACGTCCTGCAGGCGCTCACTTACCTCCCGGGCCTCGCCACCGTGCTGGTTCCCGAGCTCTCCTCGCGCCGGGGCCTGCGGCTGCAGTCCGAGCGGATCGAGGCCCGCCCCGATGCCGCGGACCTGTTCGAATCGCTGTTCGGAACCTCCGCGAATGCCGTGTGGCTGGATTCCTCGCTGGTCCCGCCGGCGCCGCAGGGCAGGCACAGCGGACCGGACCGTGACGCTGCGGTGGCCGCGGAACGCAGCCGCTTCAGTATCCTGGCGGACGACGGGGGCACGTTCGGCCAGTCAGTTCGGCACCGTTCAGGGACCAACAGGATCACCGCAGGATGCGCCACCGCCGACGTGCCCGGGCCTTTCTTCCGCTGGCTGGAGACCGTCTGGGGGCGGAAGGCGGTCCGCGGCCCCGAGGGCTATTCGTGCGATTTCACGCTGGGCTGGCTGGGCTACCTGGGGTATGAGCTCAAGCGTGAGACCGGCGGCTCGGACGTCCCCGCCGACACTCCGGACGCTGCCCTGATCTTCGCCGGACGGGCGGTGGTCCTGGACCATGCCGAGGGCACGGCCTGGCTGCTGGCCCTCGACGCCCCTGATGCCGCCGACTGGCTTGCGAGCGCCCGGACTGCCGTGGCAACGGCGTCCGGCCACGGCACGGGCACGGCTCCCGGGACCGGCGCCAACCGTGCCCCCGAAGCCGGCGGCAGCCCCGCCGTCGTGCCTTTCCCTGCCCCGGAGTTCACCAGCCGCGATACCGAGGACAGCTACAAGCGCAAGATCGCCGACGCCCAGAAAGAGATCACCGACGGCAACTCGTACGAGGTCTGCCTCACCACGTCCCTCACCGCGGAGGTGCCCGCGGACGGGCTCGAGCCGTGGCCCACGTACCTGGCGCTGCGGACGAGGAACCCGGCGCCCTTCGCGAGCTACCTGCGGTTCAGCGGCCTCACGGTTGCCAGCACGTCCCCGGAGCGCTTCCTGCGGATAGCGTCCGACGGCGGCATGCGCGCCGAACCGATCAAGGGCACCCGGGGCCGGGCTGCCGATCCGGAGACGGACGCGGAGCTGCGGCACGACCTGGCGACCTCGCTGAAGGACCGGGCCGAAAACATCATGATTGTCGATCTGCTCCGGAACGATCTCAGCCACTTTGCCGAGCCCGGGTCCGTGACCGTCAGCCGGCTGTGCGAGATCGAGAGCTACGCCACCGTCCACCAGCTCGTGAGCACCATCGATGCCCAGCTCCTGCCCGGATCGCCGCGGGCCGAAGCCGTGGCCGCGTGTTTCCCCGCCGGCTCCATGACCGGGGCGCCGAAGATCAGCACCATGGCCATCCTGGACCGGCTCGAGGATGGGCCGCGGGGCGTCTATTCGGGGGCGATCGGCTACTTCTCGCTGAACGGCGCCACGGACCTGGCGGTCGCCATCCGGACGCTCGTGATCCAGACCGGCGACGAGAACCGCGCTGCGGGCGGGCCGACGGCGACCCTGAGCCTCGGCGTCGGCGGCGCCATCACGGCCGATTCAGTGCCCCAGGAGGAGTACGAGGAAATCCGCACCAAGGCCTTTGGCGTGCTGTCCGCCCTGGGCTCGGAATTCCCCGCGCGAACGGACACTTAAGGCCCCGCAGATCGCCGCCGAGGGGCCTTAAGTGTACGTTTGCGCTTGGCTGCGGTTACTGGACCGTGGCGGTGAGGCGGGCCACGTTGTCCACGTACCGCGCTGCGAGGGGCCGCCGCATCCAGTCCTCAAGGTCAAGCTCGTGCGAGATGTCGCGGTACGTGTCCTCCACTTCGCGCATGCTGTTCACCGTCTCCGTGCCGAGCAGCATCACCGACACCTCCATGTTCAATGAAAAGGAGCGCATGTCCATGTTGCTGGAGCCGAGGACGGCCACTTCGTCGTCGATGGTGAAGTGCTTGGCGTGCAGCACGAACGGAGCCTTGTAGAGGTAGATCCGCACCCCGGCCTCCAGCAGCGCCTGGTAGTAGGACTGCTGGGCGTGGTGGACCAGGAACTGGTCGCCCTTTTCGGAGACGAAGAGCTCGACATCGACACCCCGCTGCGCCGCGGTGGTGATTGCGTAGAGCAGCGAATCGTCGGGCACGAAGTACGGGCTGCAGATGGAGATCCGGTGCTGGGCGGAGTAGATGAGCGTGTTGAACAGCCGGAGGTTGTTCTCGGTGCTGAAACCGGGGCCGCTGGGAACCACCTGTGCCGTGACGTTGCCGGAGTCGGTCCCGTCCGGCAGCTCGAGCTGCGCCTCGAGCTGGGCCTCGAGCGATTCGTCTGTCTCGCTGAGCCAGTCGGTGGCGAAAACCACGTTGAGGGTGGGCACGATGGGGCCGCGCAGCCGGGCCATCAGCTCCACCCATTCACGCCCCACCTTCCGGTGCTTGGGGTTGTTGTAGGACGGCTCGATGAGGTTCTGCGACCCGGTGAACGCCACCTCGCCGTCAATCACCATGATCTTGCGGTGGTTCCGGAGGTCCGGCCGGCGCCACTGGCCGTGGATGGGCAGCAGCGGGAGCATCCGCCGCCACTGGATCCGGCTGGCTTTGAGGCGTTTGAGGAGCCTGTTGTAACCCTTAATCCGGAGGGTTCCGATGTGGTCGAACAGCACGCGGACTTCCACGCCGCGGTCGGCAGCGTCTTCCAGCGCCGTGAACAGCTCGTCCGTCACGTGGTCCGTGCTCATGATGTAAAACTCGGCGTTGATGAACCGCTTGGCTTTCCGGATGTCCTCGGTCATCGCCCGGATGGAGTCAGGGTAGCCCGGGATGAGTTCCACGGAGTTGCCGTCCACCATCGGGATCGAACCCAGGCGCCGGTTGAGTTCGGCGGCGGATTTGACCCATTCGGGGCCGGGATAGTCGCTTCCGACGTCGGACAGCAGAGAGGTGCGGGCCCGCACCCTTTCGCTGACCAGCTGCTGCTGCTCCACGCGCCGCCGGGACAGCCGGAAGTTGCCGAACAGCAGGAAAAGGATCAGGCCGACGGCGGGCACAAAGAAGATGCCCAGGAGCCACGCCATGGCGGTGGTGGGCCGGCGGTTGCCGGGGATGATGCCCAAGGCGAGCACCCTGATGATGAAGTCCGCGGCGCTGAAAACGAAAACCAGCCACGCGGGCAGGGTTCCGGCGAGCGGAAATGGCCACAACACTGGTGAACCCCCATTGTTTCTTACCCTCGGAGCCATTCCGGAAGGGACGGTCCAGCACAGCCTATCGGGGACTGGCCGCACTAAGCTTGAGGCATGACTTCTCCTGCCTCCGCCACCGTGCTGGTATTCCTCGACCCGGACTATGAGTACGGCCGGATTGCCGATCCCACCCAGCCGCAGCTGATGGCCACCGACCTGGGTGCCACCCGCGGTGACGGCGTATTCGAGTCCATGCTCGCCGTGGCCGGCCGGACCCGCAAAGTTCAGGCGCATCTGGACCGGCTGGCCGGCTCTGCACACGCACTGGACCTCGACATCCCGGACCAGGATGCCTGGCGACGCGCCATCGACACCGGTGTCGCGGCGTTCCGTTCGGATAACCCGGCTGCCTCACCCGACGAGGACGAGGCCGTGGTCAAGCTCCTGGTGACGAGGGGCGTCGAGGGCGCCGCGGCGCCCACCTGCTGGGTCCAGGTGTCCCCGGTCGGGGCGACCGGCCGTCGTCAGCGCGAAGCGGGCATCGACGTCATCCTGCTGGACCGCGGCTACGACAGTGACGCCGCCGAGCGCGCCCCCTGGCTTCTGCTTGGCGCCAAGACGCTTTCCTATGCCGTCAACATGGCTGCCCTGCGCCACGCCCACAAACAAGGCGCCGACGACGTCATCTTCACCTCTTCCGACGGCCGCGTGCTGGAGGGGCCGACGTCGACCGTCCTGCTGGCACAGGTCGAAGAGTCCGACGACGGCGAAACCGTCAAGCGGCTCATCACGCCCCAGCTGGACAGCGGCATCCTTGCGGGCACCTCCCAGGGTGCGCTGTTCGCCGCTGCGAAGGCGGCCGGCTGGGAGCTGGGCTACGGTCCGCTGGAACCCCAGGACCTGTTCGACGCCGACGCCGTGTGGCTGATTTCCAGCATCCGGCTGCTCGCACCGGTGAACCACATCGACGGCAAAGAGATCGGCACGCCTGCCCTGAAGAAGCAGCTCACGGCCGAGCTGGCGGAGCTCTTCGCCTGGGTCGAGTAAGACATTTGCCGCGTGCCATCCGGAGCGGTGCGGGTGACGAATAACCGGCATGAGCAAGACGGAAAAGAAGAACCTGCGGTACTGCGACTACTACTGCTTCATGTCACTGGCCGATTTCACAGCGTGGGTGCAGGATGACAGCGGCACCGAACCGGACATGTCCTACAGATGAGCCAGCCCGTGCGGCGCGGTTCCGGACGCGCTTCCGGACCCGAAAAAACTGGCACGTGAAATGTGGGTTCCGCAAAAAACAGACAACTCAGAGGCAGTCGTTGTACTCTTCTAGAACGGTCTGACCGGCTCATCCCGAGGGGATGGGCAGGGCAGCCGCGGGTTCCGGGCTCAGCCGGGACCAGTAGCCATAAAGGAATAGCCGATGTCCAGGGATGAATCCTCCCTTCCTGCACTGACAAACTCACTACCCGAGGGCTTGGGGGCCCAGGCAGCGACGCCAGGGGACGTGGGTGAAATAACTGTGCGCTGGCAAGCCCAGGAAATTATCGATGTGCTGCTGGCGGAGTCCGATCCGGACAGCCATAGGACCCGGATGCGGCTCCGCGATCTGGTCGCGGCGCATCCAGACCATCCTGAGCTCGCACTCCTTGAGCACCTGAAAGTGACCACGGCACTCACCAATAACGAAGGCGGGGCAGTCACCGTCGAGCCTTCCCGCGCCGCGGAGGTGCCCGCACCGGTTCCCTTCACGAGGCGCAGCAGGAACAAGATCGAAGCTGTCCTCGGTGACAAGATGCTGATGACGGCCTTCCAGCCCGTCCGGCAGCTTCCGGATGGGCAGGTCATCGGTGTCGAGGCCCTCACACGCTTCGTGAGCGACGACGGCGCCAGCGCCGACCACTGGTTTAACGAGGCGGAAGCGGTGGGCCTGGGTGCCGACCTCGAGATCGCCGCCCTCCTCAGGGCACTCACGGCGGCGCATTCCGTGCCCGAGCCACTGTTCATTGCCTTGAACCTCACGCCCGCCACCTGCCTGGATCCGCGCATTCACGGGCTGCTGGAGCACTCCCAGCTGCCGATGGACCGGATCATCATCGAGCTCACCGGCCAGGTGGCCTCTGACCAGTATCCGTCGCTGAGCGCGGCCCTGGCGCCGCTCCGCAGCCGGGGGCTCCGCCTTGCCGTCGACGGCGCCGGCGCCGGTTTCACGTCGATGGACCAGATTCTCGAGCTGAGCCCCGACATCATTAAGTTGGACCGCCGCTTCATCGAAAACATCGAGCACTCCGAAGGGCAACGGCTTCGGGGCGCTGCCATGGCGGAGCTCGCACACTACATCGGTGCGGAACTCACGGCGGAAGGCATTGAAACCGTCGCGGAACTGAGCGCGGTGACGGAGCTGGGGATGACTGCGGCCCAGGGGTACCTCTTGGGCCGGCCGTCGGTGCATCCGCTGGATTGGAACTCCTGGATCCGTTCCGAAAGCGAAACCGCGGTAGGCGGCTCTGCTTCCTGACCGGCGAAAGGCTTCTACGGCAAGGCAGTGGACCTAGTCCTCCGCCAGGTCCGTGGCCAGGCGGATGTGGTTGTCCGCCAGCCATTCGGGGTTGAAGGCCTTGCTCAGGTAGTTGCGTCCGGTGTCCGGCGCAATGGCCACCACCACCGAGCCGTGCGGGGCGGCCCGTGCCACGCGCAGGGCTGCCGCCACGGTCAGCCCTGAGGACGGGCCAAGGGAGAGCCCCTCCTCGTTGAGCAGCCGGTGGGCTGTGGTGTACACCTCGTCATTCGGGATGCGTAGGAAACGGTCCAGCAAGCCGGGGTCAAAGACCTTCGGCCAGTCCGGCTTGGGCCAGGAGTTGCCCACGCCGTCCACCAGGATCTGGCCCGGATGCCCTCCGCTGTAGACCGAGCCGTAGGGATCGGCGCCGATCACCTCAACATGGCCGGCTGACTTTTCCTTGAAGTACCGCCCGTTGCCGGTGATGGTCCCGCCGGTGCCGACGCCGGCGACGAAGTGCGTGATCCTCCCCGCCGTCTGCTCCCAGATTTCCGGCGCCGTCCCCTCGTAGTGGGCCTTCGGGTTGGCCGGATTGTCGAACTGGAGGGGCCGCCACGCGCCGGGAATTTCCCGCGTGATGCGCGCGGCCACCGCCCTCGCATTCGCCGGGGAGTCCGAGGGTGCGCTCCAGTCCGTGAAGACCACCTTCGCCCCGTAGCGCTGCAGCGCCTCCAGTTTTTCCGAGGAAATGGAATCACCGGTTACCACCACCACGGGGTGCCCGGTCAGCGCCCCGATCAGTGCCAGCCCGATCCCCGTGTTCCCGGAGGTGCTCTCCACGATCGTGCCGCCGGGCTGCAGCTCCCCGCTGCGTTCGGCCGCGCGCACCATGCTCAGCGCCGTGCGGTCCTTAATGGAGCCACCGGGATTTTCCGATTCCAGTTTGGCGAAAACCGTGCTGCCCAGGCCCCGGCTCAGCGCGCCCAGCGGAACGAGTGGCGTGTTTCCGACGCGGGCCAGCACAGCACCGGCGTCGGCCCCGGGATCCACGGCGGCCGCCGCGTGCCGCGGCCCGGGCCCGCCTGTCACAGTGCTCATGCTTCGCCTCCTGTATCGTCCGTGTCCGCCTGCGGCTGGCGGAGTTCCGGCAGGCTGGCCAGCAGCTCCCGCAGTGCGTCGCGTCCCCGCTCCACCAGCGCCGGAGCCGGCAACTGTTGGGACAACAGCCGGGAAAGACGGCCGACGACGGCGCCGGCCCCCTTGCCGAGCGGCCGCGCCTGCGCCGCGGACCCGCTTCCGCCGGTCTCCGCAGCCTGCGCTTCCGCCAGCAGGTACGCGGCCGTCAGGGCCTCAACGGTGAGCAGCTTCCCGGCAGCTTCCACCGAGCGCTGCAGCTGCTGGAGTGCGAGCGGTGCCAGCGTCGAGTGGTCCTCCACATCGGCAGAGAGCGTGGGCGCCCCCAAGGTTGCCGGCGCCGCGAGGAATTTCAGTTCAGCCAGCAGGCCCGCGGCCGAATACCAAAGGAGGCCCGGCAGCTCCTCGGTTGCCAGCGGCGTGCCGCTTCGGGCCGCCTCCAGGTTCAGCTGCCGGATGAGCCGCTGCGGCGGGTAGAGCTTGGCGATGCGCCGCTCGCTGCTGATGCCTACGTGGGCGAGCCCCAGCCGCAGTGCCTCGAAGGCGAGGGCCAGCTGCATCGGCTGGAAGTTGCCTCCGGACACCATCCGGCCGGAGGACAGCTCCGTCAGCGGGTTGTCGCCGCGGCCGTTCAGCTCCACGTCGAGGGCCCCGGCCAGGGCCGTGACCTGGGCACGGAACGCGCCGTGCGTCTGCGGTGCGGCGCGGAAGGACAGGGCGTCCTGCACCGACACCTCACGCCGCGGGTCCTCCAGCCAGCCGCCGCGCACCAGCCGCCGGACGTTCGCGGCCGAGATCCGCTGGCCGTCCACCGCCTTGGCCGCCTGCACTGCCGGCGAAAACGGGCTGAGGTTCCCGCCGCCGTCGTACCGCCCGGTGGCCTCCAGTGACAGGGCGAGTGCGGTGTCCGCGAGGTCGGCCAGTTCGAGCAGCCGGCCAAGCGCCAGGGTGCCGGCGCCGATCGAGTAGGAGTTGGCGCTGACCAGCGCCAGGGCTTCGCCCGCGGCAAGCACCAGCGGTTCGAGGCCTGCCCCGGCGAGCGCCGCGGCGCCGGAAATGATGCTTCCGTCGGGCGCCAGGGCCTGTCCTTCACCGATGGCGACGGCGGCCACCGCGGCCAGCTGGGTCAGGTCTGAGGAGCCGACGGAACCGTCGCGGGGAACAGCGGGGACCACTCCCCGGTTGAGCAATTCCGCATAGAACCGCGCTGTTTCCGGGCGGACCCCGGAGCCGCCGCGGGTGAAGCCGATCAGCCTCGCGAGGATCACGGCGCGGACTTCCTCCGGAGCGAGCAGGGGGCCGATACCGCTGTGGTGGTAGCGGACCACCTGCACCTGGTAGTCAAGGATGGATTCTTCCACCACGGCTGTGTCCCGGCCCGAGCCCAGCAGGGTGTTCAGCCCGTAGACCCTGTGGCCGGAGTCGATGGCGGCCTGGACCACTTCACGGGAGAGGCCCATCAGCTCCATCGCATCAGCGCTCAGGACGACTTCGACCCCCGGGTCGGAGGCCACCTTCGCCACGTCGGCGGCCACGAGATGTGCCGTGCCGATCAGGAAGCTGGCACTTTTGGCTTCCCGCAGCAGGTCGTCAGACGCCCGTGTCCCGGCCATGGCACTAGAAGTCCAGCAGGTTCCGGCGGAAGCCGCCGTCGCCGTAGCTTGTCCGCAGCAGTCCGCGACGGCGGAGCACCGGAGCCAGCTTGTCCAGCACACCGTGCACGGTGGCCGGGTCCACGAAGCCGGAAAAGAGGAAGCCGTCCCCGCCCACCGCGGCGCCTGTTTCCTCCAGGTGGTCCGCGATTTCCTCGGCCGTGCCGATGATGCTGTCCCCGGCACCGCCGCTGCGGGCCCGCAGGATCTCGCGCAGGGTCGAGCCCGGCGGCGCCGCCTTCGAGAAGTGTTCCAGCGTGCCCTGGTTGCTGTTGGTGGTGAGCTCCGGCAGCGGCTCGTCCAGGTCGAACTGCTTGAAGTCGATGACGGACAGGTATGAGATCGAATTGAGCTGGCTGTCGATGTCCCGCTGCGTCAGTTCCTTCCGCGCGGCCCGCAGTTCCTCCGCTTCGGTCTTTGAACCGACCACGGTGGGCTTGAGCACGAACAGCACCTTGACGTCGTCGGGGTTCCGGCCCGCCTTGGCGGCCTCGGCCCGGATCGAGTCGCGGTAGGCCTTCATACCGTCCGAGCCGCGGGCCAGCGCGATCGCGACGTCCGCGTTCCCTCCCGCAAACGCCTTGCCGCGCGGGGACGCCCCGGCCTGCACCAGCACGGGCTCCTCCGGCAGCGGAGCGGTGTTCAGCGGGCCGCGGACCCGGAAGAACTCGCCGCTGTGCCGGATGGGCCGCACCTTGGTGTGGTCGGCGAACACGCCGGCCCGGGCATCCTCCACAATGGCGTCCTGGTCCCAGCTGCGCCAGAGCTTCCGCACCACGTCCACAAATTCCTCCGCCTTCTCGTACCGGAGGTCGTGCTCGATCTGCTGGTCCAGCCCGTAGTTCTGCGCGGCAAGGTCACTGCCGGAGGTCACCACGTTCCAGCCGAGCTGGCCGTTGGAGAAGTGCTGCAGCGTGGCCAGCAGCCGGGCCGCCGTGAACGGCGGATAGAAGGAGGCACTGACCGTGGGGACAATTCCCAGGTGCTCCGTGGCGGAGAGCAGGTACGGGACGAGGGCCAGCGGATCGTGCTTGGGTGCGAAGGAGGCCTGCGCGAGGCTCACCTCCGCGCTGCCGCCGTACGTGTCCGGGACCGTGAGCGAGTCCTCGATGATGAACAGGTCCAGTCCCGCCCGCTCGAACTCGCGCACGGCATGCTGGTACAGCTCGGGTTTCTTCCAGTCGTACCCGATCCCGTAACCGGGCGTCCCCCAGCCCTGGACTCCGAACCCATGGCCCACAAACCATCCAAAGTGCAGCATGGGACCGACTCTATTGGCACTCGACTCGTTCACTGTTGCCTGGTTTCATCCGGCGTTACGGCGGTTCATCTCCCGTCATTATGCACCCGGGCCGGATCTTTGTAACCGAAGCTGCGAGCCTCCAGCGTTACGGAACATGACGACGGCGGCGGTGCGCGCCGGCGTCGTCGGTGTTACGTTTTTGAGGAGTAATGAGAATCGGCGCCAAGCCCTGACTGGCCGGTCGGCAACCCTCCCTCGCGGCGGGGTGCCTCAGGTGAATACTCGGCATATCGACCACTTCGAGCTGCAAGCGTGAGAGAAGGAGATCCGTCATGACGGACGCGCCCCCCGGCGTTACCCTGCCGACCCCGCAGGATAAACCTGAGGAGAAACTGGCCTACCGCCTGATCACGGGACCCGACAACCGTTCCTTCTGTGAACGCATCTCGGACGCACTGGCCGAAGGGTATGTGCTGCACGGCAGCCCCGCGGCCGCATTCAACGGCAGAGACGTGATCGTGGCGCAGGCCGTGATCCTCCCCCTCGCCGTCGCCACCGCTGATGCCGCCGTGGCCACCGCCGTGGACCGGCTGGACTCGGACGAAAACCTCGACGCTGAAGCATTCGAGGGGCACGCGTGAGCTACGCCGGAGACCTCACCCCGCAGGAAGCATGGGCCAAGCTGGAGGACGGCGCCATCCTGGTGGACGTCCGCACCGAGGGCGAATGGGCGCATATCGGCATGCCCAACACGGCTGCTACAGAGAACGACCCGCTGTTCATTCAGTGGACCTTCCCCGGCGGCATCCCCAACCCCGAATTCATCGACCAGCTCAAGCTGCAGGCGCCGGAGGAAGACGGCACCGAGCTGGTATTCCTGTGCCGCTCCGGGCAGCGGTCCATTGCCGCCGCCATTGCAGCGACCCGCGCCGGCTTCACCTCGTACAACGTGCTCGAAGGCTTCGAGGGCGAACCCGACCGGTACGGTGAGCGCACCGTCAACGGCTGGAAGAACCGCGGGCTGCCAACAAACCTGGGAAAGAACTAAGTGACCTTCAATCAAGATGCCGCCGGCTGGAGCCCCGAGACCCAGGCCGTCCGCGGCGGGCTGGACCGCACCAATTTCCAGGAAACCACGGAGCCGATCTTCCTGAACTCCGGCTTCGTCTACGAGTCCGCGGCCGCCGCCGAGCGCGCCTTCACCGGCGAGGACGAACGCTTCGTCTACTCCCGCTACGGCAACCCGTCCGTGGCCACCTTCCAGGAGCGCCTCCGCCTGCTCGAAGGCACGGAAGCATGCTTTGCCGCGGCGTCCGGCATGTCCGCGGTGTTCACCGCCCTGGGTGCCCTGCTGGCCGCCGGGGACCGCGTGGTGGCCGCCCGCTCGCTCTTCGGCTCCTGCTTCGTGATCCTCAACGAAATCCTGCCGCGCTGGGGCGTGGAGACGGTGTTCGTGGACGGACCTGACCTGGAGCAGTGGAAGGCGGCACTCTCGGTGCCCACCACCGCCGTCTTCTTCGAGTCGCCGTCCAACCCGATGCAGGAAATCGTGGACATCGCGGCGGTCAGCGAACTGGCCCACGCGGCCGGTGCGACCGTCGTCGTCGACAACGTGTTCGCCACTCCCCTGCTGCAGCGCTGCGGCGACCTCGGCGCCGACGTGATCGTCTATTCGGGGACCAAGCACATCGACGGCCAGGGCCGCGTGCTGGGCGGCGCCATTCTGGGCACCAAGGAATTCATCGACGGACCGGTCAAGCAGCTGATGCGCCATACCGGGCCCAACCTGTCGGCATTCAACGCCTGGGTCCTCACCAAGGGGCTCGAAACCATGGCGCTGCGGGTGAACCACTCATCGGCCACCGCGCTGCGCCTCGCCGAATGGCTGGAGGGCCAGCCGGCCATCAGCTGGGTCAAATACCCGCTGCTGAAATCCCACCCGCAGTACGAGCTTGCCGCCAAGCAGATGAAGGCCGGGGGCACCGTGCTCACGCTGGAACTCGCGACGACGGCCGGCCAGTCGGCCAAGGAGGCCGCCTTTGCGCTGCTGGACGCCCTGAAGATCATTGACATCTCCAACAACCTGGGAGATGCCAAGTCCCTCATCACCCACCCGGCCACCACTACCCACCGCGCCATGGGCCCGGAGGGCCGCGCCGCCATCGGGCTCAGCGACGGCGTGGTGCGCCTGTCCGTCGGCCTGGAGGATCCGGAGGACCTGATCGGAGACCTTGAGCAGGCGCTCAAGCAGATCTGAGTCCCTCGAGTTGACCGGGCGCCCTGCCGGGCGGCCGGTCAGCCTGCCGGGCGGCCGGTCAGCCTGCCGGGCGGCCGGTCAGCCTGCCGGGCGGCCGGTCAGCCTGCCGGCCTGAGGGCGGTCCGCCAGGCTGCGGCCGCCTTGGCGGCGCTGAACGTCCAGGTGGCGGTGCCGGCGGCGCCGGCGGTGGCCTGCGGCTGGTCTGCCTGCTGGGCGATCTGGCCGTTGGCCGCCTCCCACCGCTCGGTCCATCCCGTCGGCGCCGTGGCCCCCGGGATTGCGGTGTCGAAGCCGACGCCGCCAATCAGCCGGGCGCCGTTCCTGGTGGTCGTGACGCTGGGGACCGTGATGCTCGTGGCCGTGTACGTCGCGTTGACCGCTGTGGTGACCGCGCTGTCCAGAGGCGTCGTATTGCTGACCCCGTCGTAGGCGGTGATCCCGCCGCCCCACTTCACAGCCTTGCTCAACGTCCAGGTGTAACTGGCAGGATCGCCGGAACCGACCACGCGGTAGTAGGCGAACACCCTGGCCCCGGTCGTGGTGGTGCTGTTGATGCTCAGCCCGTTGACGATGGCGGTCCAGCCGGTCGGGACAGCGACCGTGGGGTTCAGGTCAGTGGTAAAGGACGCGACCAGGACGTCCCCGGCCGTGCGGCCGGTGGGTGCGGGCAGTGAGACCGTGCTGGTGGCCGTTGCGGCATTTGCCGTGCTTGAGCTGCGGGCGGAGATCCCCGGGCTGGTGCCTCCGGACGGGTTGACCGTGATCGTCCTGGTTGTGGACGACGAGCCCTCCGCGTTCGTGGCCGTCAGCCGTGCCGAGTAGGTGCCGGCCGCGCTGTACGTATGTGACGGGTTCCGGCTGGTTGAGGTGGAGCCGTCACCGAAATTCCAGTCCCATGACGTCGGCGACCCCGTGGATGTATCGGTGAAGTCCACCGTCAGCGGTGCCGTGCCCGAGGTCGGAGTGGCGATGAAGGATGCCGTCGGCGCCGTGGGACCGGGAGGGTTTCCCGAGCCGAGGCTGCGGTCGGAGAACCAGTAGCGCTTGGTGACATTGTTGCTGGCCATGACGACGATCCCGGTGGCGGCATTCACACTCTGCTTGGTGCTGGTGACGTCGTTCATGTTGGCCGAATTCGCGTCCTGGATTACCGGTGTTCCGCGGCCGCTGCCGAATATCGGGTTGTCCATCGAGGCAGTCTTTTCATAGATGCTGCCGGCAACGCCGGAGAACGGGCAGCCGCTGACCGACGTCGACGGCGCAGTGTGGAACGCGCGGACCCGGTTGTTCTCGGTATCGAGCACGATCTGCGGACGAGACACGCAATCCCCGGTTCTGGCGATCGTGGTTTGGCTGAAGGAACCAGTGGCGGGCTTGAACACCACCAGCACCAGCTGGGCCAGGTTGGGGTCGCTCGAACCGTCGTTGAGGCTGGTTTTCACCGCGGCGAACACCCGGCCGGACGGGTCGGCCTGCAGCGTCTTGATGTTCAGGTGGTCATCGACCTGCTTGTTGCCCTTGATGGCTTCCCTGACCTTCCACGATGACGCCGTCCTCGCACTTTCGTCGTCGTCGTGGGTGGCCCACCACGCGGTTCCGGTGGCCTGGTCGGTCCACATGATCCCTATTTCGTCACCTTCGAAGGCGACGATGGCGGACAGGTCATCGGGGGTCGGGTGTGGATCCTCAGCCCCCGGCACCACGAACGGCGCTCCCCAGCTCGTCCCGCCGGGCGCGGAGTTGTTGACAAAGACGGTGCTCGTGCCGCCGGACACCTGGGTCCAGCTGGCCCAGACTGCGCCGGTGGAGTCCTTGGCAATGGTCAGGGACTCGCTGCTGTTGTTCGAGATCGTGGTGGGAAAGCCGCTGCTGCGGGTGTAGGTCCCGTTTGAGTAGCTGTACCTGTAGAGGCGTGCCGGCTGTCCGGCCGCTGAGGCACCGGAGGTGACCACGTTCGAGGCGATGTACAGGTGGGTGCCGTCCCACAAGGTGTCGGAGGACGTGCTGGCCCGGCTGTCGCTGCGCACTCCGGTGTCCACCCACGTGTCGGTGCCCCGGTCCAGCCGGTAAATACTCCACCCGCTCCCGGTTTTCCACATGTTCGCCCACCAGGACCCGTCGTTCCACCACAGCTTGCTCTGCGGTTTATCCGCCGTCGGCGGGTTGCTCACACCGGAATACGCGATGCTGGGAGTGCCGACCGTGGCCGCCTGGGCCGGGCCGGCGGCACCCACCAGGCCCCCCGCAGCCACGATGGACAGGGCGAGCAAATGGCTGAGCCAGCGGAGCGGTTTTTTCATCTTCAGCGCCGTTTCTGTTGGGGCGAAACATACACCATCGTGCGCCTGCGTGGTCGTGGAAAACCCTTGAAAACCTTGGAGTGAAACCGGTGAGGGACTGCTTGCCCACCCGAACTAGGGGTTGCCTGGTGGTGCTGAGGCCATTCCGGCTTTGAATAGCCCGGCCCTGCGGGGCCCCTGTCAGGTATCGCCCTCGACAGTAAGCCGGACCTCCACCTCGTCCCCGGTGCTGAGGCGCGCGGCGGTCCGGACGGTTTTCTTCACGGGCAGCAGGTAGGATCCGCTCTTGGAGTCGGGGAAGAGGGAGGTCTGCCACTCGTGGCCGCCGACGCCGGCCGTCACCCTCACCGAGCCGAAACCCTTGCGGAGCAGGGCCGTCGTCTCACGGATCTCGTCGGCGACGTCCAGCGGCAGGGTGATGAAGTGCCAGCCCGCTTCCCCGGGGTAGAGCCACAGTTCGGAGCGGAACGTATACGAGGTGGTCACGGTCCGAGTATCGCACTCCGTCACAATAGTTATTGGATTTAATTAGGTAAGGCTCAGCTAATAAAATCGCCGAATGACCACGCAGCTTGATTTCGCGCGGGCGTCCTTTGCCGCGGATCTGGCAAATTACGGAGACAGCCCCGCCATACTCTCCGCCAACGGATCCCTGACCTACCGGGAGCTGGCAGACCGCGTCACCGCGATGGCACGCCGGCTGGGGCCCGTCCGCCGCCTGGTGGCGCTGGCGGCAGCGAACGACCTTGACTCGCTCGTGGCGTACCTGGCCGCCCTCGTGGCCGGCCACCCGCTGATCCTTTTGCCTGAGGACAAGCCTGCAGCCCTCGATTCGATTGTCGCTGCGTACGATCCCGACGTCGTCCTGCGTCCCGGCGGCGGAAGCACGGTCCTGGAGGAGCGCAGGCCGGGCACGCTGCACGAACTGCACCCCGACCTCGCCTTGCTGCTCAGCACGTCAGGCTCCACCGGCTCGCCCAAGCTCGTGCGGCTCTCCCACAAGAACCTGCAGGCCAACGCTGAGTCCATCGCCGAATACCTCCGCATAGGCGCCGGGGACCGGGCGATGACCACCCTGCCGATGTCCTACTGCTATGGGCTGTCGGTGATCAACAGCCATCTGCTTCGCGGCGCCGGGCTCGTCCTCACCGACCTGTCCGTGGTTGACCCCTGCTTCTGGGACCTGTTCCGTCACCACGGTGCAACGTCCTTCGCGGCAGTTCCGTACACGTTTGAACTCCTGGAGCGGGTCGGCTTTTCCGACATGGCACTGCCCGGCCTGCGCTACGTCACCCAGGCCGGCGGCCGGCTCGCGCCCGACAAGGTGCGCAGCTACGCCGAGCTGGGACGCCGGAACGGCTGGGACCTGTTCGTCATGTACGGCCAAACGGAGGCCACCGCCCGGATGGCCTACCTGCCGCCGGAACTGGCCACTACCGTGCCCGGCGCCATTGGCATCCCGGTACCCGGCGGGGATTTCCGCATCGACTCCGTCCCCGGGCTCGCGGACGGGGAACTCGTGTACACCGGACCGAACGTCATGCTGGGCTACGCGGAACGTCCCGGCGACCTGGCGTTGGGCCGGACCATCCCTGAACTGCGCACCGGGGACCTGGCCCGCAGGCACCCCACCGGAGTGTACGAAGTGGTGGGCAGGCGCAGCAGGTTCGTGAAAATCGTGGGACTGCGCGTCGATCTGGGGCAGGTCGAGAGGATCCTGGCCGACCTCGGAGTCCAGGCCGCCAGCGCAGGAACGGACGAAGGACTGGTGGTCGCCGTTGAAGGCGACCACGACACTCGGCTGCTGGGCAAGGTCCTGGCGCAAGGGCTGGGGCTGCCGCGGACGGCATTGGAGATCCACGCCGTCGAACACCTCCCCCGGCTGGGCACCGGCAAACTGGACTACCCCGCGGTCCTGGCGCTCCGACGGCCGGCGGCCGGACCGGCCGGGACGGCAGGACCGACGGGCGCGGCCGGACCGACGGGCGCGGCCGGACCGACGGGCGCGGCAGGACCGACGGGCGCGGCCGGACCGACGGGCGCGGCCGGACCGACGGGCGCGGCCGGACCGACGGGCGCGGCTGTAAAAAGCGCGGGGAACGTCAGGACCATCTTCGCCGAGACGCTCGAATGTACCGACGTCGGCGACGACGATACGTTCGTAAGCCTCGGCGGCGACTCGCTGTCCTACGTGGCGGCCTCCGTCAGGCTCGAGCAGGTGCTGGGCCACCTTCCCGCAGACTGGCATGTCACGCCGGTCCGCGATTTGGAGCCGCGTCCCCGCAGTGTGCCGCGCCGTAAAATCCGGCGGTTCTTCGCGCCGCTCGAGACCGGCATCGTCCTCAGGGCGGTCGCGATTGTGTGCATCGTCGGCACGCACGTGGGTCTCTTCAGCTGGCAGGGTACGGCGCACGTTCTCATGGCCGTGGCTGGCTACAACTTCGCCCGGTTCCAGGTTGCCGGCGCGCGCCTTCCCCGGCTGCGAAGGCAGCTCACCAGCCTGGCCAGGGTGGTGATACCGAGCATGGCCTTCATCGCCGTCGCCTACCTGGTCACCGACCGCTACAGCCTCGCCAACATCCTGCTGCTCAACGCCATCATCGGGCCGGAAGCGGTGACCACCCAGTGGCATTTCTGGTTCGTCGAGGTGCTGGTGTACATCCTGGTGGCGATGACAGCCCTGCTCGCCATCCCCTGGGCAAGCCGGGCCGAGCAGCGCTTTCCACTGCTCTTCCCCCTGGCGCTGACCGGCGTCGGGCTGCTCACCCGCTTTGAGCTGATCGATCCCGGAGTGCCGAACACCGCCCCCGCACTGTGGCTCTTCGCCCTCGGGTGGGCCATTGCGCGGACCCGGAACGTGGGCCAGCGGTGCGCGGTGTCTGTCCTTGCAGTCCTGACCGTCCCCGGCTTCTTCGAGAACGCGACCCGCGAGGGGACACTGCTCGCCGGGCTCCTGCTGCTGATCTGGTTGCGGAGCATCCCCGTGCCCAGGGGTTTGCGAGGGCTGACCGTCATGCTGGCCAGCGCCTCACTCTACGCATATCTGGTTCATTGGCTGGTCTATCCGCCGCTCGCCCCGGTCAGTCCGGCGTTGGCTGTTGCTGCCTCGCTGGCCGCCGGCGTGGCGTATTGGGCGCTGTCCATGCGGGTGATGGGCATGGTGAGCCGCTGGCGGATCGCCCGCGCAGGCACCTCCGCCGGGCACCGCGCCGGGGCCGCGGCGTAAGCGGCGTAGCCGGCCGCCTGGCCGTTTAGACCGGCTGGAGCTCCCGTGCCGCCACCGCAGAGATGAGCATGGAACCGGCGGCCATGACGGGGTCAATCACCGGTATCCCCAGCCGGCGCCGCAGCACGTCCGCCATGCCGATGCTTGTCAGCCCGGTACTCGCCTCCACGATGACGTCTGCTCCCGCGTCAACCAGCATGTGGGCGGCGGCCAGGGAGTCAAAAATGCCTGTCGGCATAAGAAAACCCTCTGGCGTTTCCACATTCCCCGGACCGTCGATCAGCAGCATGCGGTCCCCAAGTGCCTCCGAAATCGGACCAGGCACCGCGTCTTTGAGCCCCAGCACGCCCACGCGCCCGCCGAACGTGAGCGCAGCCGCCGCGGCAGCGGACCCCGCGCCGATCACCGGGATGCGCACCACGGAGCGCACCTCGGCGAGGCCAGGATCGGCAGCGCAGCTGATGATCAGGGCGTCAACGTCGCCGGCCATCTCGAGGGCCAACTCCACAACCTTCGGAACGGCCGCCCGGAGCGACTCCGCGTTGTAGACACCTGACGGCTGGCCGGGAATGCACCGCGACATCACATCGAAGCCGAACGATTCCTGCAGCAGCTTCCCGTGCGAATTGAGCAGACGCCGGTCTGACGTCGTCAAAGCCCGGATGACACCTACACGCATGATTCATGCCTTCCCCAAATGGATCCTGTGGTTCCACCGTAGCCAGTCAATATTTCCTGGGGTTTGCGGGGAAATGACCATCGGAAACACGAACGCCACGCCACTCCGCAACCAATCGAACAGCGCGAACGGACACTTGAGGCCCCAATTTCCGTTCGCGTTGGGGGCTTAAGTGTCCGTTCGCGCTTCCGGGATCAGGGGGATCAGGGCGATCAGGGCTGGCGGACGCGCAGCAGCTCGGGCGCGGGCTCCGCGTCCGGATCAGTTTGGCCAGCCGTCCCCCGGAGTGTGGCCCGCACGGCGTGGGCGACGACGGCACCCAGCCCGCCGTCGTCGGGCGCGCCTTTCTCCAGCACCGTCTGCCGCACGCTGCGCTGCTCCGCGGCCCCGGTTCCGCGCTCCAGAATCGACGCGACCCCCGAGCGCACAAGCTCCAGCTCGCCCTGCTCGGTCAGCACAGGTTCCAGGTAATCCACCAGGGAGTTCACGACGTCGGCGGCCGGCGCCGGACGGAAGCTGCCGAAATCCAGCAGCTCGCCGCAGAGACCGAAATTGCTGGCCTGCCACGAGGCCATCCTCAGCAGCACGGTGGGGACCGGCGCGGGTTCGACCCCTTCAAGTGCTTCCCTGCCGGCTGATTCCACCATCGCCCTCACCAGGACGGCGATCAGCGCTGCGTCCTCGGCGCGGAGGCAGACGTCGGCGACCCTGACCTCCACGGTGGGATGGTTGCGGGACAGCCGCGCATCGAAATAGATCATGCCCTCGTCGAGCATCACGCCGCTCTCCAGCAGACGGGTCACCACCCGCCGGTACGCGGAGAGGCTGCCGTAGATGCCTGAGGGGCCGGCGGTCGGCCACCGGTTCCAGGCCTGGGTCCGGTAACTCTCAAAACCGGTTTCAAGCCCGTTCCAGAACGGCGAGTTGGCGCTGATCGCCGTCAGCACTGCCAATTTGTCCCGGATCCGATCCAGAATCGCCACGCCCTCATCCTGCGATTCGATATAGGTGTGGACATGGAAGCCGCAGGTGAGCTGCTCCCGTGCCGTCAGGCCAAAACGCTCCAGCATGCGCGCGTAGCGGGGGTCCGGTGTGGTGTGGCTGGCCAGGGCGAGCGGGGATGTGGCCAGCGCAGCCACCCGCGCACTCTGTTTCTGGGCGGCCGCATCCGCCATGGAACGGCCGGCGCGGATCTGCCGGAGCAGTTCGTCGTAGTCCAGGCACGGGCGGGTCTGCGTTTCGATCTGCTCGAGCTTGAGCTCGAAGCTCAGGCCCATCCCGCTGTCGTCGAACCCGGTTTCGCCTTGGGACTCAAAGAAGCGCGGCTTGTCAGGGGCGTCGTCGGCGGCGAGCTTCCGGCCGGCGAGCAGGGCGTCAGCGAGCGCGAGTGGCTCCCCGGTCTCCGGGTCCACAATCAGCAGTTCTTCCTCGACCCCAAAAGTCCGCATGCCTACATTGTCCGTCAGACCAGCCAAAACGTCCCGGACATGACGAAGCGCGAACGGACACTTAAGGCCCTGATCCTCCGGGTTCGCGGGGGCTTAAGTGTCCGTTCGCGCCCGACGGCGGGGCTTAAGTGTCCGTTCGCGCTGTCGGTCAGTCCTGGAAGTACTCGATCTTGGCGCCGATGGTGTTCAGGCGCTCGGCCAGATCCTCATAGCCGCGCTCAATCACGTAGATGTTCCGCAGCTCGGACACGCCCCGCGCCGCGAGCATGGCCAGCAGCAGGCAGGCGGCCGGGCGCAGGGCCGGCGGGCAGCCCACCTCCGCGGCGCGCCACCGGGTGGGACCGTTCACGTAGATGCGGTGCGGATCCAGGAGCTGCACGCGTGCCCCGAGCTTGTTCAGCTCGGTAAGGTAGATGGCCCGGTTCTCGTAGACCCAGTCATGGATCATTGTCTGGCCCTCGGCGTTGCCCGCGATCACGGCGAAGAACGGCAGATTGTCGATGTTCAGCCCGGGGAACGGCATGGGATGGATTTTGTCCTCCGGCGCCCGCAGCTCCGAGGGTTTGGTGGTCACATCCACGAGCCGGGTGCGGCCGTTGCGGGCCATGTACTCCCCTGACACCTCCAGCTGCTGGCCCATCTGCTCCAGCGTGGCCAGCTCGATCTCCATGAATTCGATGGGCACCCGGCGGATGGTCACCTCCGAGTTGGTGACGATCCCGGCGGTGATGAGGCTCATGGCCTCGATGGGGTCTTCCGAAGGGAAGTATTCGATGTCGACGTCGATGGCCGGTTTGCCGGTGATCTTCAGCGTGGTGGTGCCGACGCCCTCGATCTCGACTCCCAGCCTCTCCAGGTAGAAGCAGAGGTCCTGCACCATGTAGTTGGGGCTGGCGTTGCGGATGACCGTGGTGCCGCAGCGGTGGGCAGCAGCCATGATGGCGTTTTCGGTGACGGTATCGCCGCGCTCTGTCAGCACGAAAGAACGGTCGAGGACGTCGGACGGGGGCGCCTGCACGGTGTAGAAGCCTGCAGTGGCTTCCACGGACAGCCCGAACTGCCGCAGCGCCTGCATGTGCGGCTCCACGGTGCGGGTCCCCAGGTCGCAGCCGCCGGCGTAGGGCAGCCGGTATTCATCCGCCTCATCCAGCAGCGGGCCGAGAAGCATGATCACGCTGCGGGTGCGGCGCGCGGCCTCAACATCCATGGACTCCAGGTCCAGCTCGGCGGGCCGGCGGAGCTGGAGATCGTTGTCGTTGAGCCACGTGCATTCGACGCCGATGCTGCTCAGGACCTCGACGATCCGGTTGACTTCCTCGATGCGGGCCAGGCGGCGCAGGGTGGTGGTGCCGCGGTTGATAAGGCTGGCGCAAAGGAGCGCGACGCCGGCATTCTTGCTGGTGTTGACGTCAACGGAGCCGGAGAGTGTCCGGCCCCCTTCCACGCGGAGGTGGGTCATCTGGGACTTGCCGAGGTTGACGATGCTGCGGCCGAAGATCGTCTCCAGGCGCTGGATCATCTTAAGGCTCAGATTCTGCTTGCCCTGCTCCATTCGTGCCACGGCGCTTTGGCTGGTTCCGAGTTCAGCGGCGAGCTGGCCCTGGGTCCAGCCCTTCTCTCCGCGGGCGTCGCGGAGCAGGAGGCCAACGTGTTCGGCAGTCTCTTGTGTCATGGTTCAAAAATATCATAAGTGATCTATTTCAGCGAGAAATGCACCCTCTACAGCCGTAGAATGGCCCTAAAGCGGCAGACTACCCGCCTCATGCGATAAAAGCCAGTCTACCGGCTGCAGTCGCAACGGGGCGGGAGGTCCAGCCGCGGCGCGGCTGGCACGGGCCCTGCGCACCGGTCCGCTCCGCTTGCGCGGGGGCCTTGACCAAGGAACGACTCGGGAGCAAGCTAGCACTTAGCGGTTGCGGCCGGATTGAGGAATGGGAGGCCGCCGTGTCCTTTTTCAGTTCCGCGGCGCTCCGCAACAAGCGCCCAACCAGGCAACAGGCCACCGCCCTGCTGTCCTTCCTGATCGCGACGGCGGTGGGATTCGTCCCCGGCCCCCGCCTGGACGACGGCTCGCCGCCAAGGTCATCCGTGACCCAGCCGTCCCCGGCGACATCTGCCACCGGCCCTGCTCCGGCGGCAACCCCCGATCCCACATCCTCGGTGCCGGCCCCGACCACGCAGGCGCAGCCTGCTGGTCCGTCGTGGGGCGGCACACCACTGCTGGGCAACGACGTGTCCTGGCCGCAATGCACCGCGGCGCTCCCCGAGGACCCGGCCTTCGCGATCGTCGGCGTCAACAACGGGCTGGCCAACACCACCAACCCGTGCCTGCACGAGCAGCTGGAGTGGGCAGAGACCGCACTGGGCGGGACGGCGCAGCCCGAGGTCGCCCTATACGTCAACACGGCCAACCCCGGTCATGACGGATCCTGGTGGCCGAGAAGCAACGACTACGGCGGCCAGACTGTTGCCAACCCCTACGGTACCTGCACCGGAGGGGAAGACGCAGCCTGCGCGTACATGTACGGCTACGCCAAGGCTTTCGACGACGCCTTCCTCCGCACCGTCTCGGACCCGGAGGAATACCTGTGGTGGCTGGACGTGGAGACCGGCAACACGTGGTCCCGGGACCAAAACGCCAACAGGGCAGACCTCGAAGGCATGACGGACTTCTTCCACAGCATAGGCGCGGCGGTGGGCGTCTACTCGACAGGTTCGCAGTGGGGGCAGATCGTCGGCACCGTCAGCGAAGACAGCAGCCTCTACAGCCTGCCCAGCTGGCTCGCCGGTGCCCACACCGTGGACGGAGCCAAGAGCAACTGCTCGCTCCCTCCCCTGACCTCCGGCGGTAAAGTCACGCTCACGCAGTTCGTCGCCAAGGGCTTCGACTACAACTACTCCTGCATCTAGGCACGGCCCGGAGCGGCACGGCGGCGCGCGGAATGTAAACCTACGGCCCCTCCAGCCACACCATGTTCCACGTGCCCGCCCATACGGCGGCAACCACGGCGCCGGCCGCGATTGCCAGTCCGCCGAGCAGCACCCAGACGTCCAGGCTGCTGTAGGTCGATCCGCGGGCCCAGGTCCTGCCCGCACCGCCGAAGCCGCGGGCCTCCATGGTGACGGCGAGGCGGGTCGCGCGGCGAATGGCCTGGACCAGCAGCCCGAAACTTTGGCCCAGGGTGGCGCGCAGCCGCTGCCACGGGTTGCCGCGGGATCCAACGCCGCGGGCACGCCGGGCCATGCCGATGGTCTGCCATTCCTCCGCCATGAGGCCCACGAGCCGCATGGCCGCCAGCGTTCCCAAGACGAAGCGGTGCGGCAGGCGGGCCTTCTGCGCCAGCGCATCGGCGAGGTCGGTGGGGTCGGTGCAGCTCATGAGCAGCACCGCCGGCAGCGCAATCGCCAGGCCCCGGAGCAGGAAACCCAGCCCCAGCTCAAGGGAGCCTTCGCTCATGGACCAGATTCCGACGTCGAGCAGTATCCCTCCGCTGTCCGGCGCGAGGATTGAGGTGCTCCAGCCGCCCACGGCGGCCGCGACGATCAGCGGCCAGCCGCGCTGCCAGAGGAGCGTCAACGTAAGGCCAGCCAGCGGGAAGAGCAGCAGTTCGCAGGCCAGTGCCACGGAGGCGGACATCCAGTCGATCGACAGCGCGAGGACCAGGGTGATGAGGAAGACGGCCGCGAGTTTGGCCAGCGGGTTGGCCCGGGTCAGCAGGGCCCGGTTCCCGGCAATTGTCAGGGCGGCCCTCATGGAGTGGCCGCCTTCGGTGTCCCGACGCCCGACGGACCCACGCCGGACGGACCGACGCCGGGGGCACGGAGTTCCGGTGCGCCCAGTTTGAGCTCGGTGCCGCCCAGCACCTGGGTGAATTCCTGGTCGTGCGTCACTGACACCACGGCGGTGCCGGCGTCGAGCAGTTCGGACAGGAAGGAGGCGAGCTCCGCCCAGGTGTTGGCGTCCTGGCCGAACGTCGGCTCGTCGAGGATCAGGACCTGCGGGTGGGCCGCCAGGACGGTGGCCACCGAGAGCCGCCGCTTTTCCCCGCCCGAGAGCGTGTACGGGTTGGCGTCCACGAGGTCGGTCAGCCGCAGCCTTTCGAGCAGTTCGTCCACCCGCTCTTCGCCGTGGCCCAGGTGCCGCGGGCCAAACTGCAGCTCGTCGAGGACCCGGCCGGTGACGAACTGGTGCTCAGGTTCCTGGAAGACCGTGCCGATCCTGGCGATCAGCTGTTCGGCCCGCCACTTGTAGGGATCGATTCCGGCTCCGCGGCTCAGCTCCACGGCGGCGGACACCTTGCCCTCGATAGGAGGGAGCAGGCCGGCGAGCGTCAGCGCGAACGTGGATTTGCCCGCACCGTTGGCCCCCGTGATGGTCAACGCTTCACCGGCGCGGACCTGCGCCGTGATGTTCCGCTGCACGGGCTGCGGCGGAACGGACGTGAAGCCGCGTCTCCGCGGACGCTCGCGGGAAACGCTGACGCCCTCGGCCGCGAGGAGCAGCTGGCCGGGCGCGACGTCCAGCTGGTTCCTCGCGCCTGCGAGGCCGCCGGGCGACCGCTGCCGGGTGGGCGGAACGTAGCCCGGAACCCAGACCCCGGCGGCGATCAGCATCTCGCGCGCCTGCACCAGGACCTGGTCGGGAGTGCCGTCGATCAGCACGGCCGGCTGCGTGGCAGAGCCAGGCTGCAGCACGATGATCCGGTCCACGAGGTCTTTCCACACCGCAACCCGGTGCTCCACCACCACCAGCGTTGCGCCGGTCTTGTCGAGGCAGCGGCCCACGGCATCGCGGACCTCCAGGACGCCTGCCGGGTCCAGGTTGGCGGTCGGCTCGTCCAGCAGGATGAGCCCGGGGCGCATCGCCAGGATGCCGGCCAGCGCGAGGCGCTGCTTCTGGCCCCCGGACAGGGCCGACGTCGGGTGGTCCAGCGGAAGGTGCGCGAGCCCGACGTCGTCCAATGCCTCGTGCACGCGGCTCCAGATGGCGTCGCGGGGCACCGAGAGGTTTTCGGCGCCGAAGGCGACGTCGTCGCCGAGGCGGGAGAGGACCACCTGCGTTTCGGGGTCCTGCTGCACGAGTCCGGCGCGGCCGCGCTGGGCGCGCGGCGGCTCGCCGTCGATCAGGAGGCTGCCGCTTTCGTCCGCGTCGTCGCTGTCGGCGGACCCGCCGTCGTCGGCTGTGCTGCTTCCGGAGGTGCTGTCACCCAGCACGCCGGCGAGGGCGTGCAGCAGGGTGGATTTGCCGGCGCCCGAGGGCCCCAGGAGCAGCACCCGCTCCCCCGGGCGGATGTCCAGGTCCAGGGCGTTGACGGCAGGTGTGGTGCGGCCGGCGTGGCGCCAGCCCCAGCCGCGGGCGGTGACCGCGGCGGGGCGGACACCGCCGTCGTGTTCTCGGGGCATCAGTTGAAGACGGGCTCCGTAGCTGCCTTGCGGGACGCGAATGAGCTCAGCACCCCGGTCCTGGCCAGCCCGCGGGTGGCGATCCAGGACAGCGCACCGGCGATGATGGCGCCCGAGATGGCGGTGAAGATGATGTAGGCCAGCTTGTCCCCGGCCGCGTAGGCGATGTTCCAGCCCCAGGGAGCGAACGCATCGTTCAGGCCGCAGAACAGCCCTGCGCCTGCGCCGGCCAGCAGCGAAACGGGCAGGTTGAACTTCTTGTACCTGAAGGCTGCAAACACGAGTTCCGCGCCCAGGCCCTGCAGGATGCCGGAGATCAGCACGGTGGTGCCGTACTGGGATCCCATGATCAGCTCACCGGTGGCGGCCACGGCTTCGCAGAACAGCGCCGCGCCGGGCTTGCGGATGATGAGCATGCCGAGCACCGCCGGGATCATCCAGCCGCCGGCGTAGAGGCCGGTGAGCGGCGGGTAGACCGCGTTGATGGGGGCGGAGATGAGGTTGGCGCCCTGGGACCAGGCCCAGAAGATCACGCCGCCGGCGACGGCGATCAGTGCCGCCACGACGATGTCGGCCACGCGCCAGTTGTAACCGGTCTTCTTGATTGCTGCAGTTGTCATGATGGTCCTCCTGAGGATCAGGAGGGGAAAGCGCTCCCCGGCTGCGGGCGGTGGGACTGCCTGCTGCCGGACACTCTGAGAACTCGACTCCCTTGCGCCGGTACTAGCCGGATCAGGTTCGAGGGTCTGCGGCTGTCCGCACTCTCAGCGCCCTTCCGCGGTTCCCTGGCAATGCCAGTGATGCCCGACGGCGGCGCTCCCCTGTCGTAATAAATCTGCCCTTGTGGGCTGATCCAGTTTACACCGGTACAGCCCCGGCAGCCCTGGGCTGCAGTCACATTCCGGGTACATTGGGGCCATGACGCATGAGGATTCCGGCAGCAACGCCGCGCCCGCCTTTGACCCCGACTCTCCGGAGGAACAGCCCGGAGGCGCCCTGGAGGCCATGATCGGGCGGATTGAGGGGGAAATGGCCGAGCTGCAGTTCCCCCGGTTCAGCAAGGATGATGCCCTGGCGCTGGGGCTCCAGCTGGTTGAAATGGGCAAGGAAGGCAATCTGCCCATTGCCATCGACATCATCAAGGGGGACCAGGTTCTCTTCCATGTGGCGCTCGAGGGCGCCACACCGGACAACGAGGGCTGGGTGCGGGCCAAGCAGCGGACTGCGGCGCGCTACGAGGAGCCGTCCCTGCTGGTGGGCCTGCGCGGCCGGCTGGGCGGGGGCAGGATCGAGGACAATGCGTGGTTCGACCAGTCAACCTACGCTGCCCACGGCGGGGCCTTCCCCGTGTACGTGCGCGGGGTCGGAGCCGTGGCGGTCGTAACGGTCTCCGGGCTGCCGCAGGTGGCGGACCACGACCTGGTAGTTCAGGCGCTGCGGGAAATCCACCGTTCCATGCGGCTAGGCTAGGGGAAGACCAGTATTCGTGACGCAAGGAGTTCCGGAATGAGTTTCTTCATCAAGCTGCTTGGCACTGGCGTCAGCCTGCTGGCAGGATTCGCCGGCACCAAGGCCGTGGATACCATCTGGGAAAAGGTCACCGGCCGGAAGCCCCCCAAGGGCGACAAGGACGACGTCCCCACCACGCTGCGAACGGCCCTGACATTCGCCCTCATTTCCGCATCAGTCAGCGCCGTCATCCAGGTGCTGGCCAACCGCGGCACGCAACGGGCCATCACCCGCTTCGCCAAGTCCCAGGACATCGTCTAGCAGCAAGGCCGGCGGCGCTGCCTCGTGCTGCGCAAACTCTTCCCAAGTCTTGACCAAACGCTGCAGCCAACCGCCGCAAACCTTGATCGGGGCCACACATCATGGACGCAACAGGCAACCAAAACCTCGACTGCGAAAGTGATGATCACAGTGGCGACGAAGGCAGAAAAATCGAACTACCGCTACAGCGACTTCTACTGCTTCATGTCGCTTGCTGACTTCACCACCTACATCTCACGTGATGACGGGGACGGTGACGGCTGCTTTTCAATCAGCGGCAGCCGCGAGCCTGCCCTCTAAGGGACGTTCCTGACCGCCAGCCCTGGCCGGTCTGCTGTTCCTCCGCGGCATCACGTTCAGGGCGGAGTACGCCGGAGCCGCAATAGGAGGTAGCCTTTCCGCAAGGCGGGAAGCGGTGCAGCTCCCGTACGCGCTGCATCATCCTGCCGTGCCTTCACCGGCTACTGGGAGCAGGAATGATGGACGTTCCTCCACTGATATGGGTGCTGACCGTCGCAGGAATCGTTGCGCTGCTGGTCTTCGACTTCATTTTCCACGTCCGCCGCGCGCACATTCCAACTCTCAAGGAAGCGGTCATCTGGTCCTCGGTCTATGTGGGGATCGCGCTCTGCTTCGGGCTCGGAGTTTCCGTCTTCGGAGGGGCATCACCCGGCGCAGAGTATTTCGCGGGCTACATCACCGAGAAGGCGCTGTCAGTGGACAACCTGTTCGTCTTCCTGGTGATCATGAACAGCTTTGGGGTGCCGCGCGAAGACCAGCAGAAGGTGCTGCTGTTCGGCATAGCGTTTGCGCTGGTTGCGCGCACGGTCTTCATTCTCCTCGGGGCTGCGCTGATCACCACCTTCGCCTGGGTCTTCTATCTCTTCGGACTGATCCTGCTGATCACCGCGGGCAACATGTTCAGGCCCGAAGGCACGGAGGAAAAATCCGCGGACAACATCATGACCCGGCTAACCCAGCGGCTGTTTCACACCGCTGACTACTACGACGGCGACAAGCTGCTCACGCTGCAGGACGGCAAACGCACCCTGACACCGATGCTGCTCGTGATGGTCGCAATCGCCGGCACCGACATTCTCTTCGCGCTGGATTCGATCCCGGCGATCTTTGGCCTGACCCAGGACGTCTTCATCGTGTTCACGGCGAACGCGTTTGCGCTCCTTGGCCTTCGCCAGCTGTACTTCCTGATCGACGGCCTGCTGAACCGGCTCATCTTCCTCTCCTACGGTCTGGCGCTGATCCTGGGATTCATCGGCGTGAAACTCATGCTCCATGCCCTGCATGAAAACAACGTGCCGTTCATCAATGACGGCGAACCGGTGCCGGTAGTCGAGTTCGATACTGCGCTGTCGCTGACAGTGATCACTGCCGTGCTGGGCGTCACCGTTCTGGCGTCCCTGCTCAGTCCGCGCGGGAAGGTTCGAGCGGCCGTTTCCGCCGCCCGCCGCGATGTCGTCAACTACCTGGACCCCGCTTACACCGCGGACCCCGGGGAACGGAACCGGATCTTCGCGAAACTGCTCGCGGAAGAGCAGCAGCTCCGCAGGATCGGACCCAAACACCGGAAACCGGCAAAGGACGAAAAGGAAGTGATGGAGCTGATCGCCCAGGCCCGCCAGCAACACGATGAGAACACCCCGGCAAAGGACCACCCGAAGCAGGACCGCTTCGACGGACCGGACAACGGCAGCCGTTGAGCCACGCAGCTGTTATCTGGCGATCATGACGTTGCAGTGTGCGTGGGTCAGAACGCTGGCCAAGGTTCCTGGATGGCCTTCGCGCCGGCGTGCACCCAATACCAGCAGTTCAGCATCAGCCCCCGCGTCGACCAGCACGGCGGACACGGAGTGACCGGAGAGAAGTTCCTCCGACACAGCCAGTCCTGGGTCGAGCCCCTGTACGTGGAGCATGGCGTTGCGCAGGACGTCACGGCCATGAAACTGCGAGGGCGAGTGACGCCCCCAGGCCGGCATCGGCGGGTCCACGTGGACAATCCGCAACTTCGTCTGCAGGGTCTGCGCCGCGCTGACTGCCTGTTCAAGGACCTTGCTGCTCCTCAGGTGCCCGTCCACGCAGGCGATCACCGGTTTTCCCTCCTCACGCGCGGCGCGGACCACCACCACCGAGGCGGGACACGTGGCCGCCAAGCCGACGGACACGGAACCGACCAGCTTGCCGAGGAAGCCTCCCAGGCCGCGGCTGCCCACCACAAGCAGGTCCGCATCGAGGGATTCCCGGCGCAGCACATCCGCGGGCAGGCCGGCGACCATCCGCGGCTCGATTTCCAGATCGGGGGCGATCCCGCGGGCAACGTCCACGCCCTCGGAGAGAATTGCCTCGGCTGCGTGCCGCAACCCGCTGTCGGCAACTCCCTTCACGGGTCCCACGTCGTGGGTGAACATGGGCCAAATCCACGCGTGGACGAGGCGCAGGACGGCCTGCGATGCCAACGCATACTCCGCGGCCCAGCTGAGGGCCAGCTTGGACTGGTCCGAGCCGTCATAGCCGACTGCTACCTTCATGCCCATTGTTACCGGCCCCCTGACTCCCCACGCCAGCTCACGCGGACCCCGCGGAAGGCCTCCGTGCCGCTCGCTGGTCCTATTGAATTTAACGCCCCCATGTCCCTGGATCTTCCCCGCGAGAGGGCTGCAGCACGTCCAGTTTCTCGGACCGTGAGATGGTTCCCGCCGCCCCATCCACCGTCACCGCAGCGCCGGTGTGCAGGCGGGTGGTGGCGTCCGGGACGCCCACCACGGCAGGAATGCCGTACTCGCGGGCCACGACTGCCCCGTGCGAGATCACTCCGCCCATCTCCATGACCAGGGCTCCGGCCGTCAGGAAGAGCGGTGTCCAGCCCGGATCCGTGGAGGGCGCCACCAGGATTTCCCCGGGTTCCAGGTGCGCGCCAACGGGGTCCAGGATGACGCGCACCCTGCCGGTGGCAGTGCCGGCGGAGGCGGGCGTGCCCGTCAGCACTCCCTCTGAGGGGGGCTCCGCCGTGGGCGCCAGCGCAGCCTCGACGTCGGTCCCGTCGGAGAGCAGCAGGCGGGGAATGTGCCGCCGGCGCAGTTCCAGATCGTATTGCCGGCGGCGGCTGCCCACGATGCCGGACAGGTCGGCGCCCCGCAGCCCCACGCGGAGTTCGTCGAAGGTGAGGAAGAAGACGTCCTCCGGGGCCGCAATCCGCTGTGTTCCGGCCAGGTCCTTGCCCACCTCGGCGAGTTGCCGGTGCATCTCACCCAGGATCACCACGATGTTGAACTTCGGCAGCTCCCGCAGACCAGCCAACTGCCTGGTTCGGTGCAGGCAGAAGCCCACCAGCCGGCTCCGGAGCCTCCCCTTCGCCCGGGCCTTTCCGACCATGCGGCGCATGGCGGCCTCCGCCTGTTCGGCGGCGCGGGCGAACTGCCGGTCCGGGGCCTGCTCCGGGTCCTCCACGCGGAGATAGTTGGCGATCATGCCCAGGACATGGTCCGGATGATCTGACCACCGCGGCATCCCGAGGTCGATTTCCCCCACCGCCCGGTGGCCGTACTTGCCCAGGAACCCGCGAATAGCATTCTGCGCCGGTGCGGGAAGCGTGCCGGCACTGTAATCCCGGGCGAGGTCCTCCGGGCTTTTTCCGAGGAAGGCCGCCCGGGAATCGGGATGCCTGCCCAGTGACGCGGCCAGTCGCCACAGTTCCAGATCCATTTCGGTGGTGACATTGTGCGGCAGCCCGCGAAGGACGGCTTCCAGCTCCCTGGGCTCTACGATGCCGCGAAGCAGCCGGCGGGCGTCGGCCAACAGCAGGTAGCCGGCGGCGGGGGCGGGCAGGGTTGCGCCGATCAGTTCCTCGACCGTCCCGTGCATGGCCCCTTCGACATAATCGAGCCGTTGTTCGCTGGTTGCAGCGGCTGCGTTGCTGGCCACGCCGGCCTGGAGCCGCTTCCCGTAGGCATGCGCACGGCGTAGCTCCGCTTCCGGCCGCACCACCGCCCGGACCATGGCGGGCAGCATCATGGCCGTCGTGGCAAAGTTCCGCACGCCGCGGGCGCTGCGCTTCCTTTGGCCCTTGGGCTGCTGGTTGCGGTTACCGGCGTGCCGCTCCTTCCGGACAGCGAAGCGGGGATCCTCCATCAGCGCCGGGAGAAGGGCGGCGGACCTGCCGTCCGCCAGGGGAAGCGCCTTCAGCAGTGTCTGCCTGCCGCGTTTGCTGTGGAAGGCGGGGGTCAGGTCCACGTAGAGCCGCAAACCGGGGGTGGCGTACTGCCGCCACGGCCCCTGGTCGCCCCGCATGAGGTTCAGCGCGGTGAGCCCCATGGGGGTGATGGGCCGGGTCAGGCCCTGCAGGAGTGAGCCGCACAGGTAGACGCGGGTCTCCTCTCCGGCCGGCGTTTCCGCGTAGTCCTCGGAGCCAGGCATGAATCCGGCGGCGGGACTCCCCGCTTGCAGTGGCACTGGCAGGGGCACGGGCAGCGGATACAGCGTGGTGACGGGACGCGACTGGGTCAGCCAGACCGTTCCGCTGCGGTCAATGACCCATTCCACGTCCTGGGGTGCACCGAGGAGGCGCTGGACGGCCGTGCCGAGCGAAGTGAGTTCGCGGAGCTGCTGCGCGTCCAGAACCGGCCGGCGCGCGCCGCCGTCGTGCTGGATACCGTCGTGGTGGGTCCCGGCCACCAGCCGGCCGCTGGCCGTGTGGATCTGGAAATGATCGGGATTGACCGCGCCGGAGACCACGTCCTGTCCGGCTCCCCGGTGGGCGTCGATCACCGTCTCGCCACGGGTTCCGGTCACGGGATTGGCGGTGAACAGGACGCCCGCCGCCGCGGCTTCCACAAAATCCTGAACGACGACGGCGAGACTCACCTCGCGCTGGCTGATCCCGTTGGCTGCCCGGTACACCACCGCCCGGTCGCTCCAGAGCGACGCCGAGCAGCGGCGAACCGCATCCAGCACCCCGTCGGCCCCGGTGACGTCCACGAAGGTGTCCTGCTGACCGGCAAAGCTGGCGAAAGGCAGGTCCTCGGCCGTGGCGGAGGAGCGCACGGCCACGGCCGGCCCGCCGCCCTTCCCCTGCTCCCGCCCCGCGGTGCCCATGGCAGCGTAGGCGGTACGGACGGCGGCATCCACCTCCGGCGGCATCGGTGCCGCGTTAACGAGTTCCCTGGCCTCCAGTGCAAGCCTGCTCAGGTGTTCGGCATCCCCGGGATCGAGGCTCTCGAGACGGGCCGCGAGGACCCCCACTTCCGCCGACACAGCCGAGCGGTAGGCGGAGGTGGTCAGGCAAAATCCGGCGGGCACCGGAAGCCCGGCAGCAGCAATCTTGCCGAGATTCAGCGCCTTCCCGCCCACGCGGGCGAGCGGCTGGAACCCAAGGTGGTGCAGCTCCACCACGAGCCTGTCCTGGGAATCGTGACGGGCGGAATCCTTGCCCGGGTGGTCCATACTTTGCTCCTGCGAACTGTCCGCGGCCTCACCGTTGAGGATGCCGATCACGCTAGACCCAGAGCGGAGGCCGCGCAATATCCCACGAAACCGGGACAGCCGCCGGGGCGTTGCGGGCTGAGTCAGCGGCCGCCGTCGGAATCCTGTTCCCTGGCCGCCTCGGCGGCCTTGAGCACCACGGCCTCAAGTTCATCCGTGCTGAGCAGTTCCCTGTGGAGGTGCTTGGTGCGGTAGCCGGCCCGGCCCACCATGTGCGCCGAGACCGGCACGGTGAGCAGCTGGAAGATCCAGGCCACCAGCAGTACGGGCCACACCCACCATGTGCGAAGCTGCAGCCCCACGGCAGCCAGCAGCAGGAACAGCCCGAGCACCTGGGGCTTGGTGGCGGCGTGCATGCGGCTCATCAGGTCCGGGAACCGCAGCAGGCCAATCGCCGCTGCAAGGGACATCACCGCCCCCACGATCATGAAGACGGCGGACACCACATCGACGGCGGTATCCACGGCACTGGCATCAGGATTCATTGAGCTGCTCCCGCCGGTCGGCCACGAAGCGCGCCACGGTCACCGAGCCGATAAACCCGATGACCGATACCGCAACGAGCAGCATCAGATTGTTCAGGTGCCTGTTCACGGCCATGTCGATGCACAGTGCCGCGCCCAGGATGGCAAGCAGCACGTCGGCAGCCAGCACGCGGTCCAGCAGCGACGGTCCGCGGGCAATCCGCACGATGGCGCCCGCGGCGGCGAGCGACAACACCACGGCGGTGACGGTCAGGACGAGTTCCATCACGTGGCGGCCTCCAGGTTCAGTGCTTCAAGTTCCTCTTTGGTCCCCATGACGCGGATCAGCCCTGCCTCGGTGTCCCGCACCTCCTTGCGGAGCTTCCGCACGTCGTCGGCGTTCCGGACGTTCAGGCCGTGGATGTACAGCGTGGAGGTTGACCTGTCCACCTCCACCACGAGCGATCCCGGGATCAGGGAGATCACGTGCCCTGTGGCGGTCACCATCAGGTCCGAGTGGCTCCGGAGCGGAACGGCGACGACGGCGTTGGTCACCCTGGGACCCTGCGCCACGGCCAGATAGAAGACCTGGAAGCTGGCGGCCACCACCCGGCCAAGGAACTGCACGGCGAACGGGATGGCGCGAAGGACGCTGAACCGTCCGCTCAGCTCCACCGGCGGCAGGTAGAACAAGCGGGCCACCGCTACGGCGAGCAGGGCTCCGAACAGCAGGTTGCCCGGGGTGAAGTCCTGCCACAAGGCGCCCCAGACGATAACGAGCCACACGAGCAGCGGCAGTTCCTGCCGCAGGGAAATCCTCCTCCGGCTCATTTCCCGCCACCGCCCGGCGCACTGCCGTTGAGGGCGCTGTTGAGGGCAAGGTGCGGTACCGGCGCCTGCTGGCCGAGCACCGCGTGGATATACTCGGATCGGTCCAGCATGGCGTCAGCGGACTGGCCGGCCACCCGGAAGAGCGGGCCGGCGAAGACCGTGAGCGCCACGCCCAGCACCACCAGCCCCAGCGTGGAGCCCACCATCGTCCGGGGCAGCAGGATCAGGCCGCGTTTGCCGGTCCGGAGGCCCGCCGGCGAATCCGTGGCGTCGGCAAGCAGCACGGGGTCGGGATGTTCGGCGTCCTCGGGCTTCCGCCAGAACGCACGGTTCCATACCCGCGCCACCGCCAGCAGTGTCAGCAGGCTCGTCAGCACGCCGCCGACGACGAGCGTGTATGCCAGGGGCGTCCCGAGCTGGATTCCGGCCTGCATGAGGCCGAGCTTGCCAAGGAAACCCGAGAACGGCGGGATGCCTGCGAGGTTCATGGCGGGGACGAAGAACAGCAGTGCCAGAATCGGGGACAGCTTCGCGAGCCCGGCGAGGCGGTCCACTGACGAGCTTCCGCCGCGGCGCTCGATCAGCCCCGTCACGAGGAAGAGGCTGGTCTGGATGGTGATGTGGTGGGCCACGTAGAACACGGCAGCGGCGAGGCCCGCAACGGAGGACATGGCCAGCCCGAACACCATGTAGCCGATGTGGCTGACGAGGGTGAAGGACAGGAGACGCTTGATGTCGCTCTGGGCGATGGCGCCGAGGATTCCCACCACCATGGTCAGCAGGGCGGCGATCATCAGCGGCGTATTGAGCGTGTCGCCCGGGAACAGCAGCGTTTCGGTCCGCACCATGGCGTACACGCCCACCTTGGTCAGCAGGCCCGCGAACACGGCCGTCACGGGGGCCGGTGCCGTGGGATAGGAGTCGGGCAGCCAGAAGGACAGCGGGAACACGGCGGCCTTGATGCCGAACGCCACTAGCAGCATGACGTGCAGGAGCGTCTTGGTTCCCTGGTCTAGCTCGGCCAGTTTGATGGCCAGATCCGCCATGTTGATGGTGCCCGTGGCGCCGTAGATCATGGCGATGGCGATGAGGAACAGCACGGAGGACACCACCGAGACCACCACGTAGGTGACGCCGGCACGGATGCGCGGGCCGGTGCCGCCCAGGGTCATCAGCACGTAGCTGGCTGTCAGCAGGATCTCGAAGCCGACATAAAGATTGAACAGGTCCCCCGACAGGAACGCGTTGGAAACCCCCGCCACGAGGATCAGGTACGTCGGGTGGAAAATCGACAGCGGCGCGTCCTGGTCGCCGTCGGCCATGCCCTGCCCGGTGGCGTACACGAGGACGGCGAGGCTCACCGCGGACGACACCACGAGCATCAGGGAGGAGAACTGGTCCACCACCAGCACGATTCCCCACGGCGGCAGCCACCCGCCGATGTTCACCGCCTCGGTTCCCCCGTTCCAGACCGAGGCGAGCAGCAGGCACTCGAGCAGCAGCGTCAGGGACAGCAGCGCGATGCTCACTGCCCGCTGCGCACGCGAATGCCGGATCAGCACGAACGTCAGGGCCGCGCCCAGGATGGGAAGAACGACGGCGAGCGGGGCCAGGCTTGTCAGGCTCACGTTCCGCCTCCTTCCGGTTTTTTGTCGATGGTGGCGGAACCTGGTTTTTCTTCCCGCGCGGCGGCTTCCCCGGAGATGTCACGGCCACCGGCCGGTACGGGAGAATCCGGGATGGGGGCGTCCGACACTCCCCCGCCGTCGGCGCCGAGCATGGTGAGCGGGAACTCTGACGTTTCCATCGGGATGACGGCGTCGTCCTCGGCATCGAAGCTGGGGGTCGCCGCCACGCGGCGGTCCTCGATGTCGTCCTGGATCTCATCCTGGCGGGCCAGCACCCAGGTCCGGTAGATGATGCCCAGCATGAAGGCCGTGACGGCGAAGGAGATCACGATGGACGTCAGGATCAGGGCCTGCGGCAGGGGATCGTTGTAGGCGGCCGCTTCCGTGTCCTTGCTGTAAAACGGCGCCAGGCCGGCATAGCCGCCGGTGGCCAGGATGAGCAGGTTGGTGGCGTTGGCCAGCAGCATCAGCCCCAGCAGAACGCGGGTGAGGCTGCGTTCGAGGAGGAGGTAAATGCCGCACGCATAGAGGGCACCCATGACGGTCAGCAGGGTGAGGTTGACGCTCATGCCTCTCCCCTCCAGGTGTCCGCGGGGACGGCAGCGGCTTCCCAGTCAGCCGCGGGGTGCACCTCTGCCGGCTCCGCGCGCCGGGACGGCCGGGTGTCCGCGGGCTGTTCCTCGAAATGTTCGTCGATCTCAGCCCCCAGGCTTCGCAGCACATCCAGCACCAGCCCGACCACCACAATGTACACACCCGTGTCGAAGATGGTGGACGTGACAAATTTGATATCTCCGAAGACCGGCAGCCACAACTCGATGATGGCGCTCTGGAACACCTGGCCGCCCAGCAGGAGCGGGGCGACGCCGGACGCCGCGGCCGTTGCGAGGCCCAGGCCCAGCAGCATTCCGGCGCTGATGGGGGTGGCCTCACGAAGCTCGTAGCGGCCGCCGGCCAGGTACCGCAGCGTGAGAGCCAGGCCGGCCATGAGCCCTCCCGCGAATCCGCCGCCGGGAAGGTTATGCCCGGCCAGCAGCAGGTAGAGGGAGAAAATGATCATCGAGTGGAACATGAGCCGCGTAACCACCTCGAAGATGATGGAGCGCCGCTCCGGAGCCAGCGTCCGGCCGGCCACAAGCCATGCGTCCCGGGTGGCGGCGGCGAACTTGCGGGTCAATGCGAGGGCGGCGCCGTCGCGCGAGGACTTGTCCACTCCGCGGCGCCGGCCCACGGTGCCCTCCTCCACCGTGGACGACGCACGGATGCCGTCGCCGCGGCCGCGGAGGAAAATCAGGCTGGCCACTCCCGTTGCGGCGAGGGCCAGCACGGAGATCTCGCCGAACGTGTCCCAGACACGGATGTCCACGAGGGTCACGTTGACGATGTTCAGGCCACCGCCGCCCTCGTACGCCAGCGCCGGAAATTCCAGCGAAACAGGTGTGGCCACCCGGGCGCCCATGGCGTGGATCGCTGCGAAGACCATGGTGGCTCCGAACGCCAGCCCGATGATCACACGGACCACCCGGTACTTGCCGCCCGTGCGGTCCCGCAGCTCTGCCGGGAGGCTCCGCATGGCCAGCACGAACGCCACCAGGATGATGGTTTCCACCAGCATCTGGGTCAGGGCGAGATCCGGCGCTCCCTGCAGGGCGAACATCAGCGCAATGCCGTAGCCGGTCACCGAAACCATGAGCACGGCCAGGAAGCGCTTGTTGGCGCGGACTGCGGCCAGCGCCCCGATCACGATGCCTGCCCCCGCCACGATCTGCAGTGGTGAGTAAGGATCGATGAAGTACAGCCCCTCCGGCAGCGGTTTGTTCGCTGAGACCAGCGCAGCGAGGGGAAGCACGAAGGCCGCGGTCAGGATCACGGCAAGGTAGAAGTACAGCGAACCGCGTTGCGTGCGGCCCGTCAACCAGACGGCCACGTCATCGAGGGCGCCGATGGTCAGCCGGTAGCCGCGGTCTGCGTCGATCCAGTCCGGGACCAGGCTCTGGGCGCGGTCCACCGCCCCGCGGGCGAAGAACATGGCCAGACCGAGGGCAAAGGTGACGGCGGTCAGGCCGAGCGCCGGGGTAAACCCGTGCCACAGCGCAAGGTGGCCGGCGGCACCTGCCTCGGCGCCGGCGTCGGACGCTGCTTCGGTGAAGAGGGCAGCGTACGGCTGGATCCACCCGTCCACGGGCGCCGGCCACAGGCCGTACACGATGGTGAGGACGCTCAGGACCGCAGGGGCTGCGAGGAAGGACGGCTGGATCGGCTTGAACGGGGTGCGGTCCACCCCGGGCTTGACCGCGAAGGCGCCCCACAGGAACCGGGCGCTGTACGCGAAGGTCAGCACTGACCCGAGCACCACGCCGGCGAGGACCACCGCGCCCCACGGCCCGTAGCCCGGCTCGCCCGCAAAGTGGACGAATGCTTCCAGCACCGATTCCTTGGCCACGAAGCCGCCGAGCAGCGGGACCCCGGCCATGGAAGCGGCACCGATGCTGGCCACGACTGCGAGCGCGCGGGAGGACTGGAAGACGCCTGACAGTTTGTTGATGTCGCGGGTGCCGGCCTGGTGGTCGATGATGCCCACCACGAGGAAGAGTGTTGCCTTGAACAGGCCGTGGGCCAGCAGCATGGCGAGGCCTGCCAGGGCAGCGTCAGGCTTGCCCAGCCCCACCACCATGGTGAGGAAGCCGAGCTGGCTGACCGTGCCGTAGGCCAGGATGAGCTTGATGTCGGTCTGCCGCAGGGCACGGTACCCGCCGACCAGCATGGTGGCGAGGCCCAGACCCAGGACCAGCGGCAGCCAGTACGCCGTCTCTGTGAATCCCGGCGCCAGGCGCGCCACGATGTAGACGCCGGCCTTTACCATCGCCGCGGCGTGCAGGTAGGCGCTTACCGGGGTGGGTGCGGCCATGGCGCCCGGGAGCCAGAAGTGGAACGGGACCAGCGCGGATTTGGTCACGGCACCGATGAGAATCAGGACGACGGCGGCGCCAACGGCGCCCGCTGCCGGCCCGGCGACCAGGTCCGGCGCCTGCTCCAGGATGGACGAGATCCGGTACGTTCCGGCGGCGGATCCCAGCATGATGAGGCCAACAAGCATCGCCAGCCCGCCGGCCGTGGTGACCATGAGCGCCTGGAGGGCCGAGCGCCGTGCCGCCAGGCGGGTGCGGGCATAGCCGATCAGGAGGTATGACAGGACGGTGGTGAGTTCCCAGAAGATGAACAGCAGGAGCAGGTCATCGGCCGTGACCAGGCCGAACATGGCCCCGGCGAACGCGAGCAGCTGGGCGCCGAAGCCGCCCAGGTACTGGTCCTTGTTCTTGAAGTAACGGGCGCAGTACAGCAGCACCAGGGCGCCCACACCAAGCACCAGCAGGGACATGACCCACGCCAGGGCGTCCAGGCGGAAGGCGAACTCCATGCCGAGGTCCGGGATCCAGGGGGTGACCTCGCTGGAGTGACCTCCGCTGCCGCTGCCGTGCGGGCCTGCCGTCGCATAGACCGCGCCGTGCTGCAGCAGCAGCCAGATGAATGAGCCGGCGGGTACTGCCGCCAGCGCATAAAAGGAACTCCGGCCAAATTTCCGGAAGATGAACGGCGCCACAGCAGCAACCGCAAAGTGCACGGCAAGGACTGTGATCACTGTTATCTCCGCAAAGTCAGGAATTCGATTATCAAAGTTGGAGCAGGCGGCTAAGAGTCGGGTTCGGTCTGGACAGTTTATCAAGGGGGCACCGACACTTTTCCCTCCGGGCCTGCAGGTGGCGTAGGATTCCGCGGTTCCCCGGGGGCCCTTCCGTCGCGTGTTCGCCGCGGGCGGATAGCATCGGCGTTATGAACTCCGCCACGGCTCCCGAGGCCATGCAGCCGTCATCCGACCTTGAAGCCGGCAACACGGTCTCCAACAAACGGCGCGTCCTGGCATGGGCGGCGTGGGACTGGGGGTCCGCGGCGTTCAACGCCGTCATGACCACCTTCGTTTTCACGGTCTACCTGACGTCCCGGGCGTTCGGCAGCGAAGACCAGGCGTCGGCCGTGCTCGGCGGGGCGCTGGCCATCGCCGGGGCGGCAATTGCCCTGCTGGCTCCGGTTACAGGCCAGCGCTCCGACACCGGCGGCCGGCGGAAGCTGTGGCTGGGAGTCAATACGGCCCTGGTCGCGCTGCTGACCGCGCTGTGCTTTTTCGTGTTTCCCCGCCCGGAGTTTCTGCTGCTGGGGGTTTCGCTGATTGCGCTGGCCAACATCTTCTTCGAATTCGCCGGCGTCAATTACAACGCCATGCTGGCGCAAATTTCCACGCCCGGGAACATCGGCAAGGTCAGCGGTTTTGGCTGGGGCATGGGATACCTCGGCGGAATCGTGGCGCTGCTGATCGTTCTCCAGCTCTTCGTCCAGCCCCGTTTCGAGTGGTTCGGCGCCTCGACGCAGGACAGCCTCAACATCCGGCTCGTGGCAGTGTTCTCCGCCCTGTGGTTCATTATCTTCGCGCTGCCGGTGATGTTCGCGGTGCCGGAACTGCCCAGGCCCCAGCGCAGTGCCCGGCTCGGCATCATTGCGTCCTATGGCCTGCTGGTGCGCCGGATCAAGGCGATCTACCGGACCAGCCCGCACACCATCTTCTTCCTGCTGGCCAGCGCCATCTTCCGGGACGGGCTCGCTGCGGTGTTCACGTTCGGCGGGATCATCGCGGCCGGCACCTTCGGCTTCGAACTGTCGCAGGTGATCTTCTTCGCCATCTTCGGCAACATCGTGGCGGCGGCGGGGGCGATCCTCGGCGGATTCCTGGACGACAGGGTGGGCCCCAAGACCGTGATCCTCGGGTCCCTGGTGGGGCTGCTGGTCGCCGGGACCGCGATCCTGGTGCTCGGCAACGGCAGCTACGTCTTCTTCGGCACGGCCTGGGCGGGGAGCACCACGTTCTGGGTGTTCGGGCTGTTCCTGTGCCTGTTCGTCGGGCCGGCCCAGTCGTCTTCCCGCGCCTACCTGGCCCGGCTGGCTCCGCAGGGCGAATCCGGCGAGCTCTTCGGACTGTACGCAACCACCGGCCGGGCCGTCAGCTTCCTGGCCCCCACGCTGTTTACGATCTGCATCGCCGTAGCCACGCCCCTCGTCGCGGAAGGGGAGGCCCAGCGCTGGGGCATCCTGGGGATCATGGTGGTGCTCCTCGCCGGGCTGCTGGTCCTCCTCCCGGTGAAGCCGCCGAGCGAAGCCAGGATCGCCGTCGTCCCCGCCTCCTAGCGCGAACGGACACTTAAGCCCCCGCCCCGCCCCACCCCTTGGCGCGAACGGACACTTGAGGCCCCTTTTCGCAGCGCAAACGGGGCCTTAAGTGTCCGTTCGCGGATTAGGCTGATGGTATGAACGTGGAAGAGACAGACCTCCCCGGCCTTGGCAGGCGCAAGGACTTCATGACAGCCTCCGGACGGAGGATCGGCGTGGTGGAGCTGCGCGAGGGCCAGACGGAACTGTTCGTCTCCACGTGGGACGATCCCGACACCTGCCAGGCCTCCATTCCACTGACCGGTGATGAAGCCGCCACGCTGGGCAACCTGCTCGGCGGCCAGCATCTGGCCATGAAGCTGACGGAGGCACATAAAGAGGTGCCCGGGATCGTCACGAGGCAGTTCTCGATCACTGCGGACTCGCCGTTCCAAAACCAGCCCATGGGCAAGGCGTGCATCCGCACCCGGTGCGGTGTCTCGATTGTGGCGATCATGCGTGAAGGTGAGGTGGTCCCTTCGCCGGGACCCGACGTCGTTCTTCACACGGGCGACCTGCTGGTCGCTGTCGGCACACAGGAAGGCCTTGATACAGCGGCCGATATCCTGCGCAACGGCTGACCGCGATGGATGAGCTGGCACTGACCCTCATCGAACTGGGGGCCGTCGTGTTCTGCTTAGGCCTCCTGGCCCGGCTCGCCGGGCGGATCGGCATGTCGCCCATCCCGTTATATCTGGTGGGAGGCCTGTTCTTCGGTGCCGGCGGCCTGATGAAGCTCGAAGGCATCCAGAGCTTTGCGCATCTGTCCGGTGAGATCGGTGTGATCCTGCTGCTGTTAATGCTCGGTCTGGAATATTCCGCGCCGGAACTGGTCACCGGAATGCGCCGCTCCTGGCAGGGCGGCGTGTTGGACCTTGTCCTGAATTTCCTGCCCGGGGCGGCCCTCGCCCTGATGCTGGGGTGGGGCGGCGTGGGCGCCATGGTGATGGGCGGCGTCACCTACATCTCTTCCTCCGGCATTGCGGCCAAGGTCATCACCGACCTTGGCCGCATCGGCAACAGGGAAACGCCTGTGGTCCTCTCCATCCTGGTGTTCGAGGACCTGACCATGGCCATATACCTGCCGATCCTCACAGCGACGCTCGCAGGGATCAGCTTCCTCGAGGGCATGCTGACCGTCGCCATTTCATTGGCCGTGGTCACCGTGGTGCTGGCGGTGGCACTCCGGCACGGCCATCACGTCTCCAAGGCGGTGCACAGCGAAAATTCCGAGGTCTTCCTGCTCAACCTGCTCGGTGCCGCGCTCCTCGTGGCAGGCCTGGCGGCTGCGCTGCAGGTGTCGGCCGCTGTGGGTGCGTTCATGCTCGGCATTGCCATTTCCGGGGCCACGGCCGACAGCGCGACGCGGATCCTGGAGCCGCTGCGCGACCTGTTCGCGGCCATCTTCTTCGTGGCCTTCGGCCTGAACACGGACCCCACTTCCATCCCACCGGTGCTGGGCTGGGCGCTCGTCCTTGCCGTGGTCACCACCGCCACGAAGGTGGTCACCGGGGTATGGGCGGCGTGGCGGGCAGGCATTGCGCGGCCCGGCCGCTTCCGCGCAGGAGCTGCCCTCATTGCCCGCGGCGAATTCTCGATCGTCATCGCGGGGCTGGCCGTGGCCTCCGGAGCAGTGTCCGGCGAACTGGCCGCGCTGGCTACGGCCTATGTCCTGATCATGGCGATCCTGGGCCCGCTCGGTGCCCGTTATGTGGAGCCTGTGCTCAAGAAGTTCTCCCGCCCCGCCACCCCCGAAGCGGTGCGGGCCTGACAGAGCTGGCTAAATGTCCGTGCGGTGGAAGTTCAGGTGGCTGCGGCTTGCGGTAGGTCCGCGCTGGCCCTGGTAGCGGTTGCCGTACTCGCCGGAACCGTAGGGGTACTCGGCGGCAGAGGTCAGCCGGAAGAAGCAGAGCTGGCCGATCTTCATGCCCGGCCACAGCTTGATGGGCAGCGTGGCCATGTTGGACAGTTCCAGCGTCACGTGGCCGGAGAAACCGGGGTCGATGAAGCCCGCAGTGGAGTGTGTCAGCAGGCCGAGCCGGCCCAGGGAGGACTTGCCCTCAAGGCGGGCCGCGATGTCGTCCGGAAGGCTGACGGTCTCGTAGGTGGAACCCAGAACGAACTCGCCCGGGTGCAGGATGAACGGCTCGCCCTCCTCCACCTCCACGAGGCGGGTCAATTCGGGCTGTTCCTCGGCAGGGTCGATATGCGCGTACTTGTGGTTGTCGAACAACCGGAAAAAGCGGTCGATCCGGACATCAACCGAGGAAGGCTGCACCATCGCGGAGTCGTACGGGTCCAGGACGATCCGTTCGGAATCAATTTCGGCACGAATGTCGCGGTCAGAGATCAGCACACCTTCAAAAATAGCATCAACCCACCGCCGGGAGCCCCTTGGCTGCAGCCGGAACGCCCGCGGGCGGGGATTCTTGAGCAAACGGCGCTGCCCTGGCTCGGGACACGCGGAGCCGGTGGGCGGCCCGGCCCGGCAACTGCGCTAAGCTAGTTCTGCCCCGGCGGAATCCGGTGCATGCGGCTGTAGCTCAATGGTAGAGCGCTAGCTTCCCAAGCTCGATACGCGGGTTCGATTCCCGTCAGCCGCTCCAGATTGCCGTCCGTGCTGTCATCCCCGCCCGCAAGAGCGCATTAGGTCGCTACCTGTATCGTCGGAAGTCAGGAACCTCTTCGGTTCCGCTACAGGAGCAAACATGGCTGACAAGTCCCCCCGTCAAGCAGCATCCAAGAAATCCGGCAAATCCATCAAGGAAAAGCGCGCTGACAAAAAGGCCGCCGCGGCGCCGGCCAGCTCACTGGACAAGACGAGCGCGAAACCGATGCCGGCAAAGAAGAAGTGACCCGCCCGCCGAACCATCTCACCTTGGGGGTTGTTTCCTCCTCACGAAAACCCGACGAACGCCGCCTGGCCCTGCATCCCCGTCACCTTGAGCGGATCGCACCCGAGCTGCGCCACCGAATGATCCTTGAACATGGCTATGGAGAACGCTTCGGCTATTCCGATGCCCAGCTCGCTCCGCTGGTGGGCCGCATGGCCAGCCGCGACCAGCTGGTGGCCGAGGCCGATGTCGTCCTCCTGCCGAAGCCGCAGCCGCAGGACCTCGCCGAACTCCGCGACGGCCAGACACTGTGGGGCTGGCCGCACTGCGTCCAGGACCGTGCCATCACCCAACTGGCCATCGACAAGAAGCTCACGCTCATCGCCTTCGAGGCCATGAACCATTGGGCCAGCGACGGCGGTTTCGGCTTGCATGTGTTCCACAAGAACAACGAAATGGCCGGATACTCCTCCGTCATTCACGCACTTGCCCTCACCGGCTGCACGGGCGACTACGGGCGCCGTCTCAGCGCAGTCGTGATCGGCTTCGGCGCCACGGCCCGCGGAGCTGTCACGGCACTGAACGCGCACGGCATCCACGACGTCCAGGTCCTCACCAACCGTGGGGTCGCCGCCGTCGGGTCCCCCATCCACTCGGTGCGGATCACTCAGTTCGACCACGACGCCCAGGCGCCTTTCCTCAGCCAGGTAATCACTGAGCGCGGCCGCGTCCCGCTGGCGCCGTTCCTGGCCGAGAGCGACATCGTGGTCAACTGCACCCTCCAGGACCCCAACAACCCGCTGACCTACCTGCAGGAGGACGACCTGGCCGCGTTCAAGCCGGGCAGCCTGATTGTGGACGTCTCCTGCGACGAAGGCATGGGTTTCAGCTGGGCCAAGAGCACCACGTTCGCCGAGCCCATGTTCACTGTGGGTGACCGCATCTCGTACTACGCCGTGGACCACAGCCCGTCCTACCTGTGGAACTCCTCCAGCTGGGAAATCAGCGAGGCGCTCCTGCCGTTCCTGGAAACCGTGATGTCCGGACCGGAAGCATGGTTGGGGAACGAGACCATCAGCCGTGCTATTGAAATCCGCGACGGCGTGGTCCTTAACCAGAGCGTTCTCGAGTTCCAGGGGCGCGAGGCAGAGCACCCGCACGCGTTCGCGGGAAGCTAGCCCTTACGCTGCCCGCTGCACCACCCGCAGCAGGCGCCGCCGGTCCCGGAAGTCCACCCTGAGCTGCAGCTCACCTTTGCGGGCCAGCACGACGGCGACTGTCGCCGCCGCGAGCGCCGGCACCCCGCCCGCCACCAGCAGTGCTGCATGCGGGTCGAGGTGTTCGGCGATGCTTCCAATCATGGGCCCGCCGATGGCCTGGCCGCCGATCAGCACCATGATGTACAGGCTCATCACCCGGCCGCGGATCCCCATGTTGGAGCTGATCTGGACGAGCTGATTGGACGCCGTGAGGAACATCAGGCACCAGAAGCCGGAGAGCACCATGGCCGCGCCGAACCACACGACGGACGGTGCGAAGGCGGACAGGCACAGCATGAGGCCGTACATTCCGGCGCCGAGGATCACCGACCGCAGCCGGAGCCGGCGCCGCCGCGTGGAGGCCACGGCGCCCGCCAGCGCTCCCAACGCGACCAGCGCGTTCAGCATGCCGTAGCCGCCGGCGCCGATGCCGTAGACCCGGTCGGCAAAGGCGGCGAGCACCACCGGCAGGCTCATGGCGAATACGGCGATGAACCCGGCCATCAGCCACGGCCAGTAGATGGTGGGTTTGCTGAGGGCGTACCGCAGCCCTTCCCGGAGCATGCCCTTGCGTTTAGGGGCCGGCGTGCTGACATACAGCTCGTCCTTGCGCAGGAGCAGCAGCATGGCCACCGTGGAGCAGCAGGCCGCGGCGTTGCCCGCGAAAGCCCAGCCCGCCCCGACTGCGGTGAGCAGCGCCCCCGCCAGGGCGGGACCGATCAGCCCGCCCAGCTGGAACGTTGTGGAGTTCACGCTGATGGCGTTGCGCAGGTACTGCGGCCCCACGAGCTCGTGGACAAACACCTGCCGCGCCGGCTGGTCCAGCACCGTCACCAGGCCCAGCACGAACGCGATGGCATACACGTGCCAGACCTCGATGGCTCCGCTGAGCGCGAGGACGGCGAGGGCGGCGGCCAGGAGAGCCGCGACGGACTGGCACAGGATGAGGATCCTGCGCTTCGCGAAGCGGTCGGCCACCATCCCGCCCCACGGCCCCAGCACCAGGGCCGGCAGGAACTGCAGCGCCACTGTGATGCCGACGGCGGTGACGGAGCCGGAGAGCTGGAGCACCAGCCAGTCCTGCGCAATCCGCTGCATCCAGATCGCGACGACGGCCACGAAGTGCCCCACCGCGAAGATCCGGAAGTTGGGTACGCGCAGGGAGATGAACGTGTGGCGCCACGGGAGGCGTTCACTGATGACGGCGACGGGCAGGGTGGCGGGGGCCGTTGACGGCGGTGGCGGTGTCACGGAAAGTCCTCAGGAGATCGGGCTGGCGGGATGCCTTCAACGCTATGGTTGGCGCCCGCGATTATGGAAGACTATTGCTTCTATAACTACCATTGCGGAATGCAATGACAAGGGAGTGCGCATGTTCGAACCGGCCCAGCTCCGGTCGTTCCTGGCCGTTGCGGAAACGCTCAGCTTCACCAAGGCCGCGGACCGTCTGGGTCTCGCCCAGCCCACGGTCAGCCAGCACGTGCGCAAACTGGAGACGGCGGCGAAGCGGGTGCTGATCTCCCGCGACACCCGTGACGTCCGGCTGACGGACAACGGGGACGCCATGGCCGGATTCGCCCGGAACATCCTCTCGGCCCATGACGCCGCTGCGCGCTACTTCTCGGGCTCAGCGATGCGGGGACGCCTGCGGTTCGGTACCGCCGACGACCTTGCCATCACCGGACTGCCCCGCATCCTCAGGGAGTTCCGGCAGGTCTACCCGCAGATCAACCTGGAGCTCACCGTTGGCCAAAGCGACCAGCTGTACAAACGGCTCAACTCCGGGCAGCTGGACCTCGTGTTCGTGAAGTGGGTGGCAGGAGCGAAGGACGGCACCGTGGTCCAGCATGACTCCTTTTCGTGGGTGGGCCTGGAGCAGACCACGCTGGAACCGGGCTCCCCCGTCCCGCTGATCGCGTACCCCTCGCCGAGCCTGAGCCGCAAGCTCGCCATCGACGCCCTGGAATCCGCCGGCCGGACCTGGCGCATCACCTGTACAACCAAGCAGATCAGCGGCGTGCTCGCGGCCGTACGCGCGGGAATCGGCGTCGCCGTCATGCCGTCCTCGCTGGTGCCCGAGGACCTGAAAGTCATCACGCGCCGCTTTGAACTGCCGCCCGTGGGCGACGTGGATTTCACCCTGATCCGGAACCCGCTTGCCAACGCCGAGGTCATCGATGCACTCACCCAGACCATCATGGGACGGACGCTCAAGAAGCAGGTTTGAACCCTGCCGTAACCGGGTACGGGCAGAAAATCATTGATAACGGTTCGCAGCTCGCTTATGCTGTGACTGTTGGAGGTCATGCAGCGGCTGAGAACAGTCATTCGATGACGAATATATCCTGCAACGACGCGGGCCATATTCGGGATAGGCACGCCGTGACCACAGCCGCAAACCGCCATTTCCCCCGCCACTCCATGACAGTGGACACCGAGTACGTCGCCAAGCCGAACTGCGACAAGTGCGGAACAGACGAGTTCATCTACCTTGAGTCTTTCGTTCCCCCCAAGTATCGCCAGGACGGCACCGTCAGAACACTGGGCGAAGCCGCCTACACCTGCACGCGGTGCGAGGAATTTTCCGCCCACAGCGTCCCCTCGTCCTGGGCACCCCCGGGCTGGTACCTGGGCTAGGCCCGGGCAAATCAACAGGCCAGGTCTCACAACAGGGTCTCATCACCAATATCGCAAAAACTGGCGGGCACCGGATGGTGCCCGCCAGTTTCTTGTGTGGCTTGCTGCTGCGCCGGCCGCGGACCAAAGGACCCGCGGCCGGCAGCTGCTAGATCAGCGAATCGGACAGGTGGTTCGGCGTACCGAACCGGTGCGCCGTGATGCTGACGGCCTGCTCGTGCAGGAAGGGCAGCAGCTCAACGCGGCCGGCCTCCGTCACCTCGTGCGGGTAGATGGCAATATCCGGACGGCCGCCGGTTGCCTCGGCCAGGGCGGTGGCGGACCCGCCGATCAGGCGGATGCGCGCCCCGGACAGCTTGCCGGCGGAGGCAAGCCTGCCGGCAGAAGCCAGCCATGCGGCGTCGTCTTCTACCGTCACCGGGATGTCCAGTCCGGTCAGCACCGCGCGGAGCTGTGCCGGAAGTGCGACGCCGGAGGAGACGGTCAGCGGCGAACCGGCAAGGACGCCGGCAGCCACCGTGCGGACGAGCGCACGGAGGGGCTCGCCGTCGGACAGCCGGACGGTGACCGGAAGCGTCCGGTACCGGAAGATGTTGCGCTCGGCGCTCAGTGCGGAGACATCCTTGGCCGTGCCAAATTCGTCAGCCCAGGCGAGGGCGTCGGAACCGAGTGCACGCTCCAGCGACCCCAGCGCTGCCGGGTCAAGCTCGCCCTGCACGGCGTCGACGAGGCGGCGAACGCCGGGGTGGGTGATCCGGGCAGTTGCGCCCTGCGAGTTCTCCCTGCTGGTCCACGCACCCAGGCCGACAAGGTAGTTGGGTCCGCCGGCCTTCGTGCCGGCGCCAACGGCCGACTTCTTCCAGCCGCCGAAGGGCTGGCGCTGCACGATGGCCCCGGTGATGCCGCGGTTCACGTACAGGTTGCCGGCCTGGATGGTGTCGAGCCACAGGCCGAGCTCCTCGGTGTCGAGGGAGTGCAGGCCCGCGGTGAGGCCGTAGTCCACTTCGTTCTGGATGGCGATGGCCTCCTCCAGGGTTTCGGCGGTCATGACGCCCAGCACCGGGCCGAAGAATTCGGTCAGGTGGAAGTAGGATCCGCGCTTGACGCCGTAGCGCATGCCCGGGCTCCACAGCCGGCCGGTGCTGTCCAGCTTGCGGGGTTCCACGGCCCAGTTCTCGCCGTCACCCAGGGTGGTGAGCGCGTTGAGGAGCTTGCCGTTGGCGGGCTCGATGATGGGGCCCATCTGGCTCGTCGGGTCCTCCGGGTAGCCCACCTTCAGCGAGGTCACGGCGTCGATCAGCTGGTTGTGGAACCGCTTCGACTTCGCCACGGAGCCCACCAGGATCACCAGTGAGGCCGCGGAGCACTTCTGTCCGGCGTGGCCGAAGGCGGAGTACGCCACGTCCTTGGCCGCGAGGTCGAGGTCCGCGCTGGGGGTGACGATGATGGCGTTCTTGCCGCTGGTTTCCGCCAGGAGCGGCAGGTCCTTGCGGAAGGAGCGGAACAGCTCTGCCGTCTCGTAGCCGCCCGTAAGGATCACGCGGTCCACGGCCGGGTGCGAGATCAGCTGCTTGCCGAGCTCACGCTCGCCCAGCTGCACCATGGTCAGCACGTCGCGGGGAATCCCGGCCTCCCACAGCGCCTCGATCATCACGGCGCCGCTGCGGCGGGCCTGCTTGGCGGGCTTGATCACGACGGCGGAACCGGCGGCAAGCGCCGCCAGCACCGAACCGGCGGGAATGGCCACCGGGAAGTTCCACGGCGGGGTCACCAGGGTGAGCTTGGCCGGCACGAAGGTGGCGCCGTCGACGTCGTCCAGTTTGCGGGCGGACTCGGCGTAGTAATGCGCGAAGTCAACGGCCTCGCTGACCTCGGGGTCGCCCTGGTCGAGGGTCTTGCCCGTTTCACTGGCCATGACCTCGAGCAGGTCGGCGCGGCGGGCTTCCAGCAGGTCGCCGGCGCGGTGCAGGATCTCCGCACGCTCGGCGCCGGACAGCGCGCCCCAGGCCTTGCCCTTTTCGACGGCGGTTTCGATCACGGTGTTGAGAGTGTCCGCGTCCGTGATGGTTGCGGCTTCGACGGAGGCATTGCCCAGCGTCGAGGACGGAACGCGGTCCAGGATGGCCCGGCCCCAGTCACGGTTGGCGGGCAGCGACGGATCGGTGTCCGGGGTGTTTTCGAAGTGGTCGCGCGGCATGGGCACGGCCGGGAGGTTGCGGTTCTGCTGGCGGCTCGGCGGCGGGACCTCGTCGTCGAGTTCTGCCAGCGAGGCGAGGAAGCGCTGCTTCTCGCGCTCGAACAGGGCTTCGTTTTCGCTGAGCTCGAAGACGGCGGACATGAAGTTTTCCTGGCTGGCGCCCTCTTCGAGGCGGCGGATCAGGTAGGCGATGGCGACGTCGAACTCAGCCGGGTGCACCACCGGTGTGTAGAGGAGCAGGGAACCGACGTCCTTCTTCACGGCTTCGGCCTGGCCCTGGGCCATCCCGAGCAGCATTTCGAACTCGATGCCGGATTCCACGCCGCGCTGCTTGGCGAGCAGCCACGAGAAGGCGATGTCGAAGAGGTTGTGGCCGGCCACGCCGATCCGGATGTTCCTGATGCGGTCCGGGTGCAGCGCATAGTTGATCACGCGCTTGTAGTTGGTGTCCGATTCCTGCTTGCTGCCGCAGGTGGCCAGCGGCCAGTCGTGGAGGGAGGATTCGACCTGTTCCATGGGCAGGTTGGCGCCCTTGACGACGCGGACCTTGATGGCGGCGCCGCCATCGGCGCGGCGGGCAGCCGCCCAGTCCTGCAGGCGGATCATGGCGGACAGCGCGTCCGGGAGGTAGGCCTGCAGTACGATGCCGGCCTCGAGGTTCTTGAACTCGGGCTTGTCCAGGATTCTGGTGAAGACCGCAATGGTCATATCCAGGTCCTTGTATTCCTCCATGTCCAGGTTGATGAACTTCGCCTTCTGCGCGGCGCCGGCGTAGGAGGCGGCGCGTGCGAACAGCGGGGTGAGCCGCTCAACGACGTGCTCCACGGCCTCGTCGAATCCCCAGGCCGAGTGCGGGGCCACGGTGGAGGACACCTTGATGGACACATAGTCCACGTCGGGCCGGGCCAGCAGGGTGTGCGTGCCTTCGAGCCGGCGGGATGCCTCGTGCTCGCCCAGGACTGCCTCACCGAGGAGGTTGACGTTCAGCTTGATGCCGTCCTTGCGGATTTTGGCGATGGCCGGCCCCAGCTTGGCATCGGTGGCGTCGACGATGAGGTGGCCCACCATTTCGCGCAGGACGCGGCGGGCGATCGGAATGACGACGTTCGGGAGGACCGGCGCCATGGTGCCGCCGAGGCGGACGGCGCTGCGCATGTGCCAGGGCAGGAAGGCCGGAACCTTCGGCGCCAGGGCCGCAAGGTTCCGGGCTGCGACTTTGAGGTCCTCGGGACGGACCACGCCGTCCACGAAGCCAACCGTGAAGTCCAGGCCGTTCGGGTCCTTCAGGACACCGGCGAGCTGTTCCGCGGAAGCGTCCGCCGGAATCTTGGCCGCTTCCGTCAGCCACCGGCGCACCAGCGCGATGGCTTCGTTGGACAGGGACGCCGCTTCGGCGACGTGGGAACCCGCAGGGCGGGTAGCGACGGCGCCGGTCTCAGCGGCGTCCTTGCCTGCAGAAACACGGTGATCCGTTGCGATGTGGGTCATGGCTTGTTCTCGTTCTTTCCGTGGTTAGTGAGCGTCTTATTCATCAGTATGGGCTTCAACTCACGTAAGATAAAGCGACCTTTCCTGAGCGATACAGGTTAGAAAAACCGATCATTTGCCAGAGCCGTTCCGGCCCCGGAAAATCCCCGCCGGCCACCCCCGACGCTCCCTCACCTTTCGCCGCCTCCCCGCCCGACGCTCCCTCACCTTTCGCCGCCTCCCGGCCCGACGCTCCCTCACCTTTCGCCGCGAAACGACGAACCCTCCCTCACCAACGGGTGAGGGAGGGTTCGCATATGGCGCCCCAAAAGTGAGGGAGCGTTGCGGAAATGGCCGCAGTAAGTGGGGGAGAGTGGAACTACACGGGGGTGTGCATCTCCACGGCCTCGTCGTGCCTGGGGCTGTTCGGGTTCATCAGGGAGTGCCTGCGGCCGTAGCCGAAGTAGATGACAAGGCCAATGACAAGCCAGACACCGAACCGCGCCCACGTTTCCCAGTGGAGCTGGAACATGAGGAAGGCTGAGGCCAAGACGCCGAAGGCCGGGACCAGGGGCATCAGCGGCAGGCGGAACTCCCGCGGCGCGTCGGGCTTCTTGTAGCGGAACACAATGACCGCAAAGCAGACCACTACGAAGGCGGCGAGAATACCGATGTTGGTGAGATCGGCAACGGCCTTGATGGGGAAGACGCCGGCCAGCAGTGCGGACGCGACGCCCGCGATCCACGTGACGCGCTGGGGCGTGCCGTGGTGGTCCGTCTTGGAGAACCAGCCCGGAAGCAGACCGTCGCGGCTCATGGAGAACCAGACACGGGTCACGCCCAGGAGGAACGTGAGCATGACGGTGAGGATGGACAGCACGGCAAAGACGGAGATGATGGTGGCAATGACCGGCAGGCCGACTCCGGTGAATGCCGAGGCGAACCCGGCAGCCGGGTCAATGTCCTGGTAGTTCTGCATTCCCGTCAGGACAAGGGTGGCTGCAACATACAGGAGCATGGCAATGATAAGGGACAGGATGATGGCCTTGGGCATGTGCTTCTTGCCGTCGGTTGCTTCTTCCGCCGCCGTACTCATGGCGTCGTAGCCGAACACGGCAAAGAAGACGGTGGCAGCGCCTGCGAAGACCGGCCCAATGCCGCTGGGCATGAACGGGTTGAAGTTATCGGCGTTGATGTAGAAGACGCCCAGCCCGATGATGAACAGGATGAGGACCACCTTGATGGCCACCGCCACGAGCTCAAACCGCCCAAAGGCCTTGGTTCCGCGCGACAGGATCCAGGTGACCAGCAGGCAGACCAGGATGGCGGGGATGTTGACGATGCCGCCCTTGCCCTCATCCGGGGTCGAGGTCATCCAGACAGGCATCTGGACGCCGATGCCGGACAAGAAGGCATCGAAGTAGCCGGAGATGCCAATGGCCACCACCGCCACGATGGCAATGTATTCCAGCAGGAGGTCCCAGCCGATGAACCAGCCGATCACTTCACCGAGTGCCACGTAGCCGTAGGTGTACGCGGAGCCGGCGCGGGGGATCATGCCGGCGAACTCAGCGTAGGAAAGGGCCGCGGCAGCTGAGGCCAGGCCGGCAATCAGGAAGGAAAACAGAACCGCGGGGCCGACGCCGGGCGTGCCCTCGCTGCCGTGGGCCACGAGCCCTGCCAGCGAAAAGATACCGACGCCGATAATGCCGCCGACGCCGATGGCAGTGAGCTGCCACAGTCCGAGGGACTTGAAGAGGCCGCTGTGCTTGTTCTCGATTTCGATGTCATCAATGGGCTTGCGCCTAAGGATGGACTGGGTGGGATCTTTAGTTGTCATACGGGGACTCCTGCGTAGGTGCGGCCCCATCATCCGCCCTGTGATGGGGGTAACACTGATCAGTATGCAAGCAACGTTGCATTAGATAAAGTGACTAATACTAACCAATATTCATTAGATCTAACTAAGGAACAGTCTATGCTCGATGTTCGTCGCCTCAGACTGCTCCGCGAGCTGAAGATCCGGGGCACCCTCGCAGAGGTGGCCGCAGCCCTGCAGTACAGTCCGTCATCAGTCTCCCAGCAGTTGGCCCTTCTTGAGAAGGAAGCTGGAGTTGAACTGCTGAGGAAAACCGGAAGGAAAGTGCAGCTCACGCCCCAGGCGGAAGTTCTCGTGGCCCACACCGCCCAACTGCTCGAGACGCTGGAACAGGCCGAAGCCGACCTGGCCGCCTCCCTCACGACCGTCTCAGGCACCGTCCGGATCGCCGTTTTCCAGTCCGCCGCGCTGGCACTCATGCCGGACACCCTGACGCTCATGGCCGGCACCTACCCCGAGGTCAGGATCGAAATGACCCAGCGGGAACCCGAAACTGCGCTCCACGAAACGTGGGCCAGGGACTTCGACATTGTCATCGCTGAGCAGTATCCGGGCCATGCCGCTCCGCGCTATCCGGAGCTGGACCGGATCAAACTGACCACCGATGCCATCCGGCTGGCGGTTCCGCCCGAGTCAAAGGACCATCCGCCCGTCACGTCGCTCGAAGACACGGCGGAGATGGCCTGGGTCATGGAGCCTCGCGGTGCCGCTTCGCGCCATTGGGCCGAGCAGGCGTGCAGGAGTGCCGGGTTCGAGCCCGACGTCCGCTTCGAAACCGCTGACCTCCAGGCGCAGATCCGGCTGATCGAGTCGGGCAATGCCGTGGGCCTCATGCCGGATCTCGTGTGGACCGGCCGCGGCACCACAGCCGAGCTCATTGAACTGCCCGAGAAGCCGCGCAGGACAGTGTTCACCTCTGTGCGCCGCTCGAGCGCCAAGCGCCCGGCGATTCTCGCGGCCCGCGAGATCCTGGCAACCACTGCCGCCTCCATCGCAGCCTCGAAAGACCACGAGATGGAGGGTCCGTCGTAGTGTTTCCTGGGTCACAGCCAGAACGTTGACCCCGGCGTTAGACTGTTCACGTTATGAATCGCACAATGTTTAAGTCCAAAATCCACCGCGCCACTGTCACGCACGCGGACCTGCACTACGTGGGTTCCGTCACCGTGGACCTGGACCTGCTGGACGCTGCCGACATCCTGCCCGGCGAACTCGTGGCCATTGTGGACGTCACCAACGGCGCCCGCCTTGAGACGTACACGATCGCGGGGGAACGCGGTTCAGGCGTGATCGGAATCAACGGCCCGGCTGCGCACCTGGTTCATGAGAACGACGTCGTCATCCTGATCACCTACGCGGCGATGACCACCGAGGAAGCCAGGGCCTACGATCCCAAAGTGGTCCACGTGGACAAGAACAACAAGATCATCCAGCTGGGCAACGATCCGGCGGAAGGCCTCACCCCCGGACTCATGCGCCCGCCGTTCGCTTTGAACAACGCTTCCCTCAGCTGAGCCCAGGCCGGCGGCCTGAGGCCGTGCCGGGGCCAGGAGCCAGGGCCGAGCCGGGACCGGGAGGCCCGAATAACGAGATCCCCACCACAAGGCAATCCTCCGGCGAATAAATCTGATTAAGCTGGGATGGTGGACGCCTCCCCTTGTACTTCCAAGCCTTCAGCGACAGCCGAATGCTAGGCGTCCTTGCGGGCTTCTTCGTCGTCTGGTGCATCATCCTCGTGGGAATGTTCGTTGGCCGGCGAGGCATCCTCGGCGATAACGCCCGCCAGGTCCTCAGCGGGCTGACCTTCTTCGTAGCCAGCCCGGCACTGCTCTTCGAGACCCTGAGCAAGGCTCGGCTCCAGGAGGTTTTCGCCGCCCCGCTGCTGGTCGCCGCGGTGGGGGCCGTGGCCACCGCCGCCATTTTCTTCGTCATCGTCAGGTTCCTGCTCAAACGCAGCATGCCGGAGTCCCTCGTCTCATCGATGAGCGCCTCGCTGGCCAACTCAGCAAACCTGGGCATTCCCATCGCCGTGTACGTCCTGGGAGACGCCAGCTATGTGGCTCCGCTGCTGATTTTTCAGCTCGCGTTCTTCACGCCGCTGTTCCTGATGGCGCTGGACTCCACCACCAGCGTGCACCGCACCACCCCGCTCCGGTTCGTCCTGATGATCCTGAAGAACCCCATGATCGTGGGTTCTGCCCTTGGCCTCGTGGTGGCCGGAACCGGGTGGCAGGTCCCGCCCCTGATCCTGCAGCCCATTCACCTGATCGGCGGAGCCGCCATTCCCGCGATGCTGATGGCCTTCGGCATGAGCCTGAACGGGTCCCGGCCGCTGCAGGCCGCCACAGCGCGCAGAGTGGATGCCCTGGTGGCCAGTGCGTTCAAGCTCGTCGTCCACCCGGCGATCGCCTACGTCTTCGCGCGCTTCGCGCTCGGCATGGAGGGCCACGCCCTCTTCGCCGCCGTGGTCACGTCCGCCCTGCCCACCGCACAAAACGTCTTCGTGGCAGCCAGCCGGTACCGGACCGGCCTCACCGTCGCCAAAGACACGGTGCTGATCACCACCGTCGTGGCGGTGCCGGCCTTGGTCGGCGTGGCGGTGCTGCTGGCATGACGGTGCAGCGGTAATGACAGTGACTGAAAACGGCCTGAATTTGGAGGAATCGTGAACACTGCCCTGGACACTGTGGTGATTGGCGGCGGCGCCATGGGCTCCGCCGCGGCGTGGGCGCTGGCGCGGCGCGGCCGGCCGGTGACGCTGCTGGAGCAGTTTGGGCCGGGGCACCTCATCGGGGCGTCACACGGCGCCACCCGGAACCTCAGCCTTGCCTATTCCGAGCCGGACTACGTTGCCATGCTGGCGGAAACGCTCCGCCTCTGGCGCGAGCTCGAAGACGAGAGCGGCGAACAGTTGCTGGCGCGCACCGGCGTCGTCAACCACGGCCCGGATCCGCAGCTGGGCGCCATGCATGCCGCGCTGAACCGTGCCGGCCTGCGGGCAGAGTTCCTGCCGACGGCGGAGGCCGGCGAGCGCTGGCGCGGCATCCGGTTCGACCAGCAGGTGCTGTACATGCCCGACGGAGGACAGCTCAACCCCGAGCTGGCGCTGCCGGCCCTCCAGCGGCTGGCCGTCCGGCACGGCGCGGAGGTGCGGCACCACGTGAAGGTGGTGGACCTGCAGGTCCTCGACGACGGCGTCCGCGTCACCGTGGACGCCGGCGGTGCCGCCGAGGTGCTCACCGCACGCCAGGCGGTGGTCACCGCCGGCGGCTGGACATCCAAACTGCTGGGGGACATGGCAGGGACGCCCCGGCTGACCGTCACGCAGGAGCAGCCGGCCCATTTCGGCATTGCGGACACCGGCGCGGCCTGGCCCGGGTTCAACCACTTTCCGGGGACGGGGGACGACTACGCGGGCTGGTACTCCCCCGTGTATGGGATGCATACACCGGGCGAGGGAATCAAGGCCGGCTGGCACGGCGTGGGGCCTGTGGTGGACCCGGACCACAGGTCGTTCCAGCCCGAACCGATGCAGCGCGCCGCACTGCAACGCTACGCGAGGCACTGGCTGCCCGGCGTGGACGCCGACTCCATGGCCGACATCAGCTGCACCTACACCACCGCGCCGGACCACAACTTCGTCCTGGACCGGCTGGGTCCCGTGGTGATCGGGGCCGGATTCGCCGGCCATGGCTTCAAGTTCACGCCGGTGGTCGGCAGGATGCTGGCAGACCTCGCCACCGGGGAAGGCAGGGCACCGGCCATCTTCTCGGCCGCCCGCCCGGGCATCCGCTAGCAAGCACCCGGAGGATGGCTGCTTCCCGGACCTAGCTCCGCTGGTGCTGGTCCAGGAGCCGGGCGCAGCGGATGAAGCCGAGGTGCGAGTAGGCCTGCGGATGGTTCCCCAGGTGGGTTTCCGTGCCGGGATCGTATTCCTCCGGCAGCAGCCCCGTGGGCCCGAACAGGTTCACCAGCTGGTCGAAGAGGTCCCACGCCTCGGAGATGCGGCCCACGGCCACATACGCCTCGATGAGCCAGGTGGTGCAGATGTGGAAGCCGCCCTCCAGGCCCGGCAAACCGTCGTCGTACCTGTAGCGGAAAACGGTGGGGCCCACGCGAAGCTCCCGTTCCACAGCCGTCACGGTGTCCAGGAACCGCTGGTCGCCGACGTCGAGGAGGCCGGACAGGCCGATGTGCAGGACCGCGGCATCCAGGTCCGGGCTGTCATATGCCACGGTGTAGGAAGCGGCGGTCTCGTCCCAGCCCTCGCGGAGCACCTCATCCCGGATGGTCGCGGCGGTGCCGGCCCAGGAGGGTTCGGGCTCCCGGCCGTGGCGGGCTGCCGCGCGGAGGGCCCGGTCCAGAGTCACCCAGCACATCACCTTCGTGTAGACGTGGTGCCGCGGGGCACGCCGGGCCTCCCAGATCCCGTGGTCCGGCTCGTGCCACCGGGCCAGCACCGCATGCGCCATCTGCACCATCAGGTCCCAGTGCGGGTCAGCCAGTGAGCCCCGGGCCTCGCTCAGCCCGTGGATCAGCTCCGCGATGGGCCCGAACACGTCCAGCTGGACCTGGTGGTCCGCGGCGTTGCCGATTCGGACGGGCCGCGATCCCGCATAGCCGGGGAGGCTTTCAATGATCGCTTCTGTGCTCAGCGGCGCGCCGGTGACCGAGTAGAGCGGGTGCAGCCATTCAGGGCCCGGGGCGTTGGCCAGGATCCTGCCCAGCCAGCGGAGGAAGCCGTCTGCCTCCTCGGTCGAGCCCAGGTCCACGAGCGCATTCACCGTCATGGAGCCGTCCCGCAGCCAGCAGTAGCGGTAATCCCAGTTGCGGGTTCCGCCGATCCCTTCCGGCAACGACGTGGTGGGCGCCGCGAGCACGGCACCGGTGGGCTCATGGACCAGGGCGCGGAGCACAAGGGCTGAACGCCGCACCAGGGACGGTTTGACGGACGGCAGCGCCAGCTCCTGCACCCAGCGGCGGGAATGGAGCGCGACGGCGGAGCGGCGGGCGGTCTCGTCCGTCCCGTCCGGGTGGCGCTGGACCTCGGTGTCGCCGCAGCGCAGGTTGAGGACCACGGGGCCCTGCCGCAGGTTGACCTCCGCCGTGGCCGTGGCATGCCGGCCGTCCGAGGTGATGGAGAAGCTGACGCCCGGGGCCAGCAGGACGATGGGATCGGACGTGCCGGCGACGTGCAGCTCACCACCGCGTGCCTCCATGCTGAACGGCGCGTTGGCGTAGTCCGGCCGGGGTGCGAAGACGATCCGGGCCGCTCCGGTTCCGGACAGCACCCGGACCAGGCTGGTGATCCCCTCGGGGGCCGGTTCAAGGTAGTCGGTCACCGTAACGTCCGCCCACCGGGTTTCCACGATCATCGTGCTGTCCACGTAGCGCTGCCCCAGCACCTGCGACGCCTTGACCGGCTCCACCGAGAAGTGGCCGGCGGCATCCCCGCCCAGGAGGTGGGCAAACAGCGAGCCGGAGTCGGGCAGGGGGTGGCTCATCCAGCAGATTTTGGCGTCGGGCGTGAGCAGTGCTGTTGAGGAGCCGTTTCCGATCATGGAGTGGCGCTCCAGGCCAACCGCATCTTCACCGAAGAGCCACGCGCGCCGCAGCTCGAAGAGGATCGCCAGTACCCGGGCAAACGATTCCGGATCCCGCAGCCGGTGTTTGGCCTGGCTCGGGAGCTCTCCGACCCACAGCCCCATGTCCGGGCCGCGGAGCGTGGCCATGGCCATCTCATCGCTCACCGCATCACCGGCGTACAGGGCCGCGCTCACCCCGAGCCTGGACCGCAGGTGTTCCAGCGCGTCGGCCTTGGAGGGCTCCACCACCGACAGGTCCAGCACCGAGCCGTCCACGATGAAGAACAGGCCCAGGGCCGTGGCCACTTCCTCGGCCTTCTGCGCCGCCTCTGCGACGATCTCCGGGGCAGCCGGCCGGGTGTGTACCGAGACCGCCACCGGCTTCCGCTCGATGGTGATGCCCTTGTAGGCGCCGATGGATTCGAGCAGGGCCTGGTTGGCCTGCTGCAGGACAGATTCGGTGGCCAGGGACAGGCCGTGGGCGAACCCCATGTCGAACTCTGCCCCGTGGGACCCGACGAGGTGGACTTCCGCGGGGAGCCGTGACACCGCGGCCAGGTCCCGCAGCGACCGGCCCGAGATGACCGCGGCGTGCGTGTTGGGCAGGGCAGCCAACGCGCGGAGCGCAATCGCCGCACCGCCCAGGGGCAGGGTCTCGGTCGAGATGCCCTCCGCCGCGCAGAGCGTTCCGCCGTAATTACAGGCCACCAGCAGCCCCGGCGTGCGGGCCAGGATCTTCAGCTCGCCGAGCAGCTGGGGCGTCAAACCGTCATCGGCGGCATCCGACTGGACGAACGCCCTCAGCAGCCCCAGCGGCAGGGATTTTGTCAGGAGTGCGGAATCGGCCACCGTTTGGTTGAGCGGAGTTGGCATGCTCGGAATTCCTTAGGATCATCCCCACATGGACGCTTGGACCCTCTCAGTGTCCGGCACGGCCGTTTCCCCTGAATATCCCGGTCGTTGCGGTCATGTAACTTCGACGGCGGCACCGTCTTCCCTGCCGCCGCAGGAACCGGCAACCCGCTAGGCCCGGACCAGGCCCGCTGCTTCCGCCAGCAGTTCCACCGAGCGCAGCCGCCCCAGGGTGCCGGTGCTCTGGTGGGCCACGATGAGTTCGTCGGCGTCGGCATGCCTGGCGAATCCGTCCAGGTACTCCAGCACCACGTCCGGGGTCCCGACCGCCGAGTACTTCATCATCTGGGACACGTGCTGGCCCTGCGGAGAGTCCAGGATCATGTCCGCTTCGTCATCCGTGAACTCCCTCCCGCCGCCGAAGAAGAGCGAGACGCGGGCGCGCAGGGTGGCCCGGAACATCTCCTGCGCTTCGGGTGCCGAATCGGCGGCAATGACGTTGGCGCCGGCGATGACGTGCGGCGCCTCGAGCTGCTCGGAGGGCTTGAATTCCCGGCGGTAGATGGCCACCGCGTCCTGGAGCGCGTTCGGTGCAAAATGGGAAGCGAAGGCGTAGGGCAACCCCAGCTGGGCGGCGAGCCGGGCGCCGAACAGGGACGACCCCAGAATGTACAAGGGCACGTTGGTCCCCTTGCCCGGTGTCGCTTCGACGCCCTGGATGCGGCTCGGGCCGCTCAGATAGCCCTGCAGTTCCAGCACGTCCTGGGGGAAGGTGTCGGCGGACGACGGGTCGCGGCGGAGTGCCCGCATAGTGTTTTGGTCGCTGCCGGGTGCGCGGCCGAGGCCCAGGTCGATGCGCCCCGGGTGCAGCGTTTCCAGCGTTCCGAACTGCTCGGCGATGGTGAGCGGCGAGTGGTTGGGCAGCATCACTCCTCCCGCTCCCAGCCGGATGCTCTCGGTATGGGCTGCCACGTGGGCGATCAGGACACTCGTCGCCGAGGACGCAATCGAGGACATGTTGTGGTGCTCCGCGTACCAGACCCGCCGGTAGCCAAGCTCCTCGGCGCTTTGCGCCATGGCCACGCTCCCGGCGAAGCTCTCCGCCGCCGTCTGGCCCTTGCCGATCGTCGCAAGGTCAAGGATGGAGAGGGGAACAGTCACGGGGAGCCGGCCTTTCGTTGCGGATGGGCCGGCACGGATGGTTGCGCGGCACACCTTCGACAACGACGGCGGCGTGGGCGTTATTTCTGCCAGGCCGGGTGATGCTGTCCACAGTTTTGGGCTCCAGAGCTGGCCGGCGGACGCGGGTCCGCCACTAAGCTAGCGGCATGGCCAACAAATCAACAGCAGACAAAGTCGCCACGATCCAAAAAGGCTACGCGCTGGAGGGCGCCACCATCGAGCTGGGGGCCGCCATCGTCGACGGCGAACTCCACAAAGATGCGCCGGTCCGGCTGCCCCTGTCCATGATGAACCGGCACGGACTGGTGGCCGGCGCCACCGGCACGGGCAAGACCGTCACGCTGCACATGATGGCAGAGCAGCTCTCCGCCGCCGGTGTGCCCGTTTTCCTGGCCGACATCAAGGGCGATCTGTCGGGCCTGGCCACGGCGGCCACGGCGAGCGACAAGCTGACGGCGCGGACCGAGAGCATCGGACAGCGGTGGGCGGGCAAGGCGTTCCCGGTGGAGTTCCTGGCCCTTGGCGGCGACGGCAACGGCGTCCCGGTCCGCGCCACCATCACGTCCTTCGGGCCCATCCTGCTTTCGCGCATTATGGAGCTCAACGACACGCAGGAGTCCAGCCTCCAGCTGGTCTTCCACTTCGCTGACAAGAACAACCTCGAGCTGGTGGACCTCAAGGACCTCCGCGCCGTCATCCAGCACCTCACCTCCGAGGAGGGCAAGGAGGCCCTGCGGGAACTCGGCGGCCTGTCGAAAGCGACGGCCGGCGTCATCCTCCGCGAGCTCGTGGCACTGGAAGCCCAGGGGATGGAGCGTTTCTTTGGCGAGCCGGAGTTCGACACGGCCGAGCTCCTCCGCACCGCCCCCGACGGCCGCGGCGTCATCACCTGCCTGGAACTTCCTACGCTGCAGACCAAGCCCATGGTGTTTTCCACCTTCCTGATGTGGCTGCTGGCGGACCTGTTCGAAGACCTGCCCGAGGCGGGCGACCTCGACAAGCCGAAGCTCGTGTTCTTCCTCGACGAGGCGCATCTCCTGTTCAATGACGCCTCCAAGGCCTTCCTCGAGGCCATCACCACCACGGTTCGGCTGATCCGGTCCAAGGGTGTCGGCATCTTCTTCGTGACGCAGACGCCGAAGGACGTGCCTGCCGATGTGCTCGGCCAACTGGCCAACCGCGTCCAGCACGCGCTCCGGGCCTTCACGCCGGAGGATGCCAAGGCACTCAAGGCCACGGTCTCGACATTCCCTGTCAGCGACTACGACCTGGGGGAGACCCTCACGTCCGCGGGCATCGGCGAGGCCGTCATCACGGTCATGAACGAGAGGGGCGCGCCCACGCCGGTGGCGCTCACCCGCCTGCGGGCCCCCGAGTCCGTCATGGGTCCCAGCACGAGTGAGTTGGTCAAGAGCACGGTGGCCGGCTCGGCGCTGCTTGCCAAGTACGGGACAGCCGTGGACGGCGTGTCCGCGTACGAAAAACTGGCCGGCCAGGCCGCCGCTCCGACCGGACCCGCGGCGCCGGGCCAGCCACCGACTCCGGCCACTGACGTGTTTGTCCCCGGCAGCATCACGCCGGGGACCGTGGACGCCGAGGCCCGCCGCATCGAGGAGGAAATCCTCGGACGCCCGAGCAGCCGGCCGGCCCCGGAACCCGGGCGTGAACCGGCTCCGCGTTCCGCGCCCCCAGCCGGCGGCATGATGGATGACATTACCGGCGCGCTCGGCGGAGCCATCGGCGGCGGCCTCAAGAGCATGGTCCGGTCGATGGGAACCCAGCTGGGCCGCGAACTGTTGCGCGGCGTTTTCGGCACCTCATCCCGGCGCCGCCGCTGATGCCAAGGGGCGTCGTCCCGCCGGCGACGCCCCGCCGTCGGACGTTCCTCCGTGGCTGTGCCACGTCATGCTCGGCACCCGCGACTCCTGAGTTCGCATAACTAGCAGGTAACGTAAGGTGCGTGCAGATGAGTCAAGCGTTGGTGAAGTTGGCGGCCGGGTGGCTGCTGGGCCTCATGCTTGCCGTCGCCGGAGCCATCGTTTCGGTCAATCTGGTGAACAACTCTGTGGCCAGCCCGCAGCAGCCTGTCCGGGAATATCTGGACGCCCTCCAGAAGGGTGAGGGCGAGCGGGCGCTGGGCCTCCTCCGTGCCTCGGTGCCGGATGCAGACGCCGCCATGCTCGACGGCACGGCGCTGCAGACCTCCGCGTCGCGCATCGCGAACGTGAAGATCGGCGGTGCGGAGGCCCGTGGCGGCAAGCGGGTGATGGTGCCCATGGAGTACACGATCGACGGCAGCCGCCTGCGCACCGAGTTCCTGCTGGAAAGCACCGGTACGGAGTGGCTGTTCTTCAACAAGTGGGCCTTCGTTCCTTCCGCCTTGCCCACCATCGACGTCACTGTGGTGAACTCGAATGAAGCCACGCTGAACGGGGTGCCAGTGAACATGCCCGGCGGCCGCAGCACCTTTGCCGTGTTCTATCCGGGCGAGTTCGAGGCCTCTCTGAACGGGGAGTTCTTCTCGGCGAAGCCCACCCGGGCCACGGTCTCCGGCCGGGAGCTCCCCGCGGCGCCGCTGAATCTCCTGACCCAGGCGACGGACGAACTGAACCAGGCTGTGGCGTCCAGGGTCAAGGAATTCCTGGACACGTGCGCCGCGGACGCCGTCAAGCAGCAACGCCTGCAGCCCGACTGCCCGTTCTACCACGCCACGCCCAACAGGGTGGTGGACGGCACCATCAAGTGGAGCATCACCGAGTACCCGAAGATCAGTATTGAGCCGTTCGAGGGCAAATGGGTGGTCGCGCCCCTGGACGGCAAGGCCAGGATCACCGCCGAGCAGGTCGACCTGTTCACGGGCGGCGTCTCGCCCCTGGACGTGGAGCACGACTTCAGCTTCACCACGCGCCTGGACATCAACGGCGACACCATCAAGGTCACGCCGCTCCTCAGCTTCTAGGGCCCGGCTGCCCGGCTGCGGCACCGGCCCAGTTCTGAACTCAGCCTCAACAAAACTGGCCCGGTTCCCAACCGTTGAAGGTCGAAAACCGGGCCAGTTCAGCACACTCGAGCGGCCGGCTCAGTCCATGCCGCGGAGGTCCAGCACCAGTTCGGCGTCGCCGTCGGGCTGCAGCACCACCGGGATGCCCCAGTCCTGCTGGTACAGGTGGCATGCAGCGTGGTCCGGAATCTCGCCGTCCTCAGTCTCGGGCCCGTCGCAGGCCGCGGCGCGCGCGGTAATGTGAAGCACGCCCTCGGGTACGTCCGAGGCCAGCTCCAGGGTGCGGAGCAGGCCCACGGAGGTGCCGCCGCCCGCCACGAGCAGCTCCGGAGGCGTTGACGAGATCTTCAGCTGCGTGGGGTCGCCCCAGCGGTCGTCGAGCTTCTGGCCCGTGGGCGCCGTGAAGCGGACCGTCAGATCCAGCAGCCCCGGCGCCACGGGGCTCTTCGGCCGGTGGGTCTGGACCGCACCCTCGTCCACCTGCTGGGCTTCCTTGGGGATGGGGACGTACACGAGGTGGTGCTTGTTTGCCTCGACCACCACCAGAAGCGGTTCCTTGCCTGCCACCCGTGTGTGGTCGACGATGACGTCGGACGGTTCGGACAGGCCCCGCGCGAGGGTGGACACGGTCTTGGCCGCGGGGTCGTAACGGCGCACGGCACCGTTGTACGTATCGGCAATGGCCACGGAGCCGTCCGGGAGCACAGTGACCCCGAGCGGGTGCTGCAGGCGCGCCTCGGAAGCTTCGCCGTCGCGGAAACCGAAGTCGAAGAGGCCCTTGCCCACGGCGGACTCAACGGTGACCGTCCCGTCGTCGTCAATCACCAGCTTCCGGAGGGCGGAGGTCTCCGAGTCCGCCACCCAGATGTTGCCGTCGGCGTCTTCGGCAACGCCGGATGGCTGGGCGAACCAGGCCTCGTGGGCAGGTCCGTCCAAGAGGCCTTCCAGCCCGTTGCCGGCGATGATGGACACCGCCCCGGTCAGCGGTTCAAAGCTGAAGATCTGGTGCACGCCGGCCATGGCAATCACGACGGCATTCAGCTTGGCTGACCACACGACATCCCACGGCGAGCTGAGCGAGACCTCAAGCGGGTGCTCGCTCAGGCGTCCGGTGAAGCCCGCAGCGTCCTCGTCGACGCGGGCGGGGCCGGTCTCCAGCAGGCGCTGCACGCCGTTTCCGACGAGCGTGGTGACGGTTCCGTCCGCGAGGGACAGCCCCCTCAGGCGGTGGTTGACGGAATCGGCAATCACGACGTCGTAGCCCGTCTTCGCTGCCACGTCTTCCGGCAGCAGGACCAGGCCCTGGGGTTCGTTGAATTCCGCCACGGGCTCCAGGGAATCCAGGGCCGCGCTGGGGCCGTCGGCGTAGCCCTTCTTGCCGGTGCCAAATGTGCCGAGCACCGTGTGGAAGTCGGTGTCGAGCTCGACGACGCGGTGGTGGCCCGTGTCCGTGACCAGCCATGTGCCGGCACGTGAGCCGGCGGCAGCGGCGTCGTCGGGCGTTCCGGGTGCAGAGCCCCGGCCGGCCGGGAGGAACAGTGCCTTGCCGGGGAAGCGGAGGGTGCCCGACGTGGGCTCGGGCGCCACGTAGGGGCCGCTGCCGCGGTGGAGTGTTCCCCGGGCCTCATGCTTGGCGATGAGCTCGGGGATCAGCACGCCGAGGCCGTCGGCGTGGCCTTCGCCGGAGAGGTGGGCCACGATGTAGCCCTCGGGGTCGATGACCACCAGCGTGGGCCAGGCGCGGGCCGTGTAGGCCTTCCAGGTTTCCAGCTCGGGGTCGTCCAGGACCGGGTGGTGGATCTCGTACCGCTCCACTGCCGCGGCGAGGGCCACGGGATCGGCCTCGTGCTCAAACTTCGGGGAGTGCACGCCCACCGTCACCAGGACGTCGGAGTACTTCTCCTCGAGCGGCCGGAGTTCTTCCAGGACGTGGAGGCAGTTGATGCAGCAGAAAGTCCAGAAGTCCAGCAGCACGATCTTGCCGCGCAGGGCCTCCAGGTCCAGGGTCTTGCCGCCGGTGTTGAGCCAGTTACGGCCCACCAGTTCGGAGGCGCGGACCCGGTGGTGGGTGCGTACGGTTTCGCTCATCAGCGTCCTTCCAGCTTTGAGTTGCGTTCAGCCAGCTTGGCATCGCGTTCAGCCAATTTGGCAAACATATCGTTGTAAGCGGTGAGATCGGCGTCGTTATTCCTGTCCGCCGCCCGGTCGGTGCGGCGCGTCTCCCTCTCATCGGATCGGGACCACATGATGGCGACGCCGATCGCCACCAGAAGCGTGGGCACTTCGCCGATGCCCCAGGCCACGGCACCGCCCAGTTGCTGGTCTACGATCGCCGATGGTCCCCACTCCCGGCCGAGGTTGCCGAAGTAGTCCGCGGCGAGCAGCCCGGTGCCGCCCATGATGGCCACGCCGAAGAAGGCATGGAAGCCCATGGTGGCCAGCAGAAGCACGAGCCGCAGCGGGTACGGTGCCCGCCGCGGGAGCGGATCCGTGCCGATCATGCTGAGCACGAAGATGTACCCGGTCAGTGCGAAGTGCAGGGTCATCAGCTCGTGTCCCACATGCTCGCGCATCGCGAAACCGAAAGCGTCGGAGTAGTAGAACAGCACGATCGAGCCAGCGAAGTTGGCCGCCGCAAAGAGCGGGTGGGTCACAAGCTGCGAGACCTTCGAGTGGACGGAGATCAGCAGCCACTCGCGCAGGCCGCGGGAGCCGTCGGTCCTGGCCGGCAGTGCCCGCAGGGCAAGCGTCACGGGGGCGCCCAGGACCAGGAAGAGCGGAGCCACCATGGTGAGGGCCATGTGGTCCACCATGTGCGCCGAGAACAGCACGCGCCCGTAGACCGCCGGAGGCCCGGAGGTGATGTACGTCAGCACCAGCAGGCCGACTACCCAGTTCGCGGAGCGGAAGATCGGCCACTTGTCCCCGCGGGCGCGGACCTTGGCCACGCCCAGAATGTAGGAGACGAGCCCGAATACGGCGACGGCCACCCAGATCCAGTCCACGCGCCACTCGGTGAGCCAGCGTTCCGGAGTCAGTTCAGGGGGCAGCTCGTAGCCCGACAGGATGAATGCCGGCGAGGCGTCAGGGGCGTAGGTGGTCGGTTCCGGGGGCGCGGAGCGGCCGAGTGCCACGGCGATTCCCGAGGTGGCCCCCATGATGAGGAGTTCCATGAGAATCAGCTGCCACAGCACGCGGCGCGAGGACAGTCCCGACCCTTTGCGGTTCAGCTGCGGGATCACCCACTGCCGGTGCATGAATCCGATGCCGCCGAGGACAACCGTGGCGGCAGTCTTCGCCAGGATCAGCTGGCCGTAGGGTGAGTCGAACAGATCGGCCCAGCTGGCCACCCGGACGGTGGAGTTGACCACGCCAGAGGCAAACACCAGCAGGAATGCGAATCCCGCGAGCGAAGAAAACCGCCGAAGCGTGGGTTCGGTGATGTCCGGCATTCCAGCCGGGCTGGACACCGCGGCACCCGCTGCGGAGCTGCGGGCGCCGGAGACAAGGCCCGAGAGCAGGGCGAGCACGATGATGCCGCCCACCCAGACGCTGACACCCACCAGGTGGAGTCCGAGTGAGCTGATGGCTCCCTCGTGGTCGTTCGAGCTCGCGGAGTGGCCAATGAGGGCGGTGGGCACCAGGCCGATGAGCGCCAGCACCAGGGTCAGGGCCAGGCCCGTCAGCGACCGGACGCCGAACAGTGCGGTGGTGACTACGGCCGCGATGATGGTCACTGCCAGCCAGGCGCGTCCGGTGGGGATGTCGGTCATGAAGAAAACGAGCGCCCTGGTGAACTCCGCGTCGCCGGAGACACCCTGCCCTGCCACGTCGGCATAGGTGAGCACCAGGACGGCGATGGCGGACAGCGTCCAGGCCACGCCGGCTGCGGCCGCAATGGCCAGGGCCCGGGAGAACGCCGGGTGCTCAGGCGCCTCTTCGTCCCTGGCGCGGCGGCGGCCCAGGGACCTGGGCAGAATGCCGGCGGCGAAGATCAGCCCGCCGATCACTGTGGCCAGCGAGACGTTGTGGATGGCCTTGCTGATGGGAAGGCCCCAGCGCACCACGGTGCCTGGATCGGAGACCTCACGGGCCACGGCTGCACCCGTGAAGAGCAGGGCGGCAGTGAGCCCCAGAAGCAGCGCAGCCAAGCCCGCCAGCTGCCAGGACCGTGTGATGCCCAGCCCGGCGTTGGCCAGGTTCAACCCGCCGCCCGTGTTGGGGGCAGGCTGTGGAGTACGGGATTCTGCGGCGGAGGGCACCTATCCATTGTCCGCTAACGCTGCCTGCGCGGCGAATCGGCCGGAGTGAATCCGGGCACGTCGACGGTTAGTCCACGGTTAAACGCAAGCGGAGCGGCAACCAGATGGTTGCCGCTCCGCTGAGTTTGCGTGGAAGACTACTTCTTGTTGGAGACAGCGGCCTTCAGCTTGGAACCGGCGGTCAGCTTGACGCTGTGGCCTGCTGCAATCTGGATGGTCTCGCCGGTCTGCGGGTTGCGGCCAGTGCGGGCTGCACGGTCGGTGCGCTCAACTGCGAGCCAGCCCGGGATGGTGATCTTCTCGCCGGAGGCGACGGAAGATTCGAAAACCTCGAACAGTGCATCGAGCACGGAGTTGACGGCAGCCTGGCTGGTGCCGGCCTTGCCTGCTACCTCTGCAACAAGTTCACTACGGTTCTTAGCCATTTATGTCCTCCTGGACGCTTTGGATTTCTGGAGCCTGCACACGGCATGCGTACAAGCCACTGTTCGAAAACTTACCAGCTTGCACCCGTAAGGGGGACAAATTCCGCGTGTTTCCGCGACTTTTTGACCTAAATCACCGGAGTTTGGCGGCTTTTCCCCGGAATTTGGCCATCAGCGGACGATCCTTCGGGTCACCGCAGGCGCGTGAGGCACGGCCGTCGAAACCCCGCGACCCGGCCCCCGGCGACGCTCCCTCACCTTTCGTCGCCTCCCAAGGCAACGCTCCCTCACTACTTGTCGGGTCATCACCGACGCTCCCTCACTACTTGTCGGGTGATCACGGACGCTCCCTCACTCCTTGGCGGTGTGGATGACGGCGGTGTGGTGGGTTGGGTGGCTGTCCGGGTTGGTGTGCCCGGGCGGGCTTTGGGGGTGGTGGGTGGGGCGCTGCCCGGAAGGCTGCGGGTAGTGCGGGAGGGTCCGGCTCTGCCCGGCAACTAGTGCGGGAGGGTGCCGTTCGGGCCGGCAACTAGTGAGGGAGCGTCCGGCTCTGCCCGGCAACAGGTGAGGGAGGGTCCGGCTCTGCCCGGCAGGTAGTGAGGGAGGGTCCGGCTCTGCCCGGCAACTAGTGAGGGGGCGTCCGGCTCCCATGCGGCGACAAGTGCGGGGGCGTTGGGCCTGGGCCGGCAAGTGGTGGGGGGTGTGGTGGTGGTGGGGGTGTTTAAATGCGGGAGAGCCCCAACCGTGTGGTTGGGGCTCTCGACCTAATGGTTGTCCGGCGGTGACCTACTCTCCCACACCCTCCCGGGTGCAGTACCATCGGCGCTGTGGGTCTTAGCTTCCGGGTTCGGAATG
>NZ_JAFHKT010000004.1 GCF_017052465.1 Arthrobacter pascens
CACGGCCACTGGCATGCACCAGCTGCCACTCCCAGGAACAGAACTAAGCACAGGACCCGGCACAGGAACGTTCACCTTCACCGGGCCGGTCACCCCCGCCATCATCCGCAAAATCGCCAGCGACGCGGACATCATCCCCGTCCTTCTCGGCAGCGAAGGACGCATCCTCGACATCGGCCGCACCACCCGCATCTTCCCGCCCCACCTCCGCAAAGCCCTCACCGCCCGCGACCAAGGCTGCGCCTTCCCCAACTGCACCATCCCCGCCCCCTGGTGCGAAGCCCACCACATCACCTCCTGGTCACACGGCGGCACCACCGGCACCGACAACGGCA
>NZ_JAFHKT010000128.1 GCF_017052465.1 Arthrobacter pascens
CCCCGGCATCGATCGCGCACTGGGCGTAGAACTCCGCCGCTTCCTGCGAGCCGACCGGCAGGTAGCAGACCATCACGTCAACCTCGGCGTCCTTCAGGGCCTGGACGACGTCGACCGGCTCCTTGGTGGACTGCTCGATGGTCTCCAGGTAATACCGGCCCAACCCGTCCAGGGTGTGCCCGCGCTGCACCGTCACTCCGGTCGGCGGCACGTCGGCGATCTTGATGGTGTTGTTCTCGCTGGCCAGGATGGCGTCGGCCAGGTCCACGCCGACCTTCTTGCCGTCCACATCGAAGGCGGCGACGAACTTCACGTCGTTGACGTGGTACTTGCCGAACTCCACGTGCATCAGACCCGGGATCGTGGCCTGGGGGTCGGCATCCCGGTAATAGTGGACACCCTGGACCAGCGATGCGGCGCAGTTGCCCACACCGACGATAGCGACACGAATCGGATTGGAAGACACGGAACTCCTTAGGGAACAAACTTCAGGTGCCCTGCGCGTCTGTACCCTGCTGTACGACGGCGTCTGACGGACACGGCGCCACGCGGCGCGCTTATCAGTCTAACTAAACCACGCCGGAGCCGCTGCTATTCCCGCCGGCTCCAGCCCGTTCGTTACTTCGGGGCACAGCGGGACTTGGGGGCCACGGCACTGCCGGGCCGGCGGCACTGCCGGGCCCGAGGGCCCGGCAGTGAAGTAGTGGCTCAGACCCTCTGTGCCCAGAGGTTGATGTCCGATTCGACGGCGAACTCATCGATGGCGGTCAGCTCCCCGGCGCTGAACTCGAGGTTGTTAATGGCCGCGAGGGTGTTTTCGAGCTGGGCCACGCTGGACGCGCCGACGAGGGCTGAGGTCACCGGGGAGCCCTTGGGCTGGTCGCGCAGGATCCACGCGATGGCCATCTGCGCCAAGGACTGGCCTCGGTCTGCAGCGATTCCGTTGAGCCCGCGGATGCGCTCCAGCTTGTCCTGTGTGATGGCCGATTCGGAGAGGAACCGGTCCTTGGCCGCACGGGAATCGGACGGGATGCCGTGCAGGTAGCGGTCTGTCAGCATGCCCTGGGCCAGCGGGGAGAAGGCAATGGAGCCGGCGCCCACCTGGTCGAGTGCCTCGTACAGGTTGGGGCTGCCGTCCTCGGTCCAGCGGTTCAGCATGGAGTAGCTGGGCTGGTGAATGAGCAGCGGCGTCCCGAGGTCCTTGAGGATCCGGGCTGCCTCCAGCGTCTGCTCGGGGGTGTAGGAGGAGATGCCGGCGTAGAGGGCCTTGCCGGAGCGTACGGCGTGGTCCAGCGCGCCCATCGTTTCCTCCAGCGGAGTTTCGGGGTCGGGGCGGTGGCTGTAGAAGATGTCCACGTAGTCCAGTCCCATGCGCTGCAGGGACTGGTCCAAGCTGGACAGCAGGTACTTGCGGGAGCCCCACTCACCGTACGGGCCGGGCCACATGTAGTAGCCGGCCTTGGTGGCGATGACCAGCTCATCGCGGTAGGGCCTGAAGTCCTCGCGCAGGTGCCGGCCGAAGTTGGCCTCCGCCGATCCGTCCGGAGGGCCGTAGTTGTTGGCGAGGTCGAAGTGGTTCACGCCAAGGTCGAAGGCACGACGCAGGATGGCGCGCTGTTCGTCAAAGCGCTTGTCGTCGCCGAAGTTGTGCCAGAGGCCGAGCGAGATGGCCGGTAGCTTGAGGCCGCTGCGTCCGACACGGCGGTATGGCATGGTTTCATAGCGGTTGTCTGCAGCCAAATAAGTCATACGTACCATCCTGCCAGCCAGCGGGGTGCGCCGGGGCCGGTGTCCACCATCCGGTCAGGATGACGGACACCGGCCCCGGCAGCCCATCAGTCCCCGAGAACGGCTGCGCTCAGCCCCGGCAGTTCCACCTTGCCGCCCTCAATGCGGACGGCATCATCGGTGGCCAGGAGCAGCTCGGCGCCGGCGCGGTCCAGGGTGACCGCCTGCTCGGCGAAGTTCAGCAGGACCTGCACGCCGCCGCGCCGGAAGCGCAGCCAGCGGGCGTCGTCGTCGAACTCCGCTTCCGTATCCTCGAAGCCCAGGGCGGTGAGGTCCGGCGTGGAACGCCGCAGGAGGATGAGCGCCCGGTACAGTTCCAGCAACCGGGCGTGGTCGCCCTCGGAGGCTTCCGCCCAGTCCAGCTTGGAGCGCGTGAACGTTGCCGGATCCTGGGGATCGGGCACGACGGCGGGGTCCCACCCCATGCGTTCGAACTCCCTGATCCGGCCTTCCGCGGTGGCCTTGCCAAGCTCGGGCTCCGGATGCGAGGTGAAGAACTGCCAGGGCGTGGAGGCGCCGTATTCCTCCCCCATGAACAGCATGGGCGTGAACGGACCGGTCAGGGTCAGCACGGCCGCGAGCGCCAGGCTGCCGTACGGCAGTGACTGCGACAGCCGGTCACCGGTGGCCCGGTTGCCGATCTGGTCATGGTTCTGCGAGCAGACCACCAGTGCCGCCGGGTGGACGGCGCCGGCGTCTATCGGTCGGCCGTGGCGTCGTCCGCGGAAGCTGGAGTAGCTGCCGTCGTGGAAGAACCCGTCCCGCAGCACCTTGGCGAGGGCACCCAGCGAGTCGAAGTCACTGTAGTACCCGGTGGTTTCCCCGCTGACGCTGACGTGCACGGCATGGTGGAAGTCATCGCTCCACTGGCCGGCAAGGCCGTAGCCGTTGACATTCCGGGGGTACAGCAGCCGCGGGTTGTTAAGGTCCGACTCTGCGATCAGGGTCAGCGGACGGCCGACCTCGGCAGAGATGTCGTCTGCCAGCGCACCGAACTCTTCCAGGATGTGCACGGCCCGTTCGTCCTTCAGTGCGTGCACGGCGTCCAGGCGGAGTCCGTCCACCCGGTAGTCGCGCAGCCACATGGCGACGTTGTCGAGGATGTACCGGCGGACGTGGTCCGAGCCCGGCCCGTCCAGGTTGACGGAGTCGCCCCAGGTGTTGCCCTCGCCGTGCTTGAGGTACGGCCCGAACCGGGGCAGGTAGTTTCCGCTCGGCCCGAGGTGGTTGTAGACCACGTCCTGGATGACGCCGATCCCCGCGGCGTGGGCGGCGTCCACGAACCGCTGGTACGCGGCCGGCCCGCCGTAGCCCTCGTGGACGGCGAACCACTGCACGCCGTCGTAGCCCCAGTTGTGCGTGCCGTTGAAGGCGTTCACGGGCAGCAGTTCCACGTAGTCGATTCCCAGCCCGGCCAGATAGTCCAGCTTTGCGGCGGCGGCGTCGAGCGTCCCTTCCGGCGTAAAGGTTCCAAGGTGGAGCTCGTAGATCACGGCGCGCTGGAGCGCCCTGCCCTGCCACCCGGTGTCCTGCCACTGGTAGGTGCCGGGATCGAACGTGCGGGACAGGGCGTGGACGCCTTCCGGCTGGCGGCGGGTCCGCGGATCAGGCAGCGGCGTTTCGTCGCCGTCGAGCAGGTATCCGTAGTCGACCTCGCCGGCAGCGGGAGCCTCCGTGGCGGTCCACCAGCCGTCATCCTCGGGCCCGGTGCCGGGCCGCCGGACCATCGGGTAGCGCTCCCCGCCGGCCAGCAGCGTCACGGACCCTGCCTCGGGTGCCCAGATGTCGAACCGCTGCGGTCCTTGCACGGGTTTGGCCGCGTAATTCTGTTGCGTCATGACTTTCCTCCTGTCTCAGGCACCAGCAGCGCCACCGGGTAGGCACGGAAAATATCCGCAAGCGCCGCGGGCCCGGGGCCGAAGCCGGCACCGGTCAGTTCATCCTTCATGGCGGTCTCAAGCTCGACGGCGGTGTCCCGCCAGCCGCCCGACTGTTCCAGTCCGAACGGCAGCCGGGTGGCCAGGGTCACCGCGCCGGGCGCTCCCCCGGCTCCGCGGTCGAAGCCCAGCAGGTGTGCGGCGGCGGGGCCGGTCGCCTGCACGGGACGGTATCCGGCGAACAGCTCCTGCCGGTTGCGCCGCAGCCGCAGGGCACGGGAGGTCACCAGCAGCTTGACCCGCTCGTCGGTGAATGACGCTGGCCGTTCGCCGGCGTCCAGCTGTTCCAGGGCCCGCTTCCGGTCCGGGAAGCTGAACGGGCGGCGGTTGTCCGGGTCGGTCAGCGACCGGTCCCAGAACTCGGTGCCCTGATACACGTCGGGCACGCCCGGCATGGTCAGCTGCACCAGCTTTGCCGAGAGCGAGTTCGACGCGCCATAGGGTGCCAGGAGGTCCACGAGGGCTTCCAGTTCGGCACGGACCTCGGGATTGTCGAATGCGGAGTCGACGGCGGCGGCCAGCTTCTCTTCGAACGCGGGGTCGGGGTCGGTCCAGGTGGTGGAGCTGCTGGCCTCGCGGGCGGCCTTGAGCGCGTAGGACTGGAGGCGCTCCCGCTCCGCCGGCCACGCGCCGGCAATGGCCTGCCACAGCAGGACCGACAGCGGCCCGTCAGGCAGCGGCGCCAAGGCATTCAGCCGGTCAAGAGCCTTCTCCCATTCGGACGCTGCTTCGGAGATGACCGAGATCCGCGCCCGGGTATCCTCGCTCCGTTTCGTGTCGTGCGTGCTGAGCGTGGTCATGGAGAGCGGCAGCTCCGCCTGGCGGCGGGACATCCGGCGGTGGAATTCCTCCGGGTCGAGCGAGAACTCCGTGGGGTCCGCGCCGACTTCCGTGAGCGTGCCGAGCCTGTTGTAACGGAAGAACGCGGTGTCCTCCACGCCCTTGGCCATGACCATTCCCGAGGTCTGCTGGAACCTCCGGGCGAGCTCAAGGTCCGTGTCCTGCAGCAGCGGGTGCAGGACTCGGATGGCCTCGTCCAGTTCCGGACGCCAGCGCGCGGCGAGCTCGCAGGCTTCCTTCAGGACTTCCCCGCCCGTGGGCAGGTAGGTGCGGTAGACCGGGAACGCCGCGATGATTTCCGCAATCGCATCGGCCGCCGCTTCGGGGGAGATGCCTGAACCGTCCGGCACCAGCCGGGCGAGCCGCAGGACCTCGGAGTGAAGGATGCCGTCGGTGATCCGGCGCTTCGTTCCGCGGATCATCTGCTGGTAGTCGGCAGGTTCGCCGCCGCGCAGCCGGGCGTCGACCCGGTCGAGCACGTCGCGACCCTGCGGATCGACGAAGATGCGGTCGACGTCGGCGAGGGCGTCGTAGCCGGTGGTCCCTTCGCATTCGAAGCTGGCCGGCAGCTGCTCCCCCGGTTCGAGGATTTTTTCGACCAGCAGGTATGCCCCGCCGGTCACCTCCCGGAGGCGCTTCAGGTAGCCCTCCGGGTCGGCGAGGCCGTCCGGGTGGTCGATCCGCAGTCCGTCCGCAAGTCCCTCACGGAACCAGCGCACCACTTCCTCATGGGCCTTGTCGAAGACGGACGGCCGTTCCACGCGGACACCGGCCAGCGTGTTCACTGCGAAGAAGCGGCGGTAGTTCAGCTCGTTGTCGGCACGCCGCCAGCCCATGAGTTCGTAATGCTGCCTGGCGTGCACATCCCGGGGCGAATCACCCTCGGTGTAGCTGCCCTCGGCCAGCGGAAAGCGGTGATCGTAGTAGCGCAGTTCACCGTCCTTAACCTCGAGCTGGTCGAGGTCGTCGTCGCTGCCCAGGACCGGAATCCGGATGCGGCCGCCGGCGAGGTCCCAGTCGACGTCGAAGGCCTCCGCGTAGGGGGACCCGCGGCCCTCCTTGAGCAGCGACCACCACCACGGGTTCTGCGCCGGCGTGGCCACGCCCACATGGTTGGGCACGATGTCGATCAGGACACCCATGCCGGCAGCACGGGCCGCCTTGGAAACGGCGGCCAGGCCCTCGGGGCCGCCGCGCTCCGGGTCCACCACGGACGGATCCGTGACGTCATAGCCGTGGTCGGAACCGCTCTCGGCCTTGAGCACCGGCGAGAGGTAGATCCAGTCGACGCCCAGGGAGTGCAGATACGGCACGGTTTCGGCCGCATCAAACAGGGTGAACCCTTGCCTGATCTGCAGCCGGTAGGTGGAGACGGGCGTCCTCATGCGCCCTCCCCTGCCGGCTTGCCTGCCTTCGGCTTCCCGGACCGCTTCCCGGCATGCCCTCCTGCGGGCTTCCCGGGATGCTTCCCCGCGGGCTTTTCCGCAGGCTTTTCAGCCGGCGCTTCCGCCGCCTTTTCGGCCGGCGCGTCCGCAGGCTTGTCCGCTGGCTTGTCCGCTGGCTTGTCGTCGGCGGCTTCCTCCGGGTCGGGCTCCGGTGCGGCCTTCTTGGTCTTGCTCGGCTCCGGTACGGCCGGGGCCGTAAGGGCCGCCGTCTCGGTGGTTGCCGTCTGCGTCAGGGCCGCCAGGGAGGCCGCAACGGAGTGGTCGGGCTCCTCCTCCGGGGCACTGTGGGCGCGCAGCACCACGAGTGATTTCGCCGCGACGGACAGCCTGCCGCCGGCCACCACGGGCTCGGAATCGGCACCCGCACCGGCGGTGTCGATGATCGTGTCCCAAGCCGGAGCGTATTCGTCCGAAGGCAGCTTGAATTCGACGTCGCCATCGTGGGCGTTGAAGTAGAGCACGAAGTTGACGTCCTGAATGCGTCGCCCGCGGCTGTCCTTCCCCTGGATGCCGTCACCATTGAGGAAGACGCCCACGGACCTGCCGAAGCCGCTGTCCCAGTCCTCCGGCTGCATGGTGCTGCCGTCCGGGTCCAGCCATACGATGTCCGGCAGCCGTTCGCCTTCGCCCCGGTGGACAGGCCTGCCGTCGAAGAAGCGGCTGCGCCTGAACGTGGGGTGCTTGGCCCGCAGCGAGTTGACGGCCGCTGTGAACTCAATCAGCGGCTGGTCAACGTTGTCCCAGTTGATCCACGTCAGTTCCGAATCCTGGCAGTAGCCGTTGTTGTTGCCCTTCTGGGTGCGGCCCAGTTCGTCTCCGTGGAGCAGCATGGGCACGCCTTGGGAAAGCAACAGCGAAGCGATGAAGTTGCGCTGCTGGCGCGCCCTCAGCCCCAGGACCTTGGCGTCGTCCGTGGGTCCCTCCGCGCCGCAGTTCCAGGAGCGGTTGTGGGACTCGCCGTCGTTGTTGCCTTCGCCGTTGGCCTCGTTGTGCTTCTCGTTGTAGGACACCAGGTCAGCCAGCGTGAAGCCATCGTGGGCCGTGACGAAGTTGATGGAGGCCACGGGGCGGCGGCCGGAGTGCTCGTAGAGGTCCGCCGAGCCCGTGATGCGCGAGGCGAACTCGCCCAGCGTTGCCGGCTCGCCGCGCCAGAAGTCACGGACGGTGTCGCGGTACTTCCCGTTCCATTCCGTCCACTGCGGCGGGAAGTTGCCCACCTGGTAGCCGCCGGGTCCAACGTCCCACGGCTCCGCGATCAGCTTGACCTGGGAGACCACCGGGTCCTGCTGGATGAGTTCGAAGAAGGTGGAGAGCTTGTCGACGTCGTAGAACTCGCGGGCCAGGGTGGAGGCGAGGTCGAAGCGGAAGCCGTCCACGTGCATTTCGGTCACCCAGTAGCGCAGGGAGTCCATGAGCAGCTGCAGGGAGTGCGGCTGGCGGACGTTCAGCGAGTTGCCGGTGCCGGTGTAGTCCATATAGTGCTGGAGATCCCCCTCCATCAGCCGGTAGTAGGCCTGGTTGTCGATGCCCTTGAAGGAGAGGGTGGGGCCGAGGTGGTTGCCCTCTGCTGTGTGGTTGTACACCACGTCAAGGATGACCTCGATGCCTGCGCGGTGCAGCGACCGGACCATGGCCTTGAAGTCCTGGACCTGCTGGCCGGTGTCGCCGGTGGAGCTGTAGCTGTTGTGCGGGGCGAAGAACCCGATGGTGTTGTAGCCCCAGTAGTTGCTGAGCCCCTTGTCCTCCAGGATGCCGTCGTTGACGAACTGGTGCACCGGCATGAGTTCGATCGCCGTGATGCCCAGTTTCTGCAGGTGCGAGATGACGGAGGGGTGTGCCACGCCGGCGTAGGTGCCGCGCTGCTCCTCCGGGATCTCGGGATGGAGCTGTGTGAGGCCCTTGACGTGGGCTTCATAGATGACGGACTGGTGGTACGGAATGCGCGGGAGGTGGTCGCCGTCCCAGTCGAAGAACGGATTGATGACCACGCCCATCGTCATGTGCGGCGCGGAGTCCTGGTCATTCCGGGAAGTGGGGTCGCCCATGTTGTAGGAGAAGAGGGCGGGGTCCCAGTCGATCTGGCCGTGCACTGCCTTGGCGTACGGGTCCAGGAGGAGCTTGTTCGGGTTGAAGCGGTTTCCGGAGGAGGGGTCGTACGGGCCGTGGACGCGGTAGCCGTACTTCTGTCCGGGCTGCACGTGCGGCAGGTAACAGTGCCACACATACCCGTCCACTTCCGCGACGTCGACCCTGGTCTCCTTTCCGTCTTCGTCGAAGAGGCACAGTTCGACCTTGTCTGCCCTTTCGCTGAACAATGCGAAGTTGGTTCCGGTTCCGTCGAAGGTGGCGCCAAGGGGGTACGCCGATCCGGGCCAGATTTCCATTCGTGCTCCTATTACGTTGTCCAACATTGCCTCCGGCGAGTGTGTGCTGCACCACTCGCGAGGAACTTGGTTTTACCGTAGCCGGTGGGAGCGACTATTACGCTCCCACGGCCGCTGATTGCTAAGCGCACTTACTTTATCCCAGATTCCGGGGATGGCCTCCGCGACGCGGCCCGCGGTCAGCGGCGCGCCGTTCGAGGCGGCTGCCCCGGCCCGCGCATGAAGGCTCGCCGCCATGGCGGCAATGGCCGCCCAGCGCTCGTCCGGATCGATGCCCGCCGCCCGGAAGCGCCCGACGTCGGACCCCACCTGGGCGAGCAGCGCACCGATCACGCCGGCCAGCACATCACCGCTGCCGGCGGTGGCCAGCCAGGGTGTGCCGTCGGACTGGCTGTAGAAGTCCTGGTACGGCGAGGCCACCAGGGTGGTGGCCCCCTTCAGCAGCACGGTGGCCTCCGTCAGGCCTGCGGCCTGGCGGGCCGCGGCGAGGGTTGCGGCTTCCACGGCCTCGCGGTCCATGCCGGCGCCGAGGCGCTGCAGCAGGGTGGCCAGTTCGCCGGCGTGCGGGGTCAGGACCACCTGCGGGGCCAGGACGTCCGGCAGGGCCGGCAGCGCGCCGGCGTCGGCCACGGTGGGCAGCCCGGAGTCGGCGGCGTCGCGGACGTGCTGCATCTGTTCGTCATCGGCGCCGTCCATGCCGGATCCCACGAGCCACGCCTGGACGTGAGTGTCGGCGACTGTTCCGGTGCTGCACACCACCTCCGGGCAGCTTTGCCTGATGAGGTCGGCGACGTCCGGCGGACCGAGGTAGCGCACCATGCCGACACCGGCGGCGAGTGCCCCGCGGCAGGCGAGCACCGCGGCTCCCGGGTACGCTGCGGACCCTGCCACCACTCCGAGGACGCCCCGGGAGTACTTGTGGGAGCGGCGTGAGGGGCTGGGGAGCAGCGTGGCGAGGTCGGAGGCTTCGAGCCGCCGCAGCGCAGGCCAGGGCAGCCCGTCCTCGATCCCGATTGGAACCACGTGGACCGTGCCGGCGTAGTCGGCGCCCGGGTCGGCCAGCAGGCCGGCCTTGGCGCCGCCGAAGGTGACGGTGAGATCGGCGAACAGCACGGGGCCCGCCGTTTCACCGGTGTCGGAGTTCAGCCCGCTGGGGACATCGCAGGCCACGGCCAGGCGGGGCGGCCGTTGAGCAAGCAAGGACACGAGGGCGGCGGCGCTGCCGCGCAGCCCGCCCTGGGCGCCGGTGCCCAGCAGGGCATCAATGACGACGTCGGCCCGGCCGGCCAGCGCTGCCAGGTCAGGGGCGTTGGCTTCGGTCAGGTGGACCACCCGGCCGCCGGCCCGTTCGAAGGCTGCGAGGGCGTCGGGGTGGGCGCTGTCCGCGGCGAGGACCGCCGTCGTCCGCATTCCCCGTCCCGCGAGGTGCGCGGCCGCGAAGAGGCCGTCCCCGCCGTTGTTGCCCTTGCCGGTCAGCACGACGACGCTGCAGCCGTAGAGCCGGGAGCCCCGGGTCCGCAGCTCCGAGACCACCGCGTGGGCAAGGCCGTGGGCTGCCCGCTGCATGAGAACAGCGCCCATACCTGAATCCAGCAGGGGCTTTTCAGCCTCCCGTATCTGGGTTCCGGTATAGGCGCTGATCATCAGTCCAGTCCGTTCGCGGTGCTGTTCCGTCGGGCGGCCAGGGTCAGCCCTCGGCCAGGACGGTTGCGGTGGCGATGCCGCCGTCGTGGCTCATGGACAGATGCCAGCGTTTGACGCCCTTGGCCTCGGCCACGGCCAGCACCGTCCCCTTGACCTGGATCGTGGGGCCGTTCTGGTCCAGTCCGATCCAGCAGTCCTGCCAGTTCATGCCCGCCGGCGCCCCGAGGACCTTGGCCACAGCCTCCTTGGCGGCAAAGCGCGCCGCAAGGGAGCGGGTGTTCAGTTCCCGTTCGGCCGGAACGAACAGCCGGTCGCGCAGTCCCGGGGTGCGCTCCAGCTGGCGGCCGAACCGTTCAATGTCCACGACGTCTACGCCGATGCCAACAATCATGGGCTTACTCTACGGTGACGCTCTTGGCCAGGTTGCGTGGCTGGTCCACGTCGAATCCCTTGGCGGCGGCAAGTTCACACGCGAAGATCTGCAGCGGCACCGTGGTCAGCAGCGGCATCAGCAGGACGGGAGTCTCCGGCACGTAGAAGACGTGCTCGGCGTAGTCCCGGACCGCCTCGTCGCCTTCCTCGGCGATCACCAGCGTGCGGGCACCGCGGGCGCGGATCTCCTGGATGTTGGACACCACCTTGGAGTGCAGCGAGTCCCGGCCACGCGGCGAGGGCACCACCACGAAGACCGGCTGGCCTTCCTCGATCAGCGCGATGGGGCCGTGCTTCAGCTCACCGGCCGCGAAGCCCTCGGCGTGGAGGTAGGCAATTTCCTTCAGCTTCAGCGCACCCTCGAGGGCCACGGGGTAGCCCACGTGGCGGCCCAGGAACAGCACGGACTTCTCGTCCTTCATGCTGCGGGCGAGGTCGCGCAGTTCACCGGCATTGTCGAGGATCTTCTGGATCTTCGCCGGGATCTTGCCCAGGTCAGCCAACACGTCCTTGATCTGGCCGGAGAAGATGTTCCCGCGCAGCTGCGCCAGGTACAGGCCCAGCAGGTACGCGGCCGTGATCTGGGCCAGGAACGCCTTCGTGGACGCCACCGCGATCTCCGGACCGGCGTGTGTGTACAGCACGGCGTCGGATTCACGCGGAATGGTGGACCCGTTGGTGTTGCAGATCGACACCGTGATGGCGCCCTGCTCCCGGGCGTACCGCACGGCCATGAGCGTGTCCATCGTTTCGCCCGACTGGCTGATGGAGACCACCAGGGTGTTCGGGCCAACGATCGGGTCGCGGTAGCGGAACTCGTGGGCGAGCTCCACCTCGGTGGGGATCCGGCACCAGTTCTCGATGGCGTACTTGGCAACCATGCCGGCGTACGCGGCGGTGCCGCAGGCCAGCACGATGATCTTGTCGACCTTCTTCAGCAGCGCCGGATCGATGCGCAGCTCATCCAGGGTCAGCTTGCCGTTCAGGTCCGAACGGCCCAGCAGCGTCTGCGCCACGGCATCGGGCTGGTCATGGATTTCCTTCTCCATGAAGGAGGCGAAGCCGCCCTTCTCGGCAGAGGCCGGGTCCCAGTCAACGTGGTATTCCTTGCCCTCGGCCGGGGCACCGTAGAAGTCCGTGATCTCCACAGTGTCAGCGGTGATCGTCACGATCTGGTCCTGGCCCAGCTCCACCGCACGGCGGGTGTAATCAATGAACCCGGAGACATCCGAGCCCAGGAAATTCTCCCCCTCGCCCAGACCCACCACGAGCGGCGAGTTCCGGCGTGCGGCCACCACGACGTCCGGCTGGTCCGCGTGCACGGCCAGCAGCGTGAACGCGCCCTCCAGGCGCTGGCAGGCCAGCTGCATCGCGGTGGTCAGGCCGCCGTCGGACACGTCACCATTAAGCTTGTTCCGGAAGATGTCCCCCAGCAGCGCAGCCGCCACCTCAGTATCGGTCTCCGACTCGAAGACCACACCCTTGGCCAGCAGTTCCTGCTTCAGCTCGGCAAAGTTTTCGATGATGCCGTTGTGGATCACGGCCAGCTTCCCGCCATCGGACAGGTGCGGGTGCGCGTTCTGGTCCGTCGGGCCGCCATGAGTGGCCCAGCGGGTGTGTCCGATACCGGTCAGCGACGCCGGCAGCGGACGCGCCTCCAGCTCAGCGAGCAGATTGCTCAGCTTCCCGGACTTCTTCCGCGAGAAAATCTCCCCGTCGGCCACCACGGCCACACCGGCGGAGTCATACCCCCGATACTCCAGACGGCGCAGACCCTCAAGAACAACATCCAGCGCACCATGCCCGGCATCAGCCCGGCCAGACGTACGCCCTACATAACCCACGATTCCACACATGGGTATAGCCTAACCGGCTTCGAAGAGAACCGACGTCGGATGACCTCCGGCAGGGCGTGCGGCGGTGGCCGCAAAAGCGGTCGATGGAACGCCTGCAAGGGCACGAAGGGGCCCGTCATCAGGGGCTTTACGGCGCCCCGCATTTCGCTCTCGGCGTTGCGAGGGGCAGAATCTCTAGGGTGACTTCGCAACGCAATGAAGCGAACGGGGAAGGTGTCTCGCCGTTCGTGGAGCTGGACCGGCAGACCTGGTCCCGGCTCGCAGCCCAGATGGAACAGCCCCTTAATGAAGAGGATGTGCTGCGCCTCCGTGGGCTCGGCGATCCCCTGGACATCGATGAGGTCCGGGAGGTTTACCTGCCGCTGTCACGCCTGCTGCACCTATACGTCGAAGCTGCCGGCCAGCTGCATGCAGCCACCACCACGTTCCTGGGCGAACAGACCCAGCGGACGCCTTTCGTCATCGGCGTCGCGGGATCGGTGGCCGTGGGCAAGTCCACCATCGCCCGCGTGCTGCGCGAGATGCTCCGGCGCTGGCCCGGGACGCCCAACGTTGAGCTGATCACCACGGATGGGTTCCTGTACCCGCTCGCCGAGCTCAAGCGCCGGCAGCTGCTCGAACGCAAGGGCTTCCCGGAATCCTATGACCGCCGGGCGCTGCTGCGGTTCGTCAGCGAGATCAAGGGCGGGGCGGAGGAAGTCCGGGCGCCGTGGTATTCGCATGTCACCTATGACATTGTTCCCGGCAAGGAAGTGGTGGTCCGCCGCCCGGATGTCCTCATTGTTGAGGGGCTGAACGTCCTGGCGCCGGCGAGGCCGCGGCATGACGGCCGCCAGGGGTTGGCGCTGAGCGACTTCTTCGACTTCTCCATCTATGTGGACGCCAAGACCTCCTACATCGAGGAGTGGTACGTGGACCGGTTCCGCAAGCTCCGCTCCACGGCGTTCGCGCAGCCCGAGTCGTACTTCCACCGCTATGCGACACTCTCGGACGACGAAGCGGAAAGCACAGCGCGGGATATCTGGAAGCGCATTAACGAACCGAACCTGGAGGAGAATGTGCTGCCCACGAGGGGCCGGGCGCAGCTTGTTCTCACCAAGGAAGCGGACCATTCCGTCCGCCGGATGCTGCTGAGGAAGGTCTAGCACAGGTGTGCTACGACTGCTCCCCCGGGCCGGAGCGTCCGGCAGATAACCTCGTTTCCGCACCCAGCCGGCGCGTCATTGCACGGCTGCTTTTCGCCGGTGCGGGGCTGTCGGCGCTGGCCGCCTGCACTCCGGCAGGTCCCCAGCCTTCGCCCGCCACCACGACGGGTACGACGCCGGCACTGCCGACGGCGTCCGGGTCGCCGGGCGCTTCGTCCGGCACGGTGTCACCGACCGGGTCCACCCCCGCGGCACCGACCGCAACCGCGTCCGCACCGCCGTCGACCCCTGCCACCGGCTCCGCGACAGCACCGCCGTCGGCTGCCACCACCCCGACCGGAGCGCCCGCAGCGCCGTCGGCTGCTGCCCGCCTCCCCCGGCAGTACTCGCTGACCGACCCGGCCAGCCCCTGGCTGGTGGTCAACAAGCGGCGCCCACTGAAGCCTGCCAACTACGTCCCGCGCGACCTTGTGCAGCCGAAAGTTGCCCTCGCCGTATCCGGCGAGGCGGCGCTGCTGAACCGCACGACGGCGGCTGCCGCGGAACGGATGTTCGCCGCAGCAGCGGCGGACGGCGTCATGATGATGCTGGCCAGCGGCTACCGTTCCTACGCCACGCAGGTGGCGACGTACAACGGCCATGTCAGTGCGCGCGGACAGGCGGCCGCCGATACCGCGTCAGCCCGGCCGGGCCATTCCGAGCACCAGACCGGCTGGGCGTTCGACATCGGCGACGGCGGCGGGGCCTGCAGTTTCCAGCCGTGCTTTGCCGGGCAGCCCGCCGCAGTGTGGGCCAAGGCGAACGCGTACCGGTTCGGCTTCGTGGTGCGTTACCCGTGGATGCTGCACCCCATTACGGGTTACTACTACGAGTCCTGGCACCTGCGGTACATCGGGGTGGAGGCGGCCGCAGACATGCGGAAGCGCGGGATCGCCACACTCGAGGAGTACTTCGGGCTGGAAGCGGCGCCGGGATACCCTTAGCCGTGACACGCCGGCCGGGGCCCGTGCGATAGTTTGGTTCCCATGCTTACCGGATTCAAGAAATTCATTCTCAAGGGCAATGTCATTGACCTTGCCGTGGCCGTCATCATCGGCGCCGCCTTCAGTTCAGTCGTGGACGCACTGGTCAAAAGCGTCATGATGCCGCTCATTTCCCTGCTGGTGGGAGAGCCCAACTTCGACGATTTCCTGGCCTTCGGCGACGTGCGGTTCGGCGTGCTCCTCACCGCGGTGGTCAACTTCCTGCTGGTGGCGGCCGCGATCTACTTCGTCATCGTCGTTCCGATGAACCACATGATCGAACGCCGCAACCGCAAGTTGGGCATCAACCAGGACGTCAAGGAGGAAGCCGCCGAAGACCCGCAGATCGCGCTGCTCACCGAAATCCGGGATGCGCTTCGCAGCGAGTCCACCAGGTGAGCTACTAGGCGGGACGCTAGGGCGAAGAGCCTACTCCCTGTGGTGCAGTCGGTTTTTCGGATGGCAAAGTCTTTTGCTTTCCAGCTGACCGAAGCCACTTCTCAGCCGGGGACTCCACAAGTTCGTGGAGCAGGCCGGATATGGCTAAGGAAGCAACCACCACCAAGGCCGAAACCGCCAAAGCACCCGCAGCGTCGAGTCCATCAACGAGTGGCGTCGCGAGCCGGATTACAAGCTCGTGAACCAGATACAGCGCAAACGACCACCGTCCTAGTGTGACCATGGTGTTGGACGCCGGGCCCTTGCCTGGACCACGGAGATCGTTCGTGGCTGCTGCCGCAATGACCGCAATGAACCCAGGAAGCATCACGAGGTTGGCGTACGTTGCAGGCACCGGAATGGCACCGCCCGAGGCGACAGCGGACGCCACCATCAAGGAGACGTAGAGCCCCAAGGTTATGGCGACAGCGTGGCCGAGCCTGAGCCGGGGGCGCCATCCACGCCTTATCATCAGTGCCAGACTCATGCCCAACACGAATTCCCCAAGGCGATAAAGGGGCATTGTACCCAATAGGTAATTTGCAGCAGCGCCAGAAAAGCTCACGGAAATGTAGATGCCCAGTGCCACTATGCCGCCGTATATGAATCCGGCCAGCAGGACGGTTTTCTGTTCCTTGCCGAGCATGCGGATCAGGAACGGGAACGAAAAATAGAAAAATGCCTCGCAGGACAATGACCAAGAAACACCGTTGAAGGCAACCACATAGCCGCCTGCAGGAACCCAGGCTTGCGTGAGCGTCAGGACGAACGGCAGTGCGGGCCAGACCGACGCACTGGCAGCCAGTGTCGGGACAAGTGTTGACAGAAACGTTGTCACCGCGTGGAGGGGCCAAACCCTCGCGAACCGGTTCCGGTAAAACTTCCTCGTGCTTTCACCCTCTCGGTGAGACCACGTCAGAACAAACCCGGAAAGTACGAAGAAGAAACTGACCCCCGTGAAGCCATAACCGAAGGCATCAAGGGAATGGTCGAGCGGCGTGAAATAGAGTGAAAGATGATAAAGCACAACGCCCATTGCAGCGAAAAAACGCAGGCCCGTAAGGCTCCGCAAATGTGTCGGGCCGCCCGGCCTTACGTCCATGTATTCCCGCCCCCGCGCCCGATGAATAGGGCGAGTATACACACGCTTCATTGTGAGCCAGTTGGCGCCTTCGACGCCGGCCGGTCCGCCTCCCAAAGGGGAGGCGGACCGCTTTGTGATTGTTTGCCGCTCGGGGCGGGACCCTGGCTAGGGGACCATCTCGCTTGGGACCCGGCCCAGGGCCAGCTCGTTTTTGACCACCTGCGCGAGGCGCTCGGCGATGACCTGTGCGGTCTCCTGGCTTCCGGCCTCCACCATGACGCGCACAACAGGTTCGGTGCCGGAGGGGCGGAGGAGCACGCGCCCGGTGTCACCGAGTTCCGCTTCGGCAACACGCACGGCTGCGGCGAGGGCCTGGTCGCCCTTGACGCGGGTGCGGTCCACGTCCTTCACGTTGATGAGGACCTGAGGGAGCTTGGTCATCACCGTGGCCAGTTCCTTCAGCGGTTTGCCGGTGAGCGCCACCTGGGCCGCCAGCTGCAGGCCGGTCAGGACACCGTCTCCGGTGGTGGCGTGGTCGGCGAGGATCACGTGGCCGGACTGTTCGCCGCCTAGGTTGAAGCCGCCGTCGCGCATCTCTTCGAGGACGTACCGGTCCCCTACGCCCGTCTCGCGGATTTCGATGCCGGCGTTGCGCAGGGCGATCTTCAGGCCGAGGTTGCTCATGACGGTGGCAACCAAGACGTTGTCCGTGAGCTTGCCTGCGTTCTTGAGCGCAATCGCCAGGATGGCCATGATCTGGTCGCCGTCCACTTCGTTGCCTTCGTGGTCCACGGCGAGGCAACGGTCGGCGTCGCCGTCGTGGGCGATACCGAGGTCCGCGCCGTGCGCCACGACAGCGGCCTTGAGCGGGCCCAGGTGGGTGGAACCAACACCTTCGTTGATGTTCAGTCCGTCAGGCTCGGCTCCGATGACCACGACGTCGGCGCCGGCGTCCTTGAAGACCTGCGGCGAGCAGCCGCTGGCGGCACCGTGGGCGCAGTCCAGGACAACTTTAAGGCCGTGCAGGTTGTGCGGAAGGGTTCCCAGGAGGTGGACGATGTAGCGGTCCTCGGCGTCGGAGAAGCGCTGGATGCGGCCCACTTCGCCTCCGACGGGCCGGAACGGCTCCTTGCCCATCTGCTCCTCGATGGCGTTCTCCACCTCGTCGGGGAGTTTCTGGCCGCCGCGGGCGAAGAACTTGATGCCGTTGTCCGGAGCTGGGTTGTGGGAGGCGGAGATCATCACGCCAAAGTCCGCTTTCAGGTCGGCCACGAGGTAGGCCGCCGCAGGGGTGGGGAGGACACCGGCGTCGTAGACGTCGATGCCGGAGCTGGACAGCCCGGCCTCCACGGCGGCGGCGATGAACTCGCCGCTCGCGCGGGGGTCCCTCGCGACCACCGCGCGCGGCCGCGCACCTTCGGTGGTGCGTTCATGGCCGAGCACGACGGCGGCGGCCTGGGCCAGCTGCATTGCAAGCTCGGCGGTCAGCAGGCCGTTCGCCAGGCCCCGGACACCGTCTGTTCCAAATAATGTAGACATCGGGTCAAGTGTAGAGGATGGGGTAGGCGGCTGCCGAAGCGGTGTCCTTCGAGACCTGCGTACCCGTTTAGTACGGCCCGGCTACCTGCCCGACTACCTGCCGCAGAGCCATGGCAACCACGCGGACTACTTGGGTTTTTTTGGAAAGTACGTCTCTTTTTCTCGGCAATACCTCTCTTTCCCCTGGAGGTACCCCTCTTTGGGTAAAGGCCTCGCTATCGGTTTTGACCCGCCCCTACCATTCCATGCATGACACCTAGCAGCTGGGGCTTGGCGCTCGAAATTGTGGTACCGGTTTTCAATGAAGAAGCGGTGCTCGAAAGCAGCATCAAAAGGCTCTCCGAATATTTGACCAATGAAATGCCTTCGACGTGGAAGATAACCATTGCCGACAATGCAAGCACTGACCGGACTCCGGTGATTGCAGCTCGTCTCAGCGAGCAGTTGCCTCATGTGGACTATCGCCGTCTCGAAGCCAAGGGACGGGGATACGCTCTCCGTGACGCCTGGGGTGCGTCAGAGGCCAAAGTCCTGGCGTACCTGGACGTCGATCTTTCCACCGACCTCGCCGCGCTACCCCCGCTGGTGGCGCCGCTCCTTTCAGGGCACTCGGATATTTCCATCGGAACGAGGCTTGGACAAAGTTCACGCGTGAGCCGCGGGCCGAAGCGCGAATTCATCTCCAGGTCCTACAATCTCCTGCTTCGCCGGACAATGCAGGTGGGTTTTTCCGATGCCCAATGCGGATTCAAAGCAATTCGCAATGATGTTGCCCGGCGGTTGCTTCCGCATGTGGAAGACAATGGCTGGTTCTTTGACACCGAGCTGCTGATCATTGCCGAACGTTCCGGCCTGCGCATCCACGAAATACCTGTTGACTGGGTGGATGACCCGGACAGCCGCGTCGATATCAGGCAGACCGCCCTCGACGACATTCGGGGCATGGTCCGTGTGGCCGGATCCCTTATAAAGGGATCGATTCCGGTGCAGGCCATTTACGCGGAGTTGGGCCGGCGCCCGATCGTACCACCGGGCCGGCCCAGCTTTTTCGGCCAGGTGGTCCGCTTTGGCCTGGTCGGCGCTGTTTCAACGCTGGCCTTTGCGCTGCTCTACATGGTTCTCCAGGGTCCCTTCGGGGCACAGCAGGCCAATTTCCTGTCCCTGCTCCTGACCGCCGTAGGCAACACCGCAGCCAACCGCCGCTTCACCTTTGGCATCAGCGGGCCGGACAGACTGTTTACCCAGCAGGTCCAAGGCCTGATCGTTTTCCTGCTCGCCTGGGGCATCACTTCTTCGTCGCTGTGGATGCTGCACTCCGTGAACCTGGACGCCACGGCGAACACAGAGTTGCTCACGCTGACGGCAGCGAACGTCCTCGCGACCCTCATGCGGTTCGTGCTGCTCCGGATCTGGGTCTTCCGGGTCCGCCGAAGGGATGAACAGTCCGTGGTCCTTGCGCTGCGGCCAGCCGGACAGTCGGTCCGTTGAGCGTCACCGAGGCGCGGAGGACTGCCGCTCACCGAGTCGGCGGCGCCGCCCCCAGGACGCTGCCTTGGGAAAAGATTGGACTGGTTGTTCTCCTCGCAGCTACTGCTGCGTCGTTCCTTTGGGGCCTTGACCGTAACGGGTGGGCGAATCCCTACTACTCGGCAGCGGCCCAGGCCGGGTCCCAGGACTGGAAGGCGTTCTTTTTCGGTTCCCTCGACGCGGGCAACCTGATCACCATCGACAAACCTCCGCTGAGCGTTTGGATCATGTCACTCTCGGTCCGGCTCTTCGGGCTAAACTCCTGGGCGATTCTGGTGCCCCAGGCCCTCATGGGAATAGCGACGACCTGGCTCATCTACAAGATCATCCGCCGCAGCCACCCGGCTGCCCCGGCATTGCTGGGTGGCCTGATCTACGCAACGACGCCCGTTGTGGTGCTCATGTCGCGGTTCAACAACCCCGAGCCACTCATGGGACTCCTCACCGTGGCCGCCGTCTACTTCGTTATCCGGGCGCTGGAAAACAACGCGTGGTCCTGGTACCTGCTGGCAGGCACGGCTCTCGGCCTCGCATTCATGGCGAAACAGATCCAGGCCTTCCTCCCCATCCCGGCCCTGGTACTGGCGGTGCTCCTGTTCGGCGCCGGCACCTTGGCATCACGCATGGTAAGGCTGCTGGGCGCCCTCGCCGCGCTGATCGTCAGCGGCGGCTGGTGGATGGCGGTAGTGGACCTGACACCGGCGGAGAACAGGCCCTACGTCGGCGGATCCGCCTCAAACAGCATGCGCGAACTGACACTGGACTACAACGGCTTGGCGCGGTTCCTCCGCTTCAGCACTGACCGCCAGGCCGGGATCCCAAGCTCTCCCGCACCATCCGACGTGGAGTACGACGGCGGCCTGTCCCGGCTGTTCAACGCAAACTTTGCACCGGAAGGCGGTTGGCTTCTCTTTACCGCCCTGGCCTGTGCCCTCGCGTTGGTCCTGCTGTGGCGGCAGTCGGTCCGCAGCAGGGCCGCTTCAGGCCTCATGGCGGTGGGCGTCGTGGGGCTGGTGTCTTCCTACACCCTGTTGAGCTTCTTGGGCACCATGACGCACACCTACTATGTCTTCTCGATGGCCGCCCCGATGGCAATAGTCGTGCCAATCGGGCTCCACCTGCTGTGGAATCAGAGGCAGCGGACGGTTGCCCGGTTGATTGGTGCGGTCTTGCTGGTGGGGACCGGCTACGTCGGATTTCGGGTTTTTCAGTACAGCGACGGTTGGGGGCTCTGGCCGATCGCTCTGGCCTTCGCGACGATCCTTGCGACCGTGGGGTGGTTGTGGGCCAGGAATTCCACCCAGCGTTTTGCTGCCCTCGCTCTCGTCACGGTGTCGCTTGTGCTGGCACCCGTAGCCACAGACCTGATCACCTTGACCCGATCGCAGGAGGGCACGAATCCGCTCTCCGGCCCTGTGGCCAACAATCCCCGTGCCCTGTCCGCCCATCTTGATGCTGCCAGAGGCGGTGACCCGCCGCTGGACCGCCACCTTGGCTTCGGCGTCGAACCATCCGCAGAGGTGACCACCCTGCTCAGGGAATCCGACGGGGCTGAATGGGCGGCGGCCACGTACACGGCCCAAAACGCCGCCCAGTATCAGCTCGCAGCGCAGCGTCCGGTCATAGCCCTCGGCGGGTGGCTCGGAAACGACCCTGCACCCACCTTCGACCGGTTCAAGTCACTTGTGGCGGACGGCAGGATCGCATATTTCATTTGGCAACAGCCGATAGTGGACGAAATCCCTTTGGGAAAGGACGCTGCTGCCATCACGGATTGGGTTCAGTCCAGTTTCAAGGGGGAAAACGTTGACGGCGTCAGAATCTACGACCTTAGGCACTGACCGCACCACGAGGCCGAAGGATGGTGCCCCTCGCAGGCCGGGATGGGAGCCATGGGGCCTTGCCGGCATCCTGGTTTTGGCAGCCTTCCTGTACGTCTGGGGAATAGCAGATAACGGCTGGGCAAATGCTTACTACTCGGCGGCAGTACAGGCTGGTCAGAATGACCCGGCCGCATTCTTCTTTGGGTCCTCGGATTGGGGCAACTCCATAACCGTGGACAAGCCACCGTTGAGCTTGTGGATCATGGGTTTGTCGGTCCGGCTCTTTGGCTTGAACACATGGGCTCTTTTGCTTCCCCAGGCCGCGATGACAGTGGCGAGCATCCTGTTGATCCATCGCCTGGCGCGGAGGCATCTGCCCCCGTCGGCCGCTCTGCTTTCCGCCGCTGTTTTCGCGTGCACTCCCATCACCGTGCTGTTGGCCCGCTATAACAACCCCGATCCCCTCATGGTGCTGCTGATGGTTGCGGCCCTCTATGCCGGGATTCGGGCCACGGAGTCCGGCCGGACAAGGTTCCTGTACTTGGCAGCCTGCATTCTGGCCTTGGGGTTTCTTGCCAAACAGCTTCAAGCATTCCTCGTACTGCCGGCCATAGCGCTGGCGTTCTGCTTCTATGCGCAGAAAGCGTGGCGGGCAAGGGTTGTCTCACTGTTTCTGGCCGGGATGGTTTTGGCGGTGGGATCCTTGGCATGGCCGCTGGCCGTCGATCTCACTCCCCCTGGCTCCCGCCCCTATGTAGGCGGCTCTGCATCCAACAGCATGCTCGAGCTAACTGTTGGCTACAACGGGATCAATCGCGTCCTGCAGCACGAGGATGATCCCTCCGTGGCACTCATTCCTCAAGAATTGCGGAGCGTCGAGACGGACGCCGGACTGTTCCGCCTGTTTAATTCGAACTACGGCCAGGAGATTGGCTGGCTCTTACTTCCAGCATTATTGGCTTGCGTCGCCATAATGGTGAAAGTCCTGAGGGGCCGGTACAGCCGGAACAAGTCGATTTTTGCAGTAGCTGCAGTGACGTGGATGATCACCACATATCTCATGCTCAGTTTCATGGGGAACAGCTTCCATTCCTATTACACCGCATCTCTCGCGGCACCCTTGGCGCTCTGTCTTGGCTTGGGTGCTGAACTGCTCACGTCGCCCCGGCAGTCACGCCTGAGCCGAATCGCCATCGCCGCGTCCGTGGTTTCGAGCTGCATTTTTGCGCAAGCGATGTGGCGACTAAGCGCCGCATACCCGCAAGTGCTGGGTACTGGAGTGCTCCTCCTGGGTCTGCTCGCTGGCGCATTGCTGTCCGTGCCAGCACCGGGGAAATGGGTGCACCGAGCGGCCGCCTGGCTGGCCATCGGCACCCTGATGGTGGGACCTGCGTTTTGCTCAACCATAGCCCTGGCCACCCCGCAGGAAGGTTCAAATCCGCTGTCGGGCGGTCTCTCCCGGAACCCGAATACGCTCAGCCGCTTCCTGTCCGGAGTAAAGAATGGGGACCCGGCATGGGCTTCTGGGCTGGCTATCGGCGTGACGCCCAGTCCGGTCCTCGCGTCGTATCTGAGAAACGCTTCCGGACAGTGCACGTGGGCTGCCGCGACCTACCCCGGGCAGACCGCGGCTCGCTTCCAACTGGAGATCGGCCGGCCAGTGATGCCCCTTGGAGGGTTCGCTGCCACCGACCCCAGCCCAACCCTGGCCCAGTTCAAAGAATGGGTGCAGGCAGGACGGCTCTGCCACTTGGTGGAACAACCAGAACAACTCAAGGTTCCAGGCAACAGCGCCGAGCTACGTGCAATTCACGAATGGGTCGCTGAAACGTTCAGAGCGGAGAAAATAGATGGCGTCACTGTCTACAACCTCACCCGTTAACCCTTCCACCGGCGGTGACACTGATTCAGTCCAAAGGATCTGGGTACGGCGGTGGCCGGAATTGCTCCTGATGGCCATCTCAGGGTCGGTCTATTTCTGGAACATCACCGTAAACGGGTGGGGTAACCCCTACTACGCTGCGGCCGCCCAGGCGGGGTCCATGGACTGGGCTGCTCTTCTTATCGGTTCTGCCGACGCAGGCAACGGCCTAACCGTCGACAAGCCGCCGCTGCACCTATGGGTGCTGGCGCTCTCGGTTAAGGTTTTCGGCCTGAGTTCCTGGAGCGTATTAGCTCCACAGGCCCTCATGGGCATGGCGACAGTCTTTCTGGTTTACAGATCGGCCCTTTTCTGGGGCAGCACTCGGCAAGCCTTTGTTGCCGGTGTGTTGGTTGTTTTTACGCCGGTCACCTCGATGATGTTCCGTTTCAACAATCCGGACGCCCTGTTGCTCCTGCTCTGGGCTCTGGCAGCTTTCCTGCTCATCAAGTCGGCAGAGCGGAGTAGTGCGCGCCACCTGTACTTAGCGGCTTTCGTTCTGGGGTTGGCCTTCCTCTGCAAGCAATTTCAAAGTTGGATTCTGGTGCCGGCCGTCGCCGCTGCGTTTCTGGCGTTCGGTTTCGGCAACCTGGCGTCCAGGCTGCAGAGGCTAATGGTCGCCGCAGTGGTGATGATCCTGCCGCCGGCCGCCTGGATCACTGTTGTTGAACTTACTCCCGCCTCTGCGAGGCCTTGGATCGGCGGCTCGGTTAGCAACAGCTTTTTGGAACTGACATTCGGCTACAACGGCTTCGGGAGGCTCACGGGCCAGGCGGGGCTGGGAGCTACAAACCCAAAGGACTTCGAGGGGGTTGTCGGCTATGACGCCAGCTTCCTCAGACTCCTGACTATCAACTACGCACCAGAAGTCGCCTGGTTTCTTCCCGTTGCGTTCGTCGGCGCCGTCATTGTGGTTGCAGGACTGTTCCGCAGCAAACTCAGCCGCCTCCAATCACTTATATCCCTACTCTTGCTGGTGTGGTTCGCGACCACCTTCGCAGTGCTCAGCTTCATGACAGGAGACATCCATCCTTACTACACATGCATGCTAGCCATTCCCATGTCCTGTCTCTCCGCACACGCGATCGAGACTTTCTGGGTCAGTCGAACCCGGACGTCGTTTCGCCGGGGCGCAGCCCTGCTAACTCTGCTTTGCCTCCTCGTGACGTCCGGGATATTGACGTGGTTCCAGGAATGGCAACCGTGGGCAGGGTTCACCACCAAGTCAATGGCGTTAGCCGCCGCAGCGATCCTGGGGCTATCGCTGGGCGGTTACCGACCGCGGACCACCGCCCTGGCTCACGTCTTGGCAGTGGCGTCGATCCTGCTGGTTCCGTTCTTGTTTGTGGTTGAGTCTGTGACAACCCCCCAGCAAGGATCGTTTCCGATTTCAGGGCCGGTGCCCTCAATTGAAAGCTGGCACCGGCGGGATGCCGAACAATTGCGCCTAAATGAAAAAAGCAAATACTCGGAGGCCCGGGGAGAGCCAGTCATACCACAAATTGCGTCCCAGATTGAAGGAGTCCCTCCTGACGCAACGTGGGCCGCGGTGACAACCGGCAGCCAAAATGCAGCGCTATATCAATTGGCGACGGGGCGGGCGGTAATGTCGATAGGCGGTTTTTCCACGGGAGATGTTTATCCCAACCTGAACGATTTTAAATTGTATGTAGCAAATAAGGAGATCGGATATTACATCCATCAACCGGGGATCCTCGAGTGGGCAGCGGCTAGTCCAAATACGCGGGCAGTCGTGTCCTGGATCGAGGCCACCTTCGCTTCTGAAGAAGTCGACGGCGTTCGCCTGTTCGATCTCACCCGTCCGCTGGAGTGAACGTACAAACGCAGAAGCCCGCCCCACCAATGGCGGGACGGGCTTCTGTGAAGCGGCAGCGCTTCGTAAGCGGGATTAGCGCTTGGAGTACTGCTGAGCCTTGCGGGCCTTCTTGAGACCGGCCTTCTTACGCTCGATGACGCGGGCGTCACGGGTGAGGTAGCCGGCCTTCTTCAGGGTGGCGCGGTTGTTCTCGACGTCGATCTCATTCAGTGAACGGGCGATCCCGAGGCGCAGTGCACCGGCCTGGCCGGACGGGCCACCGCCGTGGATGCGGGCAATGACGTCGTAGGCGCCGTCAAGATCGAGGATCTTGAAGGGCTCGTTGACGTCCTGCTGGTGCAGCTTGTTCGGGAAGTAGTTCGCCAGCTCGCGGCCGTTGATGGTCCACTTGCCGGAGCCCGGCACAACGCGAACGCGTGCAACGGCTTCCTTGCGGCGGCCAACAGCTGCGCCGGCAACGGTCAGTGCCGGGCGCTCCTTCTTCGGGGCGGCAGCCTCAGCGGCGCCGCTTTCCGAGGTGTAGCTGGTCAGGGTTTCCTCGGCCTCAACGGCTTCGGTGGTCTCTTCGTTCTGAGCCACGGTTCTCCTTGTATAGATAAGTTGTTTGGTGGCCAGGACTACTGGGCGACCTGGGAAATTTCGAAAGTCTTGGGCTGCTGGGCGGCGTGCGGGTGCTCTGCACCGCGGTAGACCTTCAGCTTGCCCAGCTGCTGTGCAGCGAGGGAGTTCTTGGGGAGCATGCCCTTGATGGCCTTCTCCACGGCGCGGACCGGGTTGGATTCCAGCAGCTCCGCGTAGTTGACGGAGGTCAGGCCGCCCGGGTAGCCGGAGTGGCGGTAAGCGCGCTTCTGCTCGAGCTTGGCGCCGGTGAGGGCAACCTTCTCAGCGTTGATGATGATGACGAAGTCGCCCATGTCCATGTGGGGCGCAAAAGTGGCCTTGTGCTTGCCGCGCAGCAGGATTGCGGTCTGGCTGGCAAGACGACCAAGGACAACGTCTGTGGCGTCAATGACGTGCCACTGGCGGTTGATATCGCCGGGCTTCGGGGTGTACGTACGCACGGTGTTTGCCTCGTTCTTGTTCTGGCGTTCTTGTTTAGGTGTCACGTAAGGGTGTGCACCTACTATCTATGCGTTACCGGAACAGAGGTGAGGGCTCTATGAATCCAGTGGTCCTGGAGTCTCGAATGTGCCCGAGGAGTAGTTATCCTGCAACCGGATTCTCAGCGGGCACGCATCATCGAGAAAGGACACGCACAACGACTACCAAGAATAGCGTGAAGCGGGCGTCAGGGTCAAAATGGGGTATCCGGTGGCGGGGGCTGGGACGCCCGCGCCGGCGCCGGCCGATCCAACCAGGGAGTCTTCGTGTCCATTGTAGGTATCGCCGCCAGCGGCGGGTTCCTATTCGTCGTCGCCATCGGCCTGCTCGGCACTACCCTCGGCGTACTGGCTGAACGGCTCATCGCCCGCACACTCCCCCGCCTTGGCGGACTGCCTTCTCTCAGGTCAAGAATGACGACGGCGGCCGTCACCGGCGTCCTCTGCGCCGCCTTGGCCCTGCGGCTGGGTATGGACTGGTCACTGCCGGCTTTCCTGGTTCTTGCGGTGCTCGGCGTGCAACTGGCGCGGATAGACCTCGCCCACCACTTGCTGCCCAATCCGCTCGTGCTGACGCTCTTCATTGGCGGCCTGGTGCTGTTCGCGGCTGGCAGCTCGGCTTCCGCGGGCTGGTCCGACCTGCTCCGCGCGGCCGCCAGTGCTGTCATCCTGTTCGTCGCCTACCTGATTTTGGCCATTATTTCGCCCCGCGGCATCGGAATGGGAGACGTCAAGCTGGCCGCGCCTGTGGGCCTGTACTTGGGCTACTTAGGCTGGGGTCAGCTGTTCTACGGCGGCGCGGCGGGCTTTGTCTTCGGCGGCATTTTCTCCGTCGTTTTGATTTCCTTTAGGCGTGCCGAAAAGCCGGCAGAAGTTGCCTACGGCCCTGCCATGCTGGCGGCCACACTTGGGGCGGTCCTGCTCACGCCCTGACGAACTGCGCAGGCCCTCCTGCCGCCTAGTCTTCCAGGAATAAAGCCCAGCCAGGCTTATCAATCCAAGTAGTTTCGCACCTTGGGGTTTTCCGACTGAGTACTTTCTTGGGGGGATTACTTGTGGGTCCCCTGACAAAGTCGGGTATGGCTACGCATTGTTGCTTTTCCTTCTCGATGTAATTCTTTTGCTATCGAAGCACCGGACCTTTCGGATTTGGGGGGCGCCGGAATTCGAAGAAAATATTCCATCGAATTTAAGGAAAATACAATGACTGCTCTCATGGTCTCGGTTCTCGCTTTCGTTTCGGGAGTAAAGGACCGGTTGTCATCGGAAAAGGGCGCAACTGCGACTGAGTATTCGCTCCTCGTCGCGTTTATCGCCTTCCTCATCATCGTGGGCGTGACTGCGTTCGGTAACGCGCTCAACACGTGGTTCTCCTCCCTCGGCACCACCGTGGGCACCTGGTAAGCCCAACTCGCATCGACGGGTGCCGCGTCCGGTCACTAAGGCCGGCGCGGCACACCTCGAGTGGGCGTTTGGCCAGCGCTACGCGTCGGCACCGCCCTTACCGGAAGGGGAACTCAAATGACTTCACGAATGGTCTCCGTTCTTGCCTTCATTGCCGGCATCAAGGACCGTCTCGCATCGGAAAAAGGCGCAACCGCCACGGAGTACGGACTCCTCGTAGCATTCATCGCCTTGATCATCATCGTTGGCATCACCGCCTTCGGTACCGCGCTCAACACCTGGTTCTCCTCCTTTGAAACCAGAGTGGGCACCTGGTAGCCGAACCTTCCGCACACTTCGAAACTTCCAACCATCCTCGGGGGATCCGTTGAAGAAGACCTGCAAGGAAAGCACGGACGGCAAGAGCCGTGGCGCCGTGGCCGTGGAGTTCGCCTTGGTTGCTCCGCTGCTGCTGGCTCTTGTCACGGGAATCGTCGAGTTTGCACATGCCTATAACGCCCAGATCTCTGTGACGCAGGCGGCCCGCGAAGCAGCCCGGACGATGGCCGTCAAGAACAGCCAAACGGACGCTAAAGCTGCGGCAGTCGCCGGGTCACCGGGACTGGCACCTGGTTCGCTCGGGTATACATTCGCGCCCGCCGCCTGCGCCCCGGACACCACCATGAAAGTAACCATCTCCTACAACTCGGCAACAATGACCGGGCTGTTTGGCAGTTCAGTGACCCTCACGGGAGTAGGAGCAATGCGATGCAACGGCTAGTGGCCCACACAGAATCGCGGGAACGTGGAGCTACCGGCGTCCTGGTGGCGATCATGATGCTGGTGATGATCGGAGCCGGCGCCCTGGCGGTAGATACCGGGCAGATCTACGCGGAGCGTGCCGAACTCCAGAACGGCGCCGACGCCGGCGCCCTGGCAGCAGTAGATCTCTGCGCGGAGTCGGGCTGCACGCAGGCTAATGCAGACGCCTTGGCAGCTGCCTTGGCAAACAGCAACGCCAAGGACACGAAATCGACGGTGCAGTCGGTAAACCTCTCGGTAGCGGGCCAGGTTTCGGTCACTACGTCCACTAAGGACGGCACCACAAACGCCGGGTTCCTGAGCAAGATGTTCGCGAGTGTCCTGAACGCTCCGGCGGCAACAGTAGGTGCCACCGCAACAGCCAAGTGGTTCTACCCCACCAAGGGCGTCTCCGTCCTCCCCCTGGCCTTTGCTACATGCGAATTCGAGGACGACGGAATGCCCCACAAAATCCTCACTCAAGGTGGTGGCAGTGGCGCCCAGGACTGCAACGGGCTCAATCCATCGAACCAGATCATTCCCGGCGGATTTGCCTGGCTTGCCCCTGACGGCAACACCGGATGCAAGGTCACAGCCGAAGTCGGCCAATGGAGCCAGACTAGCCCCGGCGCGGCCGTTCCCAACGGGTGCATCGACCTTTTCAATCCGTCGATAAACCCGTCGCTGGCCGGCTCTACCGTTGCACTGCCCGTTTACAAGTACACGTGCGACGGAATGCCAGCCGCACAGTTCGGCAGCTGCAGCGGCAACAGCGTCAAGTACTACATCGAGAAGTGGGCTGGGTTCAAGCTCCAGGCGTGGAATTTCACCGGTCAGGCCAAGTACGACCCGACCAACGTCTTCAGCGGGAGTCAAAAAGGCCTTTACGGAACCTTTGTGGGGTATTCCGCAGATCCGAACCTCTTCAGCGGAGGCTCAACCACACCCAACGGCAATGTCATTGTCATCGGGCTGATCAAGTAAGCAATTATCTAAGGGGAGAAATTGAAAACACGCCTACTGGGAGGCATCGCCGCGCTAGTCGTTGCAATCATCGGCACGGTCCTTCTCATCACATATGTTCAAAGCGCAGATCAACGGGCAATGGCAGGTACGGAGACCTCGGAGGTCCTCGTAGTTCAGAAAGCCATTCCCGCCGGCACACCCGCCAGCGAACTTGGCGGCTCCGTGGCCATGAAGCCGCTCCCGAAGTCCACGTTAACCGAGGGGACCGTCACCGACCTGGCCGCCCTAGGCACCAAAGTAACCGCCGTTTCGCTCGTACCGGGCGAACAGCTCCTGTCCAGCCGTATGGTCGACGCCGATGCGTTCCTCGGGCCTTCAAGGGTTGCTGTGCCGGATGGAATGCAGGAGATTTCGATCAAACTGCCCATAGACCGGGTGGTTGGCGGAAAGATCACCGCCGGCGACACCGTCGGCATCTTCATTTCGCTCCCGGAGGGTTCCAGCGCAACTCAGTCGGCAGGCACCCAACTCACCTTCCACAAAGTACTGGTCACGGCGGCCCAGTTCAGCAACGGCAGCGCCGCGCAGCCGGACACCGCCCAGGGTGACAAGGCAGAGGGTGCGATGGGTTCCACTAACAGCAACCAAAGCGATGGCACTTATCTCATCACCGTGGCCCGCAACTCAGTCGACGCCACGCGGCTGGTGTACGCCGTCGAATTCGGCAAAATCTACCTGTCCAAGGAACCGGCTGAAGCAACCGAGGGCAACACCGTCGTAGTCGACAAGACGAGGGTATTCCGATGAGCCGCTTTGTTCTCATCACGCCGAACTCCGATTTCGAACGCCGCGTCCGGATGGCCACTGCCGGCATGCCAGGCTCCCTGCAGTACTTCGCGGCCGACTACCTTCCCCAAGGTCCCGAGGAAGTGCTCAAGCAGCTCCTCGGCGAGCCACCGGAAGTCTTCATCCTCGGTCCCGGTTTGCCGGAGGATGACTCGCTGAAGTTTGCGTCGGTCATGGATCTGCAGTACCCCGAGATCAGCATGATTCTGGTCGCCGGGGAGTCGTCCGACATCGCCATCCAGGCAATGCGGGCCGGTGTACGTGACCTTCTTGACCCTTCAGCCGAAGCCGATCACATCCGCATCATCGTGGAGCGGGCAAGCCTCGCAGCAGCCGGCCGACGTCGGGGTCTCGCACCCAGCAGCTCCGAACACCGCGAACACGCTGAAGGCGGACGCATCATAGCCGTCCTCTCCCCCAAGGGAGGTGTGGGCAAGACCACCGTTGCGACCAACCTCGCCGTTGGCCTCGCCAAAATCGCACCCATGGGTGTGGTGATCGTGGACCTTGACCTCCAGTTCGGCGACGTGGCCAGCGGTCTCATGCTGGAGCCCGCGCACACCATCACTGATGCTGTGGTGGGCGCCGCCAGCCAGGATTCGATGGTGCTCAAGACGTACCTGAGCGTGCATCCGGCGGGACTATACGCCCTGTGCGCGCCGAAGAATCCAGTGGAAATGGACCGCATCACTGGTGAGCACGTCACTCAGCTCCTCAACCAGTTGCGGCAGGAATTTCAATACGTGGTCATTGACACGGCACCTGGACTGGGCGAGCACGTTCTCGCAACCTTGGACCTGGCCTCGGATGCGGTGTGGATCTGTGGCATGGATGTTCCGAGCATCAGGGGCCTGCGCACTGGAAGCCAGATCCTGGCCGAACTGAATCTCCTGCCAGAACGCCGGCACGTTGTGCTCAATATGGCCGATCGCCGCACTGGCCTGACCTTGCACGACGTGGAAGCGACTATCGGCGCGCCGGTGGACGTGGTGCTGCCACGGTCACGCACCCTTCCCTTTTCCACCAACAAGGGTGTGCCGGTTCTTCAGGACGGCGGCCGTGACCCCGCAGCAAAGGGCCTGCAGCAGCTCGTAGACCGTTTCAAACCCAATTGGGAAGCCAGACCCCATAAGAAGTTGCATCGAAGGGCGGTAGTCCAGTGAACCTCACACGCAGACTCGAGAAAGTGCGCGGCAACGGGTCGCCCTCAACCACCGTTGAGGAAGTCTCGCCAAACCCGTTCACGGCTCCGGACGGATCGAATGAGCCGGTGACGCTTGGCCGCATTCACGACGCCAAGACGGCCGAGACCGCCAGCGCCGCGGACGTGGTGGAACTGACGCAGACGGGGGCAGTTGCCAGTGGCGCGCTCGGCGCCCTCAAGGAGCGGGCCAGCCAGGCACTCTACGAACGTCTGGGTGCCCGCATCACCGACTCTTCACTTGAGGAGGCCGAACTCCACCAGTACGTCAAGGACGAGCTGAAGATCGTCGTCGATGAGGAACAGGTTCCGCTGACCATGTCCGAGCGTCAGAGACTGATTCGGGAGATCATTGACGACGTGTTGGGCCACGGCCCTATCCAGCGGTTCCTCGACGACCCGTCAATTACCGAAGTTATGGTCAATCGCTATGACCAGGTGTACGTGGAGCGCGGCGGCAAACTCACCTTGACGGACACTAAGTTTGCTTCGGACGATGCCCTGCGGCGGGTCATCGAACGGATCGTGTCAAAGGTTGGCCGACGGATTGATGAATCATCACCTCTGGTGGACGCCCGCCTCGCGGATGGTTCCCGCGTCAACGCCATCATCCCCCCGTTGGCAGTGAACGGACCTGCACTTACAATCCGCAAGTTCGGCCACGAAGCGTTGACGGTCCAGAACCTCATCGCCTTTGGCAGTCTGTCCCCGGAGATGGCTGAACTGCTGCAGGCGTGTGTCCTCGCCCGGATGAACATCATCGTCTCGGGAGGTACCGGCACGGGCAAGACCACACTCCTCAACGTGCTCTCATCCTTCATTCCGGCTTCAGACCGCATTGTGACAATTGAGGATGCCGTTGAACTCCAACTACAGCAGAGCCACGTGGTCAGGCTGGAGAGCAGGCCGCCCAATATTGAAGGCAAGGGTGAAGTTGCAATACGTGACCTCGTCCGGAACTCCCTTCGCATGCGTCCTGACCGCATCGTCGTCGGCGAAGTGCGCGGAGGAGAATGTCTGGACATGCTGCAGGCCATGAACACCGGCCACGACGGATCACTCTCCACTGTTCACGCAAACTCCCCCCGGGACGCCATCGCCCGCTTGGAGACTCTTGTGCTGATGGCCGGCATGGACCTCCCGCTGCGGGCTGTGCGGGAACAGGTGGCCTCGGCGGTGAACGTCATCGTTCAGATTTCGAGGCTCCGGGACGGAACCCGCCGGGTTACACACATCACCGAAGTCCAGGGAATGGAAGGCGACATCGTCACTCTTCAGGATGCTTTTGTATTCGACTATTCAGCTGGCGTAGATGCCAACGGCCGCTTCCTGGGCAAGCCGGTCCCGACCGGGGTTAGGCCGCGGTTCACTGACAGGTTCGTGGAACTCGGCATCCACGTCTCACCCCACGTCTTCGGGGCCCAGCCAGTCAGGGGCCGGTAGTCATGGCCACCGACGTGCCGGTCGCACTGTTCGTGGGCGGGCTGTTCCTGGTCTACCTCGCACTCGGCCTGGTGTTCGGAGTAGTTCTGAAGGGCCGAGCGGGTGTACCCCTCTCGAGAAGACGCCCTGACGCCGTTTCTTCCTCCTCCTCCTCCTCCTCCAGTCTGACTCGCCTTACCAGCCAGGCTGTGGGGGCACTCAACCGCGGCCTCAAAAAAAGGCCTACCGGAATCCTGAGCCGCGAAAAGCTGGAACAGGCAGGCCTCAACAAGGAGCCGGGCGACTACCTGCTGATGGCCGGAGCGGTGACTCTGATGGCGGCCGTTCTGGGATACTTCCTCGGTGGCCTGGGAATCGGCGTCTTGGCATTGCTGCTGGCCCCGTTCCTGCTCTACGTTCTCTTGAACATGCTCGTCGCACGGCGTCGCCGGAAGTTCGACAGCCAGGTACCGGACACTGTGCAGATGTTTTCCGGCGGGCTCCGGGCCGGCCACAGCCTCCTAAGGGCCATCGATGCTGCCGCGCAAGAGAACGATGCACCGATGGCTGAGGAGCTGAGCCGCATCGTCAACGAAACGAGAATCGGCCGCGACCTGGGTGAATCCTTGGCGGACGTGGCGCACAGAACGGCCAGCGAGGACTTTCACGGGATTGCCCAGGCCATCGAGATCCATCGCGAAGTAGGTGGCGACCTGGCTGAAGTCCTGGATCACGTGGGCGAAACGATCCGGGACCGGAATCAGGTTAGAGGCCAGGTACGGGCGTTGAGTGCGGAAGGTCGGGTTTCGGCCATCGTCCTGATGGCACTGCCGATCCTGATGTTTGTCGGTCTGGGGCTCTTCAATCCGACGTACATGCAGGTTTTCACCACCACCGTCGTCGGATTCGTCATGGTGGGTGCAGCCATTGGCCTTCTGTGCGCCGGTGGGTTCTGGCTCAGCCGAATCATCAAGCCGAAATACTAGGGGGTAGAAGAAATGCAACCCATAGCACTCGCAGCCATCTTGGCGATTGTCCTTCCAATTTCCGGCATGATCTGGCTGACGTTCACGGGAGACCGGGCTGGACTCCGCAACATTCAAGCCAACTTGGGCGGGCGGCCAAGCCAGGCCGCCCAGTCACTGAACGTCAATGAGCAGCTCGCAAAACTGTCCCGTCGGCTGACCCCTCACAGCTATGAAGCGTGGCTGGACAAGCAGTTGGCGGGAGTCGGGCGGCCCAAGGAGTGGCCGCTGGCCAGGATCATTATGGTCAAGCCCCTGCTCGCCTTCGGCGGAGCGATCGTTGGGCTTATCGTGTACCTGGGAGCGCCCTCTGCCGGGCGGCTCATCCTCGGGGTAGGAATAGTGGCGTTCTGCTACTTCGTCCCGGACATCCTCCTTCGCACCAAGGCCCAGAAGCGACGTGAGGCGATCCGGCTGGAGCTTCCCAATGCCATTGACCAAATGCTGATATCGGTTCAGGCCGGCCTCGGCTTCGAGACCGCCATGGGCCGAGCCGGTGAAAACGGCAGCGGACCGCTGGCCGATGAGCTGATCAGGACATTGCAGGACATCCAGGTGGGTCGGTCCCGCAAGGAAGCCTATCTGTCGCTCTCCGACCGGGTCGATGTTCCTGACGTACGCAGCTTCATTCGGGCCGTAATCCAAGCAGACACCTATGGCATTGCCATCGTGGGCGTGCTCAAGTTACAAGCCAAGGATATGAGGATCAAACGGCGGCAGCGAGCGGAAGAGCATGCCATGAAGATGCCCGTCAAGATGCTTTTCCCATTGATCTTCTTCATCCTGCCAACCCTATTCATCGTGTTGCTGGGGCCGGCCGTGCTCAAAATCATGGCCGTATTCTCCTAGGCGGACCACAATTCCACAGCCCCGAACAGCACGACACAGCGCCATATGGCGCTGCAGAGACCGGACCCCCTCGGATCCCAGCACCGAGGGGGTCCTTTTTGCGTGCCCCCCGGGCGCTGACGAGGGCGGAAGGACAGGGTAAGCGCAGGGATAACGCAGGATATGCGCAGCTTGGGAAGGCTTGGCACAGGATGCTCCAAGGTGCCTATCCCTGGCGGAAATCACGCTGCATCCTATTTACAGAGCTGGTGACGGACCAGCTTCCCTTCACTCGCTCAGGAGTTCAAAATGCTTTCTCTGTACATCAACCTCTCCTCCCGCCTCCACCGCGATGAGAAAGGTGCAACCGCTGTTGAATACGGCATCATGGTCGCCCTCATCGCCGTTGTGATCATTGCCGCCGTCACGCTCCTCGGCGGCTCGCTGGGCGACGCGTTTGGAGACATAAAGTGCTCCATCACGACCCCGGCAACGCCGAACTGGGTTGCAGCGACTGAGACGTGCGCGGCGTAAGTACCAGCCCAGATTGTCAGTTCGGCGGCGGTTGCGAAACCGCCGCCGAAACTGACTGTTCAGTTTCGATGAGAGGCCACCATGTCGAGGGCATCCGAACGTGGAGCGGTCGCGGTTGAGTTCGTATTACTGGCCCCAGTCCTGATAATGATCCTTCTCGGCATCATGGAATTCGGCCGGGCCTACAACGTTCAAGTATTACTAACCAATGCTGCCCGCGAGGGTGTCCGCAGCATGGCGATCAACAACAGCCAAACTTCTGCCCTGACGGCGGCTAAGAATGCCGCAACGCAATTAAGCCCGGCTCTGACAGATGGCAACATCGCGTTCAGCGCCGCTAACTGCGCGGTCGGAGCCCAGATGACCGTGACAATCACTTACTCGCTCAGCACGATGACCGGCATTGCCGGTCCATTTGGCATGACGGGAAAAGGAACAATGCTGTGCGGCGGCTAGCAGTGTCTGCTGACAACGAGCGCGGCGGGATCGCCGTTATTGTCGCACTTGCGATGGTGGTAATGCTCGGCTTCGCAGCCATCTCTATTGACGTTGCGAAGCTCTACGCCGAACGTGCCCAACTGCAGAACGGATCGGATTCGGCTGCCTTGATGGTGGCGCACAAATGTGCCAAGAACGAGGCGGATACAAACTGCTCCGCAACAGCTCAAATGGCAGCTGACCTCGCAAATAAGAATGCGCTGGATGGCCTCAGCAACGTGAAATCCATCTCCCTCGATAAACCTAACCGCACGGTCCAGGTGACAGCAGGGGCAAAAGAAACCGGCAGCGCCACGAACAGTGTCTCCCTCTTCTTCGCCAGGGTCCTCGGAATGTCCAGTGCCGAGGTTTCGGCCGGTTCGAGCGTGCGCTGGGGAAGCCCCGTAGAAGGCACCACGCCCTTCCCGCTGGCATTTTCGGTGTGCCAGGTTTCGGGCATGGTCGACGGTGCAACCCAGCTTCTGCAGAACCATACTTCCAATGCCAACGCGGATTGCGGCCTCGGCCCTGCCGGAAAGACTGTCCCCGGCGGCTTTGCCTGGATCGTTCAGAGCACCGGTCAGTGCGGCGGCCTTGTTAACTTGGCCATCAATCAGAGTGGCAGCGACACCGGCAACGACGGCCCCTCGAACTGTGATGCGGTCCTCAATAAGTGGGCCGCGGAACTTGGTGCCGGCAGACCAGTTACCGTCTTGCTGCCGGTGTACGAGGACGTCACCGGAACCGGCTCCGGGGCCTCGTACGACTTGCTGGCCTTCGCCTCATTTAGTGTGCAGGGATGGGCATTCAGCGGTGCCGACAAGCTCCCGATGGTCTACAACAACGCCTCATCTTCCGATAAGGACCTGCAGTGCAAAGGCAGCTGCCGCGGCATCATCGGAAAGTTCGTCAAGTACGTCTCCCTCGCTGACGGCTACAAGCTGGGACCCGTCAGCCCGTACGGCGCCACGGTCGTCGAACTCACCAGCTAGACCTATGCAGTTCAGTGAATCAAAATTCCTCAGGAGCAGATCGTGAAGTCTCGGTTGTTGGCAGGAGCGGCAGCGGTAGTCCTCGCCATCGTCGGCGCGATGTTGGTGATTTCCTATGCCCAGGGGGCGGACCAGCGGGCCGTCAAGAACCTCGAGCCAGTGGCGGTCCTGGTCGTCAAGACGGCGATTCCTGCCGGCACTCCGGTGGAATCCATGACTGCCTCTGTGACCACCGAACAGCTTCCTGCCGCGGCCGTGACCGGCTCTTCCCTCAAGTCCTTTGACGGATCCAAGGGCAAGGTGGCAGCCGTCGACCTGGTTCCCGGCGAACAGCTCGTGACCGAACGCCTGGTCGAGCCCGAAGAACTGAAGACGCAGGGATCGGTAGAAGTCCCCGCAGGCCTGCAGGAAGTCTCCTTCCAGCTCGAGCCGGTCCGCGTCGTTGGCGGCAGGCTGGCTCCCGGCGACCGTGTGGGCGTCTTCGTCAACCTTGAAAAGGGGGCACTTGAAGACAAGCTCGACGTCGAAACCACCAAACTGACCGTCCGCAAGGCCCTCGTCACAGCCGTTCAGCGCGCCCCGGAGCCTGCCCCGACAGCCGCGCCGGCGCCCACCGCGAGCGCCGATCCGAACGCCGGCAACCCGCAGGACACCACTCTTCCGACGGGTTCCCTCATGCTCACCGTCGCCGTCAGCGACGCCGACGCTGCAAAGATCGTTTTTGCCGCGGAGTACGCAGATATCTGGCTCAGCAAGGAGCCCGCGAACGCCAAGGACAGCGGCCCCCGGATCATTCAGCGGAGCGAGGTCTACAAGTGAGCCGCTTCGTCCTGATCACGCCGAGCGCGGACTTCGACAGCCGCTTGCGGCAGGCCGTTGAGGGCGGGCTCCAGGGCGGCGTGCAGACGTTCTTCACCAATGTCCTGCCGGCCGGCCCCTACGACCTGTTCGCCCAGCTCAACCAGGAGCGGCCAGAAGTCCTCATCCTCGGACCGGATGTGCCTGTAGACGATGCGCTGCGCCTGGCCACGGTGCTGGACGTGCAGGTGCCGGACCTTACGGTACTCCTGGTGAGCGAACCTGATCCGGAGCTCCTCTTGCAGGCCATGCGCGCCGGCATCCGGGATATCCTCAGCCCGTCCGCCGACCCCTCGCACATGCGGGTCCTGCTGGAGCGCGCCTGCCAGTCCTTCGCCACCCGCCACCGGCCGGAACAGCCCAAGCAGGCTGACAGCAAGGGAAGAGTGATCGGCGTCTTCTCGCCCAAGGGTGGAGTGGGCAAGACCACCATCGCCACCAACCTCGCAGTAGGGCTCGGCAAGGCGGCGCCCATGAGCGTCGTGGTGGTTGACCTTGACCTGCAGTTCGGCGACGTCGCGTCCGGCCTCTACCTCAACCCGGAGCACACGGTTACGGATGCGGTCTCCCCCGCTGCCAGCGAGGACACCCTGGTGCTCAAGGCGTTCCTCACGGTTCACCCCTCCAGCATCTACGCCGTGTGCGCGCCCGACAACCCGGTCGATGCCGACCACATCGCACCTGAACAGGTCACCCGGCTGCTGGAACAGCTGGCGGAAGAATTCCAATACGTCGTTGTAGACACTGCCCCCGGCTTGCCGGAGATAGGACTTGCCGCCATGGAGGCCTGCACTGACGTGGTCTGGGTCAGCGCCATGGACATTCCCAGCGTCCGCGGTCTCCGCTCCGGGCTGGACGTCCTCCGCCAACTCGACATTCTGCCCGAGGGAAGGCACGTGGTCCTGAACATGGCTGACGCCAAATGCGGGCTCTCAGTCCAGGACGTCGAATCCACCATCGGCGCACCCGTCGATGTCAGTGTTCCGCGTTCCCGCGCCGTGGCATTCTCTACCAACCGCGGCATTCCGGTACTGCAGGAAGCCAAGAAGGATCCAGCAGTCAAAGGACTCAATCAGCTGGTCGAGCGGTTCAGCCCCAATGGGCAGGCAAAGGGCCAGCGGCGAAGCCACCGACGGGTGGTGGTCTAGATGAAGCTGTCCGAACGGATCCAGATAGCTCAGGCGAAGTCCCAGACTGCGGCTGCCCCGGCCAAGGCAATGGCGACGGCCGTTGCTTCTGCCGCCCCTTCCCCCGTAGCCGCCGCCCCGGCGCTCCGGCCGAGGACACCAAGGAGCGCAGCGGAAGCGACGCACGCGCAAGTTCCAACGGCTGCGCTGTCGGCTCGCCGCGATCCCGCACGTCCAAAATCTACGCAGCAGGAGACCGCGGCCAAGCCTTCACAGCCTCCTGCGGCACAGCACGAAGTCCTCAAGCCCAAGGCCCAGCAGCCGGTGGACGCCTTTGCAGCCCTCAAGCAGCGTGCGGCAACCGCCCTCTTCGAACGGATGGGAGCGAGGTTCAACGACTCCACCATCACGGAGAACGAACTGCGCAGCACTGCCAGGGAAGAGCTCATCCGCATCATCGACGCGGAACAGGTTCCGCTGACCGTGGACGAACGCTCCCGTCTGGTGCGCGACGTGGCCGATGACGTGCTCGGCTACGGTCCGCTGCAGCGGCTGCTGGACGATCCGGCCGTCACCGAAATCATGGTGAACCGGATGGACCAGATCTACGTGGAGCGCAAGGGCCAGCTGACGCTGACAGATTCCCGGTTCAGCTCGGAGCAGCACCTGCGCAAGGTCATTGAGCGCATCGTCTCCAAGGTGGGACGGCGCATCGACGAATCGTCTCCCCTGGTTGACGCGCGCCTGGAAGACGGTTCCCGCGTGAACGCCGTGATTCCTCCGCTTGCCGTAGGCGGTTCCTCGCTGACCATCCGTAAGTTCAGCAAGGTGCCCCTAACAGTCCAGAACCTCATCGACTTCGGAACGCTCACCCCGGAAATGGCCGAACTGCTCAACGCCTGCGTCAAGGCGAAGCTGAACATCATCGTCTCCGGCGGCACCGGCACGGGCAAGACCACGCTGCTGAATGTCTTGTCCTCGTTCCTTCCTGCCAACGAGCGCATCGTGACCATCGAGGACGCCGTGGAGCTCCAGATCCAGCAGGAACACGTGGTGCGGCTGGAAAGCCGGCCGCCGAACACCGAGGGCAAGGGCGAGGTGACCATCCGCGAACTGCTCCGGAACTCACTGCGTATGCGCCCCGACCGCATCGTGGTTGGTGAAGTCCGTGGCGGGGAATCCCTTGACATGCTGCAGGCCATGAACACCGGCCACGACGGCTCGCTGTCCACCGTCCACTCCAACTCGCCCCGCGACGCCGTCGCCCGTCTGGAGACCCTGGTCCTGATGGCCGGGATGGATCTGCCCCTGCGAGCCATCCGCGAGCAGATCGCATCCGCCGTCAACCTGATCATCCAGATCTCCCGGCTCCGTGACGGCACCCGCCGCATCACGCACGTCACCGAGGTCCAGGGTATGGAGGGCGACATCGTGACCCTCCAAGATGCCTTCGTGTTCGATTACTCGGCAGGTGTCGACCAGCACGGACGCTTCCTCGGTTCCCCTATCCCCACCGGCATCCGGCCGCGGTTCATCGACCGCTTCGAAGACATGGGCATCCACGTTTCGGCGGGTGTCTTCGGCGCCCCCGTGGCCTCCAGCGGAAAGCTCTGACGCCAATGGTCCTGACTCTAGGAATCATCCTCCTGATAGCCGCCATCGCCGTTGCAGGCGTGGCAGTGGTGATCCCCCGCACCCCCACTGTGCCGCTGGACCGCCGTCGGCCGTTCCGCACAGAGCCAGACTCGCAGCTGACGCGCTTTGCCGGATCAGCCGTCCAGGGCATCGAGCGTTTCCTTGCCAAGCGGAATTTCCGCTTCTTCAACCGGGAAACTCTCGAAAACGCGGGGCTACGCGTGAGCCAGGCAGATTTTCTGCTCCTGGTGATTATCGGCGCCTTTGTGGGCGGCCTGGTGGGTCTGGTGGTTGCCGGACCCTTGCTGGCCATTCTCCTGATGATCGCGGCACCGTTTGTGGGCAACCTTGTGCTAAGGGTCCTCACGGGCAAAAGGCGGACCAAGTTTGGTGACCAGCTGGGCGATACGCTGCAATTGCTCTCCGGCAGCCTCCGCGCCGGCCACAGTATCCTGCGGGCCATCGATGCCGCCGCCAACGAATCGCAAGCTCCGACTTCCGAGGAAATGCGCCGGGTGGTTTCGGAGACGAGCCTCGGCCGGGACCTGCTGGTTTCGCTGAACGATACCGCTGAACGCATGCAGAATGAGGACTTCGTTTGGATTTCCCAGGCCATCCAGATCAACCGCGAAGTGGGCGGCAACCTGGCTGAGGTCCTCGACCAGGTCAACGAAACCATCCGCGAGCGCAACGAGATCAAGGGCCATATAAAGTCCCTCGCCGCCGAAGGGAAATTCTCCGCCTACATCCTCATGGCCCTTCCCATTGGAATCGTGGCCATGCTCATGGTGGTCAGCCCGGGTTACATGGACAAGATGGTTTCCACAGTCCTGGGCTGGATCATGATCGTTGCCTCGGTCATCCTGATGACCATCGGTGGTCTCTGGATGCGCAAAATCATCGACCTGAAGTTCTGAGGCGGCCATGGATCCCTTGATTCTCCTTTCCCTTCTCCTGGTCTGCCTGCCGCTCGGCTACCTTGCGTGGACCCTGCTCTCCACCGACAAGAAGGGCCAGGCGATTGCCCGCGACATCCTGTCCAGGGGGACCCACCGGGCCGAAGTGGAGAAGAAAGTCAGCAGAGGTCTGCTGGACAAGATCGGTCACCGCCTCACCCCCGCTGGCTATGTGCAGAAAATTGATCGCCTCCTGTCGCTCGCCGGCCGGCCGGCAAACCTTCCGCTGGGCCGCGTGCTGGCCGCTAAACCCGCCCTGGGCCTGGTGGGTGGACTGGTGGGGCTATGGCTGAGTTCAGTCGGAACGACGCCCATCATGAAACTCGTCGGCATCTTCGTCCTGTTTCTTGGCTATTTCATTCCCGATCTGCTGCTCTACAGCAAGGGCCAAGAGCGGCAGAAGGCCATGCAGCTGGAGCTAGCCAACACCCTGGACCAGATGCTCATTTCCGTAGAGGCGGGCCTTGGCTTCGAGGGAGCAATGGCCCGGGCAGGCGAGAACGGCAAAGGCCCGCTGGCAGAGGAACTGGTCCGGACGCTGCAGGACATGCAGGTGGGCCGCAGCCGCCGCGAGTCGTATCTCGCGCTGGCCGAGCGTACTAACATCCCCGAACTGCGGAGCTTCGTCCAAGCAGTAGTCCAGGCCGACACCTATGGCATCGCCATCAGCCGTGTCCTCCGTGTGCAAGCCAAGGTGATGCGGGTGAAGCGGCGCCAGCGGGCCGAAGAGAAGGCCATGAAACTGCCCGTTATGATCCTCTTTCCGCTGCTGTTCTTTATCTTCCCGGTCCTGTTCATCGCCATCCTGGGACCCGCCGTCATTAACACCATCGAAACCTTCAGCGGCCAGTAGGGTCGGAATGCCGCAGGTTTTCCGCGCACCACAAGGAACGCGCAGGGTTTGCACAGGATCCAAGTTGGATCAGGCTTTTCCCAAGGTCAGAAAGTAGCCTTAACACATGTCTAGTTCAGGGTCCAGCACAAGCGACGGCGGCGCCAACGGCGTCTGCCTGCCTGGTCCCGGGGCTGCCGCACAGGACGAACCGGAACAGGCGGACGGGCTCCCCATCCTCGATCTCACGGTCCTTCGCGAACTGGAGGAGGACATGGGCGGCAGCGGCGTGGCCCGCGCGTTCGCCAAGGACTACATCGGCATCTGGGAGAAGCGGCTGGCGTACCTGCAGCACTCAATCGCAGAGAACGATCCGGAACTCGCGATGGATGCGGTCCTGAGCCTGAAGAACTCCGCGTTCATGGTGGGCGGGTCGCGTCTCGCCAGTCTGGCTGTGGAATCGGAGCGCCTCATCAGGGCCGCTGACCTCCCCGCAGTACGGAGGCTGTTGCCCGTCATTGCTGAGACGGGCGCGCAGACCGTCGCCGCGCTGAAGCGAAGCTACCTGCGGGGACACTAGGGCGTGTCTCCTAAGCGGCCAGCGAGATGATGAGTGCCCGGAGGACGGCTCCACCATGGTAGGCGAGAGCGAGTATGTCGTAGCGAGCGCTGCCCGCCGGGGAATTCCGGCTGGAAATGACTACTGACATCACCCGCAAATCATGGGGCACCTACAGCTTCAAAGGGGCACTAAATGGATGAACGCTCTGGCATCACTATTGACTCGGTAAAAATCCGACAAGTGAACGCCGACGCGACATTCACTCAGGGTTTCTTGTGCGCGCCCTCACCCGCAAGTCACCAGCCGTCAACTCCTGACATCGACGCCGCGATCGCTGAGATCAGGATGCCTGACTACTCCGACCAGAGGTTCCACGCAGTTGAAGTGAGCCAGGGAACGGCAATTTACATCTTTCCCGTGAGCTCCCCCAACCATGCTGTCGAGGTTGCGGGGATGATTGCCGAAGCAGTTGCTGCGTTGGGCTTCACGGGAACCATCACGGCCTGCTCGGACAAACTCGGGCCCAGGCCGCGGACGGGGCGCTACGCCTACAGCGCGGCCATCTGTGCCGTTGACGCTGCCGTAGACAACAGCATGACCCCGCTCCACTTTCGATCAGTCAAGAACAATTGGGACAGCTGGGCGGTCGAAAGCGCCGCGTTCAAGGACATCGTGGATCTGCTCGCCGGCTGGGCCAAGACCCATACCAGTGGAGCCATCCTCGCAGGGCTCCACTTCACGATGTCCCGATGCGAACCGCACCAGGTAGCGGAGGTCATCTCGCGCTGCTGTGAAGACATCGGGTGGGCGGAACTTCTCTTCCCCACAGCCAACGGTGACTGGTACGTCCTGTTCTCGGGTGAGGGGTGGATCCTGCCTGGCACCGAAATCAAAGCTGGAAGGGCCGACGCCCTGGAGCCGCTGGCGCGGCTGCTCAAAGACATGGCACCGCTTTACGACTATGCGGCCGTCGCCAGGGTACATTTCGGGCTCGTCACCCCGGGGAGCGTGATGAGCCAGTGGGGGCTCCATTCGCCCGACGATCCCGAGCTGACCGCAAACCACGCGGCGATGAGGAGTTCAGTGCCGGGCATCTTCGCCGTCCAGGTCCTCGGCACGGGACATGCCGACCTGCGGCCTGAGGGCTTCTGGCAGGTCACACCATTCAACTCAGGACGACGGATGTTCACCGCGCCGAACCCCGATGACTGGTGGACATCGACTAAGCATTTTCCCGCAGTGGGTTTTCACGCCCTAATGGAAGCTAACAAAGCCCTCCTGTTCAAGTGGACCTGACGACCTAAGAAAGCTGTGCCAAGGCGGCTGGAGCGTGTCTCCTAAATCCTTGAGTGGTGGTCAGGGATGCTTGATGGGCGTCTCGTACGTACGGAATTCATGCGCAGTCCTACTCCGCCCGCTTCGGCGCCAGCCGGTACCCCACACCGCGGACTGTGACGAGCCAGCGCGGGTCCGCCGGATCCTCATGGAGCTTCCGCCGCAGGTTTCCGATGTGGACCTCGACGGCCCGCTCGTCAGCCTCGCTGATGTACGTGTCCTCGCCGTAGTATTCCCCGCGGACCACACGGACCAGATCAGCCCGTGTGCGCACGGCCCCGGTTCCCCTCAACAGTTCCTGCAGCAGATCAAACTCGCTGCGGGTCAATCCCAGCGGAGTGCCGCGAAGGGCGACAGTCCGGGTTTCCATGTCCAGCGCCAGGCCATTGTGCTGGAGCACCTTGCCGCGGCGCACGGTGGTAGCGCCACCCGCGCCACCGACACCGGACGACAGCACCGGCACATCAGCGTCACCAGCCGCGCCCTGCCGGGGCCGGCGCATCATCGCGGTGATGCGGGCACGCAGCTCACGGGGCCTGAACGGCTTGGTAATGTAGTCGTCCGCGCCGCCCTGAAGCGCCGTGATCGTGTCCAGTTCCTCGTCCCTGCCCGTGAGCATGACGACGTAGGCGTCACTGAACTGTCGGATTCTTCGTAGGACCTCAAAACCGTCTATATCCGGAAGTCCCACGTCAAGCGTGATCACATTGACCCGCTGTTGACGGGCTACGTCAACACCATCACGTCCCGTGGCTGCTGAGTGCACCTCGAAGCCAGCCTGCTGAAGGACCGCGTCAAGCAGATTGCGGACGTCGTCGTCATCCTCAATCACCACGGCCACGCCAAGTTCGCCCACGACTACCCCATATCAGGCAAAACCACCGCACCGCCCAGCGCAATGCGGAAAGTACTACCTGATTACATAGGCTACAACGTCTACGGGACCAGACAACCTAAATTGTGCATATGTTTTGCAAGCAACACTCAGCAACCAGTTGGGACTGCCGACGCAGAAGAATTGGCGTGCATAATGGCACCATGGGTGGGGACAAAATAATACGGTCTCACGTTTCGATAATCGACCCTAAGGGCGGGGGCTGCGCCCATGGGTGAACACGTGCTGGTCCGTGACACTGACCGCTTTTTCAGACGGCTTAAGCCGAGAGTCCAGGTGGCGCTTTGCCAGCTGCCGGTAACGCTCATTCTTGCTGCCATGGCCATTGCGGCGCCTGCGGTATGGCCCACGCTGATCGAGAATCCCGTCTTTATTGCATCCATAGTCCTGATGGGCGCCTTGTTCCTGGCGTGCTTCCTGGTTCCCTGGGAGCGCCTTCCCGTCAACGCCTACTTGGTAATCCCGATTCTTGACCTCCTGGTAATCGGTCTCGCACGCAACGGCGCCGTTCCGGCCGTGGCCGGCCTCGGAGTGCTGGCCATATTCCCGGTGATTTGGCTGTCGGCATCAGGCTCCTTCGTGAAGACCAGCATTGTGCTCAGTTTCATTGGGCCCCTGCTCATCGGGCTGCCTTCACTGGTGCAAAAGTTTCCCAGAATTTCACCTTCGGACATTGCCACTGCAATCCTCTTGCCCCTCATGATGCTGGCCGTCTCGCTGGCAATCCGGTTCGCGAGCGCCAATATCCGTGTACAGCGACGACGGCTCGAAAGAAAGGATGCCGAACTCCGGGAACTGCTCATTCAAAGCAGGACGCGTGAAAGGCTTTTCAAAACCATCTTGGACGCCATCGACGTCGGCATCGTCGCCGTCGACGCCAACGGCCATAAAGTGCTCGTCAACGATCAGCAAAAGGCGTTCCTGCAGGCCGCTTCTCCCGCAGGCGCGGCCGCGGAAATGCAGGAATCCGGGCAACTCATGTTCGGCCAGGACAAGGTCACGCCGCTGCCCGAGGATAAGCGACCGATCCGCCGGGCCGTTGCGGGCGAAACCTTTGCGAACTATCTGGTGTGGCTCGGCCAGGGCAGCGCCCGGCGCGCCGTTTCCACGGCGGCCCGGATCATAAGGAACGACGACGGCGGGTTCAGCGGCGCCGTCGTCGTCTACAGCGATGTGACCGGGCTCGTGGAGGCGCTCTCCGCCAAGGAAGAACTGATCTCCAACGTCTCGCACGAATTCCGCAGCCCCCTCATGTCCGTGCTGGGCAACGTTGACTTGGTGCTGGACGAGGCTGAAGCCCTCTCATCGGCGGCAGTGCAAAGGCTGGAAGTGGTGCAGCGCAATGCCGAACGGCTCCTTTCGCTGGTCTCGGATCTGCTCGTCTCAGCCTCCACGGTGCTGGCGGTCCACGCGCGGAGGACAGACCTGGCCAGCCTCATCGACACGACCATCGGATCCGCGCAGGCACAGGCCGACGCATCCAATGTCTCCCTCAGCATCGACACCCCCGCACCCCTCTGGGCCCATGCCGATCCGCTCCGCATCTCCCAAGCCCTCGACAACCTGGTATCCAATGCCATCAAATACTCTCCAGACGGCGGTGCCGTGACGGTCCGCGCCCGCACCAGTGAGGACTGGGTGCAGCTGCAGGTCCAGGACACCGGAATGGGCATCAGCGAAGAGGAAACCTCCCGGATCTTCACTCGGTTCTTCCGCACCCAGGCTGCGCGGCAGGCGGCAATCCCCGGGGTGGGTTTGGGCCTCTCGATCACGAAGACCATTGTGGAACGGCACGGCGGCGCCATCACATGCGTGAGCAAGCCCGGGGCGGGGACCACGTTCACCATGACCCTGCCCCGGGAACATTCCTAGGGAGACTGGGCCGAACCTGTGGGCCGGGCACCTAATCCAGGCGCACCTAATCCAGCGGCAGTGTGACGTTCACGCACGTTCCTGCCGCGGACGAGTCGACCGTCATGTGGCCGCCGGCTGTTTCCACGGCGAGCCGCATGAGCCGCAGCCCCATCCCGGAATGCCTGCCCTGGGTTGCTGCCTCGGCATCGAACCCTGCGCCGTCGTCGGTCACTTTGAGCTGCACCTCATGGCAGAGGGCGGGGTGGCTGAGGCAGCCCAACCGAATCGTCACCGCCGAGGCATTGGCGAATTTGTACACGTTGCTGAGGAGCTCCTGGGCCGCCCGGTACAGGAGGGTGGCACACTTCCGGTCCACCTCCATCCCGTGGTGCGGAGCCTCCAGGTGAACCACGGTCCCGCGCTCGCGCAGCGGAAGGGTCAAGCGGTCAATCGCCCCCGCGACGCCAAGCGCATAGAAATCGACCGGATGCGTATCGGTAAGAACGCCACGGACTGCAACAACCTCGTCGCTTGATACTGATTTCATGATTCAACGGTGCGCCTGCACCCTTGGCATTTTCTTAGGGTTTTCCCAGCCACTCCCCCGTTTGCAGGGGGGACGATCCACCCCCGCCCTAGGTGAGGGTGTATCCCAGGCCGCGGACCGTCTTGAGCCACTTCGGCGACCGCGCGTCGTCCCCGAGTTTTCGGCGCAGGTTGCCGATATGGACCTCTATGACGCGGTCCGTGTCGACTTTCCGGGGGCGTCCCGGTCCCAGGTCCTCAAGCTGCAGGTGGCGGGCCAGTTCTGCCTTCGTCACCACGCGCTTCCCCTGCTCCAGAATAATCAGGAGCAGGTCGAACTCTGTCTTGGTAAGCTCCAGCGTCCGGCCCGCCAGTCGCACAGAACGGGCGACGGCGTCGACCTCCAGGCCGTTGTGCTCCAGGCACCGTGTCACTGCTTCCGCAACGGTTTCAGAAAGTTCACGATGTTCCGGCCGCAGTTGCCGCGGCCGGCGCAGCATCCCGTCAACGCGCACCCGGAGTTCCCGGGGCCGGAGAGGCGTGACCAGATAGTCGTCCGCCCCGGCGTCAAAGGCCTGCACCGTCGCCGCAAGATCACTGCTGGCACTGACTACCAGCAGGTACGCATGGCTGAACTCGCGGATGCGCCGCGCCACCTCAAGGCCGTCCGCATCCGGCAGCACGGCATTCAGCGTGACGGTATCCGGCTGCTTGGCGCGGACCAGCGCCAGCCCGGCCTCGCCGTTGTCGGAGCAATGCACCTCGAACCCGGCCTCACCAAGAGTCGCGCACAGCAAGGCGCAGACTTCCTGATCCTGCTCGATAACCACAACAACGCGGCGGTCATTCATCCCTTACCCCCTGTAAGGACTACATGTCTCAACACTGCCTCCCAGCCTACTGGCATCCGGCCGGGAACTGAGGCAGGGCCCTCAGAACGGGGATTAATGTAAGGACTTACTCCCGCAGGGCGCGCGTCAGTTCGGCGCGTGCCAGCAACTCGTCGTCCGACGGGTAGGCCACTTCCTCCAGCACCAGCGGATGGGGCGCCGCCAGCACGGAGCGGGCATCCCGCTTCCTGGCCAGCAGGCGTTCGTGCAGCCATCCCGGCGGCTCGAGCCCCTCCCCCACGTACAGCGCCGAGCCCACCAGCGCACGCACCATATTGTGGCAGAACGCATCGGCCTGGACGGTGGCAACGATAACGCCGTCCACGCCGCGCGTGAATTCGAAGCGCTGCAGTTCGCGGATGGTGGTGGAGCCCTCCCGCGGCTTGCAGTAGGAGAGGAAGTTCTGCAGCCCCAGCAGCTTCGACGCCCCTTCGTTCAGGAGGTCCACAACCAGCGGAGACTTGTGCCAGAGAGTGTCGTACCGGCCCAGCGGATCCCAGAGCGCCGGCCCGTCCGCAATGCGGTAGCTGTAGCGGCGCCACAACGCGGAAAAACGCGCGTCGAACCCCTCCGGCGCAATGGACACCTGGTGCACCACAATGGCGCCGGTCAGGTCCCCGAGCCCCCGGCTCAGTGCGCCCCTCAGCCGGCGTAAAAGCGCGACGGCGGGATCGAGTTCCGCGCCGCGGTTCAGTCCCAGCCACTCGGCTTCCGTCAGGTCGAGGTGGACCACCTGGCCGCGGGCATGCACGCCGGCGTCTGTCCGCCCCGCGACGGTCACCCGGACCGGCCGGCGGATCAGCAGCTCCAGCGCCTCCTCCAGGGTTCCCTGGACGGTGCGCAGCCCGGGCTGCACTGCCCACCCGCTGAAGGGGCCGCCGTCGTACGCCAAATCAAGTCGGATACGCAAAAACCCGCCGCCCCCCACTACGGGGGCCGCGGGTTTTTGGTCGTTCATAGACTTAAGTCTATGCGAAGAAATCAGCGAATTACTTCGCGTCCTTCTCGTCAGCAGCAGCCTTCTCGTCAGCAGCTTCCTCAGCGGCCGGAGCCTCTTCGGTTGCAGCTTCGGTCTCGGCAGCTTCAGCCTCAGCTTCCGGAGCGGCTTCGGTCTCGGCGACCTCAGCTTCCTCGGCAGCCGGAGCAGCCTTGTCTGCATCGCGCTTGGCAGCAGCAGTAGCCTCGGCTACAACAGCCTGCTTGGCGGAAACCGGCTCGAGAACCAGCTCGATGACAGCCATGGGAGCGTTGTCGCCCTTGCGGTTGCCGATCTTGGTGATGCGGGTGTAGCCGCCGTCGCGGTTCTCCACTGCCTGTGCAATGTCGGTGAACAGCTCGTGGACGATGCCCTTGTTGCTGATCAGGCCGAGCACGCGGCGGCGGGAAGCGAGGTCGCCGCGCTTGGCGAAGGTGACCAGGCGCTCTGCGTACGGCTTCAGGCGCTTGGCTTTGGTGACCGTGGTGGTGATCCGCTTGTGCTCGAACAGTGCTGCTGCCAGGTTCGCGAGCATAAGACGCTCGTGAGCCGGGCCGCCTCCGAGGCGCGGACCCTTAGTGGGGGTAGGCATAATTGTTTCTCCTCATATGGAAGCCGGTGGGCTGCGCACAACATGGTGCATCCAGCCCGCCAGCCAAGATCTGCTTGTTAGAGCTCGTCGTCGCTGAACGCGGCGTCGTCCTCTTCGATGGCTGCGGCGCGCGCGGCGAGGTCGAAGCCGGGAGGCGAGTCCTTGAGGGACAGTCCCAGTTCAACCAGCTTTGCCTTGACCTCGTCGATGGACTTCGCACCGAAGTTACGGATGTCCATCAGGTCAGCCTCGGAGCGGGCAACGAGTTCACCCACGGTGTGGATGCCCTCACGCTTGAGGCAGTTGTAGGAACGGACGGTGAGGTCCAGATCCTCGATCGGCAGAGCCATGTCTGCTGCCAAGGCAGCATCCGTCGGCGACGGGCCAATCTCGATACCTTCAGCTGCGGTGTTCAGCTCGCGGGCCAGACCGAAGAGTTCCACCAGGGTGGTACCTGCGGAAGCAACGGCATCGCGCGGGGCGATGGCCTGCTTGGTCTCGACGTCAACAATGAGCTTGTCGAAGTCGGTGCGCTGCTCAACACGGGTGGCTTCCACGCGGAAAGTAACCTTCAGCACCGGCGAGTAGATGGAGTCGACCGGGATGCGGCCGATCTCTGCGTCGCCGGACTTGTTCTGAGCTGCCGAAACGTAGCCGCGGCCGCGCTCGATGGTCAGTTCGAGTTCGAACTTGCCCTTCGAGTTCAGCGTGGCAATGTGCAGATCCGGGTTGTGGAATTCGACGCCGGCCGGCGGAGCGATGTCCGCGGCGGTGACGACTCCGGGTCCCTGCTTGCGCAGGTAAGCAACAACCGGCTCGTCGTGCTCGGAGGACACGGACAGGTTCTTGATGTTGAGGATGATCTCGGTGACATCTTCCTTGACACCCGGAACCGTGGTGAACTCGTGCAGCACGCCATCGATCCGGATGCTGGTTACAGCGGCACCGGGGATGGAGGAGAGCAGGGTACGGCGGAGGGAGTTTCCGAGGGTGTATCCGAAGCCCGGCTCCAGCGGTTCAATGATGAAACGGGAGCGGTTATCGGAGACGACCTCTTCGGAGAGGGTGGGGCGCTGTGCAATGAGCACTTAGGTTTCCTTTCGGCGAGCATCCGCTATATGACGCAACACAGGTGGTGGAAAATCGGTCTGAAGTCTTAACGCGCTGGGCTTGCCCGGACCCGGTAAGGGTCCGGGCAAGCTCCGGTCAGCGGAAAAGCTTAGACGCGGCGGCGCTTCGGGGGACGGCAGCCGTTGTGCGCGGCGGGGGTGACGTCCTGGATGGAGCCGACCTCGAGGCCAGCGGCCTGCAGCGAACGGATGGCGGTCTCGCGTCCGGATCCCGGTCCCTTGACGAACACGTCAACCTTCTTCAGGCCGTGCTCCTGTGCACGCTTGGCAGCAGCTTCGGCAGCCATCTGTGCAGCGAACGGGGTGGACTTGCGTGAGCCCTTGAATCCAACCTCACCGGCGGAAGCCCAGGAGATGACAGCACCGGACGGGTCCGTGATGGACACGATGGTGTTGTTAAAGGTGCTCTTGATGTGCGCCTGGCCAAGCGCGATATTCTTCTTGTCCTTCTTACGCGGCTTGCGAACCGCGCCACGAGTCTTCGGGGGCATTATTTCTCCTACAGAAAGTTATCGGGGGAAAACCGAGTTAATCCCTCAGGGATTAACGGGCCTTCTTCTTGCCGGCGACGGTACGCTTCGGGCCCTTGCGGGTACGGGCGTTGGTCTTCGTACGCTGTCCGCGTACGGGCAGGCCCTTGCGGTGACGCAGGCCTTCGTAGCTGCCGATTTCGACCTTGCGGCGGATATCTGCGGCCACTTCGCGGCGAAGGTCACCCTCAACCTTGTAGTTGCCTTCAATGTAGTCACGCAGCTGGACCAGTTCGGCGTCGCTGAGGTCCTTTACGCGGACGTCAGCGCTGATGCCGGTGGCAGCCAGGGTTTCGTGTGCACGGGTCTTGCCCACGCCGTAGATGTAAGTAAGCGCAATTTCCAGCCGCTTTTCGCGGGGAATGTCTACGCCAGCGAGACGAGCCATAGTGGCAGTACTCCTTGAATAAACCGGAGGTCGTAGGCAGTACACCCGCACGATCAGTGCGGCCCCAGCCTCCGACCGGGGGTTAGCTGTCCGGACTCTTTAGAGCTCAATGTTCCAGTTCAGCTTGTGCTGCCTTTTATTTACTTGCGTGGGTTAGCAACCCAGGGATTCCCGGAAGGGAATTAGCCCTGGCGCTGCTTGTGGCGCGGGTTCTCGCAGATCACCATGACCCGGCCATTACGGCGGATCACTTTGCACTTTTCGCAGATCTGCTTGACGCTCGGCTTGACCTTCATGGCGTTCCTTTGCGTGATAGCAGTTGGTCCGATGGACCGGCCTTCGGCAGTTGCTCTGGCCGCCCAACGTTTACTTGTAGCGGTAGACGATACGACCACGTGTCAGGTCGTAAGGGCTCAGCTCCACCACTACCCGGTCCTCAGGGAGAATCCTGATGTAGTGCTGACGCATTTTTCCAGAGATGTGTGCCAGAACGACGTGCTTGTTGGTGAGCTCAACACGAAACATCGCGTTGGGCAGCGCCTCAGTCACTACGCCCTCGATCTCTATGACCCCGTCCTTCTTGGCCATATCCTCCGCTAACTGTTGTTTGCCTCAGCCCACCGGATTGCACCGGGCATGACTGCGGACGTTTTTTTGATTTGATTGATCGTCGCCAGCCGGCCGCAAATGGGCGTGGCAGGGCAGACAACCAACAAGCAACACTACGGCATTTGGTCCGGAATGTTAAATCCAGCCATGGTAGCGCACAATGCCGCCGCGCGCATCAAAATCTGTACGCCGCGAAGGTGCCCGCCGCAGTTGTCACGGCCTCCGCGCTGCGGATCCCGTCCAGGATTGCCAAGCGTACGACGTCGGCTGCCGCACTCTGCAGGGTGATGAGACTCACCTGCCGGGCAGTCTCCGTGGTCCGGTCCAGCTTCACGGCGCCCGTCGCCAGGCAGAAGACCGTGTCCCCGTCGGCCAGCGTGTGGCTCGGGTTCAGCGCCCTGGCGAGTCCCGCGTGCGCAGCCGATGCGGTCCGCTTGCACTCGGCCGAGTCAAGGACGGCATTGGTGGCGACAACGACCAGGGTGGTGTTGAGCTGCGGTCCGGCTTCCGTCCCAGCGGCCGAAGTTTCGGCAGGCTCAGCCAGCGGCCCCCACGGCAGGCCCAGCGCGTTCACTACTGCCAGGGCCCCAACAACCACCCCGTTGTCCAGAGTGACGGAGGCGGTACCTACTCCCCCTTTGAACTGGCCCCGTCCCAGGACCGCTCCGGTGCCGGCTCCCACATTGCCGCGTTCGACGTCGTGCCCGTCGTTCTGGGCCCCCGCGGCAGCAGCCGCCGCGTAGCCCATCGCGGCGTCGGGGCGGGCGGAGAAGTCGCCGCCGCGGCCGAGGTCGAAGATGGCCGCGGCCGGGACGATCGGGACCACCCCTCCGGTGACCTCGAAGCCCCGTCCCTGCTCCTCGCACCAGCGCTGGGCGCCGTGCGCGGTGGCAAGCCCGTAGGCGCTTCCCCCGGTGAGCACCACGGCGTCCACCGTCGGGACCAGCGTCGTGGGGTCGAGCGCATCGGTCTCGTGCGTGCCGGGGCCTCCCCCGCGGACATCCACCGAGCCCACGGTTCCCGGCGGCGGCAGGACCACCGTCACGCCGCTCAGCCAGCCGCCGTCGGACTTTTGCCGGTGCCCGACCCGCAGGCCCGGCACATCAGTAATGGATCCCGTCGCTTGCCCTGTCCCAGTGGCTTCCATGGCTCCCATTCTGCACCGTGGCGAGTCCCCGGACCTGGCGTGCTGACGCAGATAATTCCCCGTGACGCGCAAAATCCCTGGCGACACCGGAATTCCGGTGTCGCCAGGGATTTTGCGTGTCCCCAGACTAAAGGTGCGTCGTCAGGGAATCGGAACCGGAACCACGCCGAGCGGCGCAAGCTGGGCGGCACCGCCGTCGGGCGCTGACAGCACCCAGATGCCCTGCTCATGGACGGCGACGGAGTGCTCCCACTGGCAGGACCGCTTGCCGTCGGTGGTGACCACTGTCCAGTCATCGTCCAGGACAGCGGTTTCGATGCTGCCGCGCACCAGCATCGGCTCGATCGCGAGGCACAGGCCCGGGCGGATCTTCGGACCGCGGTGGCTGGTGCGGTAGTTCAGCACGTCCGGCGCCATGTGCATCTCGGAGCCGATGCCGTGGCCGACGTAGTCCTCGAGGATTCCCAGTGGCTTGCCCGGCACGGCGGAGACGTAGTCGTCCACGGCGCAGCCGATGTCGCCCACGAATTTGCCGGTGGCCAGCGCGGCGATGCCCCGCCACATGGCAGCCTGCGTGACGTCCGAGAGGCGCTGGTCCTCGGGGTCGGCCGTCCCCACGATGACCGTTCGCGCGGAATCCGAGTGCCAGCCGTCCACGATCGCGCCGCCGTCGATCGAGATGATGTCGCCGTCCTGCAACACTCTGGGTCCGGGGATCCCGTGGACCACTTCCTCGTTCACGGACGTGCAGATGCTGGCGGGGAACCCGTGGTAGCCCAGGAAGTTCGACTTTGCCCCTGCCTCCAGAAGCACGCCGGCGAACACGTCGTCGAGCTGCTTCGTGGTGACGCCGGGCGCCGCCGCGGCCACCGCGGCGTCCAGGGCGCGGCTCAGGACCACCCCCGCCTCGTGCATGGTGCGCATCTGGGCGTTGGTCTTGTACTCAATCCGTGGCTGGCCGAATGCCATCTGCGGTTTTCCTCTCGGTGGTGCCCCCGCCGGCGGAGCTGCCGGCGGGGTGTGCCGTGGTGGCTAAAAGCCGGAGGCCCCTCCCAATGAACCGGGAGGAGCCTCGTAGCGTGGTTACTGAATCAGGCTGCCTGAGCCTCTTTGATGGCCTGCATGACGCGGTCAGTGACTTCGTCGATGGCGCCGATGCCGTCCACCTGGGTCAGGATGCCGCGCTCGGCATACTTGGCCACAACGGCCTCGGTCTGCTCGTGGTACAGGTCCAGCCGGTGGCGGATGACGGCCTCGTTGTCGTCGCTGCGTCCGGTTTCCTTCGCACGGCCCAGGAGCCGGGCGACCAGTTCCTCGTCGTCCGCGGTCAGCTGGAGGACGACGTCGAGCTTCTGGTCACCATTGGCCAGGATCTCGTCGAGGTAGTCAACCTGCGCCGTGGTGCGCGGGTAGCCGTCCAGCAGGAACCCGTCCTCGACGTCGGATTCGCTGAGGCGGTCGCGGACCATTTTGTTGGTCACGCTGTCCGGCACAAAGTCCCCGGCGTCCATGTACTTCTTGGCCTCGACGCCCAGCGGGGTCTCGCCCCTGACGTTGGCCCGGAAGATGTCGCCGGTGGAGATCGCAACGACGCCGAGGCGCTCCGAGATGCGTTCCGCCTGCGTACCCTTGCCGGAACCCGGAGGTCCGATAATCAACATTCTGGTCATCGCAATAGCCCTTCGTAGTGACGCTGCTGTAGCTGCGCGTCAATTTGCTTGACGGTTTCCAGGCCAACGCCCACCATGATCAGGATCGAGGTGCCACCGAACGGGAAGTTCTGGTTTGCGTTGATCAGCACGAGCGCCACCAGCGGGATCAGCGCCACGAAGCCAAGGTAGATGGCCCCGGGAAGCGTGATCCGCGACAGGACGTACTGCAGGTAATCCGCGGTCGGCTTGCCGGCACGGATACCCGGAATGAAGCCGCCGTATTTCTTCATGTTGTCCGAGACCTCTTCAGGGTTGAAGGTGATCGCGACGTAGAAGTATGTAAAGAAAACGATCATGGCGAAGTAAAGCGCCATGTAGATGGGGTGGTCCCCGCGGGTCAGGTTGTTGTTGATCCACTCAACCCACGGCTGGACCGGCTGCCCCGGCTGCGGCTGGTTGAACTGCGAGATCAACGCCGGCAGGTAGAGCATGGAGGACGCGAAGATGACCGGGATGACTCCGGCCATGTTCACCTTGATGGGGATGTAGGTGCTGGTGCCGCCCACCGTCCGCCGTCCGATCATCCGCTTGGCGTACTGCACCGGGATGCGGCGCTGTGACTGCTCCACGAAGACCACCAAGGCGACCGTCAGCAGGCCGATGGCGAGAACGAGGAAGAACGTGCCCGGACCCTGCGACGTCCAGATGGCGCCCAGGGAGGTGGGGAAGCCTGCAGCGATGGCGGTGAAGATCAGCAGCGACATGCCGTTGCCCACGCCCTTTTCAGTCACGAGCTCGCCCATCCACATGATGAGGCCTGTGCCGGCCGTCAGCGTGATGATGATCAGGATCGTGGTGATGACGCTGTTGTCCGGGATGATCGGCAGGTTGCAGCCGGGCAGCAGCTGCCCGGAGCGCGCGAGGGACACCAGCGTGGTGGCGTTCAGCAGGCCGAGGGCAATGGTGAGGTAACGCGTGTACTGCGTCAGCTTCGACTGCCCCGAGGCGCCTTCTTCGTGCAGCTGCTGGAACCGGGGTATGACCACCCGGAGCAGTTGCACGATGATGCTTGCCGTGATGTACGGCATGATTCCCAAAGCAAAGATGGAGACCTGCAGCAATGCACCGCCGCTGAAAAGATTGACGAGCTGGTAGATCCCGCCCTGGGTCTGCCCGGTCGACAAGCATTGCTGGACATTCTGGTAGTTCACACCAGGCGAGGGGATGAAGGCTCCCAAGCGGAAGATTGTGATGATTCCCAGCGTGAACAACAACTTGCGTCGCAGATCAGGCGTTCGAAAAGCCCGGCCGAATGCGCTAAGCAAGCGTCCTCCTCAGAAATTATTAAGTCTTGTGATGCGGGTCAATAAACCCAACAACCGAGTCTAACGGTTGATTGCGTGATGCGAACAATCCGAAAGGGCCGGCGATTACGAAAAACTCCCGGCACGGGGGCCTCGGCCCCGCGTACCGGGAGTTTCAACGACGGGCATCAGCCCACCGTTCCCTGGAGGAATCTCCTAGAGAGCGGTGGTGCTTCCGCCTGCTGCAGCGATCTTTTCAGTGGCGCTGGCCGAGAATGCGTGGGCCGTGACGTCAACCTTGACGGTGATGTCGCCGGTGCCAAGCACCTTCACGGGCTGGTTCTTGCGAACGGCACCCTTTGCAACCAGGTCCTCCACGGTGACAGTGCCACCTTCCGGGAAGAGCTCGTTGAGACGGTCCAGGTTTACAACCTGGAACTCAACCCGGAACGGGTTCTTGAAGCCGCGCAGCTTCGGCAGGCGCATGTGCAGCGGCAGCTGGCCGCCGGCAAAGCCAGCCTTGATCTGGTAGCGGGCCTTCGTACCCTTGGTACCGCGACCGGCGGTCTTACCCTTGGAACCTTCACCACGACCAACGCGGGTCTTGGCGGTCTTGGCACCCGGGGCGGGACGCAGGTGGTGAACCTTCAGCGCGTTCTGCTTCTCAGCAGCGCCGCTCTGTGCCTTCTCAGCAGTGTTCTTCTCTGCCATTTACTTCGCCTCCTCTACCTTTACCAGGTGCGGAACCGTGTTGAGCATTCCAACGGTCACGGCGTCGGCGGTGCGGACAACGGTGTGTCCGATCCGCTTCAGGCCGAGGGACCGCAGGGTGTCGCGCTGGTTCTGCTTGCCGCCAATGGCGGACTTGATCTGAGTGATCTCCAACTGGGTGTCGGAGGGAATCAGGTTCTTAGCCATTGCTAGACACCCGCCTTCTGGTTCAGCAGAGCGCGCACCAGTGCCGGCGGAGCGATCTCGTCCAGCGGCAGGCCACGGCGTGCTGCCACGGCTGCCGGCTCTTCGAGGCGCTTCAGGGCGTCAACAGTCGCGTGAACGATGTTGATGGCGTTCGAGGAACCGAGCGACTTGGAGAGGATGTCGTGGATACCCACGCACTCCAGTACTGCACGGACCGGGCCACCGGCGATAACACCGGTACCGGCGGAAGCCGGACGCAGCATTACAACGCCTGCGGCAGCTTCGCCCTGGACGCGGTGAGGGATGGTGCTGCCAACGCGGGGAACGCGGAAGAAGGACTTCTTGGCCTCTTCAACGCCCTTCGCGATTGCAGCGGGAACTTCCTTGGCCTTGCCGTAGCCGACGCCGACCATGCCGTTACCGTCACCAACGACGACGAGTGCGGTGAAGCTGAAGCGACGACCACCCTTGACGACCTTGGAAACGCGGTTGATGGTAACAACGCGCTCTACGAACTGGCTCTTCTCGGCTTCACGGCCGCCGTCGCGGCCGCCACGGCCACCACGGTCGCCGCGGCCCTGGCCACGGTCGCCACGCTCGCCGCGACGGGCGCCACCACGGCGGTCGTCGGCAGCTGCGGGGGCAGTGGTCTCAGTGGCCTCAGCAGCTACGGCTTCAGGCGCCTTCTGATCTGCAGACACAGTGTCCTTTTCCTTGTTTGCTTCCGTCACAGTGACAGCCCACCTTCACGTGCACCGTCAGCGACGGCGGCGATCCGGCCGTGGTACTTGTTACCACCGCGGTCGAAGACAACAGCTTCGATACCGGCAGCCTTGGCACGCTCGGCGACCAGTTCGCCAACGCGCTTAGCCTTGGCGGTCTTGTCACCATCGAATGCACGAAGGTCGGCTTCCAGTGTGGAGGCGCTTGCCACGGTCAGGCCCTTGGTGTCATCGACAACCTGGACGAATACGTGGCGTGCGGAGCGGTTGACGACCAGACGAGGGCGTACAGCCGTACCGGAGATGCGCTTGCGGATACGAAGCTGGCGGCGGCTGCGCTGGGCAGACTTGCTCTTGTTCGTACGCTTCTTGTTAATTGCGATCGCCATGGTTACTTACCAGCCTTTCCGACCTTGCGGCGGATGACTTCGCCTGCGTAACGGATGCCCTTGCCCTTGTAGGGGTCCGGCTTCCGCAGCTTGCGAATGTTGGCAGCAACCTCGCCGACCTGCTGCTTGGAGATACCTGAAACAGAGAGCTTGGTCGGGGTCTCAACTGCAAAGGTGATGCCGTTCGGTGCCGAGACATTGACCGGGTGGCTGTAGCCCAGAGCGAACTCCAGGTCAGAACCCTTGGCCTGGACGCGGTAACCAGTACCGACAATCTCAAGCTTCTTCTCGTAGCCTGCGGTGACACCCTGGATCATGTTGGCGATCAGGGTGCGGGTCAGGCCGTGCAGCGAACGTGAGGCGCGCTCGTCGTTCGGGCGGGCGACAGTCAGGGTGCCATCTTCCAGGGTGACCTCGATCGGGCTGGCCACAGTGTGGCTCAGCTCGCCTTTGGAACCCTTGACGCTGACGACAGAGCCGTCAACCTTGACCTCAACGCCGGCAGGAACGGTGATGGGGAGACGTCCAATACGTGACATTATTCTCTTCCTTTCCCGTTACCAGACGTAAGCGAGGACTTCGCCGCCCACGCCCTTCTTGCCGGCCTGCTTGTCAGTCAAGAGGCCGGAAGAGGTGGACAGGATTGCGACACCCAGGCCACCGAGCACGTGCGGCAGGTTGGTGGACTTCGCGTAAACGCGGAGTCCCGGCTTGGAAATACGACGAACACCGGCGATTGAACGCTCGCGGTTCGGACCGAACTTGAGCTCGATGGTCAGCTTCTTGCCGACCTCTGCGTCTTCTTCTTTCCAGGAGGCGATGTAACCTTCAGCCTTCAGGATGTCGGCAACGCGTGCCTTGAGCTTGCTGTACGGCATAGACACGGAATCGTGGTATGCCGAGTTTGCGTTGCGCAGACGCGTAAGCATGTCTGCGACAGGATCTGTCATTGTCATTTGGGCTCTTGCCCTTCCTCGTAACGGTTTCCGCTGTGCTGACCCTTAGGGATCAGAGCAGCCGGACCTTTTACGTAGCTAATTAAGCTTCGGTCTTGAACGGGAAACCAAGCGCCTTGAGCAGCGCGCGGCCTTCGTCGTCGGTCTTGGCGGTGGTCACAACCGTGATGTCCATACCGCGAACGCGGTCGATGGAATCCTGGTCGATCTCGTGGAACATAACCTGCTCGGTCAGACCGAAGGTGTAGTTGCCGTTGCCATCGAACTGCTTGCCGCTGAGGCCGCGGAAGTCACGGATACGCGGCAGAGCCAGCGTGACCAGACGGTCCACGAATTCCCACATGCGGTCACCACGCAGGGTAGCGTGTGCACCGATGGGCATGCCTTCGCGCAGCTTGAACTGGGCGATCGACTTGCGGGCCTTGGTTACCTGCGGCTTCTGGCCGGTGATCAGGGTGAGGTCGCGGACAGCGCCGTCGATCAGCTTGGAGTCCTTGGCGGCATCTCCAACACCCATGTTCACAACAACCTTGACCAGGCGGGGAACCTGGTTAACGTTCTGGTACTTGAATTCATCCTGGAGCGTAGCCTTGATGGATTCTGCGTACTTGGTCTTCAGACGAGGAACGATCTTCGTTGCCGGAGTCTCGAGAGTCTCAGTCATTAGATGTCCTTCCCGGAGCTCTTGGCCACGCGTACGCGCACTTCGCGCTTCACGCCATTGCGCTCCACGGTCTCGGTGCGGAAGCCAACGCGCGTGGGCTTCTTGGTGGACGGGTCAACCAAGGCCACGTTGGAGATGTGGATCGGTGCCTCGACGACCTCGATGCCACCGGTCTTGGTGCCGCGCTGCGACTGACCGACCTTGGTGTGCTTGGTTACGCGGTTAATGCCTTCAACCAACACGCGGTTGGTGTCCGGGAAGACGCGCAGAACCTTGCCCTGCTTGCCACGGTCGCCGCCGCGCTCAGCCTTGGCGCCAGTGATGACCTGAACCAGGTCACCCTTCTTGATCTTAGCCATGGACTAGAGCACCTCCGGAGCCAGAGAAACGATCTTCATGAACTTCTTGTCACGGAGTTCACGACCAACCGGTCCGAAGATACGGGTGCCGCGGGGGTCACCGTCGTTCTTCAGGATCACAGCTGCGTTCTCGTCAAACTTGATGTAGGAACCATCCGCACGGCGGCGTTCCTTCTTGGTACGGACGATGACAGCCTTGACGACATCGCCCTTCTTTACGTTGCCGCCCGGGATTGCGTCCTTGACGGTAGCGACGATGACGTCGCCGATGCCTGCGTAGCGACGGCCAGATCCACCGAGAACGCGAATGGTAAGGATTTCCTTAGCACCCGTGTTGTCGGCGACCTTGAGTCGCGACTCCTGCTGAATCACTATTTACTCCTTGCGTCGCGCCGGTTCTCAGACCGAAAATCTTCCTACGGAATGAGCCTTGCGGAACGGTTGATCGGGGTGTCTCTTGACCTGCCTGGATTTTGCCAGACCAGGCCTAAACGCCCGTGCCAAAAACATTTGCTTCCCAGGCGGATTTGGACGCAGTCCAAGCGCAGGGGGGCACTATGCCGTGGCACGATTGTTTACGAGGTTTGCTGACGGCACACAAAAGGCGCCATACAAACTCAAAATCTTAGCACAGTTCGGGCCCAGCCCCATATCACAGCAGCCGGGGCTCCGCTAAACGCTGCTTAACAAGGAAACCCCCGCTCCCACAGGGAACGGGGGTTTCCGGCGCCGCGCCGGGAAAGGCGAAGCTGCAGGTGTTACTTGGCCTTTTCGAGGATCTCCACCAGGCGCCACCGCTTGGTAGCGGAGAGCGGGCGGGTCTCGGCGAGGAGAACGAGGTCGCCGATGCCGGCGGTGTTCTCTTCGTCGTGAGCCTTGATCTTCGAGGTGCGGCGGATGACCTTGCCGTAGAGGGCGTGCTTCACGCGGTCTTCAACCTGGACAACGATGGTCTTTTCCATCTTGTCCGAGACTACATAGCCGCGCTTCGTCTTACGGTAACCGCGCTCGCCAGCCGTAGCCGTTGCGGAAACAGTTTCCGTCACGTTCTCGTCCTTTTCACTCACTTGGCGTCCTCCTCAGTCTCAGCCTCGGCCGGCTTTTCAGCCTTCTCAGCCTTGGCTGCGGACTTCTTGGACTTCTTTTCTTCCTTGGCTTCCGCAACCGGTGCGGCAACCTCGGCACGAATGCCCAGCTCGCGCTCACGGAGAACGGTGTAGATGCGTGCGATGTCCTTCTTTACCGCGCGCAGACGACCGTGGTTCTCCAGCTGTCCGGTGGCGGACTGGAAACGCAGGTTGAACAGCTCTTCCTTGGACTTGCGGAGTTCTTCAACGAGACGCTCGTTGTCGAAACCGTCCAGCTGTGCGGGTGCGAGATCCTTCGACCCTACTGCCATTTCTATTCACCACCTTCGCGACGCACAATGCGTGCCTTCAACGGGAGCTTGTGGATTGCCAGGCGCAGGGCCTCGCGAGCTACCTCTTCATTGACACCGGAGAGTTCGAACAGAACCCGGCCCGGCTTGACGTTAGCGACCCACCATTCCGGAGAACCCTTACCGGAACCCATGCGGGTTTCGGCCGGCTTCTTCGTCAGCGGACGGTCCGGGTAGATGTTGATCCAGACCTTACCGCCACGCTTGATGTGGCGGGTCATCGCGATACGGGCAGATTCGATCTGACGGTTCGTGACGTAAGCCGGGCTCAGGGCCTGGATGCCGTACTCACCGAAGGAGACCTTGGTGCCGCCCGTAGCAGCGCCGGAACGACCCGGGTGGTGCTGCTTACGGTGCTTGACTCGACGTGGGATAAGCATTTAAGCCTGTCCTCCTTCTGCTGCCTGTGCCGGTGCGGCAGGAGCTGCCTCGGCTGCCGGAGCTGCAGCAGCAGGTGCTGCGTCGGCTGCCGGACGGTCGGTACGACGGCGGCGGTCACCACGGTCGGCGCCACCCGGGCGGCCCGGACGGTCGCCGGTGCGTCCGCGGGACGGAGCAGCAGCTGCCTGCTGGGCCAGTTCCTTGGAGGTGACGTCACCCTTGTAGATCCAGACCTTCACGCCGATGCGGCCGAAGGTGGTCTTGGCTTCGTAGAAGCCGTAGTCGATGTTCGCGCGGAGGGTGTGCAGGGGCACACGGCCTTCGCGGTAGAACTCCGAGCGGGACATTTCTGCGCCACCCAGACGGCCGGAGCACGCGATACGGATACCCTTGGCACCGGCACGCTGCGCGGACTGCATGGCCTTCTTCATCGCACGGCGGAAAGCCACGCGGGAAGTCAGCTGCTCAGCAACGCCCTGGGCAACAAGCTGGGCTTCCATCTCGGGGTTCTTGACCTCGAGGATGTTCAGCTGAACCTGCTTGCCGGTGAGCTTTTCGAGCTCGCCGCGGATGCGGTCTGCTTCTGCGCCGCGGCGGCCGATAACGATGCCCGGACGTGCCGTGTGGATGTCCACGCGGACGCGGTCACGGGTGCGCTCGATCTCTACCTTGGCGATGCCGGCGCGCTCCATGCCCGTGGACATGAGCTGGCGGATACGGATGTCTTCGCGAACGAAGTCCTTGTACCGCTGACCGGACTTGGTGCTGTCAGCGAACCAGTGCGATACGTGATCGGTGGTGATGCCGAGTCGGAACCCGTGCGGGTTTACTTTCTGTCCCACTTAGCGAGCCTCCTCTTTCTCCGGGGTAGCGACTACCACGGTGATGTGGCTGGTGCGCTTCTTGATCTGAAATGCACGACCCTGAGCACGCGGCTGGAACCGCTTCATGGTCGGGCCTTCATCAACAAACGCTTCGCTGATGATGAGGTCACCTTCGTCAAACGCAACGCCGTCGCGGTCCGCGAGGACCCGGGCGTTGGAGATTGCCGACTGAACTACCTTGAATACCGGCTCAGAAGCTGCCTGGGGGGCAAACTTCAGAATTGCCAGAGCCTCGTTCGCTTGCTTACCACGAACAAGGTTGACGACGCGCCGGGCCTTCATAGGCGTTACGCGGATGTGACGCGCAATTGCCTTGGCTTCCATTGCTTTCCTTCTCTCGTCTTTGACGTAAGTGCAGGCGCCTAGCGGCGCTTGCCCTTACGGTCGTCCTTGACATGGCCGCGGAATGTCCGCGTCGGAGCGAATTCGCCGAGCTTGTGCCCGACCATCGACTCGGTGACAAACACCGGGATGTGCTTGCGTCCGTCGTGCACGGCGATCGTGTGCCCGAGCATGTCGGGGATGATCATCGAGCGGCGGGACCAGGTCTTGATGACGTTCTTGGTGCCCTTTTCGTTTTCCCTGTCCACCTTCACAAAGAGGTGCTGGTCAACGAAAGGACCTTTTTTCAGGCTGCGTGGCATGTGTCCAGGCTCCTATCGCTTGTTCTTGCCAGTACGACGGCGACGAACAATAAGCTTGTCGCTCTCTTTGTTGGGACGGCGGGTACGGCCTTCAGCCTTACCATTCGGGTTGACCGGGTGACGTCCACCGGAGGTCTTACCTTCACCACCACCGTGCGGGTGATCGACCGGGTTCATGGCAACACCACGGACGGTCGGGCGAACGCCCTTCCACCGCATACGGCCGGCCTTACCCCAGTTGATGTTCGACTGCTCAGCGTTGCCGACCTCGCCGATGGTTGCGCGGCAGCGCACATCAACGTTGCGGATTTCGCCGGAGGGCAGACGCAGCTGGGCGAAACGGCCTTCCTTGGCGACGAGCTGAACAGAAGCTCCAGCGGAACGTGCCATCTTGGCGCCGCCACCCGGGCGCAGTTCAACTGCGTGGATAACGGTACCGACGGGGATGTTGCGCAGGGGCAGGTTGTTGCCAGGCTTGATGTCAGCGTTGGCGCCGGCCTCCACGAAGTCACCCTGGGAGAGCTTGTTCGGGGCGATGATGTAACGCTTGGTGCCATCAACGTAGTGCAGGAGGGCGATGCGAGCCGTGCGGTTCGGATCGTACTCGATTTCGGCAACGCGGGCGTTGACGCCGTCCTTGTCGTGGCGACGGAAGTCGATCAGACGGTACTGACGCTTGTGTCCACCACCCTTGTGACGGGTCGTGATCTTACCGGTGTTGTTACGGCCACCCTTTTTGGGCAACGGACGTACCAACGACTTTTCCGGCGTCGACCGTGTGATTTCAGTGAAGTCCGCTACGCTCGAGCCGCGACGGCCCGGGGTAGTCGGCTTGTATTTACGGATTCCCATAAGTCATTTCCTCGTTAAAGTGGTCTCCGCTACGCGAGCGGACCGCCGAAGATGTCGATAGTGCCTTCTTTGAGGGTCACAATTGCACGCTTGGTGTTCTTGCGGGTACCCCATCCGAATTTGGTGCGCTTGCGCTTACCGGCACGGTTGATGGTGTTGATCGATTCGACCTTGACGGAGAAAATCTTCTCCACGGCCAGCTTGATCTCGGTCTTGTTCGAGCGGGGGTCCACCAGGAAGGTGTACTTGCCCTCGTCGATCAGGCCGTAGCTTTTTTCCGACACGACGGGTGCAAGCACGACGTCGCGGGGGTCTTTGATGGTGGCTGCGCTCACTTGGCATCCTCCTCGTTCTTTGCAGCCTTGTCAGCAACGAATGCTTCATAGGCAGCCTTGGTGAAGACTACGTCGTCAGAAACGAGAACGTCGTAGGTGTTCAGCTGGTCTGCGTACAGAACGTGAACTTCCTCGAGGTTGCGCACGGACAGTGCAGCAACATCGTTGGCGCGCTCAATGACAACGAGCAGGTTCTTGCGCTCGGAGACGCCGCGCAGCGTTGCCAGTGCTTCCTTGGAGGACGGCTTCTCGCCGGCAACCAGGTCAGCAACGACGTGGATGCGTCCGTTACGGGCGCGGTCAGACAGTGCGCCGCGGAGTGCAGCAGCAATCATCTTCTTGGGGGTGCGCTGGCTGTAGTCACGCGGGGTGGGACCGTGGACAACGCCACCACCGGTCATGTGAGGAGCACGGATCGAACCCTGACGGGCGCGGCCGGTACCCTTCTGCTTGAACGGCTTGCGGCCTGCACCGGAAACTTCGGCGCGGGTCTTGGTCTTGTGGGTACCCTGGCGAGCAGCAGCGAGCTGCGCAACGACGACCTGGTGCAGCAGCGGCACGTTGGTCTGAACGTCGAAGATCTCTGCAGGCAGGTCAACCTTGACAGTGTTAGCCATTGGACTAGGCTCCCTTCACGGCGGTGCGTACGAGTACGACCTGGCCGCGGGCGCCGGGGACGGCACCCTTGATCAGGAGCAGCGACTTCTCGACGTCAACCGCATGAACGGTGAGGTTCAGCGTGGTGTGACGAACGGCGCCCATGCGGCCGGCCATTTTCATGCCCTTGAAGACGCGGCTCGGGGTGGATGCGCCACCGATTGAACCGGGCTTACGGTGGTTCTTGTGGGCACCGTGGGAAGCTCCAACGCCGTGGAAGCCGTGACGCTTCATAACACCGGCGAAGCCCTTACCCTTGGTGGTGCCGATGACGTCGATCTTCTGGCCGGCTTCGAAGAGCTCTACAGAAAGCTCCTGGCCCAGCTCGTAAGAGTCAGCATCTGCGGTGCGCAGTTCGACGACGTGGCGGCGAGGCGTGACGCCTGCCTTCTCAAAGTGACCAGCCAGCGGCTTGGTGACCTTGCGGGGATCGATCTGGCCGTAGCCGATCTGAACGGCGACGTAGCCATCAGTCTCTGCGTTGCGCAGCTGGGTGATGACGTTCGAGTCAGCCTGGACAACAGTGACGGGGATGAGCTTGTTGTTCTCGTCCCAGACCTGGGTCATGCCGAGCTTCGTGCCCAGCAGGCCCTTTACGTTACGGGTTGCGGTCATAGTCTCTCAGCACCTCCCTACAGCTTGATTTCGATGTTCACGTCGGCGGGCAGGTCGAGGCGCATAAGCGAGTCAACTGCCTTCGGCGTGGGGTCGATGATGTCGATCAGACGCTTGTGCGTGCGCATTTCAAAGTGCTCGCGGCTGTCCTTGTACTTGTGGGGAGAGCGGATAACGCAGTACACGTTCTTCTCCGTCGGCAGCGGCACGGGGCCCACTACCGTTGCGCCTGCGCGCGTGACCGTCTCAACGATCTTCCGTGCTGAAACGTCAATGACCTCGTGGTCGTATGACTTCAGCCGGATGCGGATTTTTTGTCCCGCCATGTCGCCTGACTCTCTTTCAGTAAATGCTGCTCTGTTTACTTACCTGTTGTATGTGGCTGCCGAAGCATTTGAAGTTTGAACTACCACCCGCCGCACAAGCTGAATCCGGATGAATCCGGGTTCCTCAACCTGCCGACGTAACCGACCCCCGCGGTCGGGCGTGTCGCACCTTCGAAGCGTGCGAGCCCGCAGTTCCATGGGGAGTGGGTTATGTTTGGACTTCGACCTGGACCCTGGCACCCGGCATTATCCGGATCGGGACGCGAAGAAGCGCTTGAACAACTCATCTAGTATGCCGGATTTTGCCCGGGGATGCGAATCAGCCCGCTGCGAGCCGGGCACGGGCCCGGGTCATTGCCTTCGGAAATCTTCGAATGGATGATAGATGAATGGCCGTGCAGAATGCTGACGCCGTAAACAACTCCTCCGTGCAGGACCTCGCCGGTCGGCTCAGGCCCGGTTTCACCTTGGGCGTGGCGGCTGCGGCATTCCAGATCGAGGGCGCCCTCGCCGCCGACGGCCGGGGCCCGTCAGGCTGGGACGCGTTCGCCGAAAAACCCGGCAAGATACTGAATGGGCACTCCCCCGCGGTGGCCTGCGACCATTACAACCGGGTTCCCGAGGACATTGCACTCATCCGGGAACTGGGGATCGACTCCTACCGGTTCTCGCTGTCCTGGCCGCGGATCCAGCCGGACGGCCGCGGTCCCTTCAACTCCCAGGGCCTGGATTTCTACGACAGGCTCATCGACCAACTGCTCGCAGCGGGCATCTCCCCCATGGTGACCCTCTACCACTGGGACACACCGCTCCCCCTCGAACGCAGCGGCGGCTGGATGAACCGCGCCACGGCGGAGCACTTCGCGGCGTACGCCGCGGCCGCCGGCAAACGGCTCGGCGACCGTGTGGCGCAGTGGGTCACGCTCAACGAACCCGTCTCCGTAACGCTGAACGGCTATGCGCTCGGCGTGCACGCGCCCGGCCGGGATCTGCTGTTCAAGGCCCTGCCCTCGGTGCATCACCAGCTGCTGGCCCACGGGCTTGCCGTCCAGGCGCTGCGGGCCGCCGGTGTTGCCGGCGGCATCGGTGTGACCAACCTTCACTCGCCCGTACGCCCGGCCTCGCGGAGGTTCACCGACCGCCTGCTGGCCAAAGTCTTTGACCTGGTCCTGAACAGGATTTACGCCGATCCCATCCTGCTGGGCCGCTATCCGAAGCCTCCCGTCGCTGCCCGCCCCTGGTTCAGGTACCTCACCAAAGCGTCCGACGACGACCTCCGCCTCATCAGCCAGCCCCTGGACTTCTACGGGGTGAACTACTACTACCCGGTGAAAGTGGCCACCGGGCGCGGCCCGGCCGAGAGTCCCGCGGGCAGGACCGAGACCATGACGCGCATGCCGTTCCATCTGGCGGCGTTTCCGGAATACGACACCACGGGGTTCGGCTGGCCGGTGGCACCCGAACATCTGGGAATCCTGCTCCGTGAACTCAAGGACAGGTATGGGGCCGCCCTGCCTCCGCTGTACATCACGGAGAGCGGCGCAAGCTTCCCGGAGCCGGAGCACGTTGCCGGGCCCATCGCGGACGCCCGCCGCATCGACTATCTGGCCCACCACCTTCAGCAGGCGATGGCGTCCACCGCGCCAGGCGGCATCGCGCACGACGTGGAACTGCTGGGCTACTACGTCTGGACGCTGATGGATAACTTCGAATGGGCGGCCGGGTATTCGCAGCGTTTCGGCCTGGTGCATGTGGACTTTGACACGCTGAAGCGCACGCCCAAGACGTCCTTCTACTGGCTGCAGGCCCTCAGCCGTGCCAGGAAGGCACGCGCCTGAGGAACCCGCCGCTATTTGTTCTTGTTGGCCCGGTTGATGCGCTTGGCGCGGTCAATCTCATTGCGGAAATGCTTCTTGGCCCAGAAAACACCCGCCACAACGGCTGCAGCCACAATCAGGAAAATCAGAAATTCCATGATGTGCCCCCTCTCTTGGGGCAACGATATCAGGGCACGGCCGTGCCGCATTGACGGGTGCTGCTCAGTCTGTTCCCGCCGGCTTGCCGCGGCTGAGCCTCCAGAGGGCGAGTGCGATGAGGCCGGCTGCAATCAGGGCGAGCAGCACATACGTGTACTGGCGCATGGCCCACATGATGCAAAGTGCCACACCCGCCGCACCCCACCACACAAAAAGCCGTTCGCCGTAGCCCAGCCCCGCCACGATCAGCACGGCGAAGCATGCCAGCACCCAGAGTTGCTGGGCACCGTCGCCTCCCAGGATCACCAGAAGCCCGCCCAGCGAGAGCAGCCCAGCGGCAAGGCCGACGTAAAGCCTGCCGGCAGCGTCATGACCGGACCGGTAGCGCAGCACGCCGAGGACCGCGGCCAGCACCACGTACCACTGGGCTGTCCAGAACGGGTCAGGCCAGAAGGGGTCGTCCCGGAACGGACCCGGCAGCCCGGGCTCGGCAAACAGCGCCGCGCGCTGAACCGCGGCGGTCACCGCAAGGGACCCCAGCTCCGCGGCAGGCCTCCGCATCGCTGCCGGCACCTCCAGCCAGACGACGACGGCGGTCGTGGCCACCAGCGCTGCCCCGGTCCACGACGTTGCGCTGTACAGCAACCCCGTGAACCCCGCGGCCGAGAAGCCCAGGATGGCGGCTCCAACCAGGGAGAGGTAGGGGATGTCGCTGTAGCGGCTGCCTGCCTCCGGCGAGCCGCCTGCCAACCGTCCCTGACCCTGCAGGCGCAGCCTGCGGAGCCTGCCCGCCGCGTAGAGAGCCATGGACGCCGCACCGACCCCAGCCAGCCACGGCAGGTAAAAGCCCCAGGGTCCTGGCACCTCTCCCAGTGCTTCTTCTGCCACCATTCCCGCCCCTGCCAGGGCCGCCAGAACTGCCGGCGGGTAGAAAACGGGCAACTGTTCAACGTGGGCTGCCGCGAAACACGCCGACGAAAGCGACAGCACGGCCAGGCCGGAAATCCACGCAGCGGACGCCGGCGCCAGCGCGGCCGATGCAGCCCCGAACGTGAGGGCAGCCGCCAGCCACAGCCAGCGGTCAACTCCCTCGCCTGGCCTGCGCCGCAGCACCACCCCGCCTGCCGTGGCCGCCAGGGACAGCCCCAGCAAAGCCGAGGCGACGCCAGCAGCGGTCAACACGGGGGCTGCCAGGAGCACTGTGTTCGAGGAAGCCTGAGGGAACGGCAGGAGCGGCCCCAACGCGATCACGGCGAAGGCGGCAGTGTAGACGGCCAGGTAGACAGCTCCGCGGGCGGCAAATATCCGGCTGGCCGCAACGGCGGAGAGCAGCAGCAGAAGCAGGGACAACAGCACCACCCAGCGGCCGCCGTAGTCCGCGGCAGGACCCGTCCGGAACGGCTGGGCAAGATACACGAGCGGCAGCAGCGCCTGGCCGGCCAGGGTAATCCAGACTGCCGCCTGCTGGAACGGGACGTCGGTCATGCGGTGACGCATGGCCCAGCGGATGATGTGCTGGGCAGCGAACACCAGCGCGAAGGCCACGGCAACGACGGTGGGTGAGGCCGAGACATCGTAGCTGAGCACCACGGCCAGCGCAGCTGCCAGGATGCGGGCCGCTGCGAAGTACCAGCCCTTCCACATGCGCTCCTTCACGGCAACCACCATGGCCGCGCTGAAGACCGCGAAGATGCCCAGCAGAATTTCAACGGCAGGAAGGCTCTCCCCGCGCAGCAACAGCAGGAGGGCGAAGGTTGCCGGGGCGAACACCGCGGACCATCGCTGCAGGCGGAGCAGGTAGCCGGCTGCTGCGGCACCGGTCGAGAGGAGCACCGTGGTGAACGCGGCATGCGGCGGCAGCGTCTCCGGTTCGAAGCCCGACCCACCGCCATCCACGGCCACGATGGCTGCTGCCTGCAGCACGAGAAGGACGGCGGCATCTGCCAGGTCGTGGCGTTTGGCTGTCCCGCGGAGAGCCGCACGCAACGGAACGGCCAGCTGAAGGAACAGCGCGACGGCGAGGACAGTGGCGGGGGCAAGCTCCTCCCCTCCCAGCAGCAGGGGGCCGGTGTCACGGTCGAGCTGGTGGAAGAGGGTCAGCACCAGAGCCGTCGCGGCAGCACGGGCGAGCCACCAGTAGCACCGCCCGCGCGGCGTCCCGCCCGTCCGCACAGCCGGCGTTCCTCCGCCGGCAGCGTCCTTCCCGGCGCGGGCGGCGGTCAGCGCAAGGTAGCCCGTGGCGAGGGCCAGCGCTGCATTACCCAGCGGAAGTGTGAGGGTTTCGAAGGCCAGGGGCACGGCCGCCGCGGAGACCAGCAGCGGAACAGCCTCGGCGATGGAGAGGCGCCAGCTGCCCTTGTCTTCCTGCCGCGGAAACAGCATCACGCCCACGGCAAGCGACGCCACGAGCTGGGCTCCGAGGGCAATACCCCCAACGTGCTCCACCTCCGGAAACAGTAAGGACTCCTGCTCAATGAGCGCCAGCATTGTCGTGGCCCCTGCGCCTGCGGCGGTGAACAGCCCCAGGCTGAGCTGCGGTGCCAGGGCGCGGATACCGCGGCGGAGCAGGACGGCCGTTGCCAGCTGCTGAATGACCAGGACAAGGCACAGCGCCAGGAGTGCGGACTGGAAACGGGCGTCACTGTCACCGACGGCGGCCGCCGTCACAACGGGTGCCGCCAGGGTGAGTGCCAGCCGGGCAGCCAGGAAAAAATGGAGCCTCAGCGGCGCGGCGGCCGGAACGGAACGCAGAATCCAGTAGATCGCTCCGGCCACGAGCGCTCCTGCCAGCGTCCAGGCACCCAGCGGGCCAGCCAGGAGTATGGCCATGCCAAGGGCCCCGGCCGGGGCCCACTCCGCAGCTCCGCGCTGCCTGGCGGCCAGCACCATGCCCGTCAGGAGCGCGATCCCAGTCAGGGCCGCCAAGGGCCACTCTTCAGCGGAGCCCGCCAGTCTCATCAGGGGATCCCCCGGCTCCACGACCGCGAAGGCAACGGTCACCAGCAGCTGACAAGCAAAGGTGGCGAGCACGTCCGTCTGCCATCGGCTGTGGCGTATGACGCCGGTGACCAGGTCCTGGAAGGGGCCCCTTCCCAAGCCGCCGGCACGCACGACGGCTGCCACTGCTTGGACGGCCAGCAGCACGGCCGCCGCGGCGAGGGCGGCACTCCCCCGGTTTGTCAGGTCCCATACCGCGACGGAAACCGCCACCGTCAGGCTTAGCCTGGCCGCGAGGAACTGGAGTGTGCGGGCCTGTGTCCCGGGCGCCAGGGACGTGACGGCGAAGTAGCACCCGCACATTGCCATGACGCGTGCATAATCCCCCCGTCCGAGCACCAGCGGAACGATCGTGGCGCCGATTGCCACTGCAGGAACGATGAAGGGATTCAGCTGGGCCAGCGGCCTAAGATACAGCGGCGGCAGCCATCGAGGCTGCAGGATGGCAAGGACGGTGAAAGACGCCGCCACCCCGATGAGCGCTGTGAAGTACCAGACCAGCGCCCCGCCAAGGACCGCAACCCCGGAGCAGGCAGTGGTTGCGAGGAAGGACAGCGACAGATAGACGAGCACCCGGCTCTCGAGGCGAACGGCCGCTACGGCGTAGGCCGCCGTCCCGACAGCCGACGTGGTCAGCCAGGCGAGCGGCGCGTTCTCCAGGACAAGCGTGTCCATGGCCAGACCGGCCACCGGTATCAGCGCGAGCCCCGTTCCGGAGAAGGCCACGGCGGCCGGCTTCAGCCGCGGTGCGCGCCCGTACAGGACCAGGCCTGCCAGATAGAACAGCGCCGTGATGGTGCAGACGCCCGCGAACCGCAACGGCGCGGGAAGCCCGGTGCCGATAAAGAGTGACCCCGCCGCGACGAGGAGCAGGCTGGCAACGTAGAGAGTGATGTTGATGCTCTGCTGCTCGCGCTTGGCCCGTGTAAGCTCGCGCTCGGCCCGTTCCCGCTCACGCTCCGCACGAAGGTCGGCGTCTGAACGCGCTGGAAGGGACGACGGATATGTCGGCGCAGCCGGCCCCGCCGAATCGAATGGGGGCCGTTGCGGTGCCAGCCGCCGCGGTGCCGGCGCTGCAGGGCGAGTTTCCGGGCGTTCAGCGGCCGGCGGTTCAGCGGCCGGAGGTTCAGTGGCAGGCGCCGGGGTTACGGGAGCGGGAAACTCCGGTGCCCGGGGCGCCGCAGCTGCGGGCTGTGCCGCGCCTGCCGAGTGGGCCAGCGCGTCCACCCAACCCTGGAGGTGTCCGGCCCGGTAGCCGGCGTTGTATGCCTCATCGGTGGAGCTCCACATGCCGTCGCCTTCCGACTATTGCCGACGGCACCAGATCCCGGAAGCAATTAATCCAATGAATGGATTAAGAGTAGCCAAAAAACAGCCCCGCTGCACTAGCAGCGGGGCTGTTTTAGAAGATCCGTCCGGCCCTCAGGCCTTCCGATCCATGATCAGCAAGTTACTACTTGTTGATCTTGGTGACGCGTCCCGAACCAACGGTGCGGCCGCCTTCGCGGATAGCGAAGCCGAGGCCCTCTTCCATAGCGATCGGCTGGATGAGCGCAACGGTCATCTCAGTGTTGTCGCCGGGCATAACCATTTCCGTGCCTTCCGGCAGGGTGATAACGCCGGTGACGTCCGTCGTACGGAAGTAGAACTGCGGGCGGTAGTTCGAGTAGAACGGGTTGTGACGTCCGCCTTCGTCCTTGGAGAGGATGTAGACGTTTGCCTCGAAGTCGGTGTGCGGGGTGATGGAACCCGGCTTGACGACAACCTGGCCACGCTCTACGTCATCGCGCTTCAGACCGCGGAGCAGGAGGCCACAGTTCTCGCCGGCCCATGCTTCGTCGAGCTGCTTGTGGAACATCTCGATACCGGTAACCGTGGTCTTCTGGACCGGGCGGATGCCGACGATCTCGACCTCGGAGTTGATCGCGAGGGTTCCACGCTCGGCGCGGCCCGTAACAACGGTGCCACGGCCGGTGATCGTGAAGACGTCTTCGATCGGCATCAGGAACGGCTTGTCGCGGTCACGTACGGGGTCCGGAACGGACTCGTCGACAGCAGCCATCAGGTCCTCAACGGACTTGACCCACTCGGGGTCGCCTTCCAGGGCCTTCAGGCCGGAAACGCGGACAACCGGAGCTTCGTCGCCGTCGAAGCCCTGCGAGCTCAGGAGCTCACGAACTTCCATTTCGACGAGGTCAAGGAGTTCCTCATCGTCAACCATGTCTGCCTTGTTCAGCGCGACCAGCAGGTAGGGAACGCCAACCTGGCGGGCAAGCAGAACGTGCTCGCGGGTCTGGGCCATCGGACCGTCAGTGGCGGCAACCACGAGGATTGCACCGTCCATCTGAGCAGCGCCGGTGATCATGTTCTTGATGTAGTCAGCGTGACCCGGAGCGTCTACGTGTGCGTAGTGGCGCTTTTCGGTCTGGTACTCAACGTGGGAGATGTTGATGGTAATGCCGCGCTGACGCTCTTCGGGAGCAGAGTCAATCGACGCGAAGTCACGCTTCTCGTTGAGAGTCGGGTACTTGTCGTACAGCACCTTGGAAATGGCGGCCGTCAACGTCGTCTTACCGTGGTCAACGTGACCAATGGTACCGATGTTAACGTGCGGCTTAGTCCGCTCGAACTTTGCCTTTGCCACAGGTTCCTCCTAGAACGTTTTTCAAATGACTTACCCTTCGACCGCGCTTGTCGCGGCAGAAACTCCAGTAAGTCTACTTGGGGGCTTTGGATTGGTGAAATTGCAGATTCAGGAACTAATACTAGTCCAGTCCCTAGAGCCTGTTCGCGCAGACGGCCGGCACCGGCTTGACCGGATGGCACTGACCGGAGGCCGGCCGCCTGCACCAGGCGGGCTTCCGTTACCGGAAACGCGCCCGAGTTGTTCGCATGAAACAGTCCGAAGACTATTCGCCGCGGGTCTTCTGGATGATCTCGTCGGCAACTGCCTTCGGGACCTCGGCGTAGCTGTTGAACGTCATGGAGTAAACAGCACGGCCCTGGGTCTTCGAACGCAGGTCACCGATGTAGCCGAACATGCCGGACAGCGGGACGTGCGCACGGATGACCTTGACGCCCTGAGCATCCTCCATGGACTGCATCTGGCCACGGCGGGAGTTGAGGTCACCGATAACTTCACCCATGTATTCCTCAGGGGTGCGGACCTCAACATCCATCAGCGGTTCGAGCAGAACAGGGTTCGCCTTACGCGCGGCTTCCTTGAAAGCCATACGGCCGGCGATCTTGAACGCCATTTCCGAGGAGTCAACATCGTGGTACGCGCCGTCAATCAGCGTGGCCTTGATGCCAACAACCGGGTAGCCTGCCAGGACGCCATCGTTCAGCGCATCCTGGATACCGGCGTCGACAGACGGAATGTACTCGCGAGGAACGCGGCCACCAGTGACCTTGTTCTCGAACTCGTACAGCTCGCCTTCAGCGGTATCCAGCGGCTCGATCGCGATCTGGATCTTCGCGAACTGGCCGGAACCACCGGTCTGCTTCTTGTGCGTGTAGTCGTGACGCTCTACAACACGCTTGATGGTTTCGCGGTAAGCAACCTGCGGCTTGCCGACGTTTGCCTCGACCTTGAATTCGCGGCGCATGCGGTCCACCAGGATGTCCAGGTGGAGCTCGCCCATGCCGGCGATGATGGTCTGGCCGGTGTCTTCGTTGAGGGAGACCTGGAAGGTCGGATCCTCAGCGGAGAGCTTCTGGATGGCCGTGGAGAGCTTCTCCTGGTCACCCTTGGTGTTGGGCTCGATGGCAACCGAGATCACGGGCTCCGGGAAGCTCATGGACTCGAGGACGATCTGGTTGCTGGAGTCGCACAGGGTGTCACCCGTGGTGGTGTCCTTCAGACCGATGGCTGCGTAGATGTGGCCGGCGGTAGCGCCCTCAACAGGCATTTCCTTGTTGGCGTGCATCTGGAACAGCTTGCCGATACGTTCCTTCTTGCCCTTGGTGGAGTTGACCACCTGTGCGCCTGCTTCCACGTGACCGGAGTACACGCGGATGAAGGTCAGCTGGCCGAAGAACGGGTGAGCCGCGATCTTGAACGCAAGAGCCGAGAACGGCTCTTCCGAAGAAGGTGCACGGGTCAGTTCCTTCTCTTCGTCGCGAGGATCGTGACCGATCATCGGGGGGACGTCGAGCGGGTTCGGCAGGTAGTCGACGACGGCATCCAGCATCGGCTGAACGCCGCGGTTCTTGAAGGCGGAACCACAGAAGACCGGGTAGATCTCGGAGTTGATCGTCATCTTGCGGATGCCGGCCTTGAGCTCGTCGATGCTGATTTCTTCACCTTCGAGGTACTTCTCCATGAGTTCCTCGGAGGCCTCAGCAACGGCCTCGACCAGGTTCGCGCGGTATTCCTCGGCCTTGGCCTGGAGGTCTGCCGGGATTTCGCGGATCTCGTACTTGGCACCCATGGTGACGTCACCCTTGGCATCGCCGGGCCACACCAGTGCGCGCATGTAGAGCAGGTCCACGACGCCGATGAAGTCGTTCTCGGCACCGATGGGCAGCTGCATGACCAGCGGCTTGGCGCCGAGGCGGCTGATGATGGTGTCCACGGTGAAGTAGAAGTCAGCACCGAGCTTGTCCATCTTGTTGACGAAGCAGATACGCGGAACGTTGTACTTGTCAGCCTGACGCCAAACGGTCTCAGACTGCGGCTCAACGCCTTCCTTGCCGTCAAAGACGGCAACGGCACCGTCGAGGACGCGCAGGGAGCGCTCAACCTCAACGGTGAAGTCCACGTGGCCGGGGGTGTCGATGATGTTGATCTGGTTGTTTTCCCAGAAGCAGGTCACGGCGGCAGACGTGATGGTGATGCCGCGTTCCTTCTCCTGTTCCATCCAGTCGGTGGTCGACGCGCCGTCGTGCGTTTCGCCGATCTTGTGGTTCACACCTGTGTAGAACAGAATGCGCTCGGTGGTGGTGGTCTTGCCAGCATCAATGTGGGCCATGATGCCGATGTTGCGGACCTTACTAAGGTCTGTAAGCACGTCCTGTGCCACGGTGTCTCCCTTTCGGATGGACTACGCGTTCGCCGCCGGCTCGTCTGAGCCGGCGGCGTCCGGGAAGTTTTACCAGCGGTAGTGTGCGAAGGCCTTGTTCGACTCGGCCATCTTGTGGGTGTCTTCGCGGCGCTTCACAGCGGCACCGAGACCGTTGGAGGCATCCAGGATTTCGTTCTGGAGGCGCTCGGTCATCGTCTTTTCGCGGCGGGCCTTGGAGTAGCCGACCAGCCAACGCAGCGCGAGGGCGGTGGAACGGCCGGGCTTGACCTCAACCGGAACCTGGTAGGTGGCGCCACCGACACGGCGGGAGCGGACCTCGAGGGAAGGCTTGACGTTCTCCATGGCCTTCTTGAGGGCCGCAACGGGGTCGCCGCCGGACTTGGCACGTGCACCCTCGAGGGCACCGTAAACGATGCGCTCTGCAGTGGACTTCTTGCCGTCAACCAGCACCTTGTTGATCAGCTGGGTGACCAGCGGGGAGCCGTAAACGGGATCTAGTACGAGCGGCCGCTTGGGGGCCGGACCCTTGCGAGGCATATTACTTCTTCTCCATCTTTGCGCCGTAGCGGCTGCGGGCCTGCTTACGGTTCTTGACACCCTGGGTATCGAGGGCGCCGCGGACGATCTTGTAGCGGACACCGGGGAGGTCCTTCACACGACCACCACGAACGAGCACAATGGAGTGCTCCTGGAGGTTGTGGCCTACACCGGGGATGTAGGCGGTGACTTCAATGCCACCGTTAAGGCGCACACGTGCAACCTTACGCAGAGCCGAGTTCGGCTTCTTCGGGGTGGTGGTGTAAACGCGGGTGCAAACACCACGGCGCATCGGGCTGCCCTTAAGCGCGGGAGCCTTGGTCTTTGAGACCTTCGGCGTGCGGCCCTTGCGGACCAGCTGGTTAATCGTAGGCACTTTCGTGTTCTCCGTTTTATCCGGAGCGGCCTCTTGCAGCCGCTCTCTTTTTTGCTTTGCCTCGCCGCCCGAGCTTTGAAGAAGTCTCCAGAGCAGCTGAGGCGAAGCCTTAATAGTCGGATCGCACACATGGGGAATGACCTGACTTTTCGTCTTCAAAGGTCCCTAGGCATGCAAAAATGTGGCATACGTTGCACAAGAACCCTGCAAACCGGAAACGTCGCTCTGGTTCTGCCTTTCAGCTGAACCGGCGCACTCATCCACTGCCACAATAACAATTGGTACTCAGTCTAACACGGACGGGTTCCCAGCCCTTAATTGGACCGGGTCCGGCCGGGACGGGAAAGGCCCCGCCCCCGCTCCGCCGGTCAAAGCAGAGCGCGAACGGGGCCTTTCGCCAGGCGTTCCGTTTACCGGAAGTCGTTGCCCAGGTCGTAGTCATCCAGCGGGATGGCGTGGAACTCAGGAGCTCCGTCGCCGCCCAGGGAGTCGTAGGAGAAGTCGCTGAATGCGCTCGGGCCGGTGAACAGGTTGGCCTTTGCTTCTTCAGTCGGCTCCACTGTGACCTCGGTGTAGCGCGGGAGACCCGTGCCGGCCGGAATCAGCTTACCGATGATGACGTTCTCCTTGAGGCCGAGCAGCGGATCGCTCTTGCCTTCCATGGCCGCCTGCGTCAGGACGCGGGTGGTCTCCTGGAAGGAAGCTGCGGACAGCCAGGACTCGGTGGCCAGGGAGGCCTTGGTGATGCCCATGAGCTCAGGACGTCCGGAAGCCGGAGTCTTGCCCTCGGACACAACGCGGCGGTTGGCATCCTCGAAGCGGCTGCGCTCGGCCAGCTCACCGGGGAGCAGGTCGGATTCGCCGGACTCGATGACCGTGACGCGGCGCAGCATCTGGCGGACGATGACTTCCACGTGCTTGTCGTGGATGCCGATGCCCTGGCTGCGGTACACGCCCTGCACTTCGTCCACGAGGAACTTCTGTGCTGCACGCGGGCCCATGATGCGCAGGACCTGCTTCGGGTCGACCGGACCGTTGATGAGCTTCTGGCCCACCGTGACGTGCTGGCCGTCCTCGATCAGGAGGCGTGAACGGCGCAGAACCGGGTACGCGATCTCTTCGGAACCGTCGTCCGGAGTGATGACCAGACGCATCTGGCGCTCGGACTCCTCGATGGTGATGCGGCCGGCTGCTTCTGCAATCGGCGCCACACCCTTCGGGGTACGGGCTTCGAAGAGCTCCTGGATACGGGGCAGACCCTGGGTGATGTCGTCTCCACCGCTGGCGGAAACAGCACCACCGGTGTGGAACGTACGCATGGTCAGCTGGGTGCCCGGCTCACCGATGGACTGTGCGGCGATGATGCCCACAGCCTCACCAATGTCGACGGTCTTGCCCGTGGCCAGCGAACGGCCGTAGCACAGGGCGCAGGTTCCGACGCTGGACTCACAGGTGAGCACGGAGCGGACCTTGACCTCGGTGATGCCGGCTGCGAACAGTTCGGCGATCACGACGTCGCCGCAGTCGGTGCCGCCGGCTGCCAGGACGTTGCCCTTGGAGTCAACGACATCCACGGCCAGCGTACGGGCGTAGGCGCTGTTCTCGACGTTCTCGTCCAGCACCAGCTCGCCGTTGGCATCCGCCACGGCAATCGGGGTGACGAGGCCGCGCTCGGTGCCGCAGTCCTCTTCACGGACGATGACGTCCTGCGAGACGTCCACCAGACGACGGGTCAGGTAACCCGAGTTGGCGGTACGCAGTGCGGTGTCAGCAAGACCCTTACGGGCACCGTGCGTGGCGATGAAGTATTCCAGCACCGACAGGCCCTCGCGGTAGGAGGACTTGATCGGACGCGGGATGATTTCACCCTTCGGGTTGGCCACCAGACCACGGATACCCGCGATCTGACGGACCTGCATCCAGTTACCACGTGCACCGGAGGACACCATGCGGTTGATGGTGTTCATCGGCGAGAGGCTGTCGCGCATTGCCTGGGCAATCTCGTTGGTCGCCTTGTTCCAGATTTCGATCAGTTCCTGGCGACGCTCGTCGTCGTCGATCAGGCCCTTGTCGTACTGGCCCTGGATCTTGGCGGCGCGCTCCTCGTAGCCGGCGAGGATCTCCGGCTTGGAGGCCGGAACCTCGATGTCGGAGATGGCAACGGTGACGCCCGAGCGGGTGGCCCAGTAGAAACCGGCATCCTTCAGGTTGTCCAGCGTTGCCGCGGTAACAACCTTCGGGTAGCGCTCGGCGAGGTCGTTGACGATGCGGGACAGTTCGCCCTTGTCGGCAACAGCCTCAACCCACGGGTAGTCCTCGGGCAGGGTCTCGTTGAAGAGGACCTGTCCCAGGGAGGTTTCAACCAGTGCGGGCTGACCCTGCTCCCAGCCTTCCGGAGCTTCCCAGCCGGCGTAGGGCACGAAGCCCTCAAGCCGGATCTTGACCTGGGAGTTCAGGTGCAGCTCGTGTGCATCGAACGCCATGATGGCTTCCGAAACCGAACCGAAGATCCGGCCCTCGCCCGCTGAACCGACACGCTTGGTGGTCAGGTGGTAGAGGCCGATGATCATATCCTGCGAAGGCAGGGTCACCGGACGGCCGTCGGACGGCTTCAGGATGTTGTTCGAGGAGAGCATCAGGATGCGTGCCTCAGCCTGGGCTTCGGGGCTCAGCGGCAGGTGGACTGCCATCTGGTCGCCGTCGAAGTCAGCGTTGAAGGCGCCACAGACCAGCGGGTGAAGCTGGATGGCCTTGCCTTCAACAAGCTGCGGTTCGAACGCCTGGATGCCGAGGCGGTGCAGGGTGGGTGCACGGTTCAGCAGCACGGGGTGCTCGGTGATGATCTCTTCGAGGACGTCCCAGACCTGCGGACGGTAACGCTCAACCATGCGCTTGGCCGACTTGATGTTCTGGGCGTGGTTGAGGTCAACCAGGCGCTTCATCACGAACGGCTTGAAGAGCTCCAGAGCCATCTGCTTGGGCAGGCCGCACTGGTGCAGCTTCAGCTGCGGGCCGACGACGATGACCGAACGGCCGGAGTAGTCAACGCGCTTGCCGAGGAGGTTCTGGCGGAAACGGCCCTGCTTGCCCTTGAGCATGTCGCTCAGGGACTTCAGCGGACGGTTGCCCGGTCCGGTGACCGGACGGCCGCGGCGGCCGTTGTCGAAGAGGCTGTCAACAGCTTCCTGAAGCATGCGCTTCTCGTTGTTGACGATGATCTCCGGAGCACCCAGGTCAAGCAGTCGCTTGAGGCGGTTGTTGCGGTTGATCACGCGGCGGTAGAGGTCGTTGAGGTCGGAGGTCGCGAAGCGGCCGCCGTCCAGCTGGACCATCGGGCGCAGTTCCGGCGGGATCACCGGGACAGCGTCCAGCACCATGCCGAGCGGGCTGTTGTTGGTGGTCAGGAACGCGTTGACAACCTTCAGGCGCTTCAGGGCGCGGGTCTTGCGCTGGCCCTTGCCGTTGGCGATGACGTCGCGCAGTGAGTCCGACTCGGCCTGCATGTCGAAGCTCTCAAGACGCTTCTTGATGGCTTCGGCACCCATTGAGCCTTCGAAGTAGATGCCGTAGCGGTCGCGCAGTTCGCGGTACAGGCCTTCGTCGCCTTCGAGGTCTGCGACCTTCAGGTTCTTGAAGCGGTCCCAGACCTGCTCGAGGCGCTCGATCTCGGCGTCGGCGCGCTTGCGGACGTTCGCCATCTGGCGGTCAGCGGAGTCGCGGGCCTTCTTCTTGTCGGCAGCCTTGGCGCCTTCGCCCTCGAGACGGGCAAGCTCGTTCTCCAGGTCACGGGCGATCGTCGCGATGTCGGAGTCGCGGTTGTCGATCAGCTGCTTCTTCTCGATGTCGTGCTCAACCTGAAGGTTGGGCAGTTCCGCGTGGCGGCTTTCCTCATCGACGCTGGTGATCATGTAGGCGGCGAAGTAGATGACCTTCTCGAGGTCCTTCGGTGCCAGGTCAAGGAGGTAGCCCAGACGGGAGGGAACACCCTTGAAATACCAGATGTGGGTTACAGGCGCAGCCAGCTCGATGTGGCCCATGCGCTCACGGCGCACCTTGGCACGGGTGACCTCAACGCCACACCGCTCACAGATGATGCCCTTGAAGCGCACGCGCTTGTACTTGCCGCAGTAGCATTCCCAGTCACGGGACGGGCCGAAGATCTTCTCGCAGAAGAGGCCGTCCTTCTCGGGCTTGAGCGTGCGGTAGTTAATGGTTTCCGGCTTCTTAACCTCGCCGTAAGACCAGCCGCGGATGTCTTCCGCGGTGGCGAGGCCGATCTGCATGAGGCCGAAGGAGGATTCGCTGGACATATGGTCCCTGTTCTCTCTTGTTCTCTAAATTCTGAAGTCTTGGGTTACGGGAAGAGGGAGGTGATGTCCGACGGCGGGTGGTCACCCGCCGTCGGACATCAACCTGCTAAACCTCTTCTACGGAACTGGGCTCTGCACGAGACAGATCGATGCCCAGTTCTTCCGCAGCCGTGAAGACTGCGTCATCAGAGTCACGCATTTCAATTGTGGTTCCGTCCGTGGAAAGCACTTCCACGTTCAGGCACAGCGACTGCATTTCCTTGATCAAGACCTTGAAGGACTCAGGAACGCCCGGCTCCGGGATGTTCTCGCCCTTGACGATGGCTTCGTAGACCTTCACACGACCGTGGATGTCATCCGACTTGATCGTCAGGAGCTCCTGGAGCGTGTAGGCGGCGCCGTAAGCTTCGAGCGCCCACACTTCCATTTCACCGAAGCGCTGGCCACCGAACTGTGCCTTACCACCCAGCGGCTGCTGCGTGATCATGGAGTACGGGCCGGTGGAGCGGGCGTGGATCTTGTCGTCCACCAGGTGGTGGAGCTTCAGGATGTACATGTAGCCGACCGAGATCGGATCCGGGAACGGCTCGCCGGAGCGGCCGTCGAACAGGCGGGTCTTGCCCGAGGAGTTGATCAGGCGGTCGCCGTCGCGGGTCAGGTTGGTGGAGTCCAGCAGGCCCGTGATTTCCTCTTCGCGGGCACCGTCGAAGACCGGCGTTGCAACAGTGGTCTGGCCACTCTCGCGCGGCAGGTTCGGCAGCTGCTTGGCCCACTCGGGCTCGCCTTCGATCTTCCAGCCGGTCTTGGCAACCCAGCCGAGGTGCGTTTCCAGCACCTGGCCGACGTTCATACGACCCGGGACACCCAGCGGGTTCAGGACGATGTCGACGGGGGTACCGTCGGCAAGGAAGGGCATGTCCTCGACCGGAAGGATCTTGGAGATAACACCCTTGTTGCCGTGGCGGCCGGCGAGCTTGTCACCGTCGGTGATCTTGCGCTTGGCAGCGACGTAGACGCGGACCAGCTGGTTCACGCCCGGGGGCAGCTCGTCGTCGTTGTCGCGGTCGAAGACGCGGACGCCGATGACGGTGCCCGACTCGCCGTGGGGCACCTTCAGGGAGGTGTCACGCACTTCGCGGGACTTCTCACCGAAGATGGCACGCAGCAGGCGCTCTTCCGGCGTCAGTTCGGTTTCACCCTTCGGGGTGACCTTTCCGACCAGGATGTCGCCGGCTTCGACCTCGGCACCGATGTGGATGATGCCGCGCTCGTCCAGGCCCGCCAGGACTTCCTCGGACACGTTGGGGATGTCACGGGTGATTTCCTCGGCACCAAGCTTGGTGTCGCGGGCATCGATCTCGTGCTCCTCGATGTGGATGGAGGAAAGAACGTCCTCGGCAACAATGCGCTGCGAGAGGATGATGGCGTCCTCGAAGTTGTGGCCTTCCCACGACATGAATGCCACGAGCAGGTTCTTACCGAGGGCGAGTTCGCCCTGGTCCGTTGCCGGGCCGTCAGCGATGATGCCGCCGACCTCGAGGCGCTGGCCTTCGCTCACCAGAACGCGGTGGTTGTAGCAGTTGCCCTGGTTGGAGCGGGCGAACTTGTTGATCCGGTAGTTGGTTTCCGTACCGTCGTCGTTGAGCATGATGACCAGCTCAGCGGAGACCTCGGTAACCACACCTGCCTTCTTCGCGATGACAACGTCACCGGCGTCGACAGCAGCTGCGCGCTCCATGCCGGTGCCGACGAAGGGCGCCTCGGAGCGGACCAGCGGCACAGCCTGGCGCTGCATGTTGGCACCCATGAGTGCACGGTTGGCATCGTCATGCTCGAGGAACGGGATCAGGGCCGTTGCTACGGACACCATCTGGCGCGGGGAAACGTCCATGAACTGCACGTCGTCGGCGGGCACGAGCACGGGCTCGCCTCCACCACCGCGGGCACGGACCAGGACGGTCTCTTCAGCGAACTTCTTGTTGCTGTCAAGCGGAGCGTTGGCCTGTGCGATCAGGACCTCGGCTTCGTCATCGGCCGTGAGGTACTGGACGTCGTCGGAAACGACGCCGTCCTTCACCAGGCGGTACGGGGTTTCGATGAAGCCGAACGGGTTGATGCGGCCGTAGGACGCCAGCGAACCGATCAGACCAATGTTCGGGCCTTCAGGCGTTTCGATCGGGCACATACGTCCGTAGTGGGACGGGTGAACGTCTCGGACTTCCATGCCTGCACGGTCACGGGACAGACCGCCCGGGCCAAGCGCGGACAGGCGGCGCTTGTGGGTCAGACCCGACAGCGGGTTGTTCTGGTCCATGAACTGGGACAGCTGGGAGGTTCCGAAGAACTCCTTGATGGCTGCCACCACCGGGCGGATGTTAATCAGGGTCTGCGGCGTGATCGCTTCGACGTCCTGGGTGGTCATACGCTCGCGGACGACGCGCTCCATGCGGGACAGGCCGGTGCGGACCTGGTTCTCGATGAGCTCGCCGACGGCGCGGATCCGGCGGTTGCCGAAGTGGTCGATGTCGTCGATTTCGACGCGCAGCTCGTGGTCTTCGCCGTCGCGCTTGCCCATGAGGGTCTTCTCGCCGGCGTGCAGCGCCACCAGGAACTTGATCATGGCGACGATGTCTTCAACGTGCAGGACCGAGGCTTCCTTGTCGCCAAGGGAGCGGTCGATGCCAAGCTTGCGGTTGATCTTGTAACGGCCGACCTTGGCCAGATCGTAGCGCTTGGAGTTGAAGTACAGGTTGTCCAGCAGGGACTGGGCAGCCTCGACGGTGGGCGGCTCGCCCGGACGCAGCTTGCGGTAGATGTCCAGCAGGGCGTCTTCGCGGGTTTCGGTGGCGTCCTTCTCCAGCGTGGCGCGCATGGAGTCGTACTGGCCGAACTCTTCGAGGATCTGGCCTTCGGTCCAGCCGAGGGCCTTCAGCAGCACGGTGACGGACTGCTTGCGCTTGCGGTCGAGGCGCACGCCGACCTGGTCGCGCTTGTCGATCTCGAGCTCGAACCATGCACCGCGGGACGGGATGATCTTTGCTGTGAAGATGTCCTTGTCGCTGGTCTTGTCGGCGGTGCGCTCGAAGTAGGCGCCCGGCGAACGGACCAGCTGGGAGACGACGACACGCTCGGTGCCGTTGACGACGAAGGTGCCCTTCTCGGTCATCAGCGGGAAGTCACCCATGAACACGGTCTGCTGCTTGATTTCGCCCGTGTTGTTGTTCATGAATTCGGCCTTGACGTACAGCGGTGCCGAGTACGTTGCGTCCCGGTCCTTGCATTCAGCCATGGTGTACTTCGGGTCAGCGAACTCCGGATCGGAGAAGCTCAGGGACATGGTGCCCTGGAAGTCCTCAATCGGGGAGATCTCTTCGAAGATGTCGGAAAGACCGGAGGTGGTGGCGACGCTGAGGTCGCCTTCTTCGACGGCCTTCGCTACGCGTGCCTGCCAGCGTTCGTTTCCAACCAGCCAGTCGAAGCTGTCCGTCTGGAGGGCAAGCAGATTCGGAACGTCAAGAGGTTCGTGAATCTTTGCGAATGAGAGTCGGCGAGTGGCACCATCGGTGCTTGCCGTGTTAGCGGTTTCGTTATTAGAGGTGCTCGAGGCGACCAAGAGGGATCCTTCCACAGACCTTCAGGCGTTTTCAGATCTCCCCCGCTATGTACCCTGCGAAAGTGACTCCGCAGCGCTACCATCCGGTTCCGCTATATGACCCGGACCTGGTCTGCCCATGCTGGTGACGTTGTATACGGCACATTGATGGAGCAGCTGCCAGGAGAAGCCCACCGCTATATGAAGGCTGAAGGTAAACAGGGAAGACGCAAATATCTACGATACGGCAAAACACCACGCGTGTCTACCCCACTTCGGTTCGTATTGCAAGCACCGTTGCCGGAGGCACCTATCTGGGCAGGCAGGCTGCCGCGCCCGGAATTCAGCCCCGCCATGCAGCGTTTGAATGGATAGGTGATCCTGCTCACGCTAACCTAGGCCTATATCGCCACAGATCGGAAGAGACAACCATGAGCAACTCCGCAGACAATAATGATGTTGTCATCCTGTCCGGCGCACGGACCCCGCAGGGCCGTCTCAACGGACAGCTGGCGAGCTTCACCGCCGTCGAACTCGGGGCACACGCCATCAAGGCGGCCATGGCAGCCAGCGGCCTCCGGGCCGACCAAGTGGACGCGGTCATCATGGGCCAGGTGCTGCAGGCGGGGGCCGGCCAGAACCCGGCCCGGCAGAGCGCTATCGGCGCAGGTATCGGGTGGAACGTGCCCACGGTGACCATCAACAAGGTGTGCCTCTCCGGGCTGACCGCCGTGATCGATGCGGCGAGGATGATCCGCAGCGGCGATGCCGCCGTCGTTGTCGCCGGCGGCCAAGAGTCCATGACGCGGGCACCGCACCTCCTTCCCGGTTCGCGCCAGGGCTGGACCTATGGCGCCATCCAGGCACTCGACGTCGCCGCGCATGACGGCCTGACTGACGCGTTCGACGGGCAGTCGATGGGCCTCTCGACTGAAAGCAAGAACCTTATGCTCGGCATTGACCGCACGTCGCAGGACAACGTCGCTGCCCAGTCGCACCAGCGGGCTGCCGTCGCCGCGAAGAACGGGATCTTCGACGACGAGATCGCACCCATCAGCGTCAAGCAGCGCAAGGGCGACCCGGTGGTGGTAGCCACCGACGAAGGCGTCCGCCCCAACACGTCCGTCGAATCGCTGGCGGGCCTCCGCGCCGCGTTTGTCACGGACGGCACCATCACCGCGGGGAACTCCTCTCCCCTGTCCGACGGCGCCTCCGCCCTGGTCCTGACGTCCCGCAAGTTTGCGGAGGACAACGGCCTGGACTACCTCGCCGTGGTGGGCAAGCCGGGCCAGGTGGCCGGTCCCGACAACTCCCTGCACTCCCAGCCGTCCAACGCAATCCACAACGCACTGGACCACGCCGGCTGGGCCCTGGCGGACCTGGACTTCATCGAAATCAATGAGGCGTTCGGATCGGTGGCCGTGCAGTCCCTCAAGGACCTCGACTACCCGCTGGAGCAGTGCAACATCCACGGCGGAGCCATCGCCCTGGGCCACCCCATCGGCGCCTCGGGTGCCCGGCTCGCCCTCCATGCGGCGCACGAGCTGAAGCGGCGCGGTCAGGGCAAGGCGGCTGTTTCCCTGTGCGGCGGCGGCGGCCAGGGCGAAGCCCTCCTGCTGTACCGCGACTGATGGGGGCCCCGTCAATGGAGGCCTTGTCAGCCGCGGGGGCCGATGGCTCGGGAGCCGCCGGCCCCGGACGGGAGCGCTTCCTGGCCGACGCCGCGGCCCGCGGCCTGGACGTCGAAATCGTGGAGCGGCTCGCCGCCCACAGCCTTGAGGAGGCTGCGCAAATCCTCGGGATCACGCCGGCCGATATCGTGAAGTCGCTCGTGGTGAAACACAAGGACGGCAGCTTCCTGTTTGCCCTCATTCCGGGCGACCGCCAGATCTCCTGGCCCAAGCTGCGGAACCTCGTGGGCGTCAACAAGCTGTCCATGCCCGCGGCGGACGTTGCCCTCGAAGCCACGGGCTACGAGCGCGGGACCATCACCCCGCTGGGCAGCACCAGGGCCTGGCCTGTCTACGCAGACCGGACCATTGCCGGCCGCCGCATCTCGATGGGCGCCGGCCAGCACGGCTACAGCGCCTTCGTCGACGCCGATGCCCTGGTGGCCGCGCTCGGCGCCGTGGTGGCGGACATCAGCGATCCCAACTAGGTAGCACTTGAGCTGCTACCTGGTGGGCCCACACCCGCAGGGTTCCCTGGCCGAGCTTGCGAGGCGAGGGTGCGGGTGGGGATAAACGCAGGAATCCCCGCCCACCGGAGTGGACGGGGATTCCTTCAAAGCAGTCGTTACTTGAGGGTAACGGTGGCACCGGCAGCCTCGAGCTGCTCCTTTGCCTTCTCGGCAGCTTCCTTGGTGGCGCCTTCGAGAACAGCCTTGGGGGCGCTGTCAACCAGGTCCTTGGCTTCCTTGAGGCCGAGGGAGGTGATGGCGCGAACTTCCTTGATCACTGCGATCTTCTTGTCGCCAGCAGCTTCGAGAACGACGTCGAAGTCGGTCTTCTCTTCAGCTTCTTCTGCAGCGGCGCCGCCGGCGGGGCCAGCAACAGCAACAGCAGCAGCAGTAACTTCGAAGGTCTCTTCGAAGAGCTTGACGAACTCGGAGAGCTCGATGATGGTCAGTTCCTTGAAAGCTTCAATGAGCTCTTCGTTGGTGAGCTTCGCCATGGTCGGCGTCCTTCCTATAGTGGTGATCGGGCGGCGACATGCCGTGCCCTCACACCGGAGTCTGGTTTGAAAAGAGAACTAGTTCTCTTCTGCGGCGGCTTCAGCCGGAGCTTCGGCCTCTGCTGCTTCTGCGGCGGGTGCTTCTTCAGCGGCGGGAGCTGCGGCTTCAGCCGGAGCACCGTTCTCTTCTTCAAGCTTGAGGCGCAGTGCGTCGATGATGCGTGCAGCAGCGGCAGCAGGGGCCTTGAGGATGCCTGCAACCTTGGCGAGCTGCAGCTCGCGGGACTCGAGTGCTGCCAGGGCAGCAACTTCGCTGGCGTTCAGTGCCTTGCCCTCGAAGTAACCGGTCTTGATGACCAGCTGCTTGTTGGTCTTGGCAAAATCCGTCAGGCTCTTGGCAGCTGCAACTGCGTCACCCTTGATGAACGCGATTGCAGTGGGGCCGGCGAGCTGGCCGTCGAATGCTTCGACACCGGCTTCCTTGGCTGCAATGGCGGTCAGGGTGTTCTTGACGACCGCGAACTTGGTGTCCTGGCCGAGAGAAACACGCAGCTGCTTGAGCTGTGCAACGGTGAGCCCACGGTATTCGGTCAGGACAGCGGCGTTCGATTCCTTGAAATCGTTAGTGATCTCAGCTACTGCTGAAACCTTGTTAGGCGTTGCCATAACCCTCCTTCCGGGGATAGTGCCGGTATTCCGGGTCCCCGCTCAGGTGAGCTAAAACTAAAAACGCCCCGCGCAGATGCACGGGGCTTGGCTCAACGCGGTTCAGAACCGCGGAGCTTTGCTTCGTTCACCTGCGCTGGCCGCCCTATGTTCAGGGTCCTTCGTCCGGAAACCCACTGGCTCTCCCGCACACAACTGCAGAGTTGAGCTGAGCTCGAAAGAGTGGATTTCCAACAACCGACGGTCTTTGGTAGTTCAAGCCTACGGGACACCGCACCGGACCGCCAAATCGGCGGTCCGCCGGCAGGCTTCGACCGGTGCAGCTCAGCTTTTGCTGGGCCGCCGATCCGGAAGTTCCTTCTGCCAGATCCCGGTAACGCCCGCCGTCGTGAATCCCAACTGGCGGTTGACCGTCAGGAGGTACCGGTTTTCCGGGGCGTTCCAGGTGTAGATGACGCGTGCGTCGGGGAACTGTTCCGTGAGCCGTTCCATGTTGGCCACCTTGATCAGCAGTCCCAGCTTGTTGCCGCGGTGTTCCTGCAGCACCACGGTGTCGTCCTGGAAGACCACGTCCTGCCGCTGCGCCAGCACACTGATGGTGGTTAGCCCCACCAGCGTTCCGGTGGCAATGTGCTCGACGGCGGTCACCACCGTGCGCCGCCCCTGGGCGATGGTCACCTCCTCCGCCTCGCGCAGGATGCGGGCATCGAACACCATCCCGTCGTCCTCGCTTCCGAGGGCCGGCAAGGCATCCCCGCCGGCCTGGTTCTCAAGGACCGCGACGGCTTCGAGCCAGCGCTCCGGGCAGCGGTCGGTCCAATGGTGCAGGCGGTAGCGGCCGTTGTTCGTTTCCTCCGCTTCGGCCTCGAGTTCGGCCACGAGCTTGGTGTCCAGCGGCAGGGCACAGGAACTGAACTGCTCGATGTGCTGGAGCGTGTAGCCGGTACGGCGGGCAAAGTCGACTTCCCTGCTCCCGAGGGGCACGAAACCCTGCCCGGAGCCCGGCACCAACTGCTCGGACGCAAACTCATGCAGCGACGCCCCGGGGTGGTTCGTGTCGATCAGGATCATGGTCCGGCCCTCATCGCGGGCAAAACCCTCCGCGGCCTCCAGCAGCTGCCGGCCGACGCCCTGGCCCTGGTATTCGGGCAGGATGTCCAGCGTGAACTCCGCCAGGTCCAGGTTGTCGGTCAGGGGCAGGGCGATGTCCACGGTGCCCACGATCTCGCCGTCGATCTTGGCAACCAGGATGACCTGCCGCTCGTAGGGATCGTCGAGCTCAAGGAGCTTCTCCAGCGGGGCGTACGCGAGGTCGTCACTCCCCCAGGTCTGCATCCTGACCTTGCGGCCCACTTCCACTGCGGCCAGAAAGTCCGCAGCGTCGGGCGCATCGATGGAATTTGGGATGAACAACTGCTCTATCCGCACTTCACTTGCCATAGGGGGCATCTTCCCAGCCGTTTCTGCCTCTCGCCCTCTCAGGGTACGGGCTTATGTCCACGCGGAGTATCCACCGCCAGCATATGACGGTCAGCGGCGGCGCTGCCACTCGCCGTCGTACCCGGCGGGCCGGAAGCCCAGCGCAACGTTGATGGCAAGCATGTGGCTGTTCTCCGCGGCATTGAACGTGAGGATCCGCTCAACCGACGGATGTTCCGCTGCCAAGCGCCTCAGATTGAGGATCTTGACCAGCATGCCCAGCCGGTTGCCCCGGTGCTTGGCGGCCACGAGGGTGTCATCCTGTTCGGCGATCCAGGGCTTCGCGGCGGCGTACTGCAGGACAGAATAGGCGGCGAGCTCACCGCTGGCGGTATGCCGTGCCACGGCAACGAGGGACTCCTGCCCCGTTGCCTTCCACTCATCCTCGAGGTGCCGGACCCGTTTGGCATCCCACGCTTCCGGATCGTAGTGGAGGGCCCCGGCGGGGCTGTCGGTGCTCATCCGGGACATGAGCACCGCCATCTGGTCCACATATTCATCGGGGCAGCGGTCCGTCCAGCTGATGAGCTCATAGCGGTCCCCGGCGATTGATCCGGCTTCCTGTTCGAGCGCGTCCAGGATCCCGTTCGACGGCGGCATGTCCAGGGCGCTGAAGCGCGTCACCTGCTCCAATGCGTAGCCGGCAGCACGGGCGAACCGCACGGCCCTGGACTCCGCCGGAACACCGCCCGTGCCGGTGCCGGGCCTGAGGATCCCTGGCCCGTCAGGATCGAACTCGGGAGGATGCTCGGTGAAGCTCTGCAGAGTGGTCCGCCCGCTGCCGGCGGCAACATCCTCGGCGTGCCGCAGCAGCGCGCGCCCGATGCCCCTGCCGGTGAACTCGTTCAGCACATCCACCCGGACCATGGCGTCCTGGAGGTTCTCTTTCAGCGGCAGCCTGATCCACGACCTGGCGGCCATGCGTCCGTCGAGGCGAACGAAGAAAAGCCGCATCTGCTGGTAGTCGTCGTCCCTCCACGCCTCGAGCCGGGCTTCGCGGGGAGCTGCGCGGTCAAGGTTGCCCCACGTTTCCAGTACCAGGGCGTCGCTGAGCTCGCTGTATTCCAGGAAGTCGGCAGCGCCCGCCGCTTCGAGGGAGGCCGGGAGAACCAGAGGCTCGATGCGGTAAGACATCGTCGTCACCGGTTCAGCCTAGCTTTGTGGCCCCGCACGCTCCAGAGGTGGGCCTTGACTCCGTGGAAACCTGGGTAGCCGGTAGGTTGTCTTCATGCAACCGGAGTGGAGTCCCCGCATCAGCTGGCCTGATCTGCCCAACCACGTTCAAACCGGAGTCGAACAGATCCCGGGCGAGCCTGTCGTGCAGACGGCAGCCCAACAGGGCGGGTTTTCCCCGGGGACCGCCGACAGGGTGCGCACGGTTTCGGGCCGGCGGGCGTTCGTCAAGGCCGTCGGCCCCCATCTGAATGAGCACTCACCGGCGCTCCACCGGCGGGAAGCGGCAATCACTGCGGCCCTGCCGGACACGCTGCCTGCGCCCGCATTGCTCGGAACCTTCGACGACGGTGACTGGGTGGCGCTGGTCCTCAGCGATGTGGACGGCCGGCATCCGCACGTCCCCTGGCGCGCCGGGGACTGGCGGCCGTCCTGGACGCGCTCTTGGTGCTGTCACGGACGCCTGTCCCTGCGGCCCTGAAGCACTTGCCCACGCTGGCGGAGGAGTTGGGCGGGGGCTTCAGGGGCTGGGCCCGGATTCGCAGGAATCCGCCCGCAGGCTGTGATCCGTGGATTCTGGAGAATCTCGGCGTGCTCGAACAGCTTGCGGAATCCGGGCTGGAGGACCTGAAGGGAGGTTCGCTGGTCCACACCGATGTGCGGGCGGACAACATCCTGATTACGCCCGGCTGCGGGGCGGTCCTCGTGGACTGGCCGTGGGCTTGCATCGGTCAGGTTTGGGCGCCTACTTCACCGATGCCGCCCGCCTGCCGTCCCCGCCGGGACTGCCCACCCTGCCGACATTCCAGCGCCGACAGGCCGAGGCCGTCATCCGCTGGCTCCGCGATCGGCTCTCGTGACCCGGTGGCCCGTATGCCGAATCCCTGCAGCGAATCCGCGAAAACAAAAGGACCGCCCGGCGCAGTGCCGGGCGGTCCTTTAGTGTCTGCCGGAATACCGGCGGGCGGTTCGCGAGGATTAAGCCTCGGTCAGCACCTTGGTGACGTTGGGGTCAACGGTGATGCCGGGACCGAACGTGGTGGCAACCGTGGCCTTCTGGATGTAACGGCCCTTGGAAGCCGACGGCTTCAGACGAAGCACCTCTTCCAGAGCCGCTGCGTAGTTCTCAGCCAGCTTGACGGCGTCGAACGAAACCTTGCCGATGATGAAGTGCAGGTTGGAGTGCTTGTCGACGCGGAAGTCGATCTTTCCACCCTTGATGTCGTTGACAGCCTTGGTGACGTCAGCCGTCACGGTGCCGGTCTTCGGGTTCGGCATCAGGTTACGCGGACCGAGGACCTTACCGAGGCGGCCAACCTTGCCCATGAGGTCAGGGGTGGCAACGGCTGCGTCGAAGTCGGTCCAGCCGCCGGAGATCTTTTCGATCAGGTCGTCGGAGCCAACGAAGTCGGCGCCGGCAGCGATTGCTGCCTCAGCCTTGTCGCCGGTTGCGAAAACGAGAACGCGGGCGGTCTTACCGGTGCCGTGCGGCAGGTTGACGGTGCCACGGACCATCTGGTCAGCCTTACGCGGGTCAACGCCCAGGCGGAAAGCAACCTCAACGGTCGCGTCGAACTTGGAAGGGTTGGATTCCTTCGCCAGGCTGATGGCCTCGAACGGGGCGTAGACCTTGTCTGCCTCGATCTTGGCTACGGCTGCCTCATATGCTTTGCTGCGCTTTGCCATGCTGCTTATTTCTCCTTGTGCAGTTGTGGTCTGCGGACCGCGCTGGGCCCTGCCACAGTCGGTAGTCCGGCTGTTTTTATCCGAACCGGATTTCCGACATTCAAATGTTTCAATGGTGCCGGTTTCCCGGCGGTGCTGCCCGTCGTCGTCGTCGGTTTCCCGATCCCGGCGCCGTATCAGCGGTGAGGGAATTAACCCTCGACGGTGATGCCCATGGAGCGGGCGGTGCCGGCGATGATCTTCGCTGCGCCTTCGAGGCTCGTGGCGTTGAGGTCTTCCATCTTGGTGGAGGCGATCTCGTTGACCTGGGCCTGGGTCAGCTTGGCAACCTTGACGGTGTGCGGGGTAGCTGAACCCTTGGCGACGCCTGCAGCCTTCTTGATGAGCTCTGCAGCCGGCGGGGTCTTGGTGATGAACGTGAAAGAACGGTCTTCGTAGACCGTGATTTCAACGGGGATGACGTTTCCGCGCTGGGCTTCCGTCGCAGCGTTGTACGCCTTGCAGAATTCCATGATGTTGACACCGTGCTGGCCAAGCGCAGGACCGATCGGCGGGGCCGGGTTGGCGGCACCTGCCTGGATCTGCAGCTTGATGAGGCCGGTGACCTTCTTCTTGGGAGCCAATGTAGGGTCCTTCTCTCAAATACGTCCTGGGACACAGGAGCGTGCCTCAGGTGGTTGACCGCCATGGCGAGGCGGCCTGCCGTCCTGGAACTGCTAAAGCGGGCAGTCCGGGACGAAATCTGTGGGTGTTGCTAGATCTTGGAGACCTGGTTGAAGGCCAGCGTGACCGGGGTCTCGCGTTCGAAGATGGAAACCAGCACCACAAGGGTCTGGGATTCGATCTTGATCTCGGAGATCGTGGCGGGGAGGGTCTCGAACGGACCTTCCTTGACGATGACGGACTCGCCGACTTCGAAGTCGACGTCCACGGGAGTGGCGGCGTGCTTGACCGGCTTGCCCTTCTCGGCCTGCTCTTCCTCGAAGACCGGGGCGAGCATGGAGAAGACCTCGTCGAGGCGCAGCGGCACGGGGTTGTGGGCGTTGCCCACGAAGCCGGTGACACCCGGTGTGTGGCGGACGGCGCCCCAGGAGGCGTCGGTCAGGTCCATGCGGACCAGAACGTATCCGGGGATGCGAACGCGGTTGATGACCTTGCGCTGGGCGTTCTTGATCTCAACGACTTCTTCCATCGGCACCTGGATTTCGAAGATGTAATCTTCCATGTCCAGGGTCTGGATGCGGGTCTCAAGGTTGGCCTTCACGCGGTTTTCGTAACCGGCGTAGGAGTGGATGACGTACCAGTCACCCTCCTGGCGGCGCAGCTTGGCCTTGAACTCTTCGGCTGGATCGACGGCGGCCTTGGCGGCAGCGGCGGCGAGGGCGTCCGAGTCTTCGTCGCCTTCTTCGCCTTCGGCCTCGTCTGTTTCGTCCTCGGAGTCAGACTCGGCGTCTACGTCTGATTCGTCGCCAGCTTCAGCAGCGGCATCAGAGTCGGAATCGGGCGCAGCAGACTCAACCTCAGACCCTTCGACGGGCTCAGCCGCGGCGTCGGCCGCGCTGTCCGCGGGCCCATCCAGCTCAGTCTCAGTTACCTCGAGCTTGTGCTCAGACACTTGGTCTCCTGCTTCCTCATTGCCTAACTTGCCTATTTAAATGGCTCAATTCCGCACACTTCGCAGCTCTTCCGAAAATCGGAAGAGTCCACGCAGTCTGCGGACCGATCGCCTTAGCGGTCCTGGGGGGCCGTACCGCCGAAGACCCAGCTCACCGCGGTGCCGAAGCCCAGGTCCAGCAAGGTGACGATGACCATCATGATGGCCACGAATACCAGCACCACGAGCGTGTAGTTGATCAGTTCCTTGCGGGTCGGTGCAACGACCTTCTTCAGTTCGCCGATTACCTGGCGGACGAAGAGTGCGATTCGAGCGAAGAAGCCTGCCTTGGCGGCTTTCTTTGCGGGGCGGCCCTTGGAGCTGCTTGCAGCTGTTTCGGTCACCTGGTCCTCACTCATCCTCGCAATGTCGGATTACCCGGCTCTGAACTGAACCATGGTTGCTGCGCTTGCTCCGGCTTCCGCCGGAACAGCTTGCGCAGGGCAGACAGGACTCGAACCTGCAACCTGCGGTTTTGGAGACCGCTGCGCTACCAATTGCGCCACTACCCTATGGACCAACACTGATCCCTGTGGATTGAAAACTGATACACGCCGCGCTTGACCCACAGACTTCCCTGAGGCGCACGCCATCATCGTGTTTTCAACACCGGAGAACTAGTCTACGCAACAACTTCGCTTACGTCGAACCAGCTCATTTCGGACTGCCGCGGCGGAGGAGGAAACCTGACCGGGATTCGGTCACATATCCGCGCCCCACCTCGAACGATCCGGTGAACAGCATAGAGTAGATTCCGTCGAATTCCACCATTCAGCTATCGAGCTGCAATCGAAGAACGGACCCGCCATGTCTGCCGCCCGCGTTTCCCAGCGCATTTCCGCCATTGCCGAATCCGCCACCCTGGCTGTCGACGCCAAGGCCAAAGCGCTGAAGGCGGCCGGCCGGCCCGTGATTGGCTTCGGCGCAGGCGAGCCCGACTTCCCCACGCCGGACTACATCGTCAAGGCCGCCATCGAAGCCGCCAGCCAGCCGAAGTACCACCGCTACTCCCCTGCCGGCGGCCTGCCGGAGCTGAAGAAGGCCATTGCCGAGAAGACCTTCCGGGACTCCGGCTACAAGGCCGATCCCTCCCAGGTGCTGGTCACCAACGGCGGCAAGCAGGCCGTGTACAACACCTTCGCCACGCTCGTGGACCCGGGCGACGAAGTGATTGTTCCCACACCGTTCTGGACCACATACCCGGAAGCCATCCGGCTGGCCGGCGGTGTGCCGGTGGAGGTTTTCGCCGGGCCCGAGCAGGACTACCTCGTGACCGTGGAGCAGCTGGAAGCGGCGGTCACGGACCGCACCAAGATCCTGCTCTTTGTCTCCCCCTCCAACCCCACCGGTTCCGTGTACTCCCCCGAACAGGTCGCGGAAATCGGCCAGTGGGCTGCCGCCAAGGGCCTGTGGGTGGTCACCGACGAGATCTACGAGCACCTGACCTACGACGGCGTCCCCTTCACCTCGATCGCCACGGCGGTTCCCGAATTGGGCGACAAAGTTGTCATCCTCAACGGCGTGGCCAAGACCTACGCCATGACCGGCTGGCGTGTGGGCTGGATGATCGGCCCGGCCGACGTCATCAAGGCCGCCACCAACCTGCAGTCCCATGCCACGTCCAACGTGTCCAACATCCCGCAGATCGCGGCCCTCGCTGCCGTGTCCGGGCCGCTGACCGCTGTCGACGAGATGAAGGTCGCCTTTGACCGCCGGCGCAAGGCGATCGTCGCCGGACTCAACGCCATCGAGGGCATTGAATGCCCGACGCCGAAGGGCGCCTTTTATGTCTACGCGGACGTTCGCGCTCTGCTCGGCAAGGAGTTCCCGACGGCGAACGGTCCCGTCCGGCCTGCGACGTCCGCCGAACTCGCGGCGCTGATCCTGGACGAGGTTGAGGTTGCCGTAGTTCCCGGCGAAGCCTTCGGCCCCTCCGGCTACCTGCGGCTGTCCTACGCCCTCGGTGACGATGACCTCGCCACCGGCGTTGCCCGCCTGCAGGAGTTCCTTGGCAAAGCCCAGTAGCAGACGCTCCCTCACTTCCCGCCGCAACTTTCCCCAACGCTCCCGCACATCCTGCAGGAAAAACACGGGCGCTCCCTCACATCCTGCAAGAAATACTCAAACGCTCCCGCACCAAAAAGGTGCGGGAGCGTTTTCGTTTGGGCGGCAGGACGTGAGGGAGCGTCGGGGGTTGTGCGGCAGGAAGTGAGGGAGCGTTGGGGTGGGCTAGAGGAGGCGGCGCTCCGCGGCCCACTTGGTGAGTTCGTGCCGGCTGGAGAGCTGCAGCTTCCTCAGCACCGCCGAGACGTGCGTCTCCACGGTCTTGATCGAGATAAACAGTTCCTTGGCCACTTCCTTGTAGCTGTAGCCGCGTGCGATGAGCCTCATGACCTCGAGTTCGCGGGCTGAGAGCTTGTCCAATTCGTCGTCGGCAATGTCGGCGGGGGCTGTACCGAACGCGTCCAGAACGAAGCCGGCGAGCCGCGGCGAAAACACGGCGTCGCCACCGGCCACCCGGAAGACCGCGTCCGTGATCTCGGTCCCGGAAATCGTCTTGGTCACGTAGCCACGGGCGCCGGCACGGATCACAGCGACGACGTCCTCGGCGGCGTCCGACACGCTGAGCGCCAGGAACTTGGTGGCGCCCAGCAACGCGGCCGAGCCGGCGATGACCTCCCGCCCTCCGCCGCCCAGGCCGCCGGGGAGGTGCACGTCCAGCAGCACCACCTCGGGACGGGTGCGGGCGATGACCTCGATGGCCTGCTCCACCGTTCCCGCCTCACCCACGACGATGACCCGCGGATCCAGGTCGGCTTTCAGGCCCGAACGGAAGATTGCGTGGTCGTCCACGATCACTACCCTCACGGTTTCCCCCTGACCTTCTGCCCGCGTTCCGTCCAGTGCCGGCGTGCTCATGGCTTTCCTTCCCCGTTTTCAGCGGCGGCGGCAGGGAGCCTCAGGCGAACCTCCGTGCCATCCGGGCTGCTGTTGATATCGGCGGTGCCGCCGTGCCGTTTCATACGGCCAATGATGGATTCCCGGACACCAAGCCTGTCCTCCGGAACCGTGTGCAGTTCGAATCCTGTTCCGCGGTCCTTCACGAAGACTTCGACGCCGCCGTCGGACACCTCAAGGTACACGGACACGGGTCCGCCGCCGTGGCGGGAGGCGTTGAGCATGGCCTCGCGGCTGGCCTGGACCAGGGCCTCGTGCCGGTCGGTCATCACGGTGTCGCCCACGCTCACCACGTCCACCGCGTTGCCGAGACCGTCTTCGACCTCGGCAGCGGCGGCCTTGATCCTGTCAGAGAGCTGACCTGACTCCTTGGCCGGGTCCTTGAAGAGCCAGCCGCGCAGTTCCCTCTCCTGTGCCCGGGCCAGCCTCACGACGTCGTGCTCATTGCCGGCGCGGCGCTGGATCAGGGCAAGAGTCTGCAGAACCGAGTCATGCAGGTGGGCGGCGATCTCGGCGCGCTCGGTCTCGCGCACCCGGCCGGCTCGTTCGGTCTCGAGGTCGCGCCAGAACTTCAGGCCCCAGGGAAGCAGCACCAGCGCCACGCCGCCGAGCACCGCCACGGACGCGAGCAGCGCCAGCCAGGTCTGCTCCCAGGAGCCCGAGCCGGACACCATCACCAGCACGCCGGCCACCACGAGCGCCAGCCCGGCGGCCAGCCGTGCCCAGCCGCCCGCCTGGTCCGCCTTGGTCTTGTCCACCAGGCCCGCGCGGCGTGTCTCATCAAGCTGCATCCAGGCGATGGCTGCACCGCCGAGGATCGCGGCGGCGGGGATGAGCGTCCCCAGCGGGACGTCCGCACCAAGCAGCCTGGCAATCAGGATCCCGGCTACGAGCAGCAATCCGGAACCGAGCAGGATTTCCTTGCCGTAGCGCATGCTGCGCACCCGGAACCAGGCGCCGGTGCCCGCTGCGGACGCACTGGCGGTGCCGGGTGCCGCGCCGGCGGTGAAGGGTGCCGCGCCGGCCGCCGTCGGCTGGAAGGAGGGTCCGGCGTCGTACATTGCGGACGGGAAGGTGGCCGGCTGAAGTTGAGCGTCGGCGGTAGCGGACGGAATCGTGGGGCCGCCAACCGGGGGGCTGCTCCCGGGGCGGCTGTCCACTGCTGGGCCGCTCACCGCGGGTGCAATCGGCGACGCCGGCCGCCTGGCGTTCCGCCGGGCGGCTTCGTCTGCGGTTGGAACCATGATCCAGAGCCACGCGTAGAAGACGAACCCGGCGCCGCCGGCGAGCGCGGCCACCGCCATGCCGAGCCGCACCATGCGCACCGGCCAGCCCAAGTGGGCTGACAGGCCGGAGCAGACTCCGGCGATCATGCGGTCGCTGCTGCGGACCAGCGGCGGGCGGACGGGAACGGTGGTCATGCATCAATCCAAACACGGATCAGGGTTCCGGGGACCGCATTCCAGCCGGGACCAGGGTCAGGTCAGGGGCGGCTCAGGGTACTCCCCAATAGAGACGGAGAGCGCTGAACGGCAGTATCGAAGTATGAACTCGCAAAACCCAAACCCCTCTGATGGGCAGCAGTCCGCCGACAAGTCTGACGACCAGGCGCACTCCCCCGAAGCATCCCAGCCGGAGCCTTCGGCTGACCGGCCCGCTGAACCCCGGCACGACGCCGCGCCCGGCCCGCAGACCGAGCCTCTGCTCCCTCCGCCGCTCTACACCCACGGCCTGCCCGGAAACCACGGCGCGGCCGGCGGCTCCGTCGGTGCCGCCTTCGGCGCGGCCTACGGCCAGCCGCCCCGGCAGCTGGACTTCTTCGACTGGATCCGCAGCCACGGGATAAACCGCGGACGCGACCGCTGGATCGGCGGTGTCTCGAGCGGCATCGCCGAGCGGATGGGCATCGACCCACTGATCGTCCGGGGCGTCTTCATCGTGCTGACCCTGTTTGCCGGCATCGGTGTGCTGCTTTACGGCATCGGCTGGGCACTCCTGCCCGAACCGGACGGCCGGATCCACACGCAGGAGGCAGGCGCCGGCCGCTGGACCAGCGGCATGACAGGCGCCCTGGTGACCACGGTCATCGGTTTCACGGGCCTGGGCGGCGGTTTCTGGGGCTGGGGCCGCGACGGCTTCGGCTTCTTCTGGGCCCTGTTCTGGATCGGCGGCCTTGTTTACCTCATCTATTTCCTCACCCAGCGCGACAGGAAGGGCACTGGAGCAGCCATGAACAACACACCGGCGGACAGCAGCTCCGCGTATGGATACACAGCCGCGGAGGGCTCCCCCGCCACCGGCTCTGCAGCCTCGTTCGCTGCGGGTTCGCCGGGCACTTCCAGCGCTTCAGGCGCGTCGAGCACCTTCGGCGCCGGGCCGGCGTCGGGACCCAACCCGCCGTACGCACCCAATAACCCCTACGCCCCCAACACCCCGTACGGCGGCGGCTTTGGCAGCGTGCCGCCCCGCGGACCGGCCCCGGTGCCCGCCCCCGTTCCGGCACCGAAATCAAAGCCGGCCGGACCCGGCACTCCTGCCGTCGCCATCACCGCCGGCCTGGCGCTGCTGGTAGGAGGCTCCCTCAAGGCGCTCGACGCCGGCAATGTGATTGATCTGGGCAGTTCCGCCAACGCTGTGGTCTGGGCCAGCGGCGCCGCCGTCCTTGGCCTGGGAATCCTGCTGGCGGGCCTCAGGGGCAGGACCTCGGGGATACTCGGCTTCTTCGCCGTGGCCGCCCTAATCATCGGCGGCGTCTTCAACGCAGTTCCGAACGGTGAACGGTTCCGCTTCCAGGACGCAGACTGGAACCCCGCCAGCATCGAGCAGGCCCGCGACGGGTTCCAGATCACGGGCGGCCGGGGAACTGTTGACCTCACCGGACTGAACGCGACCGCGCCGCTGCCCAGCGACGTCGTAGTCCCCATGGACGTGACCGCCAGCAACGTCACGGTCATCCTGCCGAGCACCGTGCCGGTGGACGTCCGGGCCGACATGACGCTGGGAAACCTCCACGAAGGCACGAACCAGCGCGGCGGCATCACCTCAAGGCAGAGCAGCTACAACACAGACAGGCCCGGCGCACGGCTGATCCTGCAGATCGACGGAACGGTCAGCAACATCACCATCCAGGAAGGAAACTGACATGAGCAGCTTCGACCCCGCACCGGAATCCTCCTCCACGCCGGACACCTCCAAGGCTCCGGATCCGCTGAAGACCTTGTCCGGCGAGCCAGCCCCGGCCTCGGCACGCGTCGGGACCATCGTCTGGGGGCTCGTGGTCCTCGCGCTGGCCGTCCTGATCATCATCTCCCAGCTGGGAATCGTGGTCCTGAACGGCACGTACGTCCTGATCGGCCTCATGATCGGGGCCGGCGCCGCACTGGTCATCGGCGGACTACTTTCCGCCCGCCGACGTGACAACGGCCCCACAACCGGGAAGGCTTGAGACATGGAAAAGTTCTACAGCATCGTCAGGGGCCTCGGCCTGAAACGCGGTCCGCAGCGCTGGCTCGGCGGAGTCTGCGGCGGGATCGCAGACAAGTTCAATGTGGACGTCGCCTACGTCCGGATCGGTTTTCTCATCTTCTGCCTCCTGCCCGGTCCGGCCGTGGTGTTTTACCTGGCGGCATGGCTGGTACTGCCGGACCAGAACAACGCCATCGCCCTGGAGTCCTTCCTCGAGAAGCGCGGCAACCGCCCCTGACGGGCGATTGCGGTTCTCCGGCCGGTGGCGGCCAAACGGGTTCAGTGCCCCTGCTCCACGGAGCAGGGGCATCCCTGCTTAAGAGGCTCGGCATGTAACCGTTTGTGTCCTTCCCCACACTGCCCACTAGACTCTATGTGAGCTCAGCGTGGCGCTCTGCCTGTATACCTTCAACCAGGATTTGAGCCGAAATAATGAAAATTGGAATCCTTACCAGCGGCGGCGACTGCCCCGGACTGAATGCCGTGATCCGCGGCGCGGTCCTGAAGGGCATCGCCATCCACGGCCACGAATTCGTGGGGTTCCTCGACGGATGGCGCGGCGTGGTCGAGGGAGACATCATCCCGATCCCCCGCACGCTGGTCCGGGGCATCGCCAAGCAGGGCGGCACCATCCTCGGCACCTCCCGCACCAACCCGTTCGAGAACGGCGGCGGACCGGACGTCATCAAGGCCCACATGGAACGGCTCGGCATTGATGCCATCATCGCCATCGGCGGCGAAGGCACCCTCGCGGCCGCCAAGCGGCTCACAGACGCAGGGCTGAAGATCGTGGGCGTCCCCAAGACCGTGGACAACGACCTGGACGCGACGGACTACACGTTCGGTTTCGACACCGCGGTCCAGATCGCCACCGAGGCCATCGACCGGCTGCGGACCACCGGCGAGTCGCACCACCGCTGCATGATCGCCGAGGTCATGGGCCGCCACGTTGGATGGATCGCATTGCACGCGGGCATGGCCTCCGGTGCACACGCCATTCTGATTCCGGAGCAGAAGGTCAGCATCGAGCAGATCACCAAATGGGTGAACGAGGCCCATGACCGTGGCCGTGCGCCGCTCGTGGTGGTTGCCGAGGGCTTCGTGCCGGAGCACATGGAGTCCCCGCACTCCGAACGCGGCCTGGACACCTTTGGCCGGCCCCGCCTGGGCGGCATCGCCGACCAGCTCGCGCCGGAGATCGAAGCCAGGACCGGCATCGAGACCCGCGCCACCATCCTGGGCCACATCCAGCGCGGCGGCGTTCCGTCTGCTTTCGACCGGGTGCTGGCCACCCGCCTGGGCATGGCCGCCGTCGACTCCGTGGTCGAAGGCCGCTGGGGCACCATGGTGTCACTGAACGGCACGGACATTGACCACGTGGGCTTCGAAGCGGCCCTCGGCAAGCTGAAGACCGTCCCGCAGCACCGCTACGACGAAGCCGCGGTCCTCTTCGGATAAGCCTGCCGCTTCGCCCCCGCGAACTGGCAGATAATGCCCTGTTTTTGCTTTTTTGAGGGCATTATCTGCCAGTTCGCGCTTTCTGGAGGGAGCCGTGTGGGACCGGGGCTCTTGGGCGCGCGGGTCGGTAGGCTGGAGGCATGACCCTTGAGTCCCATTCCGCCGCGATCATTCAGCTGGCCTGGGCACGCCGGCTGGGGCTCGACGACGGCGCCTTCGCCAGCGCTTTGGAAACCGGCGAGCGTATCACCAGGGCGGACGATTCGGCCCGCGCCGTGGAGTTCGTCCGCCTGTTCGGCAGCTCCGCACTCGTGGGCCCGCAGTGGGCACTGGACGCCGCCGCCGGAATCGCCGACGAGGAAATGGCGCAGCACGTAACCCTGCTGACCATCACACGGCAGCACGGCGGCCACGGCCAGGGCTCCGCCGCACTGTTCTTCGCCGACGACCTGCCACTGCTGCAGCCCTCCGGGGAGCTGACCGTCTCCCACGGAAACCCGGCGGCCATCGAACTCGAGGGCCTCTGCCCGCCGGACGACGTCAATGAAGTGGGGCTTTCGGACCTCGAAAACCGCTACACGATCCTGCACGAAGAGGATGGCCGCAGGGTGCCTGTGGCCTGCGGCGCGTACTCCGAGTGGGAAGGGATCCTGGCCCACATGGGCGTGCTCGTGGCACCCCGGTGGCGCCGCCGCGGAGTGGGGTCGCTGGCGGCGTCGGTCGCGGCCCACGAGGCCCTCGCGTCGGGGCTGACGCTGCAGTGGCGCAGCGACGTCAGCAACAAGGGGTCGCTGGCGATTGCGCGGAGCCTGGGCTTCGCCACGGGCGGCATCGAGACCAGCGTGCTGCTGGGCTGAGGCGGGGCGGCTAGGGCGCCTTGGCTGCTGCGCTTTCTGCATCCGCCGCCTGCTGCCCGGCCCAGCCGTGGACCGGGTTCGGCCGGGCGAAGAAGAGGGCCACCGCGGCGCCGAGCACGATCACGGCCGCAGGCAGCATGATCGACTGGCCCATCGCCGTCGAGAATCCCTGGTGCAGCGCCTCGGGAAGCAGGCCCCCGAAGCTGACTGCCTCTCCGGCCGGCCCGCCCGCGCCGGGTTCCCCCGGCGCGCCGGCGGCCGGAAGCTCCGCCGCGAGCCGGGCCTGCATTAGGACGGCTATGGCCGCGCTGCCGAGGACGGCGCCGATCTGCCGGGTGGTGTTGTACACGCCGGCCCCGGCCCCCGCCTGCCGCGGCGGCAGGTTGCGGGTGGCCGTGGAACTCAGCGGAGCCCAGATGCCCGCGTTCGCGAAGCCAAGCAGGGCACTCGGCAGCAGGAACAGCCACACGGGGGTGTCCGGATGCATGAGGGCCGAGTTCCAGAACAGCGCCACGGCCATGAGCAGCAGCCCGGCGGAGGTGAGGTACTTCGGGTTCACCCGGTCGATGATCCTGCCGACCACCGGGGCGAGGCCGCCGGAAATCAGCGCCATCGGCACCATCATCAGAGCCGACTGCGTGGGCGTCATGCCACGCACCATCTGGTAGTAGAAGACCAGCGGCAGGCCGAACGCCGTGACGGTGAAGCCGACCGTGGTGATCCCGATGTTGGCGAGCGAGAAATTGCGGTCCCTAAAGAGGCCCAGCGGCAGGAGCGGTTCGCCTTTGTTGACGGCCTGCCAGCCGACGAAAAGCGCCAGCACCACGATTCCGCTGATGATCAGTCCCCAGACCGTCACGGGTCCGGAAATGGTCCCCCAGTTGTAGGTCTCGCCCTCCTGGATGCCGAACACCAGCAGGAAAAGCCCGACGGCGCTGAGCACCACGCCGGGGACGTCGAACCTGTGCGGATGGGTGGTCAGGGACGGCACGAAACGCCAGGCGAGGACGAACCCCACGATCCCGATGGGGACATTGATGAAGAAGATCCACTCCCAGCCCAGCCCGTCCACCAGCAGGCCACCGAGGATCGGACCCACCAGCGTTGCCATGCCGGCGGTGGCACCCCACAGTCCCATGGCCGCTCCACGCCGGTCCGGCGGAAAGATCCGGGTGATCACGGCCATGGTCTGCGGCGTCATGAGGGCGGCACCGAGGCCCTGAAGCACGCGGGCCGCGATCAGCATCTCGATACTGCCGGACAGCCCGCACCACAGCGAGGCCAAGGTGAAAACGACGAGTCCCGCCAGGTAGAGCCGCTTGGGTCCGAAGCGGTCACCCAGCCTTCCGGTGATGAGCAGCGGCACGGCATACGCCAGCAGGTAGGCGCTCGTCACCCAGATGACGGCATTGATGTCCGTCTCCAGCCCCGCCATGATCCTCGGATTGGCCACGGACACAATGGTGGTGTCGATCAGGATCATGAAGAAGCCGATGACCATCGACCAGAGGGCAGGCCACGGCCTGCTGACGTTTTCCAAGGACTTAGCCCAGCAGGTCCTGGATGTCCCGGCGGGCGAACATCTCGGCGGCGGCGCGCGCCGAGGGGGTTCCGGCGTCGGGATCGGCGCCGGCGTCGAGCAGCACCCGGGCAACGTCCGTGTAGCCCTTGAAGACCGCGCCCGCCAGGGGCGTCTGTCCGCGCCCGTTGGCCTGGTTCACGTCGCCGCCGTGGTACAGGACCAGCTGAACGGTCTCGGCATGGCCGTGATAGGCGGCGAGCATGAGCAGCGAGTCCCCGGCGGAGTTGGTGAGCGTCGCCGGGGCACCGGCGTTGAGGTAGCTGCGGAGCATCTCCGTTTCCCCGTTGCGTGCGGCATCGAAGAGCCGGTGCGCCAGTTCGAGCGTCTCTTCGTCCATCCCGGCAGCGGTGCCGCCCGCGGCGTTCGGGTCGGTCTGGTCTGTCATTTGTGGGTCCCCCTCAGGAATCCGGTCTGCCGGCCAACCACCTGCCCGGCGTCGGGAGCCACGATCACTTCCTGCGCGGCTGTGTACGGCTCTTCACCGTCCATGACTGTCAGTATTTCATCCGGCCCGACAGAACGCTTTATGACCGCCAGCGCGATGGGACCCATCTCGTAGTGCTGGGCCACGGAGGTGACGGTTCCCACCTTGCGCTCCCCCAGCAGCACGGGGCTCCCGGCTTCCGGCATGGTGTGCTGGGAGCCGTCGAGCTGCAGGAACACGAGCCGGCGCGGCGGATGGCCCAGGTTGTGTACGCGTGCGATGGTCTCCTGGCCCTTGTAGCAGCCCTTGGCCAGGTGGACGGCGGTCCGGAGCAGGTCCAGCTCATGCGGGATGGTCTTGTCGTCCGTTTCGGCGCCGAGCCGGGGCCGCCAGGCCGCCACGCGGAGCGCTTCGGCTGCCGAGACGCCGGCCAGCGGCCGGTCCGCCACTGTTGCTTCGAGCTCCGCGGCCGGGACCAGGTATTCGAACCAGGGACGCTCGGCGCCGGGGTGGGCGTCCTCGCCCACCACCGAATATGCGTACCCGCCGGCGGCGACGTGCGGCCAGGGGTCCTGCCAGACCTTCAAGGCGGACCACTCCGGGACGGCCCTGGTGGATCCGATCACGGCCCAGTCCTCCGAGACGTCTGCGATTTCCACGCGCAGCATGAACTTCATCCTGTTCAGCCACTCCGCCAGCGGGGCGGCCTCCGCGGCTTCCACAATCAGCCACGTGGTCCCGCCGTCGTCCACTACCCGGGCGTCGAATTCAATGCGGCCCTGCACGCTCAGCAGCAGCAGTTCGCTGGATTCGCCGGGCTGCAAGTTGGTGACCTGCTGGGAGGACAGCGTATTGAGCCAGCTCAGGCGGTCGGGCCCGCTGACGGTCACCACGCCGCGGTGGGAAAGGTCGACGACGGCGGTGCCCGCGGCGAGCGCGCGCTGCTCCCGCAGCGGCTCACCGTAATGGGACGCGACGCCGGCATCGGCGCCGGCCGCTTCGACGGCGCCAGGGCGCGACAACAGAGGGCTCTTGATAGTCATATGAAGGGAACGTCCTTGGCTTGGCGGGTATTCCGGTGCAGCGAGTCCGCGCACCGGTTCTGTCATGCCCGGCTTCCCGGACAGCTCAGCGGTATTCCGGGTTTTCGAAACCGAACTTGGATCCGGCCTTCCATTCTTCCGGAAGGTTGCCGTACGCGGGAATCCCGCCGGCATCCTTGAGCATCCTGGCCAGATGCAGGAGATTCCACGTCATGAAGGTGGTGTTTCTGTTGGTAAAGTCACTCTCCGGTCCGCCAGATCCCTCATCGAGATAGCTGGGGCCCGGGCCAACGGGCCCGATCCAGCCGGCGTCCGCCTGCGGCGGAATGGTGAACCCGATGTGCTGCAGGCTGTAGAGGACATTCATGGAGCAGTGCTTGATGCCGTCCTCGTTCCCGGTGATCAGGCAGCCGCCCACCTTCGGGTAGAACGCCCACTGGCCCTTGGCATTGAGCTCCCCGGAGTGTGCGTAGAGACGCTCGATGAGCTTCTTGGTCTGGGACGAGTTGTCTCCGAGCCAGATGGGCCCGGCGACAACCACGATGTCGGCCTCCTGCACCGCAGGATACAGCTCGGGCCATTCATCGGTCTCCCAGCCGTACTCCCGCATGTCGGGGTAGACGCCGCTGGCGATGTCATGGTCCACGGTCCGGATGACGCGGGTGGCCACACCCTGCTTTTCCATGATGAGGCGGCTGAGTCGGATCAGCCCCTCGGTGTTGCTCTTTTGTGGAGAGCGTTTGAGGGTGCCGTTGAAGAACAGCGCCTTGAGGTCGCTGTAGTCAGCGGGGACTGGGGCTTCATCCATGGGCGGGTGCTTTCAGGAGACGCGTTTCAGGAACGCGGAGGCGTGCGCTTCCAGGCCGTTGCCCGGGGCAGACGACGAGGCCGTGGACGCACCGCCTGCGGCCACATCCCACCGCCACAGCAGGTTCCCGTCCACCAGCCCGAAGATCCGGGTGGCGGCGCTGTAGTCCTTGGAGTGGCTGCCCCGCATCACCATGTCGGTGCTCAGCTGGATCTGCGGCCCCTTGATCTGGCCGTAGTACAGCTCGGAAATCCCGCCCGGATGCGAGATGGATACCGAAATGTCGAACCCGCCGTCCTTGTTCCGCAGTGCCTCCACCTCGTCGGCGCTCTTCAGCGCCGGCACGATATCGGCGGGAATAAGGCCGGGACCGCCGTCGGCATCCAGCTGTTTGCGCTCGAGTGCCCAAAAACCGGTCTCGACCGTGAGGGGCCGGAGCTTGGTGCCGTCCTCGTCGGTCAGCCAGCTTTCCGCGCGGTACTGCAGGTACGGCAGCCCGTTGTGGGTGAACGAAACGTGCTGCAGGAAGTGCTCAGATTCTTCGTCGCCGGATCCAAGCCGTCCGCGGCCCTCCCACTCACCAATGAGCCAGGACAGCGGGACCAGTTCGGGAGTCAGGTCCGTGGGTATCTCAATAGGCACAGCTGTTACCTCGTGAAGCAGCTATCAGGGAAGCGGTTCTACTTCTGGCCCTTGAACAGCCGATAGACCACAAAGCCGGCAAACCAGGCCATGGAAACGCTGGCGAGGCCGAGCAGGACAAGGAAGAAAATTTCATATGCAAGTACGGACATGGTGCCATCCTAACGCGTCAGAAGATGAGTAGTTTGTCTATGAAGTAAGCAAGTGAACCAACCGCCGAAACAGGCGCCAGCCCCATCCCCAGGGCGGCCGGAAAGTTCAGGGGGGTACCGCGCAACGTCACGAGCCGCCGGAAGCTGACCAGCACCGCCCCCACTACGACGCCGAAAACCGCGGCGGGCAGCACGGCAACGTCCGAGAGCACGAGCCCGGCCAGCGGTCCGGCAAGTCCGGCCAGGATGGTTCCCAACGGGGCGACGATGCTGTCGGGCCAGCGGATCAGGCCGGCCAGCAGGGCAACGGCAGCGCTCACCCCGGCCACGAGCATCATTTCCTTGACGCCGTTGAACCGGGCCCCGGCGATCCACCCTGCGCCCAGGCAGGACAGGAGGACGCCCACGCAGCAGCCCAGGGTTGATTCCAGCCGCTGCGCCTGGCCCGTCCCGCGCACGAGCTGGACGAGGAACACGGAGATGACGCCCAAGGCGATGAATCCGGGCGTCCAGTCCAGGTAGCCGGGCGCGGGAACGGTGGCCGCAGCCACGGCCGAACCGGCACCCGAAAGACCGATCACGGCCGCCAGTGTCTTCTTGGCCGGTATGCCGAGGTAGTGCGGCCAGCCCACGCCAACGGTCAGGGCAATGAGCACCGCCACAGCCAGAAGGACATCCGAAGTCCGGTAAATACTGGCGATGATGACGGCCAGGCCCGCCAGGCCGATGACCCCGATGCTCCAGGACTCCACGGCGGCCCCGGAAGGCGCGGCGGCGCTCACCTCAGGCGCGGCCATGGCGTACTCCTCTTTGACTCTGCACTCAAGTTCGCTGCGTCCTCATCTGCCTGTGCCCTTGACGGGCTGTCCCGTTGGCGGCCTGTGTCTTTAGCGGCCTGGTCTTTAGCGGCCTGTGCCTTTGGCGGGCAGGGCTGGCGCCCTGACGGTTCAATCCTGCCCTATATGACTGCCGTATGTCGCAAATGAGGCGCGTTGCCGGCCCGATTCAGTGCCTGCCGGAGAGCCGTTGGGTATACTCAAAGCTCAGCTACGCTTCCCGCAGGGGGAATGGAGACACTGGCCCGCCAGGGTGTCCGAGCTTCTTGCGGCAGCACAGTACCAACCGGTGAAAGCCCGGTTCAGTCGCCCAATGATGCGCGGACGGCCCCTTGGAGGAACAATGTCGCACATCCTGTTACTGACCAACAGCACCGGATCCTCGGTGGACATTTTGCCTGCCTTGGAGCTCCTGAACCACCGGGTTCACATCCTCCCGGCGGAACCGACTGCCCTGCTGGAAACGGACCCCTGCGACATCGTCCTGCTGGACGCCCGCAAAGACCTCGTCGGGGCCCGGTCCCTCACTCAGCTCCTTAAGGCAACAGGCCTCAGCGCACCGCTGGTGCTGATCCTCACCGAAGGCGGCATGGCAGCCGTGTCGTCCGCCTGGGCGGTTGATGACATCGTCCTGGATTCCGCGGGTCCGGCCGAGGTGGAGGCCAGGATCCGCCTCTCAGTGGCGCGGGCCGTGCCGGACGCGGAGGACACTCCGTCCGAGATCCGTGCCGCCGGCGTCGTCATCGACGAGGCGAGCTACACGGCGCGCGTCAACGGCGCGGCGCTTAACCTGACGTTCAAGGAATTCGAGCTCCTGAAGTACCTCGCGCAGCACCCCGGCCGCGTGTTCACGCGCCAGCAGTTGCTCACCGAGGTGTGGGGCTACGACTACTACGGCGGCACGCGCACGGTCGACGTTCACGTCCGGCGGCTGCGCGCCAAGCTCGGCGCCGACCACGAGAACCTGATCAGCACCGTCCGCAACGTCGGGTACCGGCTCACGCTGGTGCGCCAGCAGGAGGACGAGGAACTCGCCGAGGCCTGACCGGCCCACCATTTCATGCAACATCCCAAGCAAACACAAAGGCCCGGACTCTTTCGAGTCCGGGCCTTTTGCCTTGCTTCAGTGGAGGACATACGGGTCGAACGTATCGAGGCCACCCCAGTGGTGGATCCCCCTCACATTCAGCTCCAGAAGCCGAACGAGATATCGACTATACCGGGCCATCCCGGCGGCTCCAAATCGGACACCTGGCGTCAGTGCGTATAGCCTTGACAGCATGAGTCTCGCCCATCCGGAGAACTGGCCCGTCACCGTCGTCAAGGGCGGTGTGGACGAACAGCTGCTGCGTGACATCAGGACCCTGCTGTCAGCGGCAGAGGAGTCGGACGGCAACCCTTCGATCTCGGAACAGACACTGGTCACGCTGCGCGCCGCGGACGCCGGCCCCCACTCGCTGCTGACCCTTGCCCTCTACGCGCCGGATGAGGATTCCGATCCTGCCACGGCCCAGGACCTGGCGGGGTTCGCCGTCGTGGTCGAGGAGGAGGACGCCAGCGGGGTCCTGGAAATCGCCGTGCACCCGAGCTACCGGAACCAGGGCGTGGCGGACCGGCTCGTGAGCACGCTGAAGTCCGTCCGCGGATTCGACGGGCTGAAGGCCTGGTCCCACGGCAACCATGAAGCTGCCGCGGAGCTGGCCTCCCGCTACGGCTTCGGCCCCGTCCGGGAACTGTGGAAGATGCGGCTCGCCACAGCGGCCGCCGAACTGCCCGACGTCGGCCTTCCGGACGGTGTGGTGCTCCGCGCCTTCGTGCCGGGCAGGGACGAGGACGCCTGGCTGGCGGCCAACCGCGCGGCGTTCGCCCACCACCCGGAACAGGGTTCCATGAGCAGGGCAGACCTTGACGCGCGGATGGCGGAGCCGTGGTTCGATCCGGCAGGCTTCCTGCTGGCCGAGGACGGGAAGGGGCGGTTGCTCGGCTTCCACTGGACCAAGGTGCACCCGCGGCACGGCGACCACCCCGCGATCGGCGAGGTCTACGCGGTGGGCGTGGCGCCCGCCGCCCAGGGCATGGGCCTGGGCAAGGCGCTGACAGTCGCAGGCATCCGGCACCTCCAGAAGCAGGGCCTGCACGCCGTCATGCTTTACGTGGATGCGGACAATGCTCCGGCCGTCGCGCTGTACCGCCGCCTGGGTTTCACCCGGTGGGATGTGGACGTCATGTACGGCCCCTTGGACGGGCATTAATCCAATCATTCGGCGCTGACCCAGGTCCGGCCGAAATCTGCGGGTCCCGCGGGGGCGGATGATTGTAAGGTTGAAGCTAAATCCCCCAGCACCAAGGAGAGAGCATGCAACCGGAATCCGCCGGATCAGCCACGACCGAAATCAAGGCGGCCCCCGTGCGTGCCCGTTTCGGCTCCTCCGAAGTGCCCGCGTCCCGCGCCACGCAGGACCGCATCGACATCCCGGAATTCGCCGCCATCCTGGAACCCGAAGGCGAAATCAGCCCGGACCGGTTCCTGGACCGGGAACTGAGCTGGCTTGCCTTCAACGCCCGGGTCCTTGAACTGGCCGAAGACCCCAACCTCTACCTGCTCGAGCGGGTCAGCTTCCTGTCGATCTTCGCCTCCAACCTCGACGAGTTCTTCATGGTCCGGGTGGCCGGCCTGAAGCGACGGATCGCCACCGGACTCGCGGTGCCATCCCCCGCCGGGCTCAGCCCCGTCCAGGTCCTCGAGCAGATCGGCGACGCGGCGCACAGGCTGCAGGAACGCCACGCCAAGGTCTACGCCGAGCAGATCCGGCCCGCGCTGGCGTATGAGCACATCCACCTCATGCACTGGGACGAGCTCGACGACGAAGCCAAGCACCGCCTCAGCGTCATGTTCGCGGAAAAGGTCTTCCCCATCCTCACGCCGCTGGCGGTGGATCCTGCCCACCCCTTCCCCTACATTTCGGGGCTCTCCCTCAATCTGGCCGTGGTGGTCCGCAACCCTGTCAGCGACAAGGAGCTGTTCGCACGTGTCAAGGTGCCGGACCAGCTGCCGCGGCTGATCTCCATCGACGGCCCCCGCGCAGGGTCCGTGCCGGGGCGCGTTGCCCGGTTCATCGCCCTCGAGGAAGTCATTGCCGTCCACCTCGACCAGCTCTTCGCCGGCATGGAGGTCCTGGAGCACCACACCTTCCGCGTCACGCGCAACGAGGACGTGGAAGTGGAAGAAGACGACGCCGAGAACCTCCTGCAGGCCCTCGAGAAGGAACTCCTGCGCCGGCGGTTTGGCCCTCCCGTCCGCCTCGAAGTTACCCACGACATCAACCCCAACATCCGGGCCCTGCTGATCCGGGAGCTGGGAGTGGAGGAATCCGAGGTCTACTCGGTACCCGCCCCGCTGGACCTCCGCGGGCTGTCCGTCATTGCGGGGATTGACCGGGCAGACCTGCACTACCCGAAGCACGTGCCGCACACGTCCCGCTACCTGAACGAATCCGAAACGTCCAAGGCGGCGAACGTCTTCGCAGCCATGCGCCGTCGCGACATCCTGCTGCACCACCCGTATGACTCCTTCTCCACCTCGGTGCAGGCGTTCCTGGAGCAGGCGGCCGCCGACCCCAAGGTGCAGGCCATCAAGCAGACCCTGTACCGCACCTCCGGCGACTCGCCCATCGTGGATGCCCTTATCGATGCCGCAGAAGCAGGCAAGCAGGTGCTGGCCCTGGTGGAGATCAAGGCCCGTTTTGATGAACAGGCCAACATCTCCTGGGCGCGCAAGCTCGAACAGGCCGGCGTGCATGTGGTGTACGGCATCGTGGGCCTGAAGACGCACTGCAAGCTGTCGCTGGTGGTCCGCCAGGAGGTGGACGGGCTGCGCCGCTACTGCCATATCGGAACGGGCAACTACCACCCACGGACGGCACGCTACTACGAGGACCTTGGCCTCCTGACCGCCAACGAGCAGGTGGGCGAAGACCTGTCCAAGCTCTTCAACCAGCTCTCCGGCTACGCCCCGAAGTCAACGTTCAAACGGCTCCTCGTGGCACCGCGCTCGGTGCGCTCCGGCCTCATCGACAGGATCGAGACCGAGATCCGCAACGCCCGCGCAGGAATTCCGGCCCGCGTGCAGATCAAGGTCAACTCCATGGTGGACGAGGCCATCATCGACTCCCTGTACAGGGCATCCCAGGCAGGCGTGAAGGTCGACGTCATTGTGCGCGGTATTTGCTCGCTCCGGCCGGGTATCCCCGGGCTGAGCGAGAACATCACGGTGCGTTCCGTCCTGGGCCGTTTCCTCGAGCATTCACGCGTCTTCGCCTTCGCCAACGGGAGTGATCCCGTGGTTTACATCGGATCGGCCGACATGATGCACCGCAACCTGGACCGCCGCGTTGAGGCGCTCGTCCAGCTCTCCGGCGGCGAGGACACCACGTATGTCCTGGACATGCTGCGCCGCTACATGGACCCCGAAACGGCAAGCTGGCACCTGGACAGCAGCGGGGACTGGACCCGGCACCACCTTGACGAGGACGGCAGGGAACTCGACGACGTCCAGTCCTGGCTCCTGGCCTCCCGGTCCCGCCAACGCGCCGTTGCCCGGCGGTAGGACCCGGGTTTGAAGAGCGATTCACCGGTAGCCGACCAGACTGACCACCCCGGCGAGCCCATTGCCGTTACCGCGGCCGGCGCCATCCCGTGGCGCGTCAAGAACGAACAGCTGGAAGTCCTGCTGATCCACCGGCCCAGGTACGACGACTGGTCGTGGCCGAAAGGCAAGCTCGACGCCGGCGAGACAGTCCCCGAGTGTGCCGTCCGGGAAGTCGAGGAGGAGATCGGGCTGCAGGCCCCGCTGGGCATTCCGCTCCCGCCGATCCACTATCACGTGAGCGCAGGACTGAAGGTGGTCCATTACTGGGCGGTGGAAGTCGTCAACGGAGCCCACCTCCTCCCTGACGGCAAGGAGGTGGACAGCGTCATGTGGTGCAGCCCCGAGAGGGCGGCGTCCCTGCTGTCCAATCCAACCGACGTTGTGCCCCTTGAGTTCCTGGCCGCTGCGCATGCGAGGAAAGAGCTGCACACCTGGCCGCTGGTCATCGTCCGCCACGCCAAGGCCAAGCCGCGGTCCTCCTGGACCAAGGCGGAAGGCGAACGTCCCCTCGCTGCCACGGGCGTCCGGCAGGCCCAGGCCGTCCGCAGGCTCCTGCGGGCCTGGAAGCCGATGCGTGTGGTCAGCAGCCCGTGGCGGCGGTGCGTCTCCACCATCGCGCCCTATGCCAAGGCCTACGACGCGAAGGTGAAGCTCGTGGACGCCCTGACCGAGCACCGGCACGCGCGGAACCCGAAGAAGACGGCGGCGGCCGTTGAGGCGCTGTTCGACAAGCAGCGGGCCGTGGTGCTGTGCACGCACCGTCCGGCGCTGCCCACCGTCCTGAAGCAGCTCAGTGACTCCATGAGCGCAAGGCTGAAGGGCGTGCTCCCCGTGGCCGACCCGTATCTGGCACCCGGGGAAATGATCATCTGCCACGTCGCCCACGGCAGCAAAAGCAAGATCGTCGCAGTGGAACAGTTCAAGCCGTTCGACGACTGAGGCGGATGCCCTCCCGGGCGGCAGGCCGCCACTCCACTAGACTGGACGGGTGAGCACCCCAACGCCCTATGAAGACCTCCTGCGCGATGTCATGGCCCATGGCACGCACAAATCCGACCGCACCGGAACGGGCACGAGCAGCGTGTTCGGGCGCCAGATGCGCTTTGACCTGAGCAAAAGCTTTCCGCTCATCACCACCAAGCGTGTGCATTTCAAGTCAGTGGCCATCGAGCTGCTGTGGTTTCTGCGCGGCGACACAAACGTCAAGTGGATGCAGGACCAGGGCGTCACCATCTGGAACGAGTGGGCAGATGCCGACGGCGAACTCGGCCCCGTCTACGGCGTCCAGTGGCGCAGCTGGCCCACACCCGATGGCGGGCACATCGACCAGATCGCGGAGCTCGTCGAAAACCTGAAGGCGAACCCCGATTCCCGCCGGCACATCGTCTCGGCCTGGAACGTGGCGGAACTCAAGGATATGGCCCTCCCGCCGTGCCACGCCTTCTTCCAGTTCTATGTGGCCGACGGCAAGCTGTCATGCCAGCTGTACCAGCGTTCGGCGGACATGTTCCTGGGCGTGCCGTTCAACATCGCCTCCTACGCGCTGTTGACGTGCATGCTGGCCCAGCAAACCGGGCTGGAACCCGGTGAGTTCGTCTGGACCGGCGGCGACGTCCATATCTACGACAACCACATGGACCAGGTCCTGAAGCAGCTGGACCGTGAGCCCTACGAGTATCCGCAGCTGAAGATCACCCGCAAGCCGGCCTCGATTTTCGACTACACGCTGGATGACTTCGAAGTGCTCGGCTACCGCCACCACCCCACGATTAAGGCACCGATCGCCGTATGAGCACCGAGGAGACCATGGATCCGCAGGCCTTCAGCGACGACATCGCTGCGAACACCACCGGGATCGGGCTGGTCTGGGCGCAAACCACGTCCGGCGTCATCGGCAGGGACGGCGACATGCCGTGGCACCTGCCGGAGGACCTGAAGCACTTCACCAAGGTGACCAGCGGGCATCCGGTCATCATGGGCCGCAAAACGTGGCTGTCATTCCCGGAAAAGTACCGGCCGCTTCCCAACCGGACCAACATCGTCATAACCCGGCAGGAAGACTGGGCCGGGACGCCCGAGGCGGAGGGCGCCGTCGTCGTTAAATCCCTTGACGATGCGCTCCTGGAGTCGCAGTTCGCGCCGGGCTGCGAGACGATCTGGATCCTGGGCGGCGGCGAGATTTTCAGCCAGTCCGTGGACCTCGCCAACATTGCCGTGGTCACCACGATCGATGTGGAGGCCGACGGCGACACCCACGCGCCCCAGCTTGGCGCCGCGTGGACTGCCGAGGACTCCGTGCCCCGCGAAGGCTGGCTGACGGCGGCCAACGGCACACGCTACCGGTTCACTAAATGGAACCGCAGAGAAGGTTAGACACAATGCTCAAGAAACCCGAAACACTCTTTGTGCTCGGCTACATGCTCCTGCCGCTGCTGGCCCTGCTGTCAGCAATCGTCGGCCTGACCATGATCCTCGGCGGAAACAAGATCGCCGGCATCATCGTGCTGGTCGTGGTCACCCAGGCGTTTGCCTTCGGGGCCTTCTTTGCACTCCGCGCCCGCAAGAATGCCGTGCTGGAAGAGACCGACCGGCAGTAGGCCACCGCGATGGGGAGGGCTGCCCATCGCGACGCCGGCGCGCGGCAACTACAGTGTTGGCAGGACTCAGCAGCAACCGTTCAGACACAGAACGCTCAAACTTTGGGGGATGATGCCACAGTGGCAGGCAACTTGTGGGGCGCGGATGTGGCGCAACTCCGCACACTCGCACAGCAGTTCGGAAAGGTCTCCGACAACCTGCTGCAGACGTCATCACACCTGACCAACCAGATCAACAGCACGCCGTCGTGGAAGGGCACTGACGCCAGCCAGTTCCGCTCAACCTGGAATACCGAACACCGGGCCCTTATCCAGCAGACGGCACGCGCCCTCAAACACGAGTCAAAAAGGCTGCTGGACAACGCCAACGAGCAGGAGAAGGCCAGCGACGCGGCTCCCGGGTCCGGGGGCGGGCCGGGCACTCTCAGCGATCCCGGCGGGACCCTGGCGGGGGTGGTGGGTGGCGTGCTGCTTGGCGGCCTCGGGGCGCTCAGAACCGGCCTGACCATCCAGAAGTACCTTAAAGCTCCGCTTACCCTGGCCAAGCACGTGGGACAGTACGGCTGGGTGCTGAAGAACCAGCGGGCGGACTTGGCTCAGGCGTTACTGACGAAGGGCCGGCACCGGCTCGGCGGCCCCGTTTTTGATGGCCGGAACCTGTTGCAGACCACCAAGGGGAATACCGCCCTCGAGGGCCTCCTGAGGAACTCGAACGCAAACCGCGGCATCGGCATCATCGACAAGGCAACGGACATTGCCTCGCTGAAGAACCTCCATCAGTACAAGGGGCTTTCCAGGCTCGCCCCGTTGCTGGAGGAGAAGCCATGGATCGGTAAGAACACCAAGCTCGAATGGCTGGGCAAGGGCGGCCTCGCCCGCGGGCTGGGCTGGGCCGGCGTCGGCTTCAGCGCCGTTGACTCGGTCAACAGCTTCGCCAACGGCGATATCAAGGGTGGGGTGGGCAGCGCGCTCAAGGCTGGCCTGGGAGTGGGCTGCTTCCTGCCGCCACCCGCCGGTACGGTCTGCCAGGTTGCCAGTGTTGGAGTGCTCGTCTACGAAAACTGGGACACCATCAGCAGTGTCGGAAAGAACATTGGCGAAGGCGTAGCCAACGCTGTGAAGGATCCCGGAAAGTTTGTCAGCGACACCGCGGACAAGCTCAGCGACGGCGTCAAGTCCGTGGGCAATTTCCTTGGAATCGGCGATTAGGAGACAGGCATGACCGTTCAGGACCAAACCCAGGTGGAGCCGCGGCTCGGCGTCGATGTCATCGGCTTCGGCGTGGGCGAGTTCGCGTATCTGCTCAACGTGTTCGAGGGCCCGGCCCGGGACCGCTCCGTCAGCGTCTTTCGCGCGGAGGAAATGGTCGACGACGTCACCCTGTCCACGGCAGGTGCCTCCTCGCTGTTGGCGCGGGACCTGGCCACTGTCGATGATGACGGCGAGCTCGGCGTGAAAGGCGTCGCCGCTGCCGTCGCCACAGCACTGGGCCAGGCCACCCGCTGGACTGAGATTTCCCTGCTGACTGGCGACAGCATGGACAACGTGGCCTTTATCGAAGCGCCCGATGTGGCCATCATGCTCCAGCCACGCCTGCTCGGAACATGGTTCGTGTTCGCCAAGGACCCCTCCCTGTCCTCGGCGGAAGCCATCCTGCGCATCGTCCAGCAGCACGTCTCAGAGAATCCCGCAGGCTCGGCCTATCTCGTGTTCAAGACCGTGGACTCCGAGCAGCACCTTCTGGTCCGGCGCGAAGAGGGCTCCTGGACCACAGGCATCCCGGACTTCGACAAGGACGAGGTCGCCGAGACTCCACGCCTTGACGACGCCGGCCTGCTGGCTGCGTTTGAGGATGCCCGTGGCTAGGCGCAGCGAAGGGGTCCCCCAGGACCCGGGCTACGTACCGTCTGCGCCCTCTGACGATCAGCTGATCCACCGTCACGCCGAGAACGGCGAGATCGTGGGCTACACGCCCGCCGAGTACGGCGTGCGCAAGGACGATGGCCTGAGCGTGGTGAAGCCCGTGAACAGCTCGGCCGGGTTGCTGGTCCTTGCTGTCCTGATCAGCCTGGCTTTTGGCGGCATGCTCTATGGGATTGTGCAAATGGCCCTCACCGACCAGTGGCATATTCTGGGGGAGATCTGGTGGATGTACCTGTTGATCCTCTTTCCCCTCTTTGCCGGCTGGTCCAGCTACTTCAAGGAACGCAGGGCCGAGAAGCTGCGCAAGTCCCGGAATCTGCCGCGGCCGGTGGAATAGCGCGCCCAACGACGCCCGGGCCAGGACCGCACCAGGCCGACGGGGCCGGAGTGACGTAACCGACTGCGCCCCGGCGCTCCAAAGTCTAAACTGGCCAAATGACTACAGCAGCTACCCCCTCCGTCGGCCTGGTCGGATGGCGCGGCATGGTCGGCTCTGTCCTGATGCAGCGCATGCAGGACGAGGGCGACTTCGCCAACATCAACCCGGTATTTTTCTCCACCTCAAACGCAGGAGGTGCCGCCCCCTCCTTTGCTGAAGGGGTAGGCAAGCTCGAGGACGCGTTCGACGTCGAGACGCTGGCCAAGCTGCCGATTATCGTCACCGCCCAGGGCGGCGACTACACCAAGCAGGTCCACGGCGAGCTGCGCAGCCGCGGCTGGGACGGCCTCTGGATTGACGCCGCCTCCACCCTGCGGATGAACGATGACTCCATCATCGTGCTGGACCCGATCAACCGCGACGTCATCGACAAGGGCCTGGCCAACGGCACCAAGGACTTCATCGGCGGCAACTGCACCGTGTCCTGCATGCTGATGGGCCTCGGCGGGCTCTTCAAGAACGGCCTCGTCGAGTGGGGCACCTCTATGACCTACCAGGCCGCCTCCGGCGGCGGCGCGCGGCACATGCGCGAGCTGCTCAGCCAGTTCGGCACGCTCAATGCCGAGGTCAGCACCGAACTGGACGACCCGGCGTCGGCCATCCTGGACATCGACCGCAAGGTCCTGGCCCACCAGCGCACCGACATCGACGCCACACAGTTCGGCGTGCCGCTGGCCGGTTCCCTGATCCCCTGGATCGACGCGGACCTGGGCAACGGCCAGTCCAAGGAAGAGTGGAAGGCCGGGGTGGAGACCAACAAGATCCTCGGCACCTCCAATGACAACCACGTCATCATGGACGGGCTGTGCATCCGGATCGGCGCCATGCGCTCCCACTCCCAGGCACTTACCCTCAAGCTGCGCGAGGACCTGTCCGTCGCCGAAATCGAAGACATCCTCGCCAAGGACAACGAGTGGGTGAAGGTGGTGCCCAACAGCAAGGAAGCCTCGATGGCCGACCTCACTCCCGTGGCGGCCTCAGGCACGCTGGACATCCCGGTGGGCCGTATCCGCAAGCTGGAGATGGGCCCGGAGTACATCAGCGCCTTCACGGTGGGCGACCAGCTGCTGTGGGGAGCTGCCGAACCGCTCCGGCGCATGCTGAACATCGCGACCGGGACGCTTTAGCCCCCCCGCGCACGAGCGGCCCCGCCCAGCATGACCGGCCCCGCCCAGGGCCGCTCATGCGGTGCGGGGCCGCTTTTGCATGTCAGCCCGGGCAAGTGTGGCCTGCAACCGGCGACGCAGCTCCATGGGTGCATCCAGATGCTGCCATTCGAGGCGCAGGAAAATCCAGCCTGCCTCGACCAGGGCGTTTTCGCGGGACCGCTCCGCCAGCAATACCTGGTCGGTGGGACCGTATTCTGCATACTTGGCCTTTCCGTCAAACTCGATAATCACGCGGCGGGCTGGATCGGCAAAGTCGGCCCTGAAGAGGCCAGATGTCGTTGGCAGTTCGTACTGGGGCTGGAAGCCGACGACACCGAAAGAACGCAGGAGCAGCCTGGTCCGGGTTTCGCCCGCTGACTCCGCGCGGCCGTCCAGCGAGTCCAGCACCGCAGCGGCGCGCCTGCTCCCCCGCTTGACCGGGCTGTCCTCAAGCATCCTCCGCATCGTGGCCAGATCAGCCCCCTTCCGCAGGGCGGCGTCGCCGACGACGGCGGCGGCATCGGGCCGAAGGATCCGTGCGCAGTCGATCACGGTCCGTTCCAGGGTGGTGACCTGAAAGTCCCGGCCCTCTGCGGTCTGCAGGATTTTGACCTCCGAGGCGTCAAGCGGGAGGCGGTGGGTCCTGACGTCGGGGCCCGTGCTCGTCGAAGAGTTCGCATAGCTCGTGGTGACATGCACGAGTGGCCCGCCGTTCCAGACCTGGCACGATTGCAGCCGGGCGGCGCTGGTGTGGCTGTAGCACGCGGCGCCTCCCGTGGATTCGTAGTGCGCGTGGATACGCAGGCTGTCCCGCTCCCAGGGCTTGGCCTGGTTCCACTGTGAACTCCGGACGTATGCTCCTCGACGGAGCCGCAGCAACACGCCGCCCCGCACGGCCGCGGTCAGTGCCCGTTCCTCCAAGCCCGCTGAGGCCAACTGCCGGGTCGAGGCGACGGGAGCCCCGGGCCAACGTGCCTCGATCATGAGGCGCAAATCCTCGTGTTTCATGGTCCAAGAGTGCACGCGTCTGTTCCAGCGTCGGAGAGACGTCGTCGCGTATGTGGACAAACGAGCCGGTCTGCCGGGATTGACCGGCCCTGGCCCGCACAAGCGTCGCTGCCCCCCTGTGTGTCAGGCTCTTGTGTGACAGGTTTCTGTCTATACCGGACGGGGCACTCGGGGCGGGGAAGGTCTTTGATGGATTTTGTTATTCCTGTCCGCCATTCCAATCGTCGCTTCACTGTTGACGAGAAAAACGCGA
>NZ_JAFHKT010000129.1 GCF_017052465.1 Arthrobacter pascens
CGTGGTCTTCGGCACGGTGGTGTTCGCGATGTTCGCCGGCTTCTACTTCTGGTGGCCGAAGTGGACAGGCAAGATGCTCAACGAGCGCCTCGGCAAGATCCACTTCTGGCTGCTGTTCCTGGGCTTCCACGGCACGTTCCTCATCCAGCACTGGCTGGGCGTGCTCGGCATGCCGCGCCGCTACGCGGACTACATGCCGGAGGACAACTTCACCGGGATGAACCAGTTCTCCACGATCTCCTCGTTCGTCCTCGGCGCGTCGCTGATCCCGTTCCTCTGGAACGTCTTCATCACGGCGCGCAGCCGCCAGCGGGTGACGGTGGACGATCCCTGGGGCTTCGGCGCTTCACTGGAGTGGGCCACATCCTGCCCGCCGCCGCGCCACAACTTCACGTCCCTGCCCCGCATCCGCTCCGAGCGGCCTGCCCTGGACCTGCACCACCCCGAACTCCGGGTGCGTGAACACGAGGCGACGCACTCCCCGGCCGCCGATGTGCTCGGGGCGGCGGACATTGGGTCCCGTGACGTGCGGAGCCCAAGTCCCGACGAGTAGTTTTAGCGGCCCACCGTTCAGCCGGGACCTTTAGGCGGGCCCCTGAGCCGCGAGTCTTAGGCCGCGACGGCCAGAGGTGCCCTTCGCGCGGAGGTTTCCAGCAGCCCGGCGTCGGCCGGTGCCAGGACTCGGACATTGCATTCGGACTGCTGCGGATCGATAGACAGCGGCAGGTGGTGCGATTCGGAGCATTTACGAAGCTGCTCCAGCGCCGAGGGTTCAACGTGCGCGTGGCTGACGTCCACGACGAGCTGCAGGCCTTCCCTCAGATGGTTGGCGCGCTTCATGACGACGTAGAGAGCCTGGATGCTTCGGGCGGTTACATTTCCCTGCGCGGCCACCTGGGCTTCGCCGCATTCGAGATCGAGTCGGACCAAAACCTTAAGCTTGTCGTTCAAAGAACATCTCCCCTCATGCACGGCCGCGACGCTGCGACCGGAAACCACCATAGCCCGAATGTGATTCAGGTAACAGCCAAAAGACCGAATGTTTCTGAATTGCCGCACAGCGCCCTGTTGCCGGGCCGGAGAAACCACGACGGCGGCTGGGCGGGCTTCTCGAAAAGCGTTTCGGCAAGCTCACCCAGCCGGCGTACAAGGCGGACAGCGGGCAACTAACGGGCGGACTCAGTCCCTGGTGGGGTCCGGACGCAGCGGGGCCGGGCCGGGGTCCGGCACGGGGAGCGGTCCCGGCGGTTCGGGCGTCGGGAACGGACTGGGCGGCGGCGTAGGGCCGGACGGATCCGGTCCGTTCGGATTGGGCCGCATGGGATCGGGACCCGGTTCAGGCGGGAATGGTTCGGGTTCGTGCACTGGCGGAATTGTCATGGCTCCCCCTCGGCTGCTCGATGATTTCCGGTTTGCGGACGCGAGTTCAGGATACGCCCGCGCCCGCGGCGGGAACAGGGTTCAAGCCGGCCGCCAGGTTCCCGCTCCCCCGGTAGCGAACGGCCACCCAATTGTCAGTGCGGATCTATATATTGAGGGAATGACCCAGACTCCACTGCAGCACCCCGCAGACAACCCCGCCGCGGCCACCCCTGCGCCTCCCGTCGCCAGGAAAGTGCCCGCCGAGCGCACCCACCACGGCGACACGTTCGTGGACAACTACGAATGGCTCCGGGAGAAGGAATCCGACGAGGTCGTGGCCCACCTGAAGGCCGAGAACGCCTACCAGGAAGCCGTCACCGCCCACCAGGAACCGCTGCGGGATGCCATCTTCCAGGAGATCAAGGGCCGCACCCAGGAGACAGACCTGTCCGTCCCCAACCGCAAGGACGGCTGGTGGTATTTCAGCCGCTCCGTGGAAGGCAAGGAGTACGGCATCCAGTGCCGCGTCCGTGCCCAGGACACCGGCAACAGGGTGGCCGACTGGACACCCCCGGCGGTGGAGGCCGGCGTCGAAATTCCCGGCGAGGAAGTCCTGCTCGACTGCAACGTGGAGGCAAAAGGCAAGCCCTTCTTCTCGGTGGGCGGCTCGGCCGTCACCGTGGACGGAAACCTGTACGCCTACGCCGTGGACAACTCGGGCGACGAACGCTTTACGCTGCGCATCAAGGACCTCCGCACCGGAGAACTGTTGCCGGACATCATCGAGAACACCTTCTACGGCGTCTCCTTCTCCCCGGACGGCACCCGCATCTTCTACACCGTGGTGGATGATTCCTGGCGCCCGTACCAGGTCAAGGCCCACGTTCTGGGCACGCCCGTCACCGAGGATGAGGTGATCTACCAGGAGGACGACGTCGCCATGTGGCTGGGCTTTGAACTCTCCTCCGACCGGCGCCACCTTGTGCTGGGGATCGGCTGCTCCGAGTACAGCGAAACGCGGCTTCTGCGCTTTGACGACCCCTCTGCCACCCTCACCACCGTGATCCCCCGCGGCGAGCGCGTCCTCTACGAGGCCGAACCGTTCCTGCTCGAGGGCCCGGACGGGCAGAAAAATGAGCGCATCGTCATCACCCACAACCGGAACGCAGTGAACTCGATGGTCTCACTGGTGGACCCGGCCGAACTCGCCAAACCGCTGGCCCAGCAGCAGTGGACCACCGTCGTCGAGCATTCCGACGACGTCCGCATCAACGGCGCGGGAGTCACCTCCACGCATCTGGTGGTCTCGGTCCGGAAGGACACCATCGAGCGCGTGCAGGTGATTTCCCTCGCGGGACTCGGCACGGCCACCCAGGAACCCCCTGTTGAACCGGCGTTTGACGAGGAGCTGTACACGGCCGGGGTTGGCGGCTCCGACTACGAGGCCCCGGTAATCCGGCTGGGCTACACCTCCTACTTCACCCCGTCACGGGTCTATGACTTTGTGCTGCCCACCCCGGAGCAGCCGGCCGGTGAACTGCTGCTCCGCAAGGAGAGCCCGGTGCTCGGCGGCTACAACGGGGAGGACTATGTGGCATCGCGGGAATGGGCCGAGGCCGCGGACGGGACCAGGATTCCGCTCTCGGTCCTGCGGCACAAGTCGGTTGCCCGGGACTCCACCGCGGCCGGCCTGGTCTACGGCTATGGCTCCTACGAGTTGAGCATGGATCCGGGCTTTGGCATCGCCCGGCTGTCACTGCTGGACCGCGGGATCGTCTTCGTCATTGCGCACATCCGCGGCGGCGGCGAACTCGGCAGGCACTGGTACGAGGACGGCAAGAAGCTCAGCAAGAAGAACACCTTCACGGACTTCATCGCTGCCACTGATTGGCTGGCGGCCTCTGGCTGGGTCGCGCCGGACCGCATCACGGCCTTGGGCGGCTCCGCCGGCGGGCTGCTCGTGGGCGCCGTGGCCAATATCGCCCCGGAGAAGTACGCGGCCGTCGTGGCCGAAGTGCCATTCGTGGATGCACTGAACACCATTCTGGACCCCGAGCTGCCGCTGTCCGCGCTGGAATGGGAGGAGTGGGGCAATCCCATCACCGACCCCGCGGTGTACCAGTACATGAAGTCGTACACCCCCTACGAGAACGTCCGCGAGGCCGCCTACCCGAAGATCGCCGCCGTGACATCCTTCAATGACACCCGGGTGCTCTACGTGGAACCGGCCAAGTGGGTGCAGGAGCTGCGCAACAAGACCACCGGATCCGAGCCGATCGTCATGAAGATCGAAATGGACGGCGGCCACGGAGGTGCCTCCGGCCGGTACGTGCAGTGGCGCGAACGGGCCTGGGACTACGCCTTCATCGCTGACTCCCTTGGGGCCACGGAGCTCCTCCCGGGCGCGGGGCTGAAGTAGGCCTCAGGGCTGGCTTGCGGTCGTGCCGGCCAGGCGCTGGACCAGCGCCAGGCCGGCCGGGCTGCCTGGCCAATGGCGTTCCAGCGGTTCGTTGCCGGCCCTGCGGATGACTGAGCGGAGCACCAAGGCCACGATGATGACATCGTCGGCATAGCCGATGACGGGCAGGAAGTCCGGGACCAGGTCGATGGGCATCAGGAGGTACCCCAGCAGCAGAACGAGCCGCACGCGGATTCCACGGTGCAGGGTCCGGTCCGCGGCCAGGCGGCGCAGCAGGGTGAGCAAGTCCGGCAGCAGCCTCAGGGCGTCCTTCATGCCGACCGTTTCCGGGTGACGACGGGCGTAGAGGGCCAGCAGGACCAACAACGCGGCGTAGATCAGGGCGATCCCGCCGATGACGGCGATCGCTGCCTCCCACCAGTTCATGGGGTGGCCTCCTCGCAGCACCGGGTTCACGGAGATACTCATCATGCTTACTATTATGCAATGGGCATGTTCGGGGCACCTGTCCGCTGGGGGCAGGGAACCCGGTGCCGGAACTGGAGCATAGCGTGAGCAATGAACAGGGAATGACGCCACTGTCCGATGACGAGCTCCTCGCGCAGGCAGGCACTCCCCTGCCTGACAAGGAAGTCGCATCCGTACTCGATCTCAATGCCGACCTCGACCTCGGCATCAGCGCGGCGGCGCCAATCGACCTCGCCGTTGCGGCGAACGCCAACGTGGCTGCCCCGATTGACGCGGCAGCTTCCGCCAACGTCCTCTCCTTCGGCTCCGAGTCGCAGGCCCTTGCCGATCAGGGGGTCATCATCAACCAGGGAATTACCGCCGACGCCACGGCCGAATCCGCCCAGGACAGCACGATCACCCAGGGCGGCGGCACTGCGGACGGCACGGCCGACGGCGGCACTCCGGAAGGGTCGAGCGCCGATTCGGCGGCTGACGGGACACTCCCCGACGTCGGCGCCCTTCCCGTGGACCCGGCAGGCGCCTTGGACGGCGACCTCCTGAACGTGAACGTGGATCTCGCCGCCGACGCCGACATTGCCGCGCCGATCAATGGCGCCGTGGCAGCCAACGCAAACGTAGCCGCGCCGATCGATGCCGCAGTGGCAGCCAACATCGGATCCATCGACAGCGATGCCTTCGCCGTGGCACAGCAGGACGCCATCATCACGCAGAACATCGACGGTTCGGCAACTGCCACTGCAGACCAGCAGTCCGACCTCGAACAGTAAATCCTCCATGAGTATTGCGTCTGGCGGGCCGTCCTACACGGACGGTCCGCCAGCCCCTTCCGTGTCCACAGGGATCTCGACGGCGCCTGTCCGCGCGGATGGCGTCCAGCTGATCGGCGAGGCCAAAGGCTCCGGCTACCGGGAAGCCCCGTTTCTGGTCCGCCGCGCCGATGGCCAGACCATCCAGCTGACCCGGTTGCTCTTCCTCGTCCTGGAGGGCATTGACGGCGAGCGGGATGCCGTCGACATCGCGGAATACGCCGGCAACCGCTACGGGAAGCTGGTTAGCGCCGACAATATACAAACGCTGGTCGAGGGCCAGCTGCTGCCGCTGGGGCTGCTGCGGCTGGCCGACGGCTCCCAGCCCGGAGTCCGAAAGTCCGATCCCCTGCTGGGCATGCGCTTCCGATACACGGTCACTGACCCGGAGCGCACGCGGAAGCTGACGGCGCCCTTCGCAGCGCTCTTCCATCCGCTGATCGTGGCAGCAGTGACAGTGGCTTTCCTGGCCTCGTGCTGGTGGGTACTCATGGTCAAGGGACTGGGGTCGGCCACCCACGACGCCTTCGCCAACCCCGGACTGCTGCTGCTCATCTTCGCCATCACTGTTCTCTCCGCGGGCTTCCACGAGTTCGGCCACGCGGCAGCTGCACGCCGGGGAGGAGCCACGCCGGGCGCAATGGGGGCCGGCCTGTACCTCGTCTGGCCGGCCTTCTACACCGACGTCACTGACTCGTACCGGCTGGGACGCGGGGGCCGGTTGCGGACGGACCTCGGCGGCCTGTACTTCAACGCGATCGTCGCCGTCGCCATCATGGGCATCTGGTGGGCCAGCGGCTACGACGCGCTGCTGCTCGTGGTGCTCACCCAGATCCTGCAGATGGTCCGCCAGCTCCTGCCGCTGCTTCGCTTCGACGGCTACCACATCCTTGCCGATGCGACGGGCGTGCCGGACCTGTTCCAACGCATCAAACCCACGCTCCGGGGCCTCCTGCCATGGAACTGGCGCAAGCCAGAACCCGAAGCGCAGGCCCTGAAGCCTTGGGCCAGAGCGGTCATCACCGCCTGGGTCCTGATCACCGTGCCGCTGCTGCTGGCCAGCCTGGTGCTGATGGTCCTCGCCCTTCCGCGGCTGCTGGGCACCGCCTGGGCGAGCCTCGAGGACCAACAGGGCCTGCTCGCCGGCAGCCTCGCGGGTGGCAACTTCGCGGATGCCGCCGTCCGCGTCCTGGCAATTGCCGCCGTCGTCCTTCCGCTGCTGGGCATCGGCTACATGCTGGTGCGGCTGGCGCGCCAGCTGGCCGTGGGCCTCTGGAAGAAGACCCGCGGCGGACCACTGCAGCGCGGCACAGCCGTGGCCGCCACCGCTGCCCTCCTGGCCGGGCTCGCCTGGGCGTGGTGGCCTTCACCCGGCACGTACCGGCCGGTGCAGCCCTACGAACGCGGAACGCTGTTCGATGCCACGGCCGCGATCTACCCTGCCCTGTCAGGAGGCGCGGACGGGGCAGTCCTGCAGGAAGGTCGCGGGGGCCGGACGGTGGCGTTGTGGCCCGAAGGCACGGAACCGCCTACTCGCGACAAGCCCCAGCTCAGCATGGTGCTCGTGCCCCGGCAGGATGCAGCAGCGCAGACGGATGCCGGTGAACGGTCGGTCCCCGGACCCGGCACTCCCCTGCCGCCGTCGTGGGTTTTCCCGTTCGACAAGCCTCCGGCACCTGAGGAGGACGGCAACCAGGCCCTGGCGGTGAACACGGTGGACGGGTCCGTGACGTACGACGTCGCTTTTGCCCTCGTCTGGGCCGAGGACGGGCCGGTGGCTACGCGCAATGAGGCCTATGCCTTCGCCAGCTGTGCGGACTGCGCAGCGGTGGCTGTCGGCTTCCAGGTGGTACTGATCATCGGCCAGGCTGACGTGGTGGTGCCGGAAAACCTCTCGGCGGCCGCCAACTACAACTGCGTCCGGTGCCTCACCTACGCCCTGGCCAGCCAACTGGTCCTGACCCTGGACGGTCCCCTGAGCACCGACGGCATGGCACGGCTCACCGCACTGTGGGAGGAGATTGCGGAGTTCGGCCGCACGCTGCAGGGCGTCCCCCTGTCCGAAATCCAGGGGCGGATCGAGGCCTACAAGCAACGCATCATGGACATCATCCGGAACGACCCCAGCGCCTCGCCCGGCAGGACCCCGGGCACGAACCCGACGCCGACCACCGGAGGCGGGCAGACGCAGGCACCGCCGTCCGGAGCGACCACATCAGGTCCGACGCCCGATCCGATGCAGTCTGGATCGGATGATCCGGCTCCTGCTCCCCTGCCATCCGTAGCCCCCGCTCCGGCCGACCCGGCTCCTGCGCCCCCGCCTGCCGACCCGGCACCAGCCCCGGCGCCGACAGGTCCCGCCCCCACCGGGGCACCTGCCGAACCCGCGGAGGCCGTACCGACCCCGGCAGGCGCAGCCCCCGCGACCAACGAGCCGGCTCCGTAGCCGCCGCTGAGGAAGCAACGATTACGGCAGATGACAACGGCCGTCGCCGTCCGCACCCTATATTTGGACGGTGCTCTCATCCCTGAAGAAATACCTGCTGGTCCCCAAGCTCGTGAGGCTGTCCTCCGAGGCGCCGAAGGATCCTCACACGGCCTGGGACCAGTACTGGGGCAACGTCAACAGCACCGGTGCCCAGGGAGACGTTTTGTGGGATGCGGGAGACGACCACGAACTGCTCGGCTACCTGGAACACCTGAAGCGGCAGATGCATCCGGACCTTCCCATCGTGGATATCGGCTGTGGCAGCGGCGCGTTCAGCCGGCGACTGGCTGCCCACTTTCCCCACGTTCTTGGCGTGGACGTGGCCCCCAATGCCATTGCCCGGGCCCGCACTGATTCCGAGGGGCTAGAGGGCATCTCCTTCCTGGTTGCCGACATGACAGCACCGGGAGCCGCACGCTCCGTCGCCGCGGCCCTGGACGCCGCCGACATGCCCGGGGAAGCCAACATCTTCATCCGCGGCGTCCTCCACGTGCTGAAACCCCGTTCCCAGGCGGCCCTGGCAGAGCAGCTGCACCCTCTCGTGGGCAAACGCGGGCGCATCTTTCTGGCCGAAACAGATTTCCGGGGAAACGCCGTCGAATATGTCAGCCATCTTGGTGCCACCCGCCACTGCATTCCGGCGCCCCTCGCGGCTGCGATCCGCGGCCTGCCCATGCCCGGACGCTTCGGTGCCGCCCAGCGCGCGCGGGCCTTCCCCGAGGACCGATGGGATGTGGTGGAGGACGGGCCCGCCGTCATCGAAGCCCGTCCGCTGACCTCCGCTGAGCCCGAACGGATTCCGGGATACTTCTCCGTGCTCCAGGCCCGCTGACCGTGGCACACGAAGCAACCTGCGTTACGTGGCCTTCAGCCAGGCCAGGGCGTCGCGCTCCGAGGTGAAGAACTTCGTGGGGCACGGGACCTTGTTGATGCCGAGAAAAAAGTTGGCGAGCACCCGGTCCACGGGCGACGAGCCGAGGAGTGCGATCCTCGATGCCTGGCAGGGGCGCCCGAACACGGACCGCGCTGCCCGGCTCACCTCGGCGGTCGTGGCCATATCCACAAGCATGGGATGGCGGCTTGCACCGCAGAGCCTATTCACCTCTCCCATGGCGGACTCCGCATCCTCTTCAGTGATGCTGGCACCACGAGCCCAGGTCAGCCGAAGGAGGCCTTCGGCCTCCAGGGTGAGATCAAACAATGTGTTCCGGCCGCTGACATTGGCATTCATTATCGAGACCTCCACGGTGTTGACGACAGTTATCAAGCTACCGTCGCACGCGGCCGCGGCCAATGCGGTCCGAGGGCTGATAATGTGAGTCCAAAATCACGCGTAGCCGCACGGCGGCGCGCAACACGGGGGGCATAGTGGTACAGGCACCGGCGGAGAGTGTTCCGGCACCGCGGGTAGCTGTGGTTGCAATTCCCGAAGCGGACCGCTTGGCCGCCACGGGAAGCGTTCTCACGGCTGCCGGCTTCACCGTGCATTCAGCGTCCGACGGCGGGACGCTCGCGGTCGAACTGGAACGGAACCATGCCGCCGTCGTACTTCTTGATCCGCGCATGATCGACGGAATCTTGTGGGAGGGCACGCCCGTGCTGCTCCTCGTGGACCTCACGGACGACATTGATCTGGCGCGGCTCGAGCCGCAGGGCGTCGCCGACTACGTCTCCCGTGACGCTTCCGCGCAGGAACTGGTCTACCGCGTGGAAACGCTGATTGCACGTGCCCGGGAGCGCCGCCGGCTCCGCGCCCACGCCGAATTCCTCCGCGAAAGCCTCCGAAACGTTTCCGCGGCCATCCGCGGCACCAACAGCCCCCAGCAGATGGCCGGGCACCTGGTCCGGGGCTTTGGAAAGTCACTCGGCGCGGATCATGTCTGGTTCACCACCTTCCAGGATTCACGCGTGCCGCGGATCACCGCCCAGTGGTGCAAGCCGGGACTTTCTGCGCTGCCGGACGGGCTCGGGTCCTATGAGGAAGCGGCCCGCGGACTGGCCACGTCCCTGTGGTCCGAGGCAGATGTCCTGGCGGTGGCCGACCACCAGGCCGAACCCACCTCACCGCTCACCGAAGGGCTCCAGGGCTGGTCCGGACTCACTGACGCCCGCTCCTCCGTTGTGGTTCCCGTCGGCGATGGCGAGTCCGCGCTCGGGATCGTCTGGATCGCCCAGCTGGACACTCCCCACGAATGGACGCGGGCCGAGATCGCCCTCATCCAGCACGTCGCAGGAAATCTTGCCCACAGCCTCATTCAGGGGCACCTCATCAGCGCACAGGTCCAGGTGCTGCAGCAGCTCCGGGAACTGGACAAGGCCAAAACGGACTTCCTGGCCACCGTGAACCACGAGCTCCGCACCCCGCTGACCTCCATCACCGCTTACCTGGACATGATCCGCGACGGCGCCGGCGGTCCGGTGCCGGCAGGCATCGAGTCCATGATGGAGGTCATCTCAAGGAACTCGGACCGTCTACGGCGGCTCATTGAGGACATGCTCACCGTGTCCCAGCAGGACGGCTCCGGAAACCTGCACCTCAAACAGGTGGAGCTGGGGCAGGTCCTGCGGATTGTGGTCGCCGCGCTGCGTCCGCTGGCTGAAGCGCGGAATGTGGTCATCTTGGGCGCCGATTCCCACGAGGACGTCAAGGTCCAGGCGGACGAGGCCCAGCTCGAACAGGTGTTCACCAACATCGTGGCCAATGCCATCAAATTCACCCCCGACGGCGGCCGGATCAGTATCAGTGTCATGCTCGACCCCGCCGGGGACGGCAGCCAGTCGGCCGTCGTTCGCGTCGCGGACACCGGCGTCGGAATTCCCGAGCAGGAAATTGCCCAGGTGTTTACCCGCTTCTACCGGGCGTCCAACGCATCCTCGGCGGCGGTGCCCGGCAGCGGCCTTGGGTTGGCGATAGCCTACGACATTGTGCGGCGCCACAACGGCTCGCTGGAGATGAAGTCATCACTCGGTGCGGGCACCACAGTGTCGGTTTATCTGCCGGTGGCCGGGCCGCAGGAGTAGCCCGGCGGGAATGGCGGACTCCAAACAGTCATGCTGGATGCAAATAAAAACTGCCCCGGGACCATTTGGCCCGGGGCAGCTTTAGTTCGTTTACAGGCGCCAGGATTAGTTGGGCCAGGAACCGATGTATGAGTAGTTGACCGTGGTCTCGGAGGAAGAGGACGTGGTGCCCTTGTCCTTAGGTGCGGCATTGGCAGGAGCAGCGAACCCTGCCACCGCCAGGATGCCGGTCATGAGAAGTGTTGCGGCAAATTTTTTCATCCGCTGATCCTTTCCTATAGTGCGGTGCATTACGGTTACGGGCCATAGTATACGGTTCTTTCCTCAAGTTTTTGCAAGGTTTTTATAAGGACTATTTGCTAGCGAAAATCCACGCACTTTAGTAATCAGAAAGTCCGTAATGGTGCATCGCAAAGGCCCGGCGCAATGACGCATCGTCCAGTCCGTGGATAATTGTCATCATGCCGATGTCTCAAGATTTGTCGCCCTTCGTGATTGCCGAGCTGGAGGCCCGTGAAAGCTGGAAACGGCGGGATTACAGCGCCGGTTACACGCAGGCAGGCCATGCCGCAGATCTCGCCATTGCAGCGGGCGACGAACACCGGTGGTGGAAGATGGTGTTGCTGCAGGCTGAATGCCTGCGGGACCAGGGCTCCTTCGAGGAATGCCAGCAGCTCGCAGCCACGCTGGCCGCTCATCCGGTTTCTGCCTCTGCCCCGGATCTTGGCGCACGCGCCCACATCCTGCATGCCCAGTCGCTGCAGGCCTTGGGCCGACTCCCGGAAGCTGTCGACTCGGCGTCGGCAGCTGCCGACCTGGTGGCCGGCGACTTCGAAAACGTATACCTTCACATCCAGGCCCAGCAGGCCCTCATTGCTGCCCTCGCCGAAAGCGGCCGGTTGCCCGCGGCCTGGCGGGAGTGCCTGGTACTGAAGTCCCTGCTCACCGACGTCATCGATGAGGACACGGCCGGCAAGGCCTACTGGGTGATCGGCAACGTCGCGTTCCTCACCCAGCGGGCTGCCGAAGGCAGCAAGTACCACGATCTGGCTGCAGAAAGGCTCTCCCCCTCCCGGGATGTGGACCTGTGGGCGCGCTTCAACCGCGGCTCGGCGGATATGCGGCTGCGGGCACAGCTCAGCGACGGCGCCACGCTCCGCTGCATCGAACGCGCGGAACTGGCCACCGAGGTAGTGGGCGGCAGTGAGCGCGACCTCCTGGAGATGGCGCTGGTCCGGGGCCATTGGTATTACATCACCGGGGACCTGGACGCTGCGATAAAAATCCTCGCACCGGTCCGCAGCAAGTTCCACATCCTCGCCAGCCAGACCGCGGCAGAGGCCGCCTTCGTCCTGGGCAAGGCCATGATGGAGCAGGGAAACGACGCTGAATCACTGCAGATCCTTGAAGAGGCGGCTACGCTGTTCGATACGGCTGCCGCAACGGAGCGGAGCGCCACGGTGCGGGACTACCTCGTATCCGTCAAGCGTCAACAGCGGTTCCTTCAGGGGGGATAAGTGTCAGAAGCAACGACGGTTCCCGTCGCCCGTTCGAGAACGCCGGACACATCCAATCATCCGACGGCTGCCGGCGTTGCCTGCACAGTGCTGCCGAATCTGGCCGTGTGGGCCGTGCTGCCCCCTGGCGCCGATCTCAATGCGGCCACCATCGCCCGGTTGCGCCAGCAGATCGGTGAACGGGTAGGCGACCGGAGGGCCGCCGTCGTGCTGCATCTCAATGGAATAGCGTCGGTCAGCCGCACGGCTCGGGCCGCCTTTGCGGCCATTGACACCGTGTCCTCCTGGGCGCTGGTCGGCGAAAGCCCTGTGGACCGGCTACTGGGGCATTTTCTCCTCGGCGCAGAATTCCACTCAGCCCGGGCAGAGTATTTCACTTCGGACCGTGAAGCCCTGAACTGGTTGGCCGGTCCGGACGCGGCGTAGTGACGAAGATGTTTGATGACCGCGATCCCCGGCTCGGGCAGCTCCTCGACGGCATTGTCCGGCTCGCAGCGGGTGAGCTGCATTCCCGCATTGCAATCTCGGAAGCGAGGGACGAGCTCGATGCCGTGATCATGGGCACCAACCTGCTCGCCGAGGACCTCCAGATGATCTACCAGGAGCTGGAGCAGCGCGTGGAATCGCGGACCGAAATGCTCGAGGCGGCCCACCGGGAGCTGCAGCGGATGGCCCTCACCGATTCTCTGACCGGCCTCTACAACCGCTCCGCGCTGGTCAGCGCGGTCAACGAGGCCCAAGCCCAGGCGGACAATGGCGGGATGCCGCCGGCGCTGCTGCTGCTGGACCTGGACGACTTCAAGAGCATCAATGATTCCCTGGGCCACTCGATCGGTGACCATGTATTAATCGAAGTGGGGAAGCGGATCCGTGCCTGCGTTCGCGAGGAGGACATGGTGGCCCGGCTGGGCGGGGACGAATTTGCCGTGCTGCTGCCCGCAAGCACGCCCGCCCAGGCCACGGTGGTGGGAACCCGGATCCTTGACGCCCTCCGCGGAACCATCGAGGTAGACGGCAAGACCATCCGGTGCGGGGCCAGCCTGGGCCTTCGCATAGCTGACCGAGGTGAGACGTCCGAGGCCCTGCTCATGGAAGCCGACATCGCGATGTACGCGTCGAAGGCGGACGGCCGCAGCAAACTGCGCGTATTCGAACCGGCCATGCTCCATGCCCGGCAACTCCGGAACCAGCTGGTGGGGGAACTGCGCCAGGCCATCGCCGGGTCGCAGCTGGTGCTGTTCTACCAGCCGGTCATTGAACTGGCCACCGGCAGAATCGAAGGCGTGGAGGCGCTGGTCCGCTGGCAGCATCCCACCCGGGGCCTCATCATGCCGGACGAGTTCATCCCCGTCGCCGAGGAAACAGGCCTCATCTCCGCGCTGGGCAACTGGGTCCTCAACGCCGCCGTGGAGCAGCTGCGGCGCTGGCGGACAGCCCCCGAAACCAGCCGGCACGACTTCTCCATGCGGATCAACATCTCGGCGGCCGATCTTCAGCGCCTTGAGTTCATCGAGGATGTCCGCGATGCCCTGACCGCCAGCGAACTGGACCCCGCGCTGCTGGTCCTGGAGCTGACCGAGGGTGCCATCATCCAAGGCAATGAACTCGACCGCTACACGCTGGCCAGCCTGCGGAAACTCGGCGTGGGCCTGGAGATCGACGACTTCGGCACCGGATATTCCTCGATCAGCTACCTGCGGCGCCTGCCGGTGGACCGGGTCAAGGTGGACCGCACACTCCTCTCCGCCCTGGGCAGCGACCCGGCCCAGCCCGCCCTGATTGCGGCCATCCTGCAGCTCATCCGGGCGTGCGGACTCGAGGCCGTCTGGGAGGGCGTGGAAAACGCGGAACAGGCCGAGCACCTGCGGAGCACCGGGTGCATCAGCGGGCAGGGCTACTACTTCAGCCGTCCCCTGCCCGAGGCCGAATTCACGAAGCGCCTGGCGCAGCACGACGTCTGGCCCGCCTGATTCCCATCTGTTGCTCCGTAGATGCCGTTATCAGGGCTGATAAGGGCACCTACGGAGCACTCGACGAGATCAACCCCCGACGACGGCGGCTGTTGCCTCGGCGATCGCCCGTTCCTCGTCCGTGGGCACCACCAGCACCGGGATGAGTGAGGCAGCGGTGGAAATCACCCGGGGTTCCTTTGACCGCTCACGGTTCAGGCCGGCGTCGAGCTCAATGCCCAGGGCGCCGAGCCGCTCCCCCACCAGCGCACGGAACTGATGCGAGTTCTCGCCGATCCCGGCGGTGAACACCAGCGCCTTCGCGCCGCCCACGGCCACATGGTAGCCGCCGATGTACTTGGCCAGCCGGTAGGAGGTCACGGCGAGCGCCGTCGCCGCGCGGGCGTCGCCTGCCTCAGACGCCTCCACCACGGAGCGCATGTCGTTGTTGCCGGCCAAGCCCTTCAGCCCGGATTCGCGGTTCAGCATGGAGTCGAGATCCTCGGCGTTCCAGCCGGTGCGGGCCAGGAACACGAGGATCGACGGGTCGAGGTCGCCGGAGCGGGTGCCCATCACCAGACCTTCCAGGGGCGTAAAGCCCATCGACGTGTCCACGGACTTGCCGCCCCGGATCGCCGTGACTGAGGCGCCGTTCCCCAGGTGGGCGATCACGCCGTCGAACTCTTCAACCGGAATGTCCAGCAGCCCGGCCGCCTGGTGGGTGACATATTCGTGCGAGGTGCCGTGGAAGCCGTAGCGGCGGATGCCGTGGTTTGTGTAGAGCTCGTCCGGGACGGCGTAGCGCCAGGCGTGCTCGGGCAGGCTGCGGTGGAAGGCGGTATCGAACACCGCCACCTGGGGCATGTCCGGCCACTTCTTCGAAATCGCGCGGATGCCCAGCACGTTCGCGGGGTTGTGCAGCGGCGCCAGCGGGTTGAGCCGTTCGATGGCGCGGGTGATCTCGTTGTCGATCAGCACGGGCTCGCCGAACCGTTCGCCGCCGTGCACCACGCGGTGCCCCACGGCATCCAGCTCCCGGCCGCCCAGCACCTCGTGGATGGCCGCGTCCACCAGCTCGAGCGCCTCCGCATGGTCGGCGGGACCGACCACTTCCCCGTCGCCCTGGCCGCCGGTGGACATGCCGATCCTCTCGATCAGCCCTTCGGTGAGGATGCTGTGGGACGCCACATCGCGCACCTGGTACTTGAGTGAGGACGAGCCGGAGTTGATGACGAGCACGAGCATGGGGCCTCCTAGGCTGTGGCTTCTGCGGACGGGACGGGTGCTGCTGGCTTGCTTTCGGTGGTCTGGGCCTGGATCGCGGTGATGGCCACGGTGTTGACGATGTCCTCCACGGTGCAGCCGCGGGAGAGGTCATTGACCGGCTTGCGGAGCCCCTGCAGGACGGGCCCGACGGCGACGGCACCTGAGCTCTGCTGCACCGCCTTGTACGTGTTGTTGCCGGTGTTCAGGTCCGGGAAGATGAACACGGTGGCCTGCCCGGCGACGGAAGAGCCCGGCATCTTGGACTCGGCGATCGACGCATCCACCGCAGCGTCGTACTGGATGGGACCTTCGACGGCGAGATCAGGGCGGCGGCTCCGGACCAGGTCGGTGGCCTCCCGGACTTCCTCGACGGCCTCACCCGAGCCGGAGCCTCCGGTGGAGTAGGACAGCATGGCAACCCGCGGCTCAACGCCGAACTGGGCCGCCGTCTCCGCCGAGGCAAGGGCGATGTCGGCGAGCTGTTCCACATTGGGGTCCGGGTTCACGGCGCAGTCGCCGTACACCAGCACACGGTCCGGCATGAGCATGAGGAAAACCGAGGACACGATCTTCACGCCGTCCCGGGTCTTCACGAATTCCAGCGCCGGGCGGATGGTGTGGGCTGTGGTGTGAGCTGCACCGGAAACCATGCCGTCCACGACGCCCAGCTGGACCATCATGGTGCCGAAGTAGCTTTCGTCCTGCATGACCTCCAGCGCGCGCGCCAGGTCCACGCCCTTGTGCGCCCGCAGCTCCGCGTACCTGGCGGCAAACTCCTGGCGCAGTTCCGAACTGGCTGGGTCCACGATGTTGATGCCGGCGAGGTCGATGCCCCGGCCTGCCGCAAGCTCCCTGATGTCCGCCTCGCGGCCCAGCAGGGTGAGGTCGCAGACGTCACGGCGGTGCAGGATCTCCGCGGCCCGCAGGATGCGCGGGTCCGTGCCCTCCGGAAGGACGATGTGGCGGCGCTGGGACCTGGCCCGTTCAATGAGGTCGTGCAGGAACCGCAGCGGGGTCATGCGTTCCGGCCGGGGCAGGTGCAGGCGCTCCAGGATCTCGGCCTCGTCCACCTGCCGGGACCACAGGCCCAGGGCCGATGCCACCTTCCGGCGGTGCCCGCTCCAGATTTCGCTCCGCACCTCTGAGACCCGGCGTGCGGTGGTGTAGGTGTCGTCCGTGGTGGCGAACACCGGGAACGGGGCCGAGGCCAGCAGGGGGTAGATGTTGGCGTCCGGGGCCAGCCCGCCGGTGAGGATGAGCCCCGACGGCACCGGGAATTCCGGCGAGAACGACGACGCCAGGCAGGCCACCATCACATCCGCCCGGTCACCCGGCACGATCACCAGGGCGCCGTCGTCGAGCACGTTCAAAAAGTTGCCCACGCTCATGGCCGCGACTTTGACGTCCCTGACATCGCGCTCCATGTCGGCACGCCCGGCGATCTGCCCGATCCCCAGCGCCGTAGCCACCTCACCGGTGGTGGGCCGCGCGATCTCCTCCAGCTCGGGGAAAACGTACACCGGGCGGCCGGACGCGCCGGGCTTCACGGCGGCGGCAATCGCGTCCACGTCCGCGGGATCGGCGCGGTTCACCATGATGGCCAGCAGCGAGCACTTCTCCGCGCTCAGCTCCTTGCGGGCGACGTCGACGGCGGCGGCGGCCTCGGCGACGCTGCGCCCCTTGGCGCCCACCACAGCCACCACGGGGGCAGCCAGGTTGTTGGCAAGGCGGGCGTTGAGGTCGAACTCGACGGCGGCGTCGTGGCCGGTCAGGTCCGTCCCCTCCACGATGATCACATCGCAGTGCCGGCCCATCTCGGCGAAGATCTCCACGCAGCGGGCGTCGATCTCCTCGCGCCTGCCCTCGGCCAGCAGGCCGCGCACCTCGGTGAACGTCAGGCCTCCGCGGCAGCGCCGGTCATCCAGGTCGAAGCGGGATCTCATCAACGCCACCATGGGATCCGCGCCCGCATCGTTGCCGTGGACCACCGGCTTGAAGAATCCGATCCGGTCCGCGTGCCGGTGCAGCGTGTCCGCCAAACCCAGCGCTACGAGCGATTTCCCCGAGCCCGGGGTGGTCGCACTGACATAAATCCCTTTGGCCATGTTCAAGTCCTCTGGTTGGAAGGTCCCCTCCATACTTTCACTTGTTCGCCGCCTTTCGGGAGCAGACAATGGTGTTGATTCCCACGTCAGCGGCTCAGCGCTCCGACGGGCACGTGGCGGGCAAGCGCCTCGATACCCTGTCCATAACAGGCGACTCCGAACGACGGTACTGCTGATGCACTTTCGAGGTTCCCCTGCCGTTTCCCGCGCCGTACCCGCGTCCCTCATCAGGAAGCACCCCGTGGCAGCCTTCCTCGTTCTTGCCATCCTTCTGTCCTGGGCCGCCCAGATCCTGTCCCTCCTGCTGGTTGGGAACATCCTGCCCGGGATCCTGGCCGAGCTGCTGATCCTGCTGGGGACGTCGGTTCTTGTCACCGGAGCCGCTGACGGACGGCGGGGAGTGCGCGAACTCTTCCGCCGGGCATTCCGATGGCGTGTGGGTTTCGGCTGGTACGCTGCAGCGCTGCTGGCCCTTCCGGCGCTGACTGTGCTCGTTGCCGCCGCCTCCGGTACCTTCCACGAGCCCGCCGACGGCTGGGCGGCGCTGCTGGGCAACTACCTGCTGAACACCGTGCTCATCGGTGCCCTCCTTGGCAACATCTGGGAGGAGCTGGCCTGGACCGGTGTGGTGCAGCACCGGATGATGGACCGGCACCGGATGGTGGTCGCGGCCCTGCTGACTGCTGTCCCGTTCGCGCTCATACACCTGCCCTTCGCCTTCGCGGAGAAGGGTCTCACCGCCACGCCGCTGGCTGACGTGGCCGTCTCCTGGGCGGTCCTGTTCCTGTTCGCCCCGTTCTTCCGCGTCCTTATGGGCCTGGCCTACGTGGGAACGGGCTACAGCCTGCTGGTTGTGGGGCTGCTGCACGCTTCCTTCAACGCCTCCGCGGCGACAAAGCTGGACGTGTTCGACGGCGACTGGCAGCAGATTGCCGCGCTGATCGTCCTGCTCGCCGCCGCCATGTCGCTGCGCGGCATCCGCGGTAGGCGCCCCGCAGGTCAAGGCGGGCCCGAACGGACACTTAAGCACCCCGCCGAGCGGTTGCGGAACCGCCCGCCGGAGGAGACCGGACATGGCGCACCATCCGCCGGCTGAGGAACGCGACCGCACACAGTCCTGGCCGGCCAACCGGCGGCTCACGATGTTCTTTGTGCTGGCCTTCCTCATCTCCTGGCTGCTCTGGCCGCTGACCCTTCTCAACCCGGAGAGCTCACCCCTGATCCCGATCGGGCCAGCCGTGGCCGCGGTCCTGGTCGCTGGCTTCTCCGGCGGAAAGGCCGCCCTGCTGCGGCTGCTGCGGCAGTTGGGCCGTTGGCGCGTCCCGGTGCACTGGTACGCGCTGAGCCTGGGGCTGCCCTGCGCTCTGGTGGTGGCGTCCGCGGCATTGACTGTGGCCGGCGGCGCGCCCGCCCCGGACCTCGGCCCGAACCCGGGGTGGTTCATGCTGATCGGCACGTTCGCATCAACCCTGGTGGTGGTGGGTCTGTTCGAGGAGCTGGGATGGCGCGGCTACGCCCTGCCCCTGCTGCAGCAGAACCACACCGCGCTGGCCGCCGCCCTGCTGCTCGGCGTCGTGTGGGGCCTGTGGCACCTACCCGAACTGGTCTCGGACCCCAGCGGGCAGCGCCCGCCGGTTCCGTTCCTGCTCATGGTCATCGCCCAGTCCGTGCTGCTGGCCTGGATCTACAACGGCACCGCCACCGTCGGCCGCCAGTCCGCTGCCGCCTCCGGTCGGCGGACCGCGGAAGACTCCTCCGCGGTCACCGGAAGCGTACCCCTCTGCATGATCTTCCACGCCGCGTTCAACACCTGCGGGGCCTTGATTTTTCCGGCACTGGCGGGGCCTCACTACCTCACGCTCTGGTGGACTCTCGCGCTGCTCCATGTGCTGGCGGCACTCGTGGTCATCGGCTACGCGGGGCCCTCCCGTCTGGTCCGCACTCTTGACATGAGGGCCCTCCATGGGATTACCTAATGAACATTCGGTATATAAAGCTGGAGGCAATGACGCATGGCTGGAACGACAATTTCCGGGGTACCCCACCCGATCCTCGAGAACGACTACGCCTCCGAGTGGATGGGAATCGAGGTCCTGTCCCTCGGGGACGGCGAGGCCACCATCCGCATGACCCTCCGGCAGGAAATGCTCAACGGCTTCGGAATGGCGCACGGCGGAATGATCTTCGCCTTCGCTGACACCGCTTTCGCCCTCGCCTGCAACCCGGCCACACCGGCTGCCGGCCCGGGAACCCCCGGCTCCGAGACTTCCGGCCCGGGAACCCCCGGTTCCGCAGAGGCAGCGGACGCCGACGGCGGTACCGGCGCCGCGGGCGCCGCAACTGACAGCATCACTGTTGCGTCCGGCGTCGACATCAACTTCCTCAAGCCGGCCTTCCAGGGCCAGGTGATCACCGCCGTCGCCCACCGCCGTTCCAGCGCGGGCCGCAGCGGCCTCTACGACATCCAGATCTTCGCCGCCGACCCCGGTTCCGAGATCAGTTCCGGCAAGCCGGGAGAACTCATTGCCGAGTTCCGCGGGCGCAGCCGCACCATCCCCAAGAGTAGGAACAAATCATGACCCTCCACGCCACTGAACCCAACGCCGCCTCCTCCGGAGCCACGGCGGCGCACGCCACCGACGCCGTGCTGGACCCCGAGGAGACCATGTCCCGGGATGAGCTTGAGGCGCTTCAGCTCAGCCGCCTGCAGCACACCCTGGCGTACGCCTACGAGCGCGTGCCGCTGTACAAGCGCAAGTTCGACGACGCCGGCATCCACCCCGCAGACCTCCGCGAGCTGTCCGACCTCGGCAACTTCCCCTTCACCACCAAGGACGACCTGCGCCGGGAGTATCCGTTCGGCATGTTCGCCGTGCCGCAGAGCGAAGTAGCCCGGGTGCACGCAAGCTCGGGTACCACGGGCCGGCCCACCGTCGTCGGCTACACCAAGCAGGACCTTGCCGACTGGGCCAAGCTCGTGGCCCGCTGCCTCCGCGCCTCCGGCGTCCGTCCCGGCATGAAGGTCCACAACGCGTACGGCTACGGCCTCTTCACCGGCGGACTCGGCGCCCACGCCGGCGCAGAAGCACTGGGCTGCACGGTCATCCCCATGTCCGGAGGCCAGACCGAGCGGCAGATCCAGCTGATCCAGGACTTCGAGCCGGACGCCATCCTGGCCACCCCCACGTACCTGCTGACCATCGCCGACGCCATGGCGCACATGGGCATCGACCCCACGTCCACCTCGCTGAAGTACGCGGTGCTCGGCGCCGAACCGTGGACGCAGGAGATGCGCCACGAACTCGAAGTCACCATGAACATCAAGGCCTGCGACATTTACGGCCTGTCCGAGGTGATGGGTCCGGGTGTAGCCGGCGAATGCGTGGAAACCCAGGACGGCAGCCACATCTGGGAGGACCACTTCCGCCCGGAAATCATCGACCCCTTCAACCCCGCGCCCGGCAAGGAAAACGTCCTGGCCGACGGCGAGCACGGCGAACTCGTCTTCACCTCGCTCACCAAGGAAGCCCTGCCGATCATCAGGTACCGCACCAAGGACCTCACGCGCCTGCTCCCCGGCACCGCCCGCCCCGCCCACCGCCGGATGGGCCGCATCACCGGCCGCAGCGACGACATGATCATCCTCCGCGGCGTGAACCTCTTCCCGTCCCAGATCGAGGAAATCGCCCTGCGCATCCCCGAGCTCAGCCCGCACTTCCAGCTCGTGCTCACCCGGCCCGAAGGCCAGCGCATGGACCAGCTGACGGTGAAGATCGAGCGCCGGGAATCCGTCCCGGCAGAGGCAACTACGACGGCGGCCCGCACCCTGCGCGAGCAGATCAAGATCCACGTGGGTTCTTCGTGCACGGTGGATGTGGTGGAGCCCGGGTCGCTTGAGCGCTCCAGCGGCAAGCTGCGCCGGATCTACGACATGCGTCCCAAGGGGTAGACGCCGGCACTCTTCCCGGATCTGCGGTGGGCTGCCCAAGGGGCGGCCCACCGCTTTTGTTTTCGCCCTCGCTTGGATTACCGAACGTTCATGAGAAAATAGCCAGTATGCCCAGCACAGCAGCAAGTACAACAGCACCCACGAAGCGCGGCCGTCCCGGATACGACCAGCAGTCCGTGCTGCTGATCGCCGTCGACGTCTTCAACCGGCATGGCTACGACGCCACGTCCATGGGCATTCTCGCTGAGAACCTGGGCATTTCGAAGTCCGCAATCTACCATCACGTGCCCTCCAAGGGCGATCTGCTGAAGCTCGCGCTTGACCACGCGCTCGGCGGCCTCGAGGCAATTCTCGAGGAGCCGGGGGCGACGTCCGGCGCCGCGGACGCGCGGTTGGAGTTCGTGCTGCGCCAGACCATCGCCGTCCTGGTGGACCGGCTGCCGTTCGTCACCCTGCTGCTGCGGCTGCGCGGCAACACAGACATCGAACGCAACGCCCTGGAACGACGGCGCGCCTTCGACCACAAGGTGGCAGTGCTGATTTCTGCGGCCAGGGATGAGGGTTCGCTGCGGCAGGACATCGACCCCCGCACCGTGACCCGCCTCCTGTTCGGCACCATCAACTCCATCGTGGAGTGGTACAAACCGGGCGGTTCGCTGTCACCCGAAAAGCTGGCGGACGACGTCATCACCATGGCCTTCGACGGCCTCCACGCGAAGCCTTGACCCGGGTGGCCCCGGTACCCGTTGACGCCGGATGGCCGCTGCACCCACGCTGAATGCATGGCCACGAAACTGTCCGAGCTTCTCTTCGGCGCATTTCCTGATCTCCGCTACCAGCCAACCGCCAAAAGGGTCCGCGCGGACTTTGAAGGAAGCCCCGTCGTCGACACCCAAGAGGCGCTCCTGGTATGGGAGCCGAAACGGGTCACGCCGGTCTACGCCGTTCGGGAAAAGGACCTTCTGGTCCGGCTCCGGCGCCCCGAAGCCGAAGGCGGCAGCACCGAGGAGCATCCGTTTGCCTGGTCAACCAGCGGACAGACCGGCCTGGACCCGAGAACCGGCTTCCGGCGCCACACCGCTCCCGGGGAGGAACTGGACGTCGTCGGCTCGGCATTCACCGCCGCGCATGCCGCCTTCCGCCCCTCCGATCCTGACCTTGAAGGCTATGTCGTGCTGGATTTCAAGGCCTTCCACTGGCTCGAGGACCAGGAGGAAATCATCGGCCACCCCCGCGACCCGTTCCACCGGGTCGACGTCCGGGCGACGCTGCGGCGCGTTGAGGTAATGCTCGACGGCGTGAAACTCGCCGACACTGTGGGCGCCCAGCTGCTGTACGAGACCATGCTGCCGGTCCGCTACTACATCCCGCCCGAGGACGTCCGGCTCGATCTGCTGGAGGCGAGCCCGCGCCGGACCGTCTGCCCGTACAAGGGTGAGGCGAGGTACTGGAGCCTCCCCGGCTCAGAACGCGGGAAGAACATCGCCTGGGCCTATGACTCCCGGTTCATCGACGCCCAGCAGATCCACGGGCTGGTCTGCTTCTTCGACGAGCGGGCGGACGTTGCCGTGGACGGCGAGCTCCAGCCGCACCCGATCACCCCCTGGTCCTAACCCAAACCCTCCCTCACCTCCCGCCACCCAAAACCAAACCCTCCCTCACCTTTCGCCGCCCAAAACCAAACCCTCCCTCACCTTTCGCCGCCCAAAACCAAACCCTCCCTCGCCTTTCGCCGCCCAAAACCAAACCCTCCCTCACCACGGTGAGGAAGGGCTTGGAAAGAACTGCCGCGGAAGCAGGGGATTGGTCAGAGCTGGTATTCGGCCTGCCGCCCCAAGGTTTCGTGGACGCAGAGAATGTTGTTTTCCGTGTCCATGAACCAGGCGCACTTCTCGGCGTCGGTTGTACAGATGTGGTTTTCGGTCTTGAGATCCGGCCGGTCATAGTCCTGGAACCGGACGCCCTTGGACTCCATGTCCTGAACGGTCCGCTCGATGTCCCTGACCTCGAAACTCAACGTGGTGTGCTCAGAGTGCTTGCCGTCCCTGACAGGCATCAACTGCAGCATGGGGCCGCCTTCACTGCCGAACAATTCGCTTCCGTCGTCTGCCACGCCACGATGAGGGAGTCCAAGTGTTTCCGCGTAAAAACGACGGGCGCGCTCTTTGTCATCCACCGGCAGGACAGTTGTGGCTGTGTTTAGTACTAGGGTCATTTCGCCACCTCCTACGGAGCACATTTTAAGCCCGCGGACCTCCGAAAGATCAGGCTAAATTTGCACGCCAGGCACCGCTCAAACACGGCCTAAAACGCTCCCTCACATCCTGCAGTCCACCCCCGCTCTCCCACACGAAGTGAGGGAGCGTCCGGGAAAGACCTACAGAAAGTGAGGGAGCGTCCGGGAAAAACCCACAGAAAGTGAGGGAGCGTCGGGTTATTTCTCCACGAGGGTGAGGACGTCGTAGGTGGCCACGATTTCGTCGTTCTGGTTGGTCAGGACGGCGTCCCAGGCCACTTCGCCGTACTCGTCCGTTTCGCGCGGGGTGATCTTCTTGGCCGTCAGCGTCACGCGGATGGAGTCCCCGGCGGCCACCGGTGTGATGAAGCGCAGGTTCTCCAGGCCGGAGTTGGCGAGTACAGGACCCGGAGCCGGCTCCACGAACAGTCCCGCGGCCCAGCTCAACAGCAGGTAGCCGTGCGCCACGATGCCGGGGAAGAACGGGTTGGCTTCCGCGGCTTCCTGGTTGGTGTGGGCGTAGAAGGTGTCGCCAGTGGAGTTGGCGAAGGCCGTGATGTCCTCCAAGGTAACCTCGCGCAGCCCGGAGCGGACGGCGTCGCCGATCCGCAGCGTCTCCAGCGACTTCCGGAACGGGTGGGTTCCTTCGGTGTCGACCGTGAAGTTGCGGTCCGCGCCCGGGTGCCAGACGCCGGTCACGGCCGTCAGCATGTTGGGCGAGCCCTGAATGGCCGTGCGCTGCATGTGGTGCATCACCGAGCGGATGCCGCCCAGTTCCTCGCCGCCGCCGGCGCGGCCGGGTCCGCCATGGACCAGGTGCGGCACCGGGGAGCCGTGGCCGGTGGAGCTGCGGGCGTCCTCGCGGTTGAGCATCAGCACGCGGCCGTGGTGTGCGGCGATGCCCGTGACCAGTTCCTGCGCGACTGCGGGATCGTTGGTGCAGACAGATGCGACGAGCGAGCCGCCACCGCGGGCGGCGAGGCGGACGGCGTCGGGAATGTCCTTGTACCCGATCACGGACGAAACCGGGCCAAAGGCCTCCAGCGAGTGGACCTGCTCCGCCTCGGCGTCCGCCCAGCTGAGCAGCACCGGAGACATGAAGGCGCCGCCCTCGACGACGCCCGTTGCGCCGTCCGCACTGGTGACCGACGGCGAATCCAGCGTTCCGTACGCCAGTTCGCCGCCGGCGTCGAGCATGGACTGCACGGCGGCGCGGACGTCGGCGAGCTGCTCCAGGGAGGCGAGGGCGCCCATGGTGACACCCTCGGCGCGGGGATCGCCGAGCACCACGCGCTGCTCAACCCTGGCGCCAATCGCGGAGATGACCGCCGGCACCAGCTCCTGCGGCACGATGGCGCGGCGGATGGAGGTGCACTTCTGGCCGGCCTTGACCGTCATTTCCGTGACTACGGACTTGATGAAGGCGTCGAACTCCGGGGTTCCTTCGACGGCGTCCGGGCCGAGGATGGCCGCGTTGAGGGAGTCGGTCTCTGAGGTGAAGCGAACGCCGCCCTGCACCACGTTCGGGTGCGACTTGAGCGACTGCGCGGTGGACGCGGAACCGGTGAAGGCAACGAGGTCGCGGTAATCCAACACGTCCAGCAGCCCGCGGACGGACCCGGAAATGAGCTGCAGCGAGCCCTTGGGCAGGATGTTGGACTCAACGATGGCCTTCACCACGGCGGCGGCCACATAGCCGGTTGGGGTGGCGGGCTTGACGATGGTGGGGACGCCGGCGATGAACGCGGGTGCGAGCTTTTCCAGCATGCCCCAGACCGGGAAGTTGAAGGCGTTGATCTGCACGGCGACGCCCGGGATGCGGGTGTAGATGTGCTCGCCGGCGAAGGAGCCGTCCTTGGACAGCACCTCCATGGGCCCGTCCACCACAACCTGCGAGTTGGGGAGCTCGCGCCGCCCCTTGGAGCCGAACGTGAACAGCACGCCGATGCCGCCGTCAATGTCGATCATCGAGTCGATCTTGGTGGCGCCGGTCTGGGCCGAGAACGTGTAGAAGTGCTCGCGCCGGGCGTTCAGGTACTGCGCCAGCTCCTTGAGCTTGAGGGCGCGCTGGTGGAACGTGAGCTTGCCGAGTTCCGTCTGGCCGGTGGTGCGGCCGTAATCCACGACGGCGGCAAGGTCCAGCCCGTCGGTACTCACCTTCGCGAGGATTTCGCCGGTACTCGCATCGCGCACGGGGACAGCGGACGCGGCAGAACCGGCGTCGGGAGTCCACCAGGAGTCCTGCACAAAACTGGGCACGGTCTCGACCGTGTCCAGGGAGGGCTTGGGAGCGGTAGCGGTTGTGGTCATCGTTGACGGGTCCTTCCAACGCGGAACAAAGAAATCCGGGCGATCCGGCAAACCGGCCAGCGCATTACTGACCGTCCGTTCGGTAATATGTCTACAGTACATGAATGTCCCGTGCTGCACACTAGGTCGCAGCACACTGGCCCGGCCACCTTCCGGGTTCCGACACCATCCTGAGGAGACCACATGACGCCCCAGCCCCGCGACACAGATGTGCAGACCGCCGAACCGAACACGAGGGACCTGTGGAAGATCACCCTCGGCGAGCTCGACGAAAAGATGGGCGTGAAGATCGTGGAGGAATCCGTGGACCGGGTGGTGGCCACGATGCCCGTGGAGGGAAACCGCCAGTCATTCGGCCTGCTGCACGGCGGCGCTTCGCTGGCCGTCGGCGAGGCGGTCGGATCCTGGGCAGCGGTGATCCACGCAAGCACCCTGGGCAAGACGGCGGTGGGTGTGGACGTCTCGGCCACGCACCACAGGTCGGCGCGCAGCGGTCTGATCACCATCACGGCGACGCCCATCCACCTCGGCGGAACACTCACCACCCATGAGGTCCTGATCACCAACGACGCCGGCCAGCGGCTCTGTACGTTGCGGATCACCAACCTGCTGCTGCATCCCAGGAACTGAGCCTTCACCTCTCCGCCTTTGCCCGCGGATAGGCTGATCAGGTGACTGAACTGGCCGGCCTGACCCCCACGCTGCTGGCTGTTGCCCTCCTGATGGCTGTGTCGGCGGGCGTTCTCACGGGCTCCAGGGTGCCGCACGCCTGGGCACCGGCACTGGCCATCCTCCGCGGCGCCGCACAACTGGCGGCGGTGAGCCTGATCCTGGGAGCCGTGATCACCAGCAGCGTCTGGGTCGCGGTGGCTTTGGGAGTCATGTTCCTTGTGGCCACGGCGACCGCCACCCGACGCCTGGGCTGGAGCTGGATCCATCTGGCCATGGCCGGTTCGTCCATGGCGGCCGGCATCGTCGTGGCGCTGGCCGTCGTGTTCGCCACGGGGTCGATTGAACTGACCAGCCGCTATGCACTGGCTCTCGGTGGCATAGTCATCGGCAACTCGATGACAATCGCTGCGCTGGCCGGCCGCCGCTTCAACGAGGCCGTGATTGACCGGTGGGACCTCGTGGAGGGATGGCTGGCGCTGGGCGCGACCCCGCGGCAGGCCACCCGTGACATGGCGCGCGGTGCGGCCTACTCCGCCCTCATACCGTCGGTCGACCAGACGAAAACGACCGGACTGGTCACCCTGCCCGGGGCTTTTGTCGGGGCCATCTTCGGCGGACTGTCACCCCTGGAGGCAGGACGTTTTCAGATTGTGGTGCTGGCAGCGATCATCGCGGCCGGCTCGGTGACCGCGGTTGCGCTGGTGCACATGCTCGCTCCGGTCCGCCGCCGCCCGGCCCGGCTGACCTAGGCACTTCGGTCCCGCTGACATAGGCAATCCGGTGCGCGCGTTAGCGCCGGCCGCGGCGCCTGACGGCCACCACCAGCAGACCGCCAATAACCAGGGCCGCCCCTGCAATGCCGCCGGCCGGCAGCAGTCCCGACGCCCCCGTCGCCGCCAGCCCGACGGCGGCCGCGGGCGTCTGCCAGGAATTGATGCCTCCGGCGGGCAGCACCGCCACAACGGACGGTTCGGGCGCCGGCGTAAGGACTGCCGGTGTGGCCGGCCGGGCAGGTGTCGGCTTCGGCGTGGCGGGCGAGCCATCCGGCCCGGCCGTGGCGGCAGGGTTGGACGGCCCTGGCGCTGGTTGCGCCGGCGCCGGTTCCGCCGGCTTCTCCTTGGTGCGGAAAGTGCTGATGCCCGAGCGGCTGAAGCCGTTGACCGCCTGCGCCGAGAACTGGGTCATGGACGCGGGCGCCGTGAAGGACCAGCTGCCGTCCGGGTTGGCGGGCACGTCCAGCGGTTCATGACCGGGAATGGTGATTCGGACGCTGGAGCCGGCCGGAACATCCGCCGCAGGAGCCGCGGGAATCCGGCCCACGACGCGCTGCCCGGCAGCGATCGGCCCGGCGGGCAGGGACCCGGCCAGCACGGGCTGGTTGAGGAACAGCCTCAGCTGGGTGCCGGGAACCGCTGTCAGCGAATCCTGCAGCGTGGCAGCCACAGCGAAGTTCTGGGCTGACGTCCGGGGATTGCCGGCCGAGTGCGTCCCCACCGCATAGTTTCCGCTGATCCAGGGACCGCCGGAGTCACCTCCCCGGGACTGCACGGAAGTGGACAGGAATCCGTTGAAGGACCGAAGATCGTCCGGGTCGCCGGAGGGGCCGCGGACAACGTAGATCCCCACCTCGTCCACGGTGCCGCACGACCAGCCTTCGGTCCGTCCGGAGCGGCAGACGGACTGGCCCACTACCGGCTTCGCGGTGCCAATGATCGGCACCGCGGCAGCGGCCAGGTTCGCGGGATCTGCCCAGGTGGTCGCGGCGGGGAGGAGGTTGAGGTCGGCGCGGATTGATTCGATAACGGCGATGTCCTTGCCGGGCTCCCCCGGATTTTCGACATCGCCCGTGATCCGGGAGTTCCCAGATCCACCGAACTGACTGAAGCCAAACGTCCCCAGCTCCCCGGTAACACCGCTGTCCGCCACGGAGCCCGCCGCCGGTTCACCTGCCGGGAGCGTGACCTCGGCAAGCCTGGCCGCACCGTCGTCCGCGCAGTGCCCGGCCGTGAGCACCAGTGGCTCCCCCGCGGGGCTGAACGCGCTGAACCCTGCCGAGCAGACAACTCCGCCGCCGTCGACCCTGTATCCCTGACCGCCGAGGAAATCCTCTTCGCTGACCAGGGGCGCGCCCTTCTCCAGCACGACGTTGGCGTACTGGGCCACGAATTCAGACGGCGACATGCCCTGCCCGCCGGCTGGCGCAGTGGCTGGTGACTTGGCCGGCGCTGCATTCTCGGGTGAGTTGTCGCCGCCTGCGCGGATGATGAACGTCCCGTCGGCCCCGGCGGCCACGGCCTGAAGACCGGCCGGCCCGACGTGGCGCAGGTAGGCCTGGTAGAGCTGTTGGACGCTGGAGGCTCTGAGGTCCTTGTCCGCAGCAGCAGGTCTTGATACGGCAGGTTCTGGTGCCGCGGGCTTGGATGCCGCGGGAGTCGCGGCCGCAGGCGTACTCCCGGCCGCCGGTGTGGTCCCGGCCGCAGGTGTGGCCCCGGGTGCGACCAGGACGAATTCGTTCCTGCCCGCTTCATCGGCCGCGTTGATTCCGGCCAGGCCCTTCTGGAGCTCAGCACCGGAGCCTTCAACCAGAATCTGGCCGCCGTGTAGCCGGACCGCCACGAAGCCCGGCAGCTTTCTTAGACTGGGCAACGCGTCGGCTGCGCGCTTTCCCTGCGCACCCGCGGCGTTGAACTCCCCAAGGGTCATGCCCAGGTCCCTTGCCACGGCTTCTGCGAGACCGCCGTTTGCGAGACCGCCGTTTGCGAGACCGCGGTCGCCCGGACCGCCGTCGCTGGGGCTGTCTTCGCCGGGACGACCGCCACCAGGACTGCTGGCCCCGGTGGTGACCGCCGGCGTCGGGCTTTCCCCCGCGGCGTAAGCCGGCACGGAAACGGCGGTGGCCCCAAAGACTGCCATTGCTGCCACGCCCAGGGCAGCCGCCCGACGGGCCAGCCCGCGGCGGGCTGCGGCACCGCTCCCGATCGATGTCACAGGCTTACCCTGGCGCCGAGGACGGACAATATTGCTTCCAGCTCCGGAGAAGTGACGCCGTGCCGCAGCAAGTACTCCCGCGTGTTGAGTGACCTGACGAACTCCAGGACGACGGCGCCGCGGCTTGCCAGCAGCGGCGAAAGTGCTTCGTCGTCCAGGTACCGCTCGTGAGGGTGCGGCGTGGCGAGCGTGCGGTGGCGCTCGTTGATGCCGCGCATGGCTGCCTGGTAGGACTTCACGATGTGGTCGTCGGTGGCGCCCGCCAGGTCCTGGAGCATCGCCGCGACCATGCCGCTGCGGTCACGCCCGGCTGAGCAATGGATCACGACGCCGCCGGGCGACGCGGCGGCCACGGCCTTGAACACGGCGGCCAGCCTGTCCGGAAAGAACCGGGCATTGGCGGCATAGTAGGCCGGATCGTTGAGGTAGGGAACGCAGAGCGCCTTGAACTCGCCGTGATCCGGGTCCTCGGTGGGCGCATGCACCACCTCGAAGGCAGCGAGCGCTTCGCCCACCTCGGGGTCGGTGGCGCGGGGCTGGCGTTCGCCGGGGTTGCGGAGGTCAATGACGGTGCGGACGCCGTCGCGGTACGCTTCCTGCCAGCCGGCAGCCGTGAGCCATTCGCGGCGGCCCATCCGGTAGACCGAACCGGCCACGCGCCAGGCGTTTACGGCCCCCTCCCAGCTGACGGGTACCTGTTCGCTCGCGTTCACGGTGACAGCTAACCACATCTTCCCCGCCAGCCGCAGGGGCCCAGACCAAGTAGTGCCCCACCGCGCGGCAAAAAAGCGGGTACCGCAAGGTCGGGAGTTACGCCCCGCGCGGGCATAACCTAGGGCAATGAGCGCCGCACCGCGCCGAAACTTTCAATGCCCGCCACGCCGCGGGCATTCGTCATCGCTTGCCGATTTCCTGCAGCGTCCGCTGCGCTTGTGCCTGGTTTCCCTGAATGAGGGGCTTCATCGTGATAACCAAACAACTGATCCAACGCCGTACCGCCCGCCTCACCGGCCTCGTCGCCGTGTTGGCCCTAACGGCGGGCCTGACCGCTGGTCCGGTATCCGCCGACGGGTCTGACACCTATGTGGCACTGGGCGATTCCTTTGCCGCAGGCCAGGGTGCCAGCCCGTATGCCGATGCCTGCTTGCGAAGCGCCCAAGGCTATCCGGCCCTTTTGGACGCCGAACCGTCCGTGTCGTTGTTGGCAAGTAAGGCATGCACCGGCGCCACCACCAGCGTCGTCCGGGAGACCCAATTGGCCTCCTTGGACAAGAAAGTCGACCTGGTGACCGTCACTGCAGGCGGCAACGATCTCGACGCCATCGGGGCATTGGTGACGTGCACACAGGATTCGGCTGAGGCATGCGCGAATGCACTGGGTCAAAAGGCCTACATCCTCCAGCAGGCCACGAACAATCCTGCTGCGAGCCCGTTCTTCCAGGGCCTCCTGGCAATGCTGCGCGAAATCCAGGCCAAGGCGCCCCATGCGGACATCTACGTGACCGGATACCCGCTGCTCTTCGAATCCGGCGTAGATCAAATGTTTGAGACCGTCAACGGACTGACGCTTCAACTCAACCAGGTCATTGACAGTGCGGTCACAACGGCCGCATCCGATAAGGCGCGCAGCCGCTCAGGGGCCCGCGTTCACTATGTGGACGTCTCGCAGGCCTTTGCCGGGCACGGGATTGGATCAGCGCAGCCCTGGATTGTCGGTCCGCCGCCCGCCTGCGTCTCCTCGGCCACCTGCGGCACGGAAACGGAAATTTTCCACCCGACAGCAACTGGTTATTCCCAAGGCTACGCAAAGTCCATCAAAGCAGCGCTGGGCCGGTAACTGCCGGACTGGCCCGGTTTCGAGACCTGCCGCCCTGCTGGCCCGGTTTTCCGCCCCTCGAGACGGAAAACCGGGCCAGTTCGCAGAAGTCCAGAATTCACGCCCAGGCAGGTGTGCTGTTCCGGTTGTCTCGCTAGGCTGATGCCATGATCAAGGTCGCGGGTACAGTCAGCGCTCCCCTGCCGGCAAGAACGGCCTTCGCCTACCTCTCGGCGTTTGAGCATACGAGCGAATGGGACCCCGGTACCGCGGTAATGGAGAAGCTCACGGAAGGGCCGGTCGCCGTGGGGCACCGCTATCACGCGGAGACGCTCTTCCGCGGCAAGCGCCAGTCCCTGGAGTACGAGGTCATCGAACTGTTCGACAACCACATCAAGCTGCGCGGCGAAAACGACGATGTGGTGTCCTTTGACTCCATCGATGTACGATCCACCGGTCCCGGCTGTGACGTCCTCTACACCGCTGAGTTCAGCATCAAGGGGCCGTTCAAGCTGCTTCAGCCCTTCCTTAAACCGGCGTTCATGTCATTGCGTGATCCGGCGTTGGAAGGGCTGCGGCAAAAGCTCCACTCCCTCTGACGGCAGCCCTCTCAGCCGGCCCAGTCGAAGAACCCCTTGCCGGTCTTCCGGCCCAGCTCGCCGCGTGCCACCTTGTCCTTCAGGATCTGCGGCGGCGCGAAGCGCTCACCCAGCGTTGACTGAAGGTATTCGGCGATGCCCAGCCGCACGTCCAGGCCCACGATGTCCGTGGTCCGCAGCGGCCCCGTGGGGTGCTTGTAGCCGAGCACCATCGCGTTGTCGATGTCCTCCGCGGACGCGACGCCTTCCTCCACCATGCGCATGGCTTCCAGCGCGATCGCGACGCCCAGCCGTGAGGAAGCGAAACCGGGAGCGTCATTGACGACGACGGCGGTCTTGCCGAGTGCCCTGACCCACCTTTTCGCTGCGGCAGCCAGGTCCTGGGACGTCTGCTCGCCAAGCACCACCTCAATGAGGGTGGAAGCGGGAACGGGGTTGAAGAAGTGCAGGCCCAGGAAGTTCTGCGGGCGCTTCAGCTCGTGGGCCAGGCCGTTGACCGACAGCGAGGACGTGTTGGAGGCGAGGTAGGCGTCGTCGGAGAGGCGCGCCTCGATTCCGCGGAGCGAGGTGACCTTCAGGTCCCAGTCCTCCGGGACGGCCTCCACCACCAGCTGGCGGTCCTTGAAGTCGTCGTAGTCCACGGTCACGGAAAGGCGGGAGGCCATCTCGTCCAGGTTGCCGTCCGTGGCGCCGCGTTCGATGCTCTTGGCCGCCGCGGACTCCACACGTTCCCGGGCGGCTTCGGCGGATTCGTCATCACGCTCCACCACCAGGACGTTGGCGCCGTTGATGAGGAAGGCGTGGGCGATTCCCGCGCCCATCCGGCCGCCGCCGAGAACTCCGACGAAGCCGGGAAGATCCGTGGACGGAGGGTTGGCGGGCAGTGTCGGGTTGCTCATGGCTGGTTCTTCTTCTCTGTTTTCTTGTCTGCCTTTTTATCTGTCTTCTTATCCAAAAACGCCTGCATCCTGTCGAACTTCGCCTGTGACTCGAAGAGGATGCCCTGGGCCAGCTGGTCAATCAGCGGGTGGGCGTCGGCAGGTGCGTGGAACACGGATTTGGTGATCCGTACGGCCAGCGGGTCCTGCCGGGCGATGCGGTCGGCGAGACTGTGGGCGCCGTCCATCAGCACCGGTGCTTCATGGATTTCGGTAATCAGGTTCACGCTCAGCGCCTCTTCGGCACGCAGGACGCGGCCTGCCAGGAGAATCTCCTTGGCCACCGGCTCCCCCACCAGCTCCTTCAGCCGCCAGCTGGCGCCGGCCGCGGCAAGGATTCCGAGACCGGTTTCGGGATTTCCGATCCGGACGCTGGGGGTGCCGATCCGGAAGTCGGCGGCATACGCCAGTTCTGCGCCGCCGCCCAGGCAATAGCCGTCCAGCGCCGCGATCACCGGCATAGGCAGTCTGGCAATCCGGACAAAGATCGTTGAGTTGATGCCCTGCAGCGCGTCATCCCGTCGCCGTTCCCGCAGCTGCGCAATATCCGCGCCGGAGGCAAACACCCCTTCAACGCCGGCAAGGATCAGGATCTTGGGATTCCGCTCCAGGGCAGCGCAGACCGCGTGGAGTTCGTCCACCATCTGCTGGTCGATCGCGTTGCGGACCTCGGGGCGGTTGAGCAGCACCACCACGCGGTCCTCGCGCTCTTCGACCAGGAGGGTGCTGAAGTCCTGGGTGCTTAAGTGTCCGTTCGCGCTGTCCGGAGCCGGCATTACACGCGCTCCAGCAGCATGGCGGTGCCCTGGCCGACGCCGATGCACATGGTGGCCAGGCCGATCCGCGCATCCTCGCGTTCCATCCGGCCCAGCAGGGTGATGGCGATCCGTGATCCGCTGGAACCCAGCGGGTGCCCCAACGCGATGGCGCCGCCGTCGTTGTTCACGATGTCCGGGTCCAGGCCCAGGCGCCGCATGCTTGCCAGCGACTGGGTGGCGAACGCTTCGTTAAGTTCGACGGCGCCAAGGTCGCCGACGCTGAACCCGCTTCGCTTGAGCACCTTCTGGGTGGCCGGAACCGGGCCGATGCCCATGACTTCCGGCTCGCAGCCGGCAGAAGCGCCGTCGATGATGCGGGCACGGGGCGTCAGGCCGAGCCGGTCGATGGCGGACTGGGAGGCCACGATGATGGCTGAGGCGCCGTCGTTGAGCGTGGACGAGTTGCCGGCGGTCACCACCGAGCCGCCCGGGATCACCGGGCGGAGGCCGGCCAGGACGTCCATGGTGGTGCCGGGCCGGGGGCCCTCGTCCGTGTCCACGACGGTTTCGGACTTCCGGGTCTTCACGGTCACCGGAACGATCTCGTCCTTGAACCTGCCGGCCTCGATGGCCGCCAGGGACCTCTCGTGCGAGCGCACCGCGAAGGCGTCGGCGTCCTCGCGGGAGATGCCGTCGACCCGCCCGACTTCTTCCGCGGTTTCCGGCATCGAGAAGGTCATCTTGCCGTCGCGCGACAGTTCGCCCTTCTTGAACGCGGGGTTGACGAAGCGCCAGCCGATGGAGGTGTCGAAGATTTCCCCGGGTTTCGCGAAGGCCGTCTGCGGCTTCTCCTGCACCCAGGGCGCGCGGCTCATGGATTCCACGCCGCCAGCCACCACGATGTCCGCGGCCCCCGATTTGATCATCTGGCTGGCCATAATGATGGCGCTCAGGCCCGAGGCGCACAGCCGGTTCACGGTGATGCCGGGGATATGGAGGGGAAGTCCGGCCAGGATGGTGGCCATGCGCGCCACGTTGCGGTTCTCCTCGCCGGCACCGTTGGCATTGCCGAGGATGACCTCGTCGATGGCGTCCGGGTCCACGCCGGCGCGGGCCACGGCTTCGCGGACCACGAGCGCTGCAAGGTCGTCGGGGCGGACCCCCGAGAGTGCACCGCCGTATCGCCCTACCGGGGTACGTGCGCCGCCAACCAGAAAAGCCTCGACCATGAGAACATCCTTTTCGCAGGGAGTTGGGCCGGAAACGAATAAATTACCGACCGTTCGTTCTATAAAGATTACACGGCAGGCTCCGACGGTCAACCACACCCCCGGATTGAATCAGCCCTCGTAGCCGCAGATCGCGGCAACCTTGTCCGCCGAGGCACTGCCCTCGTCGAAGGTGTAGCCGACCCACTCCCGGGCCAGGCGGCGGGCCAGTTCAAGGCCGATCACCCGCTGGCCCATGCACAGGATCTGGGCGTTGTTGCTCAACACCGACCGCTCCACGGAGAACGAGTCATGGGCCGTCACGGCGCGGACCCCCTTGACCTTGTTCGCGGCAATCGCCACGCCGAGGCCCGTGCCGCACACCAGGAGGGCGCGGTCCGCCGTGCCGTCAGCCACCATGCGCGCGGCCTCGACGGCGATGTGCGGATACGCGGTGTGGCCGTCCGCGCCGACGCCCACATCGACGATTCCGGCGACGAGGCCGTGGGCCGCCAGGTCCTTCTTCAGGGCTTCCTTGTATTCGAAGCCCGCGTCGTCGCAGCCGACGACAATTCTTAGCTTTTTGGTCATGGAGATGTTCCTTTCACGGATTCTGAAGGTGATGGAGCCAGCGGGTCTACGGGTCAAAGGGCCAGGGCGCCAGCGGGAAGGTCCGCCAGACCGCCGGCCAGCAGGGCGAAGGAGGTGGCGCCGGCGTCGGGCGTACCCACGGACCGTTCCGCCAGCGGGCGGGCACGGCCCAGCTTGGGACTCAGCGACGCCGTTGCTTCCGCCTTCTCGGCGGCCACGGCAGCGGCGGCCCGCCAGGCATCGGGGAACGCAGCGCCGTGTCCGACGCCGGCGGCCAGCTCCTCAACGAACGGCAGGAGTGCGTCCACCAGGGTCTTGTCGCCAACGGTGGCGCGGCCCAGGTCAACGATCGCGGCGGAGAACGCCTGGCCCGCGGCGACAAAGTCCTGATCGGCGTAGGCGGACCTGCCGTCGGTCAGCGACCGGCCGGCCGCTTCCAGCGCTGCTCCCCAGAGGACACCGGAGGTGCCTCCGGCATGTTCCGCCCAGGCCTGGCCCGCGGCCTGCAGCAGCCACGCTGCCCCGGCGCCGCCGTCGTAGGCAATTCGGGCGGCGGCGAGCGCGGCGTCGACGCCTTTCACCATGCCGCGGCCGTGATCGCCGTCGCCGGCCACCGCGTCGATGTCTCCGAGCATGGCCTCATCGGCGTGCAGGATCCGCGCCATGGTTTCCAAGGCACCGACGGCCGTACCGGCCAAAGCCCGGGCAGCCGGAGTGGCTTCGGGAATGGCATGGGACTCCCGCACGTCATCACCGGACTCCTGGGCGAAACCGCCGATGGCGGCGACGGGTGCGCGCTGCTTCCGGAACGCCGGGGTGTACGCGTCGGCCCGCCAGAACGTCTCCAGTTCGTCGTCCAGCCACATCAGGGTGAGGGAGACTCCGCCCATGTCCAGGCTCGTCACCAACTCGCCCACTTCCGCGTCGACCACTTCCAGGCCCGCTTCCCGGAGCAGCCCCGCCACGGTTCCCCACAGCAGGAAAAGTTCCTCGTATTTGGTGGTGCCAAGGCCGTTAAGGATCGGCGCCACGCGTTTGCCCCCACCCTGCGGCGCGGCCTCGAGGAGCGAGTCCACCATGAGCTGAGCCAGTTCATGGGCCGCAGGCATCTGCTCGTCGCGGATGCCCGGCTCGCCGTGGATGCCGAGCCCCAGGCCGAGTTGGCCCTCCGGGACCGTGAAGAGCGGCCGGTCGGCGCCCGGCAACGTGCAGCCGGAGAAGGCCACGCCAATGGTCCGCGTGGCGGCGTTCGCCGCCCGTCCTGCCCGCTCGACGCCGTCGATGTCCAGTCCGGCCGCGGCTGCGGCCCCGAGGACTTTGAAGACCGAGAAGTCTCCGGCGATGCCCCGGCGCTTGTCCTCCTCGGAGGCGGAGGCGACGTCGTCCGTCACCACCACGATCCGGACGTCGATGCCCTCCTTGCGGAGGCGTTCCGCGGCGATGCCGAAGTTCATGTTGTCCCCGGCGTAGTTGCCGAAGGTCAGGACGACGCCCCGCCCCTGGTGGGCGGCCTTTGCCACCGAGTAGACCTGGGCGGCCGACGGCGACGTGAAGACATTGCCGACGACGGCACCGGTGGCGAAGCCGCTGCCCACCAGGCCGGCGAACGCCGGGTAGTGGCCCGAGCCGCCACCGACGACGACGGCCACCTGCGGTTCGCCGGACCTCAGGGCCACCGCGCCGCCCGGCACGCCGCGCAGGCGGTCGGCGTAGAGGTCAAGGAATCCGGTGAACTGGTCCTCGGCGAATTCCGCGGGGTCGTTGAAAATTCTGGTCATGGCAGTTGCTCCAAGCTCGGTATCCGGGTCTTAGTGGTGGCGGGTTCCGGCAGTGTCCGCCGGAACCTTGAGGAAAGTGGTCAGGACGAAGGCCACGCCGTAGAGGACCACGAAGGCCCACACCACGCCGGCATTGCCGCCCCAGGGAAGGACCGCCGCAACGACGGCCGCACCGAGGAAGGCAGCTCCGCCGGCGGCTGTGGTGTACATGGCCATGGCCGCGCCCTTGTGGTCGGGGGTCAGAGCCGGCATGATGGCGCCCATCGGGACAAAGCCCGCCAGCATGATGCCGAATGCCACGCCGGCCAGGACGGACAGCCAGTAGCCCCAGTCCGAACCGGGCGCCACCAGATGGGGGACGTACCACCACGCCAGGAGACCGGCGGCAGAACCGACGACGCCGAACCAACGGACGGTGCGCTGCCAGCCCCACTTGTCGCCGATGGCGCCGAAGAGGGCGTTGAAGGCGATGTTGGACGCATAGACGATGACGGTCATCATCAGCCACTGCGTCTGGGACCATCCCAGCTCACCGCCGATCACGCCGGGCAGGATCACGAACATGCCGTACTGCGGGGCCGTATTGATGAGCCGCACGATGAACCCCATCAGGATCCGCGGTTCACGCACCAGCAGCCGGACACCGCCGGAGAGGACTGCCGCCGTCGACTCCCCCGCCGGGGCGAGGCGCCGCGTGCCCCGCTCCTCCCTGACACCGAGCCAGGCAATGAGGAAACCGGCCGTCACCAGGCCGATCGAGGCCGCCATGGTCAGTGACTCCCCGGCACGGCCCCCGCCGAAGACAGGGATAAAGGTCAGCGCGAACAGCGAACCGAACGTGGGCAGGCCGCCGGTGAACATGACGTAGAACCAGCCCACGGCCGTGCCGTTGCTCTTCCGCGGCGCCACCGTGTTGATCCAGACCAGGAACGCGAAGGCGAAGAGCGGGTAGCCGAGGCCGCGCAGGAAGTAGCTGGCCATGATGCCGGCGGTGAAGCCGGCATTCAGGCTGAGGAGGAACAGAACTTCGAAGACCACCCAGGCCGCAAAGCCGAGCGCCATGACGCGCCGCGGACCCACCAGGTCGGAGAGTGCGCCGGACAGATACGAGGCGATCGTAACGGCGACGCCGTACATGGTGATGATGGTCGGGGCCAGCATGGCCTGCCCGCCCAGCGCGTCAGCCATGTGCGGTGCGATGAAGTTGGACTCGACGCCGTTGCCAGTCATGAAAACCAGGACGCCGAGGAATCCCCAGCGGAGGGAGTGCGGAATGCCGATCCGGTCAAGCAGTCGTTCCCGCGCAGCGACGGCGGGCGTGGCAAATGTAGTCATGGGAAAACGCCTTTGTTTTGGGGGGCAGGTGGGTCAGGGTCCGCGGGGCCCGTGCAGGGTCCCCGCGGACCGCCGGAACTAGCGTGCGGAACCGGGCAGGATGGAGACCTTGACGGAGGCGCCGGCAGTATCTCCCACGAGGTCCAGGGCGTCCTGGAACCTGTCGAGGGGGAACTGGTTGGTGCAGATCTCGTCCATGGGCAGGATGCCGGATTCAATCATCTTGATGGCGGCGGGCCAGCAGTGGGGCCCCAGGTGGGCTCCGCGGACGTCGAGTTCCTTGTCATCGCTGATGATGGACCAGTCCACGGACACGTCGGAGCCGAAGACGGAGTATTCAACATAGGTTCCCAGCTTGCGCAGCAGGTTCAGGCCCTGGGCTACGGCCGAGGGATGGCCGGTGCCTTCGATGTAGACGTCTGCACCGTAGCCGTCGGTCATGTCCTTGACGAGCTGCACGGCGTCCTCGCGTCCGACGTTGATGACGACGTCGGCGCCGCACTTGCGGGCCAGTGCCAGTTTGTCGTCGGACATGTCAAGGGCCACCACCGTGAGCGGGCTCTTGGCCTTGGCGCCGGCGATCATGCCGAGGCCGATCGGGCCGCAGCCGGCGACGACCACGACGTCGTTGAACTGGATGTCGGCACGTTCCACTGCATGCAGGGAGCAGGACAGCGGTTCGGCAAACGCGGCGTGCTGCGGGGCGAGGTCCTTGGAAACTTTGTGGGTCCGGGCGTTGGGCGGGACCACCAGGTACTCTGCCATCGCACCGTTGTAGTTGCGGAAGCCGAACATGTCGTGCGGGCCGCACATCCAGTACTGGCCGCGCTCGCAGTACCGGCATTCCCCGCACGGAACGATCTGCTCGCAGGCGATCCTGTCACCGAGCTTGAGTCCGTGGCGGGCCAGGCCGGCCTCGCCGCCGCTAACTATCGTGCCGACAAACTCGTGGCCCGGCGTGACTTCCTTCTGCGCCCACGCGGGGCGGTTTTCGTCGCCCCAGAACTTGGCGGCGCCGTGGTAGCACTTGAGGTCACTGGCGCAGACACCGACGGCCTCCACCTTCATCAGCAACTCGTCCTCCGCTGGGACGGGGGTTGCCACTTCTTCCAGTGTGTAGTTCTCCGGTCCGTGACAAATGACGGCCTGCATGACCGGCGGCACTCCGGTGCCGGTCTCAGCTGCTTCTGCGTATGTGGTTGACATGTTGCCTCCTTGGAACGTGTGACCTGCGTCAATGTCTCAAGTCTGAAAGCAGTGTGAACAAATGTCAAGAACAAAATTTCTAGCAATGAATCGGCGTGAAATTTTGTTCACGCCTCGGCTACCATGGAGGCATCTGAGTCGCGACGGAGGGAGCGGAGTTATGCAGGAGGTCGATCCGGCCGGCAGCAGCAGCAAATTTCCGCTGGACACGCTCTATCAGGCCGCACGCATGTACTACCTCGAAGACGCCAACCAGGTGAAGATCGCAGAGGCGCTTGACGTCTCCCGCCCCACGGTCAGCCGCCTTCTGGCAGAGGCCCGGCGCATCGGACTGGTCCGCATTGAAGTGGTGAACCCTGCCCGGACGGCAGCCGATTCCCTGGGCGGAGACCTCGCCGCCGCGCTGTCGCTGCAGAAGGTCTACCTTGCCGACGGCGACCAGTCGCGGCGCCTCCGGGTGGGACTGCTCCCCCTGGTTGCAGAGGCCGTAACCGATATGGCCCTGGCACCGGGCGACGTCCTGCTGGCCTCCTCCGGGCGCACCATCTATGAGCTCAGCCAGGCCGTGCTGCCGAAACTCCCCGGCGTGATCGTCGCCCCCAGCGTCGGTGGCCAGACCGAGCCGGAACCCTGGTACCAGACCAATGAAATTGCGCGCGCCATGGCCGAACACACGGGCGCACACCCTGCGTTCCTGTGGACCCAGGCCCTCCCCTCCCCCGAGATGCACCAGTTCCTGCAGCGGGATCCTGACTTTCAGCGGATCCATCGCTTGTGGGAGTCCGCCAAGGGCGCGCTCCTGGGGGTCGGTGCCCCTCCCACCACCCGAAGTTCCATCTCACGGTTCATTCCCAAGGACGACGATTCGCTGGCCCGCGCCGTGGGCGACATCTGCCTGAACTTCTTCGACATCCACGGCGACCGGGTGGATTTCCCCGGCAGCGACAGGATCGTCGCCACCTCGCCGGAAATCCTCCGCGCCATTCCGCATACCGTCGGCGTGGCGGTGGGCGTCGAAAAGGCCAGCAGCATCGTGGGTGCAGCCCGGGCCGGCTATTTCGGGAAGCTGGTCACGGACGCCACTACGGCGCGGGCGGTACTCGAATACCTGGACGCGGCCTAACAGCCTAGCTCTGTCCGGCCTTTTCCTGGATCCTGGCCAGGGCGTGCATGTGGTCACGGTTCGACGCGTACAGGCTGCAGTAGGTGGCGTACATCTCGTCATAGAGACCTGCGGTCCCCGCCGTGGGTTCCACGAGCCTGTCGGCTTTCATCCAGTCCGTGTCCGGCGCCACGGTTCCCGTGCCCACAGCGGCCAGCAGGGCATCCCCATAGCTGGCTCCGATGGTCACCTTCGGCACGATTTGCGTCCTGCCGGTGACGTCACTGGCGATCTGGGACCACAGCCCGGCCTTCAGTCCGCCGCCCACGGCCAGAAGCCGGGTAATCGGTTCTCCTGCCTCCTCGACCAGGTCCAGGGTTTGCCGCAGTCCAAAGCAAATGCCTTCCAGCGCCGCGCGAAGCAGGTGCCCTCGGCCGTGCCGGAGCGTCAGTCCCATGATCATCCCCCGGGCGTCCGGATCCAGGATGGGAGTGCGTTCGCCGGCGAAATATGGCAGCAGGAGCAAGCCCTCGGCGCCGGCGGGAACTGCGGCCGCGTCCTTCAGTAGGTCTTCCATCGGGGTTCCGCCCAGGATCTGCTGCAGCCAGGTCAGGAGGCTCCCCGAGGTGGACATCCCGCCGGAGAGCGTCAGGGACCCGGGCTCGACGCCGGAAACTGTCCACAGCTGCGGATGGCTCCTGAATGCCCGGAGCTGCTGCACGAAGAACATGGTGGAGCCATACATGAGCATGGTGTCGCCGGAACTCCGCACCCCGGCGCTGTAGGCCTCAACCCACGCGTCAACCGTTCCCGCGCAGACCGGTGTCCCCGCCGGGATGCCGGTGAGGGCCGCCGCCTCCCGCGTAACCTGGCCGGCGGTCTCGGCGGGCCAGAGCAGCCTCGGCAGCGGCAGATGTCGCGCCACGGCAGCGGCCCGGTCCGTGATCCATTCGCGGCGGCGGATGTCATAGAGCGGATCGCACTGGCTGGCCGTCGGGTGGTCCAGGATGTATTCGCCCGTCAGCTTGTGTACGAGAAACGAGCTGCAGGAGAACCAGTATCTCGCCGCCGCGAAGACCTGCGGCTCATGGTTTGCAATCCAGCGGAGCTTGGGTCCCACTGACTGGGACGACAGCGCCTTTCCGCCGTCTGCGGTGATCCTGGCTTCGCCGAATTCCTCATTGAGTTCGGCGATTTCCCGGCTGGCCCGCGTGTCCACGCCGTAGAGGATCGCCGGCCGGAGCGGCACCCCGCGGGCGTCCGTCACCACCAGGCAGGGCCCCATGCCGCTGACGGCCACCCCGGTCACCTGCCGTGCATCGCGCCTGGCGAACAGCTCGCGGCAGAGATGCTGGACCTCTGCCCACCACGTGTTTTCGGCATCAAATTCGGCCCATCCCGGCCGCGGCAGGGAGACTGCATGATGCACGGTGGCGGTGTCGATCACCGTCCCGTCCGGAGAGGCCAGAACCGCTTTGCTGCTCCCCGTTCCGATATCGACGCCCAGGAGCACGGCCTGCCACCTTCCTTGTGGGCCCTCCGCCGGGGCACTACCGAAATCGTATCCCCGGCTTACGCCACCACGAGGCCAAGATGCGCCGCCAGCAGTGGCGCGATCAGGCCCAGCTGGTAGTCGTCAATCACCACGCCGGCAAGATTTCCCAGGCCGCTGATGCTCCGGAGGTCCGTGCCGCGAAGGTCGAAGTCCTGCAGCGTGGCGCCGCTGAGGTCGAGGCTTCCGATGGTGCAGTTCCGCAGGGCAACGCGGGCGGCGGTCGCGGAGCCCAGGTCCAGCTCATTGATGATGCAGTCGCTGACCAGGACGTCAGCGAGCCGGGAACCGCGGAGGTTCACGTAGTCCAGCTTGCCGCCGTCGATCCTCACGGACTGCCAGCCACTGCCGTACAGCTCAGCCGATCCCCAGCGGGGGTTGCTGAACTCGACATCGTGCAGCGTGGACCTGGCCGCTGTCAGCACGGGCGCGTAGGCCTCGTCCACACGGCAGTCGCGGAAGCTGGCACCCCGCAGCTGGGTTTCGTTGAAGGAGACGCCGGAGAATGCGCACTCCGCAAAGACGATCCCGCCCAGCTCCAGGCCGTCGGCAGCCGCCCTGCTGTACCGCACGCCGTCGTACCGTTCGCCGGCGCGGAAATCAGGAGAAGCGTCGTCCCGCAACCCGTCGAGCCGGACCGGGGCCAGGCGCGGAGGCCTCACCTTCAGCGTTTTCCCGGGAGCGGCCCGTCGCTCCGCCACTACAGCGACTCGGCCTTCGCGGCAATCTCCGCGAGATCCTTGGCCAGCGCTTTTCGCGTGACGCTCATGCCGATCTTGCCGAACAGCGCCATCGTGACCTTGCTGACGACCGTGGGATGGAGGACTTCGGCGCCGAACGTCAACGTCAGGTCCGTTCCCCCTCCGCGCTCGGCCAGCGTGAAGCGTGAGGTGTAGTCCGCCCCGCCCTGGAGGGCCTTGACCGTGGTGCTGTGGGGCGGATCGGCCTGGGCCACCCACATTTCCACGGTCTCGCGGCGGCCCAGCATGGACCGTGTTTCCTTCCAGCGGGTTCCTTCGCCGTACGGACCCTCGCTGATCATCTGGACGGATTCCACGCCGGAAAGGGTCCCGGCCGAGCCGGGAATGTCGGAGATCACCGCCCAGACTTTCTCCGGGCTGGCGTTCACGTGCTGCGTCAGGCTTGTGCTGTGATCCATGGTCCGAGCCTAGCCCCGGGGACTGACATTGGCACTCAACCCTGCCCCCCTTGAATTAGTAAGCATGCTTTGTGTTAGGCTGAAATGGCTTTGTCAGATCAACCGGCAACGGAAGGTGGCTAACACCATGGGTATCGGAGACAAGATTTCGAACGCAGCAGAAGACTTCGGCGGCAAGGCCAAGGAAGCTGCGGGAAACGCTACGGACAATGACAGCCTGAAGGCCGAGGGCCAGAAGGACCAGGTCGTTGCCGACGCCAAAAAGGTCGGCGAAGACGTCAAGGACGAGTTCAAGAAGGACTAATCCCCAGCGACTCACACACACGACGACGGCGGACTCTCCTTGGGGGGTGTCCGCCGTCGTCGTTTGTGCATCCCCCGCCAAGCGCGAACGGACACTTAAGCCCCGTCGGAAGGGGGCGTAAGTGTCCGTTCGCGCTTCAGGGGTGGGGACGCTAGCTGTACAACTCGCTCTTCGGCTCGTTGTTCTTGACCTTCTGCCAGCCCAGCCACAGCACCACGGCGAAGAACGGGATGGTTGCCAGGGTCCAGAGGCCAAGGTAGAAGACCTCGCCGCTCTTGCTGGTCATGGTGTCGAACCCGATCAGCACTGTGATGGCGAGAAGGCCCAGCAGCCCGGCCCAGCTGGTCCACGGCGAACCGGGCATCGGCAGGCTGGAGGTCACGCCCTTCCGGTGGCGCAGGGCGATCTGGCTGGCGAAGATGGCACCCCAGGTGAAGATCACGCCGATCGAGGCGGTGTTCAGCGCCAGGTCGAAGGCGTGCGAACCGCCGAGCCAGATGTTCAGCAGGATGCCCACCAGGTAGAACGCGGCGATGGCCAGGATGGCTGCGTACGGCACGTGGCGCGAAGACATCTTGGTGAGCCACTGCGGGGCGTGGCCGTTGTTGGCCATGGTGCGGAAGACGCGGCCGATCGAGTAGAGGCCCGAATTGCACGAGGACAGGGCGGCGGTGATGACGATCATGTTCATGACGTCACCCACCCAGCCGAGGCCCATCTGGCCGAACACGGTGACGAACGGGGAGACGCCGGCCTTGTACTGGTCGGACGGCAGGAGCATTGCGAGCAGCGTCACCGAACCGACGTAGAAGACCACGATGCGGAGCACGACGGCGCGGATCGCCTTGGGCACTTCGCGTTCCGGGTTCTGCATTTCGCCGGCGGTGATGCCGACGAGTTCGATGCCGTTGTAGGCGAAAATCACGGCGTTGAGGACCAGGACCATGACGAGGGCGCCCTTGGGGAACATCCCGCCGTCCCCGGCGAAGAGGTTGGCCACGGAGGCGTTGCCGTCTCCCACCTGGGCATTGGTGAGCACCATGAAGGTGCCGACTGCCAGGAAGATCAGGATGGCGCCGACCTTGAGGCAGGACGCCCAGAATTCAAACTCGCCGAACGCCTTGACGCTGAGCAGGTTCACTGCCACGAGAAGCGCCAGGGCGGCGATGGCGGATGCCTCAACCGGCACGTTGGGGAAGAAGAACTGGAAGTAGAGGCCGATCGCGATCAGCTCGGCGATGCCCGTCATGCCCCAGTTGATGAAGTACATCCAGCCGGACAGGAAGGCGCCCTTCTTGCCGAACATTTCGCCGGCGTAGCTGACGAAGGAGCCTGACGTCTGGCGGTACATGATGAGTTCGCCCAGTGCCCGCATGAGGAGGTAGGCGATGACGCCGGCTATGGCGTAGGAGAAGATCAGCGCCGGGCCCGTGGAGGCAAGGCGTCCGCCGGCTCCCATGAAGAGGCCGACGCCGATGGCGCCGCCCATGGCGATCATGGTGACGTGGCGTCTGCCCAGGGTCTTTTTGTAGCCCTCGGCGCTGAGGGTCGAGTCGACGGCGACGGATGGGGCCGTCCGGCTCTCAAGTTCGGTGGGGGTAATTTGAGGCACAGCTGTTCCTTGTAGGTCGTGGTGTTGCCGCAGGTCGGTATGTTGCCGGTTGGGGAACCTGGAGTTCTTGCACAGATAATTCGCGTTCTAACCCCTTATGAGGGCCATATGCGTGCAAAACTCACGAAGCATCGAAGGTTCGCGCGACGCATCCATCGTACAAGATTCCAGCGGCGCTCCGTGACGCGGGCAACATTTTCCGCATTCGGCACCCGACCGGGACGCCCGTGGCCATCGAAGTATTTCGAATGGATAAAAACATTCCTGATCAGCGGCAATTGCCGCTACCCTGAGCCCATGGGGGTGACGCGCGTCACGCCCCGCCTACGGCACTCGTGCCATTCCTCAGGGGGGACTATGAGAAAGAGAGCACTACTGCCTGCAGCTCTGCTGCTTGCAGTTGCTGGGTGTTCGGGCGGCGGCTCCGGTCCTGCCGGACCGGGCACAAGCCAAACGCCCGCACCAACGGCGACAACGGGCCCAACGGGTTCAACAGGAGTGTCAGAGACACCGCTGATACCACCGCCGCCAACCACCGCACCATCCTTGCCCACGGACGTTTCCACCACGCTGAACGCGATCAAGGACCTGCAGGAGCACACATGCACCGCGGGCGCCGACGGATCGTGGAGCTTCACGGGGAACCTGGTCAATACCTCGGATAAAGCCAAGATCTACACCGTTGCCGTCGCGGTGACCGTGGGTGCCGCCGTTCAGGGCCACACCCTCATCACGGAAACTGTCCCGGCAGGAAAATCGGCTGAAGTGTCAGCCAAGAACTTCGCGAAGACCACTGGCTCAACGGGCCAGTGCGAACCGGTCGTCTCGGCAAAGGATGCTTCGTGAAGAAAACTCTCCTGACGGCTGCCCTGCTCCTGAGCTTCGCGGCCGGGTCTCTTGCTGCCACGCCGGCCCTCGCCGAAGAATCCGCCACCGCCACGCCGTCTTCCCAGTCCACGGACACGGCAGGCGCCGCCACCGCCGAGGCCACGCCTACTCCGACACCGACACCAACTTCAACCGCGTCGGCTTCGGAGGCACCGCTGCCGTCGGAGTCCGTGCCGCCGTCCCCGTCCCTTACGCCCACTCCGTCGGCAACGCCGGCCGAGCCCACTCCGGCTACGCCGTCACCCTCGGTCACGCCGTCGCCGTCGGTCTCACCTGCGCCGAACGCGACGGCAAAGGTCGAGCCACCGGCCGAACCCGCACCCGTCGTCGTCAAGGGCGCCATTGCCGTGAAATGGCAGGCCATGAACGGCGCCGCCGGCGTGCTCGGCGCACCTGTCGCGAACGAAATCTGCATGGGAAGCCTTTGCGGTCAGACGTTCAAGGGCGGAACCATGTACTGGACCTCGGCAAGCGGGGCACATCCCGTCCTGCTGACCGCCGGCCGGACAGGACCATCCTGGTATGCAAACGGACGCACCGCAGTATTCGGCTATCCCGTCACGGATGAGTTTGCTGTCAGCGGCGGAACCGTCCAAAAGTTCTCCACCGGCAAGATGCTGGCATCATCCACGAAGGGCGTTTTCCAAATTTGGCTGAAGGGCGCGATCGGAAGCCGCTGGGACGCCTTGGGAGCCGTGAGTGTGGTCGGCCTTCCGCTGTCCCAAGAAATCTGCGGCCTGCGTGACGGCGGCTGTGTCCAGGTCTTTTCCAAGGGCTACCTCTACTGGAGCCCGGCCACCGGGGTACGCCTGGTCAGCGGGATCTACTACACCCGGTGGGTAGGCATGGGCGGCCTCAACGGCCTCATGGGCTACCCGACCAGCGATGTGGCCTGCGGCAAGCCGGCCGGCGGCTGCCTCCAGACCTTCCAGGGCGCCACAGTTTTCTGGTCCCCGGCAAGCGGAGCCTGGGTCACCAAGGGCGGAATCGGCGCCAGATACATGGACGTCGGAGCGATGCGGAGCGCCCTCGGATATCCCACCGCGAACGAGAAATGCATCCCCGGGCAGTGCGTCCAGTCGTTCCAGGGCGGCTACATCGGCTGGACACCGGCGGCAGGCACGCGGATCTACGCCATGACCGAGTGCGCCAAGCTCAACAATGGGCGGACCAAGTACTCGACGAACGGCGCAAACCGGGTCCTGTTGACGTACACCGGGGGCTACAAGCAGTCCTATGCCACCAACGTCTACTGCGTCCGAATGGCCGGTGTGTATGTTGCCGACTGGAAGACCGACGGCTACGTGGGTGCCTCCGGGTTCAAGCCGCCGGGAGTGCCCTCCGGCCCGACCCGCTACCTCTACTCCCCTACCGGCTCCTACTCGGTGACGGAGGCATTCGGACTGGGCAACCCCGGAACGAAGCTCGCCTACCGCACGCTGAACCCGAACTCCCGCTGGGGCGGAAACCCCTGGACCCCGACGTACAACAAGTACTTCGAGTCGTCCTCATGGGTGGGGTGGGACGAGAACATGTGGTACTTCGCCACCCGCGCCTCGCACGACTACCGCCAGGGTGTGGTGGTCAACTACAACCGCCCGAACATCGTGCAGGACGCCGGGTTCGCCATTTTCCTGCACATGAACAAAGTCCCGACGGCGGGCTGCATCTCGCTCGATGACTGGGCAGTCGTCGACTACATCCGGAAGTCGACCCCCGGCGACCGCATCATCATGGGAACGTACAACGACATCTTCCGGTAACCCGGCAACAGTCACCTTTTCACGTTGGCGCCAGTGCCGGCGGCCCAAGGCCGCCAGCACTGGCGCTGGCCGTTTCCGGGGCGCCCACCCCGCGAGTCGGTTGGCGCGCTAGTCGGTTGGCGCGCTAGTCGGTTGGCGCGGCAGGGGCAAGCACTCCGCGGTCCATCGTGTATCGCAGCCAGGTGCCGGTGACCCGCGAGGGACCGCGGGCGCCATCCGTGGCACCCTGCGCGCAGCCGCGGAACCACTGCCGCAGGGCGCGGTCGTGGCTCACCATGACCACGGTCCCGCCGAACCCGGCGAGGGCGCTTTCGAGTTCCTCCACGAGAACCGGGGCCAGGTGGTTGGTCGGCTCGTCAAGCAGCAGGATGTCATGATCGCCCAGAAGCAGCCTCGCCAGCGCAAGCCGCCGCTGCTGGCCTGCTGACAATCCGCCCAAGGGAACATGGAACTCGGTGGTGCGGAACAGGCCAAGCCGGAGCAGGGCCTCTGCATGGTCGTCGATGTTGCCGCCCAGGCCGGCAGCGAATGCGGGAAGCAGCCGCATGGATGGCTGTTGCGGCAGTTCAAGCTCCTGCTGCAGGTACCCCGCCCTCCCCCGGCGCTCCACCACGCCAACGCCCGGCACCAGGGCCCCCGCCAGCACGGACAGCAGCGTTGATTTCCCGGCCCCGTTGGGCCCTGTGATCAGGATCTTCTGTCCGGCATCCACGCGGAACCCCGGCACGTCCAGTCGGCCCGGGATGCGCACACCGTGTACCCGAAAGACCGCGCCGTACAGTTCCTCGGCGTCCCGGCCGGCGCCGCCAGAGCCAGCCACGCCACCGCCCTCGCCAGGGCCGCCGTCCGCATCCGCAGCCAGCCGCGCATCCAGCTTCAGCCGTTCGGGAGGCCTTTGGACCGGACTCGCTTCGAGGCGCCGGAGCCGCTCCTGGGCGTTGCGGATCTTACTCGTGGCGGCGCTCTCCCAGGTTCCGGCCTTAAAGTCGAAGCCCATTTTGTCTCCGTCGCGCCGGCGGCCGTAGCCCATCTTGGTGGCGACCGTGTCCGCCTGCTTGCGTTCGGCGGCCATGGCGTCGATCCAGCCGTGGTACTGCTGCACCCAGCGCTGGCGCTCGGCCCGCTTCTCCTTGAGGTAGCCGTCGTAGCCGTTGCCGTACCGGTTCACCGCGCAGCGTTCGGCGTCCACTTCGATCACTGTGGATGCGATCTTCCGGAGCAGGACACGGTCGTTGGAAACGACCACCACCGTACCGCGGTGGGCGCCAAGGCGTGCTTCCAGCCAGGCCACGCCATTCGCGTCCAGATGGTTGGTGGGCTCGTCAAGAAGCAGGATTTCGGCGGGGTCCGCCAACAGGCAGGCAAGGGCCACGCGTTCCTGCTCCCCGCCGGAGAGCGAGCCCATGGTCCGGTTCCGGTCCACGCCGCCCAGGCCCAGCCGGTCCAGGGCCGCTTCCACCCGCGATTCCGCGGCGTAGCCTTCACGCAGCTGGTACTGGGTCTGCAGGCTGCCGTAGGCCTCCAACCCGGAGTCGTCGGCGGTGGCAAGGCCCCTTTCAAGCCGCTCAAGTTCGGCTTCGATGTCACGCAACGGTCGCAGGGCGTCGTCGATGGCGTCGGCCACGGTCAGCCCCGCCGGCAGCCCCGCTGTCTGCGCCAGATAGCCCACACGTCCGTGGCGGGCAGCCGTGCCTGCCTCCGGCCTCTCCAGTCCTGCCATGATTTTCAGCAGGGTTGATTTGCCGGCGCCGTTTTCTCCGACGATCGCCACGTGCTCGCCCGGGGAGATCACCAGATCGACGCCGTCAAACAGTTCCCGGTCCCCGTAGCTGTGCCCAACGCCGTAAAGGTGCAGCTGGTCGGCCCGGAAGGCCGGCGCAGCGGAGGACGTCTGCGTAACGCGGGAGGTCTGGTCAGTCATGGGAAGTCCTTGCAGTCCGAAGGGTGGCCCGGATCGGTCCCGTCAAGGGGGATGTGATCTGCGGAGCCCGGTAACAAGATGCGACCCGGCCATAGGCCATCGCCGCTGATTAGGACTTCATGCCTTCCAGACTGCCCGGCAGCGCCACCGCCGTCAAGGTTCGTGCTCGCGCCCAAGGCGCGTCCCGCCGTCGGCCGCTTACCTCAGACGGCGAGCGCAGCGGCCTTCCTGCGGCGGGCTTTCGCCAGCCGGGTGCCGATGAGCCCCTGGCGGGGGCTGAACAGATAGACGAGGGCGAAGACCGCGCCCTGCGTGAGCACCACCATGGCGCCCGATGCCGTGTCCAGGTAGTAACTGAAGTAGATGCCGGCAATCGAGCACGCGGCCGAAACCACGGGAGCGATGACCAGCATGCGCGAAAACCGGTCGGTCAGCAGGTACGCCGTGGCCCCGGGAATGATGAGCATGGCCACCACCAGCACCACGCCCACGGTCTGCAGCGCCACCACCGACGTCAATGCCAGCAGTCCCAGAAGCAGCGCGCCGAGGCGCTTCGGTGACAGCCCGATGGCGTGTGCATGGGTGGGGTCGAATGCGTAGAGCGTGAGGTCGCGACGCTTCAGGATGAGAATGGCGAACGCCACCACGCCCAGCACCAGCACCTGGATGAGGTCCGGGATGCTGACGCCCAACAGGTTGCCGAAAATGATGTGGTTCAGGTCCGTCTGGCTCGGCGTGACAGAGATCAGCACCAGTCCCAGGGCGAACAGGGACGTGAACACGATTCCGATCGCGGCGTCCTCCTTCACTCTGCTCGTGCTCCGGACCACCCCGATCAGGGTCACCGCGATCAGCGCGAACACCAGCGCGCCGAGGGCGAACGGCGCCCCCACGATGTAGGCAAGGACGACGCCGGGAAGCACGGCATGGGAGACGGCGTCGCCCATGAGCGACCAGCCGATCAGGACGAGCCAGCAGCTCAGGACCGCGCATACGACGGCGGCAAGCGCCGTGGTGACGATGGCGCGGACCATGAAGTCGTAGCCGAGGGGTTCCATGAGGAGAGTGATGAGGTCCATCGTCAGATTCCCCGCTCGTTGTCGATGGCCTGAACAGGTTGCCGGTGGCCTGCGCTGTCCCCGTGCCCTGCGCCGTCCCGGTTCAGGACGTCCAGTCCGAACGCCATGGCCAGGTTCTCAGGCTGCAGCACCACGTCCGGAGCTCCGTGCATCAGCACCTTGTGCATCAGCAGCACGGCTTCGTCACACAGCTGCGGGAGGGCGTGCAGGTCATGGGTGGAGATGAGGATGGTGCAGCCGTCCGCAGCCAGTTCGCGCAGCAGGCGCGTGATGGTGGCCTCCGAGCGCTTGTCCACGCCTGCGAAGGGCTCGTCGAGCAGCATGATCGTGGCCCCCTGGGCTATGCACCGCGCCACGAAGGCACGCTTCTTCTGCCCGCCGGAGAGCTGGCCGATCTGCCGGCCGGCAAACTCTGAGAGTTCCACCCGGTCCAGTGCCTCGTGCACGGCAGCCCGGTCGGCCTTGGAGGGGCGCCGGGTGAAGCCCTGGCGTCCGTAGCGGCCCATCATCACCACGTCCCGCACGGACAGCGGGAACTGCCAGTCCACGTCCTCGCTCTGCGGGACGTAGCCGATTCCGCCCTCCTTGCGCGCCTTTGCGGGCGGTGCGCCGTTGATCAGCACGCGCCCGGCGTCGGGCTTGATCATGCCCATGATGGCCTTGAACAGCGTGGACTTTCCGGAGCCGTTCATGCCGATCAGGCCGCAGATTCTGGCGTGGTCGAGGCTCAGTGAGGCCGAATCCAGCGCGAGCACTTCGCCGTAGTGCACGGTGACGCCCTCCACCTGGATGGCGGGTTGCGGCGCGGACTGCCCCAAGGGCGCCTGCCCGCGGGCTGCGTGCGTGCTCATGACGAACCGCCGCTCAGTGCGGCAGTGATGACCTTGGAGTCGTGCCTGATGAGGTCCAGGTACGTGGGGACGGGGCCGTCGGCTTCGGATAGGGAATCCACGTAGAGCACGCCGCCGAACTTTGCGCCGGTGGCTTCCACCACCTGCTGCATCGGGGCGTCGGAGACCGTGGACTCGCAGAAGACGGCGGGAACCTTGTTCTTCCGGACGAAGCCGATGGCCTCGGTGATCTGCTGCGGCGTGGCCTGCTGTTCGGCGTTGACCGCCCAGATGTACACCTCTTGGAGGCCGGCATCGCGGGTGAGGTAGGAGAAGGCTCCTTCGCAGGTCACCAGCGCCCGCTGATTCTTGGGGACAGCGGCCAGCTTGGCCTTCATCTCATCCTGTACGGCCTGCAGCTTTGCCTTGTAGGCCTTGCCGTTGGCTTCGAACACGGCAGCGTTGCCGGGGTCCAGGTCGGAGAAGGCCTTGACCATGTTGTCCACGTAGATCTGGACGTTGACCGGCGACATCCACGCATGGGGGTTGGGCTTGCCCTTATAGGCGTCCTCGCTGATGTTCATGACGTCCACGCCCTCGCTCACCACCGCGTGGGGCACGTCCATGCCCTCCACGAACTGCGCGAACCAGGCTTCCAGGTTGAGTCCGTTGTCCAGGATGAGGTCGGCCTGCGACGCCTTGCGGATGTCCCCCGGCGTGGGCTCGTAGCCGTGAATCTCCGCCCCGGCCTTGGTGATGGACTCCACCCGGAGTTTGTCACCGGCCACGTTCTTCGCCACGTCAGCCAGCACCGTGAACGTGGTCAGCACGACCGGCCGGCCGTCGTCACCGTTTCCGGACGCATTGCCGGCGCACGCAGTAAGCGACAGGGAAAGAAGCACGACGGCAGCCGCGCACTTCAGCCGGCCGGCCCGCTTTGGGCGGGCAGTCGCGGCTCCGGTGCGGGCATGTGGACGGGGACCGGAGGTGCCGGAACCAGAGCGTGTGGGTGCACTCCGGAAGGCAACGGTTCGGCGGACTACTTTGGCGCACCGAAACAGAAAGTTAGGCATGCCGAATATTCTAACGGGAGGGTCACGGCCACTGCAACGCACGTCCAGCCGCCGGCTGACCGGGCTTCGCGGAACAGCGTTCCCGCGGTCCCGGCCGGCGGGCCCGAAGCGCCGCCGCAGGACTAGGCTGGAGGCATGGTGACAACCCGACGCCCCCTCCCCGCTCCGCGCCCGGAACTTTACCGGTTTTCGCCGCTCGACTACACCACTGTGGCGCTGTACGTTGCCATTGCCGTCTTCTTCGCCGTAGCCGGGGAACTGCTCCTGCCACTGCTCCGGATGCTGGCCCCGACACCGGCCGTCGCCTCGTACGCAGTGAACCTGCTGTTCTACGGCGGCGTCGGCATCCTGGCGCTCTTCGCCGCGCGGCGGGTCGTGGCGCGCGATCTCAAGGTGCTGGCCACCAGGCCCTGGTTTACGGCCGTGATGGTGCCGCTGGCTGTCATCGCCATGATGATTTTCACCGCGATCCTCGTGGTCCTTGGCGGCACCACGGAGACCTCCGTCAACCAGGCCGGGCTCCAGGCGCTCATGCAGCAGGTTCCGGCGTGGCTCATGGTGCCGCTCATTGTGGTGGTGGGCCCGTTCGTGGAGGAGTACATCTTCCGGCACCTGCTCATCGGCAAGCTCAGCCGCCGCGTCAACATCTGGGTCTGCTGTGCCCTGTCCGTCGTGCTGTTCGCCGCCCTCCACATCGTCGGCCAGGAGGCACTCACGCTGACGGCCCTGATGCCTTACCTGGCCATGGGCGCCACCCTCGTGTTCGTCTACGTGTGGACGGGGCGGAACCTGATGTTCTCCTACTTCGTCCACGCGGCCAAGAACCTGCTGGCCGCCATCTTCCTGTACACCATCCCGCCGGAACTCCTTGACCAGATGCAGCAGGTGCAGGGCTAGGAACGCGCGACGCTACCGCCGCCACCCTGTTCAGGGCGACCGCCGTCGTCGTAGTTTTGTCCCATGGGACTCAACATTCAGATCGTCGTCGACTGTAAGAATCCACATGATCTCGCCGACTGGTGGGCAGAAACTCTGGAGTGGGCGGTGGAGCCGCAGGACGAGGCGTTCATCCGGTCCATGATCGATCAGGGGTTTGCCACCGACGCGGAGACGCAGGTGCACAAGGGCAAGCTGGTCTGGCGGGAGGGTTGTGCGATCCGCCCCACCGAGGAAATCGACGCCAAGAAACCGCAGCGCCGCCTGCTGTTCCAGACCGCGCCGGAGGGGAAAACCGTCAAGAACCGGGTGCACTGGGATGTGGCCTTGGACGGCCGGGACAAGGACGAGGTCCGCACGCAGCTCGAAGCCCGCGGCGCAACGTTCCTCTGGACGGCCAGCCAGGGACCGCACGAATGGCACACCATGGCGGACCCCGAGGGCAACGAGTTCTGCATCAGCTGACGCGATTACTAGACTTGGACGGTGAGCAACGAAATCCCCGCCAAGGTATCCGATGTGTTCGACCCGTCGCGCTGGCGCACCGTGTCAGGTTTCGACGACTTCCAGGACATGACCTACCACCGGCAGGTGGAGCGCTCCGAGGACGGCGCGGTGGTGCGGGACCTGCCCACCGTCCGGATCGCCTTCAACCGCCCCGAGGTCCGCAACGCCTTCCGCCCCGGCACGGTTGACGAGCTCTACCGGGCCATGGACCACGCCCGGATGACCCCGGACGTCGCCACGGTCCTGCTCACGGGCAACGGCCCCTCCCCCAAGGACGGCGGGCACTCGTTCTGCTCCGGCGGGGACCAGCGGATCCGCGGCCGGGACGGCTACCGCTATGCCGACGGCGAGACCCAGGAAACGATCGATCCCGCCCGCGCCGGCCGGCTCCACATCCTGGAGGTCCAGCGGCTGATGCGGACGATGCCCAAGGTGGTCATCGCCGTCGTCAACGGCTGGGCCGCCGGGGGTGGGCACTCACTGCATGTGGTCTCGGACCTCACCGTCGCCTCGCGCCAGTACGGCAAGTTCAAGCAGACGGACGCCACAGTGGGCAGTTTCGACGCCGGTTACGGTTCCGCGCTGCTGGCGCGCCAGATCGGGCAGAAGGCTGCCCGTGAGATCTTCTTCCTGGCCCGGGAGTACTCCGCCGACGACATGGTCCGCATGGGCGCCGTGAACGAGGCCGTGGACCACGAACGGCTCGAGGACGTGGCGCTCGAATACGCCGCGGATATCGCCCGGCAGTCGCCGCAGGCCATCCGCATGCTCAAGTTCGCGTTCAACCTCGCCGACGACGGCCTGGCCGGCCAGCAGGTCTTCGCGGGCGAGGCCACACGCCTGGCCTACATGACCGATGAAGCCGTGGAGGGCAAAGAGGCGTTCCTCGAGAAGCGGGACCCGGAATGGTCCAGGTTCCCGTACTACTTCTAAGCCGGCACGACTTCTAAACCGGCACGACGCAAAGGCAGCCCCATGACTCCAAGGATTCCAGCTCCCAGGCACACTTCTCCGAGGAGGACCACGTGAACATCGAGCCAGCCCTGAAGGCGCTTGCTGCCGCCCTCCACGGTGAGGGCCCCGCCGTCGAACTTTCCGCCGGCCCACACGGGGATCCTGTGGTGTCACTGGTGGAGACCGCCGGGATCGAGGACGCCGCCGTGGTGGTGCGCACGTCCGGTTCCACAGGCACGCCCAAAGCCACGGTGCTGACGGTCGACGCCCTCGCGGCCTCCTCGATGGCCACCGCCTTCGCGCTCAAAGGCGAAGGCCAGTGGCTCCTGGCCCTGCCCGTGCAGTACGTCGCGGGAGTTCAGGTGCTGGTGCGTTCGCTGTTCGCCGGGACGAGGCCCTGGGCCATGGACCTGTCCAACGGGTTCACCGTGGACGGATTCACGGCCGCGGCACTGGAACTGACGGACAAAATCCGCTTCACGTCCCTGGTGCCCTCGCAGCTGCAGCGCCTGCTGGCCACCCCGTCCGCCGACACACTCGCGGTGCTGCGCCGCTTCAACGGCATCCTGCTCGGCGGCGGCCCGGCTCCGGCGGCCCTCCTTGAGTCCGCCCGCGACGCCGGCATCCGTATCGTCACCACCTACGGTGCGGCCGAAACCTGCGGCGGCTGTGTGTACGACGGCTTTCCGCTCGAGGGCGTGGCCGTCCGGCTGTCCGACGACGGGCGCATCCACCTCGGGGGTGCCACGCTGGCGGCCGGCTACCTTCATGCCCCCGGGCTGACCGCGGAGGCCTTCACCGAGGAGGACGGCGTCCGCTGGTACCGGACCAACGATCTCGGGGAGCTGGATGCCGACGGCCGGCTCACCGTTCTGGGCCGCGCCGACGACGTCATCATTACCGGCGGCATCAAGATCTCCGCCGCACACGTGCAGGAAGAGCTGGAGAAGTTCGACGGCGTGACGGCGGCTTTTGTGGCCGGGGTCCAGTCCGCGAAGTGGGGACAGGCCGTGGCTGCCTACGTTGCGGTGTCCGGTTCTTCGCATCGAGCCTCGTCCGGCGACGGCGCCGACGGCGCGGCCTTGGCCGAAGAATGGCACCGGACACTGGGCCTGCTGGCGCCCAAGACCGTCCTTCCGGCCAGCGCCCTGATCATGCTGCCCAACGGCAAACCCGACAGGCTGGCCATGATTGAACGGCTGCACGCCCTGCATCAGGGAAAATAGACTAGTTCCGCTCCGCCGGGCTCATTTGGGCCGGGTGGTTCTGGACCGCTCCTGCCGCGCTGCCTGCGCGCGCAATGTTCCACCGAACCAACACGAGGTACTCACCGTGGCCACAGCCGCACAATGGATCCAAGGCGCCCGGCTCCGCACCCTGCCGGCAGCGATCGCCCCTGTCCTGATCGGCACGGCGGCGGCATTTGAGATGGACGCGTTCCGCCCCCTCAATGCCATTCTCGCGGCCCTTGTCGCGCTGCTCCTGCAGATCGGCGTCAACTATGCCAACGACTACTCTGACGGGGTCCGCGGCACGGACGAAAACCGTGTGGGACCGCTGCGGCTGGTCGGGTCAGGCGCAGCCCGCCCGGAACAGGTCAAGTACGCGGCATTCGGCGCGTTTGCCGTGGCCATGCTGTTTGGGCTGGCCCTGATCATCATCACCCAGACGTGGTGGCTGCTGCTGGTCGGCGTTGGCTGCGTGATGGCGGCCTGGGGCTACACCGGGGGCAAGAACCCGTACGGCTACATGGGCCTGGGCGACGTCTTCGTGTTCGTCTTCTTCGGGCTCGTGGCGACCCTCGGCACGACCTACACGCAGGCCAGCCAGCTGAGCCTTCCCGCGGTCATCGGCTCCATCGGCACCGGTCTCATTGCCTGCGCCCTGCTGATGGCCAACAACGTCCGCGACATCCCATCCGACATCCAGGCCGGAAAACGCACCCTTGCCGTGCGGCTGGGCGACAAGCATGCCCGCGAGAGCTACGTGCTGATGCTCGCCGTCGCCATCCTGCTGGTGGTGATTCTCGCGCCCACGCGGCCCTGGATGCTGATTGTCCTGCTGCTCATCCCGGCCAGCCTGATGCCCGCCTGGCTGATGATCAACGGCCGAAAGCGCAAGACCCTCATTCCGGTCCTGAAGCAGACCGGCCTGATCAACCTTGGCTACGCCGCCCTGTTCTCGCTGGGGCTGGTGCTGAGCCACGGCCAGTAGGCTCGGACTGTAGGCCGGCCACACGGCAGTACATGAAGCGGCCGAAGGGGGAAGCGGGGTCTACGCTTCCTGGTTCCGGGGGTTGCCGTTCCGCTGATCGCCGTTCGGGATTTCCCCGTTCGGGATTTCCCTGTGCGGTGCTTCGCTGTTCCGGATGTCGTTCCGGATTTCGTTCCGGATTGTCACGTCCGGGTGGGCATCGGTCAGGCGGTCCTCAGCCTCGGCGTCAGCAACTTCACCGGCGGTGCGCAGGGGCTTGGCCCGGCCGGAGAACCGCGCATGCAGGGAGGCCGTTGCAGCATCCCGCTGTTTCTGGAAGAAAAGGTAGCTGATGGCAAAGGAAATGAGCCCAGCGCAGATCACGGCAAGGAGCCAGCCCAACTGCAGGAACACGAAGAGTGCAAACAGCGGCACAAAGAGGGCGAGACGGATCAGGGAGTATTTCACAAAAGCCACGATCCAAGTTTAGCCGCCAACCCTGGACGGAGCCTGCGGCCGGGCCTCAGCTGCCTCAAAACACCCGAGTCCGAGGGCCGGAAATCTCTGGCACTGGCTGTGCACATACTGTAATCTCCGCCGGGTCATGTGACGGCTAGACTGAATGCATGCTCCGTGTTGCCATTGCAGTCGCCGTTCTTGCCATATACGTCTACGGACTGGTGGACGTGATCCGGACTGATGCGACCCTGACCCGAGGGTTCTCCAAAACGACGTGGATCATCATTGTTGTCTTCCTTCCCATCGTGGGCGCAGCCCTGTGGTTCCTGATCGGCCGCCCGCGCTATGAGGCACCGGTCCGGCGGGCCTACGCCGCCCACCCCACCGCCCCTGACGACGACCCCGATTTCCTCCGCAACCTGGAACAGCGCCGCCGCAACCAGGCCGAGGCGGAGCGCCTGCGCAAGCTGAAGGAAGACCTCGAGACCAAGCGCAAGAACGACGATGCTCCCCGCGGCACAGGCGAGTCGGGCGCGTCAGGTGCCGGCGACGCGAGCGCCGAAGGAAACCCCGAGGTCAAGTAGGGCAGGAACCCTTCCTTTGACTCCTGCCCGGCACTGACTCCTGCCCGGAGCTGCCGCGTTGGTTCCCGGACCGAAAACCCACCGCCGGATTTAGGTTCCGATCCATATTTTCCGGGATTCGCTGTGGATAGCATTGGGTGTCCGGACAGAGCCGTCCGGGCGGCAGTCAATGTCAAAGGACGCACATGGGCACAGCTACGGTGGACGACATCCTGTTGGATCTCCCTCTGGGTTTCGCCAGCCTGATTCTTCGACCCGACCGCGCCGAGTCTCCTATCGAACGCTTTCTGATCGTTGACGCCGACGACGAGACTTCCGACGGCGGGGCCGCGTTTGTCCTGCTCATCGGGGTTCGCGGACGCTCCGCTTTGCCGGCGCTGCGGCGCCTTCTGAAAAACCCTCCGCTGGTGCTGGCTGTCAAGGGCGGCCCCGGGGAACTTGGGGAAGCCGAAGAGCTGCTCCGGGCTGCCGGAACCGGCCTCCTTCTGGTGGATCCGGCCGCGGACTGGGACCGGCTGTTGTCCATTGCCAAGGACCGGATCCAGCCACGCAGCTACCAGAGCGAGGTCCTGACGCTGCTGGAAGAGGACCTGTTCGCCATCGCGCAGACCACGGCCCGCCTGACGTCGAGCCATGTGGTCATCGAGGACGCCGCCAACAAGGTCCTGGCCTATTCCACGGTGACCAATGACATCGATGAGCTGCGGAAGGCATCGATCCTGGCCCGCCGCGGTCCGCGGAAATACGAACTCCTCCTCAAGGACCTGGGCGCCTACCGCGAGCTGCACCGGACGCGCCTGCCGGTCAGGGTTCCGGCCCGTCCCCAGGACGGCCTGCGGGAGCGCGTCGCCACCACGCTGTTCGCCGGCGAACGCATCATGGGGTACATCTGGCTTCAGGAAACCGGCGGAGGTTTCGGCGACGACGTCGACTATGTCCTGACAGGATCGGCCGCGCGGGCGTCAGCCGAGCTGATCCGCTACCGCAACGAGCAGTCGGTGCACATGCGGGAGGACCGGATTGCGCGGATCCTTTCGGGTCCGGCAGAAGCCGCCGCGAGTGCCCACAGCGAGAAGATCCCAGCGGACCTCCCCTCGGCACTGATCCTGCTGGGGATGTCGGCGGCTGAGGCGCAGGCAGACGATGCAGCCCTCAAACACGGCGAACTCGCCAGCCTGGCGTCCATTCATGCGGCGGCCTACAAACCCTCAGCCATCGTGGGGCAGTTCAACGGTGACACCGCGGTGATCGTCCCGGCGCTGCAGTCCGCCAACGCCGAAGCCGGACTCCGGAGCCTCGCCGACGCCATCGTCCGGGACGCCGGAAAGCATCTGGGCATCAGACCGTTCGCGGCAGTGGGACCCGTCGCCCCCGACCTGCTGTCGATCCACTCCGTGACCGCCAAGACGGAGGCCCTGCTCGGCTGTATGCGGCGGTCGGGCACCGCCTCCGTGGCTACCGTGGACGACTTCGAGGTGGACATCCTGTTCCACGAGGCCGTTGAGAACTTCACGGCCTCCGACTTCCGCCATCACAGCCTGTGGGCCCTCCTCCGCGACGACAGCGAACTGGCCGACACTCTCCGCGTGTTTTTCGAAGCGTCGCTGGACGTGGCCGAATGCGCCCAGCGGATGAAGCTGCACAAGAACACCGTCTACTACAGGATCAGCAAGGTCGGCCGGGTCACCGGCCTGAACTTCAGCAATCCCCACCATTCATTGGTCGCCCTGCTTCATATCCAGGAGTGGGCCGGCACGCATAAGGAGCATCTGGGCAAGAAATGATGACAGCACTCGATTCACCGCCTCTTGGCCTGATCCTGGCAGACATTGTCCGGAGTCACCGGCCCCGGAGTGAAGCGGGATCGATCCCCGCCGGCATCCCCCATTTGGCATCGCCGCCCTTCGACCGTTTCGGAATCGCGGTGGCCACCACGTCCGGGGACGTGTTCAGCGCCGGCGACGCCGACCTCCCTTTCTCGATCCAGAGCATCTCGAAGGTCTTCACCCTGGCCATGGCACTGGGCGCCGATGACCCTGGCACGCTGTGGTCCCGGGTGCTCCGCGAACCCTCGGGAACCTCGTTCAACTCCCTGGTGCAGCTTGAAGTGGAGCACGGGATCCCCCGGAACCCGTTCATCAATTCGGGCGCCCTGGTGGTGACCGACCATCTGACGGAAAGGTTCCCTGACGCCGCAGGGCATGTCCTGCAGTTCCTCCGCGACCAGGCTGGGCCGCACGGCGGCAGGCAGGGCCCGTTCATCGATGAGGCCGCCGCAAAGAGCGAGCTGGCCAACAGCAGCCGCAACCTGGCCCTGGCCCACTTCCTGAAGGACTTCGGCAACCTGCACCGGCCTGCCGAGGCCGTGGTGGAGAACTACGTCAGGCAGTGCTCCATCATGATGAGCTGCGTCGAAGTGGCAAAGGCCGGCCTCTTCCTTGCCCGCGGCGGGCGCGGAACAAACGGCACCGTGCTCTCCCGGAGCGAGGCCAAACGCATCGGATCCATCATGCTCACCTGCGGCATGTATGACGCCGCCGGTGAGTTCGCCTACCGCGTGGGCCTGCCCGGAAAGAGCGGTGTGGGCGGCGGAATCCTGGTGGTCGTACCCGGGGAGTGCTCCATCTGCGTCTGGAGCCCGCGGCTGGACTCCAAGGGAAATTCCCTGGCAGGCACGGCGGCCCTCGCCGATCTGTCCGACCGTACCGGATGGTCCGTTTTCTGATCCGGCTCCCCGCATTTCCTCCTCACCCCACACTTTCCTGTTCCACCCCTCATTTAGATCCATAACAGGTCGAAAGGATCCCCCATGCCCAACAACCCCAATGACGAGGTTGATCTGCGCGAGGCCGACAGCGGCCACGCCCATGCCTCGGAGTCGCTCCTTCACGCGGAGGATAAGGGCTACCACAAGAGCCTGAAGCCGCGGCAGATCCAGATGATCGCGATCGGCGGTGCCATCGGCACCGGCCTGTTCCTCGGCGCCGGCGGCCGTCTCAACGCCGCAGGCCCCTCCCTCGTGATCGCCTACGCCGTCTGCGGGTTCTTCGCCTTCCTCGTCCTGCGCGCCCTGGGCGAACTCGTCCTGCACCGGCCCTCCTCCGGCTCCTTCGTCTCCTACGCCCGCGAGTTCTACGGCGAAAAGGCCGCCTTCATCTCCGGCTGGTTCTACTGGATCAACTGGGCCACCACCACCATCGTGGACATCACCGCCGCCGCCCTCTACATGAACTTC
>NZ_JAFHKT010000130.1 GCF_017052465.1 Arthrobacter pascens
AACGGCTGCGTGCGGACGTCGTCGATGCTGCGGATCAGCACCTGCGCCAGCGGAGCCGAGATCGGGATGGCCAGTGTGGCCACCGGCAGGACCAGCCCCAGTGCCTCGGGCGGGTTGATGACCGGGATGAGCTTCAGCTGGAAGGAGAAGACCTGGATCAGCACGATGCCGAGCCAGAAGACCGGCACCGAGATGAAGAGCGAGGGCAGCGACTGGATCGCGTTCCGCAGCCAGCTGAAGGGTGCCAGGCTGGAGAGGAACGCGATGGCCACCGCCAGGACCACGGCTGCGAAGAATCCCAGTCCGGCCAGGGCGAGCGTGGCCGGGACGTTGGCGGCCAGCTGCTCCACAACGGGAACACCCGCCTGCACCGAATAGCCGAGGTTTCCGGTCAGGAAGCCGCCCAGGGAGTGCACGTACTGCAGGATCAGCGGCGTGTCCGCGCCGTAGGATGCGCGGATATCCTCGATCTCCGCGGGGCTTAGCCCCATGTCAGGATTTTGGTACTTGATCAGGAGGGCGTCGCCCGGCAGTGCCTGGAGCAGCACAAAGGCGATGGTGAAGGCAGCCCACAGCACCAGTACGGCCTGCCCTATCCGGCTCAGAAGGTAGCGCTGCATGTCAGTGCTTTGCGAGCCAGACGCCGTACAGGCTTGGGCGGCCTACAGCTTCGAACGCCAGTCCCTGCAGGTACGGGGCGGCCGCGAAGACCTGGGGCTCTTCGAAGATCGGAATCACGAGGGCCTGGTCGATCAGGTGGTTCTGGATGTCCGCGACGTCCTTGAGCCGCTGCTCCGGATCGGTGCGGGCGGTTTCTGTTTCCAGGAGCGTGTTGAGCTTTTCATCCACAAAGCTCTTGACCTTCTGGCTGCTGCCGCCCTTCTGCAGCAGCGCATCACGGTTCTTGGGATAGAACTGGCTCTTGATGACGTCCGGATCGGCCCGTCCCACCATCGCCACGGCCACCGGGGTTTTCTCCGGGTCGAGGTTGTCCACCGTCTTGCTGCCGGAATCGCCGGCCAGGACGTTGAGCTTCACGCCTACCTTTTCCCACTGCTGGGCGACGAGCTGCAGCACCGCCTTGTTCTGGGGCTGCGGCAGGGATTCGTAAATGGTCAGCGACAGCGTGGCGCCGTCCTTGCTGCGGATTCCGTCAGCGCCGACCCTCCACCCGGCCTCGTCCAGCAGCTCCTTGGCCTTCTCGGGGTCGTGGCCGAGCTTGGCGGAGAGGTCAACGTAGCCGGTTGCTTCCTTGGCGAGAACCGAGGTGGCCGCCGGGTAGTTTTCCGAGAAGATGGTCTCCACGACCTCCTTCGTGTCGGTGGCCTTCAAGAGTGCCTGCCGGACCCGGACATCAGACACCAGGGCGTTGTCGGGGCGGAACACGACGCTGTCGTTGACGCCGCGGGTGCCGGGAGCGAAGAGCTTGTAATCCTTCGCAGCGACCTGCTTCTCGTCGTAGGCCTGCACCTGCCGGATCAGGTCACCCTGCCCGGCCAGCAGCGAGCCGGTGCGCACGCTGTCCTCCGGGGTCACCACGATCTTGACGGTGTCGAGGTAAGCGCGGCCCTGGTGCTTTGCCGTCTTCGGCCCCCAGTTGTAGTCTGCCCGGGCCTTCAGGACAACTTCCTTGCCCAGCACTTCGCTGGCGACGGTGAACGGACCGCTGCCAATGATGTTCTTGGCGTTCCCCAAATCGTCGAACTTCCGGTCCAGCGTGCTGACGGACACGATGCCCGAGCCGATGGTGGCCGTGCCCTGGAGGAAGCCCGGGGAGGACTTCTTGAAGTGGAACTTCACAGTTAGCGGGTCGATGACCTCGCTGTGGTCGTAGTTGTTGATCACCTCGGACACGGGCTGGTTCAGCGCCTTGTTGCCGAGGCCGTACGTGTCGAAGTTACGGGCGACGGCGGCTGCGTCCACCGGCGTTCCATCGGAAAATGTGACCCCGCTGCGGAGCTTGAAGGTATATTCCGTCAGCTGGGGGTTACTGGTCCAGGATTCCGCCAGCCACGGCTCGATTTTCAGCGTTTCCGGGTCCTGGTAGGTCAGCTTGTCCGTGATCTGGTTCAGGATCCCGCCGTTGGGGTAGAACCCGCCGGCCGGGGGATACAGGTTGGTGTGTGCCTGCTGTTCCAGGTACACCAAGGTGCCGCCGGTAACAGGCGTACCCGTGGCGTCAGCGGCCGTCGTGGCGTTCGTGCCTCCGCTGCAGCCGGCCAGGACGCTGGCGAGTGTCAGTGCGGCGATCCCGGCCGTGACGGCCCGGACGGTTTTGGGAAGAGCCAAGGTGGTTCCTTCTTTCAGATGCGGGTCGCGAAGCTCAACCAGGGAGCGGCGTGTGGAAGTCTTGGCTTCACCATAGGAGCGCGCGGGGTCGGGTGCGAAGCCGCCTGACATCGGCGGTCACCGCAGTTCGCACGGCGCAAAGTGCAGTCATTTTCCGCAATGCTGCGCGGGCCTTCGAACGGGCAGCGCGGAGATCAGGCTGTGACGGAGGCGGACCACGCCGACCATGAAGCGACGTGCAGGGACAAGCCGATTCCGATTCCGTGGGCGGCCGCCCGCAGTACTTCAGCAGGAAGATAGGGCACAAAGCTGTGCGAGGTGGGCGGGCAGTGACCGGCGTGGGCCCGTTACGCCCTCGCGGTGCGGTGCCTAGGGGGTTGGGTCGCCGAGGGTGCAGGGGTCGGTGTTCGCCCCACAGATAATCACGGCTACACGTTCGTCTTTCTGGGGCACATAGGCGCCGGAGGTGAGAGCGGCGAGGGCCGTCGCGGCCCCGTATTCGGCGGGGATGCGGTACTCGCTCCATAACTGTGCCCGGGCGGCGATGATGGCGTCATCGTTGACCAGCACGGACACAGGCGGTTCCTGCGAAGCCATGCTGAAGGCGATGTCGCCCAGGCGGCGTGCTCCCAGGGAGTCTGCGGCGACACCGGAAACGGTGACGTCGACCGGCCGGCCTGCCGCCAGCGCCGCATGCAAGGTAGGGATAGTGACGGGTTCCACCGCCACGATCCTCGCCCTGCCCGCTGCCGCCGCAGCCAAGCCCGCGTACAGGCCGCCCCCGCCGACGGCGACGACGATGGTGTCGATGCCGGGTTCGTCCTGGAGGATTTCCTCGGCGATGGTGCCGGCTCCGGCGGCGATTTCGGGCTGGTCGTAGGCGTGGCAAAACAGTGCACCGCTTTGGGCAACGTACTCCTGTGCTGCCTCGTAGGCATCGATGTACTCGGCGCCGGCTTGCCGGACCGTCGCCTTGTACGCAAGGAGCCGCTCGACCTTCACGCGCGGGGCGTTCTCGGGTACAAACACCGTAGCGGGGACACCCAGAGCGGCGGCGGCGTATGCGTTGGCCAGTCCGGCGTTTCCGCCGGACGCGGCGACGACGCCGACGGCGGGGTCGAGCTCTCCGCGCTCCAGGGCGGCGAGCTGACGGTTGAAAGCTCCACGGGCTTTGAAGACCCCTGTGTGTTGCAGGAATTCGCACTTGAGCCACAGCGGAGCAGAGGAGCTGCCGCCGCGGAGCAGGGGCGTGCGCCGGACATGTTTGCTGATTCGCCTCTCGGCGGCGAGTACGTCATCTCGTGTGATCATCGGTTGTATCCTGCCACGTGTTGGTCGAGTTGGTAGCTCTTGGGCGTTTGGCAGGATAGAGGAAAAAGTCAGCCCAAGGGCGGCAGGTCCGTCTGGCGCCGCTTTTCCGTTCGGCGGCGGGCAGCCTCCTCGACCAGTTCTGACATCCACGGACGGTGCCCCCGGTGGAACACCATTCCTTCGGGCAGTCCCTGGACGGACGGGGCGGAATTGTCAATGTCGATGGTGATGCGGCCACCGCCCAGCGGGGCGTTGGTGATGTGCAGGTCCCCGAAGGACTCCGGAAGGACGGGATCCATCCACACACCGCCGGCGGAAACGACGGGGTCATACCGCATCAGGCTCGTCACCAGCTGGATCGGCGCCGTCGCTGCCCATGCCTGCGGCGAGCACGCCGTCGGATAGGGGACGGGGGCGGTGATCTGTTCCCGGCTGAATCCGCAAAACAGCTCCGGGAGACGACCGTCGGAATGCTCGGCTGCGTCCAGCATGCCGGTGGCGATCCGTTGCGCCTCGGCCACGAAGCCATAGCGGAGCAGGCCAGCTGCGACGATTGCATTGTCATGGGGCCACACCGATCCGTTGTGGTAGCTGGCCGGGTTGTAGGCGCCCATGTCGCTGCCTAGTGTACGGACACCCCAACCGCTGAACATTTCCGGGGACATCAGCCGCTCGGCCACCTGTGGGGCTTTGTCCTCGTCAATGAGGCCTTGCAACAGGCAGTGCCCCATGTTCGACGCGCATGCGTCGACCTGCCGCTTCTTGCCATCAAGGGCGATGGCGTAGTACCCGCGCTCGGGTATCCAAAATTGCTCGTTGAACCGTCTCTTCAGCTGCGCGGCGCGGTCGGCGAGTTCGTTTCCCAGAGCTGTGTCCCCGGCGTCGTACGCCAGCCACGCGCGCGACAGATAGGCGACGTAGACGTAGGCCTGGACCTCGCAGAGTGCGATCGGAGGCTCGGCCAGCGTGCCGTCAGCGAAGTTGATCCCGTCCCAGGAATCTTTCCAACCCTGGTTGATTAGCCCCTGGTCATTGAGGCGCTCGTACTCGACGAACCCGTCCCCGTCCTTGTCCCCGTAATTCATGATCCATTCCAGGGCAGGGTCTGCATGGGCAGCAGGGCAGCTATGGTCTCGGCGGCGAATCCCCAGCGGCTGACCGCTCCAAGTACCATCAGGAACAGGGGTGTGGCATCGACGCTGCCGTAGTAGTTTGACTTGCCGCCCAGCGATAACCCGCTGGAAACGTCGAGCCTGACCTCGTGGAGGATCTTGCCCGGTTCCTCCTCCGACAGCGGGTCCACCGCCTTCCCTTGGCGGTCTGCCAGGGTCTGCAGCGTGCCCAGGGCCAGGGAAGGATCCACCGGCAGCGCCATCGCTGAAGCCCACAGCGAGTCCCTGCCGAACAGCGTCATGAACCAGGGTGCGCCGGCTGCCACCACCACACGGTCCGGATGGTTAGGGTCCTCGATCCGGAGGGCGCCCAGATCGTCGTAACTGCGACGCAGAGTCCGTTGAATCGACCGGTTGCCCATCTGCAGCACCGGAATCTTCGCCACCCACTCCCGCCGGCGCCGGTCCCGGGGGGACAATCCGTCCCCGTCAGGATGGACAAAAGCCGCCGGGGAAATGGCTCCCTCGGTGCTGGGCACCACGGTCAGGACGGTGCTCCAGTGGCCGTGCGGCGGGACGGATACGCGGTACGTCAGGGCCCCGGGCCCAACGTCTGCACCAGGTGCCTGGATGGCGACGCCCTTCCGGACGTCCTGCCAGGCCGCCCGGATGGTCAGCGCGCTGCCATCGGTCTCGCGGATTTCGTCCCAGTGCCGCTGGATCCGCGCCTCTTTCACCTCGAAAAGATCGGCGAAATCCGCCTCAATCTTCAGGGAGATCACGCATTCGGAGGGCTTAGGGGAGTAGTTGCGGACGGTGACCTGCTCCTGAAATCCCGCCCCCACTTCGCGCAGCCGCTCGACGATCAACGGGCTGTCCGCATACCCGTCCGAGCGGGAAACCCGCCCGACAAACAGGGCACGGTAGGGCTCCTTCGTCTCCGCAGTCAGCGGCTCAAGGGGCTGGCCGTTAATCATGAGGCTCCAGCCGGAAAGGATCCGGGCGTCCTGGACGAAAAGGCCATGCGGATGTTCGGCATGGATGTCCCCGTTGGGCAGTGAAATACAGAAGGACGATCCCTCGACCAAAGTGACAGTCCCGGCCCCGAGCGGACCGGCCGCCGTATCAGCATTCCAACCAGCCATCGCGGACCCCTCAAGCTGCCGTTGTCCCTGGAGCGCGCCCGCTGTCAGCGCCACTTCTCCACACGACGCTACCCTTGCTTGCGCCCCCAAACCAGAGCCCTGCTTCGCGTTTCAGCGGCAACGGTCCTGCTGGAATAAGTGTCACGCCGCTGGCTGAACGGCGCTCCCGAACAGGATGTCGCCGGCGCCGGTCGTGGGGTAGGGTCGTCCGGTGACTTCTTACGGCATCCTTGGAGTTGGTTCAATCGCGACGGCGATCGTCACTGGGCTTTGTGACGGGGTGGTCGACCCGCCAGAGATCGTGCTTTCCCCAAGGAATGCCGAACGTGCGGCAGAGCTCGCGGCCCGGTTGCCATCGGTGCGGGTGGCCAGGGACAACCAGCAGGTCGTGGACGACAGTGAGGTGGTGGTCGTCTGCCTGCTGCCCATCCACGCCGCAGAGGTGCTAGGTGGGCTGCAGTTCCGCGCCAACCACGCCGTGGTCAGCGCGATAGCCGGACTCCCTCTCGCGCAGCTGGCCGGACTGGTCGCGCCCGCGACGGACATCGCACGAAGCATCCCGCTCAGCGCCGTGGCGACCCGCGGAAGCGTGACACCCGTGTTCCCGGCGACGCCGGCGGCAACGGGGGTGTACGACCGGCTTGGCGGGAGCCTGGAGATCGCCAACGAGGTGGCATATGAATCGGTGTCCGCGGCATCCGCCACGGTCGCGGCGTACTTTCGCTACCTCGGAACGATCGCAGACTGGCTGTCCGGCCGCGGCATTCCGACAGCAGCGGCGCGCCGCTACGTCGCCGACACCTTCGCGGCCCTGTCCGGCGAACTCGACTCGCCTGGCGCTGACTTCACTGCCCTCGCCCAGGCACACACTACGCCCGGAGGGCTCAACGAGCAGTTCGCGCGCGACCTTGACGCCGCAGGAACGTACGACGCTGTGCAGGCCGGCCTCGACGCGCTGCTTGCGAGGATCGCTGAGAAGTAGCAATCGATAGTCCGGCGGACCCAGTGGCGCGCTTCCTTGGCTTCACATGTGAACTGAGCCAGTAACGCCGGCCGCCGCGTAGCCCCGCCTGACAGCAGGAGGAGAGCTGTCCAGTTAGGGGGATGCTGAACGATGGATCGCTACCCCTGGCTGATGTCGACGCCGGTGATCGGCGCGCCCGCGCGCTCGTACATGAGGGAGACCGCACCTTTCGGGAACGACTGCGGCGGCTGCGCGAGCCGGAACGCCGCCGGCACGCCAGTGCCGTCGGCAAACAGCCGCTTGCCCGATCCGAAGGTGAGCGGGTAGAGGAAGAGGTTCAGCCGGTCGACGAGGTCGGCGTCGAGCAGCGATCGCGCGAGGTCGCCGCTGCCGATGACGTGGATGTCGTTGAACCGGTTCTTCAGCGCGGCCACCTCAGCGACATCCGATAGCGCCGTGGTGCCCTCCCACGCGGGGTCGGTCAGGGAGCGCGACACGACGAACTTCGGCAGGGCGTTGAACGTCACCGCGATCGGGTCGTCGTCGCCCCGGGTGGGCCAGAACGCCGCGAAGATGTCGTAGGTTTTGCGTCCGAGCAGCAGTGCGTCCATGCGGTTGATGCCGGCGCCGATCGCCTCGCCGGTCTCGTCGTCGAAATACGCACCCTGCCAGCCGCCGAACTCGAAGCCGCCCTCGCGGTCCTCGTCGGGGCCACCCGGCGCCTGGTACACGCCGTCGAGGGTGATGAACAGGTCGACCGAGAGGATTCCCATGGCGTGCTCCTTCGCGTGAACGGCGGCCGGATGCCGCCTTTACCTGGGCGTCGATGGGGATGGCCCGGAATCGACATCTGCGTGCCACATTATCGACCAACGCACGGCAGGTCGAGAGATGGGCGCCGGAAGGAATCAGATAGAGGGGGAGGGAACGCTCGGCTGGGATTCCCAGCCGAGCGTTTTGCCTGCTGGACCACGCAGCATGATGCAGCCCTTTGCTCCGCTATCGGACGGATGTCAGTTCTGCTTCTTCCAGGACCACAGTGGCCTCCCCGCCTTGGTTGTCGACGCCTTGGTTCTCGGCACGGGATGCCTTGTCGTGGCGGCGCCCGAGGACGGCGGTTGCGATGGCGTTGCCGAGGATATTCGTCGCTGTCCGGCCCATGTCGAGGAGTTGGTCAATGACGAGCAGTACGGCGATTCCGGCGGCCGGGATACCGAACGCAGGTACGACGGCAGCCACGACGACGAGCGAACCGCGGGGGACGCCCGCCATGCCTTTGCTGCTCAACAGCAGCATGGCTGTCATCGCGATTTGCTGACCGAGGTCCATGTTGACGCCGTAGGCGTTCAGCAGGAACACCGAGGCGAACGTCATGTACATCATGGAACCGTCAACGTTGAAGGAGTAGCCGAGCGGAAGGACGAATCCGGTGGTCCGCTTGTCGACGCCAAACGTGGTCAGCCCTTCAATGAGTTTCGGGAGTGCGGCTTCGCTGCTCGAGGTGGCGAAGGCAATGACCATGGGTTCCCGGACGGCGCGCACCAGGCCGAATGCCGCCTTACCGAGGAACAGTGTGGCGACGGCGATCATAATCACCCACAGCCCGGAGAGGGATACGTAGAAGCCGCCGATGAACGAGGCGTAAGTTGCGAAGGCGTCGAATCCTTCGGCGGTGAAGGCTGCGGCAATAGCTGCAAAGACGCCGATGGGCGCGGCAAGCATGACGTACCCGGTGACCTTGAGCATGACTTCCATCAGTTCATCGACGGCATTCGCGATCGAGGAATGCCCCTTCTTGCGCATGTTCAGGAGCGCAATGCCGAACAGTGCCCCGAAGACGAGGATCTGTAACGGGTTGTTGCTCGTCAGTGCGGCGAAGACGCTGGTAGGGATGATGTTGGTGATGAATGACGGATAGTCAATGGGTTTGGATTCGATTCCAGCTTCACCCGTGGGCGCCAGGTGCAGACCCGCGCCGACGTTGAGGAGGTGTGCCGTTATGAAGCCGAAGGCTCCTACCAGGGCGGAAGCAGCAATGAACCAGAGCAGTGAACGGGCAAAGAGCTTCCCGACTCCTGCTGATTTGGCTGCTCCGGCGATGCCGGAGACCAATGTGGCGAAGATCAGCGGTGCGATGATCATTTTGATCAGGTTCAGGAACATGTGTGTCACGGTGTCCAGGATGGTGACGAGTCCGTCACGCGTACCTTCGCGGAGGAGCCAGTGAGACAGCAGTCCGCCCGCGATGCCAGCCACGAGTGCGGCAAGAATCCATAACGTTGTCTTGTTTTTCATGATGAGTCCTAACGGTCAAACGTTCAGGGCTGATGCTGGCCAAGTTGGATTGAGAGTGTGGGCTGCATCTCACTGCGTCCAGTGTGCAATATATCGCATACTGACGTCAAGGGCGCGTGGATTCCCTTCCCCGCCTTTTATGAACTCCACGACTGGGATGTTTTACCTGATACGCAGTGTGCAATATATTGGAGGCATGGACACATTCCCGGTAGGAACGATTCCGACGACGACTCTGTTCGACGAGACAAGGCACGCGCCTCCGCCCATGGTGCCCATACCCGCCGTCGGCGGTGTTGGGGTAAAGGGAGCCCCGGCTGCGCGCGGTGTAGTAGGGATTCTCGGAGGCATGGGTCCTGAAGCAACGGCCGATTTCTATCTCAAGCTGGTGCACGCGACCCCTGCTTCGCGAGATCAGGAACACTTGAGGGTGTTGATCTGGTCAGACCCCACGATTCCCGACAGGACAGAGGCGCTTCTTACGCAAGGCGCAGATCCAACACCGGCCTTGATTGCCGGCGCCAAGCTGCTCAAAAGTTCGGGGGCTGAGATGCTGGCGGTCCCATGCAACACTGCCCACGCCTTCCTTGCGGCCGTTCAGAGCCAGGTTGACGTTCCGATCATCCACATGATCGAGGAGACGGCCAAGTATGTCCGGCAGCTTGCGCCACCTGTCCAAAAGGTGGGGCTGCTGTCGACGACCGGTACCCAGAAGGCCGGCCTGTACCAGTCCTGGCTCGAAGCGAACGGTGTCGCTGTCATTACACCCGCAGATGACTGCCAGGAGGATCTTGTCATGGGCTCCATTCGGGCCATCAAAGCGGGCAAGTCCAGCTCGGAGGTCCGGCCGCAGCTCACGCGCGCTGCACTGGGGCTTATCGAGGCCGGTGCCCAGGCCATCATCGGGGGCTGCACAGAAGTTCCTGTTGGACTTTCAAGCGCTGACATTCCGGTGCCGTTCATCGACCCCGCTGAGATTTTGGCGGCCGCGGTGGTCCGGCGCGTTCTATTGGGGCAGTGACGCAGAGTACAGTATCCAATATGCCACTAGTTCGCGCCAGCACTGTTGAACGACCCAAGATGAGCGACGCAGCTTACGAACGCCTTCGGGATGCCATCGTCCGGGGCGAGCTTGCACCGGGTGAGAAGATCAGAGACGCAGAGCTCGCTGAAATGCTCGGACTCAGCAGAACCCCGGTGCGCGAAGCCATCACGCGGCTAGTTGACAGCGGACTCATAGAGTCCAAGCCCGGCGTATACACGCGGGTTTCGACACTCAACCAACACGACGTGGCAGCCAATCTGGCTGTCCTGAAGGCGCTCGATACCGTGGCGATGGCCGCCGCCGTCCCGCAACTTACCGAACGCGACTTCCACACAATGCGGCAGGCAAACCGCAACTTCGCTGCGGCAGTGAAAAAACAGGACGTCTCCAAAGCCTTGGCGGCCGACGACGCCTTCCATGGCGTGGTCATCGACGCCGCGGGAAATCCTGTCATCAAGCGCATCATCGAGCAGCTCCACCCGCAACTCCACAGAATCCTTTACCGAAAGTTCTCAGGACTCTTGGGCGGCGAGGAAACCATCAAGCACCACGACGAACTGATCAGCGTCTGCGAACAACGCGACGCCGAAGCAGCCGCCGCGATGTCAGGCGAACACTGGTCGCGCCTCGGAGACCTTATCAGCGGCCTCTTCGACTCCAACGAGCTCGACAGGTAGGGCACGTTCGGCACCCTATGGCTGCCATACTCCCTGCTCGTCAGGCGGTCGCGGCGGCGGCAAATGTGGAGTGGGTGGACGGGTTCCCGTCCAAGGATGTCGGTGATGTCGGTGCCTGTTTCCTCGAGGAATCCATGGCGTGCGGCGGAATGGATGGAGAGCAGCATAGGGGACTGGAAGGGCAGCAGCGGTGCAGAGTCCAGGGCCGGCCGCAGTGTGCTGAGCTTGCCCGGCCGGTATTCCGCCCCCACCGTGTCAGCCAGGTCCTGCGCCGTGATGACGGTGTTCCCCACGAGGTTGTAGGTCTTGCCTTGGTGCTTTTCGGGGTTCCAGGCGATGATGGCCGCCGCTTCTGCCAGATTATCCCGGGCGACCGCGGCGACGCCGCCCTGCCCGAATGGTGCCGAGACGACACCTTCGCGGGGGGCCAGGAGCTGGCCGATCAGTTCCGCGTAGAGACCGTTCCGCAGAATCGTCCACTGCGCCGTTCCGCTGCGGAGGCGGCGTTCTGTCCAGCGGTGGGCCAGCGCGAATCCTAGGTGGTCGCCGGCATCGGTGAGGCTTGTGTACACGATGTGTCGGACCCCATCGCGTTCGGCCGCCGTGATGGCGTTCTCATGGCGGGTGACAACCACGTCGTCTTCTTCAGTTCCGGCGGACACCAGGACCAGCACAAAGACTCCATCGGCGCATCACGGACGCTGTACGATCTGCAGAACCCTGACCAGCAGATCCGCTGAAACAAAGCGGGGCTCAGCGAATTCCGCTATCAACTATCAGCGTGATGTGGACGGGATTGCCGGAGACGACCACGGCCTCGGAAGCCGTCGAGGCGTAACCGCCGACATTGGTCGCCCGAATGACGTAACGGCCCTCGGGCAGCGTCAGGCTGAAAGCCCCTGCCGTGTCCGTGAGCGTCGAGCTGCGGACGCTGTCTCCCTGCAGGGCAACGACCGCCGCCCCTGATACGGGGCGCGGCGGACACTCCTGGCCAACACGTTCGACCGGACACACCGGTGCCGTCAGGACGTAACCCGCGACCAGCCCTGAATGGCCTGTCACCCGCCCGGATTCGTTCGTGCACCCGCCGAGCAGGACCAAAGCAGCGGAGAGCAACACCAGTCCGAAGCGCGTCAGCATCACTCATCACCCGATCCCGAACACCATGAAGCGGGTCCTGCGTTCTCAACGGAAGAGCGGCCTCCAGTGCTTCAACGCTTGTTTACCACACAGAGTATCCACGCTTCGCGAGCCGGAATATAGAGCGATGGACACCCGTCTCCGGAGGCAATAAAAGGTCCGTCACCCATGCCTGGCGGTTCTTTGCCAGAAAAGGTATTGCATTTATCATACAATGATGTATCTTTAGTGGTGTAGGTCACGTTGTTGAGCAGCGTGGCAAGGGAGGGTGGCAAGGATGCGCGGTGCGAGACCCCTGTGTGGTCCGTTGCCATCACGCCGCCTCCCTAGAGCAAGGACAATCTCATAGTCGTATTGGGCGGGCCATGGCGCGCTGATGGCATCCGGCGGACTTGAATCTGCACAACATGCCCATCGCTTCGAGCACGCCCAGTGCCTTCATTGACCGGGAGGTCAACATGCAGCAGCGCCAACTTCTCAGCGCCGCGAACAAGGCGGAATCCATGTCATGCACCCCAGCCGTCAGGAGTGAACAGTGTCAGCGATAGATAATGCAACTGCCCATCGGGGCGATGCCTCGGCGGCAGGCAAACGCCGCTTCCTGATCAGAATGGTCACCGTCCTGATCGGCGGGATGGTCCTGGACGGTTACGTCCTTGGCATCATCGGACCGGTGTCGGGGAGGATGGCCGAGGACCTCCAGCTCACGGCGTTTTGGCAGGGGCTGATCGCCGCGGCCGCCCTGATCGGCATCCTGATCGGCTCACCGATCGGCGGCTGGGCCGCCGACAAGTGGGGCCGTAAGCCGATTTTCATGTTCGACATCGGCCTGTTCGCGATCGCGTCCGGAATGCAGTTTTTCGTCGACTCACCGGCACTGCTCATTGTGGTGCGGCTGCTGATGGGCATCGCGATCGGCACCGAGTACGCGGTCGGTTGGCCCCTGATGGCTGAGTTCTCACCCACCCATCTGCGGGGAAAGCTGATGGCCGCAATGGGGATCGCCTGGTACGGCGGCTTCATGATCGCGTTCCTGGTCGGCCACCTGCTCAATGAGTACACCGATCTGAGCTGGCACTTCATCCTGGGTACGAGTACGTTCATCGCAGTGGCCATATTCCTCGCCCGGCTAGGCATGCCGGAGTCACCACGCTGGCTGTGGAGCGTGGGCCGCAAGGACGAGGCCCGAGCCCTCGCCAAGAGGTACATGCCCGACGACGCGCTTGACGACGTCCAGCACGAGGACGTTCGCAAGGGCAGCTTCGGGATGCTGTTCTCCAAGGAGTACTGGCGCTCCACACTCTTCATTTCAGGGTTCTGGTTCTGCGCCGTGACACCGTACTTCGCGATCGCCACCTTCGCCGACAGCGTGTTGAATCAGTACGGCCTCGCCGGAGGGCTCGCCGGCGGAGTCGGGCTCTCCGCCGTCGCCCTGGCTGGGGTCGTCATCACGTTCCTGCTGATCGAAAAGGTCGGCCGACGCCTACTGACCGTCCCGACCCAGTGGCTGTGCGCCGTCGTCCTCGCGGTCATCGGCCTGTGGTCCGGCGCGCCGGCGCCCGTCGTGCTCATCCTCTTCCTGGTCTTCTCGTTTTTCAACGCGGGGTACAACACGTTGACGAACGTCTACCCGGGCGAGGTCCTTCCGACCGAGATCCGCGGGATCGGAACCGGTTTCGCGGCAGCTGTCAGCCGCGTCGGGGCAGGCATCGGCATCTTCCTCCTCCCGATGTCGATGGAGAGCCTCGGCGCCGGCCCCACCATGCTGATCGCCGCCGCAGTCGCCCTCGCCGGCGCCGGACTATCCCAGTGGCTCGCTCCGGAAACAAAGGGAAAGACCCTCACCGAGGCAGCGGCAGGCTACGCGCACTAAGGCTGACTCTCGACATAGCGAACCAGGCTCGTGGCCCTGTTGGACGAAATGATCGTTCAGCAGGGCCACGAGCCCTTCATGCTTTATTGGCGCAGGCTGATGAGCTTCCAGGGCAGGCGAGTCGGATTGCCTGGTGAGACATCCAAAGATTCCTCCACGCGGCGCATGTCATCGTCCAGAATCAGGGTGCCCGAAGCAATGCGGGCGTCATTGGAGGCGATGACCCGGCCGTTCGGCCCGAGCAGCACCACCGAAGGGTCGCGTAACTGGAGCGCCCGGAGAAAAACGCCCTCGAGCTTCGCCAGGGTGAGGTCACCGCCAAGAATATGGGTACCGTGCGGTGTAGGCGCGGGAACGCAAAGCGTAATGATGTTGACGTTGATGCCGCCGAAGTCAACGTACGGGCCCACTGCGACGGGCTTACCGCTTGCGGAGGGGGCTGTGAACCATTCCCGGCTTGTGTAGTCGTAGTAATTTAGCGAGTCCGGGTTGAGGTCGTGCGTGACGAAGCGCGGCTCACCCGAAGAACCTGCGGGTTGCGCCCGCCACCATTCGAGCCAGTGCGGCGCTTCGGCGAGGCTCCCGGGAGCGTAAGCGATTCCGGCTCCGACGATCACGCCGGAGTGTTGGGAGATGAAGTCTGCCAGGTCCTGTTTCAGGAAATGGAATGCACTGCGCCGCGGAACGCCGCGGGCGTTAAATGCCGCAGCAGTGACTGCGCCGGCGATCTTCTCCAGATCCTCGAAAACGCTGCCGATACTGAACGAGATGGCCTCCGCCGTCCGCTCAAGGGTTGCCCGCACCGTTTCCACGTCACGCATCTTCGCCAGCCTGCATCGTCAATTTCAAATGCTGCTCTATCAAGTATTCAGTCTCGCTTCTACTGTGGAGTTCAGCTGCCTCTGCGGCGGCGTCGGGGTCGCGCTCCTTGATCGCGTCGACGATCGCCATATGCTGCTGCGCCAATATGCTCTGGCTGCTGGATTTTTCTGCGTGGCCCCACCACAGAGTCATCAACTCTGCCTCAAGTTGAAGGGCTGCCGATGTCAACCGGCTGGACTGCGAGGCAATGCTGACCGCCACATGAAAACGGCTGTCCATCCGGCGCCGCGCCCGTTCATCAGCGGTGTCCGCGTGGCGTTTGGCCAGATCCATCAGATGGGCAACGTTCTGGGGATCTGCACGGCTGGCGGCGAGCCGGGCGGACATCGACGCGATAGCGGCCCGTAGGTCACCAAGGTCCCTGAGGGATTCCGTGCTGGTGTCCCGAAGTTTGTGCCGCAGCTGAGTGTCGGTGAGTTCGATCTGGCGGCGGATGACACTTCCGCCACTGCGGCCTCGACTGGTCTCGATTAAGCCCTTTGTCCGGAGGGCGGCGAGGGACTGGCGCAGGGTTATCGGCGAGATACCAAGTTCTCCTGCAAGTACAGACTCTGTCGGCAGCCTGTCGCCTTCGGCCAGAATCCCCATCAAAATCGCGGTTTCTATTTGATACGAAACCTGGTCGGCGCGGCCCAGTCCTTCGGGCTCGCTTCCGCGCAACAGCAAGAGCAGATCCAAAGCGCGCGTGGAGATTGCCGTGTTCTGCATTCCCGGTTCCCTCCTGCTGGTATGGGAGCGAGCTAACGAGCGCACTTTCCCTATTACGTTGAATCTTTACACATTCAATGTTTATTGGTAAAGGCTCGGCCAAGCAGCCGCGACACGCCTGTTCACTGATTTGAGAGCCTGCCATGCGGACCGCAGGTAACAGTGGCTTCTCTGCTAAAAAAGCTATTCCATTAATCCTACAATGATGTATGCTTTAGATTGTGATCAGGGGCACACTTCTGATGCTGGCGGACAAGGCAGCTGGCTCCACGAAGCCGCCTCAACAGACTCGCCGTCACCCCAGGCTCGATGCCGTCTGCTGATGGCAGCCCTGGCACCCTTAGACCCCTCGAGAATGAAAGTTTTCACTATGAAAGATGTAGTCATCGTCGGCGCTGGACTCGCCGGTCTTTCGGCCGGGTGGCGCCTGCGTCACTGGGATACGCTCCTGCTGGAGGCGGACGGGCGTGCCGGCGGGCGGATTCGCTCGGAGCGCCGGGGCGCCTACTGGTTGAACTGGGGAGGACACGTCTTCGCCGGGGCCGGATCGTCCACGGATTCCTTGCTCAACGAGGTCGGCGTTACGGCTGTTCAGATCCCCGGATCCCTCCAGGCATTGTCCATGAACGGCAAGTTCATTCGCAGCGGACACATCGCCACGTACCCATTCCGCATCCCCATGTCCCTCTCGTCGCGCATCGACACGCTGCGGGCCGGCATGAAGGTGGTAAGCGGCGTCGCCAAGTACACGGGCGTCGTGAGGAAGCGCGCCGGGGAATCCGGTGCCATGCGGCAGCAGCGCATCTATGACTTCGAGAACGACAGTTCGTTCCTTGACTTCATTGGAAACCTGTCAGAGGACGCAGCCGCACTGTTCAAGACCACTGTCACACGATCAGCCGGTGACATGGACGAAATCTCCGCCGGCGCGGGAATCGGGTACTTCAGCCTGGTGCTGGGTATCGGCCAGGGGCTCAACCGGGGCATCGTCGGTGGCCCGTCCACACTGACCGAGTCGATCGCGGCCTCACTGGGCAACCGCATCCAGCTCGGAGCCACCGTGCAGGAGGTGGTGCACAGGAAGAACTCCGTCGTCGTCAGGTACAGCCAAGACGGGGTCGACCGTGAAGTGGAGGCCCGCGCCGTCGTTCTTGCGACCACCGCTGATGTGTCGCACAAAATTGGCGTGGACCTTCCCGCGGATCTGCGCGGTGCACTCGGCCAAGTCAAGTACGGCCCGCACGTCAGCACGGCCTTCCTGACCAACGAGACATCAGCCCGGCCCTGGGACGACATCTATGCCATCGCGGCGCCGAAGCGCTCGTTCGCGATCGCGCTGAACCAAGCGAGCATCGTCCGTGGTTCCGAGTCCGTGCGGAAGCCCGGCGGCAGCTTCATGACGTTCTCGCCGGCCGGCCTGGGGCGCGCGCTGCTGGACAAGAGCGACGAGGAAGTCACTCAGACCCACCTTGCCGATCTGGACCAGGTTCTCGGCCACGGATTCGCAGACAGCGTCGTCGAGGCCAGGACGGAACGGTGGAAGAATGCTTCCCCCTACTGCTTCCCCGGAAGGGCCAAACTCCAGTCGACGCTCATGCGGGGGACGGACCGCGTGTTCCTGGCGGGAGACTTCCTCGGAACCCTCTACACCGAAAGCTCAATCACCACCGGCTTCTCGGCGGCCCAGGAAGCCGCCAGCCTGCTGGCCACGGAGCGGCAGGCACCGCCGCACGCCGGCTTCTCGATCGTCGCCTGAACCAATACTTCCCACAACCGTACAGAAAAAGAGGAATCACTCATGGCCAAAGAACTCAGCGGTGTCCTGACGGCACTGTCCACCCCCTTCAACCAGGACGAAACCATCGACGTGGCTACCCTGCGGCTGATCGTTGACCGCTCCATCGACGCCGGCGTCGACGGCGTCGTCGCCGCAGGATCAACCGGCGAAGTCGGCGCCTTGTCCTCCGAGGAACGCCTGCTCCTTATCAACACGGTTATCGAGCAGGCAAACGGGCGCGTTCCGGTCATCGCCAACACCGGCGCAACCTCAACGGCCGAGGCCATCCGGCTCTCCCAGGCGGCCGAGAAGGCCGGCGCCGACGTGCTCATGCTGATCACGCCCTACTACGAGCCGCTGTCCCTGGAGGAAACGGTCACGTACATCAAGGACGTCGCCCGGTCCGTCAACATTCCGGTCATGCTCTACAACATCCCGGCCGTCACCGGCGTCAACCTGGACCCGGCAACGGTCCGCGCGCTGGCCGAGGACGTGGAGAACATCAAGTACATCAAGGACTCCAGCGCGAACTGGGAACAGGCACTCCAGCTGATCCACCACCACAGCGATGTCATCGGCACCTTCATCGGATGGGATGTCTACCTCTACAGCGCCCTCGCCGAAGGCGCAGCAGGCGTCATGGCCGGAACCGCCAACGTCGTCCCCAACGAAATCGTCGCCGTCAGCCGACTGATCGCCGACGGCGACCTCACCGGAGCCCGCGAACTCTGGAACTCCGTGTACCCCGTCATCGATGCGCTCCTGTCCGTGCCGTTCATCCCCGCCGTCAAGGCCGGCCTGACCTTCCAGGGCCTTCCCGCCGGCTCGCCCCGGCGACCCACGGCCGACCTCAACGCCGAGGACCTCGCGCGGGTCCAGCACGCCATCTCCGCCCTCAACGTGAAAGTGGGATAAGACCATGACCACGACTGAAACAGCATCATTTACCGTCCGCAGAGCCGAAGGCGCGCTCACCCCTTCCCTGCCTCCTTTCGGCCAGTTCATCGGCGGGGCGTTCGTCGCGTCGAGCTCCACTTCGACCGTCGATGTGGAGAACCCGGCCACCGAGAAAATCCTCATGCAGGTCCCCTCCGGTTCGGTCGAGGACGTCGACGCCGCCGTCGCGGCCGCGGTAGCGGCCAAGGCCGGCTGGGCAGCGAAAACCCCCAACGAACGTTCCTCGGTCCTGCTTCGCATCGCAGACATCATCGAGGCCAACCGCGAACTGCTCGAGACCCTCGAGGCTGCCAACACCGGCAAACCGGCCGCGGTGGCCGAAGACGATATCTCCAGTGCGATTGACACCTTCAGGTTTTCAGCAGGCGCGGCCCGCACCTTCACCGCACCCGGCGCGGGCGACTACGCAGAGAACCACACCTCCGTGATCCTCCACGAGCCTGTGGGAGTCGTGGGCGTGATCACGCCGTGGAACTACCCGCTGCTGATGGCCGCCTGGAAGATCGCCCCGGTCCTGGGCGCCGGCAACACCCTCGTGCTCAAACCCTCGGAGCAGACGCCGCTGACCACGCTCAAGCTGGCTGAGCTCATCGCCGACGAGGTTCCGGCCGGTGTCCTGAACATCGTCACGGGCCCCGGGCGCGTCGTGGGAAACCGGATCTCGGAACACCCCGACGTCGACCTCGTCGCCATCACCGGAAGCGTTGGCAGCGGCCAGAAGGTCGCCGCCAGCGCAGCCTCAACCGTCAAACGCGTGCACCTGGAACTCGGCGGCAAAGCGCCCGTCGTCATCTTTGACGACGCCGATTTGGAGGCAGCCGCCAAGGGCGTCCGCTCCGCCGGGTTCTGGAACGGTGGGCAGGAATGCGGCTCGGCGTGCCGTGTCCTGGTCCATGAATCGGTCGCAGAGAAGTTCACTGAACTGCTGGTGCGTGAAGTGAGCGACATCTCGGTCGGCGCCCCCGGTGCCGGCGACGACGTCGAAATCGGTTCCATGATCTCGGGGTCCCACTACAAGAGGGTGCTGGCTGCACTTGACGACATCCGCAAGGAGGGCCTGACCATCGCCGTCGGCGGCAACGCCCTGGAGGGACCGGGCTACTTCATCGAACCCACTGTCGTGACCGACGTGCCCGCCGGTGCCGCGGTCATTAGTACGGAGATCTTCGGCCCGGTCGTGTCGGTGGAGACCTTCAGCACCGAGGAAGAGGCCGTCACACGGGCCAACGAAACCGTCTACGGCCTTGCCGCCTCGGTGTGGACCACCAACGCGGCCCGCTCCCTCTCCGTTCCGCGCCGGCTTGACTTCGGCACGGTCTGGGTCAACTCGCACCTCGTTATCGCCAACGAAATGCCCTGGGGCGGATTCAAGGGCTCCGGCTACGGCCGGGACCTCTCCACCTACGCCCTCGAGGACTTCTCCCGCACCAAACACGTCATGTACAACCACGGCTGAGGCTGCTTCATACTTCTGGCCCCAAAAGATCATGCACCCCGGATTTCCGGGGTGCATGATCTTTTGTCCATCGGCTACTCGTCCCGGCCAGAGTGGAATGCCTCATCCGAGGTCTTCGAACCTCACCCGGCGCCTCGGCAAGCTCGTAGCCCACAGAACCGCGGCAACCCCTGCGGCCAGTTGAACAGCTACGAGAATGGCCGACGCCTGACCTGCGTACAGCGCGCCAGCGAGAGGTGCGGCGCCGAGGATGAAGGCATCGGGGCCACGGATCAGACCAGCCAGGGCGGTTGCCTGAACTGATCGGGGCGAGGACAGGTCTTGTTCGGGGCGGAATGCCCATCTCACGCTTGCCCCGGCCATCCCCGCGATGGCGACTCCTATCTGCAGGGCGAGCAGCGGTCCGAGAGGATCGAAAAAGGCAAGTGTAAGGAAAGTGCCCGCCCCCCAAACTGCCAAGTAACCTGCCGGGATGAGCAGATGAAGCCTCCGGGCTTTCTGTGCACTTAGCGGAAAACACGACTCGAGGGCAGGCTGGTCGGCAAAGGGTATGGCGGCCGTGGCCGCGAGCCGGCACGCGATGCCAGCACAGACCACGACGGAAAGGGACAATGCTGCGTTGCGGGAGATTCCCTCAACGCTTAGCGCCGCCGCCGGGATCAGGCAGAGGGCTATTGTCTTGCCGGCAAGGCCCGGCGTCCGGAGAAACGCTGTTCCAATTGCCGAAAGGAAGGCTCCAGTGATCCCGGGGAGCCTTAGCAAAGGCTTGCGGGAGGATCCACTGCTACCAGAACGCAGGGCCAGCCCAGCCGACCTGAAATCCATGAAATACAGCGATGCCGCGAAGTAGCCGGAGGCGTTTCCTGCCTCTTTGAGCTCCTCAGCCCGGAAGAGGTGAAGCCGCCGACCTATCCACGACAACCACAGTGCCACGGCCACAAACGCCGGCGCTGCGATCTGCCAGGGTGCATCTCCGGTTAGCGCCAGCACCGGCCAGAAAGTTGGCAGGAACTGAAGCGTCTTGGTGAACGGATCAATGTTCCCTCCCGAGGCATAAACCAGCGCGGAAATCAGAATTGCGAGTGGCGCGGCCACAATGAGCGCGAGGCAAACCTTGAGGGTCCGCGCCCGGAGTCGCTGAAGCTGTACAGTTGCCGCGACGCAAAAGCATGATGCCCCGAGCAGGCCCGACATCACCAAGGCCGTCAGCAATGACATCCAGTTATCAGATTCAGCGACGGCAAGGGGCATAAAGCCGACTAGTGCAACAATCACCGCCACCGTAAACAGCCTGAAATACCGGCTGCGCAACATGCTGCGCTGGTCCAACGGCAACCCCAGCCACCAGAAGCCCTGGGGCCCGGTGACAGACATGGGTCCCATGCGGACGAGCAGAGTCACACCCAATGCAGCCACAGCAACCATCGAAACCGACAATGCGTCGTTAAGGGGCACCAGGCCTGCCGCATCATCCAGGCTGCCGGGCTCTCGCTGGGTAAGAGCTTCCCGCACGACACCCAAAAGGGCCACTCCGTACATGGCAAATACGAACACCCAGAGAGAGGCTATGTAGATATCGCCCATTACCTCCCGCATCCGCCCCCCGCGGTCGGGGTGGGAACGCAGCCGCGTAAACCGCGACGGGCTGAAGGGCTTTTCTACCCGGGCAGCAGCCCGCGCCGATGTTGTCACAGTCACGCGATCTGCCCAGCCTGGAAAACTTCGGCGGGCACCATGCTCGCGCGAGCACCCGCAACGAGGTAGTAGTCCGCAGCATCTTTGACCAGTTCGAGATCGTGGGTCACCACCAATGCACTCGCCGCACCGCCTGCTACGGTCCGGCGCAGGCGGTCCGCGAGTTTGCTCCGCATTTCAGCGTCCAACCGCTGCTCTGGTTCATCCAGGACGAGGAGTTCGAATGGCCTGATGAACGCCGCAGCAAGTAGGACACGGCGCCGCTGCCCGGACGAAAGTTCGTGCGGCTGCGACCGGGCATGCTTCTCGAGCCCAAAAAACGACAGCTCATATTCCACGTTTGCCGCCACGTCCGGCATGCCGTGACCCCTCGCGATCAGCTCCAGATGCTCGGCGACGGTCAGCGAAGGAAAGAACGCGTCCTCATCGAATACGGCGGAAACAGCAGAACGGTACGCTGCCGTCCTGTCGTCCACCGCCGCCCCCCTCAGCCGCACGGTCCCGGCGAGGGGAGCCTGACGGCAAAGTATCGTCCTTGCGATGGTTGATTTCCCGGAGCCATTCGGACCGACTATCGCAATCGTCTGCCCCAACCCGAGCTGAAACGTGATGTCATCACAGATGCTTGCCCTGCCGTAGCCGGCGGACATGTTGTTGCAGCTCAGCAGCACTTGACTTGTCTCTGACACGATGTTCTCCACTCCTTCAGAGCACCAGTCCGGCATTCCGATAAATAGTCAAGGGGTCGATCCCCGACACAGTTAGCATTTCAGCGATGACGGCTTTCGCTGCACTTGACGGCATATCCTTCGTATCGACGAGTGCGTTGGCCAGAACATGGCTTCGATGTTGACCAAAACTCATCCCGCGGAAAATTCCAGCGGATCGAGGCTCTTGCCCGACCGACACTCCCGCGGCAATTCGGCACGTGATTGCGGATGTCTCGGGATTCACGGCTGCGGACTCGACCAATGATTCAAACACAGAGCGCAGTTCGTCGTTCCATGATTCCAGATAAACGACCAAGGCATCCCGTCGGGAGAACATCGCCTCGGTTGCAGCAACTTTCGCGTGGAAATTCATAATCCCTGCACGGGGAAGGGAGCCAACGAGATTCTTCCAAATAGCTAGCGCTGAATCCATGTCTTTCGCATTGACGTACACCCTCCACGCGACCGACGGATCATCGAAGGGCAAGTGGCTGTAGTAAATGTAGCCGGGAGAAATGTAGGGCCTGAGCTTAGGCACGTGGATCCAGTGCCTTCCGCCAGGCAGACAATGCTCCCGGAGGCGGAACCGCACCCGTATTCCCTGAAGAGAAGTCAAACCGCAGTCTGCATTACCAAGGCACGGAACCTCTCGGGCGGCCAGAGGGTCCTCCGTAACAGCACGAAGTCTTGCGTAGAAGCCGTCATCGTGAAGATCTTCCTTGGATAAGCTCGGTGCAAGCGTCGGCCCGTCACCGTGCCATGCCCGGTAAATATAACTGCGTAAGCTATGCCGCAATTCGCGGGCTGACGCATTGGCGTGGGACTCGCCGCGGGCTGTAAACATTCTGCAGTCGTCACTAATCTGTATCTCGCGTCGGATCTGGAGAACTACAGGATCAAGCATTTTGTACCCTTGCCTGGAAGTCAAAACCGAACGCGTTGGCAGCAGCAGGCAACTGTTGGGCAATCTCCAACGCGATGGCTACGATTCCGCGGTCGATTCCTGTCAGTTGAGTGCTTATCGCACTCCGGGAGCCAACCCGCTCCAAGAGGTGCCGAAACATATAGTGCGCGACCCGCCGTCCGAGCAGCTTTAGATGCCCCAGCTCGGCCACCCGGCGTGAACTCGTGAACTCCGTCAAGTATCCGTCGACGACAAGCCCGATGGCCCGACTTGCGCGCCGCCCGGCCGAAATCATCAGCGCACCTACCGCTTCGTCGGGTGCAAGGTCAGACTCGTCCAAGTTGTCCAAAACGCCGTAAACCGTCTCGGACAAAATGTCTCCGAAGAACATCCCCAAGTCACGGGCGCGGTCTCCCGAGCGCATCTCCTCCCAATCGAGCAACATCACCCGGTCGTGCACGCACAAGGCCTGGTCCAGGCGCAGGTCGTAGTGAATGAGAACCGGTTCGGCCGGGACCTCATGGGCATCGAGATCCACCCTTCCGTCGGCTGCAGCCTTCTGCAGGATCCGCCACAATTCGACCTCAGCTGCACTCAGCGACCAGAATGCCTCGAAGCTGAATTCCTTCAAGATGTCCATTCCCGTCCGCGGTACCTCCCGAGGCGTGGCAGGCAGACCTTCGGTGCCGCCCGAATGAAGTTTGCCGAGCACGCTACCGAAATCTGCCCACAGCAGATCCGAGTCCTGACCCGACTTGAGTACCAGGGGGAGTGGTTCTCCGCCGGAAAACTCATAAACTGCCAGCCTTTGCGCCGGGTCGATGCCGATCAGACCTGGGGTGGGGAGCGGTATGCGGCTGAGCCTTCCCTGGGCATCCTCCAGAATGGACATACGTCCCGCCGATCCTTCCCCGTCCCTCAGCCGCTTAATGAAGTAGCGTTGGCAGCTCGAATCCTGGACAACTATGTTGAGGTTCCTGCCCTTGAGCGGGGTAGGTGTCGTCACCAGCGTGAGCGGCCTACCAAGTATTCGTTCGGCGGCTCTCATTGATGCTTGAGTTCCTCCGCTATCCGGCATGGTACTGCCCTCCAAGGTTGCTCGACCCGCTGAGGACGAAACTCAGGACTGACCCGCCTTCACCCAAGATCTCGGGGCCGATGAGATCCAATGCTTTCGTGGCGTGAACCTGATCAAGGTCTGGGTGCAGGCGATACTCGACGTAGTGGTAGATGATTCGCAATTGAGCGGCGATCTTCAATGACTTTTCCGTCGCCTGGTCGTCGGGCGACACGGTTTGGGACGCAGCACGTTCGTATCCCTGGCGCACCAGGCGGGCCGCCTCCGCAGCGTCGCGAGCGGAAAATGGCGTCAGCGGTGATAGCGCAAACTCGATGAAGTCGCCGATGAGCCAACCCACGTCAAAGCCCCGTGGTGCAGCAACTGATGTCGGGTCCCGAAGTACCACAGGTCCGGTCGGCGAAAGCGTAATGTTGGCGACAGAAAATTCGCCATGGCTGGAGCCGGACGCCGTCTCCTGTAGGTACCAGACCTCCAGGTCCTTAAGCCATTCAGCCCCAAGAGTCGCCACCAGCTCCGCACGAATCCGAACGCTCCCTTCAACAACGTCAAATGACGATTTCCAGCCCAACAGAAATGCCACTACGGCCGGCACCGGGTTCTGGACAAGCGCCTGCTGGGTCTGTTCAAACTGAAACGCCCCCTCCCCAAGATCGCTGAGGAGTTGGGGGAGTGAAGGATCTGCGCCGTCAAGGGTCGTCTGGAACAACGGGTGTATGGACGTTGAGGCTTCGAGAGTATGAAACCACTTTCCCTCGTGGCACCGCCCTGCGCTGAAAACCAATTTCCCCACACGTTCGAATTCCGGCGGCGCTTGCCAGGACTGGGGGCTGAGGTCCTTGTGCTCGCGGACCCATACATGCCTGTCCTCGAGAGAATAGATTTCGGTCGAACGCCTGTGGTTGGCGTTCCTGTGGAGAAGGACGGGACGGATCGGCTCAGCCAATGAGCGCCTCCGCAAGATCGACAGCAGCCGAGAACGGCCCGCATGCACTGTTTTCGGTGCCCCCGGTACCGTTGCTAAATGCCGGCGCAAAGGGAAGGACATGGGTTCGTTCCATCTGCGCCAAACGGTTGAGCCAAACGTTGGGTTCGATGCCTGGGGGAAACGACGGGGCGAAGACAATCGGCGCTGAAGTGCAGTGAAGTGCCAGCAAAGAAGGAGATTCGGCGAAACCCGCGGCGAATTTGTTTACGTAACTGAAAGTCGCCGGATGAACCACAGCCGCGTCGGCCCACGTTCCGAGGTCAACATGCGGTGAACTGCCGTCGGGGAAATCGGACCAAACGTCAACGTTGACCCGGGATTGGATCAGGGTCTTGATGGCAAGGGGCTGCACAAACCGACAGGCAGACTCCGTCAGCACAACGTGCGGCTCTATGTGAGGCTTAGCCACTCGGAGCCAATTGAGGTGAAAGGGCGCAAACATGGCGCTGGCCGCGCCGGTGACCACGACTAGAAGTTTCATTTTTTATCTGTGTCCTGTGCCGGAGAAGATCGTTAAGTGTTGAGTGGCCAAGGGCGCGTCATTGAGATCGGCCAAAATATCGCGGGGCCGAAAGTCGTTTATTTCTTGAACGCGTTCGCCGATGAGCGCTGGCTCTGTAACGCTGGCTAGCAGATTGGCTATCAGGTCCACGAGGACGCCGGGATTGGAAGCTCCCAGCCTTAGCCAGCGGGAGAACCCGGAGTAGATGGAATACACGCTGTCTGACGATAGGGGTTCCGTTGCCCGTTGGATGCCGTCGAGAGCGTCCATCTCGTTTTCCGACGGGATGGAGAACGATAAAAGATTTAGGCCCCCTCCGCGCCCATGGAGAGGAACGTTGATCAGGGAATAGGTGATCGGGCGCCGCATGACAATTTCTTCGTACAGCAGTGAGCCCGCACCGCCGGCAGCGAACTGGTGAATTGCCAGGGTCGCCAGGGAAGCGCCGAGGGCGCGGGCGGGCACAGGCAGCGAAAAAAGTACGGTACTCCGGTCCCCTGGAATGTGGATCCGCTGGGCTGAACGCACCCCAGCATGGACGGGGGCGTAGGCAGCGACTTTCCGTTCGACCTCAAGGTCAAGCTGATCCAGCACGGTGGACAGCCATGGCCCGTCGGCACCCTGGATGACAAGAGTCAGCTGAGCCAGGAAGGGCTCGGCATTCGCAGCCGGTACGGACTCCTGTGAGGGACTCTCCTTCCACCGGGGAGACTTCGTCCACGCAATTGGAAAGTGCAGGTGCAGCGGATTGGGCTGTTCCTTGTCCAGGTGGTCATCAGCAGGCGCGTTCGCGGCTTCCCTGATCGCCATCCGTACTCCGTCGGCGATGCCGGACAAGACAACAAGCAGGTCCCGATCCGCGGTCCTTGCGGCGACCACCATAGAGTCAGTCCTGGCGATCACCTGAATTGTCGCCGGCAAACCGCGGAGGTTCGTTCTGACGCTGTTCAGCAGACGTTCGGCTGGAGGGCCATCCACCGACGTTCGTACCAGGAATCGCAGGTCGTATACATTCAGCGCCGAAGGAGTTGGAATGATGACCGGGCCGGTTGGCGATAGAGAAATAGGAACGCCGATCGGTTTCATGCTGACATTCCTGATTCTGATTGCTGTTGGTCTAGCGACTCCATGAGTAGGCTCGCACCTCTGCAGAGGTGTGCTGGGCCTAGGTTTTCGAAGGCGGCACGAAGCGCTCTGCTTCCAGTGCCCGGACCGCAGAGGGCTGTCAGTCGTCCAAGCGTCGACGTACGACCTTGCTGCCCGGAAAATTCGTGATGCATGGCAAACCGGAGGTGCCTTCTGGCCTCGCAAACCTCGTCTTCCGTAGCGGTGAGTAGTCGCGAGACCGTAGCGCGGACGTGATGAATGTCAATTACTCGTCCCATGCGGTCAGACATGACCAGAGTCTCCGGAGAGCGTGAACGTAAAGGCCCGAAAAACCCGAGCGACATGTCGATATCAGGCAGACTCATCTTCAAGGCCTCGACGGCAAACCACACTGCCATGTAGTCCGCGAGCGACAATTCCGGCCCAGGCAATATCGCGCCTGACGACCCGGCTACTATCTGCTCCGAAGGTTTATGCCACTGAATCGGTTGCGTTTCTCGATCGGCGCTGGCGTAAGTTTGGGAATAGGCGGGAAGTTCAATTCTATCCAAGTAGTTTATGACATCAGAGGAGCGGAAATCTCCGGTAACTGTCAGAACGCAATTCGAAGCACTAAAGGCGGATGCCAAGAAGTCGTGAACGTCACCGTATGCGCCTCGCAGTTCTTTCACGCCGTAGCCAAACCCATCGTGCGAGAGACTCCACTCGCGATAGAGACTCTGGCTGAGGTCTACCCATGGTTCCCGTCTGCCATGATGCCGCGCGAGTGAGTCCCGAACCTCCGCATCGACGGCACTTATGGCCGAGAGATAAGCCTGCTCCCCACCGAGCGGACGCCCGGGCAGGTGCAGCTCCAACGCAGCAAGAACGTCGGCGGCGTCGCACAGAAACGTGATCTGCGTACAGTTGGGCATCGTCTTGGCGCCCGCAATTAAGCCCTGGCAAGCGGCACGGTGTTCGACACTCCCCGAAGTGTCAGTCGTGCCTTGCTCAAATACCAGGTGCTCACCCACGTGAACGAGGCCTGCCAGACCTGCGGGGTCGTCCCTAAATCCCGACTTGTACGTCCAACATATGGCGACGCTGCCGGCTCCACGATCCTCATACAGTTCCACAGCCAGTCCCGTGCGGTGGGTAAATCTCACGAACACTCCTCCCAGGAGAAGCCGCCCGGCAATGGAACACTGCCGGGCGGCCGTCGATCACGGTCTCCTAGCAGAGGAAGGAGCTCGTTGCGAAGAGCCACGGCGTGGCGGGAGTCGCCACGGTGGCCGGCGTCGTGCCCGGTGCTTCTGCAACTGCAGACGCTGCCACGTCCTGAGCTGAAGCCAGGTTCGAGTACGACGCCATAAACGCTTCGATGTTCGTTTCCAATTTTCCCCCTATAAAAAAACTGCTGCTGATGCGGCAGTTTGCTTTTCTTGTAAGACACTATTCCGGATAGCAGAACGAACCTAACATCGCCTATCTGAGCGGGTCAAATCGTAACTAAACTCGATGGATATAAGCCTATATTCACCCTAATTTGCTTCTTGAGCTCCGATATATGGTCCATTAAATTTCGTCAAGTCATACGGCATTCATCTCTGCGGAAGGCGTCATGAGGGAACGGCTCGAAGGCCCTTTCCAGGCAGCTGAGTCAGGGGCCTGCATCGTCAACTTTTGTTGACGCCGGCATCGACGTCAACTAAAGTTGACGCATGGAGGTGGAGCGGATGAAAACGCTTGTGGCATCGATGGACGGCAAGGGTCCAGCCGAGGCACTGTATGCCGTGGCGGAACTGCAGAAGGAAGTTGGCCGCACCGAAGCGTCCCTGGTCCGCAAAGCCCGGCAGGCGGGCTTGTCCTGGGAGGCGATCGCATTGTGCCTCGGTGTCAGCAAACAGGCCGTCCACCGCAAATACGGCAAGCAGTAAATCCGGCCCATATCGGGCCTAGCTTCCAGGCGCCCGGTATCCCCGGGTGTCTCAGGCCAGCTTCAGCGGGTTTTCGACGAGTGCTCGGGTATACACGGCCGGGTCCACGTTGCCACCTGAAGCGACGATCGCTACCGTCTTGCCCGCGAAGTTGGCCTTCTTCGACAGGACTGCTGCCAAGGATGCCGCGCCGCCGGGTTCGATCACCGTTTTCAGGGTGTAGAAGGAGGTGGCGACGGCCGCCAGCGCTTCGCCGTCGTCTACCGTGAGTGCCTTCACGCCGTGGCGGAGAAGAACTTCCAGGGGAAGCTTTCCGGCGACGGGACCGCTGATGCCGTCCATAATCGTGTGACGCACGGCAGGGTTGCTGCGTACTTCACCGGCGGCGAGCGAGTGCGCCATTTTGTCGTAGCCCTGCGGCTCAACGATGTACTTTTCGATCTCCGGGAAGAAGTGCCCCATCGCTTCACTGACGCCGGATGCGAGGCCGCCTCCGCTGCAATTGATGACAACGGCATCAGGTTTCTGGCCTGCCGCGATCAGCTGCTCAGCCATTTCCAGGCCAGTGGTTCCAGCACCCGCCATGATGGCGTGGTCGTCGAACGGCGAGATGATGGTCATTCCTCGTTGGGCTGCGATTGCTTGGGTAATCTCGGCGCGGTCTTCCGTGGCCGGGTCATAGAAGACAACCTCTGCGCCCCACCAGCGGCAGTTCTCAACTTTGATCCGCGGTGCGTTGCTGGGTACAACGATGACGGCAGGGCAACCAACGATGCTCGCGGCTGCGGCGACGGCCGAGGCATGATTGCCTGCCGAAAATGCCGCGATTCCGTTCTTGCGGTTGTCCTCGCTGAGCCCCAGGACCTTGTTCAAGGCCCCGCGGATCTTGAAGGAACCCGTCAGCTGAAGAGCTTCCGTTTTGACCCACACGCGGGCACCGGCTGCCTTGTCCAGCATCGGCGAAGAGAGCAGCGGCGTCCTAACAACGTAGTCCGTGATCCGGTAGGCGGCCTGTCTAATTTGCCCGATGCTGAACACGTCCATGGGCTGCTGGTCAGTCATTGTCTTTCACCAGTTCAAATACGGTCGAAATCTCGACGGCTGCCTGCCGGGGAAGCGCATAGACGCCGACGGCGGTCCTGACGTGCCTGCCATTGTCACCGAGGGCACGAAGGAAGACTTCGGATGCACCATCCATGACCTTGGCCTGTTCGCCGAATTCAGGGACACACCGGAGAAAACCGCTCAAACTGAGCAGACGAAGACGGCTGAAGTCCCCGCCGCACGCTGCCCCCGCCACGGCAAGGGTGTTCAGGGCGCACAGTCGTGCAGCCGCTTGGCCGTCCTCGACGGTGAGCCCATCGCCCACGACTCCTGTGAATTGCATTTCTTCCCCCACGCGGCAGATCTGGCCTGCAACCAACAGTTGATTCCCCGACCAAACGAACGGCACGTAGCTGCCGCCGGGTCGCAGAGGCTCATCAGGGAGCCGAAGGCCAATCGAAGCTAAACGGTCATCAATTGTTTCCATCAAGTCGTCTTTCTCATCGTGGAAGTAATGGAGCTGGGTCACTCCTTTGACACGGTACGTCGTCAGCTGCGCACCCGCGCGTTCCCCTGCTGAGTCGGGACGAGCTTCAGAACAAGCATCCAGCAGACAGGCCTGCCATCAAGCGAAGGCATCAGCTCTCCTTGCTGCAGGTAGCGGTACGGCGTGGGGTCGCCGTCGGGACGCCACCAACCACTGGCCGGTGCATGGTGGCCAGTCATTGCTCCCAACTCAGGACCTTTATTGCTGATGATCGGTGTAACAACCACCTGGATACCTTTCTACTCGGGTCGGCTGTCGAGGAAGTTCGACGGCGGTCCGTCGCCAAAGCTGCACGGCGCCGCCGTCGAATGCGGAGTCAAAGGGCGGGTACCGCGACCTGCCGGTCCGCCGCCTTCGCGACGGGTTTCCGGCCCTTTCGCAGCTTGTTCTCGACGGTCACGGCGAGTTGGGACAAGGCGAAGTTGATGGCGATCATGACCGCCGCCACGACGAGCAGCGCGGGAATGTAGTTGGAGTACGCCGACCCCGCCTGGATGCCTTGCCGTACTGCTTCGACGTAGGTGATCTGATAGCCCAGGGCCGTGTCCTTGAGCGCGACGACGAGTTGCGCAACGATCGGGGGCAGCATCGCAGTGATGGCCTGCGGCAGGAGGACCATGCGCATCGTTTGACCGTTTCCCAGGCCGAGGGCGATCGATGCTTCGCGTTGTCCCCGGGGCAGCGCCTGGACGCCCGCACGGACGATTTCGGCGATCACCGCGCCGTTGCAGAGGGTCAGGCCCGTGACGACCGCGGCCATCGCGAGCTGGGTGGAAGGGAAGAGGGAGTAATTGGCGAAGACCTGGAAGCAGAAGATCATCAGGATCAGCAGCGGCATGGCGCGGAAGAACTCCACGACGGCCGTGCATCCGTACCTTACGGACCTCTTCTCTGACATCCGTCCGATGCCGAGCAGGATGCCCAGGACTGTGGCTAGAACTACGGCCAGCGCTGCGGCCTGCAACGTTCCGATGATGCCCGGCAGCAGGTACGTGCGCCACATGTCGGCGGTCAGGAAGGGCAGCCATTTCTCGGGCGCGAGCTGGCCCTTCCCGCTCAGTGCTGAGAGGACCCAGACGGCGCCGGTGGCAAGGCCTGCCAGGCAGGCGGCGCTGATGATGAGGTTCAGGATTTTGCCGCGGGGGCCGGGCTCGTCATAGAGGGTTTTGAGTGCGGGTTTGGTACTCATGTTCTTACCGCCAGTTTCTTGCTCAGGTGGCTGAAGGCAGCGCCGGTGGGGAGGGTCAGGCACATGAAGCCAAGGGCGAAGATCAGGCCGACCACGATCAGGGCCGAGGTGTTTTCGATGACTTCCTTCATCAGCAGCGCGGCTTCCGCGACGCCGATGACGGAGGCGACGGTCGTGTTCTTGATCAGTGCGATCAGAATGCTGCCCAGCGGCCCGATCACGGCCCGGAAGGCCTGGGGCAGCACGATGTACCGAAGTCCCTGGGTGAATCCCAGGCCCAGGGAGCGGGCGGCTTCAGACTGTCCCACGGGGATCGTGTTGACCCCCGCACGGATCGATTCGCAGACGAACGTTGCCGTGTACAGGCTGAACGCCAGCACGGCGAGGCGGAAGGAACTGTCCGTAATGGAGGTCGGGGACTTCGCATCGACCAAGGTAATGCCCAGCTGCTGGGCCAGGCCGAAGGAGGCGAACAGGACCACGAGCGTCAACGGCGTGTTCCTGACGATGTTCACGTAGGCGGTTGCCACGGTGCGCAGCGCCCAGACCGGGGAGACGCGCATCGCGGCCAGTAGCGTGCCCAGCACCAGCGCACCCACGGCGGACAGCGCTGCCAGTTGAATGGTACGGATGAACGCCGTGAGCAGCTGGTCGCCGTATTCAGTGAGGATTTCCATGGATTGGCTCCGGATTCCTTGAGGTGCTTTTAGTACCTGTTGACTGCCGGGGCCGCAGGCTGCTGGTATCCGGAGGGACCAAGATTCTTTGCGAAGGCCTTCGCCCACGAACCGTCCTTGATCATGTCGTCGATCGCGTCGTTGATCTTGGCCCGACCCGCGGTGTCGTCCTTTTTCAGCCCGATGCCGTAGGAGTCTTTGGTGAAGGGCTTGCCGACGACCTTGAGCTTGCCGGCGTTGATTGCGGCGTAGCCGGCCAGGACGACGTCGTCCGTACTGATGGCGTCAACGGCGCCCGACTTCAGCGCTTCGACACAGGCTGCGTTGGTGTCGTACTCCTGCAGCTGCACATCCTTGCTGTAGTTCTTCTTGATGTTTTGTGCGGGAACGGATCCGGCGGTTGAGCACAGCTTCTTGCCGCCGTTGAGGGATTCGGGACCGGTGATGTCTGTGTTGTCGGCGCGGACCAGCAAGGATTGTCCCACTGTCAGGTAGGGGCCCGCGAAGCTGATCTTCTGCTTGCGGGCGTCGTTGATGGTGTAGGCGGCGACGATGTAGTCCACCTGGCCGTTCTGCAGCAGGTTTTCGCGCTGCGCGGTGGGCGCTTCCTGCCACTTGATCCCGGATTCCTGGACGCCGAGCTTCCCGGCGACGTACTTTGCGACATCAACGTCGAAGCCGCTGAAGCTGCCGTCCGGGTTCTTCTGGCTAATGCCGGGGCGGTCGAAGACAATGCCGATGGTCAACTGGCCGGCTTCCGCCCTGGCCTCCACGCCCTGGGCCTCGCTGCCGGCCGCGCTGGAGCAACCGGTGGCCGCACCCGCGACGATGAGGGCAAGGGCGGGCAGGGCAATGAGGGACTTGAGTTTCATGATGGATTCTTTCTGCGCTGCTGGGAGGGATTGGTTGCTACAGGATCAGTGGCTGAGGATTTTGCCGAGGAAGTCCCGGGCTCTCGCGGTGGCCGGGGCGGTGAAGAATTGTCCCGGTGTGGTGTCTTCCAGGATCTGGCCACCGGCCATGAAGACCACGCGGTCTGCTGCCCGGCGGGCGAAGCCCATCTCGTGGGTGACGACGAGCATGGTCATGCCTCCCTTGGCCAGGGACGTCATGACGTCCAGGACTTCGGTGACCATTTCCGGGTCGAGGGCCGAGGTTGGTTCATCGAAGAGCATCACCTTCGGTTCCATGGCCAGCGCCCTGGCAATGGCCACGCGTTGCTGTTGTCCCCCGGAGAGCTGGGCCGGAAGTTTGTCGGCCTGGTTGGCGATGCCCACCCGTTCCAGCAGGGCCATTGCCCGGTCCCGGGCGGCGACCTTGGACAGTCTGCGCACCTTCAGAGGTGCCAGCATCACATTTTCAAGAATGGTCTTGTGGGCAAAAAGGTTGAATGACTGGAAGACCATTCCGACGTCGGCCCTGTAGCGGGTGAGGGCTTTGCCCTCCTGGGGGAGCGCCCTTCCGTCGATGGAGATCGATCCGGCATCGACGGTCTCCAGCCTGTTGATGGTCCGGCACAGCGTGGACTTGCCGGATCCGGACGGTCCGAGGATGACGACGACCTGGCCGCGAGCAACCTCGAGGTCAATGTCGCGCAGGACGTGGAGCGGCCCGAAGTGCTTGTTGACTCCCTGCATTGAGATCATGAGCTGGGAACCTCCGGTTTCGGCGTCGCGGTCGAGGGTCGTTTCAGGGTTCTGTGAAATAGTCATGGGTCACCATCCGTAGCGCTGAAGGGTGGGGAGCAATCCGAGGAGTTCGGCAGTGGAGGCGCCGTCCATGATCCTGTGCCGGAACTCTTCCTCTTTGGCTTCCCGTTCCTCGGCGGACTGAAGAGCGTCAAGAACCTCGCAGGCTTTGACCACCACCAGCCCGTCACGATCGCCGACAATGATGTCGCCGCGCTCCACCGTGCTACCCGCAAGGTTGATGGTGCCTCCGATCGAGCCGGAATCCACCTTGGTGGTTCCCCGAATGGAGATCCCGCGCGCGAAAACCGGGAACTCTGCCTTGATGATCGCTTCGGAGTCGCGGATTGATCCGTCGATGACAAGCCCCGCGATACCGGCACGTTGAGCGGCAAGGGTGAGCACGTCGCCCCAGGGGCCGGCGTCGGTGAATCCCTTTGCGTCGACTACGAGTACGTCGCCAGGCTGGGCCATCAGGACGGCCTGATGGAGCATGAGGTTGTCACCCGGCGCGGTGTTGACCGTCAGCGCGGTTCCCACCACTTTCATGTCGGGATGGATCGGACGGATCGCCGAGGCGATGGATCCCCTTTGACCCTGCGCCTCGTAGACAGTGGCCGTTCCCAGCGACAGCAACCGCTGTAACTGCTCGCTGCTAACCGCCCCTTGTGCCGGGGCGTCATTGTGTTCCTGAATTCTTGTCATTGGGATCGGCGTGCTGCCTGGTCTCCTTCTGGTTTGCGACGGCGGACGGGAACCGGTGTCTGACGGGACTGAGTTGAGGCAACTGTGCCGCGCCGCCGCTTGGGCGAACCTCCGCACTTCGCTGTGCCTCACGTCACACTAAAGCACAATGCGTCAGCACTCGCAACTACGAGTACACTCGCAATATATTCAACAAACGTCCACCAGTTAGGCGATATGCGCCCGGAATCCACGGCGTCGACCGCAGAAGGACGCGGCAAACTAGCGCCCTTAGGGGGTCAAGAGCATGGCTCTTGTCAACTTGCGACTACTGTCTTAGTTTTAAGTGGAAACCACAAATATTGGAGAAAAGTTGAACTTGTATCGCGCATCAGCAGCCATTGACCGTGTCGTCACCACATCCCTCCGTCCCATGGGGGGAGCGGCACCGGCCGGGGCTCTTTCGCTGTCCATGGGCGAACCGGACTTTGATACGCCGCCGGAAATCGTCGATGCTGCCGTGGAAGCCCTCCACACCGGCTGGACGCACTACGGGGATGCAAACGGTGATCCGGAACTGCGGCAGCACATTGCGGACGAGGTTTCGTCGGCATCCCGGCACGCGGTCGGGCCCGAATCCGTCCTGGTCACTCACGGAGGGTCGGCAGCCATCACGGCAACAGTCCTCGCGTCTGTAGATCCCGGAGAAAGGGTTGTCATTCCGGAGCCTACCTACTCCCTCTATCCGGACGCCGTGCGGCTGGCCGGCGGGGTTCCGGTCTTCGGGCCCACCAGGCCCGACAACCAGCTTGATGTGCCCGCCTTGCTCGACGCCGCTGCTGGCGCCCGCCTGATCACCCTCTGTAATCCGGTCAATCCCACCGGCGCCGTTTTCAGCAGGAGTTCCCTCGAGGAACTCGCCGAGGGGCTGGCAGGCACTGACACGTTGGTGTTGGTCGACGAGGCCTATGCCCACCTGGTGTACGACGACACTTTCGTCTCGTCACTGGCCATCGAGTCGCTGCGGGAACGCTTGGTCTATTGCCAGACTCTCTCTAAAACGTACGCGATGACGGGGTGGCGGATCGGCTATCTGGTTGCGCCACCGGAGCTCATCGGTTCAATCCGTGCCGTGCACAGGACCATGAACAGCGCAGTCAATGCCGCGGCGCAACGCGCAGCGCTGCAGGCGCTCCGGCTCGGCCCGGGAATTTCGTCCAACATGCTGGAGGCCTACAGGGAACGGCGCGACTACGTGGTGGAACGGCTGAAAAACATCCCTGGAGTGGAGTTCACCGAGCCGGCGGGAGCTTTTTACGCCTTTTTCCGCTATCCCCAGGCCCTGCCATCCCCTGAAATGTTGGACCGATTCAAGCAGTATGGCGTTATCCTCCGAGCTGGAAGTGAGTATGGTCCCTCCGGGGAGGGGCACCTGAGGCTGTCCTTCGCAGCAGATCTCGATACCCTAAAGACTGCCCTTGATCGCATTGAACAAGGAATATTGGAGATACAGGGGTGACCGTCCTGGCCGCTGAACAGCTTTCAAGCCCGCCGTCGGTGCGGAGTCGTCGCGACACCGTCCGAAACAAACGGCGGCTCCTCAATGCTGCCGGAGAACTTCTGCGCGAGGATCCCCAGAACGCCTCCATGCCTGCGATCGCGCAGAAAGCCGAGCTGTCAGTGGCCACCGCCTACCGCTACTTTCCGACTCTGGAAGAGCTCCACAAGGAGTATCTGCACGGTGTTCTGGTAAACCTGCGCGATTACAGCCTCGGTTCCCCTCTGCATGGAAAAGCTTTGTTTGAGGATGTTGTGGCCCGCCACGTGAAGCTGCTGGAGACCTACGGGCCGGCCATGATCCAGCTCCGGTCCCGGGAAGGCTTTTTGACAAGGCTGCACCGTGGCGACGAAGTGATAGGCACGCTCCACGAAGCATGGGAGCGCCCAGTGCGGGAGGTCATTAGGGAGCTGGGCCTCTCCGAGGGTCTTTTTGACTTCGCCCTCATGTTCTGCAATTCGCACTTTGATCCCCGTGAGGTGGACGACCTCTTGAAAAACCGTGGCAGCCTCAGTGAAGCGGCAGCCATCAGGATGTTCATCAACGCGTTTTATGGCGCCCTCAAGGGCATGGCCGAAAGCTAGTCGGCACGGGCCGGGCTACTCGGCGGACGGCCGCTTACGTTGTCGTTTGGTCGCCGCCCGCCGTTCCTTTGCGGCGAGGCGCCGGCGGTTCGAGCTCCGTGTGGGTTTGGTCGCACGGCGGGGAGCAGCTTCGGGAGCTAAACCCTCCGCCACGAGGTCGGAGAGCCTGGCCAGGGCGATCTCGCGGTTGCGCAGCTGAGAGCGCTGCTCGGAGACGGCCACGGTGATCACCCCGTCGATGAGACGCCGCCCCAGGCGCGTGGCCAGCATCAGCCGTTGGCCCTCCGAAAGCGCCGCAGAGGTGCCGACGTTCCACGAGAGCTCGACCCGGCTGTCCGAGGTGTTGACGTGCTGACCGCCTGGTCCGGATGAGCGCGAGAACCGCCAGCCGAGTTCCGACGACGGAATCGTGAGCGCGGGTGACACTTCCAGATCCATGCCACCAGCGTTGCACGATATGGGCTCGTTCGAAGACCGCGCGGGCTGCAGGGAGAACGATGCTCTTAGGGGGCTTCGCCCGGTCAGGGTGCCGGAACAATCCAGAAACCGGCGACGGCGGCGGTCCCCGGTTCGGTGCTCATGCGAAAGCCGTGTGCGGACACCGGGCCCACTTCAAGGTTCACCTTCGTGCTCGTCACCGTTCCGCAGTCGAGGGCCAGCTCATGTGCGGTTCCTCCCCGACGGTCGGACTGCGAGATGGAGAGTGATGCAGCGCGTACGCCTACGCACGCTGCGGTCACCGTGTAGCTACCCTTTGATATTCCAATGACCGAGGTCCTGAAGCCGTCGCTGCCCAGTCCGCCTGATCCGGCCAGCACGACGCCCTCAGGCGAAGGGCCCAAAAGGCTGTCCAGCTGGGCCTGGTTTCTGGCCGCGACCTCGGCAACGCGCGGGTCGGCAGTCGGCGGGCGAGGGGGCGCGGGCCGCGACGGTTCGGGTGATGCCGCCGCCGGAGCCGGGCTGTCGTCGGCGTATTCACAAGCCCCCAGGGCCATTCCGGAACAGGCCAAAACCAGCAGCCGCCCCGTAGGCCGGATCCATCGGTTTCCCCCCATGCCCCAAAGCCTACCGCGGTCCGGCCGGCCCTTACCGTGTGTCAGGCAGGAAGCCGTTTCAGCCCATAGGTCAGCAGCACTATGCCGGACGGAAAGTGGCGGCACTCCCGGAGCTCCAGCCTCGTCCACTGGCTGATCCTGCCAAAGAAGGGCACTCCGCCGCCCAGGATAACCGGCACGATAGCGACGCCCAGCTCATCCAACAAACCCAACTCGATAAACTCAGTGACGAGCTGGCCCCCTCCGAAGACGCAGATATCCTTTTCGGCAGGGATAGAGGACTGGATCCGGGCAACAAGATCGCCCAGATCCCCTGAAAACAGCTGCGTGTTCCCTGTGGTGGCCAGAGTTTCGTCATGGGTGACAACGTGGGTGGGAACCGCAGAGCCCCCGCCGCCCATGCCCGCCACTTCGCGGTACGTATTGGCCCCCATGACGTAGGCGCCGGTTCTGCGCTCAGTCGCCTCAAAGCCGTAGTCCTCATCCTCGGCCATGGCATCGTTCAGCCACGACAAGTCCCCGTTCTCAGAACGGATGTACCCATCGAGGCTGACGGCCATTCCGCCGAAAACGGTGCTCATGAACGCAGACTAAGCGCGGAGATGCGGCGTTTCCTTGGTGACTCTCTCGATATCGGTAGCGGTGGCCTCGATCAGCTGATGCGCCAAGTCTGCCAGCGCCCGTGCGGTGGCCAACTCGTCACCGATCACGGGGACATCCGAGTCCCTCGGATTCAGCCTGGCCATTCCAACCCCTATCAGGTCGGACCGGTTTTCCGCGTGCAACTGCGCCTTCGCCCGTGTTTGGCCTTCGTGCTCGTCAATGACGATGTTCACGGACCAACCCTTCTCACGCATGGTGGTCGCCTCCTCCATCAGAATTCAACAATGTCAAGCTCGATTCACCCCGTCAAGGGTCTGCCACTAGGGCTGCGGCGCACGCGGCTGTTGGCTGGACAGAACGGTGTCAGGTTTCGTCCAGCCTGGTTTGGGAGACTTGGACAGGGCGCGCGATTGGTCGCCCTCCAATCACATGCATGTCAACACGCAAGGGTCGGTTCTTGCCTTTCGCCTGAAGCTGGAACCGGCCAGATAGAAGCTCCGGAGGTTATGTGACGTTGCTGGCTGGTGGGACGGTGGCGACGGCCGTCCTGCAAACTACCGAACGCCCAAGGCTGGGCGGCCTGGACGTCCTTCGCGGAGCTGCCGTCGGTGCCGTTCTGCTGGGACATTCCTGGCCCGGGATTTTTCAAGGCGCCGGAATCGTGGGTGTCATTGTCTTCTTTGTGCTGAGCGGCTACCTAATCACCGGCGTGCTTCTCAGGGATGTCGAAAGGCACCGTGAAATCCGTTACGGCCGTTTTTATGCGCATCGGGCGTTCCGCCTCCTGCCGGCGCTCATCGCCTTCCTGGGCGTGTACGCCATTGTCGAGTTGGCGGCCGATGTGCTCGGTGATCGATCCAAGGGAATAATCGGGTACACCCTCCTCGCCGGCTTCGGCCACCTCAAAGACATACCGCTGCCGTTCGACGTCAGCATGGCCATCGGCCCCCTCTGGACACTGGCCGCGGAGGAACAGTTCTATCTCATCTGGCCAGCACTCCTGGTTTGGGCCCTGCGGCGGAACCGTCAGGCACGGCTGCTTTGGTGGTCCGCCGCCGTCGTCCTTTCCTTGATGACGGCGACTGTGCTGGCGATGCTCGTCCTTGCACCGCACCTTCACTCCCTGGTCTACGCCCTGCCGACGACGTGGGGCCTCGGGCTTATTGTCGGTTCGGCACTGCGCCTGTACCGGAACCACATGTTCAGCTGGTTCTCCGGCGACCGGCTCAGACGGGCGGCCCTGACCGGATCGATCCTCGTCCTGGCGGCGCTCGTCTTCTTCCCCAAGGCCAACGAGACGCCGGTCTTCTTCTTCGTGGGAGGCCCCCTTGCCATGGCTGCGGCAGCAGTCCTGGTGGTACTGGCCGCCTCCCGCACCCGCCCGATGCCGACCTGGACACGCCCGTTGCAGGCGCTGGGAACAGTGTCCTATGCCGCCTACCTCTGGAATTACATCGTCATCCTGTGGCTCAATGGCGGATCCACAGCCGATCTGCCGCCGCTGGTGGCTGTCTCGGCCATCGTGCTGACCCTGCTGATAGCGGTCATCAGCTGGCACACCGTCGAAAGGCTGGGACGAATGGCGCGCGAACGCTTCGACCGGCACTATGCTGCCGCTCAGGACCGGCGCCGCTAAGCCTTGCCTCGCAGTTCGGCCTGTGCCAGCAGCTCCGTCAGCCATGGCCGGTGCTCACGGTGGAAGACAATGCCGTCGGGCAGCCCATGCACGGTGGGTTCGGAACCGGCGATGTCGATGGTGATCCGGCCGCCGCCCATCGGCGCGTTGGTGATGTGCAGGTCGCCGTAGGATTCCGGGAGTACGGGATCCAGCCAGAAGCCGCCGCGGGAAATATGCGCGTCGTACCGCATGAGGCTGGTGACCAGCATGATCGGTGTGGTCGCTGCCCAGGCCTGGGGCGAGCATGCTGTCGGATACGGCACAGGCTGGGGGACCTGGTCCCTGCCGAAGCCGCAGAACAGCTCCGGGAGCCGGCCGTCGCTGTAGTCGGCCGCCTCCAGCAGGGCAGCTGCGATCCGTTGCGCCTCCGCCACGAATCCGTAGCGCAACAGGCCCGCCGCGATGATGGCGTTGTCGTGGGGCCAGACGGACCCGTTGTGGTAACTGGCGGGGTTGTAGGCGCCCATGTCGCTGGCGAGCGTCCGCACGCCCCAGCCGCTGAACATCTCGGGGGACATCAGCCGCTCGGCCACCAGCGGCACCTTGTCCTCATCGATAATGCCGTGCCACAGGCATTGCCCCATGTTGGACGCGCATGCGTCGACGGGCCGTTTCTCGCCGTCCAAAGCGACGGCGAAGTAGCCGTGGTCGGGCAGCCAGAACTCCTCGTTGAACCTTTTCTTGAGCCGCGCCGCTTGGTCAACGAGCTCGGCCGCTAAAGGCGTGTCGCCGGCGTCGTATGCCATCCATGCCCGGGAAAGATACGCGCTGTAGACGAGTGCCTGGACCTCGCAGAGCGCGATCGGGGGTTCCGCCAGTGTGCCGTCGGCGAAGTTGATGCCGTCCCAGGAGTCCTTCCAGCCCTGGTTGATCAGGCCCTGGTCGTTGAGGCGCTCATACTCGACAAACCCGTCGCCGTCCTTGTCGCCGTAATTTCGGATCCAGTCCAGCGCCCGGTCCGCATGGGGCAGCAGCGCGGCGATGGTGTCTTTGCCGAAACCCCAGCGGCTCACCGAACCGAGCGTCATCACGAACTGCGGGGTCGCGTCGACGCTGCCGTAGTAGGCGGACTTGCCGCCCAAGGAAAGCCCGCTGGAGACACCGAGCCTGACCTCGTGCAGGATTTTTCCCGGCTCTTCCTCGCTCATCGGATCCACGACCCTGCCCTGGCGGTCGGCGAGCGTTTGCAGGGTGCCCAGGGCGAGGGAGGGGTCCACCGGCAGCGACATTTCCGATGCCCAGAGCGAGTCGCGGCCGAACAGGGTCATGAACCATGGCGCGCCGGCGGCCACCACGATCCGCTCCGGATGAGCCGGGTCCTCGATGCGCAGTGCGCCCAGGTCGTCGTAGCTGCGCCGCAAGGTCCGTTCGATGGAACGGTTGCCCATGTGCAGCTTGGGAATTTTCGCCACCCACTCCTCGCGGCGGCGGTCGCTTGGAGACAACTCACCTGCCGCCGGACGAACGAACGATGCTGACGGCGCGGCGGTGCCGTCGACAGCAGGCACCACGCTCAGCAGCGTGCTCCACTGCCCGTGCGGCGGGACAACTGTCCGGTACGTCAGGGCATCGGGGGCGACGTCGGCGCCGTCGGCCTTGACGATGACGCCCTTGCGGACGTCCTGCCAGACAGCCCTGATGGCCAGCGAGTCGCCGTCCGGCTCCCGGGTCTCCTCCCAGCGCCGCTGGACCCGCGCTTCCTTGACTTCGAACAGATCCGCGAAGTCCGATTCAACGCTGAGCGAAACCACGCATTCGGCCGCGTCCGCGGAGTAGTTCCGGATGGTGATCTCCTCCCGGATCCCGGCGCCCACTTCGCGCAGGCGCTCCACGATCAGGGGACTGTCCGCATAGCCGTCCGAGCGGGGAACGCGGCCAATGAACAGGGCCCGGTAGGGCTCCCTCGTGGCCGCAGTCAGTGGTTCCAGGGGCTGGCCGTTGACGCTCAAGTTCCAGCGGGACAGGATGCGGGTGTCCTCATGGAAAACCCCGTGCGGATGTTCCGGATGTATGTCCCCGTTCGCCAGGGAAATGCAAAAGGATGAACCCTCCACCAGCGTGACCGTGCCGGACCCCACAGGTCCGGCTGCCGTGTCTGCATTCCAGCCAGCCATCACCGCCTCCTTCGGCTCAAGACGGAGGCGGCGGAGAGTGAACCAGAGTCCAACCGCTGATCGCCGCCTTGCTCTGTGGTAGACGCTACGCTTGCGCTCCGCTTGATGCTAGGCACCTTGATGCTACGTACTTGATGCATGGCTAGCGGTCTGCACCTGGCCTTGCATCCCGGCCGTTCCCGGTACTTACTAGGTGATGGGAGGTCTGGCCACGCAGGTAGGGATGCCGGTGGCCAGGCATCCCGTCGGCGCCAGCCGACCCAACAACTGAAGCCGGAGGAGAAAATGTTTGCTCGAGTCAGCACCTACAAAACCAGCCTCGGCACCACCGGAGAACCTTCGGAGGACACCGTGAGGCGCGTGCTTGAACTGCCCGGCTGTGTTGGCCTCTACTACCTGAAGGGAAAGGACGACAAATCCCTCTCCATCACGCTGTGGAATACGCAGGAAGCCCTCGCCGAGAGCCAGGAGCCCGCAGGCAGGATCCGCTCCGAAACCAGCCGCGAACAGGACATGCAGATCCTGGACGTCGAGGAATTTGAAGTGCTGACCGAGCATCTGAAGCAATGAACGGCGGATGGCCGCCAGCCTGCGGCTGAGGCCGCTCTGGCGGGCTCCGGCGAAGGGGACGAGAATGGGCTCGTGCACCCTCGTCGCCCCAGCGGGGACGTAGACGCGATGAACGCCGACGCCCGAAAGATCCAGCGCATTTATCTTACGTTGACGCTGGGCAATACCCTTGCGGCCTCGTTCATCTGGGGGATCAACACCCTCTTCCTGCTGGATGCCGGGCTCAGCAACCTCGAGGCCTTTGCCGCGAACGCCTTCTTCACGGCCGGCATGGTGCTCTTCGAGGTGCCCACCGGCGTGATAGCCGACGGCTGGGGGCGCCGAGCTTCATTCCTGCTTGGCACCGTGACGCTGGCCGTATCGACATATCTCTACTACATGCTTTGGCAGTTTTCCGCCCCGTTCTGGATGTGGGCGGTGGTGTCCGTATTGCTCGGACTGGGCTTCACCTTCTTCTCGGGGGCGGTTGAGGCCTGGCTCGTCGACGCGCTGCGGTTCTCAGGCTATGAAGGCGGGCTGGAGACGGTGCTCGGTCGGGGACTGATGGTGTCCGGCACCGCGATGCTTGCCGGCTCGGTGGCCGGTGGCGTGGTGGCGCAGGCCACTGACCTCGGTGTGCCGTTCCTGCTGCGGGTGGGCGTGCTGTTGGCCATGTTCGCCGTGGCCTTTTGGCTCATGCACGACGTCGGTTTCACGCCGGAGCGGTCCACCCACCCTCTTCGTGCCACCCGTGCCGTACTCTCCGCCTCGATCGAGAACGGATTGAAGAACCCGCCTGTACGGTACGTGATGCTGGCCGCGCCATTCACCGCGGGCGTCGAGATCTATGTGTTCTACGCCCTGCAGCCGTACCTGCTTGAGCTGTTCGGCGACCCGCACGCGTACTCCGTGGCGGGCCTTGCGGCGGCGATGGTGGCCGGGGCAGAGGTGCTCGGAGGCTGGATGGCGCCCCGGGTCCGGCGCCTCGTCCGTAAACGCACGACGGTGTTGATCCTGACCACCATCATGAGCGCGCTGATTCTGGTCGTGCTCGGGTTCATTCAGGTGTTCTGGGTGGCGCTGGTGCTGTTGGCGCTCTGGGCGGTGGTTGCCGCGGCGGGCACCCCGGTCCGGCAGGCCTACCTGAACGACATGATCGCCTCGAAGCAGCGGGCAACAGTCCTGAGCTTCGACTCACTGGTGGGATCAAGCGGTGGCGTGGTGGTGCAGCCGCTGCTCGGCCGGGCAGCCGATGTGTACGGTTACCCCGCGTCGGTGGCGATCGGCGGCGTGATCGAGCTGATCGCGGTGCCGTTCCTGCTGGCCAGCCGCCGGCAGGGCCCACCGGCAGATCTGGCCAGTGCCGCGGCCAGCACGACCGACGCGGAATCCCCGCCGGCGTAGACGATCTCGGGGTCGCCCCTGCGGCCTGAAGGCTATTGAGTGTCCCACTGCCGCGGAGTAGCGTGGCAATACCGTCAACCGCACCACCCAGACCCGGGAGCGACCATGCCTAATGTGAGACGTCGCCTGGCTGCCGTCACGGCGGCCGTGACCATGAGTGTGACCAGCGGAGCCGTCATCAGCCCCGCGTTCGCCGATCAGCTGGAGACCAAAAAGACCGCGACTGCCACCGGCTACGGCGGCGCGGTCAGCACCGTGGACCCGGAGGCGTCCGCCGCGGCGATCGAGGTCCTCCGCGAGGGTGGCAACGCCGCCGACGCCGCCGTCGCGGCCGCTGCGACGCTGGGCGTGACCGAGCCGTACAGTGCCGGGATCGGCGGCGGGGGCTACTTCCTGTTCTACAACGCGAAGACCGGCAGAGTTGGCACGATCGACGGCCGCGAGACCGCACCGGCCGCAATGCCGCGGGACGCGTTCATCGATCCGGCCACAGGCAAGCCCTACAACTTCACCCCCGAGCTGGTCACCAGCGGCGTCTCCGTAGGCGTTCCCGGCACGCCGGCCACCTGGGAGCGTGCACTCAAGCGGTGGGGCACGCTGGACCTTGATGATGCCCTCGAGCCGGCCATTGAGGTGGCGGACCGGGGCTTCCTGGTCGACGAAACGTTCCGCCAGCAGACCAAAGACAACGAAAACCGCTTCAGGGCGTTCACCTCCACGAGCAAACTCTTCCTCCCGGGCGGCAAGCTGCCCGCCGTCGGAAGCGTCTTTAAGAGCCCCGACCTTGCCAAGACGTACCGGCTGCTGGCGGACAAGGGCACCCGCGCTTTCTACCACGGCCAGCTCGCGAAAGAGATCGTAGCCGCCGTCAAGGCGCCGCCCAAGACTGCCACCACGAAACTGCCCGTCCCGGCAGGCCACATGACCACGGCTGATCTTGCCGCCTACCGCTCCCTGGATCAGGCGCCCACCCACGTGGAGTACCGCGGCCTGGACGTCTACGGCATGGCGCCGTCCAGCAGCGGCGGCACCACGGTCGGCGAGTCACTGAACATCCTGGACACCTTCAACCTTTCCGGGATGTCAACGCCCGACGCCCTGCACCATTACCTCGAGGCCAGCGCCCTCGCGTTCGCGGACCGCGGCAAGTACCTGGGCGACCCCGCGTTTGTCGATGTCCCCACGCGCGCCCTCACCGACCCGCTGTTCGGCAAGGAGCGCTCGTGCCGGATCGACCCGAAGCGCGCGGCCGTGAAGCCCGTCGCACCCGGAGACGCGTCCACGTACGACGGCGTGTGCCCGGCTGCCGCCGCGGCGCTCGCCGACGAGAAGGACACGGAGAACATCTCGACGACCAACCTGACGGTCGCGGACAAATGGGGGAACGTGGTCGAGTACACGCTCACCATCGAGCAGACCGGCGGATCCGGCATCGTGGTCCCGGGCCGCGGGTTCCTGCTGAACAACGAGCTGACCGACTTCTCGACCGTGTACGACCCCAAGGATCCGAACCGGATCGAACCCGGGAAGCGGCCGCGCTCCTCGATGTCGCCGACCATCATCCTCAAGGACGAGGAGCCCTTCCTCGCGCTCGGTTCGCCCGGCGGGTCGACCATCATCACCACAGTCCTGCAGACGATCATGAACCGCGTGGACCGGGGCATGAGCATTTCCGAGGCGATTGCCGCACCTCGTGCGGCGCAACGGAACACAGCCAATATCAGCGCAGAGCAGGAGTTCATCGACGCCTATGCACCCGACCTGGAGCCACGTGGCCATGTGTTCGCCAAGGCGGGGGACTCGTTCACGTCGCTACCAGAAATAGGCGCGGCGACGGCGATCGAGTTCAAGCGCGACGGGAGGATGGTCGCCGCGGCCGAGCCGGTCAGGCGCGGGGGCGGCTCGGCGATGGTGGTCAAGCCCGCGAGGTGAGGCCTGGGCCGATCGGTATCTCCAGGACATTGTCGGCCTCAATCCAGCTGCTTGGCGTGCCGAGCTGCGCGCACTGGCGCTGCATCCGCCAGGCAACTTTCTGCGCCCCCGGGCCTGCGAACCGGGTCTGCATGCGGGTGATCGTTGTCGGATACAGACGCAGCGTGGAGGGCACGCTTCCCCTGGTGTCCAGGAGGAAGACGAATGACTGGTCGTTGCGTTCATTCGGGTCCACGGCGTAGTCATCCACGAAGTCGCCGGCACTGTAGACAACAGGCCGGTTCCGGTAAATTCCGACGCCGCGGAAAATGTGGGCCGAATGCCCGAATACCACGTCGGCACCGGCATCTATCAGTGCCCGTGCCAACCTTTGGTGCTCAGGCGGGACATCGGATCCCCAGTTGCCGCCCCAGTGGGCCGAAACGATCAGCAACTGGACCCTGCCCTTCGTCCGCCGGACCAGTTCCAGCAAATCCGTCACCCGGCGGTCGCCAGGTTCCACAGGGACGTAGTAGATTCCGGGGTCGCGGCCGGTTGCCTCCCAGTCCGGCTCATTGTCAGTGAAGGCAATGAAGCCGACGGCATGTGGACCCACCCGCCGGACTGCCGGCCGCCGGGCCGCCTCCAGGTCCATCCCGGCGCCGGCCCGCAGGATCCCGTGCTGATCGAGTACCCCTAACATCTCCCGCAGCGCATCAACTCCGAAGTCCAGCACATGGTTGTTGGCCAGCGAGACCACATGGATAGCCGCCGACCTCAGGCTCTCGACGTTCTTGGCGTCCGAGCGGAAGCGGTACACCTTGCGGGGCGCAGGTTTTCCGTGGTCAGCCAGGACGCACTCGAGGTTCGCGAACGTGATGTCGGCCTGGCGCAGGAGTGGCAGGGTATCGCCCCAGGGATAGGCGGGATCGGCCGTCTTCAGCCGGTCGTTGACCAGCCGGCCCAGCATGACGTCCCCCAGGAGCGCGATCTGCATGCCCAACCTCCATCTTGCAAGGCCTTTGATATCAGGATGCACCGGCTGCTTGCCCTGGTGCCAGTCAACCGGCGGAGGCCATACCCGCCGTCGAAAAAGCGCAGGAGCTTCAACGGTTCCCGCCCAAAAAAGGCCTCGCAAGGTCCGGATTCGTGAGGGATAGTTGGAGCAGGAGCAGTGGGCCGCAGCGCCTTATTCCCTGGGTGGCTGAGTCTCCGGTCGGGAAGGGGTCTGCGGCCGCCGTGTTGATGGGAACGTCGCGGTGGTGGGCATGTTCGCGGACAGGGCTGATGCAGGGCGGCAGCTGGGGCTGCGGCTGGAGTATCTGCGCGGAGGCGGCGCCGTCGTACTGGGTGTGCCCCGCGGCGGAGTTCCCGTGGCATTCGAGGTAGCGGGGGCACTCGGCGCGCCCCTGGATGTGATCCTGGTGCGCAAGCTGGGGGTTCCGTTCCAGCCCGAGCTCGCGATGGGAGCCATCGGCGAGGGCGGGGCCAGCGTCCTGGACAAACGCGTCCTCTCACTCACGAGGGTCAGGCAGGAAGACCTGAAGGCTGTTGAAGAACGGGAGCGGCGTCTGCTTAATGACCGGGTGGCACGGTTCCGGGCCGGCCGGACCCTCATGGACCTGAGCGGCCGCACGGCCGTGATCGTAGATGACGGGATCGCTACCGGGTCAACCGCCCGCGTGGCCTGTAGCATCGCGCGCAAACTGGGGGCTGCGAGGGTGATTCTGGCCGTTCCCGTTGCCCCTGCCGACATCCTCGGCACATTTAAGGAGGCGGACGAAGTGGTGTGCCTCGCCACGCCCCGGCAACTGACCGCCGTCAGCCAGCATTACCGTGACTTCTCCCCGACGACCGACGACGAGGTGGCGTGGCTGCTGGACGCGTCCGCCGAGCGTGTGCAGAGAGCCTCTTCAGCCTCCGGCAACCCCGGCCTCGACCAGGACGTGCAGATCCACTCGGACGGGGTGCGGCTCCAAGGCCACCTGGCCCTTCCCCGACCGGATGCAGCGGTAGTGGTGTTCGCCCACGGCAGCGGCAGCGGCCGGCACAGCCCGCGAAACCGGTTCGTCGCCTCGATGCTCCAGCAGGCGGGGCTGGGGACCTTGCTTCTGGACCTGCTCAGCCCCGGGGAGGAACTGGACCGCGCCAACGTGTTCAACATCGAACTGCTTGCGCGGAGGCTGACCGCAGCCACAGGCTGGCTTGGCAGCCAGCCGGACACGGCCTCCTGCAGCGTGGGATATTTCGGCGCGAGTACAGGGGCAGGTGCCGCGCTGTGGGCGGCTGCCGAACAAGGGGAGAAGATCGGCGCAGTCGTCTCGCGGGGAGGCCGGCCGGATCTGGCAGGTCCCTGGCTTGCCCGGGTCCGCGCCCCGACGCTCCTGATTGTCGGCAGTGCAGACCACCAGGTGCTCGAACTCAACCGCCGGGCGCAAGCCCAGATGCGCTGCCCCAACCGGCTGGAACTTGTCCAGGGTGCAACCCACCTCTTCGAAGAACCCGGAACGCTGGAGCAGGCGGCAGTTCTGGCCAGGGACTGGTTTGTGCAGTATCTGCCTTGGGAGCGGGATGCGCCATCCGGGTCCGCCCCGTGAGCAACGCGCCGACCTGCGGCAGCCTGCACGGGAGGCCGCCACAGTGCTTCCCGCCTTCACAGTGTTTCCCAAGGGGGCTCCCGCTCTGTTCCCACGTGACGTGACCATGGTTAAGGCGTGAGGTTCTGGAGAGAGAGCATAGTTCCCGTTCTTGCAGCCCTTGCGGTGGCTCTTTTGGGCGCGGCGGGCGCCTCAGGAGTGGACCAGATGGCGAACGCAAGGGTGACGAATCCGGCCTGGCTCGTGGTCCCTGCTGGCGCGGCGGATGGGCACCCGCCGCTGCGTCACCTGGTCCTGCGGGGCCTGGCCGCGGGGTCATTGCCCGGAGGGTTCCCGTACGACGAACCGCGGGAAGAAAAGTACGACGAGGACTACGACGAGGCACTTCACGACGGGCCAGCGACCCGCGCCGCACAGGGGTGACGGCAGAACGGGGCTACGCCTCCCGCCACAGGGGCAAGGGGACGACTCCCCGGCTGCGCCCTGACTCGTCCAGCAGGTGGCCGAGCCGCTTGTAGGTGCGCACCACGGCCTGCCGCGAGATCACCGCGCTGCCCGGCGCCCGGGATGCCAGTTCCCGCTCGTGCCCCTGGACTTCGAGATAGTCGCGCACCCACAGCGTCACCACCAGATTCTGGGCACCCAAAACCTGCGCACTCAAGCGGCAACTCGGCAGGCCGGCGAAGTAGCGGCCGATGGAATCCACATGGGTCGCGGGTACGTTGAGGCTCAAGCTCACTTCCCGCAGGCCCTGCTGGACGGCGACGGAAGTATCGCACCTCATCGTCATGTAGCCGGACGCCAGAAACCGTTCCACCCGCCGTCGGGCAGTCTGTGGCGAAACGCCGGCGGCTGAACCCAACTCTGCCCAGCTGGCCCGCCCGTCGCGGGCTAGCTCCTCCAGCAGGGAGGCGTCCAGCCGGTCCGGGGCGTAGGCGGGCGGCGGCGGTGCGGACTCCTTCGCCATGAGCCTCGCCCGCGCCGGTTCCAGGGTGCCGCTGCGCCACTCCGAGGCCTGCCGGTAGAGCTGCGTGACGAACACCACCTCTCGGCGCGTGACCCCCGGCAGGTCCGCGAAAGAGCCTGTGACTATCGCCATGAGTTCCTCATGGCTTGATGCGAAGCAGTCCACGAACAGGTCGTGGGGTCCCGAGACCAGGGAGACCGTCCCGAAAGCGGGCTCTGCACAGAGCCGCTGGATGAGGGCCTCGTGCTCGCCCGGCACCGAGGACAACTGGATGAAGGCGGACCAGCCGGCGCTGAGGTAGCGGGGCCCGGGAGACGGCGTGATCCAGGCGAGTCCCTGCTCCGCGAGCGCATGCCAGCGGCGGGCGATGGTGGGCCCGGACAGGCCCAGGGCGTCGCCCACGCGGGACCAGTCGGCCCTCGGATTGATCTGCAGGGCATTTACGATTTCGAGATCCAGTTCAGAGATCATGGCTGATTCTTTCAGATTCGTCGATGCAAGGGGGATTTCGAGCAATTTACCGCGGGTGCATGGAGCTATGGCTAACGTTGTGACTCGCATCACCACCGGGCGTAAGGGCCCCGAACCCCAAGGAAGCACATGACAAGCAAAACAGCGCCACCGGCTACGGCGGCGATCACCCGCAGGACCATCACCGGCATGATCGTGGCAATGGCCGTGATCGAATCACTCAGCGGCGTCACCCAGGGGTATTTGAACCCCATCCTGCCCGCGCTCGGGCCTGTCTTTTCGATTGATGACCCGACGATCAATGGCATCTTCCTTGTCGCCAACGTCAGTTTTGCCGTGCTCACACCCATCATCTCCAGGCTCGGGGACAGTTACGGATACCGGTTGGTGCTCCGCTGGTCCACTGCCGTCGTGGCCGGGGGAGTATTCATGATGGCGCTCTGGCCGTCCCTGTGGACGGTGACCGTGGGCGTCGTGCTGCTTACGTGCGTCGTGGGCTTCATCCCGCTAATGATGGGAATCCTGCGGGTCACCAGCCCCGCCTCCACACGCACCGGCGTCAGCGTGATGATCGGTATGCTGATGATCATGGTCGGCGCCGGCGGGCTGCTGGCGGGGGTTGTGGGCGTCAGCGACCCCACCCTCGGGTTCTGGGTGGCCGTTCCGTTCGCCGTCGCCGCCCTGGTGTGTTCCTTTCTGCTCCCCGACGCAGGAACTCCCACCCGGGAGGGACTCGCCCTGGTGCCCCTGACGGCGTGTTCGCTCGGGCTGATCTGTTTCGTCGTGGCCCTCTCGATGGGGCCGGACTGGGGCTGGCTCGACGCGCGGACACTCGGATCGGGACTGCTCGGACTGGCGCTGCTGGTCCTCTGGGCCGTGCTCGACGCCGGCGGGCCGGAGCGCGGGAAGAGGTTCATGGACCTGCGCATGCTTGCAAATCCGCGTATCCGCGCCGTCTCGCTGGCCACCTTCTTTTTCGGCTTCGCGTCCATCAGCTACTTCGGCACCAACGGCATCTTCCTGCACGCCAACCCCGACAAGGCCGGCTACGGATTTGCCCTCAGCCCGCTCATGATTGCCATCGTCCTCGCCGCCGCATCCGTCCTTTCGCTCGCGTCTTCGCTGTTGACCGCGCGGGCGCTCAGGGCGTTCGGCGAGCGCGCCACGCTGGTCTTTGCGGGCCTGCTGCTGGCGGGCGGTTTCGTGGTGATGATGGCGGCGCACACTTCCCTGGCCGGGTACTGCGCCGGTTTTGCCTTGTTCAACCTCAGCCTGGGCATGTACCAGGCCGGGACCCGCGCGCTGTCGGTTGAAGGTGTGCCGCTGGAGGAGACGTCGACGGCGGCCGGACTCAACGAGTTGGCCCTCTCGGTCGGCATTGCCATGGGGGCCGCCGTCGTCAAGCTCCTCTCTTCGGCGTCGGCCGAGTCCGGGCGCATCACTGAGAGCGGCCTCGTCTCCATCTGGGGAGCGCTCGCTGTTGCTGCTTTGATTGCGGCCGCAGCGTCCGCACGCTACCAGAAGCAGCAGGCCGCGGAGGTGGGTGCATGAAAGCGGCAACAGTGATCCAGACGGGCGTTGCCTCTGCTGCCGAGACCGGGATCCAGGGTCGCATCTGCGCGGCATTGGAGCGCTGGCAGCCCAGAATCCTTCGCCTGAGCCATGCGATCCATGCCGATCCCGAACTCAGCGGCGAGGAGTTCCGGGCCGCCAAACGGGCCGGCGCGCTGCTGCGCTCCGGGGGCTTCAGCTTTGACGCCGCCCAGCCAACGCTGCCGGCTGCCTTCAGCGCCCGGTATGGAAGCGGTCAACTCGTGGTGGCCCTGTGCGTCGAATACGACGCGCTGCCGGCCATTGGACACGCCTGCGGACACAACGTGAACGCCGCCAGTGCCGTGGGGGCGGCGCTTGCACTCGCCGCCGTGGCGGACGATCTCGGCATCACCGTCAAGGTGCTCGGCACCCCCGCCGAGGAGACCACCGGCGGCAAGGCCGACCTCATCAAGGAAGGCTTCTTCGATGACGTGAGCCTGGCAATGATGGCCCATGCCGGCGCCGAGGACGTCGTCGGCGGCTCCTCCCTGGCCATGAGCATGTGGGATGTGCTGTACGAGGGTCGCCCGTCACACGCTGCGGCCGCGCCGGCTGAGGGAATCAACGCACTGGACGCGTTAGTGGTCGCCCAAACCGCAGTTGCCCTGGCCCGGCAGCAGCTTCCGTCCGGATCCGTTGTGTCGCTGATCGTCACTGAGGGCGGGAGTGCCGTCAACGTCATCCCGGATCGCGCCCGGGCCAGCGTGGAGATGCGCTCGTCCAGCCTGGCGACGCTGCGGGTCATCGAGGAGCGTGTGCGGCGCTGCCTGGAGGCCGGCGCCCTCGCCAGCGGTGCCACGCTTAAGGTCACCCCTGTCGGCAACGCGTATGCCGAGCTGAGGCAGGGCCGTTTCCTTTCCGAGGCGTACCGCGAGGCGATGACGGCCCGGGGGAGGAGAGTGGAATTCAACGACAGTCCGGTGGCTTCCACGGACATGGGCAACGTCTCGCAGTTGGTGCCGAGCATCCATCCGTTGCTCGGCTACGACGTGGGAGGCGCAGCCCATCACACGGCGGACTTCGCCGCCTTTGGGTCCTCCGCATCCGCCGACAGTGCCGTGATGGACGGCGCGTTCGGCCTGGCCGCGGCCGCCGCAGCGGCGGCAAGGGATCCCAGGCAGCGGGCCCGCCTGCTGGGCGGCAGCCGTGATTGATGGAAAGGTCCGGCCAACGTGCAGGCCGGACCAGCCTCGGCGCACCCACTCAGGTGTGCCTCTGCGCCACACTTTCGAGCCAGGCCGTGATGAGGGGCACGACCACGCCGCTGTGCATGGCGCCCAGATGGTCAAGGCCGGGAAGTACCCGCACGTCCCATCCTGCCGCTGTCAGCTCCCCCTCGTGGGCCGCAAGGGGCGCGCCGATTCTCACCTGCACGCCGCCCCAGAGGGGGGAGTAGTCGATCTGATCGTCTGATCCGGCAAACGCCAGCCGCGGCAGGCCGGGCACCACCGCTGCGGCTGCATCATCGAAGTCCTGCAGCGCTTCGTAGAGGGTCAGGAATTGGCGGGTCTGTGCCTCGTCCGTTTGAATCGCCGCGGAATCCCAGTCGCCCGGCTCCGGAGCCTCGACCGCTGAAGCCGCTGGCGCCGGGGCCTTCGCCGCCATGGAGTGCGCTGCCCTGGTGACCGCGAGCATGCTCTCGTACGGACCGTCGAGAGGCGGGAAGCCGCCCATGATCAGCGCCCAGAGACGGTCGGTGCGGATGGCCAACTGCAGCCCGCACAAGGCGAGCCATGAGTACCCGTAGTACCCGAACTCGCCAGCGTCTGCCGCGTCAGCGATGGCCAGGAGATCCGCGGTGACGTTCTCCGGGGTGAGGGTATCCGGCGCCGGATGCGCCATCCGGTGCCCTTCGTAGTCTGCCGCGATGACCCGATAGGACAGGGACAGGCCCGCTCCGAGCTTCGGCCCCAGGTCCGGGTCTGCGCCCCATGCGCGCATCGTCTGAGCCTCGGACTCGGTGCGGGGCTCGACCCTCGCGGGGATGAGGAGCGCCCTGCCCGTGCCACTGACCGCGATGGGAATCCTGGACCCGTCATGGAGCACCGCTTCAGCGCTGTAGTTCATCGCTCCCTGCCGTCCCTGCGTGTACGAGTGGTTTGGTTGCCGGTTACCGGTTGCCGGCCTCCATCCGGAGGCGGTGGTACTCCTCGCGGGGCATGGGCGCCGCGCCCGGGGTACCCAGCTCGTTGAGGGGGATGCGGTGAGTCTCCGGGGCAGACCACGCGGCAAGCGCACCGATTATCGTGATTCCAAAGCAAATGGACCCGATGACAAATGGTACGTTCGCGGACCCCGGCGGGGCGACGGTTGCGAAGAGGGTGGGCAGGAATGCCGTGAGCACAAGGCCAATATTCTGCGAGACGGCGAACCCGGTGACACGCGTGCGGGAGGGGAAGAGCTCCTGGAAGAAGCTGGCGAAGGTCGCGTTCCAGACCTGGTAGAGCGTGCCCCACATGAGGATCGCCAGGACAACAGTGAGCACAACATTGTTCTGGCTGACCGCGTGCAGGTAAGAGTAGGCCAGGGCGCCGGATCCCAGGGAGCCGATAATCATCAGCGGCCGGCGGCCAAACCGGTCGGAGAGATCTCCAAACCAGGGGATAAGAGCCAGCGCCACCACGTTGGCCAGGACAGGGATCCAGAGGTACACGCTCGTGCTCATGCCGACGCCGTAGCCCGGCTGCGTGGCATACGCCGCGCCGAAGACTGCCACGGTCACGCCAACGACGTTGACCAGTGTCATGCAGACCGCGCGCAGTACGTTGAGTCCGCTTTCGCGCATGACCTGGACAATTGGTGCCTTGGGGATCTCCTGGTGCGCCTTCTCCTTCTCGAAGACAGGGGTTTCCTCAACCCGCCGCCGGATCATGTATCCGGCGAAAACGACCAGGGCACTGAGGAGAAACGGGATCCGCCATCCCCACGATTTGAAGGCCTCGTCGGAGAGCACGGCCGAGAGCGGGAGGAAGACCGCAGCCGCGATAATCTGCCCGGCCTGTGTGCCCTGCAGGGCGAAGCTCGCATAGAAGCCGCGCCGGCCGAACGGTGCATGCTCCACGATCATTGCACTGGCGCCACTCAGTTCTCCGGCCACGGCAAAACCCTGGACCAGCCGCAGGGCAACCAGCAGGGCAGGCGCCAGGATGCCGACTTGGCCGTAGGTGGGCAGCAGAGCCACCGCGAACGTCGACACGCCCATCAACAGCATGGCAAGAACCAGCACGTTCTTCCGGCCGTGCCTGTCACCCCACTGGCCGAGGACGAACGCACCGATAGGCCGGGCGACGTAGCCCACGGCGTAGGTGCCCAGCGAGGCGATGAGCGCCACGGCCGGGTTCCCCTCCGGGAAGAACACCCCGGGGAACACCAATGCGGCGGCCTGCGCGTAGATGAACCAGTCGTAGTACTCAAGGGCGCTTCCGACCCAGCCGCTCGCGGCCGCCTTCCTCGAGGTTCCGGTGGAAGCACGCTGTTCACTGGATCCCGTCCGCTTGCGCGTCTGGCTCTGCATATTGTCCTCCTTTGGACAAGTCGTCTGGCGCGCTGGACGCGTTGCCCTTCGTCGGGGTCCGCGCCAGCGGAAGGCGGCGGCTCGGCGTGCATTTTCGACCGGCACCGCGCTTGGTAAGCGCTTTCCATGAGACACCCTGAGGGCGTGGGCTGTCAAAGCCTATTTGTTGCGCCCGTCACATTGCCGCCACCGAGCCGCCGCCGTCCTCCCGCGGCGGCGAGGGGTAGCCTCTACATCAGGAAACCCTCGCGCTGGCCAGGAGCGGCAGATGACTGAGAAGATAACCGGCGGGCTGGCCGACTTCGCCGCAGACGATGTGGCGCGCGCCGGCGGCAAGGGCGCGAATCTCGGCGAATTGGTGCGGCACGGCTTTCCCGTGCCGCCCGGCGTCGTTCTCACCACGTCCGCCTACGCCGCGTTGCTGGCGGACACCGGACTGGGCCGCAGGTTGGACCGGCTGCTGGAATCCGGATCCGACGGATCCACGATCCGGGACGAATGTGCCCGCACCGCCATGCCGGAGCGGATCCGGGCGGAGATCTCTGCCGCGTACGCCTCCTTGGGCGCCGGCCCGGTGGCGGTCCGGTCCAGTGGCACCGCCGAGGACCTGGCCGGCGCCGCGTTCGCCGGACAGCATGACACGTATCTGAATGTGCTCGGCGAGGATGCAGTGCTTGCGGCGGTCACTGACTGCTGGGCCTCCTTGTGGACAGACCGCGCGATTGCCTACCGGAAGCGCGAGGGGATCGCGCCGGGCAAGGCGGCGATCGCCGTCGTGATCCAAAAGATGGTTCCGGCGGACACCGCCGGTGTCATGTTCAGCGCCAATCCGGTGACCGGCGAGCGCGGCGACATCGTCGTTGACGCCAGTCCGGGGCTGGGTGAGGCAGTGGTTTCCGGACGCGTCACGCCGGAACACTATGTTCTGGACGGCAGCGGCCGGGTCAGGGCATTCACTCCGGGTGGCCGGGAGGTGGCCATCCGGGCTGCTGCCGGCGGCGGCACGCAGGAGTACGCCGCACGCGAGAGCACCGGGCCCGCCCTCACTCGGCAGCAGCTCACGGAACTGGCGCGGCTGGCGCGCCGCGTGCAGGACCATTTTGGCAGGCCGCAGGACATGGAATGGGCCATCGCCGGGGGCCGCCTCTACCTGCTCCAGGCCAGGCCGATGACCGCACTTCCGCCGCAGCCGCCGCGGCTCAGCCGCTTCCAGCGGCTGGTGGGCCCGTTCTTCGTCGAGATGTTCCAGGAGCGTCCTTATCCCCTCGACGTATCGGGGTGGATGCAGCGCGGAATCCTGGCGATGCTTCACGGCATGGCCGGCAGTGTCGGCATCGTCTTCCCCTCAGTGGCTCAGATCCTTCCGGAAGAGGACGGGGTGGTCATCCGGATGGTACCGCCGGTGCCGAGGCCCACACTGCGCGTCCTGGGAGCGCCGGTCTCGCTTGCACGCCGGGCACGGCAGTTCGATCCGGCCCGGTGGACCGAGGACCCCAGGTTCGCCGCATTCCTGGAGAACGTCCGGCGGCTAGGGGGCGGCGAGCCGAAGTTGCTGTCGTGGCGCGAAGTCATTGCGCTCGCGGACGGTGCCTTTGACGCGATGCGGGGGATCACTGAACTCCGGAAGTCCTACCTGCCCGGCGTTGCGGTCCCCGTGCTCAAGCTGCGCGTGATGCTGCTGCTTCTGGGGAAGTCGCGTCTTGCCTCGGCCCTCATCGCCGGCGCCGAAACCCGCACGAGCCAGGCGAACCGGGCCCTGGAGGCCCTGGCCGAACGCGTGCGGTCCAGCCCGAGCCTGGAGCGCGCCTTCACGGGCCTGCGGCCCGGTGAACTGTTGGAGCAGCTAGGGCATAACCAGGAGTTCAGGGAGTTCGACGCGGCATTCAGAGCGTTCCTTGCCGAGTACGGTCACCGCGAAACCGTCAGCGTGGTGTTGAGCAGCACCCCGACCTGGTCCGATGCGCCCGAGGTGGTCCTCGGCCTGATCACCGCGATGCTGGGCGAGCGGCGCGCCGCAGCGGACCAAACCGGAGTGGCGCTGGCGGAGCTGTCGCGGCATCCTGCCCTTCGCTTCGAGCCGCTGCGCCGTCATCTTCTGTCCGTCGTCGACGCCGCGAAAGCAGGCATGGCCTTCCGCGAAGACAGCCACTTTTACGCCACCATGGTTCTCCCGCCGCTGCGGCGCGCCCTGCTTGAGCTGGGCCGCAGGCTTTGCGCGGCTGGCGTGCTGGCGGATCCGGAGGAGGTCCACCACCTGCGGTATGAAGAGCTGGCCGCAATCACCGACCCCGGCGCGCTCCCGCCGTCGGAGCGGGAACGGTACCGCCGGCTGGTGCTGGACAGGGCGGCCAAGCGCCGTGAGCTGGACGGGATTCCGCTGCTTGACCCTGCCGTGCTGTTCCGGCAGGGGCGCCGGCCGCCCGGTGTCCTGGTTTCCGGTGTGCCTGCCAGCAGGGGTCAGGCCACAGGAAAGGCAAGGATCATCCGTGGCCCTGCCGAATTCGGGCTACTGCGCAGCGGCGAGGTCCTCGTTTGCCCGTACACCAACCCCTCCTGGACCCCACTGTTCCAGCGGGCCGCCGCCGTCGTGGTGGACGCTGGCGGTATCGGTTCGCACGCTGCCATCGTGGCCAGAGAGTATGGAATACCTGCGGTCATGGGCACCGGATCCGGGACCAGTTTGCTGCGGAACGGGGACCTGGTCAGAGTCGACGGGAGCACCGGCCGGGTCTTCCCGGCAACTGCGCGCGAGCTCTAAGCCCAGGCGTCTCCGCTGGCGGCGATGCGGTCCACAAAGTCCAGGACCGCAGGGTGCGCAGGGTTGATGAGATGGCTGCCGGTGACGAGCACGGTCTGGGTAAAGGGCAGGGCACCGGACAACCTGGCGTTCACCAGCCGGCAGGCCTCAATTGAATCCTGGGCGGTGACGATGAGCGCCGGCCGGCGGATCCCGGCAAGTTGGTCCTCGTCCAGCTCCAGCGCGTCCTCGCTGAGGTCCATGCCGTGGCCCTTGATTTCCGCGAGGACGGCCGGCCCGGTCGCTGCAAAAATCTGCTTGATGTCCTCGGGGAATGACTCCCAGGCGGCGTCGCCCAGGGCCTGCCGAATCACCGCCTCCGCAATCTGGCCGGGTTGCTCGGCGGACTGCTCAAGCACCCTGAGCCGCAGGTTGCGTGCCCAGGCGTCAGCGAGCGGATCGAGCGTGAACAGTGCCGGTTCCAGGAGAACCAGCGCCTTGACCTTGTCGGGAAACCGGCGGGCCAGTTCGATGGCGATGAGGCCGCCGGTGCTGCGGCCGATCACGACGGCGGGCCCCGCGTGCAGTGCCGCCAGCACACCGGCAGCGTCGTCGACGTGGTCAATCAGGTCCAGGGTGCTGAAGGGCGCTGGAGGGGCACTGCGCTGGAAGCCTCTGCGGTCATAGATGATGCACCGGCCGTGCAGCGCGAGCTCCGTGGCGGCGTCCGCCCACATCGCCGCCGAACTTGGCGTTCCGTGCAGGCCAAGGAGCGGGATCCCGTCACCGTGTTCCTCGTAGTAGAGATCCACGCCGTTGACGCTGAGCCTGGACATAGTTCCAGCCTAGGTGTCGGGGTTTTCCAGCGGAAGGGCGCCTTATTCGGCGTCGACAGCCGGGAGGGACTGACGGTTCCTGATCCGTGATTCGCCGAATTCGATCGCAAGCGGCCGGATCTCCCAGTAGCCGGTGCGCGACATTGGACGTCCCACGGCGACGTGCGGTACCCAGCGTGGATACCGGAAGCCGAGGGCGCGTGAGCTGAGGATAAAGTCGTCGACGTTGTCCACGAGAAGGTCCTCCAGCAGTTGGTGCAGCGCCTGCACGAGCATCACCTGAAAGTCCCGAACGCGCTGGGGAACGTCCACTTCGAGTCCGCACACATGGCCGCCGCCCAGCACGATCAGCCGGGCGGCACTGCCCGGGAATCCGTCCAGTATGGGTAGCCCCTTCAGCCAGGCAACTGTCCTGCGGGTGGCCGCTTCGGCGCTGGTGGATCCCTTGGTCCACTCAGTGATGTCCTGTGCAAAGTCCGCAAGGATGCCGATGTGCAGCAGGGTGAGGTGCAGGCCCTGTTGCCTGCGCAGCCCGACGACGTAGCTGCCCAGCTCCTCGTAATCGGAGGAACCGGACCCGATGCTGGTTACCGGAACCTCCACCGTGATCCGCGGAAGCCCATACATCCGGACCCCTCTTGTCGGTGCTGGCAATTGACTTCGGTGCCATTATCCTCCCGGGCGTCGTTTCCCGCGCCCTACTGCGGGGATTTGATCGTCTTCATCGATCTACCTGGTCTGACGTCTTGCCGTGCGGCATTGACTACCAGACGCTGAAGCCTACGATGGTGCGCACAGGACCTTCCGGCACGCCTCCCTATGTCGCCGTGCCTTTCGGGCAGCTCCCCGGGGACCTGGTGAGAAGGAGAATTCATCATGCTTAAGGAACGTGAAGTTATGGCCGTCCTTCCCGCGAAGGACATTTCCAGGGCCAGGAATTTCTATCGCGATGTCCTCGGCCTGGAACCCTCAGATATCTTGGACGAGGAGAACCTCGTCTACCGCTGCGGGAACGGAACGGCTTTCTTGCTTTACCTGACCGACAACGCGGGAACAGCGAAGAACACGCAGTTGAGCTGGGCCACCGACAATCTCGAGGGCGAGGTTGAGGATCTGCGGAGCCGGGGTGTTGTCTTTGAAGACTATGATTTCCCGGGACTGAAGACCGAGAACGGCATCGCCACGAGCAGCGCCGGAAAGGCTGCCTGGTTCCTGGACACCGAGGGCAACATTCTCAGCCTCTTCGAGATGCCGTAGCTCCGTGACCGGCGTGGCTGCCTGATCCGTGCACAATGGACGGGTGACTTCCGCTTTCCTGGACCCTGCAGGCACCGCTGGCCCCTTTAACCTGGGGGCCATCGGTGCCGGACTGGTCTTCGCAGACTCCCTGGGGCGGCTCGCCGCGGCGCTGCGTGCGGACAGCCCGGCCGGGGCCGCGGTGGTGCAGGCCCCGCCCGGCACAGGCAAGACCACGCTGGTTCCTCCGTTGGTCGCCAACCTCCTCTCCGGCGGGTCACCTCCGGAGCCCGGCCCGGCGGGCGGCAAGGTGCCGCGCACGGTGGTGACCCAGCCCCGCCGTGTTGCCGCGCGCGCGGCGGCCCGGCGTCTTGCCGCCCTGGACGGCAGCCGGCTCCGGGACCGCGTGGGGTATACCGTCGGCGGCGAGCGCAAGGCGGGCGCGGGGACCCTGATCGAGTTCGTCACTCCGGGCATCCTGTTGCGCCGCCTGCTCTCGGATCCCGGGCTGGAAGGCACCGGTGCAGTGATCCTCGATGAGGTCCATGAACGAGGGCTGGAAACCGACCTCCTGCTCGGGATGCTCGCCGAGGTCCGCCTGCTGCGTGGCGACCTCACGCTCGTCGCCATGTCGGCCACGCTGGACGCACCGCGGTTCGCCGCGCTGTTGGGGGAGCACGACGGCGGCGCTCCGGTTCCCGTCGTCGACTGCCCTTCGGCGCTGCACACCCTCACAGTGGACTGGGCGCCCTCGGCGATGCCCCGGCTGGACAGCCGGGGCGTGACCCGGCCCTTCCTGGACCACGTCGCAGACACCACGGCCGCCGCCCACCTCCACGCCCTCGAAACAGACCCCGGCATCGACGCGCTGGTGTTCCTTCCGGGCGCCCGGGAGGTGTCCCACGTCGCAGACCGGCTGCGCGGCAGGGTCAAGGCCGAAGTGCTGGAGCTGCACGGCCAGGCCGGCCCGGCGGAGCAGGACCGCGCCGTCTCCGGACGGGACCCCGGCGGCCCCGCCCGGATCGTCGTCTCCACGGCATTGGCCGAATCCTCCCTTACCGTTCCCGGGGTCCGGCTGGTCATCGACGCGGGCCTGTCCCGCGAGCTGCGCCGCGACGCCAACCGCGGCATGTCCGGCCTGGTGACCGTGTCCTGTTCGCGGGCGTCCGCCGAGCAGCGGGCCGGACGGGCGGCCCGCCAGGGTCCCGGAACAGTGGTCCGCTGCTATGACCAGAAGGCCTTCGGTGCTGCGCCGGCCCACCGTACCCCGGAGGTCGCTGCGGCGGACCTGACCGGCGCCGCCCTGGTCCTGGCCTGCTGGGGATCCCCCGGCGGAAGCGGACTGGCCCTCCCGGACGCGCCGCCCAAGGCAGCAATGGACGACGCCGTCGAAGTGCTGCGGGAACTCGGGGCGGTGGCACCGGACGGCCATGCCACACCGCTGGGCAAGATCCTTGCCAGGATTCCGGCTGACCCGCGGCTGGGACGCGCGCTGCTGGACGGCGCCGCCATGGTGGGGCCACGCACGGCGGCGGAGACAGTCGCCGTCGTTTCCGGAGACCAGCGCGCGCCGGGCGCAGACCTTCCGCGCCTGCTCGCATCGCTCCGCGGTGGCAAGGATCCGGCCGCCGGGCGATGGGCCGAGGAAGCCCGGCGCATGGAGGCGATTGCACGCCAGGAGGCGTCCGGCCTGGAAACCGCCGGACTGGAAACCTCCGGCCGTGCGCAGTCCCGGCCCGCCGCGCAAACGGCGTCGGCGGAAGCCGTAGGGTTCGTCGTCGCCCTCGCGTTTCCGGACCGGGTGGCGCGCCGTGTTCCGGGCCCGGGACCGGAGCGCTACCTGCTGGCCTCCGGCACGCGGGCGGGCCTGCCGTCGGGCAGTCCGTTGTCCGGCCATGAGTGGCTGGCTGTCGCCGAGGTGTCGCGGGCCGGTGGGCGGGATGCGGCCGGGACCGGAGCCGTCATCCGCTCCGCGGCGCCGCTTACCGCGGACACGGCCGAAGCCGCCGCCCGGAACCTGCTGGGCGAGACGGTGGAAGCCGGGTTCAGCCAGGGAAAGGTCACCGCCAGAAGGGAACGCCGGCTGGGCGCGATAGTCCTTTCCTCAACCCCGGTGCGGCCCACGGCCGGGGAGGGCCGGGCCGCCGTGGCCCGGGCGCTGGAGCGTGAAGGGCTGGGAACCATCGGATGGTCGACGGCGGCGGACGCCCTGCGCCGCCGGCTCGCCCTGCTGCACCGGGAACTGGGTGCGCCGTGGCCGGACGTTTCCGAGCAGGCCCTGCTGTCGCGGCTGGACGAATGGCTTGCCCCGGAGCTTGAGGCACTCGCCGGCGGGACCCCGGTGAACAGAATCGAGCTGGCAGACCCGCTGCGCCGGCTCCTGCCGTGGCCGGAGGCGGCACGGCTGGGTGAACTGGCGCCGGAAGGCCTTGACGTGCCGAGCGGTTCCCGTGTGCGGATCGACTACCCGGATGTTGGCGACGACGGCGGCCGGCCCGTGGTGGCGGTCAAGCTCCAGGAATGCTTCGGCTGGGCGGAGACGCCGCGACTGGTGGACGGGACAGTTCCGGTGCTGTTCCATCTGCTCTCGCCGGCGCGGCGTCCGCTTGCCGTAACCGATGACCTCGCATCGTTCTGGTCCGGACCTTACGCGCAGGTCCGCGCCGAGATGCGCGGACGCTATCCGAAGCATCCCTGGCCGGAGGACCCGTGGACCGCCCCGGCCACGGCGCGCACGAAAGCCCGGATGTAACCCCCGAACACCGTGTTCCCTGGCACCGGAGGCGATGGCACGGATGCCGGCGGGGTCCGGATAGGTCCCGGTTACAAACCTGAAACTTTTTGTCCCCGCGGTGAAACATTGCCCGGTTACGCTAATGCCAACTGAGACAACGTGGTCTCGGTCCGCATGAAAGGACACAACGATGATGCTTTGGAGCAACTTCCTTCTCGATTTCAGTCCGCATGACGACGATCCGCAGGCAAATGCCGGCAAGGGTGTCACCGAATTTCCCAGCGGCCAGCTGACGTCGAGCGCCTGGGAAGGGTGGTGGCACGACGACTCCTAGGGCTGGTCGCGTCCGGTGACGGGCTCCGGCTCCCGGTTCCACAGTGGCACGCCTCTCCCTATTGCTGTCCGGCCGCCTCAGGGTGTCGAATCGACTTACCAAGGCCGCGTGGCGGCTCAGCACTAGGACGCCGGGAGATGGTCATGTCCCTGAAAGGCACAAATGGCCGGGGCAAGGGCCCCGGCCGCGGCAGTACGGATCTTCGTCGGGCCGATGCGTCTGCGGGGATGCAGGCCGACGCGCCGGAGAAGGTCCGCAACATTGCGCTTGTGGGCCACTCGGGAGCGGGAAAGACGCTGCTGCTTGAGGCACTGTTGGCAGCCACCGGCGTCATATCCCGGATGGGGTCGATCGAGGACGGTAATACGGTCAGCGACGCGGAACCCTCCGAAATCCATCAGCAGCGCTCCGTGGTGCTCTCGGTGGCCCCGCTGCTGTACGACGGCATCAAGGTGAACCTCCTGGACACGCCGGGCTACGGGGATTTCACGGGTGAGCTGCGCGCCGGGCTGCGCGCAGCCGATGCGGCGCTGTTCGTGGTGTCCGCCCTGGATGACATCGATGCGGCCACCACGGCGCTGTGGGCGGAGTGCGACCAGCTCGGAGTGCCGCGGGCCGTGGTGATCAGCCGGCTGGACCATCCGCGGGCCAATTTCGAAGCGACCCTCGCCGCATGCCAGCGGGCCTTCGGCGACTCGGTGGTGCCGGCCTACCTTCCGGTGCGCACCGGTACGGAGATCACCGGTCTGCTGGGGCTGCTCTCCGGGACGGTAGCGGATTACACGGACGGCGACCCGGTCCCGGCAGAGCGCGGGGCCAGCCCCGACGAGCTTTCCGAATCGGAGGCGGCACGCGGGGCCCTCATAGAGGGCATCATCTCGGAGAGCGAAGATGAGACGCTGATGGACCGCTACCTCGGCGGCGAGGAAATCGACGTCGACATCCTGGTGGCGGACCTCGAGACCGCCGTGGCCCGCGGGTCCTTCTTCCCCGTGCTCGCGACTTCGGCGACGACGGGACTTGGAGTAGCCGAACTCCTGGACATGCTGACCCGCGCTTTCCCCTCGCCGGCGGAGCGTGAGCTGCCCGCGGCAACCGATCTTGCCGGGGCGCCGGTGGGCCTGACCTGCGATCCGGCGGGGCCGCTGGCAGGAGAAGTCGTGCGCACCACCATTGACCCGTTCCTGGGCAGGGTGTGCCTGGTCCGCGTCTTCTCCGGCACCCTGCGGGAGGATTCGGCGGTGCACGTCGGCGGCCGCGGGCTGTCCGAGCGGGGCCACGAGGACCACGACAGCGACGAACGCCTCACGCACCTCTACTCGCCGGTGGGAGCCAGCCTGAAACCGGTGAATTCCTGCGTGGCCGGCGACATCTGCGCGATCGCCAAGCTGGCCAATGCCGAGACAGGGGACACCATTTCGGCCAAGGAGCGCCCGCTGCTGGTGGAGTCCTGGGACATGCCGGAGCCCCTGATGCCGGTGGCCGTTGAGGCAGCCTCGCGCAGCGATGAGGACGCCCTCGCCAAGAGCCTCGGGAAAGTGGCGGCCGGCGACCCGACCCTGCGGGTGGAACGTAATGCCGAAACGCACCAGCTGATCCTGTGGTGCATGGGGGAGGCCCACGGCGAGGTGGTGCTGGACCGGCTGCGCGACCAGGGCGTGAAGCTGCAGACGGTGCCGGTGGTGACGCCGCTGCGGGAAACGTTTGCCGCACCCGCCGCCGGCCACGGACGCCATGTCAAGCAGTCCGGGGGCCACGGGCAGTACGCGATCTGCGACATTGAAGTGGAACCCCTGGACCGCGGCGCAGGTTTCGAGTTCATCGACAAGACCGTGGGCGGAGTGGTTCCCGGCCAGTACATCCCGTCCGTCGAAAAAGGCGTCCGGTCCCAGATGCAAAAGGGAGTTTCGGCCGGCTTCCCGGTGGTGGACATCCGGGTGACGCTGGTGGGCGGCAAAGCCCACAGCGTCGACTCGTCGGACGCCGCGTTCCAGGCCGCAGGGGCGCTGGCCCTGCGCGAGGCGGCGGCCGCCGGACGGATCCAGCTGCTTGAGCCGGTCTCCGCCGTGACCATCAGCACCCCGGACGAGTACGTCGGGCCGGTGATGAGCGACCTGTCTTCCCGTCGCGGGCGGCTGACAGGAACGACGTCGGCAGGCGGCGAGCGCACCGAGGTCACCGCCGAGGTGCCCGACGGCGAACTGCTGCGCTACGCCGTCCAGCTGCGTTCGCTGACGGCCGGGACCGGCCGCTTCCGCCGCAGTTACCTGCGGCACGAGCCCGTGCCGGGCAACGTGGCACCGGCTGCCGCCAACGCCTGAACGCAGGTGACGGCTACACTCACCCACTGGCGTGAAGCGGGAACCCCGCTGAGCTAGGGTGCTTTCTACGGTGGCGAGCTACGCCCGAACGCGGACGCCACGGCGGCAGCCGGGCCCTCACTGAAGGACGCTGAAGTTCGTTCAGAAGTACCGCCCTGGCCCTTGGCAGGCAGCAGGGCATGTGACGCAAACGCCTGCACAAGGAAATCCATCAATTCGCGCGAGTCAACCAGCAATGAAGCCAGTGGCGCCTGGCAGCCGGTGGGTGGGGGTGTGGTGGTGCAGTCCTGTTGTGGTGTGCAGCCGGTGGGTGGGGGTGTGGTGGTGCAGTCTTGTTGTGGTGTGCAGCCGGTGGGTGGGGGTGTAGTGGTGCAGTCCGGCTTCGGCGATGATGGCGGGGGTGATGGAATGAGGGGCTCAGTCGGCAAGCCCTCGCTGTAGGTCTTCCCAGGAATAAAGGGAATTGTCCACCCGACGGTTCGCACTGCGCTCGGGTCAAAGCTGATCATCTTGCCAGGCACTAGTTGGTCAATCTGCCGAATGCTTAGTAGTTTCCAGCGTTCCGGGTCTGTATGCACTTCGTTCTCAATGACCTCGAAGTGGAGGTGACACCCTGTGGAGGATCCAGTAGTTCCAACCTCCGCGATAACCTGGCCGACCCGGACCTGACGGTCCTTCTCGGTGGCCACCGCTAGCAAGTGGTTATAGGTCGTTATCAAGCCGTTGCCGTGGTCGACCTCCAACCTGTTGCCGCCTCCCCACGGGTGCCAGCCCGCCGCCCGGACGACGCCAGCGTCGGCCGCGTAGACTCGTTTTCCGCAAGGGGCAGCGAAATCCTGCCCAAAATGAACTTCACCGGGCTCACCGGTAATCGGACTCCGCCGCGGTCCGAACGGAGACGTCCTGACTAACTCTTCAAGAGGCGCCATGAGGAAACCCTTGGCAGGCCGATCCAGTAGCGAAGAAGCCAGTCCAGGTGACGAGGGTCCACTGGCCGTACCCGAACCCACTGGACGATAAGGCACCCTTACCCGGGGGGTGTTGTTCGGATCCAAGAGGACCCCCATCTCGCTGCCGGAGGAGGGCGCCGAAAGGTTCATCTCTGAAGTGGCGGGGCCGTGGAACCCAAACGCGTAGAAGAAGAAACCAAACACTAGTGCCGCCGCGAGAGTTCGCCGCGCTAACCCGTCAAGGCTCTTCCTCTCAGCGAAATCGAGTGCCATAGGTGAGTGTCGTCCGCTTTGAGCTGTCACAGAGTGCTCCTGAAATTGACCCACGTACTCGGTCCCCGGCGAGCATGGACTTCATTTTGACGTCACCTATTGGGCGAGGAAACCCGCCATCGCTGCGCCTGCTTCTGGGCTTTGCCCCTTAGGGCCCCTGCGAGAGAACGTGATCATCGCAATTTCCCTAGAGTACGAGGGGAGAAACACAAACGGATCCCGACGGCCGGTCCGGCTCCGTTTGCCCGTTCGGGCACGGAAGGTTGCCCATGCGGCGACCCGGTACTTCCTCTCCCGCTCACCGCAGCCCTCGGAGGATGCCACCCGCCAGCAGCTGCAGGCCTAGCGGCCGGAGGGGCTGTCGGTGCGTATAAATGCCACCACCGGTTCGGCCAGGGACGCGCCGATCTCGGCCGCGCCGCGCTTGTGTCCTGCCGCGGCAAAGGAATGGTCGCCGCCCTCGCACCAGTGCAGGGTGGCGTTTGGTCCGACGCGGGAAACGACGCCCTCAAGCAGTTCGGGCGTCGCGAAGGTGTCGCGCGTTCCCTGCAGGAACAGCATTGGCAGTTCCAGGCCGTACAGGTGCTCGTCGCGCAGCTTCTCCGGCTTGCCCGGCGGGTGCAGCGGGTAGCCGAGATAGACCAGGCCGGAGGCGGGCATGCCTTCTGCGACCGCCATGGATGCCATGCGGCCGCCAAAGGACTTGCCTGCCGCCCACAAGGGTTCGCCCTCCGACCGGGACCGGGCCGCGTCCATGGCGGCCCGCCACGCGGCGATAGCGGCGGGCGGCCGGTCGGGAAACTTCCTGCCCGCCTCACGGTAGGGGAAGTTGAAGCGCAAGGTGGCGACGCCGTCGTCGTTGAGTGCGCGGGTGAAGCCGCTCATGAACGGATGCTCCATGCCCGCGCCCGCCCCGTGCGCAACCACCAGCGTGGCGAAGGGGTTGTCCGGGCGGGCGTATACACCGGAGACCTGGACGTCGCCGACAGCAATGGTGACAGGGGATTCAGCAAGTGGCATGAGTCCATAATGCCGGATCCCGGATGCGGCGCCCGCACTCGGTGGTCCGGCATAGCCGGACGCCGGCTTAGCCGGCCGGCACCACCCTGAGCCAGACGTAGTCCTGCGGGCGCAGGACGATGCCCTCGTCAATGCGGACGTCGTCGTCGGAAAACAGGTCCCGCGCCACCGCATCGAATCCGGACAGCGTGTCGGCCGAAATCACTGCGGGTCCGTCGCCGAAGTTGGCCAGCGCGAGAACCAGCGACCCGTCTCCGGGCCGCTGGTAGCCAAGTACTCCGGGGTTGTTGGTGGTGAAGGGGACCAGCCGCGTCCCGGCCAGTTCCGGGGTGGCGGCGCGTACCGCCGTCATCCTCCGCAGCCCGGCGAAAATGGCGCCCTCCGGGGTGGCCGGATCTGTCCGGTTGGCGTACCGTTCCGCGGGGAACTGCGGCCGGTGCACCCATCGGCTGTCCGCGTCGTGGCCCTCTTCGAGCGCATAGTCGTAATCGTTTAGCTGGCCCACTTCGTCGCCCAGATACAGCAGGGGGATGCCGCCGGTGCTGAAAGCCACCGAATGGGCGAGCAGGATCCGGCGGATCGCCTCCGCCGAGCCGTCCTCGAGCCCGCACAGCGAGGCGGTGGTTCCGGAGATGCGGCAGTCACCCGTGCGCGGATTGTCCTGGAACGGCACGCCCCGGGCGAAGCTGCCCGGGAAACGGTTGACGTAAAAGGAATTGAGGAAGCGGCGGTGGTCGAAGCCGTTGATGCCGAGCTCGGCGGCGTCCTCATCGGCAAATGTCCAGCCGATGTCGTCGTGGCTGCGCACATAGTTCACCCAGGATGTTCCCGCCGGAATGTTGTGGCGGCGCTGGAGGGCCTGGGACAGCAGGGAAACGTCACGGGTGGCCACCGCCTCCCAGATCAGCGCCATCTGCAGAGGATTGTACGAGAGCTGGCATTCGGCCGGATCAATGTACAGGGCCACTTCGTCGGGGTGGACGATGGCCTCGGACTTGAAGAGCAGCGACGGGGCAGCGAGCCGGCAGACCGCATTGAAGGCCTGCAGCAGCGTGTGGGCTTCCGGCAGGTTTTCGCACGTCGTGCCGAGTTGCTTCCAGATGAAGGCCACGGCATCCATCCGCAGGATCTCCACCCCCTGGTTGGCGAGGAAGAGCATCTCGCCGGCCATGGCCCGGAATACCTCCGGGTTGGAATAGTTCAGGTCCCATTGGAACGTGTGGAACGTCGCCCACACCCAGCGGCCGTCAGGCAGCGGCACAAAGGAGCCCGGATGGTCCTCCGGGAAGATCTCGCGCACGCTCAGCTCGAAGGCATCCGGCATGGTCCGGTCCGGGAAGATCCAGTAGTAATCGCTGTAGCGCGGATCGCCCGCACCGGCTTTCCGGGCCCACTCGTGATCGTTGGAGGTGTGGTTGAAGATGAAGTCGACGACGAGGCTGATGCCGTTGGCGCGCAGTTCGGCGGCCAGTTCGCGCAGCTGTTCCATCGTCCCGAGCTTGGGGTTGACCTCCCGGTAGCTGGACACGGCGTAGCCGCCGTCGGACAGGGGCTCGGGGGCCAGGAACAGCGGCATCAGGTGCAGGTAGGTGAGGCCGAGTTCCTTGAAGTAGGGAATCCGTGCACGCACACCGTCAAGGTCCGCGGCGTACCGGTCCACGTAGCAGACCCCGCCGAGCATGCGGTTGGACTGGAACCAGTCACCGCTGCCCTCCCGTTCCGCGTCCAGGATCTTCAGATCTGTGGGGCGTTCCTTCCAGGAACGTGCGGTCTCCAGTACGAGGGATGCCAGCTGGTCCTGGAAGTCCGGCCGTGAGCCGTAAAGGGAATGGAACAGCCGGGCCAGGTCGGGGAAATGGCGGTCGAAGCGCCGCTCGAAGTCTGCCCAGTCCCTGCTTCCACGTGGAATATCCACCTGCGCGGCGACGGCGCTGAGCACCTGCTGGCCGGCTGTCTGGTCCAGACTGGCGGATTCAACCATGGAAAGTGTCCCCTTCGACGACGGTGGGCGCCAGATGGCGCCGGGTCAGTTCACATCCTTGCGGTTTCTACCGGACGCCGCAACAGGCCCCTGCGCCCGCGCCCCCCGTAAAGTAAGCAGGGTGAGCAGACGAATCAGCCCGTACGATGCATGGCAGCGCCTGCTTGACGGCAACGAGCGGTTCGTCTCGGGAGATTCGCTGCACCCGAACCAGAACGCCTCACGGCGCAGCGCGCTAGTGAGGACAAGACGGACGTCAACGACATGGTCGTCGAACACGCCAAGCAAACCGTTCGCCGGTTGCTGGACAGTTCACGGGTGATTTTTGACGCCGTGGACGATTACTCCACTGCGGTGATCGCCGTCGCCTACCGGCTCGAAGAGGGCCGGGCGCAGCTCGTCTCCGCATCTGGCGTCCTGTAAGCAGCTAAAGCGGCTCGCGCGACGTACGACCGACTCTGCCTGAGGTTGCCCCCGTCAGCTGGCCGGGTCGTACCCGAATTGCCGGACCTCTTGCGAACAGCGGCAGGCGACGGCGATCTTCGCGGCCCACTCGAGTGCCGCCTCCCGCGACGGCAGCTCCAGAACGGTGTAGCCGCCGTTGGGCACCTTGTGGCCGGGGTACGTGCCCTCGGTGACGGTGCCGTCACCGGCCACGAGCACCGGGTCTACGTCCTCATCGATCCCGCCGCCGAAGACATACACGCCCGCCGCCTTGGCTTCCTCGATGACGGCATGCGAGGCTTCGACCACCGCCTCGAAGTCCTCCTCGGGGACCACCATGGCCTCGCCGGGGAACGAGATCAGGTACTTCGTCATTCGAGGGCTCCTCTGCTCCGGCGGCGCCATCCGTCGGCTCTTCACTGCGGCACCGCTTTGGTGCCCCGCCCGATTATGGCTCCGGCGCCTGGCATGTGGTCAAGGGTCAAGCGTCGCGTCCGACACTTGTGCCTGGTTGCCGGGCGGCACCAGTGGCCCAATGCACTGGGCGGAAGGTACTGACGCGCCGGTGAAGGCCGGGGTAGGTTGTCCCCATGGCCAGCGAACAGACCACCCTTACCGTAACCGGCCCCAACGGCCCCCGCGACATGCGCATCTCGAGCCCCAGCCGGGTCCTTTGGCCCGAGTTGGGCCTGACGAAGCTGGACTTGGCGCGCTACATGGTGGACGTCGGCGAGCCCTTCATCCGGGCCAACGGTGACCGGCCGGTCTCGCTCCAGCGGTTTTCGGACACCGTCGACGGCGAGCAGTTCTTCTCCAAGAACCCGCCGAAGGGAACGCCGGACTTCATCCGGTCCGTCAAGGTGACCTATCCGAGCGCCCGATCGCATCCCCAGCTGGTCCTGGACGAGCCTGCGGCCGCGGTGTGGGCCGTGCAGATGAACACCGTCGTGTTCCACCCGTGGCCCTCGCGCGCCGAGAACTCCGACAACCCTGACCAGCTCCGAATTGACCTTGACCCCCAGCCCGGCACGGACTTCGATGACGCCGTCCCGGCCGCCCTGGCGCTGCGGGAAGTACTGTCCGAGGCGGGGCTCGATGCCTTCATCAAGACCTCAGGCAACCGCGGCCTGCATGTCTACGCCGCGATCGAGCCGAAGCGGGAGTTCCTCGACGTGCGCCATGCAGTGATCGCCGCCGCACGGGAACTCGAGCGTCGGATGCCGGACAAGGTGACCACCAACTGGTGGAAGGAAGAGCGCGGCGAACGCGTCTTCCTGGACTTCAACCAGGCCAACCGTGACCGCACCATTGCCGGCGCGTACAGTCCCCGCGCGCTTCCGCATGCCCCCGTGTCCTGCCCGATCAGCTGGGACGAGCTGGAAGGCGTCAACCCGAAGGACTTCACCATCCTCACCGTGCCCGAGCGGCTGAAGACCGTGGGCGACCCGTGGGCGGACATGAACGCCAACCCCGGGACCGTCGATACGCTGCTCGGCTGGTGGGAGCGGGACCTCAAGGACGGGCTGGGCGAACTGCCGTTCCCGCCCGACTACCCCAAAATGCCGGGCGAGCCGCCCCGCGTGCAGCCGAGCCGGGCCAAGAAGCAGGAGTAGCGCGCGCTATTCGAACCGCGAAGGATCACCGGTTCCCCGGCGCACCACCTCGGCGACGCCGCTCGAGAAGTCGACCACCGTCGTCGGCTCTGCCCCGCAGTCGCCGGAATCGACGACGGCGTCCACCACGTGGTCCAGCCGTTCCTTGATTTCCCAGCCCTGGGTCAGAGGATCCTCCTCGTCCGGCAGCAGCAGCGTGCTGGAAAGCAACGGTTCGCCCAGCTCAGCAAGGAGCGCCTGGACGAAGCTGTGGTTCGGAATGCGCACGCCCACGGTCTTCTTCTTCGGGTGCAGAAGCCGGCGCGGCACCTCCTTGGTGGCCGGCAGGATGAACGTGTAGCTGCCCGGCGTCACGGATTTGATGCTGCGGAACACGTCGTTGCCGATGTTCACGAACTGTCCCAGCTGGGCGAAGTCCCTGCAGACGAGTGTGAAGTGGTGCTTGTTGTCGAGCTGGCGGATGGTGCGGATCCTGTCCAGCGCCTCCTTGTTGCCCAGCTGCGCGCCAAGCGCGTAGCAGGAGTCCGTGGGGTACGCGATCAGCCCGCCGGAGTGGAGGAGATCCACGATCTGGGCAATCGCGCGCGGCTGGGGGTCCTCGGGGTGCACATCAAAGTATCTCGCCATGGCTAGAGCCTACGGCCACCAGGAGCCGCGGGGTATCGGGAAACGCAAGTCAAACCGAAACCGGCATTCATTTACTGCATCGACTGGACATATCTTCGCCGATTCCGTCAGGGTGGATAAAGTGTCCGGCGTCATCCGGCGCCGGCAGCTCTGAGATTCCTGTGGGGGGAAACTATGGCCATTCTTGACCTTGGTGCCGACACGCTCGGAAACCTGAACAAGCAGACGACCCAAGCCCGGGCCGGGGCGAGCCGGCGCACAGTACACAGGCGCACAGTGCTCAAGGGCCTCGCCGCGGGCGCGGTCCTCGGACCGGCGTCGGCCCTGACCAGTGGCGGCACCGCAGAGGCCGCTGCGGGCTACCACCTCGCCGTGGTCGACCAGAACTCCAGGACGGTGCGGATCTTCGACCGCGACGCGGAGCGGTGGAACGATGACGCCGTGATCTGGTCCTTCGCGGGCAAGGAACCATGGCTCGGCAAGAAGTGGTGGTCGGACCTGTCCGACGTCAAGATCCGCAAGACCCAGGCGCGGGGGCGGATCGCGCTGGTCTGCGCCTCCGGCGGTGCCGCTGGAATCGTCCAGGTCAGGCGCGGCGAACACACGGACTCCGACAACGACCTGATCTGGCAGGCCTACCCGGATGACAACCCGCATTCCATCGAGAGGATTCCGCACAACGGCTCGATCCTCACCGCCAGCTCGAAGGGCGGGAAGAACCTCCAGCTCTACTCCCCGAAGAACCCGGACTCGATCGACGACTTCGACAGCTATGAGAAGGTCAACTCCTGGAGATTCCCGGGCGCCCATGGCATCCTCTGGGATCCGCGCACCAAGAACGAGGTTTCCAAAGGAGTCCTGTGGGTGCTCGGCGACGGCAAGCTCGTCGGCTATAAGGTCAAGGGGTCCGGCCAGAACACTGACCTCGACGTCTGGCGCGAAGTGGCCATCGACCATCCCGGCGCCAAAATGGGTCACGACCTGCAACCCGACTTCACCATGCGCGGCCACCTCCTGCTGACCGACAGCAAAGGCGTCTACCGCTACGACGTCAACAGCAACGACAAGGTCATCAGCAACCCGATCTGGGCCAAGGGGCGGGTCAAATCCATTGCCCGGCACCCCGTCACCAAGGAGTACATCTGGGTGGTCGGTTCACCCGAAACAGGCGAGATGGGCACACAGGTAAGCATCGGCAAGGACCTGGGGACGCCGACCCACGAGCGCGGCTGGCCCGAGGCACGCTTCTACAAGGCCAGGATCTTCAGCCCCGACTATGAGTGACCACGTCACGGCAACACCCCGTGGACCCTATGAAGGGCCGCTCGTTTGAGGCAACATGTGTAGTGCGGTCCGCCACATCAGCGGCCATCCAGCCTGTCCCGACTCTCGAAGGAGAATGCTGTGCCTACCGTGCTCAACCCTTACCTCGGCTTCCGCGACAACGCCCGCGATGCGATGACCTTCTACCAGTCGGTTTTCGGCGGGGACCTGGCCCTCAGCACCTTCGGCGACTTCCATGCCAGCGAAGACCCGTCGGAGGCGGACAAGATCATGCACGGGATGCTGACGTCCGGCAACGGGCTCGTCCTCATGGGTGCTGACACGCCGGCGGGCATGGACTACACGCCAGGCAATACCATCTCTGTCTCGCTCAGCGGCGATGACGAAACCGAGCTGCGCGGTTACTGGGAGAAGCTCTCCAGCGAGGGCGGTACCGTCACGGTGCCGCTGGAGCCCGCGCCGTGGGGCGACACGTTCGGCATGTGCACGGACCGGTTCGGCATTGCCTGGCTGGTCAACATCGCCGGAGCCCAGCAGGCGCCGACTGCATGACGCCTACTTCCGTGCGACAGGCGCGGTGCCATCGAGACCGATGTGTCCCTTGAGGTAGGTGCAGGCCGGTGCGACGATTGACGGGTGGAGCCCCTTCTTGATTTCCTCGGCCACTACTGGTGGCTTGTCTTTCCGCTGAGCGGAGTTATCGGCGGCTGGAGCCAGGCCTGGTCCAAGGCGAGTGAACGGCGGCACCAGCGCAAGCTGGAGCTCTACCGGCTCAAGAACCAGGCGCTGTCAGCCGAGAAGGTCCATGAGAACGACGTCGCGTCCTTGATGTCCGCGCACGACGCCGTCAACGGGCGCTGGCTGGAGTACGAACTCGACGTGGGCAAGCTCATCGATTTCCCGGTCATGACGGACGTCCGGGAACCTCTCACCGTTGCCTTTCTGCGGGCCAAGCGTGACGCTGACGGACTGCGCCCGTCGAGCCAGTCGGACATTCTGAGCAAGTCACGCCTGGACGAATACCGGGCCGCGGTCCGCAGTTTTGAAGTCGCCTTCGACGTTGCCGAGCGCGAAGCCCGAAGAATCAGGCACAGCAATTTTTCCGCGGGCGAGCGCCACCGGCTGGCCACGGCCAGGAAGCTGCTGCGCATCGCCGAGGACGAAGCTGCCACACCTGCGGAACGTCAGACGGCATACAAGCGTGCGCGGCACGAATTGGAGGGCCTTATCGTTCTGCCCGATGCCACACGGGCAGCACTCGAGGAAAAGGTCGCCCGGATGCTCGGCACCGGTTCGTCGACGGCCACCCGACCGTAGGACGTGCCTACTCCGGCGGAGCCGGCTCTACTCAGGCGGAGCCGGCGGCGTCCAGGTCCAGTTGCGGATTTCGGGGAGGTCTTCGAAATACTCGCGGATGTACCGGGCGTGGGCGTCCAGCTGCCGGCTGCACAGTTCGGCCAGGTCCTCGGCCCCCGGGAGCCGGCGCGGCAGGCGCCGCAGCGCCTCGAGAGTGAGGTGGTAGCGGCTCATCCGGTTCAGCACCACCATGTCGAAGGGGGTGGTTGTAGTGCCCTGCTGGCTGTACCCGCGCACGTGGAACCGTTCCGGGTTGGGCCGCCCGTGCAGCAGCTGGTGGAAGGATCGGGCATAGCCGTGCCAGGCGACGACGACATCGCATCCTTCCGTGAACAGGGAGCTGAAGGTACCGCCGTCGAGGCCGTGCGGGTGGGTCTGCCGGGGCGGGAGGACCATGGCGTCCATGATGTTGACCACGCGGACACGGGCTTCGGGGACGTGGCGTTGCAGCAGCCAGGCGGCCGCCAGCGTCTCCTCGGTGGGGATGTCGCCGGCACAGGCAAGGACGATGTCCGGGTCGGACGTGCCTTCCGGCGGCTCGTTGCCGGCCCAGTCCCAGCGCGATGCGCCTGCCTCGGCGTGGGCGCGGGCCTCGTCCAGCGTGAGGTATTGCGGGTGCGCCTGTTTGTCCACCACCACAAGGTTGACGTAGTCGGTGCTGAGCAGCGCGTGTTCGGCCGCGGCCAGCAGGGTGTTGGTGTCCGGCGGCAGGTAGATGCGCGTCACCTCGCCGGAGAGGGAGAGCACCGTATCAATGAGGCCCGGCCCCTGGTGGCTGAACCCGTTGTGGTCATTGCGCCAGCAGGTGGACGTCAGCAGGATGTTGAGGCTCGGAACGGGCGAGCGCCAGTCCAGTTCGCGCGCGTGCTGGAGCCATTTGGCGTGCTGGACTGTCATGGAGGCACTGACCATGGCGAAGGCTTCGTAGCTGGCGAAGAAACCGTGCCTCCCGCTGAGCAGATACCCCTCGAGCCAGCCCTGGCACAGGTGCTCGGAGAGCACCTCCATCACGCGGCCGTCGGGGGAAACGTGGTCACTGGACCCCGCGGCGTCGCCGCTGCCGGGCGGGAGCAGCAGGCAGCGGTCGCTCGCCTCGAAGACAGCCCCCAGCCGGTTGCTGTTGGTCTCGTCAGGGCAGAAGAGCCGGAACCGCGGGTCTGCCTCCGTGCTCCGGTAGAGGTCGCGGAACAGTTCGCCGAGCGGTTTGGTGGTTTCTTTGCTGGTGGAGCCGCGCTCGCCGGGATCCACGGCGTACCGCGTCAGATCAGGGATCTCCAGCGGGACGGACGGCAGGCCGTTTGCGGGCGGTACGGATCCCATCCGCAGTGCACCCTCCGGGGCCAGGGCCGCCAGCTCAGGAACCAGCCTGCCGTCGGCGTCGAACAGTGTTTCGGGCTGGTAGGAACGCATCCACTGTTCGAGCTGGGCGAGGTGCTCCGGATTGTCCCGGACCCCCGACAGCGGCACCTGGTGGGAACGGAACGTTCCTTCCACCGGGCTGCCGTCGACGGTTTCCGGTCCCGTCCAGCCTTTGGGAGTCCTCAGGATGATGGCCGGCCAGCGGGCGGCGCCGGTCACGCCGTCGCTGCGGGCAGCCTCCTGGAACCGGCGGATATCCGCATACGCGCGGTCCACGGCGGCGGCCAGGTCCCGGTGGACCCGTTGGGGGTCGTCGCCGGAGACCGTGACGGGAGCCCAGCCGTGGGCGTGCAGGAGGGCCTCCACGTCCGCGTCGGAACGGCGGCCCAACACGGTGGGTCCGGAGATCTTGTGCCCGTTGAGGTGGAGGATCGGCAGGACGGCGCCGTCTCGGGCCGGGTTGAGGAAGAAGGGCGCATCCCATGACGCCGCAAGGGGACCGGTTTCGGCCTCTCCGTCGCCCACCACACAGGCAGCGATCAGCCCGGGGTTGTCCATGACGGCGCCGGTGGCGTGCATCAGGGAGTAGCCGAGCTCGCCGCCCTCATGGATGGATCCGGGTGTGGCCGGACCCGCATGGCTCCCGATGCCGCCGGGGGTCGAAAACTGGCGGGCCAGGCGCCGCAGCCCCGCCGCGTCCTGGCTGACCTCCGGGTATACCTCGGAATACGTGCCTTCGAGGTACACGTTCGCCACCACTGCCGGCCCGCCGTGGCCCGGGCCTGCAAGGAACAGGACCTCGGCGCCGGTCCGCCGGATCAGACGGTTGAGATGCACGTAGATCAGGGACAGCCCCGGGCCGGTTCCCCAGTGGCCGAGCAGCCGCGGTTTGATGTGGTCCGGTGCCAGCGGTTCCCGCAGCAGCGCATTCTCCTGGAGGTAGATCTGGGCCACCGTGAGGTAGTTGGCGGCGCTCCAGTACCGGTGCAGCAGGTCAAGTTCATCGGTGGAAATGGCGTCGGCCGCATCGGTGGTGCCCATGCCCTGCCTCTCGTCGGATCTGGTCCAGCGCTGACGGGCACAGTCTATCCTCCGGGATTTTCGAACCTCAGATCCACGGGGGCGCGGCCGGCACTTCCGCTCGTGGGGCTCCGCTGTGTGTGGCTGTGAGCCTTTGGGTGCCGCGGCCGGTGGCCCATTGCGCGACGGCGGCCAGCGGCCCGGTGATGACCGTCGGGTTTTCGGCGGGCGTGTCGCCGAAGGTCAGGTCCGTGCCCGTCACCTTAATGAGGAGCCCCGCATCGGTGCCGCGGGTGTGCCAGGCTGCGGTGATGTCTTTGAGGAGCCGGGTGAGGACGGGTGCGGGGATGTCGGTGAAGGCTGCGCCGTTGTCGAGGTCGACGGCGTGGACCCAGACTTCGCGGGTGCGCATCCAGACTGTTTCTTCGGCCGGGACGGTGCGGCCCTGGGCGGTTTTGACTTTGTGGTGCCAGGCGTCGGCGGGCAGGTCGCGCCATTCGACGTTGAGGTGCACGGCGGAGTGGTCGAAGAGGTTCCGCAGCGCGGTCGGGGATAGCGTGGCGCCGAAGTCGATTTCGTAGCTCCGGGCCTCGGTGGAGGCGTACATCGGAGTCTCGACTCCGGTGGCGGCCCACTCGATGAGCCGGGCGATGGCGCGGGCGTTGTAGCCCACATGGGCCACGAGGTGGCGGCGGGTCCAGCCCGGAAGCAGGGTGCCGCCGTCGAGCTCTGCGTCGGAGAGTTCGTTGAGTTTGCGGGCGAAGTACGCCGTGCCGCGCCGCGCCTGCAGGAGTTCGTCCTGCAGGCGCGGGTCGGTGGTTTGGTCGGTGCGGGCGGCCATCAGGCTTCCTTGACCACGCGGTTGCTCAGCTGGCCCAGGCCCTCGATGGTGGTGACCAGGATCTGGCCTTCCTGCAGGTAGCGCTTGGGGTCTTGGGCGTGGCCCACGCCGCCGGGGGTGCCGGTCGCGATCACATCACCTGGGTTCAGCGTGATGATGGTGGAGATGTAGGACACCAGGAACTCCGGAGTGAACACCAGGTCCCCGGTCGGGGTCTGCTGCTGGATTTCGCCGTCCACGGCGGAAGTCATCAGCGGTCCGGCGCTGAATTCGTCCTTGGTGACCAGGGCCGGGCCGAACGGGGTGGACTTCTCCCAGGTCTTGCCCTGCAGCCACTGGATGGTGCGGAACTGATAGTCGCGCATGCTGATGTCGTTCAGGACGGCGTACCCGGCGATGTGCTCGGCGGCGTCGGCTTCGCTGATCCGGCGGCCCTTTTTGCCGATAACCACGGCCAGTTCGGCTTCCCAGTCCACGGTGTCCGATTCCTGCGGCAGGGCGAGGTCATCGTTCGGGCCGATCAGGGACTCGGCGTACTTGGCGAACAGCGTGGGGTACTCCGGGACCTCCCGGCCCATTTCCTTGATGTGGTTGCGGTAGTTGTGGCCCACGCAGATGATCTTGCCGGGGGAGGGGACGACGGCGGCGAGGTCCGCGCCCTCGAGCGCGTGCGTGGCGCCGCTGGCCGCCTTCGCCTTTTCCTCCCACGCGGAGTCGCGGAGGAGCTCCCCGACGTCGGCGAAGCCGCCGATTTCGGTCAGGGTGTCGCCGTCCTGGCGGACGGCCGTCGTCGTGACTGTGTTGTCGGCAGAGGGGAGGCGGAGGGTGAGGAGTCTCATTACTTGGTGCGTCCTTCGGTGTAGGTGCGGTTGAAGTTCAGGCGTTCAAAGATGGGGGCGTCGCTGAAGCGGAACAAATCAAACTCTGTTTGAGAGCCAGTCTCGGCCTGCAGGGACCATTCCTGCCAGGAGGGGACGACGAACAGGTCGCCCTTTTCCAGGGTCCGGGTTTCGCCGTTGAAGACCACGGAGCCGGTGCCTTCGAAGACCTGCCACACACTGGAACCGACCTCGCGGACGGGTTCGGTGGTGGCTCCGGCGCGGAGGCGGTGGAACTCGGCGCGGATGGTGGGCATCACGTCCCCGCCGGTGGTGGGGTTGGAGTACCGGATGGCGGCGTGGCCCTGGGACACGGTGGCCGGATGGCCCTCGTCCTCGAGCAGCAGCTGTTCGCGCAGCGCCGCGTCAGTGTGTTCCCAGCGGTAGGCGGCGATGGGGGAGTTCGTGGTGTCCTCCAGCCCGGAGAGCGGGCGCAGCCCGGGGTGGGCCCAGAGCCGCTCGGAGCGGGAGATGTCCGGGGTGGCCTCGTCGGTGACGCGTTCGGTGCCGAACTCGAAGAACCCGGCATCGGCGTAATGCACGAACGGGATGTCCAGCCCGTCGATCCACGCCATGGGCTGGTCGGTGTCGTTGTGGTGGCCGTGGAAATTCCAGCCCGGGGTCAGCAGGAAGTCACCGCGCCGCATCGCCACCGGATCGCCGTTGACGACGGTCCAGACGCCCTCGCCCTCGACGACGAACCGGAACGCGTTCTGCGAATGCCGGTGCTCCGGGGCGGTCTCGCGGGCGCCCAGGTACTGGATCGCCGCCCACAGCGTCGGCGTGGCATACGGCGTGCCTGCCAGGCCCGGGTTCGCCAAGGCGATGGCCCGGCGTTCACCGCCGCGGCCCACCGGCACCAGGTCACCGGCACGCGCGGCCAGCGGGTACAGGTCGCTCCACCGCCAGACGTGCGGCACGGCCTTCGGGGACGGAACCATCGGCATCAGATCCCCGATCTCCGTCCACAACGGGATCAGATTCTCCGTGTCGAAGTCCCGGTAGAGCTGCTCCAGCTGGGCAGCCTCCTCCGGGGTCGGCTCCGGACCGGCCTGTCCGGCGGCAACAGATTCGTGCGTTGGATTTTCGGCGCTGATGGACACGGGGGCCTCCTCGTTGAGTGCGGAATACGTTGGGCGCATTTCCGACATTAGAGAGGCGTGTCCGCAAGCCTCCAATAAATTCTGCTATACAGAATTTAGTGCGCGCTCAGTCCGGTTCCGCCGGATTCGCGGCGATGTCGATTTCCAGCTGGCGGCGGGTCTCCAGCATGACGCCCACGAGTCCGGCGTCGAACAGCTTGCGGAACCTGGCCACAGGGGTCGCGACACTGATGGCTCCCACAACGTCACCCTTCCGGTTGTGGAGTGCCATGCCCAGGGCGCTGATGCCTTCCTCGGTTCCCTCGAAGTTGGCGGCAAAGCCGTTGCTGCGGATGGTGTCCAACTCGCGCACGAATGCCGGAAACTCCTCATCCGGAATGCTGTCCCCGCCAATCTCAGCGTTCTGGCTGCGGAATAACTGGTCGAGCATTGCCGGCTCGAGCTCTGCCAGCATCGCCTTTCCGCCCGAAGCCTTGTTCGCGGGAAGGACTGTGCCCTGGCGGTCACCCACGCGGAGGGCGTTCGTGCTTTCAACGGTGTCCAGGAACCGGACCTTCGTTCCCACGCGGATCATCAGGTTGACCGACTCGTTGACGCGGGAGCACAGCAGCTCCATGTGGGGGCGGGCCAACTCCCGCAGGAGCCGCGTCCAGCTGACGCCCGCCGGTCCTGCGCCCATCGCCGGCCCCGGCACATAGCGCCGGGATTCGTCCTGGACCGCAAAGCCCCGGTACACCAGCATGGCCAAGAGCCGGTGGGCAGTGGAGGGCGCTACCCCGAGCTCGCTTGCCGCATCCTTCAGCCTGAGGCTCCCGCCGTCGCGCAGCAGCTGCAGCAACTGGAGTGCGTTGTCCACCGCCTCGATGGAGTAGGTGGGCTTCTTCTGGAGTGGAAAGTTCTGCATAGCAGAATTGTATAGGCGCTGCCGGGCGGCGGCCCCGACAGTGGTGGGATGAATCACACACCTTCCGCTGCAGCGCCGGAGCGGTCCACCCACGGCGCAGACGCTTCCACCGGGCCCTCGCCCCGGTTCTCCAGGCAATCTGCCATGGCGGTTCTCGTTTGCTGGTTGCTTGTCGTTTTCGACGGCTACGATCTCATCGTCTACGGCACTGTGCAGGCCTCGCTCATCAATGACACCGGCTGGGGGCTGACGAAGGCGACGGCCGGGACGGTCGGGTCCATGGCTTTCGTGGGAATGATGATCGGCGCCATCTTCGCGGGCAGGATGTCCGACACGTGGGGGCGCCGCCGGACCATCCTCGGCTGCGCAATCCTGTTCTCCGTTTTCACCATCCTGTGTGCCTTCGCTCCGAACGCCCCGGTCTTCGGCGGCCTGCGGCTGCTGGCCGGCATCGGCCTCGGCGGGCTGGTTCCTTCGGCCAACGCCCTCGTGGCGGAGCTGGTACCCGCAAAATGGCGGTCCACCATCGCCACCCTGATGATGTCCGGGGTCCCGATTGGCGGCTCGATTGCCGCGCTGGTTGGCATCCCGCTGATTCCCGCCTTTGGCTGGCCCGTCATGTTCCTCATCGCGGTCATCGCGTTGCTCGTCGTCATTCCGGTGGGTCTTCGCTACCTGCCCGAGACCCTGCCTCCGGTCCGCGCCGGTGACGAGGCCAAGGAGCCTGCTGGCTTTGGTTCCCTGCTCCGGGCCCCATTCCTGGGCATGAGCGTGCTGTTCGCCATCGCTACCCTCGTAACGCTCTTCGCGTGGTACGGCCTGGGCACCTGGCTGCCCAACCTCATGCAGCTGGCCGGCTACAACCTCGGCTCGGCGCTGACCTTCGCCCTGGCACTGAACCTCGGCGCCGTCGCGGGCTCGGTCATCACCGCCTGGGCCGGCACCCGCTTCGGCCCCATACCGACGGCGATAGCGGCGGCCGCCGTCGCCGCCGTCGCCCTGGTGGTCCTGGTGGCGGGTCCTCCCGTCACCGTCGTCTATCTCATGCTGGTCCTGGCCGGCATCGGAACGCACGGCACACAGTGCCTGGTCATCGCCGCAGTGGCCAGCCACTACCCGCCGCATCTCCGCGGCACCGCCCTGGGCTGGGCGCTCGGCGTCGGACGCATCGGCGCCGTCGCCGCACCCCAGGTGGGAGGGCTGCTGCTCGCAGCCGGACTGGGCGTCAATTCGAACTTCCTGGCTTTCGCCGGGGCAGCCGCCGTGGCAGCCATTCTGCTCGGAGCCATCGGCATCAAAATCACCTCAAAACCCACAACTTCAGTAGGAGCAAGCAATGTCTGACCCGAAACCGTCCACGGATGTCCTCGTTATCGGCGGGGGAATGGCCGGCCTGGCCGGAGCCCTGGCACTGCGCGCGAACGGCGCCGAGGTAACGCTGGTGGAACGCGCGCCGGAATTCGGCGAAGTCGGCGCCGGCCTGCAGATGGCCCCCAACGCTTCCCGGGTCCTGAAGCGCTGGGGGCTTCTTGAGAAGGCGCTCGAGATAGGGGTTCGGCCCAAGCACCTCGTCTTCCGCGATGCAGTCACCGGCGAAGAACTGACCCGCCAGACGCTTGGTGGCGAGTTCGAAGAACGCTACGGCGCCCCGTACGTCGTCATCCACCGCAGCGACCTGCACCGGGTCCTCCTTGAAACCTGCCAGGAGGCCGGCGTCCGCCTCGTCAACGACGTCACGGTGGAAAGCGTGGAGACGGTCAATGGCCGCGGCGTTGCCCACACCGCCGGTGGCACCGATCATGAGGCCGACGTCGTGATCGGCGCCGACGGGCTCAAGTCCACCCTCCGTCCGGCGGTGGCGCAGGACGGACCCGTCTCTTCGTCCTACGTTGCGTACCGCGGAACCGTTCCCATCACGGAAAACACGCCCGCCACGGACCTGGAAGACGTGATTGTCTACCTCGGGCCGGACTGCCACCTCGTGCAGTATCCGCTGCGCAAGGGTGAGTTGCTGAACACCGTTGCTGTTTTCAAATCGCCGTCCTTCGAGCGCGGCGAGGAGCAGTACGGCGGCGTGGACGAACTCGAGGCCGCCTACCAGGACTGCGTCCCCGCCGTCCGGGCAGCCCTCAAAAACCTGGCCACCGGCATCCGCTGGCCGATGTACGACCGCGATCCGATCGAGAACTGGGTTGCCGGCCGCCTGGTCCTAATGGGCGACGCCGCCCACCCCATGCTGCAGTACCTCGCCCAGGGCGCCTGCCAGGCCCTTGAGGACGCCGCGGTCCTCCAGGATGTCAGCCACGGCACTGTCTTCACTGACGACGGCGTGGACGCGGGCGCCTGGGACGCTGCCATCGCCGAGTTCAATGCCAAGCGGGCAGCACGGACCGCCCGCGTTCAGCGCACGGCCCGCGTCTGGGGTGAGTCGTGGCATGTCTCGGGACTTGCCCGGACCCTGCGGAACCTGCTCTTCAAGAGCCGCAGGGACGGGGACTTCCAGTACAACGACTGGCTGTACGGCCAGGCCAACGAGGGCGTGCCCGCCGCGGAGGCCCCTGCTGCGCGCGTCAGGGCGGCCGCCTAAGCCCCAGGCACGGGGGGCGGCCGGACAGACACGCGCAGTGTCCCGGCCGCCCCGGGCTGTCCCCGGTGCCCTTGCCCGCCGGCACCCCTGATCCGTAGCGTTGGCTGGAGGACCTGGGACGTGCCGCGCAGGAAGGACACATGCCGTGGGTCAGGACGGTGCAGCGGAAAGAGTGGCGCTTTACCTCGACGTCGACGGCGTGGTGTGCCCGTTTGGCGTGACCGGGCGTACGCCGTGGGGTTCGGCCTGGAGGTACGCCTACGCCGGCATGCTCGAGGTGGCGTATGCGGCGGAGTTGGTGGATGAGCTGAACAGCCTGGCGCCCACGCCGGGCCTGCGCTGCGTCTGGCTGACCAGCTGGGAGGAACTGGCGCCCGCGGTCCTGTGCCCGGCCACCGGGCTCGACGGCGGAGAATGGCCGGTGTTAACCGCGGACGGCGCAGGCGGCGGAGCGGACTGGTGGAAGCTGGAGGCCATCCAAGCCGACGTCGAGTTCAGCCGTCCCGAGCGGATCGTCTGGGTGGACGACCAGCTTGCCTTCGAAGGACGGGCCCAGTCGTGGGCCAGGTTCCTGCGCGGGCGCGCGCTGCTGGTCTCACCCGATCCGAGGCGTGGACTGTCGCCCGGGGAGCTCGCGGCCATTCGGGCCTTCGCCGAGGACCGGGTTTGATCTCAAGTGCGTGGCGCGTACGATCTATAGGGTTTCAAACCCGTTCTGCAGCCACTGAAAGTCCCATCGCGTGAACAAGCGGTGAACTGTGCCTTGCAGGCAGCCGGGGAAATGTGGAACTGCTGATCGTCGACTCTGCAGATTGGGCAACAGGTGGATATCACCTTAATGGTGGCGCTGGTCATAGCACTGGCCTTATTTTTCGACTTCACCAACGGATTTCATGACACCGCGAATGCGATGGCCACGCCTATCGCCACCGGTGCCATCAAACCGAAGACGGCAGTTGCACTTGCAGCGGTCCTGAACCTGGTGGGTGCGTTCCTGTCCACGGAAGTGGCCAAGACCGTTTCCGGCGGCATAATCCGGGAGGGAAACGACGGCATCCAGATCACGCCGGAGATCATATTCGCCGGCCTCATGGGTGCGATCCTCTGGAACATGATCACTTGGCTCAAGGGACTGCCGTCGAGTTCGTCGCACGCCCTCTTCGGCGGGCTGATCGGCGCCGCGGCCGCCGGCATCGGATTCCATTCCATAAACCTGGAGTCGCTGCTGCAGAAGGTCATCCTGCCGGCGATCTTCGCTCCCCTCATCGCCGGGATCGTTGCCTACATCTGCACCCGCGTGGCCTACGCGCTGACCTCCCGGCACGATCCTGAAACGGGCAGCAAGCTCACGCAGAAACGCGGCGGCTTCCGGACCGGCCAGATATTCACGTCCAGCCTTGTGGCACTGGCGCACGGCACCAACGACGCCCAGAAGACCATGGGCATCATTACGCTGGTGCTGATTGCCGCGGGAACGCAGGACCCCGGATCGGGCCCGCAGTTCTGGGTCATCGCCGCCTGCGCGTTCGCCATCGCCATAGGCACGTACGCCGGTGGCTGGCGGATCATCAGGACCATGGGCGCCGGACTCACCGAGGTGAAACCCGCTCAGGGCTTCGCGGCCGAATCCAGCACCGCCTCCGCCATTCTCGCCTCCTCGCACCTGGGCTTCGCCCTCTCCACCACGCAGGTGGCGTCCGGGTCCGTGATCGGTTCGGGCATGGGCCGCAAGGGGACGACCGTCCGCTGGGGCATGGTGGGGCGCATCGCCCTTGGCTGGCTCTTCACCCTTCCCGCGGCGGGCATTGTCGGGGCCCTCACCGCCATCCTCGTCAAGACGGGCGTCGTCGGCGTGGTGATCGCAGCCGTCGCCGGAACGGCAGCCGTGCTGTACATGTTCCTGGTCTCACGCAAGTCCCAGGTTGGCCACCATAACGCGGTGGAGGTCGAAGAAGCAGGGCAGGCAGTCCGCTTCGCCAAGAAGAAAGCCCTCGCCCGGGCACGCGCCGCCGAGCGCGCCAAGGCGAACAAGCCGAAGGATGCGCAGCGATGAAGTGGTTGGAACTCCTCACCGTGGCGGGTGCCACGCTGACGGCTGCGGTAACCGTCGTGGTCCTGTATTCCCTGGGCGTCCGCCTCACCGCCATTGCCGGGGACAGCCAGACCGTCGCCCCGGCATGGGTCCGTTACTTCGCCTACATCTGCTTCGGCCTTTGCGGAGTTGCGGTGCTGTTCGGACTCTACCTGATCATTCCCTACTTCAGCGGATAGGGTTCAGCGGCCGTCGCCTGCCGCTCTGGGAACCCGGCGTGCGAATCGCTAGGCTGGGCCCATGTCCAGCGTCCAGTACTACGTAGCTTCATCCCTCGACGGGTTCATCGCCACGGCCGACGATGACCTTGCGTGGCTGCTGCAGTTCGACGGCTTCGAAGGCGGCAAGGAAAGCTACGACTCCTTCATGGCCGGAGTGGGCTGCATCGTCATGGGCGGCACCACGTACCAGTGGCTCATGGACCATGAGCCCGGCAACTGGCCGTACCCCGACATGCCCTGCTGGGTATTCACGCACCACGAATTCAGCGCCCCGCCCGGTGCGGACGTCACGTTCGTCCGCGGTGACGTCGCTGAGTTCGCCGGCGACTTCACCGGCGACGCCGGAGGCAAAAACGTCTGGGTGGTCGGAGGCGGCGAGCTCGCCGCCCAGTTCGCCGACGCCGGCCTGCTGGATGAGCTGATCGTCTCGATCATCCCCGTCGTGCTGGGACAGGGAAAGCGGCTGCTGCCGCTGAAAGGGCCGACGCCGCCGCTTGAGTTGGCGGAGTCCCGCACCCAGGGGCGGGGCATAGTTGAGCTCCGCTACCGTTTCGGGGGCACGCCGGGCTAGGCGCTGGAGCAGTTAGGCGCCGGAGCAGCTACTGGCCGATGTCCCGGATCAGGTTGGTGAGGCGGGCCGTGGAGAGCCTGCGGCCCTGCTCGTCAGTCATGACAATCTCGTGGGTGGTCAGCGTTCGGCCGAGATGGATGGCCGTGCAGGTGCCCGTCACGGTGCCTGACGCGATGGACCGGTGATGCGTTGCCCCCACTTCGATGCCCAGTGCCTGCCTGCCCGGCCCCGCATGCATCCCTGCCGCGAAGGACCCCAACGTTTCGGCCAGCACCACGTGGGCGCCGCCGTGGAGGATTCCGGCCACCTGGGTGTTCCCTTCCACGGGCATGGTGGCAACCGTCCGTTCGGGGCTCATCTCCAGGAACCGGATCCCCATCTTCACCACCAGGGCGCCGATTCCGAACCCGCCAAGCCAGTCGTGGAGGTTTTCGGGAACCCCGGCTACCAGGAGCTCATCCTTGAACCGCGCTTCATCGCCAGTGCCCGCCGCTTCCGGCGGCCGGGCCTCCTGGCCTTCCCCTCCGGCAGGGCTGGTCTCTCCGGCACGGCCGGGAGTGAAATTGTCCACCATGGCAACTAGGCTGGCACCTGTGAGTGAAACAACCAAACCGGCCCCCTTCCCGTCCACAACCGAAACCCGTCAGGACATCGCGGTGTCCTCGCCTGCCGGCCCGTCAGTGTCGGCCACCGAGGCCCCCGTCATTCCCCTGACGGAGCAGCCCCGGCTTCTGGTGCTGGACGGTCACTCCATGGCGTTCCGGGCTTTCTTCGCCCTTCCGGCTGACAAGTTCTCAACCGCCCGGGGCCAGCACACCAACGCGATCCACGGCTTCACGTCCATGCTCATCAACCTGATCAAGGAACAGAAGCCCACGCACATCGCGGTGGCCTTCGACGTCTCGGACGACACCACTCACCGCAAGGCCGAGTACAGCGAGTACAAGGGCGGCCGCAATGAGACTCCCCGGGAGATGAGCGGCCAGATCGACCTCATCGACCAGGTGATGGGCGCCTGGGGCATCAAGACCATCAAGATGCCCGGCTATGAGGCGGACGACATCCTGGCCACGCTGGCGGCCATGGGTGAAAAGGCCGGCTACGAAGTCCTGCTCGTGTCTGGTGACCGTGACGCCTTCCAGCTCATCACCGACAACGTGTTTGTGCTGTACCCGCGGAAGGGCGTGAGCGACATCCCGCGCATGGATGCTGCGGCGATCCAGGAAAAGTACTTTGTCTCGCCCGCGCAGTATTCGGATCTCGCTGCCCTGGTGGGGGAGACTGCGGACAACCTCCCCGGAGTGCCGGGTGTGGGTCCCAAGACGGCCGCGAAGTGGATCAACCTCTATGGCGGGCTCGAAGGAGTCCTGGAGCACCTTGACGCCATCGGCGGGAAGGTGGGCGACGCGCTGCGGGCGAACGTTGATTCGGTGAAGCGCAACCGCAAGCTGAACAGGCTCCACACCGACCTTGACCTGCCGGTGACGCTGGACGAGCTCGCGGATCCGCGGCCTGACCAGGAGGCGCTCGAGGAGCTCTTTGACACTCTCGAGTTCAAGACCATTCGCACGCGGCTCTTCGACCTTTATGCCAGCGACGCCCCGGAAGCGGAACGCGAGACCCTGGAGACGCGGGACTTCGCCACGCTGACGGACGCGGACGCGCTCCGGTCCTTCCTCACGGCCGGCGCCGGCCAGCGGTCTGCCCTTGCCGTCGATGTACTGCCTGGCCGGATCGGCGAGGACGCCGACGCCGTCGCGATCGTGCGGGACGACGCCGCCGCCTACATCGACCTCACCTCACTGGACGCCGAGGCTGAGAATGTTCTGGCCCAGTGGCTCCGGGACGCGGAGTCCCCGAAGGTCATGCACGGCTACAAGGCAGCCCTGAAAGCACTGAACAACCGCGGACTCGGCCTGGAAGGGGTGGTGGACGACACCTCCATCTCCGGCTACCTGATCCAGCCCGACCGCCGCACCTACGAGCTGGCCGAACTGGCCCAGTACCACCTGAACATCCACGTCTCCCCGGAGGCCGCCAAAGCCGGCCAGCTGGAACTGTCATTCGACGACGACGCCGCCGCGGCGTCGGGCGCACTGGTCCAGGTCGCCGCCGTCGTCCAAAAGCTGAGCCGGTTCTTCGACTCGGAACTGCGGGAACGCAAGGCCGAGGAACTGCTGGCCACACTGGAACTGCCGGTGAGCCGGGTCCTGGCCGACATGGAGCATACGGGCATCTCCGTCTCCATGGAGCTGATGGACGAGCAGCTGGCGGACCTCGCCAGGGTGATCGACGACGCCCAGGAGCGTGCGTTTGCCGCCATCGGCCACGAGGTGAACCTGGGCTCCCCGAAACAGCTGCAAACGGTGCTGTTCGACGAGCTGCAGCTGCCCAAGACCAAGAAGATCAAATCGGGCTACACCACAGACGCCGCCTCGCTGAAGAACCTGCTGGAGAAGACGGGACACGAATTCCTGGTCCAGCTGATGGCCCACCGTGAATCGGCCAAGCTGCGCCAAATGGTGGAGACGCTCAAAAAATCCGTGGCCGAAGACGGCCGCATCCACACCACGTACGCCCAGAACGTCGCGGCCACGGGACGCATTTCCTCCAACAACCCCAACCTGCAGAACATCCCGATCCGCAGCGAGGAGGGCCGCCGGGTCCGCGGCATCTTCGTGGTCAGCGACGGGTATGAGTGCCTGCTGTCCGCGGACTACTCGCAGATTGAAATGCGCATCATGGCCCACCTGTCCGGTGACGCGGGGCTGATCGAGGCCTACCGCCAGGGCGAGGACCTGCACCGCTTCGTGGGCTCGTCCATCTTCCACGTGCCGCCGGCAGAGGTCACCAGCGCCATGCGCTCCAAGGTCAAGGCGATGTCCTACGGCCTGGCCTACGGGCTGACCTCGTTCGGGCTGTCCAAGCAGCTGGAAATTTCGGTCGATGAGGCCAGGACGCTCATGAAGAACTACTTCGACCGGTTCGGTGCCGTCCGCGACTACCTCCGGGGAGTGGTGGACCAGGCCAGGATCGACGGTTACACGTCCACCATCGAAGGGCGCCGCCGTTACCTGCCGGATCTCACCAGCACGGACCGGCAGATGCGGGAAAACGCCGAGCGCATCGCCCTCAACTCGCCCATCCAGGGGTCTGCCGCGGACATCATCAAGCGGGCCATGCTGGGAGTGCACGCCGAGCTGGCGGCCCAGGGGCTCAAGTCGCGCATGCTGCTGCAGGTGCACGATGAACTGGTGCTGGAGGTGGCCAACGGTGAACGCGAGGCGGTCGAGAAGCTGGTCACCGAGCAGATGGGCTCCGCTGCGCAACTGAGTGTTCCCCTTGATGTGCAGATCGGCGTGGGCACCAGCTGGTACGACGCAGGCCACTAGACGATGCAGGATGCGGAGGGCGCCATATCAGGCGCCCTCCGCAGGTGATTCACTGGGGTGCAAATTCATTCGGTTCAAAGGGGGCAGTACATGGCAGACAACTATGAGATCAGGCGGTTCAGGGCGGCGGACAAGGGCACGCCCGATTACGCCCACGGGACCGACTGGATTCAGGCCGTGGGCTTCGGTTTCCACGACACCCGCCGGAATGACGAATTCGTGGACAAGATCATGGCCATGTACCGGCAGGATGACCGTGAGCTGACGGGCGTCTACCAGACGGCCCACGTTGCACCGCATTCCCTGGGCGCCAACGTTCCCGTGGCCACGTTCGGCACACTGCGCAAAGACATGAACGTCGGCTACGGCCGTCAGCTCCGGACGCACATGGTGACGGCTGTGACGGTGCGCGGCACGCACCGTCGCCAGGGCATCCTGCGCCGCATGATGACCGAAGACCTCGCTGCCGCCAAAGCCGACGGGCTGGCCGTGGCGGCGCTTACGGCCTCGGAAGGCTCCATCTACGGGCGCTTCGGCTACGGCGTGGCAACGTTCGAGCGCAGCATCAAGGTGGACACCGGAGCCCGGTTCCGGCTTCGGCACGCGGCAACAGGCAGAGTAGAAATAGCGGACCGGAAAGTCCTCCTGGACCTGGCGCCGGAAGTGTTCGAACGCGTGCACCGGCACACCCCGGGCTCCATCGTCCGGCAGGATGCCTACCGGCAGACCGTGTCAGGCGTCTGCGGCCGCGACGGCGCGGAAGACGAGGCCATCAAGTGCGCACTGCACTACGACGCCTCCGGCTCCGTGGATGGCTACGTCTCCTACAAGTTCGCCGGCTGGGACACCAAGCCGTACACGATCGAACTCGTCGACCTCGTGGCCGCCACCAACTCCGCCTATCTGGAACTGTGGCAGTTCCTCGGCAGCATCGACCTGATCGAGCGTGTCAGCTGGGCGGAGGCCCCGGCGGACGACCCGCTCGCATGGGCGCTGGAAGACCCCCGGTGCATCGAGTCCTCGGACCACCGCGACATGCTCTGGCTCCGGGTCCTGGACACGGGCAAGACGCTGGCCGCCCGGCGCTACTCCGCGGACGGCGCCCTCATCCTGGGGATCAGCGACGCCCTGGGACTTGCCGGTGGCACGTTCCGCGTCGAGGTCAGCGGCGGGGAAGCGAACGTCACGGAGGCCCCGGCCGGCTCGGAGCCGGACCTGTCGCTGGACGTCGCCGACCTCGGATCCGTCTATCTGGGGGCCGTCTGTCCCGTCACCCTGAAAGCCGCAGGACTTATCACGGAGCACACACCGGGAGCGGCGCTGAAAGCGCGGCTCATGTTCGCTGTCGAACGCCCGGCGCACTGCCTGACACATTTCTGACAGCATTTTGGCAGGTCACAGGCCTCCGGCGTAGCGGCGGCGCTTTGACCGGCGTTGGCGAGTGCGACTAGAATAAACGGGCGTGTACTAGGTGCACGTATCTATAATCCACAAAATCAGGATGACCCGGCACATCCGCGTGATATGCCGTGCTTTGCGCCTGCGTTCCATAACGCGGGCGCGATGGTTTGCCTGACCGACTAACTATCCACAACGGAGCCCCTACTACATGACCATCACCTCCACCGAGAAGCCCGGTACCCCCGTAGTCGCCATTAACGACATCGGTACCGCTGAGGACTTCCTCGCAGCAGTCGACGCCACCATCAAGTACTTCAACGACGGAGACCTCGTCGAAGGTACCGTCGTCAAGGTCGACCGCGACGAAGTTCTGCTCGACATCGGTTACAAGACCGAAGGTGTCATCCCCTCCCGCGAGCTTTCCATCAAGCACGACGTTGACCCCGGAGACGTCGTCTCCGTTGGCGATCAGGTCGAAGCCCTGGTGCTCACCAAGGAAGACAAAGAAGGCCGCCTGATCCTCTCCAAGAAGCGTGCTCAGTACGAGCGCGCCTGGGGCGACATCGAGAAGGTCAAGGAAGAAGACGGTGTTGTCACCGGTACCGTCATCGAGGTTGTCAAGGGTGGTCTTATCCTCGACATCGGTCTGCGCGGCTTCCTGCCGGCGTCCCTCGTCGAGATGCGCCGCGTGCGCGACTTGGCTCCGTACATCGGTCAGCAGATCGAAGCCAAGATCATCGAGCTGGACAAGAACCGCAACAACGTTGTGCTGTCCCGCCGTGCATGGCTCGAGCAGACCCAGTCCGAGGTCCGCTCCACGTTCCTCAACAAGCTGGAAAAGGGCCAGGTTCGTCCCGGCGTCGTTTCCTCCATCGTCAACTTCGGTGCCTTCGTGGACCTGGGCGGCGTAGACGGCCTCGTCCACGTTTCCGAGCTGTCCTGGAAGCACATCGACCACCCGTCCGAGGTTGTCGAAGTTGGCCAGGAAGTCACCGTCGAGGTTCTCGAGGTCGACCTGGACCGCGAGCGTGTTTCCCTGTCGCTCAAGGCTACGCAGGAAGATCCGTGGCAGACCTTCGCCCGCACCCACGCCCTCGGCCAGGTTGTTCCGGGTAAGGTCACCAAGCTCGTTCCGTTCGGTGCGTTCGTTCGCGTCGAAGACGGCATCGAAGGCCTCGTTCACATCTCCGAGCTGGCTGTCCGCCACGTGGAGCTGGCTGAGCAGGTTGTCTCCGTTGGCGACGAGCTGTTCGTCAAGGTCATCGACATCGACCTCGAGCGCCGCCGTATCTCGCTCTCCCTCAAGCAGGCCAACGAGGGGGTCGACGCCGACAGCACCGAATTCGACCCGGCACTCTACGGCATGGCCGCCGAGTACGACGAAGAGGGCAACTACAAGTACCCGGAGGGCTTCGACCCGGAGTCCAACGAGTGGCTTGAAGGCTACGAGAACCAGCGCGCCGCCTGGGAGCAGCAGTACGCTGACGCCCAGACCCGCTGGGAAGCACACAAGAAGCAGGTTGCCCAGCACGCTGCCGACGACGCTGCCGCTGCAACGTCCGGTGAGAGCGATTCCGGCACCACCAGCTACTCCTCGGAGCCGGCTGCAACCGAGACCGGCGCAGGCACGCTTGCTTCGGACGAGGCTCTTGCAGCACTGCGTGAGAAGCTGACCGGCAACTAATTGCCAGTAAAGACTGATTGCCAGTAAAAAGGTGGCCGTCCCCGGAAGGGGACGGCCACCTTTTTTGCTGTCTTTGGAACTACGTGCCCGGCCTGTCTGCTGCCGCTGCGTTCCGGCGGCTCAGGCAGTCTGGCCGGCGTGCTCGCCTTCGGCGATTTCCTCGAGCACCTTGTCATTAAAGGCCGGGAGGTCGTCCGGCTTGCGGCTGGTCACGAAACCCTGGTCCACCACCACTTTCTCGTCCGACCAGTTCGCGCCGGCGTTCCTGAGATCGGTCGCGAGGGTGTGGTACGAGGTGAGGTTCCGGCCCTTGACCACGCCGGCATCAATCAGCAGCCAGGGGCCGTGGCAAATCGCGGCCACGGGCTTGTGCTGCTCGAAGAAGCTCCGGGCGAAGGCCTGGGCGTCCTTGTTCACGCGCAGGTGGTCGGCGTTCACCACGCCACCGGGGATCACCAGGGCGTGGAAGTCCGAGGCGTTGGCCTCCGCCAGGGTGAGGTCCACGTCAAACGTGTCCCCCTTCTCGACCCCATTGAAGCCTTGAATCTTTCCGCTGGACGGAGCAACGAGGGTGGGCTCACCGCCGGCCTCCTTGACCGCGTTCCAGGGGCTTGTCAGCTCCACCTGCTCCACCCCGTGGGTGAGCAGAAAGGCGACCTTCTTGCCTGCGATGTTGTGTTCCGACATTCGTCCTCCTTCAACTTGGCGCGCCGCCGGGCGTGTGCCGCGGGGACATGCGGGCGCGGCGCGCGGTGTGCTGGCTTACACATCAACCCTAGGAAGCAGGAAACTGATAAGCAACCTGAGTATTGGTTAGGGCCTGGCACGTTAGTTCAGCGGCCAGCACCGTCAGTGGGGGAGCGGCGCGTCCACCCAGTCTGTGCCCTCCGGCTCAAGCGCCGCGGTTCCGGACGTCATTGCCGCGAGCCGCTCGGTCGCTTCCGCCAGCGGTTCCGGCGCGTCAGGCAGCGCGATGCGCAGGACAGTCGCCTGCGGCTCGTAGCCCGTTTCGGCCATGGCATAGCCGGCGGCGCGGAGATCGTTCTCAAGCCGCCCGGCAGCGGCATGGGGCACCCGGACAGCGCAGAGGCGCAGCCGCCTGCGCTGCACCAGCGGCGCGAGTTCAAGGGCCGCGGACACCGACTCGGAATACGCCCGCACCAACCCTCCGGCCCCCAGAAGGATTCCGCCGAAGTACCGCACGACGACGGCACTCACATCGCTGAGGTCCGTCACCCCGGACGCGGTTTCCCGCCGGATGAGGGCCTCGAGCATGGGGATCCCCGCCGTTCCGGAGGGCTCGCCGTCGTCGCTCGAACGCTGGACGCTGCGGTCCGGGCCCAGTACGAACGCGGAACAGTGGTGCCGGGCGTCGTGGAATTCCCGCCGCAGGTCCGCCACGAGCGCCCGGGCAGCCTCTTCGCTGTCCGTGCGCCGCAGCACAGTGATGAACCGTGACCGTTTGATCTCCAGCTCATGGCGGAAGTCTGGCCCGGCGGCCAGGGTGGTGAAGGACGACGTCCTGCTCTCCTGCTCTTGCACCGCCCAAGTCTAGTCCGGGCATGGGCCCACGAGGTCAGGGGGGCGGTGGGTGGGCCCACGCCGTCAGGGTTCCCTGGGTGAGCGGAGCGAGGTCAGGGGGGCGGTGGGGACTAGTCTGGGGGAGTGTTGAAGATTGGGTTGACGGGCGGCATCGCCTCAGGGAAGTCCATGGTGGCCGCGCGCCTCAAAGAGCTGGGGGCGGTGCCGGTCGACGCTGACGCCATTGCCCGTGACGTCGTGGCACCCGGCACGCCCGGCCTCGCGGCCGTGGTGCGGGCGTTCGGGGCAGATATCCTCGACGCCGACGGGCGGCTCGACCGGCCCCGCCTCGGTGCCGTTGTGTTCGGTGACCCGGAGCGGCGTGCGGAGCTTAATGGCATCGTCCATCCCCTGGTCCGCCGGCAGGCCGCCGCGGTGATCGCCGCGGCGCCCGCGGACGCCGTCGTGGTCCAGGACATCCCGCTCCTCGTCGAAACGGGCCAGCAAAGCAGCTTCCACCTCGTCGTGGTGGTGGACGCGGCGGCCGAGGTCCGGCTCCAGCGCATGGTCAAGCACCGCAACATGACGGAGGAGGAAGCCCGCTCCCGGATGGCCGCCCAGGCTGCGCGGGACGTCAGGCTGGCGGCGGCCGATGTTGTGCTGGACAACTCCGGCACGCCGGAGGATCTGCGGGGTGAGGTGGACCGGCTGTGGCAGGACCGGCTCGTGCCGTACGCCATGAACATCAGCAACGCCACCGTTGCCGCCCGAAACGGCGGGCCGGTGCTCGCTCCGCACGATCCCGACTGGCGGCGCCAGGCGAGCCTGCTAATGGACAGGCTGCGGGCCGCTGCCCCCGACGAAGTCCTCGCCGTTGAGCACATCGGCTCCACGGCCGTTCCCGGACTCGACGCCAAGGACGTCATCGATCTGCAGATGGCGGTCACGGACCTGGAGGCAGCGGACCGCATGGCGCCGCTTCTCGGTGCCGCCGGCTTTCCCGCCTGGCCGGGCATCCTGCTCGACAGCCCCATCGCCGGACGCCCAGATCCCGCCGCGTGGTCGAAGCGGCTCCACGGCAACGCGGACCCCGGGCGGCCCGTGAACCTCCACGTCCGCGTCGCCGGCTCTCCGGGCTGGCGCTTCGCACTGGGCTTCCGTGACTGGCTGACCGCAGACCCGGCCGCCCGGGACGCCTATGCTGCCGAAAAGCGCCGGGTCGCGGCGCTCCACGCATCGGACAGCTCAACCTCCGGGTACGCCCAGGAGAAGGAGGCCTGGTTCATGGAGACCGCCGGCCCCGGCATGGAGCGGTGGGCCGCAAGCAGCGGCTGGCAGCCGCCGTCGTACGCCTCTGCGGGCAGCGGTAGATTAGATACATGAGTCTTGCGCAGGAGATCAACCGCGTCGTCGCGCCCTTTGAGGTCATCAGCGAGTTCAAGCCCGCCGGCGACCAGCCGGCCGCCATCGCCGAACTCACCGAACGGATCAAGAACGGTGAAAAGGACGTGGTGCTCCTCGGCGCCACAGGTACCGGCAAAAGCGCCACCACCGCGTGGCTGATCGAGCAGATCCAGCGTCCAACCCTGGTGATGGTGCAGAACAAGACGCTCGCCGCGCAGCTGGCCAACGAGTTCCGCGAGCTGCTGCCCAACAACGCGGTGGAGTACTTCGTCTCCTATTACGACTACTACCAGCCCGAGGCCTACGTGGCGCAGACGGATACGTTCATTGAGAAGGACTCCTCCGTTAACGAGGAAGTGGAACGGCTCCGGCACTCTGCCACGAATGCGCTGCTGACCCGCCGGGACGTGATCGTGGTGGCCACCGTCTCCTGCATCTACGGCCTCGGCACACCGGAAGAGTACATCGCCGGCATGGTGACCCTCCGCAAGGGGGCGGAGATGAACCGCGACGATCTGCTCCGGAAATTCGTCTCCATGCAATACACCCGCAATGACATGGACTTCCACCGCGGCACGTTCCGGGTGCGCGGCGACACCGTGGAAATCATTCCGATGTACGAAGAGCTTGCCATCCGGATCGAGTTCTTTGGCGACGAGATTGAGAACATCCATACGCTGCACCCGCTCACCGGGGAGGTCATCCGGGACGAGACCGAAATGTACGTCTTCCCGGCCTCGCACTATGTGGCCGGCCCGGAACGGATGAGCCGGGCGATCAAGCGGATTGAAGACGAACTTGCCGAGCGGCTCGCGGTGCTCGAGGGCCAGAACAAGCTCGTGGAGGCCCAGCGGCTCCGGATGCGCACCACGTACGACCTGGAAATGATGCAGCAGATGGGCTTCTGCAACGGCATCGAGAACTATTCTTCGCACATCGACGGACGCGCCCGCGGCACCGCGCCGCACTGCCTCCTCGACTACTTCCCGGACGACTTCCTCCTCGTGATTGATGAATCCCACGTCACCGTGCCGCAGATCGGTGCCATGTACGAGGGCGACATGTCGCGCAAACGCAACCTGGTGGACCACGGCTTCCGGCTTCCCTCGGCGATGGACAACCGCCCGCTCAAGTGGGATGAGTTCCAGGACCGCGTGGGCCAGACGGTCTACCTGTCCGCCACCCCGGGCAAGTACGAGCTCGGCAAGGCGGACGGCTTTGTCCAGCAGATTATCCGCCCCACCGGCCTGATCGACCCCGAGGTGGTCGTGAAACCCACCAAGGGCCAGATCGACGACCTGCTGGATGAGATCCGGACCCGCACCGAGAAGAACGAACGCATCCTGGTCACGACTCTCACCAAACGCATGGCCGAGGACCTCACCGACTACCTCCTGGGGCACGGCGTCAAAGTCGAGTACCTGCACTCGGATGTGGACACCCTTCGCCGCGTGGAACTGCTCCGCGAACTGCGGATGGGAACGTTTGACGTCCTCGTGGGCATCAACCTGCTCCGCGAAGGTCTTGACCTGCCTGAAGTGTCGCTCGTGAGCATCCTGGATGCGGACAAGGAAGGCTTCCTGCGGTCGTCCACGTCGCTGATCCAGACCATCGGCCGTGCGGCCAGGAACGTGTCCGGGCAGGTGCACATGTATGCGGACCGCATCACCGACTCCATGGCCCATGCTATCGACGAGACAAACCGCCGCCGGGCCATCCAGGTCGCCTACAACACCGAAAACGGCGTGGATCCGCAGCCGCTGCGGAAGAAGATCGCGGACATCACGGACCAGATTGCCAAGGAGGACGCCGACACCCAGGAACTGCTGAACAACAACCGCCTGGCCAAGGGCGCCAAACGCGGCAAGTCGGGGGCCAAGGGTGCGGCGACGGTCCGGGCGGACGGTCTCGCGGCGGCCCCCGCCGAGGATTTGGTCGGGCTGATCGAACAGCTGACGGAGCAGATGCACGGCGCCGCAGCCGAGCTGCAGTTCGAGCTGGCTGCCCGGCTCCGCGACGAAGTGGGCGAGCTGAAAAAGGAACTCCGCCAGATGCACGCAGCCGGGCACGCCTGAGGTAGGCGCGGGCAGGCGCCGGCGTGAGGTAAAGTTGAGGTCACGTAGGGGAGTATCCCAAGCGCTACGGACGTCAACACGCAAGGCACAGATGCCTTGCCGGGCGTAGCGGGCAACCAAATCAGCACTAAGTGCACAGGTTCGCCGGAGAGACTTACACCAGTTTTTTGTACCCTGCGAAAGGTATCTCTGTGCAGCTTCCCGTCTGGTTTGAGGTCGGCTCGTTCGTCGTCCTCGGCATCATCCTCCTGTTAGACCTGCTCCTGGTGGTGCGGCGTCCGCACGAACCCTCCATGAAGGAAGCCGGCCTCTGGGTCGCCTTCTATGTGGCTCTTGCCTTGGTCTTTGCCGGTGCCATGTTCATGTTCGCGGGCCCGGAGTACGGCGGGCAGTTCGTCGCCGGCTGGGTGACCGAATACAGCCTGAGCATCGACAATCTCTTCGTCTTCATCATCATCATGGCCCGCTTCTCGGTGCCCCGTAAGTACCAGCAGGAAGTGCTGATGGTGGGCATCATCATCGCCCTCATCCTGCGCGGCATCTTCATCATGCTCGGAGCGATCGTCATCGAGCAGTTCAGCTGGGTCTTCTATATCTTTGGTGCCTTCCTGCTGTGGACGGCGTGGAAGCAGGCCCAGGACGAAGGCGAAGATGAAGAGGACCGGGAAAACCCGATCATCGCCAAGATCCGCACCGTCATCCCCATGTCGGAGAAGTTCGACGGCGGCAAGCTCCGCACCGTGGTCAACGGCAAGAAGGTCTTCACCCCCATGCTGATCGTCTTCGTGACCATCGGCATGACGGACCTGCTGTTCGCCGTGGACTCCATCCCCGCGATCTTCGGCCTCACGCAGAGTGCGTTCATCGTCTTCACGGCGAACATCTTCGCGCTCATGGGCCTGCGCCAGCTCTACTTCCTGCTCGGCGGCCTGATGAACCGCCTGGTCTACCTGAAGCACGCGCTGTCCGTGATCCTGGCGTTCATCGGCGTGAAGCTGATCCTGCACGCCATGCACGTGAACGAACTGCCGTTCATCAACGGCGGCCACCACATCGAGTGGGCACCCGAGATCCCCACGTACGTTTCTCTGGCGGTCATCGTGGGCACCATCGTCGTCGCCGTGATCGCCAGCCTGGTCAGTTCCAAGGCAAAGCAGGCCAAAATGGACGCCCGCCTCGAGGAGGACGCCCGGAAGAGCCGGAGCGACGTGGACGTGGACCAGACGTAGGGCCTCCAGGCCTTAGGCAGCCCTCCGAGGGACTGCGGCGAGAACCCCGGTCACTGCGTGGCCGGGGTTCTCGCTTCAAAAACTTTGCAGTGGAGCCTCCTCGTGCCGCCGGGCCCGGACTATGCTCGGAGGATGGCAACCACTTCCCGGGCAGAGCCGGATGTGCGCCAGGTGCAGCGCCGCACCGTGCTGCTCCTGGGGTCCGCGCAGTTGCTCAGCGCCATCGTTACAGGAGCCACCGTTTCCATCGGCTCCCTGCTCGCCGTCGACCTGTCCGGCTCCGAGGCATGGGCCGGGTCGGTCGCCACCATGATGACCCTCGCTGCTGCGCTGGCGGCGCTGCCGCTGGCCTCGCTGGCCGAGCGCCGTGGACGCAGGATCAGCCTGGCCACCGGTCTGGCCGCGGCCCTCGCCGGCGCGCTCCTCATCGTGGTGTCCGTGGTCACGGGCATTTTCGTGTTCCTGGTGCTTGGCGCGGCCGGCGTCGGGGTGGGCACAGCCGCCAACCTGCAGGCCCGTTTCGCCGCCGTCGATCTGGCAGACGCTGAGCACCGCGGACGTTCCCTGTCCGCCGTCGTGTGGGCCATCACTGTCGGAGCCGTGGCCGGGCCCAACCTGGTCCAGCCCGGCGCGGTGGTGGGGCAGAGCCTGGGCTTGCCGCCCATTGCTGGACCGTTCGTCATCTCCGCCGCCGGGCTGCTTCTTGCCTGCGGCCTGCTCCTGGCCGGGCTTCGCCCCGACCCCCTCATTCTGGCGCGGCAACTTGCCGCACGGGCCCAGCCCGCCGGGCCTCCCGCAGGCGGCGCGCCGGTTCCGGCGCCAGCCGGAGGCTCACTCGCAAGGGGCCTTCGGGCGGTCCGCCACGCACCGGCCGCGATCCTGGCGCTGGCCGCCGTCGTCGGGGCCCACGCCATGATGGTGGGCGTCATGTCCATGACGCCGCTCCACCTGCAGGCACTCGTTGCGGGCCCGCACAGTGTCCACGGCAGCCATGCCGCCGGAAGCGATGCGCTGGTCATTATCGGCTTCACCATCTCGCTGCACATCGCGGGGATGTTCGCGCTCTCCCCGGTCATGGGGTGGCTGACCGACAAGCTCGGGAGGACGCAGACCATTGCGCTTGGCCTCGCCACCCTGCTCGCCGCTGTTCTGGTGGCCGGCTTCGGCCAAGGGTCGACGGCGGCGGTCGCGGTCGGTCTCGTGCTCCTGGGCGTGGGATGGTCTGCCTCCACCATCGCCGGATCCACTCTCCTTGCTGAAAGCGTCAGCCAGAAGGACCGGGTGGCCGTGCAGGGCGTCTCGGACATGATGATGGGCGTGGCGGGTGCTGTGGGCGGGGCTGTCTCGGGCCTGGTCCTGAGCTGGGTCGGATACCTTGGCCTCAACCTGGCCGGCGGCGTGCTCGGTGTCGCGGTCCTTGCGGCCGCCGTCGTTGCCCTGCTGGCAGGGCGATCGAAGCCCGTCGGGTCAGTCCCTGACTGACCGCACCATGCCCAGCAGGCGGCCGAAGATTGCTTCGCCGTCGTCGGCGATGCCGTCGTGGTGGAAGTCGGCCGATTCCCAGACCTGCAGGCCGCGGACAGCTGCGGCGGTCTCCAGGGACAGGCCGCGCTCCACGTAGATGTCGTCGGTGTATACGGCCGCTGCCGCCGGCACGGTATTGGCCGCCAGCCGGAGCGGGTCGTAGAGCGGCTTCCAGTCCGGCTTTGCTGCCAGCAGTCCGGCCACTTCCTTCAGCGGGCGCAGCGCCTGGTCCTGCTCGAAGTACCACGGATACACCATCTCGCCGGTCAGCAGGAGTTCCGGTGCGTCCGGGCTGAACTCCGGGAACTCCCGGAGGACCCGCCACGCTGCCCAATCCGTGGCCGAGCCCTGGCCGTAAATGGATTCATGCATCAGCGCGTAGAGCGGATTGCCGGCCCGTGAGACCAGGGAGCGGAGCTGCTCGAGGAAGGTATCGGACAGCCGGGCGCCGCGGGGCGTGTCCACGAAGGCATCCTCCAGCAGGTTGTGGAGCCCGTCCACCCTGGTGTTCCCGCCGAGGAAGGCGCCCGCCATCTGGAACCGCTCCACGGTCAGGCGTTCACCGCCGGGCAGGAATTCGTCCGTACTCCGGAGGTGGCGGGCGATCCGGTCGACGGTCGCGCGGTCTTCCGGATACCAGCCAAAATACTCCGCGTTGCGGGCGGCCACGCGCTTGAAGGTTTCCCGGTACACACGTTCTGCAGACCCCGTCAGCGGGGCCAGCCCGCCGGTGATGAGGACTTCCCGCAGCCCTTCGGGGGCGAACGAGAGGTACGTCAACGCGCAAAATCCGCCGTAGCTCTGGCCGTAGATGCTCCACGGCTCCGATCCCAGGGCGCGGCGGACCAGCTCCGCGTCGGCCACAATCGAATCGGCGCGGAAATGTTCGAGGTAGCGGGCCTGGGCAGCGGCGTCGCCCCTGGCCGGAAGCGTGTTCCGGTCGATGGGGGAGGACAGCCCGGTGCCGCGCTGGTCCAGCATGAGGATCCGGAAATCCTTCGCGGCCGCCTTGCTCCAGCCGCCGAGGGACATCAGCCGGTTGCCGCGGCCGCCGGGTCCGCCCTGCAGGTACAGGAGCCACGGCAGCTTTTCCGCCGCTGCTTCGCTGTGATCTGCGGATACGTACTCGCGCGCAAAGACGGTGATGGTCTCGGCGGCGTCCTGGCCGGGGGACGCATTGAAATGGTCCAGCGGGACAGTGAAGTAGTGCTCCGCCGTGCGCATCCCGCGGAACTCATGCCGGGCGCGGACAGTGTGGACGGCAGCATCGACAGCGTTCACAGCTGCCTCAGCCACGGGCGCCCGCCCCGCTGCGGGCCCCGAACGCTGCCAGGGCGTCGCCGGTGAGGCGGAAGGTGGACCACTCCTCCATCGGGTTCGCCCCGAGCTTCCGGTAGAAATTGATGGAGGGTTCGTTCCAGTCCAGGACGCTCCACTCAACCCGGGCGTACCCGCGTTCGACGGCGGTGGCCGCCAGATGCTGCAGGAGCGCCTTGCCGTGGCCCTCGCCGCGCGCCTCGGGAGTGACGTAGAGGTCTTCCAGGTAGATGCCGTGGACGCCTTCCCACGTCGAGTAGTTCAGGAACCAGAGGGCGAATCCCCGGACCTCTCCGGCGTCGTTCTCGGCCATGTGGGCGAACACTCGGGGGTGCTCGCCGAAAAGCACCTCGGCCAGCATCTCCGGCGTGTTCCGGACGGCGTCCGGTTCCTTCTCGTAGATGGCCAGTTCATGGATCATCTGCAGGATTACGGGGACATCGGCCGGGGTTGCGGGACGGATTACGCTCATGTTCCGAGCTTACTAGGGCCGGGGAGGGGACCGCGCTTGTGCTTGAGCCAGCCCCGGGTGGCCGTCAGAGCCTGTTGACCTCTGTCACCCGGACCACGGCGGTGCCGGTCTCGTCGGAGGCAGCGAGGTCCACCTCTGCGGAGATGCCCCAGTCATGGTTGCCTGCGGGATCATCGAAGATCTGGCGGACCTTCCACACGTCCGGTCCCTCCGTGAGCATCAGCAGTCCCGGGCCGCGGGCATCGGGGCCGGTGCCGATATCGTCGTGCTCGTCGAAGTAGTCGTCCAGGATGTCCTCCCAGCGGTCGGCATCCCAGCCGGCGTCGCCGTCGAGCTCGCCCAGCGCCGCGGCGTCCTCGTCCGCGAACAGCTCCACGCGGCGGAACATTTCGTTCCTGACCATGACACGGAAGGCCCGCGTGTTGGAAGTCAGCGACGGCGGCGGCGGGGGCGGCGCGTCGTGCGGAGTCGGTGCCGCACCGGACGTCAGCTCCTCCCACTCGTCCAGCAGGCTGGAGTCAACCTGGCGGACCAGCTCGCCGAGCCAGGCGATGAGGTCTTCCAGGTCCTCCCGGAGGGCATCCTGCGGGACGGTCTGGCGCAGGGCCTTGAAGCCGTCGGCCAGGTACCGCAGCACAATGCCCTCGGAACGTGCCAGCCCGTAGAACTGGACGAATTCTCCGAAGTTCATGGCGCGTTCGTACATGTCACGAATGACGGACTTGGGCGCCAGTTCGAAATCGCCCACCCAGGGCGCTGCCTTCCGGTAGACCTCGAAGGCCTCGCCGAGGATTTCCGCGAGGGGCTGCGGGTACGTGACGTCGTCGAGCAACGCCATGCGCTGCTCGTATTCAATGCCGTCCGCCTTCATAGCGGCGATGGCCTCGCCCCTGGCTTTCTTCTGCTGCGCGGAGAGGATCTGCCGCGGTTTCTCCAGCGTCGCCTCGATGACCGAGACCACGTCCAGGGCATACGACGGCGACTCCGGATCCAGCAGCTCCAGCGCGGCCAGGGCAAACGGCGAGAGCGGCTGGTTCAGGGCGAAGTTCGCCTGCAGGTGGACTGTCAGGCGGACGGTGCGGCCGTCGGCGCCCTGGTCGGCCAGCGGGATGCGTTCCACCACCTCCGCCGCGAGCAGTTCACGGTAGATGGAGAGCGCCTTCTTCATCAGCCGCAGCTGGGCTGACCGGGGTTCGTGGTTCTCGGTGAGCAGCCGGCGCGCCGCGGCGAACGGGTCGCCGGGACGCTCCATCAGGTTCATCAGCATCGCGTGGGTCACGGTAAAACTTGAACTCAGGGGCTCCGGAACGGATTCCACCAAGCGGTTGTAGGTGGGCTCTCCCCAGGAGACGAAGCCTTCGGGCGGCTTCTTCTTCACGACCTGGCGGAGCTTCTTCTGGTCGTCGCCGAACTTGGCGGTGGCCTTGGCCATGGCCTTGGCGTTCTCCACCACATGGTCCGGCGCCTGGACCACCACGGTGCCCGCGGTGTCGTAGCCGGCGCGGCCGGCCCTTCCGGCGATCTGATGGAACTCGCGGGAATTGAGCAGGCGGGTGCGGACGCCGTCGTACTTGCTGAGCGCGGTGAGCAGCACGGTCCGGATGGGAACGTTGATGCCGACGCCCAGGGTGTCGGTGCCGCAGATGACCTTCAGCAGGCCCGCCTGCGCGAGCTGTTCCACCAGGCGCCGGTACTTGGGCAGCATGCCTGCGTGGTGGACGCCGATGCCGTGCCGGACCAGGCGGTTGAGCGTCTTGCCGAACCCTGCCGCAAAGCGGAAATTCGCGATGAGCTCAGCAATCTTGTCCTTCTCCTCGCGGCTGCAGACGTTGATGCTCATCAGCGTCTGGGCACGCTCAATGGCTTCGGCCTGGCTGAAGTGCACCACGTACACCGGAACCTGCTTGGTGGACAGCAGTTCCTCGAGCGTCTCGTGCACGGGGGTCTGGTGGTAGTAGTAGTGCAGCGGGATGGGCCGCTCGGCGGAGCTGACGGTGGTGGTGGGCCGGCCGGTGAGTTCTGTCATGCCGGCCTCGAAGCGGCTGACGTCGCCGAGGGTCGCCGACATGAGCAGGAACTGGGCCTGCGGCAGTTCGAGCAGCGGGACTTGCCACGCCCAGCCGCGCTGCGGGTCCGAGTAGAAGTGGAACTCATCCATGATCACGGCGCCGAGGTCGGCCGCGGCCCCCTCGCGCAGCGCGATGTTGGCGAGGATCTCGGCAGTGCAGCAGATGATGGGGGCGTCCTGGTTGACCCCGGAGTCGCCGGTGATCATGCCCACGTTCTCTGCCCCGAAGATCTCGCACAGGGCGAAGAACTTTTCCGAGACAAGGGCCTTGATGGGCGCGGTGTAGTAGCTGCGTTCCCCGCGGGCCATGGCCTGGAAGTGCGCTGCGATGGCCACGAGGGATTTGCCCGATCCGGTGGGTGTCGCCAGGATCACGTTGGCGCCGGAGGCGAGTTCCATGATGGCCTCGTCCTGGGCGGCATACAGCTCCAGGCCCCGGCTTTCGGTCCACTCCAGGAAACGCATGTAGAGCGAATCCGGGTCTGCCTCCGCCGTCGTTGTCCGTGCGGCAGGGGCGGGGAGCTGTTCAACGAGTTTCATTGCTTTCCAGCTTAGTGCGTGTCCCTGCCGCGCGTGCTTTCTCCCGGGACCGGCGCTAGGCTCGCGTTGGCTGCACCTTTGGGGGCGGCCGCAGGTCAGCGGGCGCGGCGTGCCCGCTGTGTTTCAAGCCACTGGAGGCGATGTGCACTGGGATCCCGCGAAGTACGGCCAATTCGGCGACCACCGGCAGCGGCCGTTCTTTGACCTGACCGGCCGGATCGACGCGGCTGCGCCGCGTGAGGTGGTCGATTTGGGGTGCGGCCCGGGCAACCTCACCGCCACGCTCGCGGAGCGCTGGCCGGGGGCCCGGGTGGTGGGCGTTGATTCTTCGCCGGAAATGCTGTCCAAAGCCGAAGCGCATGCGGAGCCGGCGGCGGATCTGGAGTTCCGGCTCGGGGATATCGCCGCGTGGTCGCCGTCCCCGGAAACCGACGTGGTGGTGAGCAACGCGGCGCTGCAATGGGTCCCGGAGCATCTTGAACTGCTCCCGGGGTGGCTGGCGGCGCTCCGCCCCGGGGCGTGGTTCGCCCTCCAGGTGCCCGGCAACTTCGGTTCCCCGTCCCACTCCCTGCTGCGGGAGCTCGCCGAATCCCCGGCGTGGGCCGCCAGGCTCGACGGCGTGCTCCGGCATGATGACGCCGTCGCCGAACCGGCACGCTACCTTGACATCATGCTGCGAGCCGGCTGCGCGGCGGATGCCTGGGAGACCACCTACCTGCAGGTGCTTCCCGGCGACAACGCGGTCTACGAATGGGTGCGGGGAACGGCCCTGCGGCCCGTCCTGGCAGCCTTGTCGCGCGAGGACGCGGCAGAATTCGAACGGGGCTACGCGCAGCGCCTCGCAGAGGCCTACCCGTCCACGGAGTACGGCACCGTCTACCCGTTCCGCCGGATCTTCGCGGTGGGCCGGAAACTGTAGGGCCGTACCCGGTCCAGGCGCGTCCTATGCAGCAGGCAAGGGGAACTGTGAGGTAGCTTACAAGGACGAAGCCATTAGGGGGCCGGTCAGTGAGGCTCCTGTTCTGCCCTAGCTATGTGGAGGAGGCCCGGTGCTCATTGGCCTCATGCGCCGCCTTCTGTCGGAACACCGTGCCGCGGTGTGGGCCCTCATTGTGCTGCAGATGCTCCAAACGGCCGGCAACCTGCTGTTGCCCACACTGAACGCCAGCATCATCGACGACGGCATCCTGCCCGGCCGTCAGGACGTGATCCTGCGGCTCGGCGGCTGGATGGCAGCGATCTCCGTTGTCCAGGTCGCTGCCGCGCTGGGGGCCGGATACCTTGGGGCAGGAGTGGCCATGAAGATCGGCCACCGGCTCCGGCGCGACCTGTTCGCCAAGGTCCAGGAGATGTCTTCCCAGGAGGTCAGTGCCTTCGGCGCGCCGAGCCTCGTGACCCGGGCCACCAATGATGTGCAGCAAATCCAGACCTTCGCCGTCCTGGTCTTTACGATGCTGGCCGCCGCACCGGTCATGGGCATCGGGGGCATCATCCTGGCGGTCCAGCAGGACGCGGCCCTGTCCGTCGTCGTGATTGCCATCGTTCCCCTGCTGGTCCTGATCATGACTGTCATCGTGCGGCGCCTGATTCCGCTGTACCGGCAGGGGCAGGCGCTGATAGACGGCGTTACCCGGATCCTGCGGGAACAGATCATCGGCGCCAGCGTCATCCGCGCGTTCGTGCGGCAGGGCCACGAGGCGGCGCGCTTTGCCGAGGCGAACCGGCAGCTGACGGGCAACAACCTGCAGTCGGCACTGCTCGTCGCCGGCATGCTGCCCATGATCATGATCGTGGTGAACCTCTCCTCTGTGGCCGTGGTCTGGTTCGGCGGGCATCTCATTCAGGCCGGCAGCATGCAGGTAGGGGCGCTGACTGCCTTCATCGCCTACATCCTGCAGATCCTGCTGGCCATCATGATGGCCATGTACGTGTTCATGACCGCCCCCCGGGCGGCTGTCTGCGCAGAACGCGTTCAGGGGGTCCTGGATGTGGTGCCGGCCGTTGCCGGCATGGAAACTGCCGACGAAGCACCCGCCGCCGGGTCGGCAGCGGGAACGCCAAACGCCGGCACTCCGGCCGCGGGTGCTCCGGCTTCGGGAGCAAGAGTGGAGTTCCGGGACGTCGTTTTCGCCTATCCGGGCGCGGAAACCCCGGTACTTGGCGGCATCTCCTTCACCGCCCGCGCGGGATCCACGACAGCAATCATCGGCTCCACTGGCAGCGGAAAATCCACACTGCTGAATTTGCTGCCACGTTTCCTGGACGCCGTCGGCGGCGAGATCAGCCTGGACGGACGGGACATCCGCAGCTTCGGGCTGGATGACCTCCGGGGCCGGATGGCCGTGGTCCCACAGCAGGCGTACCTCTTCTCCGGCACCGTGGCCGGAAACCTGCGGATGGCCGCGCCCGCGGCCACGGACGGGGACCTGTGGCAGGCGCTCCGCCGTTCGCAGGCGGACGACTTCGTCCGCAGGCTGCCGAACGGCCTGAACGCCGCCGTGGGCCAGGGCGGTGCCGGACTTTCGGGGGGCCAGCGGCAGCGGCTCTGCATTGCGCGCGCCATTCTCCGCAAAGCGCAGGTCTTCCTGTTTGACGACAGTTATTCCGCCCTGGACTACGCAACGGAGGCGAGCGTCCGGCAGGCACTGGTCCCGGTCCTGGAGACCGCCACAGTGATCGTGGTAGCCGAGCGGATCGCCAGCATCATGGATGCCGACCAGATCCTCGTCCTCAACGACGGCCGCCTCGAGGCGCAGGGAACGCACGCGCACCTGCTCCGGACCTCCCGGACCTACCGAGAGATAGCCGAGTCCCAGCTCGCCATGAACGGGCTGCCATGAGAGGCGTGCTGCAGTGAGGGGTGCACACGCCGCCGCGCGGCCGGGCGGAGCCTTCCGGGCGGCCGCGGCCCGGCTCATCGGACTCCTGGCCCCGTCCAGGGGGCGGATGCTCATCGCCGTGGCGGCCACCTGCGGGTTCGCGGCACTCAACGTCACCGCCCCGAAACTCCTTGGGGATGCCACGGACGTGGTGGTGGAGGCGTTCGTCGGCGGTGACTTTGACGAGGGCAGGCTGGCGCGGCTGCTGCTGGTGGTGGCGCTGATGTACATAGGGACTTCGCTGTTCAACTGGCTGCAGGGGGTGCTCACCGCCAACGCCGTGCAGGAACTCGTTTTTGAGCTGCGTGCTGCTGTCGAAGACAAGCTGCACCGGCTGCCGTCGTCGCACTTCCAGGAGCAGACGCGCGGTGACGTGCTCAGCCGGGCAACCAACGACGTCGACAATATCTCCCAGTCCCTGAACCAGCTGCTGACGCAGGTGATCATGGCTGTCCTGATGCTCTGCGGTTCGCTGGCCATGATGCTGTGGATCTCGCCGCTGCTGGCCGCCATAGCCCTTGTCTCGGTTCCCGTTTCCACCCTCATTACCGTTTTGATTGCCCGGAAGTCCCAGGCCTACTTCGCCGAGCAGTGGGCTTCAACGGGAGCGCTGAACGCGCACATCGAGGAATACGTGACGGGGCACGAGGTCATCAAGGCCTTCGGACAGCAGGACGCTGTCTCGCAGATTTTCGCCAGCGGAAACGACCGGCTGGCCCGTACCTCTGCCAGGGCGCAGTACATGTCGGGCGCCGTGCAGCCCCTGATGGTGTTCATCGCCAACCTCAACTACGTGGCCGTGGCCGTGGTGGGCGCCCTGCAGGTCGCGGCGGGGGCCATGACCATCGGCGGCGTCCAGGCGTTCATCCAGTTCAGCAGGCTCTTTACCCAACCGATGGGACAGATCGGCGGAATGCTCACGCTGATGCAGTCGTGCGCCGCGTCCGCGGAGCGGGTGTTCTCCCTCCTGGATTCGGAGGAGATCGCTGATGCCGCCGCCGCGGCCGGGAAGCAAAGCCTCAGCGGGCGGATCGAGTTCGAGAACGTGACATTCGGCTACGTCCCCGGGGTTCCCGCCGTCAGCGGATTGACCTTCTCCGTCCTGCCAGGGCAGACGGTGGCAATCGTGGGCCACACGGGCGCCGGCAAAACCACTGTGGTCAACCTGCTGATGCGCTTCTATGAGATCGATTCCGGCCGCATCACCTTCGGCGGCACCGACATCGCTGACGTGCCGCTCGACTCCCTGCGCTCGCATTTCGGCGTGGTCCTGCAGGATGTCTGGCTTTTCAGCGGAACGATCCGGGAAAACATCGAGTACGGACGGCCGGGGGCAAGCGGCGCGGACATTGTGGCCGCAGCCGAGGCAACCCACGTCGCCCCCTTCCTCCGCGCGTTGCCGGGCGGCTACTCCACCCGGCTCGGCAACGACGGTGATTCGCTGAGCCAGGGGCAGCGGCAGCTGATCACCATAGCCCGGGCCGAACTGGCCGGGCGCAGCGTTCTCATCCTGGACGAAGCCACCAGCTCCGTGGACACGCGGACAGAGGTGCAGATCCGGCTGGCCATGAAGAGGTTGCGCCGGGGCAGGACCAGCTTCGTCATTGCCCACAGGTTGTCCACGATCCGCGACGCTGATCTAATCTTGGTCATGGACCACGGACGCATTGTTGAACAGGGAACCCACCAGAGCCTGCTGTCCGGAGACGGATATTACACGCGGCTCTACAACGCCCAGTTCCGCGGACTCGACAGGGCCGCCGCCGCGGCGCAGGACACCGGTACGCATGGCAAGGCCGTCCAAAACACTCCCGGCCGGGCAAACGGCAGCGCGGGAGAGCCGGCCCTGTGAGCACCGGCCAGCCCTTCCCCGGACAGTGGAAACCCAACCACGGCAGCTCCGTGGCCCTCTACGAGCAGCTCCGGCTTCACGTCATCGAGCAGGCGGACCAGGGCAAGATCGCCCCCGGGACCCGGCTGCCCGCAGTCAGGAACCTTGCCGAGGTTCTCGGTGTGGCTCCCCATACGGTCGCACGGGCCTATAAGGAACTTGAAGCTGCCGGCGTGGTGGCCACGAAGGGCCGGAACGGGACCGTCGTGTGCGCCCGGGATGAACGCTGGGGAGCGCTTTCGGCGGCCGCCGCGGAATTCGCCGCCGCGGCAAAGTCGCAGGGCGCCACGTTCGCGGAGGCTGTGCACCTGCTGGCGGCGGCCTACGACGCGGAATAGCGGGGGCGTGGATATTCGAAGAAGTTTTCGATTAGCATTGGATGGTGCCTAAAGCCGTAGCTGAAGAAACAGCCGTAGATGCCCACTCCGCCGTCGTGCCCCTGACCTCTGCGAAGCCGGTGCGCCCGGACCTGTCCCGCCTGATCGTCAAGGGCGCCCGAGAGCACAACCTCCGCAACGTGGACCTAGATCTTCCGCGCGATGCCATGATCGTCTTCACCGGGCTGTCCGGATCAGGGAAGTCGTCCCTCGCCTTCGACACGATCTTCGCCGAGGGCCAGCGCCGCTACGTCGAATCCCTCTCTGCCTACGCCCGGCAGTTCCTGGGCCAGGTGGACAAGCCCGACGTCGACTTCATCGAAGGCCTTTCGCCCGCGGTCTCGATCGACCAGAAGTCCACGAGCAAGAACCCCCGCTCCACTGTCGGTACCATCACCGAGATCTACGACTACATGCGCCTCCTTTGGGCGCGGGTGGGCCGTCCGTACTGCCCGGTCTGCGGCGAGCCCGTCATCAAGCAGACGCCGCAGCAGATCGTGGACCAGCTGCTGGAGCTGGAAGGGGGCACGCGGTTCCAGGTGCTCGCGCCCGTGGTCCGCGGCCGCAAGGGCGAGTTCGTTGACCTCTTCAAGGAACTGACCGCAAAGGGCTACTCGCGTGCCCGCGTGGACGGCGAGCTCATCCAGCTCAGCGATCCGCCCAAGCTCGGCAAGCAGTTCAAGCACACCATCGAAGTGGTGGTAGACCGCCTAGTGGTTAAGGAAGGCATCAGCCAGCGGCTGACCGATTCGATCGAAACGGCCCTCGGACTGGCCGAAGGCCGTGTGCTGGCCGAATTCGTGGACCTCGAGGCCGATTCGCCCGACCGGCTGCGGGCGTTCTCCGAGAACCTTGCCTGCCCGAACGAGCACCCGCTGGCCATCGATGAAATCGAGCCCCGGTCATTCTCGTTCAACAACCCGTTCGGCGCCTGCTCGGCCTGCAGCGGCATCGGAACGCGCCTCGAAGTCGATGAGGACCTGATCGTCCCCAACCCCGAGCTGTCCCTGGCAGAGGGTGCCATCGCGCCCTGGTCGCTCGGCACCGCCACCACGGAATATTGGAACCGGCTGCTGGACGGGCTCGCCAAGGAGGTGGGCTTCTCCATGGACACGCCATGGGAGAAGCTGCCGGCTGACGTGCGCCAGACCGTTCTGCACGGCAAAGACCACAAGGTTGTGGTCCAGTACCGCAACAGGTTTGGCCGGGAGCGCAAATACAGCACAGGGTTCGAAGGCGCCATCCAGTATGTGCACCGCAAGCACGGCGAGACGGACTCGGACTGGGCCCGCGACCGCTACGAGGAATACATGCGGCAGGTTCCCTGCCCTGCGTGCAACGGTGCCAGGCTCAACCCGGCGTCGCTGTCGGTCCTGATCAACGGCAAATCGATTGCCGAGGTAGCTGCGCTGCCCATGCGGGAGTGCGCCGCATTCCTCAACAACCTGGTGCTGACCGGACGTGAAGCGCAGATCGCCCACCAGGTCCTGAAGGAGATCCAGGCCCGGCTGACCTTCCTGCTCGACGTCGGCCTGGAATACCTGAACCTCGAACGCCCGTCCGCAACACTTTCCGGCGGCGAGGCCCAGCGGATCCGGCTTGCCACGCAGATCGGTTCCGGCCTGGTCGGTGTGCTGTATGTGTTGGACGAGCCCTCCATCGGGCTGCACCAGCGGGACAACCGCCGGCTGATCGAAACCCTCACCAGGCTCCGGGACATGGGCAACACGCTCATCGTTGTGGAGCACGATGAAGACACGATCCATGAAGCCGACTGGATCGTGGACATTGGACCGGGGGCGGGGGAACACGGCGGGCAGGTGGTCCACTCGGGCTCCTACGCATCCCTGCTCGAAAACAATGCGTCCCTTACCGGTGACTACCTCTCCGGGCGCAAGAAGATCGACGTCCCCAAGAAGCGGCGGAAGTACGACAAAAAACGCGAAATCAAGGTCGTCGGGGCCAGGGAAAACAACCTGATCAACGTCGACGCCGCCTTTCCGCTGGGCCTGTTCACGGCCGTCACCGGGGTCAGCGGCTCGGGCAAGTCCACCCTCGTCAACGAGATCCTCTACAAAGTGCTGGCCAACAAGCTCAACGGCGCCAAGCAGGTCGCCGGCCGGCACCGCACGGTGCAGGGGCTGGAGCACCTCGACAAGGTGGTCCATGTGGACCAGAGCCCGATCGGCCGCACGCCGCGCTCCAACCCGGCCACCTACACAGGTGTCTTCGACAACATCCGCAAACTGTTTGCCGAGACCACCGAAGCCAAGGTCCGCGGCTACCTGCCCGGGCGGTTCTCCTTCAACGTCAAGGGCGGCAGGTGCGAGGCCTGTTCCGGTGACGGCACCCTGAAGATCGAGATGAACTTCCTGCCGGACGTCTACGTCCCGTGCGAGGTCTGCCATGGTGCCCGGTACAACCGCGAGACGCTCGAGGTGCACTACAAGGGCAAGACCATTGCGGACGTGCTGAACATGCCCATCGAGGAGGGCGCCGAGTTCTTCGCCGCCTTCTCGCCGATTGCGCGCCACCTGAACACGCTGGTGGACGTCGGCCTGGGGTACGTGCGCCTGGGCCAGCCTGCCACCACGCTCTCCGGCGGCGAAGCCCAGCGCGTCAAGCTGGCTGCCGAACTCCAAAAGCGTTCGAACGGCCGCAGCATTTATGTTCTGGACGAGCCCACCACGGGCCTGCACTTCGAGGACATCCGGAAGCTGCTGCTCGTGCTCCAGGGTTTGGTGGACAAGGGCAACACCGTCATTACTATCGAGCACAACCTCGATGTCATCAAGAGCGCGGACTGGATCGTGGATCTCGGACCGGACGGCGGCTCGGGGGGAGGCCGGATCGTGGCGTCGGGTACGCCCGAGCAGCTGGCCAAATCGAAGGAGAGCCACACCGCGACCTTCCTGGCCGAGATTCTCGGCTAGGACGGCAGCCCCCGGGCCTGCACCGGCACCGGGGCTCGTGGGGGCCATGAACGGACACATGCCGTGCCGGGAAGTATTCCCGGCACGGCATGTGAATTTGTGCAGGGGTGCTCTCGTGAGAAACTAAGCCGGTGACTTCAACAACAGTGCCCGTGATCTTCGACCTGGACGGCACTCTTGTCGATCCGGCCGGCGGCATAACAGACGGAATTGCCGCGGCTCTCACTGAATTCGGGATCCCCGTCCCGAGCCAGGATCTCCTGGACGCGATGGTCGGGCCAAAGCTGAGTGACTCACTGCTGACCATCGCGGGAGTTCCGCCAGCCATGCTGAAGAACGTCATCCGCAGCTACCGGATGCGCTACCTGGACACAGGCATCTCGCAAAGCCGCCTCTACCCGGGAATCGCAGAGCTTCTGGAAAGCTACGCGGCAGCAGGGCGCCCCGTGGCGGTGGCAACCCAAAAGCCGGAGAACCTCGCGCACGTGGTCCTGGAACACCACAAGATTGCCCGCCGGTTCGCGGCGATCCACGGATCCGCTGTGGACGAAACCGCCGCAGCGGCCGGCCCCATCGGCAAGACCGGGATCATCGCCGCCGCCATGGCAGAGCTCCGCACGCAGCACGCCATCATGGTGGGCGACCGTGCGCAGGACGTGGCAGGTGCCCTCGCCAACGGCATCGACTGCATCGGTGTCAGCTGGGGGTTCGCCCCCGACGGCGAACTTGAGGCAGCAGGGGCTGTGGCCGTGGTCCATGACGCCCCGAGCCTCCGCAACGCCATCGAGGAGCTGGAATCTGTCCGGGCCGCGGCTTTGAGCGAGGTGCGCAACGATGGAGCTCTTTGACGGCATCAGGTGGACCACCCGCGGGCTGATCTCGGGCACCTGCCGGCCCACTGTGACCGGCCTGGAGAACGTGCCGAAGGACGGGCCCTTCATCGTGGCACCCAACCACCTTTCCTTTCTGGACAGCGTGATCGTGCAGGCGCTGATGCCGCGCCCCGTGGCCTTCTTCGCCAAGGCCGAATATTTCACGACGAAGGGCGTCAAGGGGCGCCTGATGAAGTCCTTCTTCCAGGCTGTCGGCTCGATTCCCGTGGAGCGCGGCGAGCAGGCCGCGAGCGTGCAGGCCCTGCGGACCCTCCTGGACATCCTGGAGGACGGCAGAGGCATCGGCATCTACCCCGAGGGCACCCGCTCACGCGACGGCATCCTCTACCGTGGCCGGACCGGGGTGGGCTGGCTTGCCCTCACCACAGGAGCACCCGTCATCCCCGTTGGCCTCATCGGCACGGAGAAGCTGCAGCCCGCGGGCCGCAATGCCGTGAAGCCCCAGCATTTCATCATGAAGGTCGGCGAGCCGCTGTACTTCGAGAAGACCGGGCCGGACCACTCCCTGCCGGCGCGCCGGCAGGTAACCGACCGCATCATGGACGCCATCGCGGAGCTCAGTGGGCAGGAACGCTCCACGGGCTATAACCAGAGCAAGGCCATCGAGTAGGGACGGCCAGCAGGCGTCCGCAGGCTCAGTAGACTGGAAGCGTGGCAGATCCAGCAAGTTACCGACCCCAGACGGGTGAAATTCCAACCAATCCGGGCGTATACAGGTTCCGGGATCCCCACGGCAGGGTCATCTACGTCGGCAAGGCAAAGAACCTCCGCTCTCGCCTGAACTCGTACTTCGCCAATCCCGCGGGCCTCCTGCCAAAGACGCACGCGATGGTCCACGCCGCAAGCAGCGTTGAGTGGACCGTCGTCGGAAGCGAACTGGAATCGCTGCAGCTGGAATACACCTGGATCAAGGAATTCAAGCCGCGATTCAACGTTGTCTTCCGGGACGACAAGACGTACCCGTACCTTGCCGTCACCATGGGGGAGAAGCTGCCCCGCGTGCAGGTGATGCGCGGAGAGCGGCGGAAGGGAACCCGCTACTTCGGTCCCTATACGGCCGGTGCGATCAGGGAAACCATGGACACCCTGCTGCGTGTGTTCCCGGTGCGCAGCTGCAGCGCCGGTGTCCTCAAGCGCGCCCAAGCCAGTGGCCGGCCGTGCCTGCTCGGCTACATCGACAAGTGCTCGGCGCCCTGCGTCGGCCGAGTCACCCCTGAGGAGCACCGGGCCCTGGCCGAAGACTTCTGTGCCTTCATGGGCGGCGAAGCCAAGCGCTTTATCGCGCGGCTGGAAAAGGACATGGCTGCCGCCGTCGCTGAGCTGGACTATGAGCGGGCCGCCAGGATCCGCGACGACATCGCGGCCCTCCGCAAGGTCTTCGAGCGGAACGCCGTGGTGCTGGCCGAAGACACCGACGCCGATGTTTTCGCACTCCATGAGGACGAACTCGAAGCTGCAGTCCAGGTGTTCCACGTCCGCGGGGGCAGGGTCAGGGGCCAGCGCGGCTGGGTGGTCGAAAAGGTGGAGGACTCCACCACCCCGGACCTCGTGGAACACCTGCTGCAGCAGGTCTACGGCGAGGACGCCGAAGTCCAGGGGAGGCTTCCCCGCGAGGTGCTGGTCCCCGTGGAGCCAAGCAATGCCGCGGAGCTGGCGGTGTGGCTGGGCGGCCTGCGGGGCGCCAAGGTGGATATCCGGGTGCCGCAGCGCGGCGACAAGGCCGCCCTGATGTCCACCGTCCGGGAGAACGCGGAACACGCCCTGAGGCTGCACAAGACCAGGCGGGCCGGTGACCTCACGGTGCGGTCGCAGGCACTGCAGGAACTCCAGGAGGCCCTTGAGCTGCCCGTGCCGCTGTTGCGGATCGAGTGCTACGACGTGTCGCATGTCCAGGGAACCAACGTGGTCGCATCAATGGTGGTGGTGGAGGACGGCCTGCCCAAGAAATCCGATTACCGGAAGTTCTCCATCACCGGGGCGGCGGCGACCGATGACACCGCCGCCATGCACGACGTCCTGACCCGGCGCTTCCGGCACTACCTGCTGGACAAGACAGCGCAGGTGGACGCGTCCGACGTCGGGATCGCGGCGCCGGCTCCTGCCGGCGGCAATGGAGGGGCACTGGCGGACACCACCACCGCGGCGCCGCGGGCCAAGTTTGCCTATCCTCCCAACCTTGTGGTGGTTGACGGCGGAAAACCGCAGGTCAACGCCGCCGCGCGTGCCCTGGCCGGACTCGGTGTGGACGACGTCTACGTGGTGGGGCTGGCCAAGCGGCTGGAGGAGGTGTGGCTGCCGGACAGTGACTTCCCGGTCATCCTGCCCCGCTCCTCGCAGGGCCTGTACATGCTGCAGCGCATCCGCGACGAGGCGCACCGCTTTGCCATCTCGTTCCACCGGCAGAAGCGCGGAAAGGCGATGACGGTTTCTGCCCTTGACGGCGTCCCCGGCCTCGGCGATTCCAAGCGCAAGGCGCTGCTTGCCCACTTCGGGTCCGTGCGGAAGATCAAGGCGGCAACTGCTGAGGAGCTCACGGCAGCCAAGGGCATCGGCCCAGCCCTCGCGGCGGCCATTGTCACCCATTTCAGTGCCAACGGCGCGGGGGCCGAGTCCGTGGATGCCGTTCCGGCCATCAATATGACCACGGGCGAAGTGCTGGAAACTTAGCCCGCGTCCTGATTCTTAGCTAGGGTAAGTACGGAAATCTTGCCGCGCGCACTTCTGTGCACGCACACGGCAAGCTAGAGCAGAAATGGGGCTGGAATTAATGGCAGAGCCGACGGCAGGAACCGGCGTCGATGAGGAAGGCCTCACGCCAGTGAAGCCGGTCGAGGCGGAACTGCTCGTGGTCACGGGCATGTCCGGAGCCGGCCGCAGCACGGCATCCGACGCGCTGGAGGACCACGGCTGGTACGTCGTCGAAAACCTGCCGCCGCAGATGCTGGGCACCCTGGCGGAACTGGTGTCGCACGCCCCCCAGACGATCCCCAGGCTCGCCGTCGTGGTGGACGTTCGGAGCAAGGCGCTGTTCGCCGACATCCGCGCCGCCCTCCACGCCCTGGCGGCCAGCGGTGTCACCTTCCGGGTGCTGTTCCTTGACGCGAGCGACGACGTCCTTGTCCGCCGCTTCGAGCAGGGCAGGCGTCCGCACCCGCTGCAGGGTGGCGGCAGGATCCTTGACGGCATTGCCGCCGAACGCGAGCTCCTGAAGGAGCTGCGGGATTCCTCCGACCTGGTGCTGGACACGTCCGCGTTCAACGTCCACGGCCTGGCCACCGCCATCACCGAGCTCTTCTCCGAGACCGGCCCGGTGGCACTGCGCCTGAACATCATGAGTTTCGGCTTCAAATATGGATTGCCTGTCGACGCGAACTACGTTGCGGACGTCCGGTTCATTCCCAACCCCCACTGGGTGCCCAAACTGAGGCCGCACACCGGCCTCGACCAGGACGTCAGCGACTACGTCCTCGAGGCCGAGGGCGTCCCGACGTTCGTGGAACGCTACGTCATGGCCCTCGAGCCTGTCCTCGACGGGTACCGCCGCGAAAACAAGCACTATGCCACCATCGCCGTGGGATGCACCGGCGGGAAGCACCGGTCGGTGGCAGTCGCCGTCGAGCTTTCCAAGAAGCTGGCGCAATATCCGCGCGTAACGGTGACCACCACCCACCGGGACCTGGGCCGCGAATAATGGGCGTGCTGACCGGCCCGCTGCCCCTCATCCCACCGTCAGGCCTGGCGGGCTCGCAGCAGGCCAAGGGCCCCTCCGTGGTGGCCCTTGGCGGAGGCCACGGCCTCGCGGCATCCCTCTCGGCGTTGCGGCTGCTGACCTCCGAACTGACGGCGGTGGTCACCGTGGCGGACGACGGCGGATCCTCCGGCCGCCTCCGCGAAGAGTACGGCGTCCTGCCGCCGGGCGATCTCCGCATGGCACTGTCGGCACTCTGTGACGACACCGACTGGGGGCGCACGTGGCGCGATGTCATGCAGCACCGCTTCCGCTCGGGGCCCGGCGGCGGTTCCCTGGACGACCACGCCATGGGCAATCTGCTGATCGTCACCCTGTGGGAGCTGCTTGGCGACGCCGTGGCCGGGTTGAAGTGGGCGGGGGCACTGCTTGGGGCCCGCGGCCAGGTCCTGCCCATGTCCACGGTGCCGCTCACCATTGAGGGCGACGTGCGCGTTACCGCACCGGACGGCAGCAGCACCCTCACCACCATCAGGGGCCAGGCGCGCTGCGCGGTGGCCGGTTCGCTCGAAAGCGTCCGACTCATGCCCGAGGATGCGCCGGCCTGCGTTGAAGCCCTGACGGCGATCGAACTTGCCGACTGGGTGATCCTGGGCCCTGGATCCTGGTACACCTCGGTCCTCCCGCACCTGCTGTTGCCGGAGATGAGGCAGGCGCTGTGCGACACGCCGGCCAAACGCTGCCTCACCATGAACCTGGCCATGGACACGAAGGAAACCTCCGGGATGTCCGCCGCCGACCACCTGCACGTGCTGCGCAGTTACGCACCGGACTTCAGCGCCGACGTCGTGCTGGCCGACCCCGCGTCCGTTTCAGACGTGAAGGAGTTTGAGCGGGCCGCCGGGATGATCGGAGCCGAGGTCGTCTTGGGTAAAGTAGGGGCTTCGGGTCGGCGTCCCGTCCACGACCCCCTGCGGCTGGCAACGGCCTACCAGGATATTTTCGGGAACAGTTAGGAAGGTGCCATGGCACTGACAGCATCAGTCAAGGAAGAACTGTCCCGCCTGGACATTAAGAAGTCCTCGGTACGAAAGGCCGAAGTCTCGGCCATGCTCCGCTTCGCCGGAGGGCTCCACATCATTTCCGGCCGGATCGTCATCGAAGCCGAGGTGGACCTGGCATCGACGGCGAGGCGCCTGCGGGCGGCCATCGCAGAGGTGTACGGGCACCAGAGCGAAATCATCGTGGTCTCCGGCAGCGGGCTGCGGCGCGGCAGCCGCTACGTGGTGCGGGTGGTCCGTGACGGCGAGGCACTGGCTCGCCAGACCGGCCTCCTGGATGCCCGGGGGCGCCCGGTGCGGGGCCTTCCGTCGGTGGTGGTCAACGGGTCCGCCGCCGACGCCGAGGCCGTGTGGCGCGGCGCCTTCCTCGCCCACGGGTCGCTCACCGAGCCGGGCCGGTCGTCGTCGATGGAAGTCACCTGCCCCGGCCCGGAGTCGGCACTGGCCCTCGTCGGGGCCGCCCGCCGGCTTGGAATCCAGGCCAAGGCGCGGGAGGTCAGGGGAGTGGACCGCGTGGTGATCCGTGACGGCGATACCATCGCCGCCCTGCTTACCAGGATGGGCGCGCACGACGCGCTCATGGTGTGGGAGGAACGGCGGATGCGCAAGGAAGTGCGGGCCACAGCCAACCGCCTCGCCAACTTTGACGACGCCAACCTCCGCCGCTCGGCCCAGGCCGCCGTGGCCGCCGGCGCACGGGTTGACCGCGCCCTGGAGATCCTGGGCGACGATGTCCCCGACCACCTGAAATACGCGGGGGAGCTCCGGGTAGCGCACAAGCAGGCCAGCCTCGACGAACTCGGCCGGCTTGCGGATCCGCCCATGACCAAGGACGCAATCGCCGGCCGGATCCGGCGCCTGCTCGCCATGGCGGACAAACGCGCGTCCGATCTCGGCATTCCGGGGACGGATGCCAATGTGACGCCGGAAATGCTGGACGAGTAACGGCGCCCCTAGAATCAAGACCAGATGGTGGACTTATCCGGCGGACCGCGAGTTACGGCTCGGAGGCAGCCAGATCCCGCCATTGAGATTTCCGGGTGATCCGTCATCCGGATGCACAATCCGAGAGTTAGCAAACCGGACAAACTGTCCACGACATTGGAGGATTTTGTGACCGAGTACGTTCTGCCCGAACTCAAGTACGACTACGCAGCGCTGGAGCCCCACATCTCCGCGAAGATCATGGAGCTGCACCACAGCAAGCACCATGCCGCCTACGTAGCGGGCGCCAACAACGCGCTGGCCCAGCTTGCGGAAGCCCGCGAGAAGGGCGACTTTGCCAACATCAACCGCCTTTCCAAGGACCTGGCCTTCCACACGGGCGGCCACATCAACCACTCCGTGTTCTGGAACAACCTCTCGCCGGACGGTGGCGATAAGCCGGAAGGCGAGCTGGCTGCCGCCATCGATGACGCTTTCGGCTCGTTCGACGCTTTCCGCGCCCAGTTCTCCGCAGCCGCACTTGGCCTGCAGGGTTCCGGCTGGGGCTTCCTGGCCTACGAGCCCATCGGCGGCAACCTCGTCATCGAACAGCTTTATGACCAGCAGGGCAACGTGGCACTCGGCACCACGCCGCTGCTCATGCTGGACATGTGGGAGCACGCCTTCTACCTCGACTACGTCAACGTCAAGGCTGACTACGTTAAGGCCTTCTGGAACATCGTGAACTGGGCCGACGTCGCGCAGCGCTTCGCCGCAGCACGTGCCAACGCCACCGGTTTGATCACGCTCTAATCGGTTGTGACCCGCGCAACATGCGCTGGTAACAAACTTCACATTAGGCCCGTTTAGGGCCGAATTATGGACGGTCCGCCCCCGCACTTGCGGGGGCGGACCTTCTTAAACGTAAGATGGATCACGGAAGGCGGTTAGCCTTCAGCAATGTGGCTGGTCGCCCTCCGATCTGGTAATCATCTCTGCCCAATGGCGTGCGGGATCTGTTAGTTGGCTTGAACGCCCTCTCAACTAGTTGTGCTTCACAAGCACCAAGGAGACTGAAAAAGTGACCACCCGTATTGGTATCAACGGCTTTGGCCGCATCGGCCGCAACTACTTCCGCGCAGCACTTGCGCAGGGCGCGGACCTCGAGATCGTTGCCGTCAACGACCTCACCAGCCCCGAGGCACTTGCCCACCTGCTGAAGTACGACTCCGTCGGCGGCCGCCTGAAGGAAACCGTTGAGGTCAAAGAAGGCAACCTGGTCGTCAACGGCAACGCCATCAAAGTCCTCGCCGAGCGGGATCCGGCCAATCTGCCCTGGGGCGAGCTCGGCGTGGACATCGTCATCGAGTCCACCGGCTTCTTCACCAAGGCCGCTGCTGCCAAGAAGCACATCGAAGCTGGCGCCAAGAAGGTCCTGATCTCCGCCCCGGCCTCCGACGAGGACATCACCATCGTGATGGGTGTGAACCACGAACTGTACGACCCCGCAGCTCACCACATCATCTCCAACGCGTCCTGCACCACCAACTGCCTCGGCCCCCTGGCCAAGGTCATCAACGACGAGTTCGGCATCGAGCGTGGCCTGATGACCACCGTCCACGCCTACACGGCTGACCAGAACCTGCAGGACGGCCCGCACAACGACCTCCGCCGTGCCCGCGCCGCCGCGATCAACATGGTTCCCACCTCCACCGGTGCAGCCAAGGCCATCGGGCTCGTCCTGCCGGAACTCAAGGGCAAGCTGGACGGCTACGCCATCCGCGTTCCGGTCCCCACCGGTTCCGCCACGGACCTCACCGTCACCGTCTCCCGCGAAACCACCGTCGAGGAAGTCAACGCCGCCCTGAAGAAGGCCGCCGAGTCCGACGAGCTCCAGGGAATCCTGAGCTACACCGACGCGCCCATCGTCTCCTCGGACATCGTGGGCGACCCCGCGTCGTCGATCTTCGACTCCGGACTGACCAAGGTCATTGGAAACCAGGTCAAGGTTGTTTCCTGGTATGACAACGAATGGGGCTACTCGAACCGACTCGTGGACCTCACGGAGCTCGTCGCCGCAAAGCTGGGCTAGGGTTAGCTACATGACATTTCACACCCTCAACGAACTGATCGCTGAAGGTGTCCGCGGGCGGTACATTCTGGTCAGAAGTGACCTGAATGTGCCGCTCGACGGCTCTACAGTGACTGACGACGGCCGCATCAAGGCCTCACTGCCAGTGCTGGGAAAGCTCACGGACGCCGGTGCCCGCGTGCTGGTAACAGCCCACCTGGGCCGCCCCAAGGGCGCCCCGGACGATAAGTACTCGCTCAAGCCCGCAGCCGACCGGCTGGCCGAGCTTGCGTCGTTCCCCGTCTCGCTCGCCGAGGACACGGTTGGACAGTCAGCGAAGGAGCTTGCGTCCTCGCTGCAGGACGGACAGGTCCTGGTCCTCGAAAACGTCCGCTTCGACGCCCGCGAAACCAGCAAGGACGACGCCGAGCGCGGCGCCTTTGCGGATGAGCTTGTGGCACTGACGGGCGACAACGGCGCCTTCGTGGATGACGCTTTCGGTGCAGTGCACCGCAAGCACGCCAGCGTCTACGACGTCGCCACGCGGCTTCCCTCGTACCAGGGCGACCTTGTCCACACGGAAGTGGAGGTGCTGCGCAAGCTCACGGCAGACACCCAGCGCCCCTACGTGGTGGTCCTCGGCGGTTCGAAGGTTTCCGACAAGCTCGCTGTCATCGACAACCTCATCGGTAAGGCTGACACCATCCTCGTCGGCGGCGGCATGCTGTTCACCTTCCTCGCGGCGGAGGGCCACCGCGTGGCCGGAAGCCTGCTGGAAGAGGACCAGATCCCCGTGGTCCAGGACTACCTCAAGCGCGCTGCCGATGCCGGCACCGAGTTTGTGGTGCCCACCGACGTTGTGGTTGCAGCGAAATTCGCCGCGGACGCAGACCATGAGACGGTCAGTGCAGATGCCATCGAAAGCAGCAGCTTCGGCGCCCAGGGCATAGGACTGGACATCGGACCGGACTCCGCAAAGGCCTTCGCCGAGCGGATTGGTGCTGCCAAGACAGTGTTCTGGAACGGCCCCATGGGTGTCTTCGAATTCGAAGCCTTCTCCGGCGGCACGCGCGCCATAGCGCAGGCACTGACCGAGACGGACGCGTTCACCGTCGTGGGCGGCGGCGACTCCGCCGCCGCAGTCCGGACCCTCGGCTTCGCTGACGACCAGTTCGGGCACATTTCCACTGGAGGCGGCGCCAGCCTGGAATACCTTGAAGGCAAGGAACTCCCGGGCCTGAGCGTTCTGGACCGCTAAACACTCCCAGCCGGCAGGGCGCCTGAACCGCAGGTATCGGGCGCCCTGCCAGCTGCTTCACATGATCAGCACATTTTGAGCCGCACTTTTGGAGAACACGTGACAACGTCAACTAACGGCACTTTTGACCGCACCCCCTTCATTGCGGGCAACTGGAAGATGAACATGGACCACGTCCAGGGCATCACCCTCCTGCAGAAGCTGGCCTGGACCCTGTCCGACGCCAAGCATGACTACAACCGGGTGGAAGTAGCCGTCTTCCCGCCTTTCACGGACCTTCGCGGCGTCCAGACGCTTGTCCAGGGCGATGAACTCGACGTCGCCTACGGCGCGCAGGACCTGTCCCAATTCGACTCCGGAGCCTACACCGGGGACATCTCGGGGCAGTTCCTGAACAAGCTCGGGTGCAAGTACGTCCTGGTGGGGCACAGCGAACGCCGCACCATCCACAACGAGTCTGACGACGTTCTCAACGCCAAGGTCAAGGCCGCCTTCCGCCACGGCGTCACTCCGGTGTTGTGCGTCGGAGAAGGCCTGGAGATCCGCCAGGCCGGCACCCATGTCCAGCACACGCTGGACCAGCTCCGCGCCAACGTTGAGGGTCTCGGGGCGGAGCAGGCCGCCGAGCTTGTGGTCGCTTACGAGCCTGTCTGGGCCATCGGCACGGGAGAAGTTGCCGGCCCCGAGGACGCCCAGGAAATGTGCGCCGCCATCCGGGCCGAGCTGACCGAACTGTTCGGTGCCGATGTCGCGGCCAAGGTGCGGCTGCTGTACGGCGGCTCCGTCAAGGCCAACAACGCCGCGGCCATCCTCAACGAGCGTGACGTTGACGGCGTGTTGGTGGGCGGCGCCAGCCTCGACCCGGCCGAGTTTGCTAATATTGTCAGGTTCGAGAGTCACCTGGTGACGGACTAGTCCGGACACAGGTCAATCTCCCGCATTTCCTATTTTCTGAAAGGCCGTCGTGGACGTTCTTCATGTCATTCTGCAGATCCTCTTGGGCGTCACCAGCCTCCTGCTGACTTTGCTCATCCTGCTCCATAAGGGACGTGGCGGCGGCCTGTCGGACATGTTCGGCGGCGGAATGAGTTCCGGTCTGAGCTCCTCTGGTGTCGCGGAAAAGAACCTGAACAGGTTCACCGTCATCCTGGGCATCACCTGGGGGGCCGTCATCATCGCCCTCGGCCTGCTGATGCGCTTCACCGGCACCGCTGACTCCTAACCACCTGACGCCACCGGGGACTCCGCACTAAACTGTGGCTGTTGAACCTTAACAGCCATGGTCCTTAGTAGTGAGGAGTTCCCGGTGGCGCATCCGTCTTCCGGCTTCCGGGGCACCCGCGTGGGTGTCACACACGGAACGGGACTGAAGAATCAGGGCGACGGTCCGCCCGGCGAGCAGTTGCCGCGTATTCGTGTCTCCTACTGGTGCATCCAGGGACACGAGACGCGGCCTGTTTTCGTTAAGCTGCCGGAAGACCAGATCCCCGAAGTCTGGGACTGCCGCCACTGCGGGAAGCCGGCCTCCCGGCATCCCGGTGCGGCCCTGGACCCGGTACCGGTTGATGACGCCGACGGCTACAAGAGCCATCTGGACTACGTTAAAGAAAGACGCTCCAGCCAGGACGCGGAAGACGTCCTGGCTGGAGCGCTGAGAAGGCTACGAGCCGGCAGGGGCCTTCCGGACTAGCTGCTCCGGCACCCGCGAGGCTGCATTCTCGTCAATCAGCCACAGCGTGCGTGAGCGGCCGGAGGGTCCCGCCGCCGGGACCTGGACAGGGTTGGCGCCTGCAAGGGCCAGCCCAACCGCTCCTGCCTTGTCCTCGCCGGCGACCACCATCCACACTTCTGCTGCGGTATTGATCGCGGGGAGCGTCAGGGAGATGCGTTGCGGCGGCGGCTTGGGGGAGTTGCGCACCCCCACGACCGTGAGCTGCTTCTCGCGGATGCCGCCCTGCTCAGGGAAGAGGGACGCGATGTGGGCGTCGGGCCCCACACCCAGCAGGACGACGTCGAAGCGGGGCAGTTTGCCCGGGTTCTCGGGCCTGTCATCCGACATGTCGGCCGCGTGTTCAGCCGCTGCTGCCTCGCCGAGCCGGCGGGCGTAGTCTTCGGCAGCGAGTTCCGGCGTCTCGAAGTCATCCGACGAGCCCGGCTCGTGGACACGCTCAGGATCAATGCTGATGTGCTGCAGCAGCGCCTCATGGGCCTGGAGCGTGTTGCGGTCTGGATCCTTGGCGCCGACGAAGCGCTCGTCACCCCACCAGAAGTTCACCTTGGTCCAGTCCACGGCAGGCGCTGCCGGTGAATCCGCCACGGCCTTCAGGGTGCCGATGCCCACGGTGCCTCCGGTAAGCACCACCGTTGCTTCACCGAATCTGTCCTGGACATCAACGAGCTTGGTGATCAGGCGAGCCGCGATGGCGGCCATGAGGACGGAAGAGTCTGGATGGATGCTTACTCTAGGGTCAGCGCTCACTGGGACGGACACTCCTTAGATTGGTACGTGGCAGTCCAATAGTAATCACTTCACCGAAGACTTCGTCGGGGTCGAGGCGGCGGAGTTCTTCGGCGAGGCAGTCGCGCAGGCTGCGTCGGGGGAGGGAGATGCGTTGGGCGGGCTGGCCGGGTTGGGTGAGTTCGGCGATGGAGAGTCCGGGGCGGAAGAGCTGG
>NZ_JAFHKT010000131.1 GCF_017052465.1 Arthrobacter pascens
CCCCGGTGACGGGCGAGGTTGTCGAGATCAATGGCGACGTCGTGTCCGATCCGGCGCTGATCAACAGCGATCCGTACGGTGCCGGCTGGCTGTTCAAGGTCGCCGTGACCGAAGAGGGTCCGCTGCTCTCTGCCGAGGAGTACGCGGCGAAGAACGGTGGCGAGCTGTGAGTGGGGCAGGTGCCGCAACGGCAGCGTTCCAGCAGGTGGTCTCCGTGAGCCTGGACGCCGAACTGTCGGCCCTGGATCCGGAGATCGCGGCGAGGATCGATGACGAGCTGACCCGCCAGCGCGGCGGGCTGGAGATGATCGCCTCGGAGAACCACACGGCTGTGGCCGTGATGCAGGCGCAGGGCTCGGTGCTGACGAACAAGTACGCCGAGGGTTACCCGGGCAAGCGGTACTATGGCGGCTGCGAGCACGTGGACGTGATCGAGCAGCTCGCGATCGACCGGGTCAAGGCCCTGTTCGGTGCCGGGTACGCGAACGTCCAGCCGCACTCCGGCGCGCAGGCGAACGCCTCGGTGATGCACGCCCTGATCAAGCCCGGCGACACCATCATGGGCCTGAACCTCGCCCACGGCGGGCACCTGACCCATGGCATGAAGATCAATTTCTCCGGCCGGCTGTACAACGTGATTCCGTACCAGGTCCGCGAAGAGGACCACCGGATCGACATGGCCGAGGTGGAGCGCCTGGCCCAGGAGCACAAACCTCAGCTGATCGTTGCCGGCTGGTCCGCCTACGCCCGGCAGCTGGACTTCGCCGAGTTCCGCCGGATCGCCGATTCGGTGGGCGCGTACCTGATGGTGGACATGGCGCACTTCGCCGGGCTGGTGGCTGCCGGGCTGCACCCCTCACCGGTCCCTTACGCGCATGTCACCACGTCCACGACGCACAAGACCCTCGCCGGTCCGCGCGGCGGCATCATCCTGACCAACGACGCCGACATCGCGAAGAAGATCAACTCGGCGGTGTTCCCGGGCCAGCAGGGCGGTCCGCTGGAGCACGTCATCGCCGGCAAGGCCGTGGCGTTCAAGATCGCGGCTTCGGCCGAGTTCAAGGAACGCCAGGAGCGCGTGCTGGCCGGCGCCCGGATCTTGGCCGCGCGCCTGGTCCAGCCGGACGTCACCGCTAAGGGGATCAACGTGATCTCCGGCGGCACCGACGTGCACCTGGTGCTGGTGGACCTGCGCAGCTGCGAGCTCGACGGGCAGCAGGCCGAGGACCGGCTCGCGGAGATCGACATCACCGTCAACCGCAACGCGGTGCCGTTCGACCCTCGCCCGCCAATGGTCACCTCCGGCCTGCGCATCGGCACACCGGCCCTGGCAACCCGCGGTTTCGGTGAGGCGGCGTTCGAAGAGGTGGCGGACATCATCGCCGAGGCACTGATGGCCGACGCCGGAACCGACCTGTCCGGCCTGCGTTCAAGGGTCGAGGCACTAGCCGCCGCGCACCCGCTCTACC
>NZ_JAFHKT010000132.1 GCF_017052465.1 Arthrobacter pascens
CCCTCCTCCGGCTCCTTCGTCTCCTACGCCCGCGAGTTCTACGGCGAAAAGGCCGCCTTCATCTCCGGCTGGTTCTACTGGATCAACTGGGCCACCACCACCATCGTGGACATCACCGCCGCCGCCCTCTACATGAACTTCTTCGGCAAATACATCCCCTGGATGGCCGACGTGCCGCAATGGGCCTGGGCACTGATCGCCCTCGTCGTCGTACTCTGCCTGAACCTCGTCTCCGTCAAGGTCTTCGGCGAAATGGAATTCTGGTTCGCCCTGATCAAGGTCGCCGCCCTCGTCGCGTTCCTCATCGTGGGCACCTACTTCGTCATCTTCGGCACCCCGGTCGACGGCCAGGAAGTCGGCTTCAGCCTCATCGCCGACAACGGCGGCATCTTCCCCAACGGCCTGCTGCCCATGATCATCCTCATGCAGGGCGTCCTGTTCGCCTACGCCTCCATCGAACTCGTCGGCACCGCCGCCGGCGAAACCGAAAACCCCGAGAAAATCATGCCCAAGGCCATCAACTCCGTGGTCTTCCGCATCGCCGTGTTCTACGTCGGCTCCGTCATCCTCCTCGCCCTGCTGCTGCCCTTCACCTCCTACGAAAAAGGCGTCAGCCCCTTCGTGACGTTCTTCGGCTCCATCGGCATCCAGGGCGTGGACGTCATCATGAACCTCGTCGTCCTCACCGCCGCCCTGTCCTCCCTCAACGCCGGGCTCTACTCCACCGGCCGGATCCTGCGCTCCATGTCCGTCGCCGGCTCCGCCCCCAAATTCGCCCAACGCATGAACAAAGCCGGCGTCCCCTACGGCGGCATCGCCATCACCGCCGGCGTCTCCCTGCTCGGCGTCCCGCTGAACTACCTCGTCCCCGCACAGGCCTTCGAAATCGTCCTGAACGTCGCCTCCGTCGGCATCATCGTCACCTGGGCCACCATCGTGCTGTGCCAGATGCAGCTCAAACGCTGGTCCGACAAAGGCTGGCTCAAACGCCCCTCCTTCCGGATGTTCGGCGCCCCCTACACCGGCTACCTCTCCCTGCTCTTCCTCCTCGGCGTGCTCGTCATGGTCTTCATCGAATCCCCGCTCACCCTGCTCGTGACCCTCGTCGCCTGCGCCCTCATGGTCGCCGGCTGGTACGCCTGCCGCAAGCAAATCCACGAAATCGCCGAAACCCGCGACGGCTTCACCGGCATGTCCCCCGTCATCGCCAACCG
>NZ_JAFHKT010000133.1 GCF_017052465.1 Arthrobacter pascens
CCAGCTCTTCCGCCCCGGACTCTCCATCGCCGAACTCACCCAACCCGGCCAGCCCGCCCAACGCATCTCCCTCCCCCGACGCAGCCTGCGCGACTGCCTCGCCGAAGAACTCCGCCGCCTCGACCCCGACGAAGTCTTCGGCCTGGCCCTTGGCTGCATCAACGCCGCACCCTTTACCCATTCTTTTGGGTAGGTCAAACCGCCCAATCATGGCGTGGCGCCCCTTGGTCATAGGGGAGAGGATGGAGGGCAGCACCTTTCAGGAGGTCCAGTCAGTTTCCGGGCAATATTCGGGAAGCCTCCTCGAACGCCGCACCAGCCGCCGGAATATGTCGCAGAGCGGTTGTTAGCTGCAGTCGCCGGTTCCTGGTCATCCAGCCACGGCGGCGAGTATTTTCCCTAAGGAGTTCCGTGTCTTCCAATCCGATTCGTGTCGCTATCGTCGGTGTGGGCAACTGTGCCGCATCGCTGGTCCAGGGTGTCCACTATTACCGGGATGCCGACCCCCAGGCCACGATCCCGGGTCTGATGCACGTGGAGTTCGGCAAGTACCACGTCAACGACGTGAAGTTCGTCGCGGCCTTTGATGTGGACGGCAAGAAGGTCGGCGTGGACCTGGCCGACGCCATCCTGGCCAGCGAGAACAACACCATCAAGATCGCCGACGTGCCGCCGACCGGTGTGACGGTGCAGCGCGGGCACACCCTGGACGGGTTGGGCCGGTATTACCTGGAGACCATCGAGGAGTCCACCAAGAAGCCGGTCGACGTCGTCCAGGCCCTGAAGGACGCCGAGGTTGACGTGATGGTCTGCTACCTGCCGGTCGGCTCGCAGGAAGCGGCGGAGTTCTACGCCCAGTGCGCGATCGATGCCGGGGCGGCGTTCGTGAACGCGCTGC
>NZ_JAFHKT010000134.1 GCF_017052465.1 Arthrobacter pascens
ACTCCTCGGCAGAGAGCAGCGGACCCTCTTCGGTCACGGCGACCTTGAACAGCCAGCCGGCACCGTACGGATCGCTGTTGATCAGCGCCGGATCGGACACGACGTCGCCATTGATCTCGACAACCTCGCCCGTCACCGGGGAGTACAGGTCAGAGACGGACTTGGTGGACTCCACCTCGCCGCAGGTCTCCCCGGCGGTCACAGCCGAACCGACCTCGGGCAGGTCCACGTAGACGATGTCACCCAAGGCATCGGCAGCCACGGCCGAAATTCCAATCCCCGCAGGGCCCGACCCGTCAGCAGCAACCCACTCGTGCTCTGCGGAGTACTTCAGTTCAGCAACTACTTTGCTCATGTTTTTCAATCCTTAAAGTTTGTTTTGGGTTTCGCCAGGCTCACCCAGCGGGACGGGACCTACTTTTGGCGCTTGTAGAAAGGCAGCGCGACGACTTCGAACGGCTCTGCCTTGCCGCGCAGGTCGATGTCGAGGGCGGTGCCCGGTGCGGCGTGTTCGACGTCTACGTACGCCATGGCGATCGGGTAACCCAGGGTGGGGCTCGGTTGGCCGGAGGTCACTTCGCCAGCAACGTTGCCGTCCTTGAGGACGGGGTAGAGGCCGCGGCCGGCACGGCGTCCCAGGCCCTTGAGGCCGACCAGCTTGCGGCCGGTTGTTGAGCCGGCGCCGGCTGCCTTGAGCTCGCTCAGGGCCGCCTTGCCGATGAAGTCCGATTCCTTGGCGAGCGAGACAACCGGGCCCAGGCCTGCGGCGTAGGGGTTGCCTTCGCGGGAGAGCTCATTGCCGTAGAGCGGCATGCCGGCTTCCAGGCGCAGCGAGTCGCGGCAGGCCAGGCCGGCGGGGATGAGCCCGTGGCCGGCACCGGTTTCCAGCAATGCCTCCCACATGCCCGCGGCGTCCTCATTGGGAATGTAGATCTCGAAGCCGTCCTCGCCGGTATACCCGGTGCGGGCCAGCAGCAGCTCCTGAGCAGTGCCGTTGACGGTTATAGCTACCTCGACGGCAGCGTAGTACTTCAGCTCCGTGACGAGCGAGTGCTGCTCGGCCGGGACCAGCGTCAGCAGGATGGCCTCGGCGTTCGGGCCCTGGATTGCGATCAGGGACGTCTCGGCGGACACGTCCTCGACGGTGACGTCGAAGCCGCCTTCTTTGCCGGACCTTGCCCTTTCGGCCAGTGCTGCGGCGACCACCACGGCGTTGCCGGCGTTGGGGACCACGAGGTACGTGTCGTCTGCCCGGCGGTAGGAAATCAGATCATCGATGATGCCACCGTCTTCCTGGCAGATCAGAGAGTACTTAGCCTTGCCCACGGCCACGGCTGACAGCTTGCCGGCCAGGGCGTAGTCCAGGAACGCTGCGGCGTCCGGGCCGGTGACCCAGACTTCGCCCATGTGGGAGAGGTCGAAGATGCCGGCGGCGTTGCGCACGGCGTGGTGTTCGGCCAGCTCGGAGGCGTATTTCAGGGGCATCTGCCATCCGCCGAAGTCGGTGAAGGAGGCGCCGGCCTTTTTGTGCTCTTCGTAAAGGGCGGTGTAATTCTCAGTCATGTGAAAACCTTCCGGTGATCGAGCTTGTCGAGATCTAGTTTTCAAACTCGGAAAGAGGCGGGCAGGAGCAGACCAGGTTGCGGTCTCCGGCGGCGCCGTCGATGCGGCCGACGGGCGGGAAGTACTTGTCCTGCCGCAGCGAGTGCACCGGGAAGGCGGCCTGCTCGCGCGGGTAGGCACGGTCCCAGTCGGAGGAGACGACGGCGGCGGCCGTGTGGGGTGCGTTGCGCAACGGGGACTTCTCCACGGTGAACTCGCCGTTGGCCACTTGGTCGATCTCCTGGCGGATGGTGATCATCGCGTCGATGAAACGGTCGATTTCGCCGAGGTCCTCGGATTCAGTGGGCTCCACCATCAGGGTGCCCGCCACCGGGAAGGACAGCGTGGGTGCGTGGAAGCCGAAGTCGATGAGGCGCTTGGCCACGTCCTCCGCCGTGACGCCGGTTTTGGCGGTCAGGTCGCGCAGGTCCAGGATGCATTCGTGCGCCACCAGCCCGCTCTCCCCCGTGTAGAGGACCGGGAAGTACTCGTCCAGCCGCGCGGCAACGTAGTTCGCCGCGAGCAAGGCCGATTTGGTGGCTTCGGTCAGGCCCTGCCCGCCCATCAGCTTCACGTAGGCCCAGGAAATCGGCAGCACGCCGGCAGAGCCGAAGCGCGAAGCACTGATCGCAACCCCTGTTGATCCGGCAGGGCCGGAATCATCCGCGGCCTTGTTGGCATCGCCCGGCATGAACGGCGCCAGGTGCGCTTTAGCAGCAACCGGACCGACGCCGGGTCCGCCGCCGCCGTGCGGGATGCAGAAGGTCTTGTGCAGGTTCAGGTGGGACACGTCCCCGCCGAACTTGCCCGGCTGCGCCAGGCCGACCAGGGCGTTGAGGTTGGCGCCGTCGACGTAGACCTGTCCGCCCGCGGCGTGGATCGCGTCGCAGACCTCGCGGACATCGGCGTCGTACACACCGTGCGTGGAGGGGTAGGTGATCATGATCGCCGAGAGGACGTCCTTGTGGGCTTCGATCTTGGCCTGCAGGTCCGCGTGGTCGATGGTGCCGTCAGCAGCGGTGGCCACGACAACGACTTTCATGCCCGCGAGGACGGCGGAGGCGGCATTGGTGCCGTGCGCCGAGGCCGGGATGAGGCAGACGGTCCGCTGCTCGTCGCCGCGGGACAGGTGGTAGCCCCGGATCGCCAGGAGGCCTGCGAGCTCGCCCTGGGAGCCGGCGTTCGGCTGGATGGACACCTGGTCATAGCCGGTGATTTCGGCGAGGTCAGCTTCCAGGCCGTCGATCAGTTCGCGCCAGCCCTCGGTCTGCGAGTCCGGGGCGAAGGGGTGGATGGAGGCGAATTCGGGCCAGGAGATGGCTTCCATCTCTGCGGTGGCGTTGAGCTTCATGGTGCAAGAGCCCAGCGGGATCATGGTGCGGTCCAGGGCGAGGTCGCGGTCTGAGAGCTTGCGGATGTAGCGCAGCAGCTGGGTCTCGGAGCGGTGGGTGTTGAACACCGGGTGCTGCAGGTAGGAGGAGGTGCGCAGCACCGACTCCGGCAACTCGAACCCGGCAGCCTGCACCACCGGACCGGCGCCAAAGGCGACGACCACCGCGGAGAGGACCTCCGCCGTCGTCGTCTCATCGACTGACACGCCAACCGTGTCCGCATCGATGAAACGCAGGTTGATGCCCCGGGCCTCGGCGGCGGTAATGACCTTCCGTGCCTTGCCGGGCACGCGGACTGTGACGGTGTCGAAGAAGGACTCGTTCACCAGCTCCCGGCCGGCGACCTTGAGCGTGGCGGCAAGGGCCCGGGCGTTGTTGTGGACGGTCTCGGCGATGGCCTTCAGTCCGTCGGGGCCGTGGTAGACGGCGTACATCGAGGAGACGATGGCCAGCAGGGCCTGCGCGGTGCAGATGTTGGAGGTGGCCTTTTCGCGGCGGATGTGCTGCTCGCGGGTCTGCAGGGCCAGGCGGTAGGCAGGGACGCCGGCGTTGTCCTTGGAGACGCCGACAATGCGGCCGGGCAGTGTGCGTTCCATGCCTTCGCGCACGGCCATGTAGGCCGCGTGCGGGCCGCCGAAGAACAGCGGCACGCCCAGGCGCTGCGTGGAGCCGACAGCGACGTCTGCGCCCTGCTCGCCCGGCGGGGTAATCAGCGTCAGGGCCAGGAGGTCCGCGGCCACGGTCACGAGCGCGCCCCGGTCTTTAGCCTCTGCGATCACGGCGGACTGGTCCCAGACCCGGCCGGAAACGCCCGGCTGCTGGAGGACGACGCCGTTGATGTCGCCGTCGGGCAGTCCCTTGGACAGGTCGGCAACCTCCACTTCGAAGCCGAGGGCTTCGGCGCGGCCCCGGACGATGGCGATGGTCTGCGGGAGGCAGTCGGCGTCGAGGACGGTCTTGCCGTCGCGGGCGCCTGCGTTCTGTCCTACGGACTTATTGGCACGGCGCATCAAGAGCACGGCCTCGGCGACGGCGCTGGCTTCGTCGAGGAGGGACGCATTGGCGACCGGAAGGGCCGTCAGGTCCTGGACCATGGTCTGGAAGTTCAGCAGCGCCTCGAGCCGGCCTTGGGAAATCTCGGGCTGGTAGGGAGTGTAGGCCGTGTACCAGGCGGGGGCTTCGAGGATGTTGCGGCGGATCACCGGCGGCGTGACGGTGTCGTAGTAGCCCTGGCCGATCATCTGCACGGCCGTGCGGTTCTTGGAGGCCAGCCTGCGCAGCTCGGCGAGCACCTCAACTTCGCTGAGAGCGCTGTCCAGGCTGAGCGGCTTTTCCTGGCGGATGGAAGCGGGGACCGCGTTGTCAACGAGGCCATCGACGCTGTCGTAGCCAACGGCCTTGAGCATGGTGTCGATGTCTGTTTGGCGGCGGGCACCGATGTGGCGGTCTGCAAATGTGGACGGGGACGACTGGATCGTCATTGAGGAACTCCATAATTCAGGTGGCACCGAGGTGCCACGATGATTCGGGTTCCTCCCCGCTCTGTATTGGACCTGAGAGTTTCCGCTTTGCCCGCTCTTTAGCAGGGCGCCACTTGCACCGTCGGTGAGCCCGGTTTCCCGGACTGCTTTCCAGAGTTGCCTTGCCGCGGCGGTACGTGGGCCTGAGAGATTCCTGGGGAGGGTTTGCTCCTACGGCGCCTGCTGAACGTACCGGCAGGACTCTCCCGCCGCAGATCATAAGCCGTGCCACTGGTGGGTGACACGGCTCACACTCTATAGGCTCGCAGGCCGGATGCAAAATATGCGTCACATGCGCCGTTGTTTCTTGCCGGCAGGCGAGGCGGCATTTCTCCGCTGGCGTGGCGGCAAACCGGTCAAATACGTGCGGAATGTTGACCTGGTGGTGGTAGGGATTAGCGGACGACGGCGGGACCTCCCGCCGTCGTCCGTTGCGTTTGGTGTTAGGCGTCCTCGTGGGCGAGGTTGCTGGAGAGTTCGCGGCGGGCGTCGGCCTGTTCCTGGAGTTCCTTGGCCCGGGCTTCGAATACCCCCACGGCATCCGCGCCGGCAGCGAAGCGCAGAGGCGGTTCGTTCAACTCGGCCAGTTGGAGCAGCGCTTTGGCGAGCTTGGCGGGGTCCCCGCCCTGCTGTCCGTTCATACCCTGCCACGCCGTGACCGTCTGCGCGGTCCTCTCGGCATAGTCCTCGATGGTGGATTCGGCGTACTGGGTGGATTCCGGAGTGAGCAGCTCGGTGCGGAAGAACCCCGGTTCCACGATCATGGTGCGGATGCCGAACGGGGCCACCTCGGGGGCCAGCGACTCAGCCCAACCCTCAACGCCGAACTTCGATGCGGCGTACGCGGTGAGGAATTCCCCGCCCGCGATGCCTGCCGTGGAGGAGATCGTGACGAGGAGGCCGGAGCGCTGCGCCCGCAGGACGGGCAGGGCCGCGCGGGTGACGTTCATGGGCCCGAACATGGTGGTTTCAATCTGCGTCCGGAAGTCCTCCGGGGTGATCTCCTCGAAGAAGCCGGCGTAAAAGTTGCCTGCGTTGTTCACGAGGACGTCGATCCGGCCGAACCGTTCAACGGCGGCCTGGATGGCGGCCGCCGCGTCGGCGGGGTCGGTGACGTCGAGCTTAAGGGCCAGCAGGTCCTCGCTCGCGCCTACGGCCTGGGTGACCTTTTCCGGATTGCGGCCGGTGGCGACGACGGCGTGGCCGGCTGCGAGGGCTGCCTTCGCGATGTCGGTGCCCATGCCGCGGCCGGCGCCGGTGATGAACCAGACCTTTTTCTCGGTCATGGTGTCTTTTTGTTCAGTCATGTGAGGGTTTCGTCTTTCCTGTGGTGTGTGTTCCGGGCTGCGCAAGGGTGCGCGTCTCCGGGCCAGCGGATCCATCGGCAGGACCAGCGGCGGTGGTTGTTTCGGGAGGTGATGCCGCCCAGCTGGCGAGGAATGCCAGCGCATTTTCGGACGCGGAGCCGGGCTCAGCGGTGAAGGTGAACAAGGTCTGGCCCTCATCACCGGGAAGGTGCAGCGTCTCGTACTGCAAAGACAAGTCCCCGGCGACCGGGTGATGGAAACGTTTGCTTCCCGTCGTGTGGATCCGCACATCGTGCCCGGCCCACAACTCAGCAAACAGCCCGCTGCGTGTGGTCAGCTCCCCGACGAGCTCGTTCAGCTCGCGGTCGTGCGGGTTTCTCCCTGCTTCCGAGCGCAGCATCGCAACCGTGGTGGCCGCGACCGCCCGCCAATCGGGGTAAAAGTCACCGGCGCGCGGATCGAGGAAGATGAAGCGCGCCTGGTTCGGCAGGCGGCCTTGAGTGTCCTGCCCCGGCTGGGCGGCCGAGTTGAACACTGGTCCGTACAGCGCCCGGCCCAGCAGGTTTGCGGCCAGCACGTCCGAACGGCCGTTCTGCACCATGGCGACCACTCCGGTCATCCCGTCCAGCAGGCGGAGCACCCCGGGACGGACCCTTTGCCGGGGTGGCCGGCTCGGCGCCCGGCGTGACGACGTGTTGGCCGTCCGTGCCAGATCCAACAGGTGCGCCCGCTCGGCCTCGTCCAGTTGAAGGGCAGAAGCCACAGCCTCGAGCACCGAGTCTGAGACGCCGCGTATGCTGCCGCGTTCCAGCCGTGTGTAGTAGTCCGTGCTCACCCCGGCGAGCTGCGCCACTTCCTCACGGCGCAGGCCCGGCACCCGGCGCAGCGCCCCGAAGCTGGGGATGCCAGCCCGCTCCGGGCTGATCTTCGCACGGCGCGAGATCAGGAACTCACGGATGTCATCTTTTCTGTCCACAACCATCACGCTACGCAGCCTGATCGGTCGGTGGCAGTGTCTATCAGACACCCCCAGCATGGGCCGACCCGCCCGCTATTGCCCGGCTGGCGGTCGGGGCGTAAGTTGCGGATACGCGCGCTTCTTCCTGGCGCTGCTTCACCTGTATCCCGACATCTGCGTTAGTGGTTCATCGTCCGGAAGGCGCGTGGCTATGAGGACTCCGTCCAAGCTTCTGACCTCGGCGGGCGTGGGCCTGCTGGCACTTCTGGCGGCGTCAGGATGCACTGCCCCGGCCGCCGGTCCTCCTGCCACCGAACAAGCCAAAACGCTGCAGATTGCCACCGATGACGAGCCAGGCCGTCCGGCCGCGGCCCAGGTTGAGGAATTCGCCCGCCAGGTCAAGGAAGCCTCCGGCGGCAAGATCCTGATCGAACCGCTGTGGAAGGCCGTGGGCCACGACAAGGACGACTGGGACCAGGCGGTGGCACGCGGAGTGGTGGCCGGCGATTTTGACATGGGGCTTGTTCCGGCTCGGGCCTGGGACACCGAGGGCGTGGGTTCGTTTGCAGCATTGCACGCGCCGTTTCTGGTGACATCGAATTCACTGCTGGCCAAGGTGACGGAGCCGGCCATCGCGGACGAAATGCTGGCCGGTCTGGACAAGGTCGGCGTGTCCGGGCTGGCTCTTTTTCCCGAAGGTACGCGGATGCTCTTTTCGTTCGGCAAACCGGCGCTGAAACCTGGTGACCTGGCCGGAAAGAAGGTGCGGGCTCCGCGTTCAGAGACCACCTACGCGTTGCTGAAAGCACTCGGTGCCACTCCGGACGATCTGGTGGGCGAGCTGTTTCCCGAAGGCCTTGCCGCCGGAACTGTGGTGGCGGCGGAATCGTCGTTCGCGTTCGCCGGGACATTGCCGGAACCCACGACCGTGACCGGCAACCTGGTCCTCTACCCCAAGGTGAACTCCCTTGTGGTCAATGCCAAGGCCCTTCAGACACTGAGCGACGCCGAACAGCAATTGCTCAGAACAGCTGCAGCAGCCACGCGCACGTGGGCTGCCGAAAACATGACGACGGCGACTGATGACGCGGCCAAATTCTGCAAGGACGGCGGGACCGTTGTCACGGCCACCGAGGCCGAGGCCGCCCTCTTCAAAGCGGCCGGCGCCCCTGTCTACGCGAAGATCGAGGCCGACCCGGAAGCGAAGGCCCGCATAGCCAAGATCAGGGATCTGGCCGCCGCCGAACCTGCCCCTGACGCCATCAAGCCCTGCAGCCCCGGCGGTTAGGCCGAGCTCGCCCCCTGCAGTCAGACGTGCTGGTCTACAAGAACAGGGTTGCCGTCCGGATCCACCACAATGAAGCTCGCCGGGCCCGTGGTTCCCTCATCTGCCTCCGAAACGAACTGCGTGCCCCGCGCTTTCAGTTCCCGCTGCAGCTCACGGACATCGGTGAATGAGTCGAGCGCCTCCGCGTCCTGGTTCCAGCCCGGGTTGAACGTCAGCATGTTTTTCTCAAACATCCCCTGGAAGAGGCCTATGACAGTGTCGCCGTTCCTCAGAATCAACCAGTTCTGGGCGATGTCGCCACCAAACCTTGTGAATCCAAGCTTCTCGTAGAAAGCAGCCGAGGCCGCGATGTCCTTGACAGTGAGACTGAGCGAGAAAGCGCCGAGTTGCATGTGTTACTCCACTCTCGAGAATGCCGGAATCCAACCGATGCTACTCTCGGCCCGCCTCCGCCCAGGGAACCGCCAGCGGCGGGTTGCCCCACCGACGTGCTGTTTCAGAACCTGAGTTGTGCCGCTCCGAATGACACCGCGAATTGAACGCACCAGAGATCAACGGACCTGTACTTCGAAAGATCAACGCCGTCGGGGATTCTGTACACCTGATTGCCCTGGTTTCCCTTGATCAGGCCGAGGTCAAGATGAGCAGCGGAGCCCGCCGTGAACCACCCGCCGGTGCCCTCCACCACGTCTGCGGCGCTCAGCCAGACGTGCACGTCCGGGCCGTTTGAGGTGTCGAGATTCTCCAGGGTCAGAACCCGCGTGCCGTCCGGCTGCTCAATAATCCGCACGGTTCCCGACGTCGCGTGTTCATGGCTGATCAGGGAACCTTCGGCGAGCTGGACCGCTCTGGCAGGCACATCCTCGGTACGTGCTCCGGACGGCGAAGGGACGGCTGGTGAGGCGGAAGGAGACGATGTTGCGTGCTCCGGTGAGGCAGCGACCGTCGGAATGGCTTCATCCACCCTGACGTCGACAAACAGAAGCCACGGCTTGAACAGCGCCAGTCCGATGGCCAGCACGACGGCGGCACCCGCCGCCGCGGCGATGACCCAGGCCCGCTTGCGTCCCATGAAACCATCGTCCGCGTGCCGGTCGCATCCGGCAATGGTTGAACACCGCATCACACACGTTCAGTCACCGCCGGAGGGTGGTCACGCGTCCCGTCGCTTCACAGTCACGATCGCGCCAGCCAGCGCCGCGGCCGCCCATGCGAGCATGGCAAGGCCGCCTTCCGTCTGCGTCAGGGCCTCCGGCTGAGTCCGGATTGCGACCATCTGGGTGCCTGCCGAGGAGGGCAGGTAGCGGCTGATGTCCATGAAGAGTTCGTTCTGGCCGGACAGGATCGCAAGCACTATCGGCGCGACGATCAGCAGGCCGAGGGTCGCCATGATGCCGCCGGCACTGTTGCGCAGGAGTGCACCGATGCCCAGGCCGAGGATCGCGACCAGTGCAAGGTAGGTGCCGGCGTTGAGGATGCTCGGGATGACGCCGTCGGCGGTGACCTCGTAATTCAGGCCCTGAGGTTCCAGCATCGGCTGGGCCACCACATAGGAGATGAGGGCGGCGACGGTGCCCACGACGAACGAGGTTCCGGCGATGACGAGCGTCTTCGCCAGGATTGCAGTGCCCCGGCGCGGCACGGCGGTGAGCGTCGTGGTGATCATGCGGGTGCCGTATTCGGAGCCGACCTGCATGACGGCGAGGGAAGCGATGAGGAACTGCGCGATGGCAATGCCGGAGGCCGGGATGTCGCGTGCCATCATGCCAAACTCCGCCACCATGCCTTGCTGTTCGGCGCCGCCCTCCACCGCGCCGCTATGCGCCGCAAAGCCGGACGCCATGTCGACCACGGCCAACGTGCTGAGCAGTCCCACCCCGATCATGCCCAGCAACGTGATGCTGAGGATGACATAGCTGGAGCGCAGTGAGGTCAGTTTGATCCATTCGGCGTGCACAGCCCGGAGAAAGGTCAGCCCGGTTTCCTGGTCGCGGCGGTTTGCGGCTGCGGCGCGGCGGCCGGTGGGCGCGGTGGTCGTGCTCATCGGGTTCCCTCTCCTGCGCCGGCCAGCACGGCGGAGCGGTATTCAACGTCATCTCGCGTCAGTTCCATGTACGCCTCCTCGAGCGTCGCCCTTACCGGGACCAGCTCGTGGATCAGGGCGTCCTGCTCCCGTGCGATCCAGGCGATGCGCCGCGGCTCGGCGCCAGTGACCTCCAGCTGGCCCGGCTCGACTTCCCGGAAGGCAATGCCTTCAGCTGCGAGTCCTGCCTGGATCAGGTCGGTCCGGTCGCTGCGGAGCAGGGTCCTGTCCTGCCCTTGGGCGAGGATCTCGGACACGGGCGCGTCGGCGATGATCCTGCCCCGGCCGATGACGATGAGGTGATCGGCGGTCTGCGACATCTCGCTCATCAGGTGCGAGGAGAGGAAGACCGCCCGTCCTTCGGACGCGAGGTGCCGGGCCAGGTTACGCACCCATTGGACGCCTTCAGGGTCCAGTCCGTTCACCGGCTCGTCGAAGATGAAGGTCTTCGGGTCGCCGAGCAGTGCGGCGGCGATGCTGAGGCGCTGGCCCATGCCAAGCGAGAAGCCTTTGACGCGCTTGCGGGCGACTTCCGTGATGCCGGTCATCGCCATGACTTCCTGCACCCGGCTGCGTCGGATGCCGTGGGTGGCGGCCAGGACGGACAGGTGCTTGGCAGCACTGCGGGCCGGGTGGACGGCCTTGGCATCCAGCAGGGCGCCGACTTCCCGCAGCGGTGCGCGGTGCTGGTCGTATGGACGGCCGTTGACCAGAACCTGGCCGGCGGTGGGCCGGTCCAGCCCGAGGATCATCCTCATGGTCGTGGATTTGCCGGCGCCGTTGGGTCCAAGGAAGCCAGTGACCTGGCCTGGCTGGACGGTGAAAGTAATTCCGTCGACGGCGGTACGTTTTCCATACCTCTTGGTCAGGCCGTGAGCCTCGATCATGGTCCAGCTTTCTTTCGGGAACGGGTGGACGTTCAGTCCATGCGTGCGGAGCCGGACACAGCACTCCCCGCCCCCACACCCAGTAAACATGCGTAGTCCCGTTCGGGGCGGGAATTGAGCCGCAGTTCATCGGCAATTCGTGATTGTGTCCGATATTTGAGCCGTCGCCGGCCACAGGCGGTCGTTTCGGCCTTGGGGCCGGCCAGTCCTACCTCACTGAGCACACGGAAGCACTTCGCGCGAGTGTGAAAAGCTACCTGTGAGCAAGCGTGGGGCGTGTTATTTGCGGGTGGACTGGAACAGCTCGACGACGTTGCCGGACGGATCTTCCAGCAAGATTTGCTGACCGCCGGGACCGGTGACAATGTCGTTCCGGAATGTGATGCCTGCGGCTCGCAGCCGGTCCACCTCGGCAGCGATGTCGTCCACTATGAGGTGGACGCGGTTCCACCCCCCGGGCGCCGGCACGGTGCCGTCCGGCATCGGCCGGCCTGCCGAGCTAGTTGGCCCGCTCAGTAGGAGGCGGAGCCGGCCGCGTACGACGTCGGCGAACGCCGGTGCGGCGCTCATCCTGAGGGTGAATCCGAGGTGCTTCGTGTAGAAGTCGATGGCCGCGTCGACGTCGTCGACCATGTACCGGACGCTGACCAGGTCCGCAAGGGCATCGGGCATTTTTGGATCCTCTCCGAATTCCTTCCGCCGGATGGTCCTGCCCTGCAGCCGGGCCCGGGCGGCTCATCTCATGGTCGCACAGGGCGCGCCCCCACGCACCGCGGAAGCAGGGTCAGGCGCAGCGGGAGAAGCATCGAAAAAGCCAATGAATAACCGTTAAAACTGATCGCTTTTCTTGGCTCATCTGCGAGCACATACTGGTGAAACACCCGATCTGGTCACGGACCCGGGACCGTAACCGACCAGTGGCCTGCCGGACCTCCGAAGGATTGACCATGAGAAAACGCATCCCCAAAACCAGGACCGCAGCGAACAAGTACAAGGCTTCGAAAACGGGTCCGCAGACAGGTGACCACTGCCCCTTCAACGGATGGTGGGCGCCCGCTACCCATCCCACCGACGGCCGCTTCATCAGTGAAGGAAGCCTCATGCCCTCCGACGGCGGCGCGTCCGTGAACTGGGTGCTGCTCCCCGGCCAGATGGCCGCCAGACAGGAGCCCAAGTACCACTATCCCAAGCCGGGACTCCTGGACGAGGACTAACCGTCCAGGCACCGGTAGCCCCCGGCCTACTCGCCCAGGAACCTCAGCAGGAACGGGACCGTGGCGTGCATTGTCCGCAGATCCCCGCCGCTGGCGGCCTGCTCGCCGAGGTAGTCGCCGTGGCCGCCGGGGACGATCAGCAGGCGGGCACCCGGGATGACGCCGGCCATCCGGGCGGCGTATTCGGCGGTGACGACGTCGCGGTCGGCACTCACCACCAGGGTGGCGGCGGTGATGGTGCCCAGCTGTTCGTCGGACCATCCAGGGAAGTCCAGGATCCGCCGGCGGTCCAGTTCGAAGAGCCGCTCCAGGTGGCCCGGCTCCGGGTTGAGACGGCGGTCGGCGTCCTTGTACGTGTCCGGCATGTCGGCCAGGGTGGCCTTCGCCATGCCGTCCCAGAACTCGTCCGGCACGGCATCACGGCTCACAAAGGTGGAGGCGGCGATGAGGCGCCGGACGACGGCGGGACTCCCGAGTGCGAGCGCGATGGCGGTGTGGCCGCCGGCGCTGAATCCCAGCACATCCACAGTTTTTACGTCGAGCCGGTGCAAAACCGCGCGGAGGTCGCCGGCGGAGGTCTCGGCCGTGAGCGGGCGGCTGGTGGGCTGGGTGCGGCCGTGGCCCTCCTCCTCAACGGCAATCACCTGGCGGCGTTCGGCCAGCAGCGGGATGAGCTCTGCGAAGTTGGTGCCGATCGTGGAGCCGCCGCCCGGGATGAGGAGCAGCGGCGGCTGGCCGGGCACCGCCGGGCCGTGGACCTCGTAGTACATGCGGATGCCGTCGTTGTCCGCGTAGCCGTGGGTGAACGTCACACGGCATCCTAACGCCGGGCGCTTCCGGCGCACAGGGCCCAGGTCCTGTATCCCCGCAAAGCAGACGACGGCGGGGCCTCCCTCCCGCCGCCGTCCGCGTTACCGGTCACACTATGGCAGGTCCGGCTGGGACCTGAGAGCGGCGGGCGAGGGTGCGCTGGATGCCCGTGTGGTCGAGGGCTCCGTCGCCTTGAGCGACCATCTCGTCGAACAGGCCCCTCACGGTGCTGCTCAGCGGCAGTTCAAGGCCTTCCGTGGCTGCCGCATCCAGGATGAACCCGAGGTCTTTGAGCTGGTTCTGGGCGCTGCCGCCTCCGGCGAAGTCGGTGTTGATCCACCGCTGGCCCTTTTGCCGGAGGACAGCGGAATCGGCCAGCCCGCCCTGCAGCAGCTCGAGCATCACGGCCAGGTCCAGGCCTCCGCCGCGGGCCAGGAGCATGGCTTCGGAGACTGCTGTCACGGTTGCAGCGACAACAATTTGGTTGCACGCCTTGGCGAGAGCCCCTGAGCCACTCGGGCCCATATACCGGACGGTGGTGCCCATGGCCCGGAGGGCGGGCTCAATGGACAGCGCCGCGTCCTCGTCACCGCCGACCATGATGCTGAGGGTTCCCTGCTCCGCACCGATGGTGCCGCCGCTGACCGGCGCGTCAAGGACCGTCACCCCGTGCGCGCGGAGCAAACGCTCTGCAAAGGCCGCGACGGCGATCGGTGACACCGTCCCGTGAACCACGAGGATGGGCCGGGTAATGCCCTTGGCCTCCCAGCCGGACAGCAGTCCGTCCTGTCCCGGCAGGAGCGATTCGACCTGCTTGAGATCGGGCAGCACTGTGAAAACGACGTCGGACGCGGCATCGGCCGGTGATGTCGCTGCGCGCGCACCCAGCGCAACCAGGGGTTCCGCTTTCGCGGACGTCCGATTCCAGACGACGAGGCCGCCGTCGAAGTCCAAAAGCCGGCGGGCCATGGGCCCGCCCATGGGGCCGAGCCCCAGAACGGCGAGCGAGCGTCGCGTGGTTTCCGTCATGATCAAGTCCTTAAGTTCGAGGCGGCCGGCGGCCGGGGAGGAGCCCGCACGCAACCAGACGGCCACCACTCTGTGCGAGTGGAAACAAAGTGGAACCGGTACACTTTTTGTACCACACGGGGTTGTCGGGTGTAAATCAGTCTGCTGCAAATGCACGCACGGGCCGAGGCAGTCGCGGGGACGACTGAGAAACCTACGGGCGCGGCTTCGGCCTGCTAACGCTGGACCGCTCGATGAGTTCGGCATCGACACGGACCACCGTCGGCTTTCCGGAGGTCTTGCCGCTCGGGTTGGACAGGGCCAGCCGCACGGAGTGCCGGGCCAGCAGATCAATGGGCTGCCGGACGATGGTCAGGGGCGGAGTCATGAGTTCCGTCCACGGGGAATCTTCGAACACGATGACCGACAGTTCCTCCGGAATCGAAATCCCGGCATGCGCAAGGCGCCGGAGCACGGCCGTCACCTGGGCGGTGTTGGCCACCACCAGGGCAGTGGGCGGGTCCTCCAGGCTGAGCAACGCCGTCGTGGCATCGCCGCCGGCGGCTCCCCGGAAGGCGGCGGAGCGGATGAGAAGTTCGTCCTGCTCCAGTCCGGCTGCATCCAGGGCTTCGCGATAGCCTGCGATCCTGTCCCGCCCGGTCGTCGAGGACGCCGGGCCCGAGATTATGGCGATGCGGCGGTGCCCATGCGCAGCCATCAGCGCCGTGGCCGACCGCGCCGACTCGGTGTTGTTGATAGTGACGACGTCGACCGCCGGCAGCGCCGGGATCGAGCGGTCCACAAAGACCACGTCGGTCCCCATGTCCTGGAGCTTTTTCCACGTATCCAGGTTGTTCCCGGTGGGAGTGGCGATGATCCCGCTGACCCGGCGCTCGATGAGCGTGGCGAGACGCTCCGATTCCAGCTGGTCGTCCTCCTGCGTCGTCATGAGCAGCACCTGGATGCCGCGCGAGTGCGCCTCCTGGACCACCTGGTCCGCCAGCCGCGCAAAGAAGGGGTTGGAGACGTCGGCCAGGAGCAGCCCCAGCGTGGTGGGCGGCCCGTGCTTCAGTTCCCTGGCTGCCGTGCGGGGGTGGTAACCGAGGGTTTCCATGACGTCGCTGACCCGCCCTCGGGTCGCCGCCGCTACCGGTCCGGAGCCCGGGTTGAGGACGCGGGAAACGACGGCGACGGACACCCCCGCAGCCGCGGCAACATCGCGAATGGTCGGCTGCTTCTGCACGTGTACTCCTCAATCGGCTACTGCGGCTCCCCGGAACCTCCGGCAGGAACTTTTTCAGACTAGGGTATTGACCTCGCCGAGCAGGTATGACATAAAAGTGTAACCGGTTCCATTATGTTTACTTCGGAGCCGGTTGTCTACCGCAACGCTGCGGCGGACCCCAAGTTTTCCGGCCGTCCACCCGGGATGGAGCCGCACCACTGAAAGGTAGTTATGAACCTGCACAAACTTCTGACCCAACGCGAGGCCGAGGGCCGCCCGATCCGCGTGGGGCTGATCGGTGCCGGACGGTTCGGCACGATGTACCTGGCACAGGCCCGCAACATCCCCGGCATCCACGTCGTCGCCATCGCCGATATCAACGCCGAACGCGCCAAGGGCGCCCTGAAGCTGGTCGACTGGCCCGAGGAAGCCTTCGTCGACGACATCGAGACGGCTGTCGCCACGCGGGCCACCACCGTCGTGACCGACGCGTCCGTTCTGTTCGACGCCGAACTGGACGTCATCGTTGAGGCCACCGGCAACCCGATCGTGGGCATCAACCACGCGCTCCGCGCCATCGAGACGGGCAAACACATCATCATGGTCACCGTCGAGGCGGACGCCCTCGCCGGCCCGGCCCTGGCCAAGCGGGCCAGGGAGGCCGGCGTCGTATATTCACTGGCCTACGGCGACCAGCCCGCGCTGATCTGGGAACTCGTCGACTGGGCGAGGACGTCCGGCTTTGACGTCGTCTGCGCAGGCAAGGGGGCCAAGTACCTGTCCCACTACCACCAGATGAACCCGGACAACGTGTGGGAGAACTGGGAATTCTCCAAGGAACTGACCGACTCCGGCCAGCTCAACCCCTACATGCACACCTCCTTCCGTGACGGCACCAAAGCCGCCATTGAAATGGCGGCCGTGGCCAACGCGGCGGGCCTGCGCCCGTCCGATGAAGGACTGACGTTCACTCCCGGAGACGTGGAAGAGATCGCCACGATCTGCCGTCCCGCGGCCGACGGCGGCGTGCTCGCCAACGCCGGAAGCGTCGACGTCATGTCCAGCGTGACCCGGGACGGGGACTGGATCCCCCACAACACCCAGGAAGGCGTCTTCGTCGTCGTCAAGGCCACCAACAAGTACGTCTCCGGCTGCTTCCAGGAATACCCCTGGCACCCGGACCCCACCGGCCAGTACGCCGCCCTCTACCGCCCGTACCACTACGTCGGGCTGGAGCTCAACGTCTCCATCGCCAACGCCGTGCTTCGCGGTGTCGCCACCGGCGCGCCGGAAGGCTTCCACGCCGACGTCGTCGCCTGCGCCAAGAAGGACCTGCACGCCGGGGAAATCCTGGACGGCGAGGGCGGCTTCACGGTCTGGGGCAAACTGATCTCCGCCGAAAAGTCGGTCCGGGACCGCGCCCTTCCCGTCGCCATGGCCCACCACGTCAAGCTCGTCAACGACGTACCCGAGGGCGGCATCGTCGGCTGGGACGACGTCGAAATCGACACCTCCCTGGAAGAGGCCCTGAAGTTGCGGCGTGAGACGGAGGCCCTCGCACTCGAAGTGGTGCCCGCGACATGATGGACCGGCGCAATTTTCTCGGGTTTGCCGGGGCTGCCGCCGCCAGCATGGCCCTGGCCGGCTGCGGCGCCGGCCCGGGAATCGACCCGAACCGTGCCGCATCGGCCGGAGGCACCCTGAAGTTTGGCAGCTGGCAGTGGCTCGAGCCGGGCCGCGGCGAGGCGATGTGGCAGGCCATCCAGGCCTACAAGCAAGCCAACCCCTCCGCGAGCCTGGCCCAGAGCACCACCCCCTTCCTTTCGTTCGCGGACAAGCTCAACACCGAGCTCGGCGGCAAGGGCGGTCCCGACGTCTTCGTCGTTCAGGACGTGAACTTCTACCCCCTGGCCGACGCCGGAATTCTGGCCCCGCTCACCTCCGTCATCTCCTCGCACAAGGGCAGGCCGTTCAACCACACGAACGAGTCCGGACTGGTCAACGGGGTGCAGTACGGCATCACCTGGGAACGGCTGAACTGGAACTTCTTCTGGAACCGCAACATCCTGGAGAAGGCCAAGGTAACCCCGCCCACCAACGTCCCGGAGCTGATCTCGGCCGCCACCCAGATCCGTTCCGCCACGGGACTGGACGGGTTCGGAGTCCGCCACCAGATGACGGAATTCGATTCCTGGTTCATGGACTTCGATGTATGGACCTACGGGCACGGCGGATCCTGGTCGGACGGGTCACGCCCGACCATCGACTCCGCTGAGAACATCGCCGGCGTTGAGGCGTTCGGCGAAATCTACCGCTCGGGTGCCATGCCGATCGGCGACGACGCGTCAACGATGCGCACGAAGTTCCGCGAGGGCCGCCTCGGTATGATGATCGACGTCTCGTCGACAGTGGCCGGCATCCTGCGGTCCTCGAAGACCCTCAAATCGGCCGACATCGGATTTGCCGACCGCATCCCCCTCCCCAAGCCGTCCGCACACCAGGAGATTGTGCTGGCGGTCAACGGTTACGGCAAGAACAAGAACCTGGCCGTCGACTTCGTCGGCTGGGTCGGCTCCGACGCCGGCCAGGCGGCACTCCGGAAGGCCATGGGCCCCTCCACGCTGGCCACCGACGTCCCGCTGGCGCCCGACTACGCCGCAGCCAACCCGTGGGCGAAATCGTTCATCGACCTGGCCGCGGAATCGAGGAGCCCGCTCATCAAGGGCTATGAGGCCCAGACCAAAGCCATCATGCGCGAAGTCATGACGCAGGTGGAACGCTACCTCGTAGACGGTGGTGACGCCGCGGCGGCGCTCGCCACTGCACAGAAACAAGTAACTCAGCTCCTTGGCTGAGTGAACCAATGCAAAGGACCCGGGCAATGACGCTCCGAACTTCGATCTCCCCGCCCGCCGTGGCACCGACCCAGATCCTGGATGCTCCCTCCAAACACCACATGTGGCAGAGGATCTCGCCGTACATCTACATCGGCCCGGCGGTCATCTACCTGATCATCTTCATGATCATCCCGGTGGTGCAGGGTATTCAGCTCAGTTTCACCAAGACCCCGCTCGTCAGGCCCGACGGCGGAACCGGGGTGGGACTGGAGAATTACTCCCGGCTGCTCAGCAGTCCCCAGTTCTACAATTCGCTCGGCGCCACCATCCTGTACACGGCCGCGACGGTCATCTTCGCGGTGGCCATCGGCGCAGGTTCGGCCCTGCTTCTGAACCAGGCCTTCAAGGGGCGCACCATCGTCCGGGCCATCATCACCCTGCCTTGGGCGGTCCCCACGGTGGCCACCGCCCTCATCTTCAGCTGGATCTTCAACCGCTCCGACGGTGTCCTGAACGAAGTGGTCGGAGTCCTTGGCGTCGGCCAGCAGGGCTGGCTCGTCGATCCAAAGTACGGCATGGCCGCCGTCGTCCTCACCTCCGTCTGGAAGGTGATGCCCCTCGTCATGCTCGTGGTGCTGGCCTCGCTCCAGTCAATCCCGAGCGAACTCTACGAAGCCACCCGCATGGATGGCGCCGGAGCGCTGGAAACCTTCAAGGCCGTCACCTGGCCGCACATCGCCCCCACCGTCAGGGTCGTCACGCTGCTCATGACGATCTGGTCCATCCGCCGCTTCGAGATCATCTACCTCCTGACCGGCGGCGGCCCCGTGGACAGCACCAACACCCTGGTGGTCAACGTATACCGGCAGGCCTTCAGCAACCAGGAGCTGGGACGCGCGGCAGCAATCGGGGCCCTCGGCCTGGTCCTGTCGCTGCTCGTCACGGTCGTCTACTTCATGATGGAACGGCGCAACGCCGCCAAGGAGGCATAGAACAATGACCACGAAAGAAGCACCCCCAGTCCTCCGCACGGCCGCTCACAAGCGGCGGCTGAAGGCACCGGGCACGCGGAATTTCAGCAAGCCCGTCCGCTACCTCATGCTGGCCGCCCTGGTCCTGTTCTCAGGCTTCCCGCTCTACTGGATGCTGAACACGGCGCTCAGCCAGGACTCCGAACTGTACGGCCAGGCCCAGGGCTGGTGGCCGCACTGGGAAAGGCTTGCGGATCTCGGCGACGTCATCGGCAGCGTCCCCATCTTCAAGTGGCTCACCAACTCCATGGTCATCGCCGGCGGTACCACGCTGCTCTCCCTCATCTTTGCGGTGCTGGCCGGCTATGCACTGTCCAGATTCAAGTTCCATGGCAAGGGCGCCGCAGGGTTCCTGCTCTTCGCCACCCAGATGCTGCCCGAGGCACTGCTGGTGGTCCCCATCTACGCCCTCTTCGCGTCGTTGGGCCTGCTCAACGGAATGGGCGGCCTGATCCTCGCCAACGTTGCCTTCACCATGCCTGTGAGCGTCTGGATCATCAAGGGAGCCATCGATGCGATCCCGTACGAAATCGAGGAGGCCGCCGCGGTCGACGGGTGCCCCCGCGTCACCATTCTGTCGCTGGTCCTCACTCCCCTGATTCTTCCCAGCATCGCCGCGGCCGCCGTCATCAACTTCTTCGACGGGTGGAACGAATTCCTCCTCGCCAAGACGTTCATCGCCGAACGCGACCTCTGGCCGGCGTCCGTGGGCCTGGCCTCCTTCATCGGCCAGTACCTGACCTCGCTGAACTCCGTCATGGCCGCAGCCCTGCTGTTCACCCTCCCGGCACTGGTCTTCTTCCTCCTCGTCCAACGTCGTATCGTCTCGGGCCTCACGGCCGGCTCAGTCAAAGGTTGATCATGGCAAAGCTCTCACTACGCAACATCAGCAAGCGCTTCGGGGACACCCAGGTCATCCACGACTTCAGCGCCGACGTCGACAACGGGGAGTTCCTCGTCCTGCTCGGCGCGTCGGGATCCGGAAAATCGACCCTGCTCCGCATCATCGCCGGGCTCACCGACGCCAGCGCCGGCGACGTCATCTTCGACAACCTCCGCGTGAACCGCCAAAGCCCGCGCGAACGCGACGTCGCCTTCGTCTTCCAGTCCTACGCGCTCTACCCGCACCTGACCGTCCGCGAAAATATTGCCTTCCCCCTGGCCCTGGACAAATTCAAGGCATGGCACCACATCCCGGGCGTCAGCGCGATCGCACGCCGCATCTTCGGCTCGTCCAAGGACATCGCCGAGCAGGTGGCCGGTGTCTCGTCAATGCTGGAATTGGACGATTACGCGAACCGCAAGCCCGGAGGACTCTCCGGTGGCCAGCGCCAGCGCGTGGCCCTGGCACGCGCCCTGATCCGCAACCCTTCAATGTTCCTGCTGGACGAACCACTGTCCAACCTCGACGCCAAGCTCCGCGCGGAGCTCCGCGGCGAAATCGTCCGGCTCCACAAGCTGACCGGGAAGACCTTCGTCTACGTCACCCACGACCAGGTCGAGGCCATGACCATGGCCACCCAAATCGTCATTCTCCACAACGGCATCGTGCAGCAGCACGCCACACCGCAGGAGATCTACACCCGCCCCGCCAACACGTACGTCGCCCGGTTCATCGGCAGCCCGCCCATGAACCTCATGACGGCGGCTGTGGCCGACGGGTACGCCACACTCGGCGGGCTGCGGCTCCCGGCGCCCGAAGGACTTGTACTCAGGACCGGCACCGTAACCCTGGGCCTGCGGCCGGAACACCTCACGGTCTCCGCCGACGTCGGCCGGCCCGGTCTCGCGGGAACGGTCCGGAGAATCGAAGACCTCGGCGCGGACACCCTGATCGGTGTCCAGCCGGACCCGGCGCTGGACCTGAAACTGTGGGAACTCAACCAGGACGACCTCATCTGGATCCGGCAGACGGGACAGACCCGCCTAATGGCGGGTGACCAGTGCACCGTATCCCTCGAGGCCAGAATGGCCAGCTACTTCGACAGCGATACCGGCGTGAACCTCGCCTCTTCCGACCAGATCTCAGATGCCGGAATGCTGCCCCTGCGTGGCTAACCTGCGACACCTCGGAAGCCAGCCGTACTCTGGCACTTCAACCCGCGCCTGATCCCATTTCACACACAAGGAAAAGACACCGATGACCATCATTGTCACCGCAGAATTCACGCCCAAAGACGGCAGCTACGACCAGGTCGTCGCCGCGCTCTCCCCCGCCATTGCCGAAGTACACGAAGAGCCCGGCTGCCAGCTGTACGCCATCCATGAATCGCCCGGCGGCCAGATCATGATGATTGAAAAATGGGAATCCACGGAACTGCTGGACGCCCACGGCGAGGGCGACGCCGTCAAGCGGCTCAACGCCTCGCTCGAGGGACTCCTGGAAAAGCCAGTGGAAGTCACCCGCCTGGTGCCGATCCCCGCCGGCACGTCGCACCAGGGCGCGCTGTAGTGAGCCACCACCCGATCGTGGTCATGGGCGTCTCGGGCGCCGGCAAGTCCGCCGTCGGGGAAGCGCTGGCCGCCCGCCTGGGTGCCACGTTCACGGACGCGGATTCCCTGCACCCGCCAGCCAACGTCGAAAAAATGACTGCAGGCATTCCACTGACTGACGAGGACCGGTGGCCCTGGCTCCATCTCGTTGGCGCCGAGCTCGCGGCCACGCGGCAAAATGGCGCCGTCGTTGCGTGCTCCGCCCTCAAGCGGGTGTACCGGGACGCCATCCGCGCGACGGAACCCTCAACCCGATTCATCCTCCTGATCGCGGACCCCGCCGTGCTGCGGGAACGACTGACCAAGCGCCCAGGACACTTCATGCCTGCGTCCCTCCTGGCCTCGCAACTCGAAACCCTCGAACCCCTGGAAAAAGACGAAGCCGGCCTGTGCCTCACCTCGGAAGGAGGCATCGGATCAATCGTCGACAGAATATGCGCCCACCTGGCAAGTGAGGGCACCGGTGCCCGGCACTACGCAGACCGGTAGCTCGTCAGGGCAAGCACTCTGAAGTTATCCGACCGGGCCTGACTGCGCGGCGTAGTGGTTGGCCTGCTCCCGCACTTGGTCCACGTAGGAATCAGACTGGTTGTAGGAGTAGACGGCCGCGGTCCAGCCCCGGGCGGTGGTGAGGTCACGGCCGCCGCCGCACAGGTACGAGGCGGCGCTCAGGGCGGCGTCGTCGATGTTGAGCGGGTCGGCTTGTCCGTCACCGTTCCCGTCCCGCCCGGCCAACTGCCAGGTGGAGGGAATGAACTGCATCGGTCCGACGGCATGGTCCCAGTGGGCGTCGCCGTCCAGGGCGCCGTCGTCTGTGTCAGGGATGGCGGCGAAACCGTCGCCGTTGAGGCTGGGGCCGATGATCGGCCGGCTCGCCTGCCCTGCGGCAGTCAGGCTTCCGCCACCGTGGGTTCCGTGGGCAGATTCGACGAAGCCAACGGCCGCCACCGTGTTCCAGCCGATCCGGCACGTGGGGGCCGCCGCGTTTGCCGCGCCGGCCGCGGCCGCGTAGGCCCGCAGGGCGCGGACCGGTATCTCGGTCCGCTCCGCAGTCCGGCCCAGCCACTGGGCGTCAAAGATGCCCCGGGTGATGTTCACGGCAGGGGTGCTGCCTGTTGAGAGCACCTCGAGTTTCGCCTCCGACCGGGGCGGTGGCGGTGTGGACCCGCCGGTCTCCGCGCCGGACAAGCGGAGTGCCCAGAACGTGAAACCGGTGACGACGCAGAACGCGAAAATGGCGAGGACCGCGAGGCGTTTCAGCCGGAGCACGGACTAGCCGAGCCAGCCCGCGGACATCCCGGTCCGCAGCAAGGCCTTAGCCTTCGCAGTCAACGCAGAATGCGTGACCGTTCTTTTCCTTGGCGATCTGGGAGCGGTGCCGGACCAGGAAGCAGGAGTAACAGGTGAATTCGTCCACTGCCTGGGGAATGACCTGAACCACCAGTTCCTCGGCGACGAACTCTCCGCCCGGGACGGCCCCGTCGTCCAGGCCATCGGCTTCATCAAGCTCACGGACAACACTGCGGGCGTCGGGGGCATTGGCGGAGTGCAGGGCCTGCAGGGAGTTATCCTGCGATTCCCGGACGTCGGATCGGACTTCGTCGTAATCGGTTGCCACGTAAGTGTTCTCATTTCAAGGTTTGTTGTCTGACAGGAATGCAACTTACACCATTGCACGGCATTCCCCGCCACCATGAACCGGAGTCCCGGTTGTCGCCGGAACAGAGAGCCCTACTAGAGCGTTAACTTCAACGACGTAGTTTCGTCGACGGCCCGGTCAGGAACGGCGGGCACGCTGAGGAACAGGAAGGGAATGCGCAACACCATAGAATCCGTGGAGGACGACGCCGGCAACGTCGTCACCTACCGCCGCCACACGAACGGCGGCGGCCTCGTTGGCCGGGGCGCCAGGGTGGGCACCACATCGGCCATCGGGTCCGCCACCTATGTAGAGGCCGGCGCCCGGATTGGCGCAGGATGCCGGATCGGCTCCGGCAGCTGGATCGACCGAAAGGCGCACATCGGCGACCATGCCGTTATCGGCGACGCCGTGTACGTGGGTCCCGGGGCGGTGCTCGGCAACCGGGTCCGCATCGGGAGCCACTCGCGCATCGGGGCCCGCGCCCAGATCGGGGACGGCGTCCGACTGCACGCCGACAGCACGGTCCCTGAAGACGGCAACATCTCGGCAGTAAACTCGCCGTCTCCACCCCCTTCGGCAAACGTCTCTTCGGCAAACGCACTGCCCGGCCACAAACGGCCGAAGCGCAGCGCGGCGTAAGCCGGGTCCAAAGCCACGTCGAGTGTGACCGAGGCCTACGAAACGGCCTCATGAACAATTTGGCGGGCGGCAGCCTGAGCCAGGCGCGGGGTATCGGGATCCAGGGTGTCGATGCCGAGTGCCAGCGCCCCTTCGAGAAGGAGGGTCAGCATTCTGGCAAGCGCGTCCGGGTCGGCGGCGCATGTCTGCCGGGATACGCGACGGATCCACTCCAGGACTCCGGCCCTGTGCTCAGAGACTCTGAGTTGCACGACGCTTCCGGTACCGGCCTCGGCAGAGGCCTTCAGGAACGCGGCACCCCGGTAATCCTCGGGATGCCCGTCCCAGAGCAACGCGTCAAACATGCCCACCAGGCGTTCGGCCGAGGGCATGGGATCCGGTCCCGCCGCCTGCCGCAGCGCCATGGTCCATAGTCTGTCCATCTCGTCGAGGTAGGCCAGGACGAGAAGCTCTTTCGTGGGGAAGTACTTGTAGAAGGTCGATTTGGCGACCTCAGCCTCCTCGATGATCCTGTTGACGCCGACGCCGCGCAGGCCGTCGACATAGAAGAGGTCCGAAGCCGTCTGAAGGATGCGGTCCCGTATGCCGCTGTTCCGGGCGTCACTCACGTTGCTCACTTTCACCCCTGCCGGGTGGTGCGCAGGTCCGACCGCCGCGTCCGCTGCGTTCTGATGGAATGCGATGCGTTGCGTTCGCGGTCACCGCATGAAACTAAGCCTGCTTATGGCTCTGCACTCCACCCTACGCTCATCGCCGCCGGAACGGTGCCGGTCAGCTCTGGACGGCAGCTACTACCCGCTGGCCGTTGAAGTACTCCAGCTGCCAGCCCTCGACGGCATGGTGGTGTGCCAGGTTGAGGACGGCGTTGTCGATGCTCTGCAGGGTGCGGCCGATGGCGCGGCTGAGGCTTACACGGATGAGTGTGCCGTGCGCGACGACCAGGACGCGGCGGCCGCGGAACTCCTCTGCCAGAGCTTCCAGCGAGGCCAGCCCGCGGCTGGCCGCCGCGTCCTCGCTTTCGGCTCCGCGGAAACCACCGGGGATGCGCAGTGCGTCCAGTTCGGGGCCGTCCTGCAGTCCCTCCGCCGGCCCGAAGCTACGCTCGGCGAGCTCGGGCACCCGCCGCGCCACGCCGACTCCGAGCCCGGCAGCAATCAGATCGGCGGTTTCCGCCGCACGGCTCAGCGGTGAGGACACGATCGCGTCCCACTCGTAGCCGGACAGGACGTTGACGGCGTCGCGCGCCTGGCCGCGGCCGACGTCGTTAAGCGGAATGTCGGTGGATCCCTGCAGTCGGCGCTGCGCATTCCAGTCGGTCTGGCCATGGCGGACAAGGGCGAACGTCGTAAGGGTCATGCTTTCCATTCTCCGCTACAGCCGCGGCCCGTTCGGCCAGCGCCACTCAGCGGGCAACTCCTGCGGCGTCGAGTCGGTGCTGCCCGGATGCCCCGGCTGGGCCTTGCTCATGCCCTTGCTCATGCAAGGCGCGCTCCCGGCCGCGATCCAGAACCGACGCTCCGACGGCGGCCATGATGGCGGCCACGGCCACGAACAGAGGCAGATGAGTGGCGAGCGAGACTGCAGCGCCGCCCAGGGCAGTTCCTGCTGAGCCGGCGGTGATCTTGAGGGCTCCAACCCAAACGAATACCTGGCCCCGGGCCTCCAGCGGTGCGTACTCGCTGCGTGCGGCCAGGGTCGCGGCGAAAAAGTACGAGTTCAGGATCCCGGCGATCGCATAGGTCACGACGGCGGCAGGGAAGCTTCCTGCCAAGGCCGCCCCGACCAGCGCGGCACCTACCCCCGCAGCAAGCCATGTCATCAGGCGGTCGGCGTCCGCACGTAGCGGCCGGATCATCACCCCCGCTGAACCGGCCAGGCCACCCAGTCCATAGGCCGCCGTGATGGCCCCGGCCGCAGCCGGTGCAATGCCAAGTTCGCCCGTGGAGGCAACGGCGGTGATGGGCAGCACCGCGACAGACAAGGCGACAATGACCGTCATGTAGAGCGTTCGGCGCAAGGGACCGGTCGAGAACATCATCCCCAGTGTCTGCGCGGGGCGCGGAACGTCCGACGCGACAGCCGCGGGCGGGGAAAACGGGAGGAGCCTGATGACGGCTGCCGCGGCAAAAGTAGCTCCGGCCAGGAGCAGGGCCGCTACCGCCGGACCCGCCCATGCCGAGGCCGCTGCAACGACGGAGGGTCCGATCGTGCCGCCAATGCCGTAGGTGGCCACATCCCAGCCCTGGGCCCGGCGCTGGCTGGATCGCTCCGGCCCCGCTATCGCCGGCAGCCTGCTGCTGATTCCGCCGGTCAGCAGCGGGCCGACCAGCCCGGAGGCCACCAGCAGTATCCCCGTGACGGCGGGCCAGGCCACCGGGTAGACGAGCACCGCCGCGGCGAGGGTCACGCCATGAGCCATGCACGCCAGAGAAATCACGGTTCGGCCGTCCCGGGCAGTATCCAGGCATCGGGCAACAAACGGGCCGAACAGGTGGGGAGCCGTGATGCAGGCGCCCAGAAGGCCTGCCATCCATCCTGGCGAACCGCTGGTGGTCACAAGCAGGATGATGGCAACAACCGCACCCCCGTCCGCGCTCCGGGCCAGGGTGGCTGCGACCACGTAACGGGCCAGTCCGCCACGTACCTGCGGGACTCCCGCTGCGCCCGCCGGGGCGGTTTGGGGAGAATCGATCCGTGGGGAGCGCATGGGGAGTTCATGCCTCCAATCCGCAGCGGCGAAGCGCCTCGGCCACTTTCAGGCGGCCTTCTCTGTCCAGGCCCTGAAGGGGCAACGGCAGGCTCGGCGATGAGATCAGTCCAAGGTCCTCAGCGATTGCCGCGGTGACGCGCAGGCTGGCGTAGGCGCGGTAGAGCGACCACACCGGCTCGAGGCTCGCTGATGCTTCCAGCGCCTGAGCCCCACGGCCCGCCAAGGCGTGGTCCAGAATCATCTTCGCTGCCTCGGGAAGCACTCCTGCAATCACCGAGTACCAAACGTCACAGCCGGCAAGCAGGGATTCAGCAGCGGACCAGTCGCCGCTGACGCCCACGGACGTTCCCTCCGGCAGCACCGAACGCAGCGCCCGGAGCCTTTCAAAAGCCTGGCCCGGCTGGGGAGGCTGGATCTTGATCGAAGCGATCGCCGGAATCTCGGCAATGCGTGCCTGCAGCTCGTCGGTGAAGGCAAATCCGGTGGTGGCAGGGTTGTCGTAGACAACGATGGGCACGGAGGATGCCTCTGCGATGTCCTTGTACAAGCCGAAGACCTCGTTCTCCGTCAATCGTTGGTAGGAGACCGGAGCCAGGAGCAGGGCCGAGGCCCCCGCTGTCTGCGCGTCGTCGACGTGCGCAAGCACATCCCTTGTGCGCACGGCGCCCACACCGGCGAGAATGGGAACACCGTCGGCGGCGTCAACAGATGCCTCAAGGACGCTGCGCCGCTCCTCCCGCGACAAATAGGCATAGTTCCCCGTGGAGCCGAGCACTCCAAGGGAGTCCACGCCTGCCCGCGCTGCACGCGATACCAGCAGGGCAACAGCCTTCAAATCGATGTGGTCCTCACGAATCGGTGTGAGGGGGAACGCGCAAAGCCCGCTGAACACGACCATCCTTCTTTCTTCTGGGGGCGCGCCAAACCTCGCGGGTGTGCGGCCTCTGCATTTGCTTACCCGTTCATCGTGCCAAGGCCTTTGGTCCTACAGTAGATCCAAGAAGAATCAATTCAGGAGGTCCAAGTGGGAGAAGCTGAAATTCCCCTCATGCTTGACCGGGACAGTCCGTCTCCCCTTGCTGCGCAACTGGCAGGCCAGCTGCGCAGCGCCATCCTCAATGGGGTTCTTCGGCCAGACCACACCCTTCCGGCGACACGCAGGTTGGCTTCCGAACTCGGGATTTCGCGGGGCGTCGTGGTCCGTGCCTTTGAGCAGTTGGCAGGGGAAGGCTTCCTCGAAAGCCAGGGGGCGGGGGGCACGCGGGTGGTGATCCGTCCCGACGTTCAAAGCGCCGCACCCAAGGAACGTCCTGCATCCGGCGGCCATGATGCCAGGCCCGTTATTGATCTCACGCCCGGACGGCCTTCCGGCACGCCTTTCAAGGACCGGGAGTGGCGGCACGCATGGCGCAGGGCGGTATCCGAACCGGGCACCACACACTTGCCGCCGCCGCTGGGAACAGCTGCCTTGCGGGAGGCCGTCGCCGGGCACCTGGCAGTGTCCAGGGGCCTTGCGGTCGACGCGGAGAACGTCATCATCACGGCCGGGACCAGCGATGCATTGCAGCTCGCTGTGGCCACGCTTCGGGGCGGGGGTGACCGCCCGCGGATCCTGGTTGAGGACCCCGGGTATCCAACCGCAAGGAGAGTCATGTCCGCTGCCGGCGCGGCGGTGGAAACCGTGCCGGTCGACGGCGACGGACTGCGGGCAGCGCAGCTGGCATCGCTTTCGCGGCTGCCGGACGCCGTGCTGATCACGCCCAGCCATCAGTATCCCCTTGGCGGCCGAATGCCTGTACAGGAACGGCTGGGGCTCCTGAAGTGGGCGGCTGATCACAACGTGCTCGTCCTCGAAGACGACTATGACAGCGAATTTCGTCACCGCAGAATGCCCCTGCCGGCCGTCGCCTCGCTTCCGTCGAGGGCGGACGTTGCCCTGCTGGGGAGTTTCTCCAAGACCCTCAGCCCGTGGCTGCGGTGCGGCTACCTCGTGGTCCGGGGCGAATCAGGGCGCAGGCTGAAGGCCATGCGCGAAGACCTGGGCACCCCGGTCCCCGGCATACTCCAGTCGGCGCTTGCCCACTACATCCGGGGCGGAGGGCTGTCGCGGCACATTACGCGGGCCCGCCGCGAGTACGCACACCGCAGGGCCCTGCTTATTGAGCGGCTCGGGAGCCGGGCAGACCTCGAACTTGGAGCTCTCGACGGCGGTCTTCACGCAGTCATCCGCTTTCAGGGCAAGGACGCCGCCACACTCTCGGCCGAGGCCCTTCAGCGGGGTGTCCGCGTTGTCCCCCTTGCTGACTACTATGCAGACCGCCCGCCCGTGAATGGACTCGTGATCGGATACGGCGCACCGACCGACCTGCAGCTCACCAAAGCCCTTGATGTCATCACCGGCCTGCTCGACGAGGCTTGAGAGGGATCCCGTCCAGCGGACCCTGACAACGGTGCACGCCGAGGGAACTAAAGCTAGTGTCGTGGAATGGAGTCGGACGCTTTAGTGAGGGATGCGAAAGGTACTTTGCGCGCCGAGGTTCGCCGCCGCCGTCGGACTCGCCCGGTGAGTGAACGGGAGACTGCGACCGCAGGCCTGACGGAGAATCTGTCCGCCCTGGTGCGTCACCGTGCCCCCGCCTTGGTGGCGTGCTACCTGTCGGGTGCGGACGAACCGAACACGCGGCCGTTCCTGAGCTGGGCCGCCGCCAACGGCGTCGAGGTTCTCGTTCCGCTGAGCAGGCCGGACGGGCTGCTGGACTGGGTGCATGCCCGCGGCGGGACCGAAGAGGTCGGCCTGTTCGGCATCTCCGAGATGGTCGGGGACGTTGTGGATCCCAGCGTGTTCCAGAGTGTTGACCTGCTGCTGATCCCCGCGGCCGCGGTCGACCGCTCGGGGATGAGGATGGGGTGGGGGCGCGGGTACTTTGACCGGGCCCTGGCGTCGCTGCAGGAACAGCCTCCGTGTTCGCGGTGGTCTTCGACGACGAGCTGCGAGAATCGGTCCCGGCTGAGAGCCACGACCGGCCCGTGGACGGGGTTGTCACTCCACGCCAGATCCTCGAATTCTGAGCAGCGGACACCGCCCCGCGCTAGTCGACGTCGGTTGGGGCGGCGCGGTGGTCTATCTCTGCCGTCAGTTCGTCGATCCGGTCAAGCGCGGCGCTGAGGTGCTCGACGGTCGTCCACAAGGCTGGATGCTCTTCCCGGATGCGTTCGAGGGTGGTGCCCGCTGAGGTAAGAGCCGCGAGATCGAAACTCACGTTGGTGCGCGCCCCTGTCACCGCTGCCCTGAGGGCACCGAACGCGACGACGACATCGGCAATGAGCGCCGGGTTGCCGTTGGACGCAAGCCACCCCAGGTCTCCAATGGCACCGATAGCCCGCTCGCCCAGCACCGCGGATGCCTTGGCAGCGTCGACGGATGCCTGGTGTATCGCGTCCTCGCGTTCCGGCCCGGGCTCCAGCCGGAACGCGGCGCCGAACGCCTTGGATGCTGACGCGTCGTCATCGGCGAGCCGAAGGGCCTCTTCCCGGAGCGCCCTCGCCCGCGCGTGAACATCGGCGAGTTCCCCGCGCTGGTGCTCCTCCGGTTCCGTGTATCCGGCGACCATTGATGTCAATGACGCGGCGACGGCGAGCATCAGCCCCGCCCCGGCCCCTCCGCCTGGCGAACCGATGGACTCAGCCAGGGCCCGCGTCCAATCCTCAACCGTCGAGCTCTGGGTTGTTACCGCCTCAGAATCAGCCATGACACCCAGTGTGCCTGTTAGTTGGCCCGCCCGCTGAACAGTTCGCCGATGAGTGGTTCATGTTCACCGGGCCAGCGCGTTTTTCTGACGGGAGCTGATCGTCGACATCTGCCCGCAGTTCGAGCAGGTGATGCGGTAGGACCGGGAGGTGGTGAAGACGGGAATGAAGAACAGCGTGAACTTGGTGGAACGCTCTTCGAGGTGGTGATGGAAGAACAGCCCGCAGGACTGGCATGTGGCCGACCGGCCCGGCAAGGGGCGCAGCACGGTCTTTAGACCAAAGAGCAGAATCATGGGTGGTGCCTTTCAAACGTAAGAGTGGCCGCTCACGCGGTGGTTGGGTGGCCCGGGGACGGGAGGCGCGCGGCCAGGCCGGAGAGCAGGATACTCAGGCCCTGGTCCAGTTCGGCCGCTCCGTCGTAGTCGGCGAGAACGGGAGCCAGGGCGCGGAGGCGCGGAAACTCCCTCGCCGACAGGCGGTGCAGGCCAAGACGGAGCAAAGCCTCGTTTTCTTCGGGATCGACAATGAATTCCTGCAGTTCGTTGAGGATGTGACCGTACAGGAACCCGTAATAGGCCCTGTACACGTGCAGCGCATCGCGGGCATTGAACCCGGCGTCGATCAGCAAGGACAGGATTTGCTCCAGCGGACGCAGTGTCCCCAGAGGGCGCAGGCCCAAGGGCGTGGATAGCGGCCGGGTGACCAGCAGCGGTACGACGTTCGGATGCCGCAAGGCCAGCAGGCGCAAATCGTGGGCAATCCGCCGCAGCTGCGCCTGCCAGTCCGGGTCATCGGGAATGATCGCCAGCTCGTTCAGGACGAGTTCCGAGACTCCGTCCAGCAGCGCGGCGCGGCTGGCCGCATAGCGGTACAGGCTCATCGGGTCCCGGCCGAGTTCCTGCCCCAGCCGGCGCATGGTCAGTGCATCGAGCCCTTCCGCATCCACCAGCTCCAACGCAGCAGAGAGCACCACGTCCCGGCTGAGGCGCTTCTTCTGGCCGGGCGCCGGGGTGGCCACCGGGTTCTCTACGGGCACCATGGGGTTCCCTCCTTAGGGCCGAGCGGGCCTGCCACTCGTCAAAATAAGCATGCTTGCTTACTCCGTAGTCTACGGGTAACGTCTACGTTGTAGAGAAACTCGTTATCACCGGTTTTAGCAGCGGGCACGAAGCTGCCGGACCTCGGAGGTCCCCAGCCGCCCGCCGCGGCAGCTGTGCCGGGACTGCCTTCACGATGCTCCATCCCCGGACCCGCAGACTTGCGGCAGTCCGGAACTGCTTTAGCGCCCAGTGCAGGCGTTGAAGCCTCAGCCGCTGCAGCCTCACGGCGGCACAGAACGCACCCCGCGGAAAAGAGCCACTCATGGCAACTTCGCAGTACGACCAATTTCTGAACGAAGCCACCGCCGACGACGGTACCGACTCGACGCTAGGACGGGACTGCCTCTACGGCCTCTATACAAGCTGGTGTTTCCTGCAGCAGCGGGCGCCCCGGCCGGAAGGCGCCTTCTGGGCGGCCATGAGGAAGAAGCACGTCGATCCCGGACACAACGGGCTCCGCATGAAGGGGCCGGCCGCCGCCGACTACATCCTGGCCAGCTACCCGGGCCTAGTCTGACCGGTGAGCACCTTCGCCAGCAGCTACGTCCCCCGGGACGCCCACCAGCCCAAGGGAAAGCAGCCCTGGTGCGCGACATGTGATACCGACTTGCACCTCGCCGTGGACTCCATCGCCGTCATGGACCGCCGACGGGAAATCCTCGCCGTGGCCTTCGATTGTGCGCAATGCGGCGGCGCCCGGGTGCTGTCCACCACCGTGGGCTTCGTCGCTGCCGTCCTGGCGCGAGTTGAGGCTACTTAGCAGTTAAATGCTAACCATGCTTACTATATTCACCGGTATACGATGCCGCCCCCGGTCACCGCCTAGGAGAAATATGAAGATCCCTGAACCGCGCGGATCCGTCAGCGCCGGGCTGCTGAGCTTCCTTTCCGGCCAGCCCGGGGCCGACCCGGCAGGACAGGAGCACCTGCACGAGCTGGTAACCGCGCAGCTGCGCCTCGTCGGCGACATCATCGACGATGACGACCTCCAGCTGGCACTGTTCTGCCTCTACGAGCTTCATTACGGCGGCCTCGACGGCGTGGATGACTGCTGGGAATGGAACCCGGACCTGATCCGGGTCCGGCAATTGCTGGAATCGCCGTTCGAAAAGGCGCTGCGCACGGCGGCCCACGAGTGCGCCCCGCTGGCAAGCCTGCCTCCGGCCGAAACCCTGAGCAGCGATGACGTGGCGGACATCCTGTTCGAGCTCGCCGCCCGGGACAGCGGCCCAAGCATGTCCCGCCACGTCGCCAGGAAGGCGACCCTTGAACAGCTCCATGAGTTCCTGATCCACAAGTCCGTGTATCAGCTCAAGGAAGCCGACCCGCACACCTGGGCGATACCGCGCCTGACTGGGCGGGCAAAGGCAGCACTCGTGGAGATCCAGGCTGACGAGTACGGCGGCGGCCGCCCGGACCGGATGCACAGTGCCCTCTTTGCACGGACCATGCGCGGCCTGGGCCTCGAGGACGACTTTGGCGCTTATGTGGATACCGTTCCCGCGATCTCCCTGGCCTCCGTGAACATGATGTCCCTGTTCGGCCTGAACCGGAGACTCCGCGGAGCCATCGCCGGGCACCTGGCGATTTACGAAATGACGTCTTCCCGGCCCAACCAGCTGTACGGCCAAGGGTTCCGTCGCCACGGATTCGGTGCAGAGGTGACCGGGTACTTCGACGAGCATGTGGAAGCGGACGCGGTCCACGAGCAAATCGCGGGACGGGATCTCGCCGGCGGCCTGGTGGAGGCGGAACCTGGCCTCCTCGGGGACGTTCTCTTCGGTGCCACGGCTTCCCTTGCGATCGACGCTCGGCTCTCCGCCCTGATTATGGACGCCTGGGACAACGGCAGGTCCTCCCTGCGGACCGCCGTTATGGCCGACCGGTGACGCCTCCCGGACCTGCCCCCGGCCTTCATTCCTCGCCGCACCAGATCGGAGCCCCATGAATCAGGACCAGCAGAAGCCACCCGGCAACGGCTCGATCGTCCTCTGTCCCGACGGCCCCATCCTGGTCCGCGGCGACTTCGACATCGTCACGCCGTCAGGAGAACCGGTGCCGCGGCAGCGGCAGACCGTAGCTCTGTGCCGCTGCGGGGCCTCCGCCATCAAGCCTTACTGCGACGGCACCCACAAAATGATCAAGTTCCGGACCGAATACCCGGCCGCTCCGGAGGATTCAGGGGTCCCGGAGTCCCCGCAGACCGACCATTCCCGCGCCTAGCGATGTCAGGCAGCATCACAAAGTTGCAGCTTCTTCCTCAGCCAGTCTGATCAGACGCAGTTCGTCCTCAACCGCGCGCGACGGCCAATAGCCCCTCGCCAACTCACTTGCCCGGCTCCGGTCAGCTTCCGGGAAGAGCTTGCCGAACAGCCCGGCCGCCTGAAGCAGGGCGATCAGCGCTGTAGTCCTGGCATCAGGCGTCTGAGCACCAGGCTTGGCGGGAGCTGGCGTCTCGGCAGCAGGCGTCGTGGCGTCGGGTGCCGCGGCCTCGGGTGTCGTGGCGTCAGCCGTCCCGGCATCAAACGCCCCGACATCAGCCCACCTCGCATCAGACACCCCTACATCAGCCGCCCCCGCTTCGGTCGCCACCGCCTCGGTCGCCTCGGCCGCCTTGGACGCAGCCGCCTCGGGATCGGACAGCGCACTGCCGAGTGCGGCCTGGATCCTTTTCAGGAGCGCTTCCTCCGAAGCGTGATCCTTCTTCGGGTACCGCACGGCCCGGAACCGGCCCAGGTGCTTTTCGCCGACATGTTCCACGATGCCCTGTGACGCCATCGCCTCGTAGACACGCCGCACTTCGGCACGGCCCTCCAAAATGGCGACCCACGCCTTGGGAGTGTGGGGCCGCGACTTGCCACGGATGAGTTCCAGCTCGTGCTGGAAGTCCGTTTGCGGGACGGTCCCGGTCGCCCTGACGTGCTTCCCCTGTAGCTCTATCGCACCGAGCATCGCCAGTTCGGCCAGTATTGCACCTGCCAGAGTGGTCCTGAGTGCGAACACCGGCACTTCAGGTTTGCCGTCTTTGTCGTTCGTTGCCAGAAGGAGGAAGGCCTGGGGAAGGCTCAGTTCCACCGCTTTAGGTGTTTCCGCATCCATAGGATCATGGTGGCCCTCTTGGGCGACCATCACAATGAGGATTTACTAGCGGGGGGTGAGCGGACGACGGCGGTACCTCCCGCCGTCGTCAGCTTAAGTAAAGCGAGCGGCTCGAGGCGCTTCAACGATGGCCATTTGGCCGGTTTCGGGGACACCAGGAAACTGCACCGGCGGGGCCTCAGCGGCGGGCGCCGGCGACTCCTGTGTGGACCGCATGCGAACGAGTGCGACAGCGGAAATCAGGAACCACGCGATGTTCGTGACCACGGACGGCCATGCTTCGTGGAAGGCGCCATTGACAATGAAGGCACAGGAACCGAGGAGGTTCGCGGTCTGGAAGCCCTTGCCGGCTTTCAGCCACCCCATGGAGACAGCCAGGTATGCAGTGAGGATCGCAGCCGCGCCTGCCCAGCCGGAAATTTCAAACAGCAGTTCCATGATGTCCTTTCAGGGGTGATGCCCAGCTCCCAGCCGCCGGTCGGAGTGGGGATGGCGGGCTATAGGTATGTGTTTTGGAAGAGGCCATTGTCGAAGGGATCAGTCATCGCGGGACCAGCGTTTTGCTCAGCTGGGTTTGGCTTTCAACTGCAATTATGAGGACGACACTCCTGTAGTGCAATTGCATTCCTCTGAAGATGTGGTTTAGAACTACTTAACATGGATATCGATCCGCGCCGCCTGCGAGTTCTCCTTGCCGTTGCCCGCACAGGCGGGGTGCTCGCGGCCGCTGATGAACTGGGGATTACGCCGTCGGCCGTGTCCCAGCAGCTCAACAAGCTGGAGGACGAAACGGGCCATGCGCTGGTGGTGCGCACGCCCAAGGGCTCGGTTTTGACACCCGCCGGCCTGGCCGTTGCGGAAGCCGGCGAGGAGATCGAACGCGCACTCAGCGTCGCCCGCGCCCGGATAGAGGGCGGGGCCACGGTCGCAGGGGTGGTGCGGGTGGGCGGATTCACCAGCTTTGTCCGCACGGTGGTGATCCCGCGTCTGCCCGAGTGGCGCATCCGGTACCCGCAACTGCAGATCCGGATAGTTGAAGACGACTTCCCTGCCTTGGTCCGGATGCTCCGGCAGCGCGCGCTCGACGCCGTTGTTGTCGAACTCGATTCCACGGCTGTCCAACATTCACTTTCCGCCGGAATGATCGAGGAGCCCCTGCTGGACGAGCCCTGGAAACTGGTGGTTCCCGCGGGTGCCCTGCTCTCCACGGAGAACATCGACCTTGGCCATCTGCCACTTCCGTGGATCGGCGTCGAATCCTCAGCCGCCAATGCTGCGGTCCTCGGCCGGCTCCGTCAGTCAACCGGTGCCCGCATAGAGACTGTGCATCAGTACCAGGAGACGCTGACCGCACTGGCACTCGTCGCGGCGGGCGAGGGTGTCGCCATCATCCCCACCTTGGCGTTGAGCGGCGTCAGCCACGACGGGGTGGATGTTCTGGACGTCCCCGGACTGGGCACGCGGCGCATCGTCCTGCGACGGTTCGACCGGCGGCGGGCAGCCAGCATGCCCGTGGACACAGTCGCGCGCCTTCTGCGGGAATCGGCGGCGGCGTTCGACACGCGGTCGGCAACCTGACTGGCTTCACCCAACGACGTCCCCCAATTGTCCAAAGTTCTCTGGACAATTAGGCCAGATGGGGCTATTTTCTGCTATCTGATCCTTACGAAGGAGACTCACATGTTGCTTTGGATAGCCGTCATCATCGCCGTTCTCTGGCTACTCGGCCTGCTCGGCAACATCGGCGGCGGGTTGATTCACCTGCTTTTGGTTATTGCAGTGGTCGTCCTGGTCTTCCACTTCATCCGTGGCAGGTCGTCCCGCGTGTAGTACGAAACCTTGTCCCGCGGCCGCAGACCGCCGAGTGGAATAGGCGGCCCTCTACGGACGCAGATGGCTGAATATCGTCACACAACGCGACGGCATCCGGATCCGGACAAGCCACGCCCTACCCTTGAAGCGTGACTTTGACTACGATCCGCACCGCCGCCGCGAGCTCCCTCGCCGCCGCAGGTCTCCTGTTTACCCTCGCCGCCTGTTCCACGCCGGCCGCCACCCAGCCAACCACCTCTGCCCCGGCGCCTACGGCAACGGCTTCATCCAGCGCCGCCTCCGAACCCTGCGCCGGCGTGAAGGTCATCGTCGATTCGGGCGCCTTGAAACAGGCTGCCGCTGACACGTCCGTTTGCGTGCCCGTGGACGCGCCGACGCCCGCGTCCAAGGTGCTCGACGAGGCAAAGGTGAAGACCGAGGGCACGGCCGAATATCCCAAGGAACTGGTGTGCCGTGTGAACGGTGTGCCTGCCGCTGACCTCGACATCGCCCACAAGGGCGGCACGTACCAGGAAAAATGCAGCAAGATGCCCGCCGCCTTTGCCTACTGGGCGCTCTGGGTGAAGCCGGCCTCCGGTGACTGGGCCTACGCGCAGGAAGGCCTCTCCACCCTGAAGGTGAGCCCGGGACAGAGCCTCGAACTGCTCTACACGGTCGACGGCGCACCGGCCGCACCCGCGGCATGACCTTTCGGCCCGCGCCGCTGCGCGCCGGGGCGGCTCTCGCCGTCGTCTTCATCGCGGCGCGGGTCATCTACCGCATCCTTTTCAACGGGGCGGGCATTGGCGGCCCCGTCCTGCTCAACCTGGCGGCGGTGCCGCTGCCTGCCCCGTATGCCCATGTGGTCCTCCTCGGTCCGGTAACGGCGCCTGGCCTGTGGGAGGCGGTCCTGTCCGCCCTGCCGATTGCCGGGATGATCCTCGGTTTCGGCCTGCTCAACGCGTTTGTGGACGTGGCGCGCGGCTTCGTTCACCTGGCCCGCGGCGGCCCCATGCAGGGCTTGGCCCGGACGCTTGTGGTCGCCTGGGCGGCGCTCCCGGCCCTCGCCGATGCCGTGACCTCCGTACGCCTGGCGTTCCGGCTGCGGGGCGAACGCTTCGGAGCCCGCGCCCTGGTGCCCGTGCTCGAGCGCACTCTTGAGCACGCGAGCCGGGTTGCCGCGGCCCTGGAGCTGCGCGGCTTCGGGAGCCGGGCAGCACACCAGCCCGGCCAACACAGCGAAGCACCGGTCCTCGTCCGGGACGCGCAGTTCCGCATTGGTGACGCCCGGGTGCGCGCCGCAGCGTTCGCGCCGTCGAGCGGGTCCATAACGGTCATTACCGGGCCGACGGGCTCCGGCAAGTCCACCATCCTGCGAGGCATCGCGGGCCTCCTCTCACACGTTGATGGCGGCGAGATTTCCGGCACCGTGCGCGTCGCCGGAACGGACCGTGCCACCACGCCGCCGCGCGATACCGCCCGCCTCATCGGCGTCGTCCTGCAGAATCCCCGCGCCGCATTCGCCTCTACCCGGGTCCGGGACGAAATCGCCCTCGCACTTGAGCTGCGCGGCATGGCATCCGCCACCGCCAAGGCCCGCGTGCTGGAGGTCGCGGAGCGGATCGGTGTGTCGGCACTGCTGGACCGGAATGTCAGCACCCTCTCGGCGGGTGAAGCAACGCTCGTGGCCATCGCCTCCGCAGTGGTGGACTATCCCGCCCTGCTCCTGGTAGATGAACCCCTGGCCGACCTCGATACCGCAGCCCGCGCACGCGTCATCGCCGTGCTCAACGCCCTCGCCCGCGATGACGGTGTCTGTGTCATCGTGGCGGAGCACCGGGCGCAGCCGCTCGTGCCGGTTGCCGATTCGTGGTGGACCATCGACGACGGCGCCCTGGTACCGGGCGCTGCGCCGACCGCCTCCCCGACGGTTGCGCATCCAGCCCCGGCACAGCCGGCGGAGCACGTGCCCGTCCTGACGGCGACAAAGCTTGCGGTGCACCGTAAGGGTACGCCGCTGGTGCACGACGCCTCCCTGACCCTGCACCGCGGTGAAGTGGTGGCCCTGGTGGGGCCGAACGGGGCCGGGAAGTCGTCCCTCCTCGTGGCGCTCGCCCTCGGTGAAGGAACGGTTGGTGAAAGAACGGTCGACGGCGGCCGCGTCGCCCTCGTCCCGGACGCCTCGGACGACCTCTTCACCAGGGATACCGTCGCGGCAGAACTCCGCGCGGCCGATCGGCGCCAGGCGCGCGCTGAGCGTCAGGCTCGCGCCGGGCGTCAGTCAGGCCGGAGCCGCCCGGGCAGTGACCGGCTTTCCGCAAGGCCCGCGGAGTCACACCTGGCCCGGTTGCGGGGAGACGTCCGGATTCCCATTGGACACGAGCATCCCCGGGACCTCTCTGCAGGGGAGCGCAGGATCCTTGCCATCGCGCTGCAGACCATGGACGACCCCCAGGTACTCCTGATCGATGAGCCCACCCGCGGACTCGATCCCGCGGCGCGCACAGCAGTCTCGGCGGCGCTGCGGGCCGCAGCGGACGCCGGTGCCGCCGTCCTGATCGCCACACACGACCTCGACTTTGCCCACGGCCTCGGCGCCCGGATCCTCCCGATGCTTGACGGCGTCGCTCCCTCCTCCGCACCGGCCAACGCGCCGGAACCGCCCCTTCCGCTTCCCCGGCAGGCGGGTGCCGGACCAAGTCCACGGGTCATCGAACCAACAGACAACCAGGGTGCGGCAAGAAAGCGCCGCATCCGGATGCCGCGGGGGGTCGAGCTTGCCGTTCTCGCAGCGGCAAACGTTCTGGCCCTCGGCGCCTTCTGCTGGCCGCTGCTCGCCGCGGCCTTCCCGGAGGACGCCGCCGCGGCCCTCCCCTACGCGGCGCTGGCCATTGCGCCGCTCGCGGCCGTCGCCATCGTCGTGTCCATGGACGGCTCGGTCCGTTCCGCACACACGGTGGCGCTGCTCGGCGTCCTGGCCGCCGTCGGTTCGGCGATCCGGGTGGCGAGCACCGGCGTCGGGGGCGTGGAGGCGGTCTTTATCCTGCTGATCCTGGCGGGCCGGGCCTTCGGCGCCCGTTTCGGCATGCTCCTCGGCGCCGCCACCATCGCCCTCTCAAGCGCCTTGTGGGGCGGCATCGGGCCCTGGACACCGTTCCAGATCTTCGCCTGCGCGTGGGTGGGCGCGGGGGCCGGCCTGCTCCCCCGCCGGGTGCGGGGCAAGGCCGAACTGTGGATGCTGGGCGGCTACGGCATTTTGGCGTCCTACGTGTTCGGCCTGCTGACCAACCTGTGGTTCTGGCCCTTCGCGGTGGGCGCCGGCACGGGCATCTCCTACGTTCCCGGCGCGCCGCTGGGCACCAACCTCAGCAGCTTCCTGCTCTACTCGCTCGTGACATCGACAGCGGGCTGGGACACCCTGCGTGGCATCACCACGGTCACCGGAATCGCTGTGGTGGGGCGGGCCATCCTCGCCGCACTCCGGCGGGTGAAGCCGGTCTCCAGCCTGGGTGGGAAGGCCGCGGAGGCTCGATCCGCCGCCCAGGCCAGGGACCGGCTTCAGCTCACACCTTGAAGTTACTTGGCCCTCCGGCCTGAGTTGGTTCACCTTAGCTTGACGCTAGCTGATGCTCCGAGGAACATCAGAAGGGCCGGCGCAGCTGGCCGTCTCTCAGAAGTCCAGATGGGGACCGGCCTGCCGAAGGGCCATGAAAATGCAGACAGCTTTCAACAGTCTGATCTCGATCCGCTTTGCGATCGTCGCCACTGTGGCGATCTTCTTGTCCGCAATCGGAGGTTGCACGGCCGCGCCGGATCCGCCTGACCGGCAGTCCCCCGCAGAACAAGCCCCGACAGCGCCGGCATTCGCCTCCATTCTGGAGAAGTACACGGACGATGTGGTTGCTCTCGGAGCCCCGTCGGTCCACATCCAGATGAATTCGCAGCTGGGGGAATGGTCCAAAGCGGTCGGCGTCCGAAGCCTTGAGAACCAGGAGCCGGCGCAGTTGACGGACCAGGTCCATATCGGCGACGTCACTATGTCCATGGTGGCAGTTTCGGTCCTTAAGCTGGTCGATGAGGGTAAGGTCCGGCTGGACGATCCGATTACTCAGTATCTGCCGGAACTAGGCGACCTCATCAACGCCCCCGGCGCAGTGAGCGTGCGCAGCCTGCTGAGCCATCGGTCTGGAATGCCCAGTTATTGGGAAGTCCTGCTGAAGTCAACACCGATGCGCGACGTTCTGGCCAAACGTATGTCCTATGAGGAGCGCTTGGCGGTCGCGGCGACCGTCCCTTGGGGAACACGGGCGGACACGCCCGCCGGAGAGCCAGTCAGCGAGTTCAGCTACTCAAATTCGAATTATGCTGTCTTGGGCCTCTTGGTAGAGCGGCTACGAGGCCGGGGTATCGGAGATATCCTCGCTCGCGACGTTGCAGAACCACTGGGGTTGCAGGCCACCCTCATGTCGCGCGAAGAGTCTGCTCCAGAGAAGATGGCCCACGGATACGTTCTCCTGGGTGGCGAACGTGTTGACACAACACTCCCCGCACACGACATCGGTAACGCTGACAGCGGCGTGATTTCTACCGTCGCAGACCTCAACACTTTTACGGCCGGACTTGTGCAGGGGAAATTACTGAAAGCGGAAACCGTTAAAGAAATGCACTCTTCGACGTACGAGGGTTATGGCTTAGGCCTGACGCTTTTCGATGATGCCTGCTCCGATAGCAACTATCTTGGCCATGTGGGGGATGTTCCGGGATACGGGACCGTTGCCCTGACCAGCGCCGACGGCTCCCGGCAAGTAGCGATTGCGGTGGCGCTACCGCCCGGATCGCCACGCGAGGAGTTCGACCCGCGTGTGAACCAGATGGTAAACGTAGCCCTCGAAGCGCTCAACATGGCTTGTTGACCGGCTAGCCAACGCAGAAATCTGAAGCCAAGGACCAGCACCAACTCACACCTTGAAGTACTTCGCCTCCGGGTGGTGGAACACGAACGCGTCGGTGGACTGTTCGGGGTGCAGCATCAGCTCATCGCTCAGGACCACGCCCATCCGCTCGGGATGCAGCAGTTCCACCACCTTGCGGCGGTCCTCCATGTCCGGGCACGCGGGGTATCCGAGCGAGAACCGCGCACCGCGGTAGTCGAGCTTGAACAGGCCAGCCTTGTCCTTCGGTTCCTCGGCCGCGAAACCGAGCTCCGAGCGGATGCGTGCATGCCAGAACTCCGCGAGCGCCTCGGTGAGCTGCATGACCAGGCCGTTGAGCTCGTAGTAGTCGCGGTAGTGGTCACCGGCGAAGAGCTTGGCAGTCACCTCATCGACATTGCCGCCGGCGGTGACCAGCTGCACCGGCAGGACGTCGATCTGCCCCGATTCGCGCGAGCGCACGAAGTCGGCGAGGCACAGGTGCCGGTCACGGCGCTGGCGCGGGAAGTCGAAGCGCAGCCGCTCGGTGCCGATCGGACCACCTGATCCGCCGTCGGGGGCGAGCAGGCCCGCGGTGCCGAGGACGCCGTCGCGATCCTCCCCGTGGTGCAAGACCACCACCTGTTCCCCCTCGGAGACCACCGGGAAATAGCCGTACGCGACGGACGCGTCGAGCATTCCCTCGCCCAGGATGCGGTCCATCCAGTAGCGCAGGCGCGGCCGGCCCTCGCGTTCCACCAGTTCCTCATAGGAGGCGCCGTCCTCGCCGCGGCCGGGCTTGAGCCCCCACTGCCCCATGAAGGTGGCGCGTTCGTCGAGGAAGGCACCGAAGTCGTGGAGGGAGACGCCGCGCACGATGCGCGTGCCCCAGAACGGCGGCGAAGGCACGTGATTGTCGGCGGCGACGTCGGACCGGCCGGGCATTGCCTCCGGCTCGGTCAGGGTGAGCTTGGCGCCCCTCTGGTGTTTCCGCTTCTTCAGCGCGGGAAGGCCGACCTCCGCCGGGTCAGCGCCACGGGCGACCTGCACCAGGGGCTCCATGAGGTCCAGGCCCTCGAAGGCGTCCTTCGCGTAGCGGACTTCGCCCCCAAACTGCCCAGCCAGGTCCTGCTCCACGTAGGCGCGGGTCAGCGCCGCACCGCCGAGGATGATCGGCCATCGCTTGGCGAGCCCGCGGGACTGCAGTTCCGCAAGGTTCTCCTTCATCACCACGGTGGACTTTACGAGCAGGCCGGACATGCCGATCACGTCGGCGTTGTGTTCCTCGGCCGCGGCGATGATGTCGGCGATCGGCTGCTTGATGCCGAGGTTGATCACCTTGTAGCCGTTGTTGGTGAGGATGATGTCCACCAGGTTCTTGCCGATGTCGTGCACATCGCCGCGCACGGTGGCGATCACCATGGTGCCCTTGCCCGACGCATCCGACTTCTCCATGTGCGGCTCGAGCAGGGCGACCGCGGTCTTCATCACCTCGGCGGACTGCAGCACGAACGGCAGCTGCATCTCGCCGGCGCCGAAGCGCTCGCCCACCACCTTCATGCCCTCGAGCAGGTAGTCGTTGATGATGCCGAGCGGGGTCATGCCCTCGGCGCGCGCCAGGTCGAGGTCCTCTTCAAGGCCCTTGCCTTCGCCGTCGATGATGCGACGCTCCAGGCGCGCGCCGGTGGGCAGCGCCGCAAGTTCCGCGGCGCGCTGGTCCTTCAGCGCTGCCGTGTCGACGCCGGCGAACAGGTCCAGCATGCTGGCGAGCGGGTCGTACGTGAGGTTGCCGTCGGCGTCGTATTCGCGGCGGTCCCAGACGAGGTCCAAGGCCACCTTGCGCTGTTCCTCCGGCAGTGAAGCGAGCGGCACGATTTTGGCCGCGTCGATGATGCCGCTGGTCAGGCCCGCCTGCACGGCCTCGTGCAGGAACACCGAGTTCAGGGCGATGCGCGCTGCCGGGTTCAGGCCGAAGGACACGTTCGAGACGCCGAGGGTGGTTTGGATGCCGGGGTACTTCGCGGTGATCTGCCGGATGGCCTCGATCGTTTCGATGGCATCCCGGCGGGTCTCTTCCTGGCCGGTGGCGATGGGGAAGGTGAGGCAGTCGACGATGATGTCTTCCACGCGCATCCCCCATTCGCCAACCAGGGCGTCGACGAGGCGCGAGGCGATGGCCACCTTGCCCTCGGTGGTGCGTGCCTGGCCGTGTTCGTCGATGGTCAGGGCGATGACGGCGGTGCCGTGTTCCTTCACGAGCGGCATGATGCGCGCGAAGCGGCTGTCCGGGCCGTCGCCGTCCTCATAGTTGACGGAGTTGATCACCGGGCGCCCGCCGATGTGTTCGAGTCCTGCCTGCAGCACCTGCGGTTCGGTGGAGTCGATGACGAGCGGGAGTGTGGAGGCCGAGGCGAACCGTGAGACGACCTCCTTGATGTCGGCCACGCCGTCGCGCCCCACATAGTCGATGCAGACGTCGAGCAGGTGCGCGCCATCACGGACCTGCTCGCGGGCGATGTCGACGCAGTCGTCCCAGCGCTCCTCCAGCATCGCCTGGCGGAACGCCTTCGAACCGTTCGCGTTGGTGCGTTCGCCAATGGCGAGGTACGCAGACTCCTGGTCGAAGTTCACATGGTGGTAGAGGGAAGCGATGCCTGCTTCACGCTCGGTGGGGAGGCGCTCGCCGTCGGCACCCCTCCCGCCGCTGGTGACGGCGGCGCTCGCGCGGAGGGGCGCAAGACGCTCGACGACGGCGGCCATGTGCTCCGGCGTCGTACCGCAACATCCGCCCACCAGGCCCAGGCCGAATTCCCGGATGAACTGCTCGTGCGCGGTGGCGAGTTCGGAGGGCGATAGCGGATAGTGCGCGCCGTCGGCGGTGAGGATCGGCAGGCCGGCGTTGGGCATGCAGGCGATCGCCACGGTGGACTGCTTGGAAAGGTGGCGCAGGTGCTCGCTCATCTCATCCGGGCCGGTGGCACAGTTCAGGCCGATGGCGTCGACGCCGAGCGGCTCGAGCGCGGTGAGCGCCGCGCCGATTTCGGAGCCCATCAGCATGGTTCCGGTGGTTTCGACGGTCACCTCGACGAAGATCGGCAGGCGGATACCGCGGGCCACGATGGCCTGCTTGCAGCCGTTGACCGCGGCTTTGGTCTGCAGGAGGTCCTGGCTGGTCTCGATGAGGAAGGCGTCCGCTCCCCCGTCGATGAGGCCCTCGGCCTGCAGGGCGAAGGTCTGCTTGAGGTAGTCGTAGCTGGTGTGTCCGAGGCTGGGGAGCTTGGTGCCCGGCCCCATCGAGCCCAGGACCCACCGCATCCGTCCGTCTGTTTTTTCTGCCGCTTCTGCGCGCTCGCGGGCGATCGCCGCACCCGCCCGGGCGAGCTCTTCGATACGGTCGTCGATGCCGTAGTCGGAGAGGTTTGACCAGTTCGCGCCGAAGGTGTTGGTTTCCACCGCGTCGATTCCCACCGCGAAGTACGCATCGTGAATGTCCGCGAGGACATCCGGACGCGTGACGTTGAGGATCTCGTTACAGCCTTCCAGGCCCAGGAAGTCGGCCTCGAGCGACAGCTCCCGCCCCTGCAGCATGGTGCCCATCGCCCCATCGGCAATGACGACCCGGTGGTTCACTGCGTCCAGCAGCTCCTGGGAGCGGACGGGGCGGGGGACGGACTCAATATCAAGAGCAAAACGAGGCATATGAACAGCCTACGGGCGAGGTCCGAACATTGGGCTGTGTTTCTGTGTACTACGACGGCGGGTGGTGGCACGGAGGGTGCTGCTGCCGTTCCCACGCATCTGCGTTCACGGCGTGATTTCGATACCCAAGCATGAGCACGCGCGACACGCCTGCACAGATCGGGGAGGAATCCCGCGAGGCGCCGATAACCGGCCTTTCGTCAAGTAACGCGAGATGGCGAACATCGTGGCCTCGCAGCCCTGTCGGCTCTGGAGATGGTGCTCGGGCGTTGACTGCACTGGCAAAACTCGTTCCGGCCTATCCTGGCTAGTCTTTTCTCACACCGGCGCGACGACGATCATTGAGTTGCGGGCGTTAGCCGGGGACTCCACAGATTGGAGAGGGACAATGCTTCAGGCTTTGTTATGCAAGCTGAACATCCGCCATGAATGGCATATCGAACACACCGAAGACGGCAGCCTATACAAGCGCTGTATCCGTTGTGGCAAAGACGACGACCGTGGTGGCGGCGGTACCGGCGCGCCGGGCGCGTGGGCTGGGCCGGCAGGTATGGGTTAGCAGCTTCTCGGCGTATCCAAAGCCGGTCAACTGCCGGGCAGCTAGGCCCTGCGCCACGACTCCCCGCCGTACTCTCGGACGCCATTCCAAAACGCCGATAACGGACGTTACGTAAAGTAGTACTCTGCGTATCTCATCAGATGAATCAATCTGGCCCCCTCCCGCGGTGTACCCGGATCGGCAACCTGGTCTGCGCCTGCGCCTGAACCTCCTCCCTCTGTGAACAGTTCTGAACTCATCCACGATGCATCACGACCGTGATCTAACTCGCGGGGATTCCAACGTGTGGTTGTTTCGTTTTGTCGTAGGGACGTGTAAAGATCGATGTCAAGGACGTGTCCCCAGGGACCGGAGGGAGAATGCGATGAGTGCGCCATTTATAGAATATGTAAGCCAGTCAGTCTTAGAGGCGCGCAAAGATGAGCTCCTCCGGCGTGGGGGACTCTCTCTGGCCGATCTGCGCAGCCGGGCTGAGACCTATGCCGTCACCCCTGAACAGCGCGACATTTTGGATGCTGTCGAAGACATCGATTATCTACTTGCAAGGTGAGCAGGGCGAGCGTTGACCAACTACCTGCAGAACTTCGTGCCACAGTAGATGAGAAGCTTCTGGATCAGGTCGTGGGGTTCGTCGCGCAGCTTGAAGACACACTCCAATCCAGCTTGAACGGGGTGGAGCGACCACTTAAGACTGTAATTGCGGACAATAGCAAGATTGTGGTCACGACCAGGGACGAAGCAGGCATACCCCTTTCGGTCAACGGCGAGCATGTCCTAAGCCTCAAGCTTGACTACCACTGTGTATGGGATTCAAATGGAGAATTTCTGGCCGTCGAGCGTTCCACTTTTTATCTTGTTATGCCTAGCATTACCGAACCGTTGCTTCATTACGACTATTTGAGATCCCCCCGTGGCGACATCCCATGTGCGCACTTCAATGTCCACGGACATAGGGATGAACTGATCTATTCGATGATGGCGGCCGAGTTCAAACACCAGGCCAAGAGCAGAGCGCGACGCGTTTTGAAGGGGAAAGCGCCTCGTCTGTCGCAACTGCACATACCGACCAGGGGGCACCGCTTCCGCCCATGTTTGGAAGACCTCGTGCAGATGGTGATTTTCGAGTTTGGTGTGGACACGCGGGAAAATTGGAGCGAAGCCATCGAATACGGGCGCATGTTATGGAAGGATAATCAGCTGGCCTCTGCCGTTCGTGATAATCCCGGAAAAGCCGCCGAGCAACTGCAGCGAATGGGTTTTTCGGTCACTCCCCCATCGGATTGGCCGGTTCTCAACGAGAAAAAACTCGCAGCATATTGACCCAACAAATGGACGGTCACCGTGGGAGACCCATGACACCCCATTACCGTCCCTCCTCAACATACGAAGCCCAGATACCGTCATACAACCCGGCGCTCATGGCTTCAGGTCTGCCGTTTGCTGGCCAGAGCTACGGACAGAAGCGGTTCTTTGCTTAGCCGGCGGTCTCCGTTGTTGCCCTAAGCTCTTCAAGGCGGTCCAAACCTCGGCCAAGTGTCACCAAGGAACGCTCGGCAATATCAACCATCATTGAAATGCCACCAGAGCGGTCCGTATCCGCTTTCCTGCGCGCCTCCGAGCCCCAGCCCTCTTTCGGCCTGAGCGTCAAGAGCCCGGACCAGGACTTTCCATGAGCCGCCCCTGACGCAATTTGCCAGTCGAGAAATACCTGAGGGGACTCGCCGGACTCTTGGGCGGCCTCCTTGATGATCGAGGTGATGGTGGGAGGCCGCTCTATCTCGGCACTGGACAATTCCAGCCTTTCGGCCGCAGCCATTACGGCAGCGCGTCTCCCTGCAACGAACTCATCAGGAGCATCAGGAGCGACCGAGTATCCCATGAACGTGCCGACTTCGTTTTGGCTCTGCATCATCTTGCGGGCTGCATTTACGTTGGCTACCTCTAAACGTAGGTGCCGCATCAAGCGGGTGCGCCTGTCATAAGGTGCCATCACCCACAACATTGTGCTGGCAGTCTCAATGGTCGATCGAGCCAGCGTGAAGGCACCGAAAACGGGGAAATTCCTTGTACCGCTGATCGAACTGGTTAGGTACCAGATGTGATCGATCGCTGAGGGGACCAGATGGTGGCCAATGTGTGAGGAAAGTTCAACTCCCGGGCAGACTCGGTCATCTGCCGCAATCAACGAGTCAGGAACGGGGTCTGGAAGTGTGCTTATACGCTTGACGGTTGCCATAACTGCTTCATTAAGAGTGATCACTCGAACGAGCACGTTGTCTGCGTCAACCCCCATGTCATGAGCATATCGTCGGGAGCGCACGTCGCTGGCGCGCTAGGAGTCACCATGAACCGCCGCAAAGAAGCAAGCGCCGTCAGCCCACTACCTTATTCTCGCCAGAACGGCATTATCGGTCACGGGTCCGCTCCTTGTCGACTACTCGGGGCGCCGCATGCAAAGCTGACGCTTCAGAATAGTTGACGGAATACCGGGTATCGGCGTTCGAGCATGAATCCAAGGATCATCAGGCCCCCACCGAGCTCATCGGGAACCAGATGAGCATTCGAGCAAGGAGACCGACCCTGGGCATTCCTCAGGACGTGCGGCGGTAACAGTAGGCATGACTTTGCTTTCCAAAATCATGGCAATCATGAGCGCAGGAAAGACTTGAGCCGGGTGGTTGTACTCGGTGCTGGAACAAGAGGAGCAGGAGTTCTGCGTTGCGGAAGAGGACGTTCCGCGGTATCGGCGGTTGCGCTTACTGGCACTTGAGAAGTGGCAAGAGGCCTACCAGTCATTCGAGGCGGACCACACGGACGAAGCTGAAGCTGCGTCCAGCTGGGTCGGCTTCTTCGCAGCATTGGCTCAGGACATGGGATACATGGACGAAGACATCTTTCTGGACCTCGTCAGGGACACCTGATTCTGCGGGCAGGATTGTCGGTGGGTCCGCATCCATTGTGGTCATGGAGACCACGACCGATTTCATCGTCACAAGCACCAGGACCTTCCGGCCGCACCGCATTCCGCCGCGTTGCCGGAAGCCCCGTCCGGTACAGGAAACGTTCAGACGAGTTCCGCATCCCCTCCGTCGCCTCCGAGGAAGCGCGGTTAGTGGCCCTGGCCCAGGATGACCGCGGATACTACGGAGCCCGGACCGGCGAAGACGCCCCTCTGCGCGCCTACGACGGCAAGCTCTACACAGGTGAGATGCGCGCGGACCTGGACATGGGCGAGTCCTCCACCGTCGGCACCCGCATTCAGGGCCAGAAGAACGCGGCCAAGATCATGGCCGCGATCGAGAAGGCCAAGACCCAGCCGCTGAACCGGGTCGTCGGCACTGTCGATGCGTCTCACCGGCCGCACCTTCGGTCGCCGGCTCGCCGCCCAGTTCGAGACAATGGAAGGCACCCAAGCTGGCCAAGGCCGACAGTAAGCCTTTGAACGTCGTGGTCACCGGACCAGTCAAGGGCAGCCCCCCGGCTCCCTGTCCCGCGGCGGAGCCCAGGAACTCATCGAGGCAAAGGGCGGCAATGCCTCCGGCTGGGTTTCGAAGACCACCGACCTGTTGGTCTGTGGCGAACCCGGGTCCTCGAATTTCCTCAAGACCCAGGAGCTCGGCATCCGCATCGTCACCCCAGAAGAGCCAACCCAGAGGATCGAGGACGGCGTGGCGTAGCACTGTCTCGTCACAATCCGGGTCTTTCCGTGTCAGCGGGAAGACCGATTGTTGTCTGCCCGACGCACTGTAGTCTCTGACAGACGCGCACCAGACGACAAAGAACCAGAGACTCACTTGATCAAAAAGCTCATCCCCGCCATCCTGGCCGTAGCCCTGCTGTGTGGCTGCTCCACCCCAACACGGTCGGCCACTGCATCCCCCTCGCCGACCGAGTCAGCGGAGGCCGAGACTGCAGCACCGGAAGCGATTGCAGCGCCGGAAACGACGGAAGCGTCCTCGGTAGACCTCCCGCCGGCAGCAACAACACTGGCCGAATCACTTGAGACAGCCAAGCAGGATCATGAGTCCAAGCTTCTGGCCCTTGCTGCAATGATCGATCTCCAGATTCAAGCGAAAAGTGAACTCAAACCTGCAATGCCTGAGGATAAGTGGATCGACCTTGAACTCCTGAGAATCAACACTATCCTCGGCGCCAAGAATGACAGCATGACTGAGCGCGAAGTCTTCCTAGCAGTCAGGCAGTACACAGCCGCAATCGAGCTGGAAGCCATCAGCCAGGGTAAAGCGTGACCCAGTCCTTCCGCTTCGAGCCGGACCGGTGCGCGAACTGCTTCCAACCCCTGCCAGACGACGAAAAGCACAAGCCCGCCCTGTTCTGCACCGAGCTATGCAACAGCATTGCCAAGGACGTCAGATACTGGCGCAAGGCGCTTCGGAACGGGAGCCTGCAAGACGATGCCGAGACCAGGCTCGTGCTGCACACCAGGATCGCCCACCTCCTCGGCGGCGGCTACAACGCCGTGGCCCGCACCATCCCGGCCGGGGTCAGGGCGTTCGTCTTCGGCCGTGATGAAGTCTGCGTACAGTGCGGCGCGCCCGGCCAGGAGATCGACCACATCGAAGGCGACTCGAACGATCCGGAGAACCTGCAGCTGCTGTGCACCGATTGCCACCGTGCCAAGACGGCGACCCATTTCGTCCCTGCCACCGAGGAGCAGAACGCCTTCGTTGACCGGCTGGAGCAGGAGAGGGTCATGCCGGACGAACCGTCCCAGCTGTGCGACGACGAAATGTTCTGGCAGCAGGTGGAGCGAATCCTGCGGCCGGAACGGATCAACCGCATCCGCTACGCCGCAACGGGCTTCAACCCGGACACTTCCGTCCAGCTCGTGGACCAAATCCGGGCCCTCAAGTACCGTCGTCCCGGCTTCGACGATTCCCTTGAAGACGACCATTCTGCCCGAGGTCTGGACGACGATTCGGGCTATGGTCCAGACAGCTACTTCGCCAAGGCCATGGCTAGAGACGACTGACCGCGGGGAGCAAGTGCGGACTTCCGCACACATACCACTCCCCCAGCTTTACGAAATCACGGTTATCGGCGTTTAGAAAATGGCCGGCGGCCGGCTTCAGAAGGGGCTATTTTTCCTCCTGGGCTCGGAGGCGGCGAGTGCTGGCCGGGGCGGCTTTGGAAGCGCCGGATGGCAAGGACGCCAGTGTTAGCTATCTCGGCTTGGAGAACTCACGCACTCTTGAAAGTCGGCCATGAGCTGGTTGGATCGGCAGGGCACGAGGCGGTTGCTGGACATCGAGCAAAAGCAAGGCTCCCCGCCGATCTCTCTCCCTCCCCAGGTTTATAGCCAGCGCGTGCGTCCCTTGTGCAAGAACGCCTGCAAAGCCCGACTCTGCGCCCGGATGATCTCCTAGCGCGGCGGACCGTAGCAAAAGTGAATGCTATGCCAATTACAAGAAATTTGGCCGTTGTCTTATGTTTCGGCTCCTTCTACGCTGATTTCAAACGTCTGCAAGGTGACGAAAGACTTTAGACAAGGAGCAACACTTTGGCCATCTACATCAAGCAAGCCGCGAAGCCGTCCATTGCGGGGCAGTCCAGCGCCTCGGTCCGGGAAACTGTGGAATCGGTTATTGCCGATATTCGAGATCGGGGTGACGAGGCGGTGCGGGAATATTCGGAGAAGTTTGACCGCTGGTCTCCTTCATCGTTCAGGCTCAACGCGCAGCAGATCCAAGAGGCAATCGCGAGGGTGCCTGCCCAAACCATCGCTGATATTCGGACTGCTCAGGAAAACGTGCGGCGGTTTGCCGAACTACAGCGTGATTCCCTTAAGGACTTTGAGGCAGAAGTTCAGCCCGGGGTTTTCCTCGGTCAGAAAAATATCCCAGTGAATGCGGTCGGTGCCTATATCCCTGGCGGCAGATATCCCCTGTTGGCGTCGGCGCACATGACAATCGTGACTGCCAAGGTTGCCGGCGTGAAGCGTGTCGCGGCCGCGACGCCTGCGCCTAACGGAGTGATTCCGGATGCTTCGATCGCCGCCATTCATCTTGCCGGTGCGGATGAAATCTATCTTCTTGGAGGAGTGCAGGCCATTGCTTCGCTGGCGGTTGGTACGGAGTCCGTTCCCGCCGTTGACGTCATTGTCGGCCCGGGAAATGCATATGTGGCTGAAGCCAAACGCCAACTCTTTGGCGAAGTAGGCATCGACCTCTTTGCTGGTCCAACAGAGGTTCTGATTCTTACAGATGAGACGGCTGATCCATTTCTCACTGTCGTGGACCTTCTTAGCCAGGCCGAGCACGGGCCTGACTCCCCGGCAGTTCTCGTGACTACATCGTCTGCTGTGGCCGAAGCGGTGATTGATGAGGTTGATCGTCAGCTGGTACACCTTCCCACCCGAGACGTTGCAGGTGTAGCGTGGCGCGACCACGGCGAGGTTATCCTCGCTGACTCCCTCGAAGAGGCCTACGAGATCTCTGACAAGTACGCCAGCGAACATGTCCAGGTGTTCACAAGGGACGTGCGGCACGCCCTGGAAAACCTGACAAACTACGGGGCTCTCTTCCTTGGCGAGAACACGTGCGTGTCATACGGGGACAAGATCATCGGCACGAACCACGTATTGCCGACACGTCTGGCATCGCGATACACAGGCGGACTCTGGGTGGGGAAATTCCTCAAAACGGTCACGTACCAAGAAGTCACTAACCCGGAGGCATCAGCTGAGCTCGGAGTCCTTCTGGGGCGCGCAGCACGGGCAGAGAACTTCGAAGGGCATGCCCGCTCCGGAGATGCCCGAGCTGCCCGCGTCAGCGGAGTATGGCCCGAGTGGGCGCTTTCCAACCAGACTGCTTAGCAAGGTGAGTACGGTAACGAGGCGGGAGCACGACCTGCTCGGGGGCCGCGATGTCCCCGGGCAGGTCCTATGGGGCATCCACACGCTCAGAGCCATTGAAAACTTTCCGCTCCCTGCAGAGCCGGTCGGTTCCTATAGGGATCTGGTCAGAGCATTAGGAATGGTCAAGAAGGCTGCTGCGATCAGCAATGCTGAACTCGGGCTACTGCCTCAGCGGCTGGCCGCTGCCATCGAATCTGCCTGCGACCTGGTGATCGCCGGTGCCCTGGACGACCAGTTCCCGGTCAGCATGATCCAGGGTGGGGCCGGCACTTCGACGAACATGAACGCCAACGAAGTGATTGCTAACGCCGCCCTCGAGATTCTGGGACACCCCCGCGGGGCCTACGATGTGCTTAACCCTAATGAGCACGTGAACCTGGGTCAGTCCACGAATGACGTCTACCCCACAGCGGTGAAACTGGCCGCCATCATGGCAAGCAGGTCACTATTGGCGGCATTGTTGGAACTGCAGGAGGAGTTTGCAGAGAAGGCGCGCGAGTTCGACCACATCATCAAAATTGGTCGAACCCAACTCCAGGACGCGGTTCCCATGACTCTTGGCCAGGAGTTCCGCTCGTACGAAGTCATGGTTGGAGAAGACATCGCACGTCTTCGCGAAGCATTGGTTCACCTTCACGAGATAAATCTTGGTGCAACGGCAATCGGAACCGGATTGAACGCACACCCTGCTTATGCCGCCTTGGCGCGGGAAAAGCTCGAAAAATTAACCGGTCTGCCCCTGACAACGGCTCCGAATCTGGTTGAGGCAACCCAGGATTGCGGCTCGTTTGTGCTGTTGTCAGGGACACTAAAGCGCACAGCAATCAAGCTCTCGAAAATTTGCAATGACTTGCGCCTGCTCTCCTCGGGCCCGCGGGCTGGCCTGGCTGAGATCTCTCTGCCACCCCGGCAAGCTGGCTCCAGCATCATGCCCGGCAAAGTCAACCCGGTCATACCGGAATTCGTCAACCAGGTCGCCTTCGAGATCATCGGCAATGACATGACCATCTCTATGGCTGCCGAAGCCGGGCAGTTGCAGCTGAACGCGTTCGAACCCATAATCGCGAGCAGCCTTTTCCGAGGGATAGCCCACCTAACGGTGGCTGTCGGTTCACTATCGGAGCACTGCATCGCAGGTATAACAGCACACGAGCAGCATCTGCGCTCGATGGCTGAGAGCAGCATAGGGCTCGTGACAGTCTTCAGCCCGATCATCGGATACACGGAAGCCTCACGGATTGCTGCTGAAGCAATGACGTCAGGTCGCTTCGTCACTGATCTCATTGTCAGTCATGGATTCTTATCCCTGGAAGAAACACACCGCATCCTCGCGAATTGCCTATTAAGGGAATCTGAGCATGCCTGACACAGCAGCGCCGGGACGCTTCAGGCGCCAACCCGCGCCCAGTTAATCGCCCGTTCGGGTGGGACGACTTACGCTCAATGTCTGAAGGAGTAGCCCCATGTCCTCGATTGAACACTCCGTACTGTTTCATGACCCACTGTCGGCTCCGCCGCCTCAGGAGCGGCCCGCCAGATCCTTCCCAAGAAGACATCGAAGCACGCCAGCAGCGGATGGGCCTGCGCCGTCGGGCGTGTCCAGGAGGCCGCAAGCTGTGGCCGAGGTGCTGAGAGACCTCAGGGCTCTGCAAAGCAGTTGTTTGATCCAGGGCCGGTCGGCTCCTCCCGAGGCCTCTGGAGAGTCCCCCGCTGCAGGACAGGTGCCCAGTTCAGGACGCGTGGCGCAGTCTGCTTCGATCAGGCGTTGATTTTCGGGTCTGAGATTGTGCGGTCAGTGTGCGTGGTCTGCCTGATCAGGGCTGAGGCTACCCCAGAAACCGCTGGAGATGGCCATCAATGGGAATCAGTTCGACGGTGCCCGCATTTGTTTTTGCGTGCGCAACCAGGGCTGAGAACGCCAGCTTGGCCATCTCCCTGGTTGCCGGTGACAGGCTCATTCCACGACGTTTCACGAGTGCCAGGGTGTCGTACATCGGTTCAGCCATAGAGACGACCTTCAGTCCTCGTGGTTCAACTTCAGAGGCAACTGCCGAACGACAGACGATGGTGTCCCCGAAACCTTCTGCCACAAGAGCCAAGGCCGTTGACAAGTATTCGACTTCTATTTTTGGCTCCAGAGTCAACCCGCCAAGTTGTGCCCGGTCATTGAGCTGACGGCGCGCGGGGTCCGTTTTGGCGTAATGGGCATCGTATAAAACCAGCGGCGCTGCCGCGATATCGGCAATCGAAGGTGTCTTTTGGGCGCGGAGCTCGTCGGCGGTTACATAGACGATCTCGTCTCGTGCCAAGGGTAAGACGTCCAGTTCCTCGTCATCTATGGGGAGGGTCACCAAGCCTGCGTCGAGCTGTCCGCTGGTAACGTCGCGGGCTGTCTCCCAGCTGTTTTGTCCGACGAGACGGATTCGAACTTTTGGGTGAGCCAGGTGAAAGTTCTTGGCCAGATCGGTACGAAGGTAGAACTCGGCATTGCGCAGCAAGCCGAACGTTGCAGTGCCTCCACCGAGTGATTGAACGGCGCGCACGGCACTTGCACCCATCTGCGAAGCCAAGACGGATTGGCGCGCGAAGGGAAGGAGCTCCTCCCCCTCGGCAGTAAGGACGAGTTTCCTGGCTCCCCGCTGAAAGAGCTTGGCATCGAGTTCTGCTTCCAGCCGCCTTATCAGATCTGAAATGGCCGGCTGGCTCATCTTGAGGTCCGCTGCCGCGCCGGTGAAGGTGCCGGTGGCAACTGCTGCCACGAATGCTTCCAGTTGATTAAGAGTGGCCATGAAGCTCTCCCGAAGTACTTGGCATAAGTAAAGCATATGGCAAGTACGAGATATCTGGTACTTGAGCTATGGAAGTGATGCTGACAACATTTCTAAAAGGCTGATGTTGCTGCTGTGCCGCTATCCCTTCGGCGGCGAGCCCGTATGAACACAAGAAGTCGGATTCGGAGCCAGCATCCAGTCGCATTGGGCGACAGGCGACAACGGCTCTGACTTTCGTCTCACAGGAGAAAAGTATGAAAAAGGAACTAACCCCCGACCAGGGACCGGCTGTCCTGCCGGCTCCGGATAGCGACGCAGATGAAAATCAGCGCCTCCGGGAATTTGGCTACACGCCCCAGCTCGATCGCTCAATCGGTCGGCTCTCATCGTTTGCTATTGGCTTCGCTTGCATCAGTGCGACGACTGCTGTGTTCTCGAGCTTCCAGGCCGGCTACTTCGCCGCGGGCGGCCCGTTCGTGTGGACCATGCTTCTGGCCTTGTTTGTCTTCGGCCTGTGGGCACTCATTGCCGCAGACCTGGCGGCCAAAATGCCCCTGGCCGGCTACGCATACCAGTGGACAAGCCGTATCAATGGATCGAATCTCGGCTGGTTTACCGGCTTCATTGCCATCATCGGATGGATCTCTGCTACGACAAGCGTTGCCTACACGTTTGCGGGATACATCGGATATGTCTTTGGATGGGAGCAGTCCCCAACTCAGCAGGTTCTAACCACTGTTGTCGTGATCACCGTCTGTACCCTGGTTGTGGCGTACGGCGTGCGTCTGACGACCTTCCTAAACAACATCGGCGTCAGTCTGGAAATCGTCGTCACAGTCGGTGCCACGCTGGTTGTGGCTGCCGTTGCCCTGCTGGTCCCGGAGAACCATCAGCCATTCAGCGTCCTCTTCACGGAACCCGGCACGGACGACCCGACTCCTTTCATCATCATCTGGTTGGTCGCGGCTCTAGGTCCCTTCTTCGGGATGATCGGCGTCGAGGCAAGCGCGGATGTGGCTGAAGAGACAAAGAACGCCCGGCGTGTGATTCCAAAGACCATGTTCTACGCCCTGCTGGCCTCCTTCGTCATTGAGCTGACGATGTATATCGTCTACGTCCTCGCCATCAAAGACCCCGAAGCAGTAGCAAACGCCACAGGCTTCCCTATCGGTGAAATCCTCTCGGGTCAACTCGGGCCCGTATTCGCGAAGATCATCATTGCCATTGCTCTGACCAACATCTTCGCGTGCCTTCTCACTGATGTGCTGCTGGCGACCCGCCTCATCTATTCGCTCTCCCGCGACAACATGCTGCCGTTCTCCCGCAGCCTCCGGCACGTGGCACCCCGCAGGAAATCCCCCACAGCTGCTGTTTTGACCGTGGGAGCGGTGGCGATTCTCCTGACAATGTCGGCCCTGCTCAGCACCCAGACCTTCTTCTACTTCCTGGGGGTCTGCAATTTGTCCTTCTTCGCCGTTTACATCCTCCAGACGGGCGGTCTGATCGTCGGCCTGAAACGCAACCGCATCCCTGCGCCCGAAAAGGGGACGTTCGATCTCGGCCGGTGGCGCTTGCCGCTCTACATCCTCGGGCTCATCTGCTTCCTGATCATCGAGGCGGGCCTCATCCTCCTCCCGCAATTCGCCGGCAACGGATGGGTATTCCTGGGCGTCGTCGCCGTAGCAGGGCTGTGGTGGCTGCTTGTCCTTCGCGGGCGGCTCGCTACGGGTGAGGCCGGACCAATGTACGCCGCAAACCACCCCGAGGAATTCGCCGAGAAAACCTTGGCATAACTCGAGCTTATGTAATCAACAAGAAAACCTTGTACTTACTTTTTCCCCGTGAGGCTTTATGCTCTACGTGCGCGGGAAAGAAGAACACCCAAATTGAATTGGAGAAGTAGTGCGCGCTGCAGTATGGCGGGACCCCTCGCAAGCGGTCACCGTCGAAGATGTCCAACTGGACGACATGCGAGAAAATGAGGTGCGGGTTCGAGTAGCGGCGGCAGGAGTTTGCCACTCGGATTTGCATATCGTCAAGGGTGACTGGGATGGCATTGCTACTCCCCTAGTCCTTGGTCACGAGGGAAGTGGCGTGGTTACAGCTGTTGGCAGCGACGTAACCAACTTGGAGGTTGGCGACCACGTCGTCCTCTCATGGATAGCACCTTGCGGCAAATGCCGCCCCTGTCTGGCGGGCAAGCCCGTTCAGTGTCTGCTGCATGCCGAGCATGTCTCGGCCGGCGGCGTGCTTCATGATGGGACCTCCCGCCTGAGCTTGAACGGTGAACCGATTTTTCACTACTCGGGTGTGTCGTCCTTCGCTGAAGAGGTCATCGTTCCAGCCGCCGGCGCCATCAAGGTCCGGAAGGACGCGCCCCTGGATGTCATCGCCTTGGTGGGTTGCGGCGTTGCGACCGGAGTCGGGGCCGTTTTGAACACGGCAAAGGTTGAACCCGGGGCGTCAGTGGTCGTTATCGGTTGCGGTGGCGTTGGGCTCTCGGTCGTCCAGGGAGCAAGAATCGCTGGCGCTTCGATCATTATCGCCGTTGATCTTCAGGATGAGAAGCTGGAGATCGCGTCGGTCGTTGGTGCCACGCACACCATCAATGCACGGGAAACTGATGCGTTGGAAATGATCCGCAGCATCGCTCCGGACGGAGTTGATTACGCGTTCGACGCCATCGGAGGAACCGTCACCGCCGGGCAGTGCATAGCGGCAATCGGGGTGGGTGGAACGGCCGTCATGGTTGGAATCCCGCGGCAGGGAACAGAAGCAACGTTTGAGCCCCAGAAGCTCGTGGACTTCGACCAGAGGATTCTCGGAGCCAACTACGGAGGGATTGTGCCCTCAGTTGACATTCCGCTGCTCGTGGACCGCTACATGAACGGTGAACTCCTCCTAGACCAGATGATCAGTGCCCGTCGTCCCCTTGAAGAGGCAGGTGCCGCTATCAAAGATCTTTCGAGCGGTTCCCCCCTGCGTCAGCTTCTCGTGCCCTAAAGGAACAAGACTATGAAAACGAATGCAAACTTCATCGATGGCTCTTGGATCGAGCCGCAGGCAGACGAAGAAATCAGCCTCGTTGATCCGGCCACCGAAAAAACATACGGGTCGATCCCCAACTCCACTGCTGCGGACGTGGACCGGGCTTTTGCGGCCGCCGAGCGGGGCTTCGAAACCTGGCAGAACACAACTCCCGGTGAGCGCCAGCTGGCGTTGCTCCGCATCGCCGACGCCATCGAGGCGCGAGCCGAGGAATTCGCAGACGCTGAAAGCCAGGACACGGGTAAGCCTCGGGCGAACCTCGCCGAAGAAGAGATCATGCTCTCAGTTGATCAAATCCGGTTCTTCGCCGGGGCGGCACGAAACCTTCAAGGCCTGTCTGCCGGTGAATACCTGCCGCACCATACCTCCATCATTCGACGCGAACCCATCGGCGTTGTCGCCCAGATCGCACCGTGGAACTTCCCCCTGAACATGGCGGTTTGGAAGATAGCGCCGGCTATCGCCGCGGGCAACTCAACAGTGCTGAAGCCGGCCGCAACAACCCCCTCCACCGCGATTCTTTTGGCGGAGGTTGCGGCGGAGTTCCTTCCTCCGGGTGTCTTCAACCTGCTCCTCGGAGATCGAGGAACCGGACGGGCCATGGTTAAGCACCCGACTCCCCAGCTCGTGTCAATCACAGGATCAACGAGGGCTGGAATGGAGGTTGCGCGTGATGCAGCGGACGATCTCAAGCGCGTACATCTTGAGCTGGGGGGCAATGCACCAGTCGTTGTCTTCAACGATGCCGACGTTCAGGCGGCCGCAAAGACGATAGTCATGGCCGGATACGTCAACGCCGGGCAAGATTGCACAGCGGCAACCCGTATCCTTGCGCAGGATGGGGTTTACAACGACCTCGTCGCGGCTGTCACCAAAGAAGCCAGGGACTCTGCCAGGACCGGAATCCCCAACGATCCCAACGCGACCTTCGGCCCGGTCAATAATCCCAACCAGCTGGCACACGTAACAAGGCTCGTCGATGAGCTCGCTCCATACGCCGAAGTTACAACCGGCGGCAAACGCTGGGGCAAACACGGGTACTTCTACGAGGCAACCGTCGTGGCCGGAGTCGAACAGGGCGACGCCATCGTTCAGGAAGAAATCTTCGGCCCGGTCGTAACCATCCAGCGATTCTCGGATGAGGCCGACGCAGTCAAGAAAGCCAATGGCGTTGCCTACGGGCTGTCCTCATCGGTATGGACAACTGACCACGGCACGGCGATGCGCATGTCGAAAGCACTCGACTTTGGCTGTGTCTGGATCAACACGCACATCCCGGTGGTAGCAGAAATGCCTCATGGAGGATTCAAACACTCCGGCTACGGCAAGGACCTGTCAATGTACGGCTTTGAGGACTACACGCGCATCAAGCACGTCATGTCCTTCACCGGATAACTTACAACAAATTCCAATCGATAAGTGCTGATGGGCTCCTGACACAACGGCACAGTCCACAGACACATCCGGGGCAAGTAGCGTCACGGCAATATGGCGACGAAAACGACTTATTGCCGTGACGACTAGTCGTGTGAAGCCCTTGGCGGAGACGACATCCCTTGCAGTCAGCCGGTCAGGTAATTGCTGTTTGATTCATTCAGTCGTTGGGCAAGCAGAAAGCCGGATTGCCGCCATGGACCATCCCGATGCCGCCAATCCAACCGCTCAACAAGACCCCAAGCTTCTGGTCTCCCAGAACCCAGCCCAATGCGGAGAAACGAGAAATGATTTCAGTCGTAGATCCCGGTCGCTACTTTCATGTGACCGTACAAAACGGCAAACACAAGGATGCAGAACTGACTGCCGCAGTAACAATGGCACAGGAAAGCGCTCAGCATCACGGATGGATGGGCGTGATGGTGACCCGCCACAGTCCCACTGTCTTCACAGTTGCCCTAAGCGAGCACGTGCCTTACGGCACAACTGCCGAGCGCGACGCAAGCCTATAAGCGAGAGACACCCCCTCGTAACCAGATACCGCAGTCTCCCTAACAAAGAGCTGAACTCAGCACCGCAGCGCCGATCCATATACGGATACTAGAACCCTTCGACCCCCGGCTTCGAAGCTGTTCGGCTCTGAGGCTGCAACTCAAGGCAAGACCCCGCTCAGCGATTCCTGCAAACGAGCCGTACCGAAGCAGGCACCATCCTCCCGTCATGCGACACATCTCTGCAATTGTTTATTTGGGAAAGAAGAAATGACTGAAGTTTTGGGCTTCGTAGGTCTGGGCCACATCGGCAGCCGGGTTATCCCCCACTTGCTTAAAGCCGGTCACGACGTCGCCGTCTTCGATTTAGATAAAGACGCCGTTGCCTGCCTTGCCGCGCAGGGAGCACGGGCAGTGCTATCGCCGCAGAAGCAGCCAAAGGAGCATCAATAATCTTTCTTTGCTTGCCAACGCCACAGCTCGTTCGCACGGCTTTCGCGGCAGAAGACGGCGTTCTTGAAGGGGCGCCTCCAGGTGCTGTCATCGTTGACCACAGTATTAGTGACCCACAAACGGCTCGCGATTTGGCGGCCGCAGCAAGGGCCGGCTGCTTCTCCTACCTTGACGCTCCAATCATCGGCGAACCGCAGCGATCAGTCGCTGAGCCCCTAACCGTCATGATCGGGGGCGAAGCCAGGATCTTCGCCAAGGTGCGTCCCGTGATCGGAGCTTTCGCTGACAACATTTTTCACCTAGGCCCCAACGGGTCCGGCCAGGCTCTCAAACTAGCTGACAATAATATCTCCGCACCTAAGATCATCGCCCTAAGGGAAGGCCTTCCGGCTACGGCCGGCGCCAGAGACGACCTGCATACAGCCGTGGACGTGCTTGCCAAACGTTCTGCCGCTGGAGTCATGTTGACCAGCTACTTAGGCCGCACGTTCTTCATCGAGGATCGGGCGACGGGCTTCACTCCGGATCTCATGCTCAAAGACATCGAACTTTTCCTTGAGTTTTCGCTAAAACACACTTCCCCCTAAGGTCAGCACGCTCTTCATGGGCGCCGCACATTAAATACGCCAACCTGTGATCCCCCTGAACTGTGAGTCACCTCTGCCGCTGTCTCACTCTCACAGAATGAAGATTGGTAATGACTGGGCGCGCAGTCTTGCTGTTGAGGGAACCTCAGTGGTGCAACTGCATGCGTTGAAGCACTGTGGCCGAGATTTCCTCAACGGACATGGACGCGGAGTTCACGAACGGTACGCGGTTAGCCCGGTACATGTCTTCGGCGTTGCGCAGCTCGTACGTGCATTGGGGCAATGATGCGTAGCTGCTGCCGGGGCGGCGTTCCTGTCGGATCTGGCTCAGCCGGACGGGCAGGGACGTCAGCCCGAAACACTTGTGCGCGAACGGCAGCAGGGGTTTGGGCAACGACAGGCTGTCGAAGTCTTCTTCCACCAAGGGGAAGTTGGCGGCGAGAATGCCGTGCTGCAGTGCCAGGTACATGGTGGTGGGGGTCTTGCCGCACCGGGACGGGGCGATCAGGATCAGTTCGGCGTGTTCCAGCGCGCGCAGCGACTGGCCGTCGTCATGCTCGATCGCGTACTCGACGGCCGCCATGCGCGACCGGTACCGCACGGCATCGCCCACCCCGTGAGCCTGGCCCGGCTGGCCGCTGGCGGAGGCGTGGAGGGCCCGCTCCAGCTGGCCGATATGTGCCCCGATCAGGTCGAAGAAGTGCCCGCGGCTCCGGGCCAGGATTGCGCGGATATCGAGACCGACTGTGGTGGAGAAGACGATCGGCCGGGGGCCCGTGGCGGCCACCTGGTCAATGACTGCCACCACCTCCTGCGCCTGCTCCACTGTGGTGATGAAGGGGATGGTCCGGCGTTCCGGGTGCTGGGCGGGAAACTGCGTGAGCAGGGTGTTGCCCAGCGTCTCGGCGGTAATGCCGGTGCTGTCGGAAAGGAAGAACACCGTGGGGGCGGACGTGCTGCCCGCCCCCACGGTGTCCCGCCATGGGGCGTCGGGCATTTAGACCGCTGTGCGGTCGCTGGTGGCGGCCAGTCGCAGCCAGGTTTCGGTCACGGCGTCAGGGTTCAGCGAAATGGAACTGATCCCCTGAGCCAGCAGCCACTCGGCAAAGTCCGGGTGGTCGCTGGGGCCTTGGCCGCAAATGCCCACGTACCGGCCTTTGGCGCGGCAAGCGGAGATGGCCATCTCCAGGAGCTTGGTAACCGCAGGGTTTCGCTCATCGAAGCCTTCCGCTACCAGTGCCGAGTCACGGTCCAAGCCCAGGGTGAGTTGGGTGAGATCGTTGGAACCGATGGAGAAGCCGTCAAAGTATTCCAGGAACTCATCGGCGAGCAGTGCGTTGGCGGGCAGCTCGCACATCATCACGATTTCCAGGCCGTTTTCGCCCCGGCTGAGACCTTTGGCGGCGAGTAGTTCGGTCACGCCGTAGGCCTCATCCAGGGTCCGCACGAACGGAACCATGATCTTGATGTTGGTCAGGCCCATTTCGTTCCGCACGAACTTCAGGGCTTCGCACTCGAGCTCGAAAGCCTGGCGGAACGACTCCGAGAGATACCGGGACGCGCCCCGGTAGCCGATCATCGGGTTTTCTTCGGACGGCTCGAAGGCCGGACCACCCAGCAGGTTGGCGTACTCGTTGGACTTAAAGTCCGAGAGCCGGATGATTACAGGCTCAGGGGCGAAGGCTGCAGCGATGGTGGAGATGCCCTCGGCCAGGCGCCGGACGTAGTAGTCCCGCGGACCGTCGTACGCGGCGGTCTTTTCACGGATCTCCCGCACCGTGTAGTCCGAGAGGCTGGCAGGGCGTTCCATCTCTCCCGCCACCGCCAGCAAGGCATTGGGGTGGATGCCGATCTGCCGGTTAATGATGAACTCCAAGCGGGCCAGGCCCACGCCGTGGTTCGGAAGCCGGGAGAAGCTGAAGGCCTGCTCGGGGGTGCCCACGTTCATCATGATTTTGACCGGTGCCGGCGGCATGGTGTCCAGACTGGTCTCCTGCAGCGTGTAGTCGAGGATTCCCTCGTACACAAAGCCTGCCTCGCCTTCGGCGCAGGAAACGGTGACAGGTGAGCCGTCGCCAAGGACGCGGGAGGCGTTTCCGGTACCTACGACGGCGGGGATGCCAAGTTCGCGGGCGATGATCGCTGCGTGGCAGGTGCGTCCGCCACGGTCCGTGACGATGGCGGCAGCCTTCTTCATGATCGGTTCCCAGTCCGGGTCCGTCATGTTGGCCACCAGGACGTCCCCGGCCTGGAACGAGGCCATCTGGTCGATCGAGGTGAGCACCCGCACTTGTCCTGCGCCGATTCGCTGGCCGATCGCCCGCCCCTCCACCAGGACATCCGAGCGCTCCACCAGCGTGTAGCGGGAGATGGTGCCCGAGGCCTTACGGGACTCGACCGTCTCGGGGCGGGCCTGCAGGATGTAGAGCTCCCCGTTCACACCGTCCTTGCCCCACTCGATGTCCATGGGCCGGCCGTAGTGCGCCTCGATGGCAAGCGCGTGGCGGGCGAGTTGCTCAACTTCTGCATCGGTGAGGCTGAAGCGGCGACGGAGGTCCTGGCTCACGGGGACGAAGTCCACGGTCTTTCCGACTTCGCGGGAGTCGGTGTAGACCATCTGGACGGCTTTTTCGCCGAGGCCGCGCTTAAGGACCGCCGGCCGTCCCGCAGTGAGGGTGGGCTTGTGGACGTAGAACTCGTCGGGGTTCACAGCGCCCTGGACCACTGCTTCGCCCAGGCCATACGACGAAGTGATGAAGACGGCGTCATCGAAGCCCGATTCGGTGTCCATTGTGAACATCACGCCGGACGCCCCAACGTCGGAGCGGACCATGCGCTGGACGCCCGCCGAAAGCGCTACATCTGAGTGCGTGAAGCCGTGGTGCACCCGGTAGGCGATGGCCCGGTCGTTGTACAGGGAGGCAAAAACGTCCTTGATGGCGAGCAGGACATTGTCCACGCCCCGAATGTTCAGGAAGGTCTCCTGCTGCCCCGCGAAGGAAGCATCCGGCAGGTCCTCGGCCGTGGCACTGGAGCGCACCGCCCAGGACACATCCCCCATGTGCTGTTCTGTCAGGCGGTCGTGGGCGGCACGGATCTGCTCCTCGAAACCGGCGGGGAACGGGGCGCTGCGGATCAGGTCACGGATCTGCTTTCCGGTCAGGGCCAGGGCGGCCACATCGCCGCTGTCCAGACCCTCAAGGATGTCCTCGATCCGGCTATCCAGGCCGGACTCGCCCAGGAAACGCCTGTAAGCGTCAGCTGTGGTGGCGAAACCGCCCGGAACCTTGACTCCGGCAGAATCGAGGTTCCGGACCATTTCTCCGAGCGATGCGTTCTTACCGCCGACCTGGTCGAGGTCGGTCAGGCCAAGGTCTGAAAACCAGAGAACGTCAGTCATGGGTGGTGCTCCTTCGGTGGGCACGCGCTGACAAGCGCTAAAAGTTGTGATGCAGGGTTTGTCGGGAGAGCACGGCAAAAGCAAGTAGATGAGACCGGCGCAACAGAATGGGAGGTAATGAAAAGTTCTAGCTCGGGGCGGGAGGCCCCGAACTATAAGAGAGGACTTATGGGCAGGAACGGGCTAAGCCGGCTCTCGACTGCTGTTGAAGAGGTATACCAGCACAGGCAAAGGGGGATTTTTGGGACTGTCGGTCCCTGCGGACCTTGGCATGGGCGCTGAGTTGGCGTTGGTGGGTGGACTGAGTCCGACTCACCAGGGGCCATGTCAAGGCCGACCGGTCAGTACGGGCGGCGAAGCATTGGAGGCGCACCGGATGAGCCGCGGAGGAAATCGAAGTCGAAGCCTTCGTCTGCCTGGAGCACGTGGTCGATGTAGAGCCGGCGGAAACCGCGCTGGGTTGTGTCCTTCGGCGGGCTCCATTCGCGGCGCCGTTGTTCTAGCTCGTCCTCACTTACTTCTACGTCGAGCCGGCGGTTCGCAACGTCGAGATGGATGACGTCCCCGTCGCGGATCAGCGCTAACGGGCCGCCTGCTGCTGCTTCAGGGGTAACTTGGAGCACTACCGTGCCGAACGCAGTACCGCTCATCCTCCCGTCTGAGATGCGGATGATGTCGGTAATGCCTTGTTCGAGCAGCTTTCGTGGGATCTTGATGTTGCCGAGCTCCGGTGCGCCCGGGTATGATGTTGGGCCGATGCCCCGCAGCACGAGGACGGAGTCAGCGTCGACTTCGAGGTCGTCGCTGTCCAATCGGGCATCCAGGTCTTCGATTGACTCGAAGACGACTGCCTTTCCTCGGTGGTCGAGCAGGCGGGGATCTGCTGCAGTCGCTTTGATGATCGCGCCTCGGGGCGCGAGGCTGCCGCGCAGGACTGCAAGTGCTGGCACGGTACTGAATGGCTTGTCCGGTGTTGTGATGATTTTGGGGTCCCAGATGCGTGCAGACGCGATTTCGTCGCCGATGGTCTTGCCGGATACCGTGAGGGCGCTCGTGTCGAGGAGTTCGGCCATTCCGTTCATCAGCGCGGCTTGTCCGCCGGCATTGTAGAAGTCTTCCATGAGGTACTCGCCCGATGGCTTGACGTTCGCGAGCAGAGGCACGTCCCTGCTGTACTTCTCCATGTCGTCGATGGTGAAAGGCACGCCCAGACGGCCGGCGATTGCGACCAGGTGGGCAGTTGTATTGGTGCCCCCGCCCATCGCGGCATTCGTCCGAGCGCCGTTGTAGAACGCGGCGGGCGTGAGTATGTCGGCAATGCCTATTTGGTCGCGGACGAGATCGACAATCCGTCGTCCCGTGCGCTGGGCAGCAGCCTTCTTGCGGGCATCCACAGCGGGAATATTGGCCGTTCCCATGAGTGAAAGGCCCATGGCTTCGAGCACGGCGCCCATTGTGCAGGCAGTGCCCATAGTGTTGCAGGTGCCGACGCTTCTGGAGATACCGTACTCAGCCTGATCAAGGTCCGACGCGTCGAGATCACCCATCCGCGCTTGATCGTTGAGGCGGTAGACATCCGTACCCGATGCAAGTGTCTGCGCACGCCAGTTGCCACTGAGCATCGGGCCGGCGTGGATCATCATGGTGGGCAGGCCGGTGCTGGCTGCTCCCATAACGTAGGCGGGAGCCGTGTTGTCGCATCCGGTCAGCAGGATCAGTCCGTCTATCGGGTTGCTCCGCGCGAGCTCCTCCAGTTCCATACTCATCAGGTTGCGGTACATCATGCCGCTGGGCCGCATGATGGAGTCGCCAATAGACATGGTGGGGAAGACTAGAGGGAAACCGCCTGCTTCCAAGACGCCGCGTACTGCCCACTCGGCCAGTTCAGTGAGCCCGGAGTTGCAGGGAACCAGGTCGGATGCTGAGTTGGCGATGCCTATGACAGGGCGTCCATCGAACATCTCCCCCAGGTGCCCACCGGCCTTGAGGTTCGCCCTGTGGTTGAAGCCGGCAGTCCCGTTGCCTGCGAACCACACGCGGCTGCGCAGTCCGCAATCGTCGCAGGCGTTCGTAACCTCTTGTGGGTTCGAATTCTCCTTCATAGCGAAATCATCCTATTCCCATGGTTTTCTTAGGCGTCGTTGCCGTGTTCTGTTTGTCGTGCACGAGCACGACTTCCTCTGCGCTCTCGATCACATGCCGGCGTATCTCTTCTACGATGCCGGCTTCGTCACCGTCTTCGATGACCTCCACCAATCGGGTATGAAGTTCTTTGTCCCGGTAAGGATCATGCCTGGCGGCATAGTCCGTCATGATGGCCATCTGAATCCGCGCTGCGATCAGCGGCCAGATGCGCGCAAGCAACGGGCTGTCCGACGCCTCGTACATAACGCGATGGAATTCGAGATGCGCCAGATCGGCCTCGACTTCGTCACCGGTTTCCAGGGCAACGATGTGATGCTGCAGGGCTTGGCGCAATGCCGCCAGTCCGTGCCCGTTGTCCTGCTTGGCGATGCGGATCGCGGCTCGGGATTCGAGTGCGAACCGGGTTTCGGCGACGTCGAGAATCTCCTCGTGACTGAATTCAGCCACGCTCACGCCTTTGTAAGGGATCTGAAGGAGGATGCCCTCGTGGATGAGCTTGCCCATCGCGTCACGCAGGGTTGGGCGGGTGACGTTCAGCGCGGCGCACAGTTCGACTTCCTTGAGTCGCTGTCCCGGCACGAGATCCCCTCGCAGGAACGCGCGCCTGAGCAGTTCCGTGGTCTCGTTGCATCGGGTGGTCGTCTGAACCGCAGGGAGGTTGAGCGTTCCGGTATCTGGATCCAGCGTCCCCGTTGGGCGGCCCGGACGAGCACTTGTCATCTTTCCCAACCTTTCTCGAGGACAACAGAACGCGATTGCATGTGATACCGGCGCTCCAGGCAACAGGACCGCCGAAAGCAGCACCGTCCAATCGCGGGATTGTATATTGACTGACAATCGCCAATAGCAGATTATGACAGTGCGAGCGATGGCGTCAACGGCTTGCGGACACTTTCTACCATTATTGCTGATTGACGACAATCAGCAATATCGCTAAGCTGATGCCAAGACGTGGACAGATAGGGGTATCCCTCATGAGCAGATGCTGACGGTGCAGCTCAAGAAGCGTTCAAAGGCGGAGGTCGAGTTATGCGGTTCAAGCCTCAATGCGTTTGCGCTTCTAGGCCCGAGGGCTGGCAGGCTCGAGGGGCATGCGGGAGGAAGGCGTCCTTGCCGGGTGCTGACCTCTATGAAGAAGCTGCACTGAAACTACATCCACACTGCCGACGTGCGACCCTCCAGGGGTCGTTTTCCAATCGCCATACACGCTGCTGTTGAAAAGCAGTGACCTCCTACATCACACCAATAGCAGAAGGAGCACCATGTCTGTGTACCACGTTCAGAACCCGGCAACGGGCGAAGTCGTCGAGACGTTCGAGACCGCCACCGATGGCCAGATCGAGCAGGCCCTCAAGAATGCCGACGCCGCTTACCGGGAGTGGCGCAACAGGAGCATCCAAGACCGTGCAGCCATCGTCCGTCGAGTCGCCGAAATTTTTGAAGAGCGTAAGGACGAGCTGGCGAAGATCGTCGCGCAGGAAATGGGCAAGCCTTTGTCGGAGGGAGTCGAGGAGATTGAGTTCGCGACTTCAATCATCAGCTACTACGGGGTTCACGGCCCGAGCCTTGCCGTCGATCAGGAAATTCCGAGCACGATTCCAGGCAAAGCAATCGTTGAAAACCGACCCGTAGGCGTGCTGCTGGGCGTAATGCCTTGGAACTTCCCCTATTACCAGGTTGCCCGCTTTGCTGCCCCTAACCTTGTGCTCGGTAACACCATTTTGCTCAAGCACGCGGAAATCTGCCCCCGCTCGGCCTTGGTAATGCAAGAAATCATGGAAGAGGCCGGGGTCCCTGTCGGCGCTTACACGAACCTCTTTGCATCACATGATCAGATTGCGGATATCATTGCTGATCCCCGCGTGCAGGGCGTCTCGCTTACCGGATCCGAACGCGCAGGTGCCATCATTGGCGAGCACGCAGGTCGACACCTCAAGAAGGCCGTACTTGAACTCGGTGGCACGGATCCGATGATTGTCCTTGACTCCGACGACGTGGCCGCGGTCGCCGCTGAAGCATGGAATTTCCGGGTCTACAACGCAGGCCAGGTGTGCAATGCCAACAAGCGCATCATCGTCATGGACGACATCTACGACGAGTTTGTCGCCGAACTCAAGAAGCTCGCGGACGGGCTTGTGCCGGGAGACCCGCTGAACATGCCGGAACAATCTTACGGCCCCCTCTCCAGCCGGGCTGCCGCCGAACAAGTGAATGAGCAAGTGCAGCGCGCAGTGGCCGACGGCGCAACTCTTGAGATCGGAGGCGAGCTCGTTGAAGGGCAGAGCGCCTACTTCTCCCCGGCAGTCCTTACAGGAGTGAAGCGTGAGTCGGCGTCCTTCCGTGAAGAAATTTTTGGTCCTGTCGCCACTGTCTTCAAGGTGTCCAGTGACGAAGAAGCGCTGGAGCTCGCGAACGACTGCGATTTCGGTCTCGGCGGTTCGGTATTCTCCCGTGACGACGCGCGTGCAGCCAAAATCGCGTCGCAGCTCGAGGTGGGAATGACGCACGTCAACATCATCGCCGCCGAGGCCGCGGAGCTCCCCTTCGGCGGAGTGAAGCGCTCCGGCTTTGGCCGTGAAATGGGCCCCCTGGGAATGGGCGAATTTGTTAATAAGCGCTTCTACTTCAAGGCCCAGTAAGGGGCATATTTCCCATCCGCGTTGGAAAAGTTCCTGAGGTTAGACGTTGTGACCCCCAAGCAGTCTCGGGGGTCACAACGTCTCGTCGTATCTGGCGGTTGAAGCTGGCCTCAACCGAGACGGCCGCAAGAAAACCCCGGATCTCCAGCCTTTACGCCGGGATCGCGTTCGTCCACATGCTTCCACCATGGTCCCATCGTTTGTAATGTTGTCGGGCAATCATGATCGACGAGACGGACGGTGGCACGTTGCAGGAAGCTAATCTTCTTCTCGGAGGCGCTCCGGGTCTCTTCCCCGCATCGGTCTCCAGACGGGACGCCATCATGAACGAAATTCGCCGCGGCATCGTTGCCGGGTCCATGCGGCCGGGCGACACGCTGACGGAGGCCAAGCTCTCCATAATGCTCAGTGTTAGGAGACCAGACCATTCCTAAGGCTCTGACGCAACTGGGTCAGGAGGGCTTGTTAATCCAGGAGCTGGCGGCCTGATGGTGGGCAAGGCAATGGTCAAGTGGGCTTTGATCGCCGGGCCTCAGCCCGCGATACGGCAGAGCCAATCCCGAGCGGGCCAACGACGCACATCTGTGTGTTGTCCTGGCCCTGAGGACCGGCGATAGAATCGCCATTGAAAGGGCATTGAGGGCCCATACTATCGATAGCGTTGAGCAGTTGATTTCTCTGCTTAGTGTCCCGAAAAAAGGGCATGACGTCTGACAACTAGAGCCTGATGCGGAAACTTGCCCGACAGCCCGAAACCTTTGATGTTTCGCCCAGCGCGCAGGATGGTTGCCGACATTACTTTGCCAGCATGGAAGCTACATGTTGACGTTGGGGAGCGTTGGCTTCTTTTCGGGGAAAAGGTTTCCGAGGTAGTCGAAGAACCCAGGAAATGTCTTCCCCACACATTGTGGGTCATCCAGGGTGATTCCCTCGGAACGAAGACCAAGGATCGAGAAAGCCATAGCGATTCTGTGGTCCCGGTGGCAGTTTATTCTTCCCTCACGTGGGTTAGAAGGATGGATCCGCATCCAGTCCTTCCCGCTCTCGGTTCGCACGCCAAGCATCTGCAGGTTGGTGTTCATAGCCTCGATACGGTCGGATTCCTTCAGCCGGGCATGCCCGATGTTCGTAATGGTGATGGGTCCGTCAGCCAGCGGTGCGATTGCAGCCAGTGTCATGAAGGTGTCCGAAATTTCGCCCATATCGACCTCAAGGTCCCCGCGCAGCTTGTCCGGCCCCGCGATCGTGACTGAGTTTGCTGTCCACTCGACCACTGCGCCCAGCCGCCCCAGCACGTTGAAGAACGACGTGTCACCCTGGAGGCTTTCAGTACCAAGCCCCAGGAACTCGAAACGCCGTCCTGAAACGGCTGAAGCAGCGGCAAAATAAGAAGCGGTTGATGCGTCCGGCTCTATGACGTAGCGGCGGGCCATGTAGCGTCCGGGCGCGACGGCAACAGTGTCCGAATCCGTCGCCGTTTCAACGCCAAAGTCCCGCATCATCTGGAAAGTCATTGCGAGATAGGGCTGGCTGACGGGATTGGGTATCCGGATCCGCAATCCCTGCTGCGCGTACGGCGCGGCCATGACCAAACCGGAAGCGAACTGGCTACTCTGATGAGCCTCGATTTCATATTCGCCGCCGGCAAGGCCGGTGGCCTCGATTGTGAGTGGCAACCGGTCTGAGGAAACGCGAGCTCCAAGATGCCGGATCCCGTCCACGACAGGTCCAAGCGGACGCCGGCGCAGCTGATCGGTTCCGTCAATGGTGAATGTACCGCGCCCCGCCGCCACGAAGGGTGGAACGAAGCGGGCAACGGTGCCGGCGTCTTCACACCATATGTTCGCATCAGTCTGCGGTGCCTGCCCCAGGCCATGAACGATCCAGTCGTCACCGTCCACGGAGATCCTGGCGCCGAGCGCCTCAACTGCCGCTCTAAAGGCCAATGTATCGGCGCTCTCCAGCGGCTTGACAAGGACTGAGGTTCCTTCGGCAGCAGCAGCCAGAAGCAGGGCCCGATTTGTGATGCTCTTAGAGCCCGGGATCACGAGTCGATCAGTTTCCAAAGCGATCCTTTCGAGCGAAGCTCCAAAAGAGTTTACGTGATTCGTCCGGCTCAACTTGCACCCGTGAAGGGGCTGCCGCAAAGGTGACACGTGGCAATTGCGGACTACTTATTAGTGCTTACCCTGGTCCAGTCTGGAAGGACGCCCGATGCCAGGATCATCCAGTGATCCCTTTCGTCGAGGCGGACGTCGTCGTCCAGGGACTTGTCGATTAGGACGCGACCGTATTCCGTGGTGCTTACCCAAGCGATCGTTGAGTCCTCAGTTGCCGCGTCCAAAACCCCCCATAGGGTCTCCCTGCCGGGGCGGCACACCATGACCTGGAGTCCCACTAGCCTGGACCACTCTATACAGCGGATGTTGTAGTCCTCGTATCGGCGGGAACCTTTCAATGAGTCCTCCGTCTCCTGGGAGTGATGAATTTACTTGGGTCGACCAGGCGTCTTCCGCTGGTTTATCGTTGGGGCAATCTCCCTGGCTGCATCCTGCACGTGGTACTTGACCTCCGCGCTGATTGCCCCCGGGTCGCCTGCAGCAATGGTGTCGTAAAGGCGCTGGTGTAGTTCACGGTCACGCTCGGGGTCCTGCCGGACGGACTGGTCCAGGGATATCGCCATCTGGATCCTGGCGGCCACCAGCGGCCAGATCTTGACCAGCAGCGGATTTCCTGCCGCCTCATACATGGTCCGGTGAAAATCCAGGTGGGTGAGGTCGGCGGTGACAACGTCGCCGCTGTCCAGCGCGGCCAGGTGCACCTCCAGAGCTTCCTTTAGCCTTTGCAGCCCTGACCTGTCGGTCTGAGCCGCAATACGCAGGGCGGCGAGGGTTTCAAGGTACAGGCGGATCTCAGATACATCCAGAACGTCCTGCGGCGTAATCTCGGCAACCCGTACGCCCTTGTAGGGCTCTCGCACGAGGGTGCCTTCGTGGATGAGCTCACCCATGGCCTCACGCGCTGTTTGCCGGCTTACGTTCAGGACTGCCGCCAGGTCGACTTCTTTGACCCTTTGCCCGGGCACAAGTTTGCCGGTCAGCAACGCGTGCCTGATGGTTCGAGTTGCTTCATCGCTTCTCGTTGACGTTGTTACCGGGATCAGGCCGCTAAGTTTCGTGCCTTCAGCTACCCGAAATGGCTCAGTCATGTCCTCAGTCCCCTTGCCTGCATCTGTCATCGGCATTCCCGCCGAGTATCCATATGTTTTTGAGCGATGCGGCGGTCCTGTGGGTCTATTCTCCCCCATCAGGACCGCCGCGCCGGGACTTTCCAGCCGCTCGGTTCGTCAGATTAGACGACCGACAAACCTGCCTGCTTGAGCAGTTCGGCAAGAGGCTTGAGGTCATTCTCGCCCAGCGGCTTGAACGGCGCCCGGACCGGTCCGGCCGGCCGGCCGACAAGGTTCATTCCGGCCTTGATTCCGGCCGCGTAGTTGAAGTTGTCGATGTAATCGACAATCGGCCACAGCTTGGCCCAGATTGCCCGGCCTTCATCCAGATCCTTGCGCACTGCAATGGCGTTCCACAGGTCCACAGCGAGTTCCGGGAAAATGTTGATGGCGCCCCAGACTGAGCCCTTGGCTCCACTCGCGATACCGACGAAGGTCAGCGTGTCCCAGCCATTGAAGGTAGTGATGCGGTCGGAATGCTTCACCAGGAGCTCGGTCAGGGCATCGGCATTGCCGGACGTGTCCTTGATGTACTCGACACCGGGGACCTCGGAAAGGTCCGCCAACTCCTGGGCGGTAAGGGTCAGTCCGCTTGCAGAAGGAATGTTGTAGTACATGATGGGCAGCCCGCTGACCTCGTGAACTTCCTTCAGAAGGCCACGAAGTTCGTCAACGTTCACGGAGTCGTAGAACGGGGGGACGATCATTACGCCGGCGGCGCCCACTTCGGCGGCGTGCTTGCTGTACTCAAGGGTTTCCTTGGTTGTGAGTGCCCCGGTTCCGGCGATTACCGGTACCCGGCCGTCGGCTGCCTTGACGCAGGCTTCAACGACGGCGAGGCGCTCGTCGAAGGTCAGGGCGGTGAATTCGCCGGTGCTTCCGTTGGGGACGAGGCCGTGGACGCCGGCGTCGATGAGGTTGTTGATGTGGGTCGTCAGTGCTGCGTAGTCGACTTCAGATGCGTCCGGGGTGAAGGGGGTGACGAGCGCAACGAGCATTCCTCGCAGTTTGGTCGTGGTGGTCATGTGTGTGTTCTCCCTTTTGTTGAACCGTGTTTGGGTTGGTTGGTTTGAATTGATGGCTTGTGGGTCTTGTCGGTCTATCCGAACCGCACGGCGTCCACGAAGGACTTGAGCTCGGCGTTGCCGCATTCTTCGAAGGCTTCATGGGGGCTGGCGTTGACCTTGATGACTCCTTCGGAAAAGAAGACGACGCGGTCCGCTGCCTTGGCGGCGAAGGCCATGTCGTGTGTGACGAGGCAGATGGCCAGGCCTTCTTCGTGCTTAAGCCGGGTGAGGACACCGAGAACTTCCGCGGCAACTGGTGGGTCGAGCGCCGAGGTGATTTCGTCACACAGGATCAGTCGGGGGCGCATCATGAGGGCGCGGGCGATTGCGACGCGCTGGCGCTGGCCGCCTGACAGTTGACTTACGTTGGCCTTGATGAATTCCTCCATGCCGACTTCTTTGAGTGCAATTGCGGCACGGTCCGAGGCTTCGGATTTGGACATATGGAGTACCTTGCGGGGTGCAAGGGTGAGGTTGTCGTAAACATTCATGTGCGGCCAGAGCGTGTAACTCTGGAAAACCATGCCAACCAGGGAAGCTCCGGCGTTCCATTCGTCGGTCCGCTGTCCCTTGCTGCGTACGAGCCGTCCGTCGAGGCAGACGTCGCCATCTTCGGGTTCAGTGAGGCCGGCAATGACTCGAAGCAGCGTGGATTTACCGGAACCGCTTCGGCCGATGATGGTCACCACTTCCCCGGAGTCCACATCGAAGTCGACGTTGTCGAGAACCTTGTTCTCGTGGAAGGTCTTACGCAGCCCCCTGGCCGAGACCAGGTGGTGCTGACCGGCGGCCTGGGCTTCGCAGATGTTGACCGTGGATTGTTGGCCTGCCGTGGCAGTCATCAGCGGACTCCTTCTGGGACGATCGGGTTAGCGGGCGAAGCATCGGCCCGCTTGAAGGGCTTTGGCTTCGGTGGTTGCAGGGACCGGCGCTCGATGTGGCTGGTGATCAAGGAAACTGGGAAGGCGATCACGAAGTAAATGACTGCTGCCGTCGTGAACACTTCAAGGGCCTTGTAGGACTGGGTCGCGATCACGTTGGAACGGAACATCAAGTCCGCCACTGCGATGGTGGAAACGAGAGCGGTGTCTTTGAACATTGAGATGTTCAGGGACAGGATCACCGGTGTCTGCTGGCGCAGGGCCTGCGGAACGATGATGTAGCGAAGTTGCTGCATGCGGCTCAGTCGGAGCATCTGGCCGGCCTCGACCTGTTCGACGGGAACCGATTGGAAACCGCTGCGGTAGGCCTCAGCCATAAAGGCTGTCAGGTTGGCGGTAAGTGCGATCAGAGCGGACCAGAATCCCGGGATCGTGATTCCGGTCAACGCCGGCAGCGCGTAGAAGATCCAAAAGAGCTGGACGAGCATCGGGGTACACCGGAAGATTTCGATATAGCCCTGGGCGGCCCATCTCACGATTTCGATCTTTGCCATGCGGGCCAGTGCGAGCGGGATGGCCAGGATCATCGCCAGGACGATCGTGAGGATCGCCAACTGAATCGTAGTTGCCAACCCTCCCATAAGGTCGGGCAACGACCCCCACACAAGCGCCCAGTCGAAGTTGTAGTTGTTCACGGCTGCTCCGTTACTTCTTGAGTTCCCCGAGTTTGTCGACGGTCACGTAGCCGACTTCCTCGTATGCCCGGTCCAGGTCGCCGCTGATTTGGGCGTTGTAGATAGCCAGATTGACCAGGTCCTTGGAGCGGGGGTCGATGTTAGCCGGGAGCCCGTAGGCTGCAGCACCCTGATAGATGGGATGTTCGGGAACGATGATCTTGAATGACTTGTCCTGCTGGGCCTGTACCTCTGCTGTGGCAAGGTCTGCGAAAATCGCGGCGACGCGTCCGGCCTGCAGCGACTGGAAGGCGTTGGTCCAGTCAGGAACCTCGAGTACTTCGGCGCCGGCTTTCTTCGCTGCTGCCCCTTCAGCGGTTCCTGCAGGGCTCGCCACAGGCTGCTTCGATGCAAGCACATCTTCAGCCGTCTTGAACGGTGAGCGGGCGGGTACCAGGAAAACCGCAGGGTAGTCATAGACCGTGTCACTGAACTGGATGGCGACTGCCCTCTGCAACGTCGAGTTCAGGTTGGCTGCTACGTCGTAACGATTCGCCTGGAGACCGGAAACGATGTTGCCCCATGAGGCGGGCACGGTCGTGAGTTTTACGCCGAGTTCGTCGGCGAGGCGCTGCAGCGGGATCAGGTTCGGGCCACCGAGCTGGCCGTCCTTTTCCACTGTCATCGGCGGCGACGTTGCAACACCGACGCGCAGCTCCCCGTTTTTCTTGATCGTGTCTATCCAGGCACCTTCAGCGGTGCCGTTGGCCGAGGCGCCCTGACCTCGAAGTCCGGCGCCGAAATAGCCGCCGAGCAGGGCGATAACTACCAAAGCAATGGCAGCTAGGGAATATTTGGTCGGTTTGGTCATTGCCATTCTTCCTCCAAAATCAGGTCGCTGCATGAGAACCATGAGCCGTGGAATCCCTGATTGCTGATTGTCGATTGTTTGACAAAAAGCGTCTGTGGATCTAAGTTAGGACTGAAGCCGGGGGTATGTCAAGGGTCACACCAAAAAACATTTGACGGCTTGCTTCGCCTCTCCCGGACGGGGAGAAAGTCTCATCCTGCGGGTTGCCAATGCGACCGCAGCACCGAAGAAAGGAGCCCATGCATGTCTCACGTCGATAATCGCGGCCAGCGTCTGGTCAAGGATTGCCTCAAGGGAGGGACTCCCCCGGCTGCATTGCTCAGCATGGACATTTCCTCGTTGAAACTGCCTGAGGTAGCGCCTCGCTGCAGCCGTGAGAGCTTTCCGGAAGCTGGAGGGCTCCGATGAGGGTTCTTCTTATTGGAGATAAGGGAACAATCGGATCGACTGTTAGGGCGACGCTTGAGGCTCGCGGTCACGAAGTGGTGGGCGCGAGCCGAAAGGATCACACACACCCGGTGGACATAACAGACGCAGAATCCGTAGAACGGCTGTTCCACAGTGTCGGCGCCGTGGATGCCGTGGCGTGCGCGGGAGGGCATGTCAAGTACGGAACCATCAGTTCCCTTTCCTACAGCGACTACCGCTCCAGCCTGGGTGACAAGGCTTTGGGGCAGATCGAGCTGGTCCGGAGGGGCTTGCAATATCTCAACGGGCGGGGGTCCTTCACGCTCATCACAGGCGTCCTCGCCACATATCCCGTGGTCACCGCGTCCGCGGCCGCAGCGGCAAACGGAGCGGTGGAGGCATTCGTACGCGCCGCCGCACTGGAGGTCCCTCCCTTGCGGATAAATGCTGTCAGTCCGACGTTGCTTGCGGAGTCTGTTGGCAAGGCCGGCCACATGTTTCCTGGAGTAGAGCCCGTAACGGCCAAGCAGGTAGCCAATGCTTACGTGCGGTCCATTGAAGGGGCCGAGACGGGCATGATTTATCGGCTCTTTGACGGGAGCTGAAAGCCTCCGCACAGTCCTCATCCCTTCGGCCCTTGTGGTGTCCCTGTAGTCGCATCAGGTTGCCATGAGCGGGGCCTGGCGCCAGGACTCTCTTCCCGCCACGGCCACAGGGGCGTGTGAAAGCAGTGAAATGACGAAACCTTCCCGATTCCTCTCTGTTGCCCTGTGAGTGGGCGGATATTACCTCGATTCCCCGCCAGCTGGATCCTGCTCGCCTGCATTGGCCTGCTGGCGCTGAATCTGCGCGGCCCCTTCGTTGCCGTGGCCCCGGTGGTGGGGCCGATGCAGGCGGAGTTGTCCTTCTCCCCGGTCCTGCTGGGCCTGCTCACGAGCATCCCGGTGTTGTGCTTTTCGCTGGCTGCGCCTTTGGCATCCCTGGCCGCCCGAAAATTCGGGGCTGAGTTCGCGGTGACCCTCACTATCCTTGGGGTGCTGGCAGGGGTTCTGCTGCGGTCCGCCGCCGGCCCGGCCCTGGTTGTGGTGGGCACCGTGATGATCGGGTTAGCCATCACGGTGGGAAACATCGCCGTGCCGCTGATCATCCGCCGGGACTTCTCCCCATGGCGGCAGGGAACAGCCATGGGGATCTACACCGCCGCGCTGAATATCGGGTCTTTCCTGACTTCGGTCACCATGGCGCCGCTGGCCGGTTGGGCGGGATGGCGGGCGGCCCTCGCTTCGGTTGCCGTCCTCGCCGTGGCTGCCATCGTGGCCTGGACTCTTGCCGTGGGGCCGCGCAACGCGTTCCTGGCTTGTGCCGGGGAAGCCGGCGGGGCCGAGCTCACGCCCGCGGAGGGTTCCCGATGGATCACCTTTGGGCTTACGGCGGGATTCGGCGGTCAGGCGTTCTCCTACTATGGCGTGACCGCGTGGCTGCCCACGTACCTGCATGATGAGCTCGGCATGTCCGCCGCGGAAGCGGGTGCGGCGTCGTCCATTTTCCAGATCCTGGCCATCGTGGGGGGCCTTGGAGTGCCGCTGGCAGCGAAATACAGAAGTACGACGACGGTCGCAGTCACCCTCGGCCTTCTGTGGACCGCCGTTCCGGTCGGGCTGCTGCTGCTGCCGCAGCTGTGGTGGCTATGGTCCGTGTGTGGAGGTATTGCCCAAGGCGGCGGCATCACGGTCATCTTCATCGCTGTCATCAAGCTCGCGCAGAACCAGGCCTCAGCCGGACGAATGTCGGCCACCGTGCAGGGGCTGGGATACTGCCTTGCGGCGGCTGCTCCGCCTCTTGTGGGGTTCGTCCACGACGTATCAGGATCATGGACGCCGGCGCTGCTGGTCATCCTCGCCTCGGTGTTAACCTTCTTCGTCAGCACGACCCTCTCGGTCCGCAAGGTATCGCGGAGTCGCTGAAGCAAGTGCCCCAGACAGGCCAGGCTACCCGGCTGCGGACGCTTCCCCAGATTGCGCGGTTGTGGGCACGCCTGAGCCAGGCAAAGGGCTTCTCCACTTGTGAAGATCGTCCCAAGCGGAGAAGCCCTAGAACCATGGGCTAACCGCCCAGCGGGTTCAGATGTCGGCTGCAGTTAGTACAGAAATCGTCTGCAAGGCCGAGCCAGGTGTCACCAGGGGGAATCCCTTGAGGGAAAGGGATTGGACGGGTCCATGCCCCTCTGCTAAGCCCCGGTGATTCAGGCAGCGCCGGCTACGGCCGGGATTACCGGCTCGTAGTCGCCTACCTTTGCCGTCTCGACAACAAAGCTACTGAACTTGCTGCCGATGATGGACTCATGGGTGAACTCCTCCCCTGGCTTGGTCACCCCCCTGGGGCTGCAGGACAGCCAGGCGGGCAGACGTTCCGGTACGACAGGGTGAGAAGACGACCCCCCTCAGGGAAGTGAGGGAGTTCCCGTTCCTTTCCAGTGGGGCCGGTGAACTGGGGTTGCGTGATACGGGGTAGGTCAGGGTTTCTGGATGTGCGACGGGAAGTTGCCCGGCGGCGACCCGCTTAGGTATTTATTCCGAGGGTGTAGCGGCGTGGCAATCAGCAACGGTGAGTGACTCGTGCCAGCGCATTTACCAGGCTCATCTGGTGCTGTGGCCGGAGGAGCTGTCGGCCAGGACATCTTCGAGCGTTGACAGCAGCCGGGCTGCATCGTCGCTGGAAAAGACCAGCGGGGGCCGGATTTTGAGCACATTGGCGTTCACGCCTGTCGCGGAAATGAGGACTTTGCGGGCCCTTAGACCGTTGACGATCGCGGTGGCAGTGGGACCATCGGGGGTTTTGGTGTCGCGGTTGCTGACAATTTCTGCTCCGAGATACAGGCCGGCTCCGCGCACATCGCCGATGCACTCGTAGCGTTCCGCCAGATCTTCCAGGCCTTCCCGGATGATGTCACCTATGCGGAGGCTGTTGCCGACGAGGCCTTCATCCTGAATAACGTCCAAGGTCGCTTGCGCTGCCGCCATCGCAACGTTGTTCCCACCAAACGTGTTGAAGTAGCGCATGTCGTAACCGAAGGTGCTGACCACGTTGTGATCCACCGCGATTCCGGCAACTGGGTAACCGTTTCCCATGGGCTTGCCGAGCGTGATGATGTCAGGCTCGAAGCCATGGCGCTGGTAGCCCCACATCGCCTCTCCCGTCCGCCCGAAGCCGCACTGAACTTCGTCTGCGATGAAAAGCCCTCCGGCTTCGCGCACGACCTCGGCGACCTTTGCCAGGAAGTTTGTGGGTTGCGAATAGATTCCGTCCGACGTGAAGAGGGAATCGACGACAAACGCTGCCAGGCCCTGACCATGCCGTTGCAGGTCCTTGATCTGTTCGCGGACGTGTTCAACGAATTCGTTCCCGAGTTCCTCCTGCGGGATGCGGTAGGAATCGGGAGTCGGCACGGTGCGGACCCATTGGCCGAGGGGCGAATACTCGCCCAGAGAAGGAGAAAATCCTGCTGTCAGGTGGGAGTTTCCGTGATAAGCCTCGGAGGTGACGATGATGCCGAGGTTTCCCGTGTGGTGCTGGGCGATCCGGAGAGCCAGGTCATTGGCCTCGGATCCGGTGCAGGTGAACATCATGTGGCGCCCATGACCGCCCATTGTTCCGAGGAGGTTCTCGGCGTAGTTGAGGACTCCCTCGGACAGGTAGCGGGTGTGAGTGCAAAGGGTTTCCATTTGTTCCGCTACAGCAGCGTTGACCCGCGGGTTGGCGTGGCCTACCGAGACTACGTTGTTGTACGCGTCCAGGTACTCCGCGCCGTCGGCATCCCACAGCCGCGCGCCCTTGCCCCTGCTGAAATGTACCGGCTCGTTGTAGAAAAGCCGGTACGCCGGGCCAAGCAGCCGTTCCCGGCGCTCAACCAGTTCACGTGAATCCTGCGGCAGACTCATGAGGCCTTCGGGACTGAACGAGTTGTTCATCTTGCCCCGTGGCCGGGTAGGTGACGTTGTCATGCTGGTCCTTACTGATTGTCGGTTAGACGTTTTGCATAAGTGTTTGCGAGACCTCTTCCTCGGATCTCGCCAGGAACCATTTGAGCTGATTCCAACCCTGCTCGGTGTTCCGGAGGATGTATGTGGAGTTTGAGGGGAAAAGCGCCGCACGGTGAATTGTGATCAAGGCCCTGGAAACGACGCGGCTCATAACAAGATGCGGGATGAGGCTTAGTTCCTCGTCGGTCAGGTCGGCGTATCGAAGATAGCCGCGAAGCAAGTCCCTGCCGGCGCCAAAAATGTCACCACCAGCATCGTCCCGAGTATTTCGGGGCAGTTGGTTGAGAAGGGCGGTGGATACATCCACCGCGATGGCCGTGTGCACGGCATCACCGAAGTCGATAATGGAGCGGACAAAGTCCGGGTGGCCGTGCTCGACGAAGATGTTTGATTTGCTGAAGTCGTTGTGCAGCACATGGCTCCGGAGGCCTTCCAACCGCCCTTTAATACCTTCGAACCGGCTAAGTCCTTCCTCCAGTAGGTCCCTTTGCCACAGCGTGGGGACCTCGTCCAGGAGTGGGTGAAGTGCGCTTAGATGCCGGACGTCCCAGACCAGGAGCCGGTGCTCGGCTGGGTGGCTGAAGGACGCCGTTGCCCCGCGGAGGCGGGCCAGGACTTCTCCGACTTTTTCCCGTTCTGCCGGGTTGGAGCCGGTGGAGTCGAGTGGGATCCCGGGAGCGAGGTTCATGATGCGCGCGCGGCGCAACTGGGCCGCCTCATCCACGAAGGTTACGAGAGTTTCTCCATCCCACGATGGCAGCAACGCCGGCACCGGGACCGATCCATCTGCAGCAACATGCTGGAGAAGACTGACTTCGAAATCTATCTCGTTTTCATCCTCGGACGGGTTTGAGACCTTTAGGACAAACGTCGCCCCCGCTTCGTCTTCGAGGGCGAAGGTGTCGTCTTTTTCAGTCGCGAGCCGCCTGGCCTTGGTGTGCAGGCCCCAGAACTTTCGGACGTGGCGCACAGCTTCGTGCTCGTCCATGCTGATGTAGTCCGCAGCCAGGCCGCCTGACTCCGTACTGAGCCCAAGCTGCTCCAACGTTACGTTTGCAGGGTGCATTAGGGTACCTTTCTGCCGTCGGTCGGCGCTTCTGCATTCTGACTCGCCATCCAGTCCAGAAGCCGCTGACCCTCGCTGGCGTTGTGCAGCCACGCCTGATGCGCCGCTTCGGCAGGACTTCCTGACATAAGCGACTCATAAATAGGGGCATGCTGATCCAGGATGTCCTGCGGACCTGTGGCCACGCTGGCGTTGCTGGTCCGGATATAAAGCCGCACCTGTTGAGCTACCAGAGCATAATGACGCTTCAGGCGGGAATGACCGGTCGCCTCGATGACTGTGACGTGAAACTTGAAGTCACTTTCACTCATCCGGTCCACGTCGCCGCTTTTGCACGCATCCACCAGGCCCTCGTAGGCCTGGGTAATGAGCTGTTTGGCTGCCGGATCACTCGTTTCGGCGACAAGTCGGGCCGCCACACTCTCGAGCCCGCCGCGAAGGGTCCAGAGCTCCCGCACATCATCAGATGTCAGTTCTGCCACATGCCATCCGCTGTAAGGGGTCTTGACCACCAATCCTTCATCCGCAAGTCGGGTCAACCCCGTCCGCAAGGTCGCCCTGGCGACGCCAATGCTTTCGGCCAGCGCCACTTCCGTGAGGCGGGTTCCCGGAGCCGCGGCCCCCGAAAGGATGTACTCGCGAAGGGTGTGGAGCGTTTGGCCTTCCAGCGATTGCTGGGCAACTGGCTGAATCAGCATCTTGCTCATTAGGGGGTAGCCCTTTCTGCTTGTCTACGCCTACACTAACGGTGTTGCTGATTGTCGTCAATCAGCAATCCAGTAGGAGGAACGTCAGTAAACCTCCCGAAATCCAACGAAAGAAGCGCAGAAATGGCAAAGCACCTCACCCACTGGATCGGCGGACGGCCCTGGTCAGGCGCCTCGGAGCGGCAGGGGGAAATTACGGACCCGTCTACCGGACAGGTCTCAGGAAAGGTTGATTTCGCGTCCGTCGCAGAAGTTGACCTTGCCGTGCAGACGGCTGTGACCGCCTTCGCGGGGTGGCGGGACGTTTCCATCTCCCGGCGGGTAAGGATACTTTTCGCCTTCCGGGAGCTCCTCGAAGCCCACCGTGACGAGTTGGCCGCCATGATCGTCTCCGAGCACGGAAAGGTTCACTCCGACGCACTCGGCGAGGTAGCACGTGGCATTGAAGTCGTGGAATATGCCTGCGGTATCCCCCAGGCCTTGAAGGGCGGCTACAGCAACCAGGTCTCCACGGGCATAGACGTCTACTCTCTTCGCCAGCCGCTTGGCCCTGTGGCGATCATTTCACCCTTTAACTTTCCCGCGATGGTTCCGCTGTGGTTCTTCCCTATAGCGATTGCAACCGGCAACACGGTGGTACTTAAGCCCAGCGAAAAGGACCCATCAGCTGCCATCTTCATGGCTGAGCTGTGGAAAAAGGCAGGGTTGCCGGATGGCGTTTTCAACGTCGTTCAGGGCGACAAAGTGGCTGTTGACAGGCTCCTGGAACACCCCGAGATAAAGTCAGTGTCCTTCGTAGGCTCCACCCCAATCGCCCAGTACGTCTACGAGACCGGGACAAAGCACGGTAAGCGGGTTCAAGCCCTTGGCGGTGCGAAAAACCACATGCTGGTCCTCCCGGATGCCGATCTTGATCTGGCCGCGGACGCGGCAATCAATGCCGGCTTCGGTTCGGCCGGTGAGCGGTGCATGGCAATCTCCGCCCTCGTGGCAGTAGAGCCTGTCGGTGATGAACTCAGCAAGAAAATTCAGCAGCGCATGGCGGACATTTCCGTAGGCCCCGGAAGCTCTCCGACTTCCGATATGGGCCCGCTGGTCACGGGCGCTCACCGCGACAAGGTCACGTCCTACATTCCCGCAGGAGTTGCCGCCGGCGCTGACCTGGCTGTCGACGGCCGTGAGCATCCGATTGCTCAGCAGACGCCGGACGGTGAGAGCACCGAAAACGGCTTCTGGCTCGGTCCCACCCTCTTTGACCGTGTCCTGCCTGGCATGCCCGTCTACGACGACGAGGTCTTTGGTCCCATCCTCTCGATCGTGCGTGTAGAAAGCTACGAGGAAGGCCTGGAACTGATCAACTCGAACCCCTACGGCAACGGAACCGCCATCTTCACCAATGATGGTGGTGCCGCCCGCCGATTCCAGCAGGAGGTGGAGGTCGGCATGGTCGGTATCAACGTGCCCATCCCGGTGCCGGTGGCTTATCACTCCTTCGGAGGGTGGAAGGCATCGCTGTTTGGTGACACCCACGCGTACGGCGAAGAAGGCGTTCGGTTCTTTACACGCGCCAAAGCCGTCACGCAGCGGTGGCTGGATCCTTCCCACGGCGGAATCAACCTGGGCTTCCCGACAAACCACTAAACGTGGCGGAGTCAGGAGAGGCAACCAAGGTTAAGGAGCCGGACGCAGCAACGGCACGTGGCCGCACCCGGGACCAAGTACCCACGGGAGTCGGAGCAGCAATTCTCGGGGCCGCCATTCTGGGAACTGCTTTCAATCTGAGACCAGGCGCCGTTGCCTTGGGCCCCGAACTGGGGGCGGTCAGGGCCGCACTGCACCTTCCAGACGTCGTCGCGAGCCTCCTGACAACCCTGCCATTACTTTGTTTTGCCCTCGTTGGCTTAGCGTCGCCGTGGGCGGCAAAAACGTTCGGGTTGCACAAAACGGTCGTTGCCAGTCTTTTCCTCATGGCAGTCGGTCAGGGCATGCGTGCCCTGACCGACTCCGGCATTGTTTTCGTGATTGCAAGTGTGGGAGCCCTGGGCGGTATCGCGGCGGCCAATGTTCTGCTCCCGACACTGGTGAAGTACCACTTCCCGCAACGGCTGGGGTTACTCAACGCGGCCTACGGAATATCCCTCACGCTGGGAGTCGCCGCCGCCGGTGTATTGACCGCGCCGGTTGGCGGCTTCTTCGGCAGCGAGGAAGGCTGGCGTTACGGGCTTGGCCTGTGGGGAGTCACAGCGGCCGTGGCAATCATTCCGTGGGTATTCGTCCCACGCGCCATATCGAACCATTCTGCCCCGGGAGACGCTCGATCACTGACCGGCAAAGGGGGCCAGTATGGAGTAAAGCAAGTAGTCCGGACGCGCCTCGGGTGGATCATGGCCGTGTTCCTGGGACTACAGTCCCTGCATGCCTACGCGATTTTTGGATGGCTGCCCAGTATTTTCACCGGGGCAGGTATATCTACAGTTAACAGCGGATTGTTGCTTGGCCTGACGACGGCCGTGGGCATCCCCTTGGCCTTCATCTTCCCAGCGCTTGCCGCACGCAGCCAACGACCCATCGGAATCATGGTCGTCACCGGCGCTGGCATGCTGGCCGGCTATCTCGGGCTATTGCTGGTTCCAGAGACACTCCCCTGGCTCTGGGCAATACTTCTCTCCCTTAGCACCGTAAATTTCCCTCTGATCATGACTCTAATTTCATACAGGTGCCGAACGGCAGCCGGGGTGTCGGTCCTTTCCGGCTTCGCCCAAGGCGCCGGGTACCTGCTGGCCATACCCGGACCCTTCTTTGTTGGGGCTTTGCATGACATCTCGGGGAGCTGGGATGCGGCGCTGCTATTCCTTATCCTCTTAGTTCCGCCCATGACCGTCATGGCAATTATCTCGACAGGCCCCCACGCGATTGAAGATGAGTTGGGTGTATAGGTCCATCCGATCTGGCTACACCCCAACCTGACACCGGGGCGATGTTGGCCCAGATATAGGGGACTTTCATCCGGGTCCAATGAAAGGCTTGGGTCCCACCGCCGCGTCCACAGCCAGGGACAATTCTCATGGGTTATGGAACAGAGCCACCAGGCGCAGCTTGTCCGAGCCTCGCCAGGTTGACGGAAGGTTCGTTATCGGCGCTTGAGTGGGACGAGTAGAAGTAGATGAGAGGACTCGTCTCGATCTGCTTTTCGGAAGTTTCCGCAGGTTAAACTAATCCTTCGATGACCTGATACCGATCATCCATAGCGGACGATTGGGCGTCACGGTGCGGCGTAGCGACGTAATCTCTCATTAAAGTGATAGCGCTTCCTGCTGCTGCACAAACAAATAAGCAGGTGCTCCAGCCAGCCCAGCGGCGATGCTGTGCAGGCTGGAGCACCCTTGTGTCTTCGGTTGTGGTTAGTCCGACTCTTTGCGTGGAACCGCTTGCTCAGACAGCGGTAGTTGTCTGAACAACTCCGTCCTTGGCTTCACGCGCTGGCGGCTCCTCCACCAAGGAGCGGCCGCCGGTTTCGGGTGCCACCTTCCAGGAAACGAATGCCCCGAGTGCCAGCAGGACTACGGTGCCGATCATTAGGGTTTGTGCGCCGTAGGTAGCGACAATGATGGGCAGCACGAAGGTGCCGATTGCGGCACCAATCCGGCTCAGTGCCGCCGCCATGCCGACCCCGGCGGCACGCATCGAGGTGGGGAACAGTTCGGCGGGATAGATGAACTGCAGGTTGCCGGCGATGGCTTCGATGAATGCGTAAATGCAAAGGCAAATGATGACCAGCATGGCGTCGGGCTTCGGGAGGATGGCCAGTGCCAACACGGATACGGCCATCATCCAGAAGGTGGTAATCAGCATTCCCCGACGGGTGAACTTGTTCACAATCAGCATGCCGATGACTCCGCCGGCGGCGAAGAAGGCGTTCTGAATCAGCGTGGGTGTGAATCCGTTCGCGACGCCAAGGGCTACGAACAGTGTCGGGAGGAAGGTGAAGATTGCAGTCTGCGGCGTTGCCTGGGCGATCCAGAAGAAGCCTGCAAAAAGCGTCCGCGAACGCCACTTGCGGCTAAACAGCAGCCTGAAGGTTTCGCCGGCAGATCGACGCTTTTCATTAGCGTGGGCGAGTGCTTCGACGAGGTCTTCCACGCCCGTGTTGGGGTTGATGTGCTTTTTGACGACTGCGTCTGCCTCAGCGACGCGGCCCTGTGCCACCAGCCACCGCGGCGACTCGGGGGAACCCAGCCGCAGAAGCATCACGATTGCCGACGGAACGGCGCTGGTGACCAGGATCCACTTCCAGGCGTCGGCGCCGAGATTGAGGCTGTTCAACAAGACGCCGACCCCGATGGAGGCAAGGAAGCCGAACCGCCACACTGCGGCCAGGCTGCCCAGCAGCGGTCCCCGAAGTTTCAGAGGCATCATCTCGGAAAGATAGGTCGGGCCGACCGCGTAGTCGATACCGATCGCAATGCCCAGTACCAGTCTCACGAGGAAGAGTTGCGTCGGGTCTGTCACGAAGAACTGCGCGATCGAGGCGACCAGGAAGATCATCAGGTCGATTTGATAGAGCTTTCGCCGCCCGATCCGGTCTGCGACCTGACCGAAGCAGATGCTGCCCAGGAAGAGGCCGATCAGTGCTGCCGATCCGACAAGTCCGGATAACAGCGGTGTCATTCCGAAATTGGCTGGGAGGACAGCGAGAGCGATCGACAGCACACCCAGGGTGTAGCCGTCGACGAACTTTCCGCCGCCCGTGAAGATTGCAAGACGGTAGTGAAAACCCACCGCCGGGGAGTTATCAATGGTGAACTGTGGCGTAGAAGCCATCGCAGTGTCCTTTCTGGGGCCGTAGACGGCCGCGCTTAAGGGGGGATGAATCGCGGATTGCAACTAAACGAGATCCGCAAGAACATCTGCTGCCTGTGATAGTACTCACGGTCACAACCAGGAAAGAACAGGTCCACCTTAAGGATGAGTGGACGAAGTAGAAGAGGAACTGTAGCTCACTTCAATCCTCTGATTCGGAACGGTGTGGACTGGGCCCAGGCCGTCCCAATACAGGCTTTTAGCCTTGATTATGGTGTTGTCCAGCTTACTCGGACCTCTGTAAGCGGGGGACTTTTCTTGAGAGACTTTCGGGTCGGCTCGTGCCGTATGACATAGGGCCGGCCGATTTTGACGGCGAAGACTGTTTCCCCGCTGAACGGGAACCAGGGCAGTGAAAACTTTGCTAAATGAAGTATCAGAAACGCCACTGCTCTTACCCTGTCGCTGACATCGGAGGCCTTTGTAGTCTCGTGGCACCCACCCACTGGAAGGACATACCTAATGTCAGTTAAAGCGCAAGAGGAAGTGCAGCTTCTGGCTGCAGACATCAGGTCGCTGCCTGCATGGAAGAACCTGAAAGAGTCAGTCATTGATCTGCAGCAGGTTCAGGTCAAGGACGGCTCTGTCCCCGACAGCGCGAACCATGCCCGCGCCAACGCGGACATCGACAGCATCATTGCCTCGATCCAGCAGATTCAGCCTCACCTGCCGCACGACCACGAATACCTTGAACGTGTAGTGCAGGATTTCCAGAAGTGGCAGGCTGCCGGCCTGGTCGAGCCGGACTTCCTGGATTCTCTGCTTGCCTTCCAGCCGCAGCAGTGGCGTATCAACGGTCTGCCCCACCTGGTGGTCTTCCCCATGTACACCCAGAACGGCAGTACCAACCGGTTCGTTGAGGCCGTGCTGCTCGATGTCATCTGGCCTGAGTTCATTGATGAGCTGGAGGTCACCAGGTACTCGAACAAACTCTTCGTGCCCGTGCACTTCTGGGACTTTACCCCCGGCTACGACACCAACTCGGCAGTCCTGTTCCCGGAGAGCGTGGCCGTCCGTTCCACACCGACATTCACCTGGGGAGCCATCTTTGCCGATCGCGAGGCAGCCCGCTTCCGGCGCGTTCTGAAGGCTGCAGCGGAAATCACGTCCCTGGACCTTCCTGCCGATGCTGCTGCGCTCATTGATGACCAGAAGCTGTGCCAGGAAACGTTCGTGATGTGGGACCTGATCCACGACCGCACCCACATGCGCGGCGACCTGCCGTTCGATCCCTTCATGATCAAACAGCGCATGCCGTACTTCCTGTACTCGCTGGAAGAGCTGCGCTGCGACCTCACTGCGTTCAAGGAATCCGTCCGTATCGAAAAGGACGAAACGTCGTCTGAGCAGGCACGCAAGCACGCGAAACTCGTACAGTACTCCGTTATTTTCGACCGCATCTTCCGCTTCGCCATCACAGGCAGCCGAGTGCGCAACTACGACGCTGTAGGCGGCCAATTGCTGTTCGCCTGGATGCATCAGCACCGGGTCCTGCACTGGACCGATGGAAAGCTGAGCATCGACTGGAAAGATGCAGCCAAAGTTGTCGTCGAGCTGGCGCTGAGGGTTGAAGAACTCTACTGGCGGTCCATCGACCGGCCGAAGATGGCCCATTGGCTGGCGGCCTACACGATGATTTCCGAGACTTTGACCCCCCACCCTGCTTCCGTGTGGGCAAAGGGGCCGGAGGCCCTCCCCCTCGACGGACCCCCTCGTGGACTCACCGATCAGGTCCTCGACGACGAATTTCCGCTCTCAATGTTCTACGAGGCGCTCGAGAAGAAGATGCGGCCGGTCATTGAATCGACCGCCGGCATCACCGGGGACGCATCGGCACAATTCCAGGAAGAGGCATCAGAATGACCGAGAACCTGTCCGGTCGAACCGTAGTCGTGGCCGGGTCCACGAGTGCCGCAGGAGCGGCAGTGGTCAGCGCACTCTCGAAGGCTGGTGCGAAGGTGGCGGCAGTCGACATTCTTGAGGACCGGGTCCGCGAGCTGGCCGCCGCCCACAGCAATGTCACCGGCTACACCTGCAACCTTGCGGACATGGACTCGGTGAACGAACTGGCCGCCGCCGTCCGGAGCGAACTCGGTCCTGTCGACGGACTTATCCACCTCGTCGGAGGCTGGCGAGGTGGCAAGGGCGTTAAGGACCAGGCGGATGACGACTGGGATTTCCTCCAGACCGGCATCATGACGACCCTGCGGAATACCAGCCGCGCGTTTTTCGATGATTTGATCCAGTCGCCGGCAGGACGGCTTGCGATTGTGTCGGCGGAGTCGGTGGCCAGCCCCACGGCCGACAATGCCGCCTACGCTGCCGTGAAGTCCGCGGCGGAAGCCTGGACGCTGGCAGTTGCAGACGGTTTCGAAAAGAACTCGGAAGGGCCGCTCTCGTCGGCAAGCCTGGTGTTTGTCGTCAAGGCACTGCTCGACGAACGCATGCGTGCAGCCCAGCCGGAGCGAAAGTTCCCTGGCTTCACGCATGTTGATGTACTCGCCGAGGCTGTCGTCGACGTTTTTGACGCGGACGCCGGTGAACTGAACGGCAAGCGGATCCGTCTGGGTACATCATCGAAGGCCACCGCTGACGCTGCTCTCAGCGGAGCACAGCGATGACTGGCCCCCTCCACAACCCTGCGGTGAGGGGATTTGCCTCGGATAACTACGCCGGTGCACATCCGGAGGTTATCGAGGCAATCAGCGTGGCGAATCTTGGTCACGTGGTGGCCTACGGCGAAGACGAGTACACAGAACGGCTGCAGGACGTCATTAAGGCGCACTTCGGGCCTGGGGCAGACGCCTACCCTGTTTTCAATGGCACCGGCGCCAACGTGCTGTCGCTGCAGACACTGCTCCCCCGCTGGGGAGCAGTGATCTGCGCCGACACCGCCCACATCAATACCGACGAGAATGCGGCGCCGGAACGGGTTGCCGGCATCAAGCTTCTTCCGGTCGCCACTACGGACGGCAAACTGACTCCGGAGCTAATCGACAAAGAAGCCTGGGGCTGGGGTGATGAGCACAGGGCTCAGCCGCTGGCTGTGTCGATCACCCAGACAACTGAGGTAGGAACCTGCTACACACCCGAAGAAGTGCAGCGCATAGCTGAGCATGTGCACTCCCGGGGAATGAAACTGCATATGGACGGCGCCCGTCTCGCCAATGCCGCGGCCCATCTTGGAGTCCCGTTCAAGGCCTTCACTGCGGATGCCGGCGTGGACATTGTCTCCTTTGGAGGCACGAAGAACGGACTTCTCTATGGAGAAGCCGTCATCGTCCTGGATCCTGAGACAGGCACAGGCATGAAGCACCTCCGCAAGATGGACATGCAGCTCGCCTCAAAGATGCGCTTTGTCTCTGCCCAATTGATCGCGCTCCTCGAGTCCGACCTCTGGCTGCGTTCAGCTTCACACGCAAACGAGATGGCTTCGCGTCTCCGCAGGGGCATCGAGACCATCGACGGTGTCCAGGTCACCCGGGAAACGCAGTCAAATGGCGTCTTTGCGGCGCTGCCGCCGGAGGCGGCGGATAGCGTGCGGCGTTCCTTCCGGTTCTACGACTGGGACAGGGCCATCGGCGAGGTGCGGTGGATGTGTTCGTTCGACACCACTGACGAAGACGTTGACGGCCTGGTTTCCGCAGTCAGGGACGCTGTGGCAGGCGTCAGGACCTCTCTCCCCCTGGAGACCGCCGGACGGCTGTAGTTAGTCAAGGGGGTTCGCCGACGCCAGGCGGTGAACCCCCTCTCAGCATGTCCTGGACGTATCAACCTCTTTGGTGAAGAAGAATTGAATGCCCCTGCCGACCCATTCACGGTAAGAAACCAGCCGGACAGGACACGGCTGTCCTGGACGAACAGTCCGTGCGGATATTCCGCGTGCATGTCTCCGTTCTGCAAAGAAATGCAGAACGACGTTCCTTCCACCAGAGTGACTGTACCGGCACCTACAGGGCCAGCAGCAGTGTCAGCATTCCATCCAGCCATCGTTCTGGTCCCCTCAAAACCGGCGCCGGCCTTTTTTGATGAGGAATCGTATGCCGCCGCCTACTGCTTTTTCGCTGACGCTACGCTCGCTGGACTTGGAATTCCAGACTTCAGAAGCACGAAGCATGACCGACACAAACCAGTTTGTTGCGGGTTCCGGGCAGGCGCATGTCACCGGAACTCGGGCACGATTGCAGGCTCAATGCCCATGTGGCATGAGACGCCAACAGGAATGTACGGGTCAGTCACGAACAATGGACGCCACGGGGCTATCCAAGTGAACCTCGAAAGCATCGGTCGTCCAATCGATGAAGTCCTCGGCCGCTTCGCACAGTGCAGCCATGGTTACCGCGAGGAGAGGGTTCATATCTGAAGCGCGGTGCGCGACATGGACCATCCGCCGCGGCGGGTCCATCAGCCGATGAAACGCGATGCCCCGGTCGATACCCAACGCCAACGCCGGCACGAGGGCCACACCAATGGTTTCTTTGACCAGGCCCCTGATGACGTCAAAATCGTTGCTGTGGAACCCGATGTTCGGCTCGAAGCCGGCCAATTGGCACATCTCCCAAAAATTTTCCGCGCCTGCAGACCCAACCTCGTTCGTGATCCAATTCTCGTTCGCGAAATCCTCAAGCGGGACCTTGTCACCCGTTTTTCCTGCGGTATGTGCAGCGCTGATGACCACCAACTCTTCATCGAGAATTGGTTGAATGACCAAGCCTTCCGGGCGTGGTATCGGCACCCTGGCGTACTCATAAATGATTCCCAGGTCCGTCAGGCCCTCCAGGACGGAGTTGGCCAGGCCCTTTTGGAGGCTGATGTCTTCCAAGGATATGTCGGCAGATGCGTAGCGCATTGAAAGCCGTGACAAGGTCCGGGGCACCAGCTGCGCAGCCGCTGTTCCGGAAGCGCCAATACGGAGACTGCCTTGGGAACCCGAGGCGTAGGCCTGCATTTCATCCTCGGCCCTGGCCACCTGCCGGAGGACTATGTCGGCGTGCGCGCTCATTGCAAGGCCGGCAGGCGTTGGCCAGAGGCTTCTGGGCCCCCGTTCGAAGAGGTCAACGCCAAGGGCTTTTTCCAAGGCAGCTATTTGCTGTGATACTGCAGAAGTGGTGTAGCCCAGCTTCTTCGCCGCTGCCGTGTGAGATCCGGTTTCTATCACCATCTGCAGGGTTCGCAGATTGATGATGTTCAGGTTTCCCTTGACCAACCGCATGTCTTCTCCTTGCGCTAATCCGGCATAGCCAGCGGGGCCTGCTCATTCTATTCGGGCAGAAGCCCCTTACGTCAGCCAATCCAGCAACGCTCCCAGGCATTTCCTGACGTCTGATGCGAGGACATGCTCGTCGTCGGTGTGTGCAAGGAGCGCGTCCCCCGGCCCAAAATTGACAGCAGGGATCCCCAGTTCGGCGAACCTGGCGACGTCGGTCCAGCCGTACTTCGGTTGGGGGGTGCCCCCGACAGCACTGACCAGGCTCTGGACGGCAGTATTTCCCAACCCCGGCCGGGCGCCGCCGGCAGCGTCAGTGCGAACCAGCTGGTAACCGTTCAGGAGATGTCGAACGTGCTCTTCGGCCTGATCCACCGACTTGTCGGGTGCAAATCTGTAGTTGATGTCAACGTAGGCGGCATCGGGGATGACGTTACCGGCGATTCCTCCGCCAATACCCACGGCGTTCAGCCCCTCACGGTATTCCAGGCCGTCCACGTATACGGAGGCCGGCTGGTAGTCACGCAGGGTTGAAAGCAGGTCAGCGAGCTTGTGGACGGCGTTGTCACCCATCCATGCCCGAGCTGAGTGTGCGGCTGTTCCTTCCGTTGCGGCACGTAGACGCAGTGTTCCGTTGCAGCCGGCTTCTACCAGGCCGTTTGTCGGTTCCAGAAGTACCGCCAGATCTGCATTCAGCAGTGCTCTCGCCTGTGTTGCCACCCGGAGGAGGCCGCTCTTGGCCGCCTCCACTTCTTCATGGTCATAGAAGACGAATGTAAGGTCCTTCTCGGGACGGGCGAGGTGATGGGCCAGGGCAAGCTGAACAGCTACTCCCCCCTTCATGTCCGTTGCTCCGCGGCCGTAAAGGGTCTCCCCTAGCCATCGGCTCGGAACTGATCCGCGCGCTTCTGCTGCGCTTGGAAGCGGAACAGTATCAAGATGCCCTGCCAGGAGGACCCGTTCAGCTCGTCCAAGTTCAGTTCGGGCCACGACGGTATCTCCGAAACGGGTGACGTTCAGATGCGGCTGCCGCTTCAACGACTCTTCAACGACATCTGCGATGGTCTTTTCGTAGCCGGAAACACTGGGGATATCGATGAGGTCAGCGGTTAACTCTGCGACGTCCTTGCTCAGGTCCAGAAATTTACTCATGGGCTTACTTTCAGGCGTCGAGTGCACTCATGACGTGCTTGATGCGGGTGTAGTCCTCCACGCCGTACATGGAGAGGTCTTTGCCGTAGCCGGACTGCTTGAAGCCGCCGTGGGGCATTTCGGCGGTGAGGAGGATGTGCGTGTTAATCCAGACGGCGCCGAAGTCCAGGTCGCGGCTGAGGCGCATAGCGGTGCCGTGGTTGGACGTCCAGACGCTCGAGGCCAAGGCGTATTCCACGCCGTTGGCCAGTTCAACGGCTTCTTCCTCGGTGCTGAACTTCTGCACCGTGATCACGGGGCCGAAGGTCTCCTTCTGGACCACGTCGTCGGTCTGCTTGGCGCCGGTGATGATGGTGGGCTCGAAGAAGTAGCCCTTCTCCCCCGCCTGACGGCCACCCGTTTCGATTTTGCAGTGGAGGGGCAGATGATCGACCACCGACCTGACCGCGTTGAAGTGGTTGACGTTGTTCAGCGGGCCGAAATAGTTGTCTTCGTCGTTCTGCGAACCGGTGTGCAGGGTCCGGGTGTGCTCCACCATTGCTGTGACCAGATCCTCGTGCACCGAATCCTCCACCAGCACGCGGGTGATAGCAGTGCAGTCCTGGCCGGCATTGAAGAACGCGAACTCGGCGATTGCCGCGGCGCTCTTCTTGATATCGGCGTCCTTGAAGACGATGGCCGGAGCCTTGCCGCCGAGCTCCAAGTGGGCGCGCTTGAGGCCCCTTGCGGCACCGGACGCCACGGCGATACCGGCCCGGACGGAACCGGTAATGGACACCAGGCCGGGGACCTCGTGGTCCACCATCATCGCGCCGGTTTCGCCCGTGCCCAGCACAACGTTCAGGACGCCCGCCGGCAGGATCTCACCGGCTAGCCGGGCAAGCACCAGGGTGGACTCCGGGGTGGTGTCGGAGGGCTTGAGGACAACTGTGTTGCCCGCGGCCAGCGCGGGCCCGATCTTCCAGATGGCCATCAGGAACGGGTAGTTCCACGGTGCCACCTGTGCTACCACGCCGATGGGTTCGCGGCGGACGTAGGAGGTGTGCCCCTCGAAGTACTCCCCGGCGGACTTGCCCTCCAGGATGCGGGCGGCCCCGGCGAAGAAGCGCAGCTGGTCGGCGCCGGCGGCCACTTCCTCGGAGGCGATCAGGGAGCGCACCTGGCCGGTGTTGCGGTGCTGGGCTTCAACCAGTTCATCGCTGTTGGCCTCCACGGCGTCGGCGAGCTTGAGCAGCATGAGCTGGCGCTGGCCCGGGGTGACGTGCTTCCAGGTCTTGAAGGCGTCCTGCGCCGCGGCCATGGCGGCATCCACATCCGCCTGAACCGAAATGGGCGACTGGGCCACCACGTCCCCATTGGTGGGGTTGATGATGTCCAGCCGGCCGGTGCCGGCCGGGGTGACGAACTCCCCGTTGATGAAGTTCTGGAGGGTCTGATGCATGTTGAAGTCGTCCAATCTGCGCGCCGGAATTGCGACGCTGGGCCGTGCTGCTGTACGAGCGTTTTTTCTACTGGGATTTAGTGGAGCCTAACGCGAAAGCCTTTTCTCCAGTGGTGCCGAGCCAGCTGCCTATGCGGGGACATGTACCTCGGTCGCGGGGTTGGCGGTAGTTCCCGGTGTAGCAGCCGGTGCGTCCTGCTTCGAGCCCGCGAACCTGTCGACCCGCAAACCCGACAGGAAATGATGCGTTGGTCCAGAGCCTTTGATGAGGTCAACCACGAGCTGACCAGTCAGGGGAGCAAGGGCCAGGCCGTCTCCTTCGTGCCCAGCGGCGATGATGTAGCCATCCACCTCAGCTGCCCGGTCAATGATGGGAAGTCCGTCCCCCGTGTACGGCCGGAAACCGGTCATGGTGCGGATGATCCGCGTCTTTGCCAGTTCCGGAGCGATTCGGGCGGCATGCGCAGCGATGGTGGCGATGACGTCCTGGTTGGGCCGCTTGTCGAAGCCGGCGAATTCGCGGCTCCCGCCGATAAGAAGGTTGCCGGACACGGTTTGGCCGAGCGAAAGTCCGACACCATAGGGCGGCGCGTCATCGTTATCTGAGCGCAGGTGCTTCGATGCGATGTATTGGGCGTCGAGTAGGCATCCGGTCACCTTCTTGGGGATGGACTCGGAGATGAGTATGGTTCCGCGGCGGGGCTGCACCGGGATGTCGATGTTGGACAATGCCCCCACACTCTTTGCATAGGGACCCGCAGCGTTGATGACGAGTCCGGTAGAAATGCTTCCGCGGGTCGTCTCGACCGACGTCACCTTACCTCGCTCGGTATTCACTGCGATTACTTCGCTGTGAGTTAGGTGCACGGCTCCATGACGTTTGGCGGCCCGGAAGAAGGCGGCGTTCAGGGCAAGCGGGTTCACGTCCGCGTCGTCGGGGCTGAAAGAGGCACCCAAAATGTGGGGGGCCAGGAACGGTTGGGCTGCGCGGGCCGCGTCCCCGTCAATCAAGGAAACGGAGATGCCCGCCTTGCGCTGTTTTTCGATGAAGTCCTTCATGAACTCCATGTGGCGTGGGGTTTCGATGACGACCATGCCGCCATCACTCTCAAACTCCACGCTCTGTTCCAGTTCGGCCTCAAGCGTGTCATACATTCGCCGGCTGGCCATGGCCAGTTCCATATGTAGACCAGGCCGTTTGGACTGCATGAAGATGGCCTTGTCACAGGAGCCTGATGCTCCGGATCCCGGGCCGTTCTTGTCCACGATGACTACCTTGAGGCCTTGCTGTGCAAGGCGGAAGGCGATGGAACTGCCGGATACTCCTGCGCCGATAACGACGGCATCTGCCGTTTTCATGCGTAACTCTCATCCTTTTGAGCCAGTGAATTTTCCCTCACGCGTTCAAGCCATAGATCGTCAGCGATCCGCCGGCCCTCCTCGATATCGGGCATGAAGGTGATGGCGCTTGATTTCCGGGCGAACCGTACCGCTGCTGCCGCCCGGTCTATGGCTTCCTTGCCCTCGAGCAGACCCAGTCGGGACGCGATAACGGTACCGGCCAGGTTGCCTTGGGCCATGGCAATTTTTGCTCCCTCGATTCCGGTGACGTTCCCGGCAACGAAGAGGTTGTCTTGGGTGGTTTCCATTTCCGGGCTGTAGAGGGGAATGGTCCCGCCGAGTTGGTCGATCCGCACCAGACCGCAGTCGCGGGTGAGTTCCTGGACAGGATAAAGCCCGCCGGAGATGCAGACACAGTCCACCTTGACCGTCCGGGTCTTTCCGGGGTTTCCCTGACTATCGATCGTTGCTACTTCAACATGCTCTACGCGTTCATTCCCGCCTATTGAAACAAGGCTTTTCCTCAGGTTTAGACGGGTCCCCATCAACGGGAGGCCACTCTTGGGGAAAAACGTCAGTGCGAGTTTTCTGAGGGTCTTGTTCGCTGCCAGCTTCCCGCCCCATCGAAGAAACGCGTTCGGGGCGAGGTCGGACATTCCGGCCAGATACTCCAGGTTGGTGTCAGGATCGGCTTGAGTGCCGGCAAAAATGCTCTTACCGGGCAGGTAGATTCCCACGACATCCGCACCGGCCATGCTCAGTTCATGTGCGACTGTGAGGGAAAGGGGGTCCACCCCTACGATCGCAATCCGGTCCCCGGGCCTCACCCGGTAGTAGTTGGTCAGCGTCTGGGCAGCTCCGATGGCCATGACACCAGGCAGGGACCATCCAGGAACAGGCAGCGGGCGTTCGGCAGCGCCAGTGGCAACAACCGCGTAGTCGGCCTTCACGCATTCGCCGGTGTCCAGTGCAACCTCCCATTTTTGAGAGATGTTCCAGACCTGCCGGTTGGTCAGGATACGCACACCTGCGTTTACAGCCCGCTCAGCCAGCTTCTTTGAGATCTCGGCCCCTATCCACCAGCCTGTGCCGGGTTCTTCATGGAGCTGGCCAAGTAGCTTTCCGCCGGCCCTGGGATTCTCGTCAATCACGACAACGTCCGCACCGGCTTCGGCGGCGGTTACTGCTGCGCTCAGGCCGGCCGGTCCGGCGCCGATTACGACTACATCAGAAATCATCATGACGCTCCCCGCGGTTTTCACCCTGGGATTCAAGAACGTCTCCATCGCAGGCCTGCGTGATGCAGGCCCTGACGCTCTGGACACCGTTCACGGTCATCCTGCATTCGAAGCAGTGGCCGATACCGCAGTAGATCCCCCGGGGTTCTCCGTCACGGTTCGAGAACCTGAGTGTCCTGACACCATTTGCCAGCAGGGCAGAAGCGATGGAATCGCCTTTGATGCCTTGATAGGACTTGCCATCAAATTCGAACTCAATTTCTTCTTGGCTCAATGGCCCTAGGACCGGATGGTCACTTATTCGCTTCAACACACTCACTCCTTGCTTCCGCGTCACTGCGGGATGCGGCAAGATCCAAAAGGGTCATCGGACGGGCCGGTGCATTGCTGCCTGGCCCAAGCTGGGCATCCGCGAGCAGTTCCGAATGCCCCCGCAGCAACGAGCGGATCAGCGGGCCGCACGTGCGACCCTGGCAGACTCCCATGCCCGCCCTGGTCTGCAGCTTCAGCTCGTGCGCAGATATGGGCCCGTCGGAGTCGGCGAGGGAAGTTTCGACATCGTCGAGGTACACGTCCTCGCATCTACAAACAATTACTCTTTCCATCTTTCCTTCGCCCATAGTTGGTTGACCCCGGCGTGGTGATCTGAGACACCCTTGACCCAATCAATCAACCGCAGTAACGACTGACGTACAACCCTTGCAGAGCCAGAAGGTGAGCAACCCGGTTCCAGAAATTCTTTACCTCGATCAGGGACGGCCTCACCCCCGCGCACCTAGAGTCTTTCCCATGACACAGACCCTCCCTCAAGACACCCCCACTGGGGCAGCCTCCAGGCTGGCCCACGCCTGGGGAATAGCGACGGTGTCCAGCAACGGAACCGTGTTGGACACCTGGTATCCAAGCCCTCAGCTCGGGCAGCCTGAGCCCTCGGCTGCCCCTCCGAGCGAACTGCCACGGCTGGCCGCGACCGGAGACGACACCGACGGACGCGTGCACCTGAAAGTCGTCCTGACAGAGCTAGATCTCGATGAGCCGCCGCGGGACACTGCAGATGCCTACCTGCGTCTTCACTTGCTTTCCCATCGTCTCGTCCGCCCTAATGAGTTGAACCTGGACGGTATTTTTGCCGTCCTGCCCAACGTGGTCTGGACGAATTTCGGCCCGTGTGAAGTCTCGAACTTCGAGGAGACAAGGGCCCGCCTTAGGACCCGCGGCACCGTCACTGTGTATGGGGTGGACAAGTTCCCCCGCATGGTGGACTACGTGGTTCCCGCGGGCGTCCGGATCGCCGACGCTGACCGGGTCCGTCTCGGGGCTCACCTGGCCGAAGGCACTACCGTCATGCACGAGGGGTTCGTAAACTTCAACGCCGGAACCCTGGGAGTTTCAATGGTCGAAGGCCGCGTCTCGGCTGGCGTAGTCGTCGGAAACGGCTCGGACGTTGGTGGCGGCGCCTCCGTGATGGGTACGCTCTCGGGCGGCGGAAAGGAACGTGTATCGCTGGGTGAGCGCGTCCTCCTGGGAGCCAATTCGGGCGTAGGGATTTCCATCGGCGACGACAGCATTGTTGAGGCCGGGCTTTACGTCACAGCCGGCACGAAGGTACGTATCGTCAGCCGGGAGAACGGCGGACAGGACAAGCACGTGAAAGCCGTCGAGCTTTCCGGTAAGCCGAACCTGTTGTTCCGCCGGAACTCCACCTCGGGCGAGGTCGAGGTTCTCCATCGCGGCGGACGTACTGTAGAGCTGAACGATTCGCTGCACGCCAACTGATAAAGCCAGCCATACAAAAACAACGCCTCCAAGGCCATTCACGGGCCGTCAGTATCCTTCAGCAACGCAAAGCGGGCCGGAGTCCCCTCGGGAAGGGGACTCCGGTCCGCTTTGCTTTCGGAAGCGATATCCGGGCGCAGGCTATCCCGCTTCCACCTGGTGCACGCTGGAGACGCTTGTCGGAGTAGGTGGGAAGCCCTTAGGACGAGGATTTGCCTCCAGCGTCTTGCATTTCTGTTACAGATCCTTGCCGAAACACAAAAACGGACTGGAGAACGCAGCTATGGTGCGTTCTCCAGTCCGTTTACTTGGTCCTAAGCGGCCAGCCTCGCCTAGCTAGGGGCTTTTCGGGGCAGTTCGGCTGCCGTCAGTCTCTCTGCGGCGGCGGCGATGCGTTCGTCGGACCCGGTGATTGAGAACCGAACATACCCCTCACCGGCGCGGCCGTAGAAGCTTCCCGGCCCGACGATGATGCCCTGTTCAGCCAAAAACTGCACCGTGTGCCAAGTGTCTTGTCCAGCGGTCGCCCAAAGATACAGACCTGCCTCCGAGTGCTCGACGTTGAAGCCGATACTCTGTAGGGCCGGCAGCAGGATCTCCCGCCGCCGCCGGTAGGCCGCCTTCTGGATGCGCACATGCTCCTCGTCGTTCAGTGCCGCCTCCATCGCCGCCATTATCGGCGACGGGACGATCATGCCGGCGTGTTTTCGGGTATTAACCAGACTGGCCATGATCTTTTCATCGCCGGCCACAAACGCAGCACGGTAGCCGGCGAGATTCGATTGTTTGCTGAGCGAATACAGGGAGAGCAGCCCTTTAGTGGAACCGCCGGAGACTTCGGACTCCAGGACGCAGGGAATGCGCTCCCCACCGGTTCCCATGTCCCAGGAATCCCAGCCCAGCTCGGCGTAGCACTCGTCTGAGGCAACAACGGCCCCTATCTCACGCGCCTGCGAGACGAGGGTCTTCATGGATTGTGCGTCACGGACCTGGCCTGTGGGGTTCCCCGGGGAGTTGATCCATACCATGCGGACCCTTCGCAGCGTCGCCGGGTCCAGTTCCTCCAGGGAGTCGCAGGCCACTGATGTAGCCCCGCATAGCTTCGCGCCGATGTCGTAAGTGGGGTAGGCGATTTTTGGTCGGACGACCACGTCCATTGGCCCCAGGCCGAGCATGAACGGCAGCCATGCAATGAGCTCTTTGGATCCGACTGTGGGCATGATGCTTTGTGGATCGAGGTTGTCGATGCCGCGGCGACGGGTGAACCACTGCGCAATCGCCTCCCGCAGGGAAGCGGTACCGTGCGCACCAGGATATCCCGGAGCGTTGGCTGATCGGATCAATGCTTCGCGGACGACATCCGGGGTCGAGTCCACAGGAGTGCCCAACGAGAGGTCTACCGGCCCGTCCCCGTGCCTGGCTGCTATGGCTTTGTACGGTGCCATCGCGTCCCAGGGGTAGTCGGGAAGACTCAGGCCGAACGGACTGGCCGGAGCCAGCGAATCAGGTTGCGCGCTCATCGTGCCACCTCAAGAAGTTTGGAAGCGTCTGAGGTTTCCCGTGGAAAGTCCCACATCTCAGGATCGATGGCGCCCTTTGAGACCATCCGGGCAGGTCCGCGCAGAAAGACGTGCTCGCGCACAGCTGCTCCCATCCCTCGTTCCTTTTGAAAGCGCACCAGGACTGGGCCGCCTGGCATCTGCACTGTCCATTCGGCATCGTGAAGCCCTGATTGCAGACGGACGGCGACCGCTGTGGCGCAGGCTCCTGTTCCGCATGCCTGGGTCTCTCCAACCGAACGCTCGTAAACCCGCATAGTGATGACGCGGGGCAGTTGGGGGTTTTCCGGCTCTTTGAGCGAAGCGAATTCGACGTTGGTACCCCGCCGGGGACGGGGGCTGACGTGAGGTGCGGTGAACAGGTTGAGAGGTGACAAGGGCGTGCCAGGGGGCAGGATCACGACTGTGTGCGGGTTGCCCATGTCAATGGAAACACCGCGCTGTACCTCAACACCCGGCACCGAAACAACAGCGTCGGTGCCATCCTCGGCGCTGCGTTCCGGAAAGGCTTTCCGCCAGGGACCCATGTCGATCTCATAATCGCTGCCGATCAGGGTGACCTTCTTCGCTCCTGCCCGGGTTCCGATGGTCAGCGTAGAACCGGCAGGAAGGTCAGCCAGTCCGGTTGAGACCAGGAAGTGAACAAACACGCGGACGCCGTTACCGCACATCTCGGCGATTGTGCCGTCGGCATTGCGGTAGTCCATGAACCATTCGGCCTGCGGCGCGAAGGTCAGGACCTCCCGCCCTTCGGGAAGGCGCTCCGAACGGACTGCGCGGATCAGGCCGTCTGCTCCGATGCCCTTGTGCCGGTCACAGATCTGGGAGGTCATGGTCGAGCTGATCTCCAGATTGCCGTCCGGGTCTGCTATCAGGACGAAGTCGTTGCCGGTGCCGTGACCTTTCCAGTAGGGCACCCCCTGGAGAGGAGTGGATGTCAGAGCTTCAGATTCGGTCAAAGAGTCTGTCATATCAGGATTCGCCCTTTCGGACCAGCTGGGTAATGGGGACGACAACGGCGTGGTGTGGGATCAGCATGAGACATCACGGAGAAAAAGGTCCTCCTCGGTTTCACCGCGGACGATGAGACGCGCCTCGCCCCGGGAAACAGCGACGACAGGCGGCCGCGGCGTGTAGTTGTAGTTACTTCCCAGGACCCAGCAGTACGCGCCGGTTGCCGGCACTGCAAGGAGGTCCCCAGGCTCAACGTCGGAGGGCAGATAGGTGTCTTTGACGACGATGTCGCCGCTCTCACAATGCCTGCCCACGACCCGTGACAGGGCCAATGGCGCCTCTGAACTGCGGGAGGCAAGGGCCGCCGAGTAGTCCGCACCGTACAGTACGGGCCGCGGGTTATCACTCATGCCGCCGTCCACGGATACGTAGCGGCGCTCGAACACATCCGTGCCGTGCTCCACATGGATAGTCTTCAGGGTGCCGACCTTGTAAAGAGTGAAAGTTGAACTGCCCACAATGGCCCGACCCGGCTCGATCGAGATGCGCGGCACATCAATGCCGAGCCGCTGACAGGCTTCACCTACGACCGCCGCCATCGCCTTTGCCAAATGCTTCGGCTCCTGGGGATGGTCAACTTCTGTATAGGCGATGCCGTACCCGCCGCCAAGGTCCAGTTCTTTTAGGGACACCCCATGACGGTCACGGATCGAAGCAATGAAGCCGAGGAGCTTCTCCGCGGCCAAGGCAAAGCCGTCAGGCGAAAAGATCTGTGAACCGATGTGGCAGTGGAGACCGAGGAGTTCGAGACTGGGGTGTGCCAACGCTGCATCAACTGCTTGTTCAGCAGCGGATGGATTGCCGTTGACGGAGGCCATGGAGAGACCGAACTTCTGGTCCTCGTGGGCGGTAGCAATGAATTCGTGCGTTTCGGCATGAACGCCTGGGGTAAGCCGCAACAGAATCGGAGCCGTGAGACCACGGCCACGCGCAATTTCTGCCACGCGTTCCAGCTCTTGAAGGCTGTCCACAACGATCCTGCCAATGCCCATATCGAGCGCGCGGTTGATCTCATTGTCCGACTTATTGTTGCCGTGAAGACCCAGCTTCACGCCATCGATACCAGCCCGTGCTGCCAACGCGAGTTCCCCTCCGGAACACGTATCCAGGCGCAGTCCTTCCTCCGCTACCCACCTGGCTACCTCGGTGCACAGGAAAGACTTGCCCGCATAGTAGACATCCACTCCGCCACACAGGGGTGCAAAGGCTTCATTAAAGGCATCACGGAAGGCCCGTGCGCGGCTGCGGAAGTGGTCCTCGGAGATGATATATGCGGGTGTCCCGAACCGTTGAGCCAGCTCAGAGACAGGCAGTCCGGCGATAGTGATTTCACCCGCCTCGGATCGAGACACTCCCTCGGCCCAGATCACCGGATTGAGCTCGTTCGGCTCAGTGGGGAGCGTAAGCCACTCAGGGGCGATTGGAGACTTTAACTGTTGGGTTTTCTCTGTCGTCGACATAACTCGATTGAGGCCTCGTTCTGGTTTTTACCGCTGGACGTCTTTGGAAGCGGCCAGGGGACCTTGGGGATTCGTGTGAGTGTCAGTACAACAGGGCAGGCGAACGCGATCAATGAGCATAGGTTAAAGGGATTATGTACAAGGTACAGAAGAGCTTAAGGTGACTCTCTTTCAGGTTGCAGACCAACATCTGACTCATCTACGGTGTGAAGCGAATCACCTACATCTCAATAGCCTTTCGAGCCGTGGCGGGAGAGTTCTCCCCGTCATCACCGGGCAGGCGCCGTAGGAGCAAATCCTCCCCAGGAATCTCTCAGGCCCAAGCACCGCCGCGGCGAGGCAACTCTGGAAAGCAGCCGGGCAAGCCTGGCTCACCGACGGTGCAAGCGGACTACCACTTCCGCGGAATCTCTCAGGTCCAATACAGAGCGGGGAGGAACCCAACCATGCCGCGCCACCCGTGGCCGGCCAGACCTGGAGTTCCTCATGACGATCGCATCCCATTCATCATCCTTTGCTGACCGCCATATCGGCGCGCGTCGCCAGGCCGATGTGAACAGCATGCTCAAAGCCATTGGCTACGACAGCGTTGATGGCCTGGTGGACGTTGCTGTTCCTGATGCGATCCGCCAGTCCAAGCCGCTTGCGCTCAGAGATGCACTGAGCGAGGTTGAGGTGCTTGCAGAACTGCGCCGCCTTGCAGCCAAGAACAAGACCGCCGTTCAGATGATCGGGCAGGGCTACTACGACACCGTTACGCCGCCGGTGATCCGCCGCAACATCCTGGAGGCCCCGGCCTGGTACACCGCCTACACGCCGTATCAGCCGGAGATTTCCCAGGGTCGGCTGGAGGCGTTGCTGAACTTCCAGACCATGGTCCAGGACCTGACCGCGCTGCCTATCGCCAACGCCTCACTGCTCGATGAAGCAACGGCTGTCGCTGAAGCCGTCCTCATGATGCGCCGCGCCAACAAGAACAAGGACGCTCGCGACGGCAAAACTGTCCTGGACGCCGATGTCCTTCCCCAGACCATCGCCGTCGTCAAGGGCCGCGCCGAGGCGCTCGGCTTCGAGGTTGAGGTCGCCGACCTGTCCAAGGGCCTGCCTGACGGCACCATCAACGGCATCGTGCTCCAGCAGCCCGGCGTCTCCGGCCGCGTTTTCAATCAGGCCGGAGTCATTGCCCAAGCCAAGGAACGCGGCGCGCTGGTGACGGTGGCCGCCGACCTGCTGGCATTGACCCTGATCACCCCTCCGGGTGAGCAGGGTGCCGATATCGCCGTCGGCTCCACGCAGCGTTTCGGTGTCCCGCTGTTCTTCGGCGGCCCGCACGCCGCGTACATGGCAGTGGCCAAGGGCCTAGAGCGTTCCATGCCCGGCCGACTGGTAGGCGTATCCAAGGACGACGCCGGCCTCCCGGCTTACCGCCTGGCGCTGCAGACCCGCGAGCAGCACATCCGCCGCGAGAAGGCCACGTCCAACATTTGCACCGCGCAGGCCCTGCTGGCGATCGTCTCCTCGTTCTACGCCGTCTACCACGGACCCGACGGACTGAAGGCCATCGCCGAGCGCGTCCACAACAACGCCCGCGCCCTCGCCACCACGCTCAAGGCCGCAGGCCGGGAACTGTCCAAAGAGACCTTCTTCGACACGGTTACGGTCTCCGTTCCCGGCAACGCCGCCAAGGTCATCACCGCTGCCGAAGCTCGCGGCATCAACCTGCGCCACATCGACGCCGACACCATCGGGGTGTCCGTGGATGAAACCACGACGCCGGAAATCCTCTCCGCGATTGCAGTTGCCTTCGGGGCCGGACCCGTTGCGGACGCCAAGGATTTCGAACTACCTTCGGAGGTGCTCCGCACCTCTGAGTTCATGCAGCACCCGGTATTCAACACCCACCGGTCCGAAACACAGCTCCTGCGCTACATCCGCCGGCTCTCCGACCGTGACCTGGCCCTGGACCGCACCATGATCCCGCTGGGTTCGTGCACCATGAAGCTGAACGCCACCGCCGAGATGGAAGCCATCTCCTGGCCGGAGTTCGCCTCCATCCACCCCTTCGCCCCCGAGTCCCAGACCAAGGGCTGGCGTGAACTCATAGCCGGACTGGAATCAGACCTGGCAGAAATCACCGGCTACGACCAGGTGTCGCTGCAGCCGAACGCCGGATCCCAGGGCGAGCTCGCCGGCCTGCTGGCCATCCGCGGCTACCACCGTGCCAACGGCGACACCCAGCGCAACGTATGCCTGATTCCGGCATCGGCCCACGGCACCAACGCCGCTTCAGCGGTACTGGCCGGCATGAAGGTTGTCGTGGTGGCCACGGCCGCGGACGGCACAATCGACCACGAGGACCTGTACGCAAAGATCGAGGCGAACAAGGACGCCCTGTCAGCGATCATGATCACCTACCCGTCCACCCACGGGGTCTATGACGCGGACGTGACTGAGATCTGCGAGGCTGTCCACGCTGCCGGCGGACAAGTCTACGTTGACGGTGCCAACCTCAACGCCCTGGTGGGCCTGGCCCAGCCCGGCAAGTTCGGCGGCGACGTGTCCCACCTGAACCTGCACAAGACCTTCTGCATCCCGCACGGCGGCGGCGGCCCCGGCGTCGGACCGGTTGCCGCCAAGGCCCACCTGGCACCTTTCATGCCGGGCGACGCCAACAAGGCAGCGCATGAGGAAGGCCACGGCGTGGCCATCAGTGCCTCGAACTTCGGTTCCGCCGGTGTCCTGCCGATTTCCTGGGCCTACGTGAAACTCATGGGCGGCGAGGGCCTGACCGCGGCCACAAAGGCAGCCCTGCTCGCAGCGAACTATGTTGCCGTGCGCCTGAACGAGTACTTCCCCGTCCTCTACACGGGGGAGGGAGGTCTCGTGGCGCACGAATGCATCCTGGACCTGCGAGAGCTCACAGCCAAGACGGGCGTCACCGCGGAGGATGTGGCCAAGCGCCTCATGGACTTCGGCTTCCACGCACCGACCCTGGCCTTCCCGGTGGCCGGCACCCTGATGGTGGAGCCCACCGAATCCGAGGACCTCGCCGAAATCGATCGCTTCATCGACGCCATGATCACCATCCATGGCGAGATCCAGCAGGTGGCCAACGGGGACTTCACCCTCGAGGAATCGCCGGTGCGGAACGCACCCCACACCGCGGCCGCTGTCGTGAATTCCGATTGGACCCGCCAGTACAGCCGCGAGCAGGCTGTCTTCCCGGTCCACCATCTCAAGCAGGATAAGTACTTCCCGCCGGTGGGCCGGATCGACGGCGCCGGTGGAGACCGGAACCTGATCTGCTCCTGCCCGCCGCTGTCCGAGTTCGAAAACTAAGGATCCCCCATGACTGAGAACTACACGGCCCTCTACGAAGAGCACAAGAAGCTTGGCGCCTCCTTCACCGACTTCGGTGGCTGGCAGATGCCGCTCAAATACAGCTCCGAACTGGCCGAACACCACGCCGTCCGGAACGCAGCCGGCCTGTTCGACCTCTCCCACATGGGCGAAGTCTGGGTCACCGGGCCCGAGGCCGGTGCTTTCCTGGACTACGCCCTGGTGGGCAAGTTGTCAGCCATCGCGGACGGCAAAGCCAAGTACTCGCTGATCTGCAATGAGAACGGCGGCATCATCGACGACCTCATCACCTACCGTTTCGGCGACGAGAAGTACCTGGTGGTCCCCAACGCCGGCAACGCCCCCACCGTGGCCGCCGCCCTTGCCGAACGCGCCGCCAGCTTCAATGTGACGGTGGAGGATGCCTCGGCAGAAACCTCGCTCGTCGCAGCCCAGGGACCCAAGGCCGAGGCCATCCTGCTCAAGCTCACGGATGAGTCCCAGCACGCCCTGGTCACCGGCCTGAAGTACTACGCGTTCAACGAAGTCACCGTGGCCGGCCACGAAGTCATCCTTGCCCGTACCGGCTACACCGGTGAAGACGGCTTTGAGCTCTTCCTCCCGAATGAGGGTGCAGCTTCCCTGTGGGAGTCCGTGGCCCAGGCCGGAGAAGAGTTCGGTATTGTCCCCTGCGGCCTCGCATCCCGCGACTCGCTCCGCCTTGAGGCAGGCATGCCCCTGTACGGGAACGAGCTTTCGCTCGAGCGTTCACCGTTCGATGCTGGCCTGGGCCCTGTGGTGGCGCTTAAGTCCAAGGAGGGCGACTTCGTCGGCCGGGCAGCGCTGGAGGCAGCAAAAGATGCCCTCCCCAAGCGCAAGCTGGTGGGCCTCAAGGGCCACGGCCGCCGGGCCGGCCGTGGGGGCTACCCCGTCCTCAAAGACGGAAACGTGGTGGGCGAGGTGACCTCGGGCCAGCCGAGCCCCACCCTTGGCTACCCGGTGGCGCTGGCCTACGTGGACATCGAGCACGCCGAACTGGGCACCGCGCTGGACGTGGACCTGCGTGGCAAGGCTGAGCCCTTCGAAGTCGTCGCACTGCCCTTTTACAAGCGCCAAAAATAACCCGGGCCCTCACACTCTCGAACTCCAAACTTAAGGAAAGACGTTATGGCTAAAGTTGCCGCTGAACTGAAGTACTCCGCCGAGCACGAGTGGATCGCTGCTGACGGCTCGGGCCCCTCTGTAGTGGGCGTGTCCGCTGTTGCCGCAGAGGCGCTGGGCGACATTGTGTACGTTGACCTGCCCGAGGTTGGTTCCACGGTGACCGCAGGCGAGTCCTGTGGCGAGATCGAATCCACCAAGTCCGTCTCCGACCTGTACTCCCCCGTGACGGGCGAGGTCACCGAAGTCAATGATGAAGTTGTCAGCGATCCTGCCGTGATCAACACCGATCCCTATGGCGCAGGCTGGCTCTTCAAGGTCACCGTCACCGAAGAAGGCCCGTTGATGTCCGCCCAGGAATACGCCGAAGCAAATGGCGGCGAACTGTGAGCGGCGCTTCGTCCGCGGCGGGCACCGTGGCCTTTGAGCAAGTGGTCTCCCCCAGCCTGAACGCCGACCTGTCCGTCCTGGACCCCGAGGTCGCGGCGAAGATCGACGACGAACTGGGCCGCCAGCGCGACGGCCTGGAGATGATCGCCTCGGAGAACCACACCGCGGCGGCTGTGATGCAGGCCCAGGGTTCGGTGCTGACCAACAAGTACGCCGAAGGCTACCCCGGCAAGCGTTACTACGGCGGCTGCGAGCACGTGGACGTCATCGAACAGCTCGCCATCGACCGGATCAAGGCCCTGTTCGGCGCGGACTTCGCCAACGTACAGCCGCACTCCGGCGCCCAGGCCAACGCCTCGGTGATGCACGCGCTGATCAAGCCCGGCGACACCATCATGGGCCTGAACCTGGCCCACGGCGGGCACCTGACCCACGGCATGAAGATCAACTTCTCCGGCAAGCTCTATAACGTGGTCCCGTACCAGGTCCGCGAAGACACTCACACCATAGACATGGCCGAGGTGGAGCGCCTGGCGCAGGAGCACAAGCCGCAGCTCATCGTGGCCGGCTGGTCGGCTTACGCCCGGCAGCTCGACTTCGCCGAGTTCCGCCGGATCGCCGACTCCGTGGGCGCCTACCTGATGGTGGATATGGCCCACTTCGCCGGGCTGGTCGCTGCCGGACTGCACCCCTCCCCCGTTCCGCACGCGCACGTCACCACGTCCACCACGCACAAGACCATGGCCGGTCCGCGCGGCGGGATCATCCTCAGCAATGACGCCGAAATTGCCAAGAAGATCAACTCCGCCGTGTTCCCGGGCCAGCAGGGCGGGCCGCTGGAGCACGTCATCGCCGGCAAGGCCGTGGCCTTCAAGATTGCCGCCTCAGAGGAGTTCAAGGAGCGCCAGGAACGAGTCCTCGCCGGCGCCCGGATCCTGGCTGAACGCCTGGTCCAGCCCGACGTCACCGCCAAGGGCATCAACGTGATCTCAGGCGGCACTGACGTGCACCTGGTCCTGGTTGACCTGCGGAACTGCAACCTCGACGGACAACAGGCCGAAGACCGGCTCGCGGCAATCGACATCACCGTCAACCGCAACGCCGTCCCCTTCGATCCCCGCCCGCCGATGGTCACTTCAGGCCTGCGCATCGGCACCCCCGCGCTGGCCACCCGCGGCTTCGGCGAGGACGCCTTCCGCGAGGTCGCGGACATCATCGCCGAAGCACTAACGGCCGACGCCGGCTCGGACCTGTCTGGCCTCCGTCACCGCGTCGAGGTCCTGGCTTCGGCGCATCCGCTCTACCCGTCCCTGACCGCGGTTGGCACTGACGCCAGGTGACGGGTAGCGAGGCCCGGACCGGGCCTCAAATCTGGGGCCGGTGCATGTTCCCTGCAGGCACCGGCCCCACCCATTTTTTCGCTCCGTCACTTCAGTCGGGTGCTATACGAGAGGACTCTCTTGGAGAACCTGCGTTTCAAGATCACGCCCTCACCCGAGGTCGAAGATATGGTGAGACGTTTTCTGCCCCCACACGCAGAAGTCGCAATTTCCTGCCTGCCTGCCACCGGCGGAATCAGCGCGACGCTGGCGACCGCGACGAGATTGTCCGAGCAAGGGTACCGGGTCATCCCTCATCTCCCCGCCCGAATGATTCCCAGCACGAGTTTTCTCCGGAAGAGGTTGACCGACCTGACGCGCTCCGGCATCGGGCGCATCATCGTTATGGCCGGTGACGGGCCGCAGGAAGGACCGTACGGACAGAGCCTCCAGATAATGGAGGACATCACGGAGTTCAGCAGCAGATCATTCAAGCTCGGAATCGTCGGCCACCCAGAAAACCACCCCTCTGTCGCGGACTCAACCCTGTATGACGCACTGTTGGCCAAACAATATCTGGCTGCCGATCTCACTACTCAGCTCTGCTTCGACCCCAAAATACTTCGGCGCTATCTTCAGCGCCTCCGCAACGACGGCGTACAAATCCCGGTTTGGGCGAGTGCTCCCTGTCCGCTTGGGCGGGACGAACTGATCCAGGCTGCATCCCGTCCAGGAGTGGGCGTCTCCCTCCACAAGATCAGTCGTCCGGGCCCACTCAGCAGGCGGTCCTTCACAAACGGCAAATTCAATCTGACGCGGTTCAGCGTCGAAATCGGACCGGGCATCGCAGGATTACATGTCAATACCTTCAACAGACTCAACGACCTCCAGCCATCTCTCGCGGCTTTCAACCTGACAGGAGCAACCCCATGACTCAAACTTTAGAATCTCCAACTACAGGCAGCAGCCGCGTAAAGCGCGGCATGGCTGAGATGCTCAAGGGCGGCGTCATCATGGACGTCGTCAACGTCGAACAGGCCCGCATCGCCGAAGACGCCGGTGCCGTTGCTGTGATGGCGCTGGAACGCGTTCCGGCCGACATCCGTGCCCAGGGCGGCGTGTCCCGCATGTCCGATCCGGACATGATCGACCAGATCATCGATGCCGTGTCCATCCCGGTGATGGCCAAGGCCCGGATCGGCCACTTCGTCGAGGCCCAGGTCCTGCAGTCCCTCGGCGTGGACTACATCGACGAGTCCGAGGTCCTCACCCCGGCCGACTACGTGAACCATATCGACAAGTGGAACTTCATGGTTCCCTTCGTCTGCGGCGCTACCAACCTCGGTGAGGCGCTTCGCCGCATCAACGAGGGCGCTGCGATGATCCGGTCCAAGGGTGAAGCCGGTACCGGTGATGTTTCCAACGCAACCGGGCACATGCGCCAGATCCGCTCGGAGATCGCCAAGCTTGCCGCACTGCCTGAGGACGAGCTGTACGTTGCGGCCAAGGAACTGCAGGCCCCGTACGAACTGGTCAAGGAAGTCGCCGCTGCCGGCAAGCTTCCCGTGGTGCTGTTCACCGCCGGCGGCATCGCCACCCCGGCCGACGCGGCAATGATGATGCAGCTCGGTGCCGACGGCGTGTTCGTCGGCTCGGGCATCTTCAAGTCCGGCAACCCCGCCCAGCGCGCGGCCGCCGTCGTGAAGGCAACCGCGTACTTCGATGACCCCGACGTCATCACCAAGGCCTCCCGCGGCCTGGGTGAAGCCATGGTGGGCATCAACGTCGACGAGATCCCCCAGCCGCACCGCCTGGCCGAGCGCGGCTGGTAACGGTTGCATCTACGTAAATCAGAAAAGGAATAGCATGCAGACACTTGCACACCGGCTCGAACGTCTGGGCACCGAAACCGCCTTTAGCGTCGCGCAAGCCGCCGCCGCCTGGAAGGCGAAGGGGAACCTGGTGTACCCCTTCCATCTCGGCGATATCAACATCCCCACCGCCCCAAACATCGTGGAGGCGATGAACCGGGCGATCGCAGACGGTTACACGGGCTACTGCCCCGGCCCGGGCATCCCGGCGCTGCGTGAAGCCCTCGCCGAGGACATCGGTTCGCGCCGCGGCATCCAGTTCTCGCCGGACAACGTGGTGGTCATGACCGGCGGCAAGCCCGTCATCACCAAGTTCCTCCAGGCGGTCATGAACCCCGGCCAGGAAGTGCTCTACCCCAACCCCGGCTTCCCGATCTATGAATCGCAGATCGAATACCTCGGCGGCACGTCCGTTGCCTACCGCTACGTGCCCACCTCCACGGGCTTCGCGATCGACCTGGACCAGATCCGTGCATCGATCACCCCCAACACGGTGGCCATCATTTACAACGACCTGCAGAACCCGATCTCCGCGGAGTCCACCGCGGCAGAGCGGGAGGCCATCGCACAGCTCGCGATCGAACACGACCTCTGGGTCCTCTCCGACGAGGCCTATTTTGAAACCCGCTATGAAGGAATCTCGAGCTCGATCACGTCGATTCCGGGCATGGCCGAGCGTACTGTCATCCTCTACACGTTCAGCAAGAAGTTCGCGATGACCGGCTCGCGCCTCGGCTGCGCCGTCGCCCCGGTCGAGATCGCCAAGGTGCTCAGCACGCTCAACACCAACGATGAATCCTGCACCACGCACTACGTGCAGTGGGCCGGCATCGAAGCACTCCGCGGCCCCCAGGAGCCGGTACAGCAGATGCTGGACGTCCTCAAGACACGACGGGACGCGGCCTGCGAGCTCCTGAATGGAATCCCCGGCATGCACGTCGCCGTCCCGCAGTCGACCTTCTACCTGTTCCCCGACGTCACCGAGGCCATGGATCGCCTGGGCTACACGGCAGTCGGCGACTTCGCCTCTGACGCCCTGTACAAGACCGGCGTTTCCTTCTGCACGCGGGAGCACTTCGGCCGGCGGCTGCCCGGTGAGGACCGGCGGTACATCCGGCTCGCCTACTCGGGTATCGAAGCGGAATCCATCCACGAGGGCCTCGGACGCCTGCGCGAATGGATCGTGACCGCATGAGCCGGGTAGTCGTTACGGGCAGGGTTCCCGAGGCAGCGCTCGAAAAGCTTCGTGCTGAGCACGAGGTCGATGCATGGACCGGGCCGGAGTCGATTGGCCGCGAGGAGCTGCTGCGCCGCGTGGCCGGTGCCGATGCGATCCTGAGCCTGCTCACCGAACGCGTCGACGGCGAGTTGCTCGACGCCGCCGGCCCGCAGCTCAAAGTGGTCTCCAACGTCGCCGTCGGCTACGACAACATCGATGTACGGGCCTGCACCGCGCGGGGCATCGTGGCCACCAACACGCCCGGTGTGCTCACCGAGGCTACGGCCGACATCGCGTTCGGGCTCATCCTCATGGCAACCCGCCGGCTCGGTGAGGGCGAACGGCTCATCCGTGCCGGCCAGCCGTGGAAGTGGGGCATGTTCTTCCTGCTCGGGTCCAGCCTGCAGGGCAAGACCCTCGGCGTCGTCGGCATGGGCGGCATCGGCCAGGCCACAGCACGTCGGGCCAAGGCCTTCGGCATGGACATCGTTTACCAGTCCCGCAGCGAGATCGATTCCGCGATCGCCGCGGAACTGGGCGCCCGCCGCGTCGACCTCGACGAGCTGCTGACGGTTTCCGACGTCATTTCGCTGCACTGCCCGTACGGACCCAACACCCACCACCTGATCGGCGCGGAGCAGCTCTCAGCGATGAAGAGCTCCACCTACCTCGTCAACACCGCGCGCGGGCCGATCGTCAACGAAGCGGCCCTCGCCGCTGCGCTACGCGAGGGCGTCATCGCCGGTGCCGGGCTGGACGTCTTCGAAAAAGAGCCCACGGTCCACCCCGACCTGCTGGACCTGGAGAATGTGACACTCGTACCGCACCTCGGCTCGGCCACCATCGAGACGCGCACGGCCATGGCAGTACTCGCCGCCGACAATACACTCGCAGTGCTCCGCGGCGAACAGCCGCCCACGCCCATCGGCTAAGGCACTCAGGCGCCATCACAGGACCCGGTTGTATGACCATGAAATCCGAATTTCCTCTTTAGGAGCAGCATGACTATCGCCCCTGCATTTACCCCTGCTATTTCGCCTGCGAGTGAAGCGTCCCTGCTCGCATCCGTCCCGACCGGCCTGCTGATCGCCGGGCAGTGGCGGGACGCGTCAGACGGTGGCACGTTCAGCGTCCATGATCCCGCCACCGGGGAGGTGCTCGCCACCCTCGCATCCGCGACCAGCGAGGACGCTATTGCTGCTTTGGATGCAGCCGACGCTGCGCAGGCCTCTTGGGCGCGCACCGCACCCCGTACCCGGGCCGAGATCCTGCGCCGGGCATTCGACCTGGTCACCGAACGCGCTGAGAACTTCGCGCTGCTGATGACCTTGGAGATGGGCAAGCCCCTGGCCGAGGCCCGCGGCGAGGTCACCTACGGGGCGGAGTTCCTGCGCTGGTTCTCCGAGGAAACCGTCCGGAACTACGGCCGCTACCTCACCACCCCCGAGGGCAAGAACAAGATCCTGGTCCAGCACAAACCCGTCGGTCCCTGTCTTTTGATCACGCCATGGAATTTTCCGCTCGCGATGGCCACCCGCAAGGTCGCTCCCGCGGTCGCCGCCGGCTGCACCATGGTCCTCAAACCCGCCAAGCTCACCCCGCTCACAGCGCAGTACTTCGCGCAGACCATGCTCGACGCCGGCCTCCCGCCCGGGGTCCTGAACGTGGTGTCCTCCTCCTCGGCCTCCGGGATCTCCGGGCCGCTGCTGCAGGACTCCCGCCTGCGGAAGGTCTCGTTCACCGGATCCACCCCGGTCGGCAAGCGCCTCATGGCAGACGCTGCGCAGAACGTGCTGCGCACGTCCATGGAGCTCGGCGGGAACGCACCGTTCATCGTGTTCGAGGACGCTGACGTGGACGCTGCTGTCGAAGGGGCCATGGCTGCGAAGATGCGGAACATGGGCGAGGCCTGCACCGCCGCCAACCGGTTCCTCGTCCACGATGCCGTCGCCCAGGAATTCACCCGGAAGTTCGCCGCCGCGATGGGCGCCCTGACCGCCGGCCGCGGCACCGACCCGGACACCAAAGTCGGCCCGCTCATTGATGGCGGGGCCCGCGACGACGTCCACGCCCTGGTGACCGCTGCGGTCGATGCCGGAGCCGTTGCTGTTACCGGCGGTGCGCCGGTGGACGGTCCCGGGTACTTCTACCAGCCCACCGTTCTGGCCGACGTGCCAAACGACGCCGCGATCCTGGGCCAGGAAATCTTCGGCCCGGTCGCCCCGGTCACCACCTTCACCACCGAGGACGAAGCCATCGAACTGGCCAACGCCAGCGAGTACGGGCTCGCGTCCTACCTATATAGCAAGGATTTCAACCGACTTCTGCGGGTTGCGGAGCAGATCGAGTTCGGCATGGTCGGGTTCAACGCCGGCGTCATCTCCAACGCCGCAGCTCCCTTCGGTGGCGTGAAGCAATCAGGACTCGGCCGCGAAGGCGGGTCGGAAGGCATCGCCGAATACACAACCACCCAATACATCGGCATCGCCGACCCCTACGCTGACTAACAACACGAGAAGCGCCTGCCGCCCCCCATGGAGAGGACGGCAGGCGCTTTGCTGTTTGGAAGAATTGTTGATGTTGGCTGCATCAGCTCCAGGTGCCAACAAAATCCTGTACCGAGTCAGCGATCATCTGAACGGCGATGGCCGAGAGCAGCAGGCCCGCTATGCGTGTCACCAGTTCGACGCCGTCCTCCCCCAAAATCTTCTGGATCAAAGACGCGAAGCGCATTGCCAGATACAGAGATATGAAGGTCAGGAGCACACCCGCGATGACTGCGGCAACACGAGCCGGACTGTCCGCCTGCTGAGCGAAGACCATGACAGCGACAATGGCACCCGGCCCGGCCATGAGCGGCGTGCCCAAGGGAACGAACGCCACGTTCTTGTATCTGTTTGCGTTCTCAGTTCCATTATTTGTCCCGGTTAGCAGCTGCAGCGCGATGAGAATGAGAAGAAGGCCGCCAGCCCCTTGGAGGGCCGCAAGACTTATGTGCATGTAGGAAAGGATGTTCTGGCCAAAAACGGCGAACGCCGTGATGACACCTGCGGCAACCGCCAAAGCCTGCAAGGCAGAGCGGTTTCGAAGCTTTGAGGTCATGTCTGCTGTTAGGGACAGGAACAGCGGCACCGTTCCAGGCGGGTCCATGATGACGAAGAGCGTGACCAGAACAGAAATAAAAAGCTGAGTATCAATCCACTCCATGTGACTCCTCTCGTGGCCCCATTCAAGAACCAATGCGTCGGCCGTGGCCAACCGTCGTCACGGCCTGGAATTTCCAGTCCATAGGCCTCACCCGACGGATAAGACTCCTGCTGGCACGCCTAGAAGCCGCCCTGAGGTGAGCGACAGTCGTTGGCCGCTGATGTCGGCAGCGTCCATACCAAAGATCCGCTCCACGGCTTCCGCGAGAACAGTGACGTCCGTAAAACCCGTGAACTTGCGCTCGGGCTGCGCTGCACGCATCCGATCATCCACCAGCGCCTTGACCACGAAGACCACGGCCGCCGGGCTCTGCTTATTGGGTAGGCTGCAGCCCGCCTCTTGATGGAGCCGGAATCCGTCGGCAACAGCGAGGGTCCATGCCTCTGCAGCTGACTTTGCTGCAGCGTATGCGGCGCCATCTGCCGTGGGAGAGGACGCCGCCTGTGCGGAGACAATGGCCAGACGGCCAGCTGGGGATGTAGCGAGGTCCTCATAGAATGCACGGGTGGTGTTCCTGAGCGTCGTGAAGACACTGGTGTGCAGGAATTCCCAGTCTTCGTCTGTCTGCTCCTGGATTCCTCCGCCGCCGCGCCACCCTCCTACGAGGTGAATGAGGCCATCCGCCGGTCCAAGGTCGAATCGGATGGCCGTTGCTAACCGTTGAACGGCCTCAGGGTCGGCAAGATCGCAGACGTAGCCCACGACATTCTCATGGGCTCTGGTAAGCTCCTGGACGCCATCTTCGCTTATGTCCACTGCAGCAACTCTTGCCCCTGCTTGAGTGAGCATGCGGATCACCGCGGCGCCGGCGGCGCTGGTTGAGCCGGCGACGACGACGGTGCGTCCTGCAAGAGGCTGATTCACTGACCGGTGTCCGCGTTGGCCTTCACGGGACTCGGGCCCGTAATGCCGACGGTCGATTCAATGACCGGCCGCATTTTCTTCTCGAACGCTTCGTAGAACATGAACAGCGGGAACTCATCATCCAGCACCTGGTCGGTCAGACCCCGCGGCGGCCCATCCAAGGGAAGAGCCTCCGGCCCCTTTGCCCATACCGATGCGGGGTGCGGTGCTACGGTTCCGGAAATCAGTTCGTAGGCCGCCAGCCAGTGTGCCGTCTTGGGACGGTCAATGGAACGCCAGTAGAGCTCCTCAATGCGGGCCCCCAGTTGCACAACAACGTCGGCGGCGTGCCTCCAGTCAATGTTTAGCTTTCCGTCGGTCCAATCAAGAACCTGGTGCTGGTGCATCCAGGCGAAGAGCAGCTGACCACCGAGCCCGTCGTAGTTGCGCACTCGGCTGCCTGTGATGGCGAAGCGGAAGATGCGGTCGAAGATAACGGCGTACTGGACCAACTTGGCGTGCCTGCGTGCATCTTCAGAGGCCTTTTCGTCCTGCTCAATTAGGACGGATTCCTTGAAGGCTGTGAGGTCGCAGCGCAGCTCTTCCAGCGAGTACAGGAAGTACGGCATGCGCTGCTTGATCATGAACGGATCGAACGGCAGGTCCCCACGCATGTGTGTCCGGTCATGAATCAGGTCCCACATCACAAAGGTCTTCTCCGTCAGGTGCTGGTCCTCGAGCAAGGCCGCAGCATCGGCCGGCAGGTCCAGCGAGGTGGTGTCGGCAGCAGCCTTTAGGACCCTCCGGAAACGGGCCGCCTCACGGTCCGCGAAAATGCCGCCCCAGGTGAACGATGGCGTGCTCCTGACCGCCACGCTTTCGGGGAACAGTACTGCCGAGTTCGTGTCATAGCCGGGCGTGAAGTCTACGAAGCTGATCGGCACAAAAAGTTTGTTGGAATAGGAGCCGGCCTCGAGGTCCGCGACGAACTCCGGCCAGATGACCTCAATCAGCACCGCTTCAACGTAGCGGTTGGTGCTGCCGTTCTGGGTATACATCGGGAAGACCACCAGGTGCGGCAGTCCATTAATACGGGGCTGCTCAGGATGGAAAGCCATCAACGAGTCCAGGAAGTCCGGCACACCCAGACCCTCAGATGCCCACTTCTGGAAGTCGGTCACCAATGCCTCAAGGTATTCCGCATCATGGGGCAGATACGCGGACAGCTCTTCAACGGCGGCAACGATTACGCCAATGCTGTCACGAGCCTGCTGATGGTCTCCGCCATCAGGGACGGAGCCGTCCTGCGCCTGCACCTTTTGCAGATCTATGACTGCAGCCTTTAACGCGGTCCAGGCAGGCAGGAGTCTGAGGTCTTGGGCGCGGGTGGCGACTTCTTCCTTCATGAGGACAGACATGGAAGTTCCCTTCGTTAATGAGGAGGTTCTGGAGCTGAGTCGAACCTAACAAAGGGCAAATGATGCTAACAGGAAAACACAAAATGGATAAGCAATACTTGGTCTCCGGGGGTGTCTCAGTATTCATGCCCACGCATCGATTACCGAAGCGGCGTAACAGTAGTACTCACTGCCATTTCAGTAAGTGTGGAAGCGTCTCCCGCTTTCCCAAACGACGAAGACCATGGTCGGGCTGCACTACACCCCAACCTGACGTCAGGTAAGAAGCCGGAGGGGCGTCAGCATAGGGTCTGTCTCCCCCTATTTCTGACAAAGCTCAAGAGGCTCTTAGATCTCAACCTGACAATACTGATACTGGCCAGTACCGATGGGCGTTTGTCCCTGCTCCACGATCTGTCCGGCCTCCATTACCAGGATGAGGTCAGCACCGCGGATCGGGGATAGCCTGTGCGCGATCACGAAGCTCGTCCGGTCGGACCGCAGCGCACTCATCGCCTTCTGCACCAGCACCTCGGTCCGGGTATCCACCGAGCTCGTCGTCTCATCCAAAATCAGCACCGACGGCCTCGCCAGGAATGCCCGGGCGATCGTCAGCAGCTGCTTCTCGCCCGCAGAAACCTTGAAACCGCGGGTTGCGCCGCGGTGGCGGGCGCGGTGGCGGTGGCGGTGACCTGCATCCGCGGGCCGAGGCGCTCGGCCGCGAGCTGGGATCCCCAGTTGACCACGATGTTGGTGATGGTGGGACCGGGGCCACGGCGTTGAAGCGCAGCCCCTTGGGCGCGTACATCACGACCGAGTATTTGGTGATGCCGACGACGGCGTGCTTGGACGCGGTATCGACGGCGCGGGTGAGGCGCATGAGGGCGGTGACGTTGATCCGGAAGGCGCGGTCCCAGACGTCTTCGTCAACCTCGTAGATGGGGGGCGAAGTTGCCCATGATGCCGGCGAAGACGCGGTATGAGATGGCCAAAAGGGCGCCGGGTGCGTCCCTCGGGGACGCACCCGGCGCCCTTTTGCCGTCCTTCCGCCAGTGCCGCTGCGCTCCGGGCGGCTAGCGACTAGCGGCCGAACACGACCTCGTAGGTCCGGGTCTGGCTTCCGTCCTCGCTCCGGATTGTCACCACGGCCGTACCCGTCGGCTGGTCCGCCTGCTGCACCGTGACCGTTGCGTAGGGGTCCGTCGCGATGGCCGTGACCTCCAGGCGTGACCCTTGGGCTTCGGCCCGGTACGAGGTTACGTTCGGGTCGAAGCCTGCCACCGGCTGGCCGTTGATGGAGATCCCGGCGGCCGTGGCGTCAGCGGACTTGCCCGGAGCCAGCGCCAGCACCTGCACTTCGCTGACCGTCATGTGGGTGTTCGGCCGGGCGGTGAGCACCACGCGGACGTCGCTGGTGTCCACATTGGCTACCGGGACCGTGACCACGGGTGCGGGGCTGCCGCCGGGGACCTGGACCGGCGCGCCAGCGTTCCGCCAAATGCCGTCGGCAGCTTTGGTCTGCGCCTGGAGGCTTTGGGCGTAGCTGTCGGTGGATCCGTCGCGGTAGAAGTGGACCTTCACTCCGGTCACTGTTTTCTGGCCCGCAAGCGCCACGGACAGGGTGTCGGTGGTGTTCTTGGTGCCCCACTTCCAGTTGGACCAGGCCTTGTCCGTCAGGTTGCCGTTGCCCAGCCCTGCCGTGCCGTAGCCCGGCTCGGTGAAGGTGGCGCTGAACGTGGTGCCGGGGTCATCGGCCACGTTGTCGGCTGTTCCCGCTGTGACCTGGACGCGCACGGTGGCGGGCAGCGTCCGCCCGTCGGCGGCGTCGGCGGTGCCCGCCACCGTGGCAACGCCAGTTGCGGTGAACGGTCCGGCGGCATCCCAGACAACCGGCCGCTCCACTTTGCTGCCGCCGGCAGTCACCGCTGTCACGGTGGCGGGCAGCGCGGGCGTTCCGCCGGCATAGGTTTTGGCCCGGGTCGGAAGCGTCGAGACGAGCTTGTCCACCGTGACTTTGGCCGTCACCGGATGCGCAGCACCCAGGACGTCGGTCGCCGTTCCGCGCACGTCAACGGTTCCGGGTGCGCCCCACCGGTTCTCCGGCGGCATCGTCCAGGTCACCGGAAGTTCGCCCCGGGCGCGGTCGCGATAGACGGGGACCACTGTGGCGGGCAGCTGCGGAGCGGTCCCGGGCACGGTGAAAGCCGTGACGTTCTGGAATCCCTGGACAGTTTCATCGATGACCCGCCAGCGCTGGTTCTCGCCGGAGTTGGCAGTCCACAGGGTCACTGCAGATCCGTCCGCGGTGGCGTGCCCGTCCACCTCGAGGAGCCTGCCGGTTGCCGCGTTGACGAACGTGTAGGTGCCGTCGCCGGTGGTGGACATGGTCCACTGGGAGGCTTCGGATGGCTCTGCTTCCGCGTTCGCCAGCTGGGGTGTTCCGTCGACGACGGCGAGCTGCCGCCCGCCGTCGGGCGTTTCAATCGCGTAGCGGGCACGGTTGCTGTTCTCACCGCTGAGGCGGCGGATGTGCCATTGCTGGTCGGCGCCGGCGCCGGAACGGATGACGGCGGTGCTGCCGGTTCCCTGCGTAAGGGACTTGCCGCTTTCGACGCCCTGCAGGCTGTAGACGTGGTCCGCCTGCACCAGTGCGGCGTCCTTGGCCACGCCGTGCACACCATTGACGAGGAAGGTTGTGACGGATTCGGCGGCTACCGTGAGGACCGCGCTGCGGTCCTTTCCGACGGCGACCGGCTCGCCCTGCACCAGCGCTCCGGAGGCGTCGCTGGTCACCGGCGTCACGGTGGCGTTCCCCTGGATCGCACCGAACCCGGAGAGGTCCAGGGCAACCTGGCGCTGCTGTTTGCTGTCGTTCACGTGCACCACGGTGGCTCCGGAGTCGGAGACGGCGGCCGCGCTGTTCGTGTCGTCCACCTTGACCAGGCGGTCCCCGGGCTTGATGTAGTGCGTGAAGTTCCGCGCGGTGTTGTATTTAGTGTTCGTGTAGATCGGGCAGCTTTTGAGGTTGTCTCCGGCATCGCAGTCGAAAGGCAACTGGATCTCTCCCCAGTTGGAGCCGATGGCGCTTTCGCCGCCGGGCTTCATGTTGTTGTAGTCCTCAACGGGCTGCCAGAACACCCAGGCCTCGGGCTCGAGCTCGCGGAGGTCGTTGACCATGTGCTGGGCGAGGCCGAGGCCGGGCTGCATGCTGGTGAAGTTCTGCCCGTCCATCCACGAACCGCCAGTTTCGCTCATCCAGAGGGGCTTGCCCTCGCCCTTGGCGATATCCCGGACGGCGGTCCGCTGCCCGGTGCCGTAGGTGTGGACGTTGAGCTGCCCGACGTTTGCCTTGGCGTCGGCGGAATAGCTGTTCCAGTTGTTGGCGAAGGTCGAGGGGTTGGTCTCGTCCATGGCGCTTATAACAGCGTCGGTGTCCGCACTGGCCAGCGCCTTGGCCAGGGACTGGATCACCTTCTGCTGCAGTTCGGGACCCATGTGGGCGCCTTCCTGCCGGCCGCCGACGGGCTGGCCAGCCGAATTCAGGCTGGTTCCCCAGTACGGGGTGTTCGGTTCGTTCATGGGATCGAGCGTGTCAACCTTGATGCCGTGGGTCTTCTCGAGCTGCTCGACGACCCGGACCAGATACGAGGAGAAGTCGTCCACGCTCTCCGTCCGCAGCTGGTCCTGGGAGGAGTTGAAGCCTCCCGACACGTACCCGCTGACCGTCTGGAACCAAGGCGGGGAGTTGCTGAAGGCCTCCCAGTGTGTGATGTCGTTCTTGATCCGGTCCACCCACCAGCGCTGCGTCTGGTCGGCGTCGAGGTTCCAGTGATCCGGATTCTCCGGATCCCACCAGTCCTTATCCTCCCGGGTGGTGCCCTCGGGGGCCTTCCACCAGCCCTCCACGGCACCGCCTGCCCGGAGGTAGTCCTTCACGTCGGGCGCGTTCCCGCCGCCAATGTTGTACCGGGCGATATTGAGGTTCAGCCCTTCGTCACCGAAAACCATCTCAGCCAGCTTCTCGCGGACCTCATCCGGATAATCGCCGGTGGCGTTGGCGAACCACACCAGGCTGGTGCCCCATCCTTCGAAGGCGTCGCCCTGGTAGGAGGGGTCGGGCCGCACGGTCACGGCGCCGGCCGGCACAGGTTCGTCGGCTGCCGGGGCGGCGAGCGCGGGTCCGGCCACGATCCCTGCGGAGAAGACCGCCGCGGTGACGCCGGCGGCGGTCGCGGCCCAGGGCCATCTGGATCTGTTCGTCATTGAATTCCCTTCGGTGCGGTGATGCTGCTGATCTTGTGGGGACTGCTGGTCTATTTGGGGCCTTTGAGAACGGCCACGCCGCGGGCGGCGAGCTTGGCTTGCCCGGTGCCCGCGAGGACGGCGCCGGGGACCGCCGAGATGTCGACGGCCTGGTCCGTTCGGTTGATCAGGAAAAGGAAGCGTCCGTCCTCCCCTGTGCGGACGGCGAGTTCGACGGCGCCACACAGTTCCGCGGGCAGTTCAGACCCGACGCCGGCCAGGCCGGCGAATTCCCGCAGGACAGGGACCAGACCGGCGGGTCCGAGCCGCGTCGCCACGTAGCCGGCGGATCCGCTGCCCACGCTGCGCCGGGTTACGGCCGGTTCGCCGGCGTTGTCACCGGAGGTGAACCGGCGCAGGACCTTCGTGCCGCCGGAGGTGGTGGCCACCGAGTCCGCCCACAGCGTGCCGGCTGACCCGTCGTCGAGCGTGGCTTCCTCCCCGGGGGCCAGCGGCCCGAACTCTTCCACCCGGATCCCCAGCAGATCGCTGAGTGCGCCCGGATATCCGCCGAGCCACACGTGGTCGTTCTGGTCCACGACGCCCGAGAAGTAGGTGGTCACCAGGTGCCCGCCCGCTTCGACGAACGCGGTCAGGCGTGAGCGCAGCTCCGCCGGCACCACGTGCAGGACCGGTGCGATGACCAGCTGGTAGCCCTCAAGGGAGCCTGCCGCCGGGAGGACATCGGCGCGGATGCCGGTGGCCAGGAACGCCGAGTACCAGTCGAGTGCCTCCTGCCGGTAGCGGAGCCGGTCGGTGGGATGGGAGTCCAGCTCGCTGGCCCACCAGGAATCCCAGTCGAAGAGGATCGCGGCCCGTGCCGGCTCGCGCCGGCTGCCGGTGATCGGTGCGAGTTCGCCCAGCGTGCGTCCCAGCGCGGTGACGTCGCGGAAGAGCCTGCTGTTGCTGCCGGCGTGCGAAACCATCGCGGAATGGTATTTCTCTGCCCCCGCGCGCGACTGCCGCCACTGGAAGAAGCAGACCGCGTCTGCGCCGTGGGCCACGTGGGTGAGCGAGTCCCGGGCGAGGGCGCCGGGCTTCTTGGGCGTGTTCACCGGCTGCCAGTTGACGGCGCTGGTGGAGTGCTCCATCAGGAACCAGGGGTTGCCGCCGGCGATGTTGCCGGTCAGGTTCGCGGAGAAGGACAGTTCGTCATGGTCCTGCGGCCCGGGGGCCACGTAGTGGTCGTTGGAGACGAAGTCGACGTCGGCGGCCCAGGCGGCGTAATCCATCCCCTTTGTCTCCCCCATCACCATGAAATTGGTGGTGACGGGGATATCCGGGGTGACGCTGTTCAGGATGTCGCGTTCGGCACGGAGGTAGTCCCGCAGCGAGTCCGAGGAGAAGCGCTTGAAGTCCAGCTGCTGCGTGGGGTTCGGGTAGGAGGCAGCCTTGCGCGGCGGGAGGATGTGGTTCCAGTCCGCGTAGCGCTGGGACCAGAAGTCGGTCCCCCAGGCGGTGTTCAGCTCCTCAAGTGTGCCGTAGCGGTCCTGGAGCCAGCGGCGGAAGGCGGCCGCGGCGTCGTCGGAATAGTCATAGATGTTGTGGCAGCCGAGCTCATTGGAAACGTGCCAGGCGCAAACGGCGGGGTGGTCCTTGTAGCGTTCGGCCATGGCGCGCACGAGCGTCAGCGCGTGCTCGCGGAACACCGGCGACGTGGGCCGCCAGTGCTGCCGGCCGCCCGGCCAAAGGGTTTCGCCGTTCTGGGTGACCGGCAGGATCTCCGGGTGTTCGGCCGCGAGCCACGGCGGCGGGGACGCGGTGGCGGTGGCGAGGTCCACGGCAATGCCGTTGGCGTGGAGCAGGCCGATGATGTCGTCGAGCCAGGCAAAGTCCCAGCTATCCCGCGTGGGCTGGATGCGTGCCCACGAGAAGATGGCCAGGGAGACGATGTTGACCCCGGCCTCCCGCATGAGCCGCACGTCCTCTGCCCAAACCTCGCGGGGCCACTGCTCGGGGTTGTAGTCGGCACCGTAGGCCAGCCTCTTGGTGTCCGGAGACGGCCAGCGCAGCCAGCGGTGTTGGGTGGTGTACGTCATGGAGTTCCTCTTTTTGGGCGCGTTTGGGTGGCCGCGGACGCGCCGGGCTGGCGGGCGCGTCCGCGGAGATGGGTGGGGTTGCCTGCGGGCTGTTATTCCTTGACCGTGAACCCCTGCTCGGTGCCGTACTTGACCGAGGCTTTCTGCCACGCGGTCAGGCCGTCCTTGAGCTTGGCGCCGGAGACGTAGGCCTGGCCGGCGGTGTCGTTGAAGATGCTGTTGGCGTAGACCTGGAACGGCAGGTAGGACCAGCCGGCGGGAACATTCTTCGCTGATTCGGCGAAGATCTGGTTGGCCTTTTGGCCGCCGAAGTACTTGAACTCGGTGTTCTGGAATTTCTCGGACGCGAGGTCCTTTGAGGTGGCGGGGAACGCGCCGCCGTCGATCCTCGCCTGGACGCCTTCCTCATCAACGTTGGAGTACTTCAGGAAGCCGTAGGCCAGCGCTGCCTGGCTGCTGGCCGCCGGAATGGCCAGCGAGCTGCCGCCGTTTTCGGCGCTGCTGTTGGCGCCCTTCTCCCACTGCGGCAAGGGTGCGACCCGCCATTTGCCGGCCCCGTCGGCAACGCCGGAGACCAGGTTCCCGGGCATCCAGGCGCCGGTGGAAAGGGTGGCGATGGTGCCGTTGCCCAGGCCCTTGTACCACTCGTCGCTCCAGGAGCTGATGGGGGCCAGAAGGTCCTCGTCAATGAGCTTTTGCCAGGTCTCGGCGAACTTGGTGGACCCTTCGTCGGAGAAGTTCACGCCGACGTTGGTGCCGTCCACCTGGTAGGGCTTGCCGCCGGCCTGCCAGATCAGGCTGGTGGTGAACCCAGCGTCGCCGGTGTCGTTGGCGATGTATGCCTTGGGGTCAGCCTTCTTCAGCGCACGTCCGGCCTCGAGGAACTCATCCCAGGTGGTGGGCACTGCGATGCCGTGCTTGTCGAAGAGCTGCTTGTTGTAGAACAGGGCCATGGGGCCGGAGTCCATGGGAAGGCCGTAGACGCCGCCCTGCGCCTGCACCGAGGACCACGGACCGGCCGTGAAGGTACCGTCGAGGTCTGCAGCTCCGAACTGGCCGAGGTCCGCCAGTGACTTGCTGAGCGCAAACTGCGGAAGGGCGTAGTACTCGATCTGCGCCACATCGGGCACGCCGGAGCCGGCGGATATTGCGTTCTGCAGGGCGGTGTATTGGTCGTTGCCGGTGCCTGCGTTGACCAGGTTGACGTCCACGTTGGGGTACTTGGCCTCGAAGCCCTCGGCGACTTTCTTCAGCGACTGGTCCCAGGCCCACACCGTCAGCTTGCCTCCTTTTTGGAGGGCGGCTTCGACGGCGTCGCTGTTGACCGTTTGCTGCGGCGCCGCGTTGCCGCCGCCTCCGCAAGCAGTGAGCCCCAGGGCGAGTGCGGCGGCGACGGCGGAAGTCTGCAGCAGGCCGCGGCGGGTCAGGGTCTTGATCATGTCTTCCTTCTAACTGCGTTGTTGGTGAGGGTGGGACGGGCGTTATTCTTTGACGCTTCCGGCGGAAAGGCCGGACTGCCAGTAGCGCTGGAGCAGCAGGAACGCTGCGATCAGCGGAAGGATTGTGAGCAGGGAACCTGTGATGACCAGGTTGAAGATGGCTTCCCCGCCTGCGGTGCCGGCCTGCGCGTTCCAGGCGTTCAGGCCCAGGGTGAGCGGGTACCAGTCCGGGTTCTTCAGCATGATCAGCGGCAGGAAGTAGTTGTTCCAGGTGGCCACCATGGTGAAGAGCAGCACGGTGACAATGCCCGGGGTCAGCAGCGGAAGGCAGACCTGGAAGAAGGTGCGTGCCTCGCTGGCGCCGTCGATCCGGGCGGACTCCATGATTTCGGTGGGGATGGCCTCGGTGGCGAAGGTCCACATGAGGTATAGGCCGAAGGGCGAGATGAGCGAGGGGATGATTACGGCCCAGGGGGTGTTGGTGAGGCCCATCTGGCTGAACATAAGGAACGTGGGGACCGCGAGTGCCGTGCCCGGAATGGCCACCGCTCCGATGACGACGGCGAACACGGCCTTCCGGCCGGGGAAATCGAACTTGGCCAGCGCGTAGCCACCGAGGACGGCGAGGAAAGTGGCACCGCCGGCGCCGAGCACGACGTAGAGGACTGTGTTGGCGAACCAGCGAAGGAAGATCCCGCCGTCGTAAGTTGCTGTCCGGGCGATGTTGTCCCAGAGGGCAAAATCGCCGTCGAACCACAGGCCGAAGGAGTTGAGCAGGCCGTCCTGCGTTTTGGTGGCGTTGACCAGCAGCCAGAACAGCGGGGCCAGGCTGTAGAGCAGGACAAGGCCCATCAGGAGAGTCAATGCCAGGCTGCGGCGGGAGCGCCGGGAGCCGGCTGTGCGCGGGGTCCGCAGGCGCGGGGTGCGGAGTTTCAGCGGCGCCGACGTTCCTGCGCCGGCACTGCCGGGGCGGGCGGCTGTCTGAACGCTCATGGTCAGCGCTCCTTTCGCATGCCGCGGACCTGGACGGCGTAGGCAATGGCCATGGTGATCAGCCCCATGATGATCGCCACCGTGGCGGAGTAGTTGTACTGCTGCCCCGAGAACGACAGGGAGAAGGCGTACAGGTTGGGCGTGAAGTAGGTCGAGATGGTGTTGGGTGAGAGGCTCTTGAGGATGCTGGGCTCGTTGAAGAGCTGGAAACTGCCGATCACCGAGAAGATGGTGGCCACCACGATGGCGCCGCGGATGGCCGGCAGCTTGATCGCGGCGATGACCCTCAGCTGGCCGGCGCCGTCGATCTCGGCGGCCTCATACAGGGACTTGGGGATAACGGTCAGCGCGGAGTAGAAGATCAGCATGTTGTAGCCGATGAACTCCCACGTGACGATGTTTCCGATTGAGGCGAGCACCAGTTCGGAGGAGAGCGGGCTGGGCAGGTTCAGACCGAAGGCCTGGTTGATGTTTCCCACCAGCCCGAAGCGGGTGCCGTACATGAAGCCCCACATGAGCGTTGCGACGACGGCGGGCACGGCATAGGGCAGGAAGATCGAGATCCGGAAGAACGACTTCCCGTAGAGCCTGCCGCTGTCCAGGGCGAGGGCCACAACTAGGGCGATCGTCAGCATGACCGGCACCTGGACTGCCAGGAACAGCGAAACCCGTCCCAGCGCGGACCAGAACTGCTGGTCCCCCAACGCCCGTGCGTAGTTGTCCAGGCCCACGAAGGCGGTGCCGCCGATGAGCTGGTTGCGGAAGACGCTCAGGTAGATGGAATACGCGATCGGGGCGAGGAAAACCAAGGCGAAAACGGCCATGAAGGGGCCGATGAACCACCAGCCGGCCCACGAACGGCGGCTGGCGCGGCGGCTCGTGCGGGCCTGCGGGGCAGCCGCTCCTGCTCGCGCTGCGACTTGCGGGGACGTCATTGTCATGAAAGGTCCTCTTCAGGGCTGTGTCACCTGGCTGGTGACAGAAAACGTGGCCTGTTTGCGTAAACATCAATGTGGGGTTTTGTGTATGTTTGCGCAAACATGATTGGTACGATGGTGACATGGAGCACGAACCCGGTCAACCCCCGGTCCGCAATTTGCCCCCCGCGAAGGAGGCGGCCGGCGCCGCGCCGCGGCGCAAGCAGCAGGTGTCCATGGCCGACGTCGCCAAGCTCGCCGGAGTCTCATCCCAAACGGTTTCCCGCGTGTCCAACGGGAGCCCGGACGTCATCGAAAGCACGCGGCGCCAGGTCATTGCGGCCATGAACGAACTCGGATACCGGCCGAACAGTGCCGCCCGGGCGCTCAAGCGGGGCAGCTTCCGGACCATTGGGGTGATCACGTTCTCGCTGTCCTCGCTGGGAAACATGCGCACGCTTGAGGCCATTGCACTGCACGCAGCCCGGCAGGACTTCGCCATCACGCTGATCCCGGTGACGGCACCAACGCAGGCCGGGATCCAGGGTGCTTTCTCGAGGATGGGCGAACTCGCCGTTGACGCGGTGATAGCGATCATGGAGGTCCACCTCCTGGATGCGGCGACCGTGACACTGCCTCCTGGAGTTAAGGTGGTCGTCGTCGATTCCGACGCCGGCGAGCAGTACAGCGTGGTGGACACAGACCAGGCCGACGGCGCCCGCAAGGCCGTCAGACACCTCCTGGACCTCGGCCACGAGACCGTCTGGCACGTCGCCGGCCCCGAAGAATCCTTCGCCAGCGAACGCCGTGCCGCCGCCTGGCGCACCACCCTTACCGACGCCGGAAAGGCCGTCCCGCCGGTGCTCCGCGGCGACTGGTCGGCGGACTCCGGCTACGAGGCCGGACTCCGGCTCGCTGACGAACCCGGCTGCACGGCCGTGTTCGCCGCGAACGACCACATGGCCCTCGGCCTGCTCCGGGCCTTCCGCGAAAAGGGGAAAGCAGTCCCCGAAGACGTCAGCCTGGTCGGCTTCGACGACGTCCCCGAAGCCTCCTCCTACGCTCCCCCGCTGACCACGGTCCACCAGAACTTCGCCGACGTCGGCAACCAGTGCGTCGACAACGTCCTCCAACAGATCCGCACCAACACCACCGAACCCGGCATCACTCTCGTCCCCACCCAACTGGTTGTACGCAACAGCACCGCCCCGCCAAAGCACTGAACATCTCGCAATCCTCGGCTTGCGGGACTCGCCCCGCTAAACCTCCGCCACCGGGGCCGCGAACTGCGCCTCATACAGTCGCGCGTAAGCCCCACCCGCGGCCAACAACGACGTATGCGTCCCCTGCTCCACGATCTGGCCGGACTCCATCACCAGGATGAGGTCGGCGTCCCGGATCGTGGACAGGCGGTGCGCAATGACGAAGCTCGTCCGGTCGGACCGCAGCGCGCTCATCGCCTGCTGCACCAACACCTCGGTCCGCGTATCCACCGAGCTCGTCGCCTCATCGAGAATCAAAACAGAAGGCCGGGCCAGGAACGCCCGCGCAATCGTCAGCAGCTGCTTCTCACCCGCCGAAACGTTCCCACCCTCGTCCTCCAGCACGGTGTCGTACCCCTCGGGCAGCGAGTGCACGAACCGGTCCACGTACGTCGCCTGCGCCGCCTCCAGGATCTCGTCTTCAGTTGCAGTAGGCCGGCCGTACGCGATGTTGTCCCTGATGGTCCCGCCGAAAAGCCACGTATCCTGCAGCACCATGCCCATCCGCGAGCGCAGCTCGCGCCGGGAAACAGCGGTGACGTCCACGCCGTCGAGCGTTATCCGCCCGGCATCCAGCTCGTAGAACCGCATCATCAGGTTCACCAGCGTCGTCTTGCCGGCGCCGGTGGGGCCGACGATCGCCACCGTCTGCCCCGGCTCCGCCACCAACGAAAGGGAAGAGATCAGCGGCTTGTCCGGCGAATAGGAGAACGAGACATTCTCGAACACCAGCCGCCCCCGCCCGCCGGCAGGAACAGAACCAACAGCTTCCGGCGACTCCTCCGGCTCATCCAGCAACGAGAACACCCGCTCCGCCGACGCCACCCCGGACTGCAGCAGGTTCGCCATCGATCCCAGCTGGGCCAGCGGCATGGTGAACTGCCGCGAGTACTGGATGAACGCCTGCACGTCGCCCAGCTGCATCGCCCCGGAGGCCACCTGCAGCCCGCCCACCACGGCGATCCCCACGTACACCAGGTTCCCGATGAACGTCATGGCCGGCATGATCAGCCCGGAAATGAACTGCGCGCCGAAGCTCGCCTGGTACAGCTCCCCGTTCTTCTGCCGGAACCGCTCCCCCACCTCCTGCTGCCGGCCGAACACCTTCACCAGCGCATGCCCTGTGTACGTCTCCTCGATCTGCCCGTTCAGCTCCCCGGTGTGCTTCCACTGCGCCACGAACAGCTTCTGCGAGCGCTTGGCGATCACCGCCGTCGTCACCAGCGTCAGCGGAACGGTCACCAGCGCAATCACCGCCAGCGTGGGCGAGAGCAGGAACATCATCAGCAGCACGCCGAAAACGGTGAGCAGCGACGTGACCGCCTGGGAGATCGACTGCTGCAGGCTCTGCGAAATGTTGTCGACGTCGTTGGTCACCCGGCTGAGCAGCTCGCCGCGCTGGATCGAATCGAAGTACCGCAGCGGCAGCCGGTTGATCTTCGCCTCGATCCGCTCGCGCAGCCGGTACACCGTCCGCTGCACGACGCCGTTGAGCACATACGCCTGCACCCACATGAACGCCGAGGCCAGCACATACAGCGCCAGCGCCCACAGCAGCACGCTGGCCAGCGCCGTGAAGTCGATGCCCGTCCCCGGCGTCAGCGTCATGGCCCCGAGCATGTCCGCCTGCGAATCCTGGCCGGCGGCCCGCAGCCCCGCGATCACCTCGTCCTTGCTCGCCCCGGCCGGCAGGTCCCGGGACACCACGCCGGCGAAAATGATGTTGGTGCCCTCGCCCAGCAGCCGCGGGCCGATCACGGACAGCGCCACCGCAGCCACGCTCAGCACAATCACCAGCACCAGCCACGCCCGCTCCGGCCGCAGCGTGCCCAGCAGCCGCCTGGCGGAGGGCCAGAAGTTCAGCGCCTTCTCCGCGGGGACGTTCATCCCCGCGAACGGCCCGCCGCGGCCGGGCCCCATCGGCGGGCGCGGCGGGCGTCCGACGGCGGTGGTCCCGGTTTCCGCGGGCGGTCCCGTCCGGCTGGGGGTGCTACGCCCGCTCACGCCGCCTCCTCCGCTGCCAGCTGTGAGGACACGATCTCGCGGTACGTCTCGGAGGTCTCCAGCAGCCCATCGTGCGTTCCGCGCCCCACGATCCTGCCGTCGTCGAGCACCAGGATCTGGTCCGCGTCGGCGATGCTGGAGACCCGCTGGGCGATGATCACCAGGGTGGCCCCGGCGGTGTCGTGCTTGAGCGCCTGCCGGAGCCGCGCGTCGGTGGCGGTGTCCAGCGACGAGAACGAATCGTCGAAGATGTAGAGCTCGGGCCGTTTCACCAGCGCCCGGGCGATCGCGATCCGCTGCCGCTGCCCGCCGGAGACGTTGGTGCCGCCCTGCGAAATGGGCGCATCCAGCCCGCCCTCCATCTCCCGGACGAAGTCCTGCGCCTGCGCCGTGGCCAGCGCCCGCCACAGCTCATCCTCCGTGGCGTCCGGCTTGCCGTAGAGCAGATTGCTGCGCACCGTGCCGGAGAACAGGTACGGCCGCTGCGGCACCAGCCCGATGTGACCCCACAGCTGGTCCGGGTGCAGCTCGCGGACGTCCACGCCGTCGAACTTCACCGAGCCGCTGGTCGCGTCGAAAAGCCGCGGCAGCAGGTTCACGAGCGTGGTCTTGCCGGACCCGGTGCTGCCGATGATCGCCGTCGTCCGCCCCGACCGGGCGGTGAAACTGATGCCGGACAGCACCGGCTGCTCGGCACCCGGGTAGGAGAACCCGACGTCGTGCATCTCCAGCTCGCCGCGCCCCAGCTGGCCTGCGGCGACCGCCACCGGTGCCAGCGGCGGCCGCACGCTCGACTCCGTCCCCAGCACCTCGCCGATCCGGTCCGCAGAGACCGCGGCGCGCGGGATCATCACCGCCATGAACGTGGCCATCATGACGGACATCAGGATCTGCAGCAGGTAGCTGAGGAACGCGATGAGCGTGCCCACCTGCATGGAACCGTCCTCGATCCGGAACGAGCCGAACCAGATCACCGCCACGCTGGAGACGTTCAGCACCAGCATCACCACGGGAAACGCGAGCGCCATGAGCCGGCCGGCCCGCAGGGCCGTGTCCGTGACGTCCTCGTTGGCCCGCGCGAACCGGGCGGTTTCGATGTCCTCGCGCACGAACGCCCGCACCACCCGGACGCCGGTGAGCTGCTCGCGGAGCACCCGGTTGACCGTGTCGATCCGCACCTGCATCTTGCGGAACAGCGGCACCATCCGGCTGATGATCACGCCCACCCCGGCCAGCAGCACCGGCACGCTGACCGCGATGAGCCAGGACAGCTGGGCATCCTGCCGCACCGCCATCACCACGCCGCCGATGCTGAGCATGGGCGCGGCCACCATCATCGTGGCGGACATCAGCACCAGCTGCTGGACCTGCTGGACGTCGTTGGTGGAGCGGGTGATGAGGCTCGGCGCCCCGAACCGGGTGACCTCCTGCTCGGAGAACTCCCCCACCCGGGTGAAGATGGCCCCACGCAGGTCCCGGCCCAGGCCCATGGCCGCCTTCGCCCCGAAGTACACGGCCACCACCGCGCACGCGATCTGCAGCAAGGTGATGACCAGCATGAGGCTGCCCAGGCTGAGAATGACGCCAGTGTCCCCCTTGGCCACGCCCTCATCGATGATGTCGGCGTTCAGCGTGGGCAGGTAGAGCGAGGCGATGGACTGCGCCAGCTGGAAAACGACGACGGCGATCAGCAGCCGCCGCTGCGGCCGCAGGTATTCAACGAGCAGCTTCCAGAGCATCCGGACTCCACTTCACGCCGCGAGGGTTCCTCCGGAGCCCGCGCAATCAGATTCGAAGGCCAGTTTACGACCGGAGCCTTGGAACGGACCGGACCTCGTTCCCTACCCTTGGCCGGTCCCGGAACGCGGGCCGGTCCCGGATCGCGGGCCTGTAGGCTGAGAACCACCGCCGGATAACCGCGGTGAGAGCATGTTGAAGATTGGGGACTTCATTGGGGGAACAGAGCTTGGATTCCGGCGTGCCGGAAAACATACCGGTAACCGTACGAGCAGCGACAGCATTCTGGCTTGTCAGTGCGGCGGCCGGCATCCTGCCGGTCATTCTGGAGGCGGCCGGGATCAACTACGGCCAGTCCACGCCCGCCTGGGCGGTGCCCTACCTGGTGGTGTCCGCCGTGCCAGTGGCTGCACTGCAGGTCTGGGCCGCACTCGAACTGCTGCGCGGCGCACGCTGGTCCCGCATTTTGCTGACCGTCGTGGCCGCCCTGTCTGCCATCGTGACGCCGCTGCACCTGTCCGGCCTCATCCTGGCCGGGCTGTCACTGACGCTGGCCGGGGCAATACTCATGTGGCTGCCTGCGACCAGCCCGTTCTTCCGGCAGGACAGCCCAGGGTAACGTCCCCGCCGGTGGCGGTATTTTTGAACTGACGAGAGGAACGCCCGTGACCGACACGATCCTGATGGCCGAGGTGGCCGACGCCCTGGAACTCCACGGCGTCCGCCACGACGTACTCGAGTGCTCCCCGGAGCTCGCCGACACCGCGGCGTTCTGCGAGCACTATGGCTTCACCCTCGAGGAGGCGGCCAACACGATCGTCGTGACGTCAAAGAAGGTTGACCCGCCCAGGTACGCGGTGTGCGTGGTGCTCGGCACCACCCGCCTCGACGTGAACCGCGCCGTCCGCGGGCTGCTCGGCGTCAAGCGCGCCTCCTTTGCCGACGCCGACACCACCACCGCCCTGACCGGCATGCTGGTGGGCGGCGTCACCGCGCCCGGCATTCAGGGGCTCCCGATCTACGTGGACCGGGCCGTGATGGACGCGGACCGGGTGGTCATGGGCGGCGGCAACAGGTCCAACAAGATCGTCCTGGCCCCGGCCGAACTCCGCAAGCTGCCCGGCATCGAGGTGGTGGACGGCCTGGCCACACCGCGTGAGCCCGCCGACGTGCTGCGGGACTGACGCCGCTTTCAGCCGCCCAGCACCACGTTGGCCGGCGGCTGCCCTGCCAGCATGAGGTCGATCTGCCGCTGCAGCAGCCGTCCCATCCGCGGGCGCATCGCGGAGCTGGCGCCGCCCACGTGCGGGGTGATGATGACGCCCGGCGTCGACCACAGCGGGTGGTCCCGCGGCAGCGGCTCCGGGTCGGTGACGTCCAGGGCGGCACGGATCCGGCCGGAGGACGTGTGGCGGACCAGAGCGTCGGTGTCCGCCACCGGCCCGCGCGCCACGTTGACCAGCAGCGCGCCGTCGGGCATGGCCGCGAGGAAGGCGTCGTCGACGAGGTGCCGCGTGGCGTCGCTCAGCGGGACGCCCACCACCACGATGTCGTGCTCCGGCAGCAGCGCGGGCAGTTCGCCGATGCCGTGGACTTCGCCGCTTTCATCGGTCCGGGCCCGGCTGGCCACCCTGGTGACACTGGTTTCGAACGGGATAAGCCGCTGCTCGATCGCCTTGCCCACTCCGCCGTAGCCCACGATCAGGACCCGCCGGTCGGCCAGGCTGGCGGTCGGCTTGGTCTCCCAGAAGCCCTCCTGCTGGTTGCGCAGGAGGCGCGGGAACTCCCGCTGGCTCGCCAGGACCATGGCCAGGACAAGTTCCGCGGTGGAGGTCTCGTGGACGCCGGCCGCATTGGCGAAAACGCGGCCCGCGGGCAGCGCCTCCGCCACGCCGTCGTACCCGATCGACTGGCTCTGCACCAGGGCCGTTTCCACGCCTTCGAGCCTGCGCAGCACCTGTGCCCCGCCCATGTAGGGCGGCACCACGATGTCGATGCGCGGCTGCGGCGGCTCGCCGGCGAAGTCCCATTCGAGCACCGTGACGTCCGCATGCGGGTTCAGGTACTCGCGCAGTGCCGCATCCGGCAGGCTCACACTTATCTTCCGGGTCATGGGTCCCAGCCTAATGGAGCGACCGGCTGCAGCTAGCGGGCACCTGCCGGCTGCACGCCGTCCGGGACGGGTGCGCCAGCTGCGCCCGGGCCGCTGCTGCCCGCCGCACCATCGTCAGCGGCACCATCGTCCGCTGCACCGGAACGTCCGACGGCGGCAGGAGACTCCGGCGGGCCGCCCGCCGTCGGGCTTTCCCCGCGGAAAGCGGCCAGCATGGCCTCGCGGTCGAACTGGCCCTCCCATTTCGCCACCACGAAAGTGGCCACGCAGTTGCCCAGCAGGTTCACCGCGACCCGCATGGAATCCATGACACGGTCGGCTCCGAGCAGCAGGGCGACGCCGGCCACCGGGAAGATGCCCAGCGCCCCGGCGGTGGCCGAGAGCGCCAGGAACGCGGAGCCCGGGACGCCGGCCATTCCCTTGGAGGTCAGCATCAGGATGCCCAGGGCGGCGAGCTGCTGCCCGAGGTCCAGGTTGTGGCCGAAGGCCTGGGCGAGGAACAGCAGGGAGATCGAGAGGTAGAGGGCAGCGCCGTCCAGGTTGAACGAATACCCGGTGGGCACCACCAGCCCCGTAGTGGCGCGCGAGCAGCCGGCGTTGGTCAGCTTGGTCATGATGCGCGGCAGCACGGACTCGGTGGAGGCGGTGCCCAGCGCCAGCAGGAATTCCTCCCGCGAGTACCGGACGAACTGCCACAGCGGGACCCGCGGATAGACCCAGGCCACGGCGAACAGCAGGGCGATGAACACGATCGCCGCGCCGTAGCAGGCGGCGATCAGCACCGCATAGGTGCCCAGCGAACCCAGGCCGTACTGGCCGATGATGAAAGCCATCGCCCCGAACGCGCCGATGGGTGCCACGCGCATCACCCACCCCATGATTTTGAAGAAGAGCTCCAGCACGGTCTCCAGCAGGTTCACCACCGGCAGGCACCGTTCGCGGCCCACCACCACGATCGCGGCTCCGAAGAAGACCGAGAAGCACAGCACCTGAAGCAGGCTGTTGGACGCGAAGGCGCCCACCACGCTGGTGGGGATGACGCCGAGCAGGAACTGGCCGGCGTCCTTCGGCGGCGCCGTGCCGGTCTTGGCGTCCAGCGCGTCCTGCGAGAGCGTCGCCGGATCGATGTTCAGGCCCGCCCCGGGCTGGACCACGTTGCCCACGATGAGCCCGAAGACCAGGGCAAACAGGGTGGCGCCCGTGAAGTACAGCAGGGCCTTCACGCCCACCCGGCCCACCGCTTTGACGTCGCCCACTGCCGAGATGCCGTGACGATGACCAGGAAGATCAGCGGCGCGATGATCATCTTGATCAGCTGGATGAAGCCGTCCCCCAGCGGCCGCAGGCCGGAGCCTAGGCCCGGCCAGAAGTGCCCGACCAGAATGCCCAGGCACACCGCCACGAGGATCTGGAAGAACAGCTGGCGGTAGAAGGGCTTGCTGGCGGGTTTCTCGGCCGGGTTCTTGGCTGGGTTCTTGGCTGGGGGGTTCGCGCCGGAGGGCGTCTGGTCCGGCGGAGGAGCCGCTGCGTGGGAGAGATTCATCGTGGAAGCCTGTCGGTCAGGGGCGGCACGCGTTATGCCGTTGAGGTCACAGGCAACGCTAGGGAGCGGATGTTTCCGGAAGGCTAAATCCACACTGCGGAATTGTTTAACCGCTCAATGGAACGGAACGGCATCGCGGACGGCGACTGCGCGGTGCAGGGAACCGGCCCTCCCCCGTGAGATCGCCCACCTTATTTTGAACCAATCAAAATAGCCGCTAGCGTTAATGGCAGGCCACCGAAGCCCTTTGAGTGCCGCACGGGAGCAGAACCCCCACAGTGCAGGCAAGGCGGTGGCCGACGGGACGCCGCATTGCCGCAGAACCCAGCCCCGCCCGAACCCACCGACGGCGTGAACGCACCGTTCCGAGATGCCGTTCATGTACCACCGCCCAGGGGACCACCATCAGAGGTCCACCACCCAGGATCTGCGCAGCCCGCCGCCCCGGCACCGAAACGGCACGGCCGCACCCATCCCGCGACCCACCAGGAGAACTCCATGACTTTGCAGACCGAACGATTCACGGCCCACAACGCCGCCACAACCGCTACGCCCAGCCGCACCGCACCCCGGGGCGGCAGCTACGTGACCCTGCCCGCCAGCCGCCACGAACTCCCCCACACTGAGGGAACCTACATCACGACGCCGGGCGGCCATCCCGGCAACGGCGAGAAGGTCCAGGGCCGCTACGTCACGCTGCACACCGCACACCCGGACGAAACCGAAGGCAGCTACACCCGCCGCGGCTAGTCCTGCGGTCCTGCCCGCAGGATCGACGGAGGGCGGCAGCGGCGCCTGGAGCGCCGCCGTCGTCCTCTTCTTTTTTGGCCGGCAGAGCATAGGCTCGAGTGACGTCCGCCTCAACCCCGGGACGATCCAAAGGCGCCTGTCGTTGGAACTGGTAACGAAAAACGGAAGGAGGACTACTTGCTGATTGTACTGACGGGCATCGACGGCTCCGGAAAGACGACGGCCGCCCGCGCCCTGGTATCTGCCGCGCTGGCCGAAGGCAGGGATGCCCTGCTTCTGAGCAACTACGCCGGCCGGCGCAGGATGTCGCTGCTCTCCGCCCGGTTCGGGGTGCAGCTTCCCCCGCGGCTGGCCGACGCCGTGGAATCCACCATCCGCGTGGCCAACGTGCTGATCTCGCACGCCCGGGCCCGCCGGTTCCGGGGACTGGTGGTGATGGACCGGCACCTTCACTGCCAGCTGGCACTCCGCGAGGCCAAAGGACTGCCGCGGGGACGCGTCCTCCCCTGGCTGCTGCGAAAACTGCCGACTCCCGACCTTGTCGTCCACCTCGACGTCGACCCCCAGCTTGCCCACGACAGAATCATGGCGCGCGGCACGGACGAGGAATCCCTGGCGGACCTCACCGCACTCCACGACGCCTACCGCGCCCTTCCGGAATTCGCCGGCTTCACGGTTCTCGACGCCGGCGCGACGGAACAGCAGGTCCTCGCCGAGCTGAGGCACACCCTCGCTGAAGCGGAAAATGCCCGCGCCAGCGCGGCAAGACTCAAGGTTTAATCAAGAACTTCCGAAGAGCGCCGATTCAGCTATTCGCGGCTGTACATTGATTCCAAGCTCTCCGATTTCCCCCCAGAACGGAGAGCCTAGGGAGCCCCCGCGCTGGAGCCAACAGACTCGCGCTGGGGTTCCCGCCCATCCTCCCCGCCCTCCCCTGCACCTTCTTCTGCACCCTGGCAGTCGGCGTCCGGGCGCTGCCCCGACACTGGCCATCCTGTGGCACAACCCGATATGGTAAGCATGCTGACGAATTAGGTTTTGTTCGTCATGGCCTGTTCCAAGTCGACAAAGGAGACACTGTGAGCACGAGGGTAGAAAAACGAATTCTGGTCAACGTACCGGTAAGCACGGCCTACAACCAGTGGACGCAGTTCGAGGAATTTCCGCACTTCATGGGCGGAGTGAAGAGCGTGACGCAGCTCAGTGACGACCGCCTTGAATGGGTCGCCGAGATCGCCGGCGTCAAGAGGAAGTGGGAAGCCAGAATCCTGGAGCAAATCCCCGACCGCAAGGTTGCCTGGGCCGCCACCGAGGGCGCCACAAACGCCGGATCGGTCGAATTCGAAGACGTGGGCGGCGGGCAGACCTCCGTCCGGCTCTTTATCGACTACGAGCCCGAGGGCCTGGTGGAGAAGATCGGCGACAAGCTCAACGTGGTGGAACGCCAGGCCGAGTCCGACCTGCAGAAGTTCAAGGAATTCATCGAGGACGAACGGTATGCCAGCGGAGCCTGGCGCGGTTCCGTCAACGAGGGCGCCGCGGTAGGCACACCAGGCGTCGATCAGGCGGCCGAGTCGCGCGGAGACAGCGGCAAGGCCGGCGTATCCGGCAAGCTCGCCGCCGGCGTCGGGGTAGCCGCCGCAGCAGCGGCCGGAGCCGTCGCCGCCAGCCGCAGCGGGGCGGACACCGACACCACAGTGCCGGTGGCCGGGGACACCGCCACACCGGCGGTGACACCGGCCTATGCGGACCCGGCATACCCGACAGACACCACCGGGACAACGGGTACTGCAGGGGCAGCCGGCACTCTTGGGGCAACAGGGGCAGCCGGTGCCGCTGCCAGCGGCTCGGCCCTGTCAGACGAGACCATCGCCCATCCCTTTGACCAGACCAATGGCCTCATTGACGACGAAGGCGACTCGGACGAAACCGCAGCCAGCGACACGCTGAGCGACGCCGATCGCGACGAGGCCGCAGACCGCGGCCCCGGCACCCTCCCGCCCGCTGGCGGGACGCTGGGACAGCACTAGCAGCCCCACCTGACAGAAGAGGACGACGGCGGAACCTCCGCCGTCGTCCTCTTGCTTTCCGCCCCGCCGGGCTCCTTAATGGTTGTCACCCAACGGTCTCCGTTGAACGCTGGCCCCCATCAGTACGTCCCGGAAGGCTTGAAGCCCATGACAGCGGAGTCCCGGATTAAGCACCCCGACCGGTCCCTTGCCATCCGTGACGCCGCCCTCCCGGGCCTGCCGTACCTGCTGGACAACCAGCGACTCTCCGAACTGCTCGGTGAATCCGTGCACATCACGCGGGTCCGCTACAGTCCGCGAACGTCGCTGCAGGTGGCTTACCGCCGGACGAGGAACGGAAGCTTCGACTACGGCTGGGCGCTGACCCGGGCCGCCAAGGCGAACGGCAAGCTCCTCAGGCGCGAAGAGACATCCAGGGCGCGCGGCGGGGACGTCCGCATCCTGCATCCGGACCCGCGGCTTCCGGACACGCTGGTGGCCGTGGGCGGCGTCGAGGACGACTGGGCGCTGCGGGAAAACCTCGCCTGGCTCCGCGAGCACGGCCCGGAACGGCTGGGCCTCCGCCGCGCGCCCGGAAGCAGCCTGCTCGGCGGGTCAACCACCACCCTGCGCTACAAGCCCGGGCGGTGCCTCGTCCTGCTGCTTCAGAACGCCGGGGCGCCCTTGGTGGTCAAGGCTGCCGCCAAGCCGCTCGGCACCAGGCACCGGCACTTCCACGAAACCCTGCACCTGAACGGCGTGCCGGTCCTGCCCCAGCTGGGCGACGCCGAATGCGCGGAGCACGGAATCAGCGCCTGCGCAGCCTGGGGCGGGGGTGATCTGGCCGGACTCAACGAGAGCGAAGGAGCACGGCGCGCGGGTGAAGCCCTGGCCCGGGTCCACGGCCTGCCCCCGGTGGATTCCGGCGCCGGCGGACCGTGCCGGCCATCGGGTCTTGCCGACCGGCTGGCCGAAACGCGGTCCCTGGTGGCCTCACTGGTCCCGGCGCTGGAGGAGCCGGCACGGCGCCTGGAGGCCGCGCTGCGGACGTTGCCCGCGGCGCGCCGATCCGGCGAGCACGTCCTGATCCACGGGGATTTCTCCCCCGAACAGGTGCTCGTCAACGGGGCCGAGGTCCGCATCCTCGACTTCGGCCAGGCCCACGCCGGCGCACCCGAAGCCGATCTGGGGTCATTCGCAGCAGCGGAAGAAGCGGGCCAGCCGCTCGCCGCCGGACGGTCCGCAGGCGGCCCCACCACCGCCAGCCTGGCCGAAGGTTATGCCGGGGCCGGCGGCAGGTTCAGCCAGGGCGGCGTAAATGCCTGGGCGGCCTTTCGGCTGTTTACGGGCTGCCTGGAGCCCTTCAACGACCGCGCACCGGACTGGGCAGCGGACATGGCTTGGCACCTGCGGAGGGCGCAGGATCTGATCGTTTCCTGAAGGTCGCTTTTTGAAGGTCGGCTTCTGAAAGGCCGATTCCCTGAAGGCGGGTTCCAGAAGGCCGCTTTTTGACCGAAACAGCGGCCACCCAGGCTCCTCGTTGCGCCTGGATGACCGCTGTTCCGGTGGCCTGCTGTGTTGATCTTTAGAGAACGGGGTCTGGAGATTCGGTGTGCTTGTTGTGGGTTTGCATCAGGTGCAGCTGCAGTTTCGCCTCTGCTTCCCGCCGCCTCCGAGCCTGTTCGCGCATCTGCCGCGTGGCTTCGGAGCCTTCGGGATGGAATATTCCGGCCGTTCGATTTCGGGGAGTGCCACCGCCGGAGGGTGGAGCCGCCATCATCTCTTCGCTCATGCGGGTATCCTCACACGCCCGTGACGCGGCGGGAAGGGCTGCAGCTGTAGTGTGACCGGATCGGAATGTGGCGTCTGCGCTGAATCTTGCGCTGGCGCTGCAGAGAATAAGGGCCGGCGGCGCTTGGGAAGGCACCCCGGCTCCCGGGGCTCTGCCGTCGGCCCCACACCAATTCTACGGAGGATGCGGCCCCGCGGACAGGGCAGTTTTCCGGCAATTCCCGGGGCCGGCCCGGGGCCGCAGGGTTGTCCCCCCGCCACCCAGGGTTGTCCCCCCGCCGCCCCGGCAAATCTGCACCTCTTTGGCCCGTTGCCTGCCGTGCCTTCCTCTGAAAACCGCGGCCTCGGGAGCCCGGGTTCCGCGAAAGTGGTGCAGAAATGCGCGCCGGACCGCCTCGCGGCCTCCTCTTCGCCTTCAGCCCCTTGACTCGCGGACCACCCCTTCTCTACACTTTTCATAAAGCAGAATCTAAATTCCACAAAGCGGAAACGGTAAAGATGCCGGGATGCACGGGAAGATAGATCAAAGCCCCTCCTCGGAAGGACCTACGATGACGTACACAGTGAACTGCTCCATCCTGCTGACGGAACTGCCGCTCCTCGAGCGGCCCGCCGCAGCGAAGGCTGCCGGCTTTGACGCCGTCGAATTCTGGTGGCCGTTCGAAACCTCCGTCCCCGCCGACGCCCAGATCACCGAGTTCGAGAACGCCATCACCGACGCCGGCGTCCAGCTCACGGGCCTGAACTTCAATGCCGGCAACATGCCCGGCGGCGACCGCGGCCTCACCTCCTGGCCGGCACGCTCCACCGAATTCCAGGACAACATCGACGTTGTCGCCGGCATCGGCGAGCGCCTCGGCTGCAAGGCCTTCAACGCCCTCTACGGCAACCGCATCGACGGCGAATCGGCCGAGAAGCAGGACGCCATCGGCGCCGAGAACCTGGCCGCCGCAGCCAAGGGCGTCGCCCGCATCGGCGGCACCGTCCTCCTCGAACCCGTCAGCGGCGCACCCAAGTACCCGCTCCTCACGGCTGAAGACGCACTCAAGGTGATCGCCCGCGTCAAGGCGGAGTCCGGCGTCGACAACATCAAGCTCCTCGCGGACTTCTACCACCTGGCCGTCAACGGCGACGACGTCGAATCCGTCATCGAGAACCACGCCAAGGACTTCGGCCACATCCAGATCGCCGACAACCCCGGCCGCGGGGCTCCCGGAACCGGCACACTCCCCCTCGGCGAGTGGATCGCCCGCAGCCGCGAACTCGGCTACCAGGGCTACATCGGCCTCGAATACAAGGAACCGCAGGAAACGGCCTTCAGCTGGGCCATCCGGGAACACGCCTCCCGGTAACCGGGTTTCGACAGGCTCAACCACCGGGCACAACCACCACAGACTTCAGTAAAGGAACCATCATGAGCAACGTTGCAGTCATCGGACTCGGAATCATGGGCCTGCCCATGGCCATCAACCTGGTCAAGGCCGGCCACACCGTCACCGGCTTCAACCGCAGCCAGGACAAGATCGACAAGCTCGTCTCCGAGGGCGGCAAAGGCGCCACGAGCATCGCGGACGCCGTCAAGGACGCCGACGTCGTCATCACCATGGTCCCGGACTCCCCCGATGTTGAGGGTGTCGTCAGCGGCCCCGACGGCGTCTTCGCCCACGCCAAGCAGGGCACCCTGTGGATCGACGCTTCCAGCATCCGCCCGGACGTCGCCAAGCGCCTCTCCGATGACGCCCGCGCAGCAGGCATCCGCCCCCTCGACGCCCCCGTCTCAGGCGGCGAGCAGGGCGCCATCGACGCCGTCCTCTCCATCATGGTCGGCGGCGACGCGGCCGACTTCGAGGCAGCGCAGGACGTCCTGAACGCCGTCGGCAAGACCATCGTCCACGTCGGCCCCTCCGGCTCCGGCCAGACCGTCAAGGCCGCCAACCAGCTGATCGTCGCGGTCAACATTGAGGTCCTCGGCGAGGCCATCGCCTTCCTCGAGGCCTACGGCGTGGACACCGACGCAGCCCTCAAGGTCCTCGGCGGCGGCCTCGCCGGCTCCAAGGTCCTGGACCAGAAGGGCCAGAAGATGCTCGACCGCAACTTCGACCCCGGCTTCCGCCTGGCCCTCCACCACAAGGACCTCGGCATCGTCACCTCGGCAGCCCGCGAAGCCAACGTCGCCGTCCCGCTCGGCGCCGTCGTCGCACAGCTTGTCGCCGCCACCGTCAACCAGGGCGACGGCGGACTCGACCACTCCGGACTCTTCAAGCAGGTCCTCCAGCTCAGCGGCCGCAAGTAACCGGTGATTGAGCTTGTCGAAATCCAGGTTTCGACACGCTCAACCACCGGCTCGGTTTCGACAAGCTCAACCAACACACTTTCAGGACCCCGACCACGGGGCCTTCCTTCAGCACACCCTGTTTCAGGGTTTCGACAAGCTCAACCACCGAGCACAACCACAGACTTTCAAGGAGCACACCATGACGAAGATGCGCACTGTTGACGCAGCCGTCGCCATCCTGGAAAAGGAGGGCGCCACCGAGGCGTTCGGCCTGCCAGGCGCGGCAATCAACCCCTTCTATTCCGCAATGCGGGCCCACGGCGGCATCCGCCACACGCTGGCCCGCCACGTTGAAGGCGCCAGCCACATGGCGGACGGCTACTCCCGTGCCGCCGACGGCAACATCGGCATCTGCATCGGCACGTCCGGTCCTGCCGGCACCGACATGATCACCGGCCTATACGCCGCGTGGGCCGATTCCATCCCGATGCTCTGCATCACCGGCCAGGCCCCCGTGGCCAAGCTGCACAAGGAAGACTTCCAGGCCGTGGACATCGAGTCCATCGCCAAGCCGGTCACCAAGATGGCCATGACTATCCTGGAGCCCGGCCAGGTTCCGGGCGCCTTCCAGAAGGCGTTCCAGCTGATGCGCTCCGGCCGCCCGGGCCCCGTGCTGCTGGACCTGCCCATCGACGTGCAGATGGCCGAGATCGAATTCGACATCGACACCTACGAGCCCCTGCCCATCGAGAAGCCCAAGGCCAGCCGCAAGCAGCTGGAAAAGGCCCTGGACATGCTGACCGCCGCCCAGCACCCGCTGATCGTGGCCGGCGGCGGCATCATCAACGCCGGAGCCTCCGCGCAGCTGGTGGAACTGGCCGAACTGCTGAACGTTCCCGTCATCCCCACCCTGATGGGCTGGGGCGCGATCGCGGACGACCACCCGCTGATGGCCGGCATGGTGGGCCTGCAGACCTCGCACCGCTACGGCAACGAGAACTACCTGCAGAGCGACTTCGTGATCGGCATCGGCAACCGCTGGGCCAACCGCCACACCGGCGGCCTGGACACCTACACCGCGGGCCGCAAATTCGTGCACATCGACATCGAGCCCACCCAGATCGGCCGCGTGTTCTCCCCGGACTTCGGCATCGCTTCCGACGCCGGTGCCGCCTTGGACGGTCTGCTGGAACTGGCCCGCGAACGCCGCGACGCCGGGACCCTGCCGGACTACTCCGCGTGGGTTGCCGAGTGCGCCGGGCGCAAGGCCACGCTGCACCGCAAGACGCACTTCGACAACATCCCCATCAAGCCGCAGCGCGTGTACGAGGAGATGAACAAGTCCTTCGGCAGGGACACCACCTACGTGTCCACCATCGGCCTGTCCCAGATCGCCGGCGCCCAGATGCTGCACGTCTTCGGTCCGCGCAAATGGATCAACGCCGGCCAGGCCGGCCCGCTGGGCTGGACCGCACCGGCAGCGCTGGGCGTGGTGCGCGGCAAGCCGGACGAGACCGTGGTTGCCCTGTCCGGCGACTATGACTTCCAGTTCATGATCGAGGAGCTGGCCGTGGGCGCGCAGTTCAACCTGCCGTACATCCACGTGGTGGTGAACAACTCCTACCTGGGCCTGATCCGCCAGTCGCAGCGCGGGTTCAAGATGGAGCAGAACGTTTCCCTGGCGTTCGAGAACATCAACTCCCCGGAAACAAACGGCTACGGCGTGGACCACATCAAGGTGGCCGAAGGCCTGGGCTGCAAGGCCATCCGTGTCCAGGACCCCAACGACATGGGCGCTGCCTTCGACAAGGCCAAGGCCTTGGCCGGCGAGTTCCAGGTTCCCGTGGTGGTTGAAGTGATCCTGGAGAAGATCACCAACATCTCCATGGGCACCGAGATCAACGCCGTCAACGAATTCGAGGAGCTGGCCGAGACCGCGGCCGACGCCCCGACCGCAATCCTCGCCCTGCAGCCCTAAGCCGCAGCGCCAGAAAGAACAGGCACCGCCATGCGCATAGTGATCGCGCCGGACAAGTTCAAGGGCTCGCTCTCCGCCCCGGACGTCGCCCGGCACCTGGAGACGGGGCTGCAGTCGGCTGCCGGCCACAACCTGGAAGTCCTCCGGATTCCGGTGGCCGACGGCGGCGAAGGCACCCTCGATGCCGCCGTCGGCTCCGGCTTCACCCGCCGGAGCGCCGTTGTCAGCGGCCCCACCGGGCAGCCGCTCACGGCGGAGTTCGCGGTCCGCGGGCGGGAGGCCGTCATCGAGATGGCGGCTGCTTCCGGCCTGGCCGTTCTGCCCGGCGGCCCCGACTCGGCCACTGCCAAGGCAGCCACGAGCCTGGGCACCGGCGAACTCATCCGGGCAGCGCTCGACGCTGGGTGCCGGCACATCATTCTGGGCGTCGGCGGCAGTGCCAACACCGACGGCGGCGCCGGGATCCTGCAGGGACTGGGCGCCAGGCTCCTCGACGCCGACGGCGGGGACCTGCCTCCCGGCGGCGCCGCCCTGGCGGACCTGGCGGGCATCGACTTCTCCGGCTTCGATTCCCGCCTGGACGATGCCCGCTTCATCCTCGCCAGCGACGTAGACAACCCGCTGCTCGGCCCGGACGGAGCACCCGCGATCTTCGGCCCGCAGAAGGGCGCCACGCCCGCGGACGTCCGGAAGCTCGACGGCGCCCTGTCCAACTTCGTGCAGGTCCTGGCCAGCGAAATCGGCCCCCGCGCGCTGAAAGCCGCCGGCGCACCTGGCGCCGGGGCGGCCGGCGGCGTCGGCTACGCGGCCATCGCGGTCCTGGCCGCGACGCGCAGGCCGGGCATCGACGTCGTCCTTGAATTCACCCGACTGGCCGACCGCCTGGAAGGCGCCGACCTCGTCATCACGGGCGAAGGCAGCCTGGACGAGCAGAGCCTGCTGGGCAAGACGCCCGTGGGCGTGGCCCGCGCCGCCGCCGCGGCCGGCGTCCCGGTGGTGGCCGTCTGCGGCCGCACCACCCTCACCCCGCAGCAGCAGCGGGAATCCGGCTTCCGGCAGGTCTACCCCCTGACCTCGCTGGAGTCCAAGGTAGAAGTATGTATAGCCGAGGCAGGACCTCTGCTTGAAGAATTGGGAAAGCAGATTTGCCGTGAGCTGGCGGACCCCACGCCCGCCGCCCATGCCAGCACAAAGGAGCCCCTGAATGTCTGAAGAACAATTTGACCTGGTCATCCGGGGCCAGCGCATCCTCACCACTGCCGGCATCGCCGCGCGTGAAGTGGGTGTGCGCGCCGGCAAGATCGTCGCGATCGAGCCGCTCGGCAACGGACTGTCCGGCGCCGAAGTGATCGAACTCGGCGACGACGAGACCCTCATTCCCGGCCTGGTGGACACCCACGTCCACGTCAACGAGCCCGGCCGCACCGAGTGGGAGGGCTTCGCGTCCGCCACCCGCGCCGCCGCGGCCGGCGGCGTCACCACCATCATCGACATGCCGCTGAACTCCATCCCGCCCACCACCAACGTGGACGGCCTGAAGCTCAAGCGTGAAGTGGCCGAGGACCAGGCGTTCGTTGACGTCGGGTTCTGGGGCGGCGCCATCCCCGGCAACAAGGCCGACCTGCGCCCGCTGCACGACGAGGGCGTGTTCGGCTTCAAGTGCTTCCTGCTGCACTCCGGCGTTGACGAGTTCCCGCACCTGGACGCGGATGAGATGGAGGAGGACATGGCCGAGCTCAAGTCCTTCGACTCGCTCATGATCGTCCACGCCGAGGACTCCCACGCGATCGACCACGCCCCGCACCCGGGCGGCGACCACTACTCCACGTTCCTGGCCTCCCGCCCCCGCGGCGCCGAAAACAAGGCCATCGCCGAGGTCATCGAACGTGCCCGCTGGACCGGCGCCCGCGCCCACATCCTGCACCTGTCCTCCTCCGACGCGCTGCCGATGATCGCCTCCGCCAAGCGCGACGGCGTCCACCTCACCGTGGAGACGTGCCCGCACTACCTCACGCTGATGGCCGAGGAAATCCCCAACGGCGCCACCGCGTACAAATGCTGCCCGCCCATCCGCGAAGCGTCCAACCGCGAGCTGCTCTGGAAGGGACTGCAGGACGGCACCATCGACTGCATCGTCTCGGACCACTCCCCCTCGACGCTTGACCTGAAGGACCTGGAAAACGGCGACTTTGCCGTGGCCTGGGGCGGCGTCTCCTCGCTGCAGCTGGGCCTGTCACTGATCTGGACCGAGGCCCGGCACCGCGGCATCCCGCTGGAGCAGGTGGTGTCCTGGATGGCCGAGAAGCCCGCCGGCCTGGCACGCCTTTCCAACAAGGGCCAGCTGGCTCTCGGGTACGACGCCGACTTCTCCGTCTTCGCGCCGGACGAGGCCTTCGTGGTGGACGTCTCCAAGCTCAAGCACAAGAACCCGATTACCCCCTACGACGGCAAGGCGCTTTCCGGAGTGGTCCGGAAGACCTTCCTGCGCGGCAGCGTGGTGGACGGACAGACTCCCGGCGGCAAACTGCTCCGCCGCGGCGGCGTCTGAGGCATCCTGCCATGGCTGTTCATGCCCACACGCCCGCTCCGCGGGGACGGTGTGCGCCGTCCCTGAAGGCGCCGTCCCTTAAGGCGCGGGGCCTGGCCGTTTGGGTGACCGTCGGGGCAGGGCAGGAAATAGATCAGGCCGTGCTGGCGCGCGCCGCCGAACTCGTGCTGGCGCGCGCCTTAAAAATTGCTCCGCAGGCGGAAGTCCACTGGCCCGCCACCGGGGCTGCAACGTCCGACGTCGGGGGCTCCCCCGCCGGGACGCCCCCTGGGGAGGGGGCACCGGCCGGGCCCGACGGCGGCACTCCCGCGCCGTCGTCGTCCTCTCCGGAGGACTCCCCGCACATGGACGACGACGGCGCCTCCCCTCTGCCGCCGACGCCCGGCCCCGTCAGCCGGGTCGCCGTGGACCTCGCCAAGGGCGAGGTGCTGCTGGACGGTAAAGCTGTGTCACTTACCGGCGTCGAATTCACGCTCTTGCGCTACCTCGTGGAGAATTGTTCCCGAACGATCAGCCGTGAGGAACTGCAGCATTTCCTGGAGCGGTTCGACAACCCCGGCGCTGCGCCCCGCTCGATCGACGTATATGTCGGGCGGGTGCGGCGGAAGCTGCGTGGCGGCCGTCACGCGATCGCCACCGTCCGCGGAGGCGGCTACCGGTTCGTTCCCGGCCCGGCCGCAACCGTGCGCGGACCGGCGGAATACAGCATCTAGCGGGGCTGTTATCCACTTCAGCATTGTTGTCCGACCAGCTTTGTACCGCACAGCCTTGTATTGCACAGCTTTGTACTACGCAGCTTTGTACTGCACGATCCATCCGAAGGAAAAGCCATGAGCACCTACCTGACCACGAAGCTCCAGCCCGGAACCCAGGCGCCTGACTTCACCCTGCCGGACGCCGAAGGCAAGCACACCAGGCTGGCCGACTACCGCGGCAAGAACGTCATCGTCTACTTCTACCCCGAGGCGGCCACCCCCGGCTGCACCACCGAAGCCTGCGACTTCCGCGACAACCTGGCATCCCTGCAGGGCTCCGGCTACGAAGTCCTCGGCGTCTCCCCTGACGCCCCGGAGAAGCTGGCGAACTTCACCGGCGACTTCTCGCTGACCTTCCCCCTGCTGGCCGACGAGGACCACTCCGTGGCCCTCTCCTACGGCGCCTGGGGCGAAAAGCTCGTCGACGGCGAGGTCCGCGAGGGCATCGTCCGCTCCACCGTTGTCCTGGACCCCGAAGGCAAGGTCAAGCTCGCCCAGTACCAGGTCAAGGCCCAGGGCCACGTCCAGGCGCTGAAGGAAGCCCTCGGCGTCTAAACCCGACGCTCCCTCACCTCTCGCAAGTTTGGACCCGACGCTCCCTCACTTCTCGCAAGTTTGGACCCGACGCTCCCTCACCTCTCGCAACCAAAAGCGAGACGCTCCCTCACTTCATCAAGTGAGGGAGCGTCTCGCCTTAAGCGGTAGAAAAGTGAGGGGGCGTCGGGCGTTAGGGGACCGTCGTCGTCGATTGAAGTGGGTCGGCGGGCAGTTGCGGTTGGCGGACCTGCGCCGGGGTGAAGCGGGCGCCGGCGTCGGGGAAACCGGGAACCTCAATGCGGGCATGGGTGTGGACCTCCGTGACCGTGTCCCGCGTGTGCTCCGCGATCTTGGCAAGGGTTGTGACCCACATGCCGTCCATGTTCTTGACCCGGCTGATCAGCTGCTCAAGGGCCACGGCCTTCGAGGGCCGGCCGGAGATGAATGGGTGGTTGGTCAGCACGAAGCAGCTCCCGGCGGCATGGTGCGCTTCGGCTTCAAGTGTCCACATCTCCAGCACCTTGGCGGGGCTTTCGATCACGCCGCTGCCGGTAACCCCGGGGTAGAAAGCGTACTGCTCCCAGTCGTCCAGTGCCCAGTCGACCGGGATCTCCACGAGATCCCTGGAGTCACCCTCGGCGACGCTGAAGCGGTACGGCGCATCGCCGTCGAGCAGGCTCGAATCATAGAGGAAGCCGCGGTCCGCCAGCAACGCGGGCGAGTGCCAGTTCAGCTCCCACCAGGGCGCACGGTAGCCGACCGGCCTCACGCCCGCGACCTTGGCCAGCGCTTCCAGCCCCCGGTCGATGTATCGCGCCTCGGTGGCGGCATCGATGCCCTGCATCGGTTCATGGAGGTAGCCGTGGTGGGCGATTTCATGGCCGGCGTCCACGATCCGGCGCACGACGTCGGGGTAGCTTTCCGCGGTGAATCCGGGGATGAAGAAGGTGGCCTGGATGTCCTGGCGCTGCAGGATCTGCAGCAGCCGCGGCACCGCGACCTTGGGCCCATACGACTGGTGGGTCATGAGGGACATGCGGCGCGTGCTGGTGGGGTCGTGGGCGATGGTGCAGGATTCGGCATCGACGTCGAAGGTGAAGGACGCGGCTGCCCTGTAGCCTTCGGGCCACGTGATGGGGTGGGCGGAGTCCGGGAATGCGGGGAATTCCATGGGCCGGGTTCCTTTCTAGAGGGAGACTGCGGGTGTTGTCGGACGGTCCGCCGTCACCGGGACAGCTGCCGGCTGTGATCCGGCGCCGGCCAGAAATTTGCGGTGCATCCGGGGGCCAAGAACCGCGTAGCTCGCGGCGCTGCTGAGGCCGCCGGCGAGCCAGGACAGGTCCCAGCCGCCCAGGGCCACGGCGATGGGGCCCTGCATTGCCGGGACCAGCCCGTACATGAACAGCCAGGTGGCGAAAATGCCGACCAGCAGGGACACGATGCCGGCCCAGTTGATGCCGGGGAGCCGCTTGGTGCCCACAGCGTCGAACAGCCGTGATGCGTCACCGGGCCAGCGCTTCTCGATCCAGAAGTAGTGCACCAGCATGACGCCGCCCCACGCAGCCACCCAGGCCACGAGGCCGATCAGCCAGGCGTCGAGTACTGCGGCGAAGTCCTCCTGGAAGATGAAGAAGACGACGGCGGCGAGCGAGAATACGCCGACGAACAGGTTCAGCTTGTGGCGGCTGATGGAAATGTCGAGGGCCTGCGTGGCGACCGAGAAGGTGTAAATGTTCAGGATGTTGGTGGCGATGGGGCCATGCAGGACCATCAGCAGCACGGGAAGGGCGAGGACGCCGAAGTTCTGGACGATGAGTTTTCCGGGGTCGATTTCGCCGCTGTTCGTGGCGAGGCTGGCGCCCAGGATTCCCAGCCAGACGACGGGAATGAACTGGCCCAGGACCGATGCCAGGTAGACCCTGCGCTTCGGGACCTCGGTGCTGACGAAACGCGAGTAGTCGGCGGCGTAGGTGAACCACGTGATGCCCCAGCCGATGCCGATGGCGGTCATGACGGCGCTCATCGCGGCGATCCGCTCCGAGCCTTCGAGGATGTTGCCGGCAGGTCCGGCGTAGGACCAGTTGATCTTCATGCCGAACCAGGCGACGGCGGACATCACCGCGAGGATGATGATGGTGGGCGGCACGGTCCACTTCTCAAAGGCTGCAATGGCCTTGTACCCGAACCAGGCGATGGCCACCTGTGCGGCCATGATGGCGGTGGCGACGCCGATCTTCGCGCCGTAGTTGTGGGCCGCCGGATCCACCCATCCGAGGGTTCCGAAGAGCGCCATCACCAGATCCAGGATGATCCAGGTGTTGACGGCGCACCAGCCGATCACGAGCAATGCCTGGATGGCGGCCGGCAGGTAGTTGCCGCGCCGTCCGAATGCCGCGCGGGCCAGGACCATGCCCGTAGCCCCGGTCTTCTGGCCAAGCAGGACAAAACATCCGAACAGCAGCATTCCGATGAGGTTCCCCAAGACCAGCACGGTGACGGTGTCCGCAAAGCCGAGTCCGAGGTGGATGCCGAGGGCTCCGAGAACCCAGTTGATAGGCGCCAGGTTGGCTCCGGCCCAGATCCAGAACTGGCCCGAGACCTTTCGTGTTCGCTGTGATTCGGGGATGGGCTGCAGCCAGGCTTCGACGTCTTTGTCGGCAACTGGCCCCGGTCCGGCCGGGACTGCAGTGGGGTTGTTGTGCATGTGGGCCTCCGTGGTGGAATGGAACACTTTCAGGTTATGTGCGCCAGACCACACCCAACAAGATACGATATGTACATCAAAACTCTTCTCTGCATTACGGAGCGTCATGCCAATCTTGCTTAGCGAGGTGCTGAAACACCCCACTCTCACCGCGGCTGATCCCGTGATCCGTGCCGGCGCCGCGGCAGCCGCAGGGACGCAGCTGCGGTGGGTCCACTCGAGCGAGGTTCTGGACATTGCGCCGTTGCTCAGCGGTGGCGAACTCCTTCTTACCGGCGGCGATGCGTTGGTTGCGGCATCGGACGCGCGCCGCGTGGACTACGTCCGCCAGCTGGCCGGCCGTGGCGTTGGCGCCCTCGCCGTCGAAAGCGGGCAGACCCTGCCCTCAATTCCGTCCTCGATGGTCCGGGCCGCGGAAGAAGCGGGGCTGCCCCTCATCGAATTCCGCAAAGTGGTGCCGTTCGTGGGCATCATGCAGGCCATCAATTCGATGCTGGTCAGCGAATCGGTGGCACACCTGCGCCGCGCCGACGAGGCCAGCCACACCATGGCGGTGGAGCTGGCCCATGGAAGCAACCTTGACCGGATTCTTGCCGTCCTGGCCGGCATCATTGAAGCGGCCCTTGAGCTCTCCACGGTGTCCGGCGTGACGCTGGGCAGTGCGGTGCCCGCTGGTGGAACCTTAATTCCGGCAGACGGGGCCGGCACCGACGAACCGCGCGGGAACACGGCCGGGCCAGGGGGCGGTGCGGAAAGCGACGGGTCGCTGATTAATATTGACGTGCCCGTCCGGGGAGTGCCCTCGGCGAGACTGGCCATCACCGTCCCTGCCCATGGCGACGTGAACCTGGCGCGCGTTGCGGGAGGCCGCTGCGTTGACATCCTGTCGCTGGCGCTGCTGCAGCGGATGCCGCCCGGGCTGAAGGAAGTGGCCGGCACGGCCCTGCTGCGGGCGGTCAGCTCCGGCAGCCAGCCATGGCGCCTTCAACAGCTCGCGCCTGCCGCCGGGATCCCGACCGCGGCAACGGTCGTGGCGGTGGTGGTCCGGACGTCCACCTCGCAGCAATTGCGGGCCGCCATGGACAAGATCCTGAAGAAGTCGGCCCAGCAGAGCGCCAGCTACGTGGACAACTCTGAGCTCCTCGCCCTGGCAGCCCTTCCTGCCGACCGGGAAGTCTCCGCCCGCGCCGGCCTCGTGGCTGCCTTGCGCGAGCTGCCCGTTGAGCCAGGAACCATGACGGCGGTGGGCCCGCTCGCGGCCGGGATCGGGAAGGCGCCCTGGTCACTGACGGAGGCCAAATGCGCTTTGGACCTCGCAGCCGGCGGATCACTGCGCGCGGCGGAACGGCCGACGTCGGACATGGCAGGGCTGGTGGTCGACGTCGAAGAACTCGCCGTGGAGCGGCTGGCGGCGCAGCACCTGGACCAGGCGGCACGGCAGGATTATGTGCGCCAGCAACTGGGCCCCGTGCTGGAGCACGACGAGCGCCGGAACTCCCAACTGCTGGTTACTCTGGCAGTCTGGCTCGACTCCGGCTGCAACACTGCCCAGGCTGCCAGGGAACTGCACGTGGAGCGGCAGTCGATGCATCACCGCCTGCAGCGGATCTTCGAACTGTGCGGCGGGGATCCACGGGGAACGGGCAGGCTCGCGGCACTGCATCTGGCAACACGCCTTGCCGCCTTATAGCTATTTCGGGAAAGTTAGGACGCTCCCTCACTTCCCGCAGGAAAAACCGGAACGCTCCCTCACCAAGTGAGGGAGCGTTCCGGCCAAAGCGGCACCAAGTGAGGGAGCGTCCCGGCCAAAGCGGCAGCAAGTGAGGGAGCGTCCCGGCCAAAGCGGCAGCAAGTGAGGGAGCGTCGGTAGGGGCTACCGCAGCACCACTGTCCTGTTGCCGTGTAGGATCACCCGGCCCTCGCAGTGCCAGCGGACGGCGTTGCTGAGGGCCTTGCACTCGGTGTCGCGGCCGGCGGCCACCAGGTCCTCGGGACCGTAGGTGTGGTCCACGTCCACCACCTGCTGCGAGATGATGGGCCCCTCGTCGAGCTCGGCATTGACGTAGTGCGCGGTGGCGCCCACGGTCTTCACGCCGCGGGCGTAGGCCTGGTGGTACGGCTTGGCACCCTTGAAGCTCGGCAGGAACGAGTGGTGGATGTTGATGGCCCGCCCCTCCAGCTTTCGGGTGAGGCCGTCGCTGAGGACCTGCATGTAGCGCGCCAGCACCACGAGCTCCACGTCGAGCTCGTCCACGAGTTCCAGCAGCCGCGCCTCCGCCTCGGGCTTGGTGTCCGCCGTGACGGGCACGTGGAAGAACGGGATGCCGTGCCACTCCACGAGCGTCTGGTGGTCGGTGTGGTTGGAGACCACGGCCACCACGTCCACGGGGAGTTCGCCGATCCTGGCGCGGAACAGCAGGTCGTTGAGGCAGTGCCCGAACTTGGAGACCATGATCAGGACGCGGCGTTTGGCGCCGTGCGGCTCCAGCCGCCAGCGCATCCCGAAGCGTTCGGCCACCGGGGCAAAAGCGGCACGCAGGGTGTCCGCGGTGGAGGCATCGCCGTCGGACGCAAAGTGCACCCGCATGAAGAAGTGCCCTTCGGAGCGTTCGCCGAACTGCTGGTTGTCGATGATGTCGCAGCCGTGTTCCAGCAGGAAGCCGGAGACGGCGTGGACGATGCCCGGCGACTCCCGGCAGTCGAGTGTGAGGACGTGCTCCACGGTGGTCGCGGGCACGGCAGGGACAGTTTCAGGCGCAGTGGCAGTCATGGCTCAGCACTCGATCACATTCACGGCGAGGCCCCCGCGGGACGTCTCCTTGTATTTGGTTTTCATGTCAGCTCCTGTCTCGCGCATGGTTTTGATGGCTTTGTCCAGCGACACCTTGTGGCTGCCGTCACCGTGCAGCGCCAACCGCGCGGCGTTGATGGCCTTCACACTGGCGATGGCGTTCCGCTCGATGCACGGGATCTGCACCAGGCCGCCCACGGGGTCGCAGGTGAGCCCGAGGTTGTGTTCGATCCCCACTTCGGCGGCGTTTTCCACCTGTTCAGGGGTGCCGCCCAGCACCTCGCACAGCCCGGCGGCCGCCATGGAGCAGGCCGAGCCCACCTCGCCCTGGCAGCCCACTTCCGCGCCGGAGATGGAGGCATTGATTTTGAAGAGAATCCCGACGGCGGCCGCCGCCAGCAGGAAGCGCACCACACCGTCGTCGTCGGCTCCCGGAACAAACTTCGCGTAGTAGTGCAGCACCGCCGGGACGATTCCGGCCGCGCCGTTGGTGGGGGCGGTGACGATGCGGCCGCCGGCCGCATTTTCCTCGTTGACGGCCAGCGCGTAGAGGTTCACCCACTCCATGGCCCGCAGGGGATCGGTCACGCCGGTGTCCGCGGTCAGCGTGCGGAAGAGCGACGGCGCCCGCCGCCTCACCTTCAGCCCGCCCGGCAGGATGCCTTCCGCGGCGCAGCCGTTGTCCACGCATTCGCGCATGACGGCCCACAGCTTCAGCAGCTCCTCGCGGAGTTCCGCTTCGCTGCGCCACACCAGTTCGTTGGCGAGCATCACGTCGGAGATGGACATGCCTTCGCGGCGGCAGATCTCCAGGAGTTCGTCGGCCGTGGTGAAGGGGTACGGCAGCGGGGTCTCGTCGGCCACCACCTGGGCGTCGGGGCCGGCGTCGCCGTCAACGACGAAGCCGCCGCCGATCGAGTAGAAGCTTCGTTCGCTGAGGACAGCCCCGGAGTGGTCCAGGGCCCGGAAGGTCATGCCGTTCGGGTGTGCCGGCAACGATTTGCGGCGGTGCAGCACCACGTCCTCGTCCCAGTTGAAGTCCACCCGGTGGTCACCGCTGATCCGGAGTTCGGCGTCCAGTGCGGCGGCCGCCACCTGGTCGTCGGCGGTGGATGTGTCCACGGTTTCCGGCTCCAGGCCCTGGAGACCGAGCACCACGGCCTTGTCCGAGCCGTGGCCGCGGCCGGTGGCGCCGAGTGATCCGAACAGTTCAGCCTGGACGCGGGTGGTGGAGCTCAGGAGTCCGCTGCCCTTCAGCCCGTCCGCGAACAGCTTCGCCGCCCGCATCGGGCCGACCGTGTGTGACGACGACGGCCCGATGCCAACGGAAAACAGGTCAAGCGCGCTGAGCGCCATCAGGGCACCTCGGGCGAAGCGAACTCCCTCATGGCGTCCAGGAGCCACCGGCCCAGGTAGTCCGCGAACGAGGCGCGGGGGAACAGCCGGAAGCTGTCATCCCCTGTCTTCAGCAGCACGACGGGGATGTTGCCCACTTCGGTGTTGAGGGCGGTTCCCGGTGTGAAGCTGCGCGGGTGCAGGTCCAGGGAGCAGCCCTTTTCCAGCACCGCCCGTGCCCGCGGGCCGGACAGCTCGAACGTGGTGCGGTTGGCGGAGAGGTCCACCACCTGGCCGGGGGCATCGCCCAAGGCTGCCGTGAGCGAGCCGATGAGGTCCCCGCCCAGGGAGTCGTGCGCCTCTTCCGGAGCCACGACGAGGAACTCCTGCGGTCCCAGCCAGAGGACGGTGACGCGGTCCGTGCCGGCCACTTCACCGCAGCGTGCCGGCAGTCCCCCGGCGACGGACGCGATGCGTGCCCCTTCCTCGGAGCGGGGGTCCACGCGGACCCCGGCCATGGTCTGGAACGGGCCCTCGCTCAGGGTGACCGTTCCCTCGATGGAGCCGGCCTCCATGGCCCCGGCCAGGTGGGAGGCGGGGCTGCGGCGGATGTCCCGGAGTCCATTGATGCCTGTGAGTGCTGCGGTGTTAGCCATCTTTGCGGGTCCCTTCGGGGTCAAAAAGTACGGTTTCTGCGACAACAACGTCGACCAGCTGGTCGCCGGCGGCGGCCACGAGGGTCTCCCCGATGCGGTTGCGGCCGTTCTTGATCAGCGCCAGCCCGAACGACCTGCCGAGGGCGGCGCTGTGGTAGCTCGAGGTCACGAAGCCCTGCATGGGCACGGGGCCGTACGCCGTTTTCACCGGGATGCCCTTTTCCACCAGCTGGGTGCCCTCCGGCAACCGGAGCGAACCGTCCACGGGCAGCACGCTGACCAGGTGCTTGCGGTCTTCGCGCTGCGCGTCCACGCGGGAGTACGAGCGCTTGCCGATGAAGTCCTTGGCCTTGGAGATGATCCATTCCATGCCGGCGTCCTGCGGGGTGACGGTGCCGTCGGTGTCCTGGCCGACGATCGGGTAGCCCTTCTCGGCGCGGAGCACGTGCATGGTCTCGGTGCCGTAGGGGGTGATGTTGAATTCGGCGCCTGCGGCGGCAACCGCTTCCCAGGTGTTCAGCCCGTACCAGGACGGCACGTTGATCTCGTAGGCCAGTTCGCCGGAGAACGAGATGCGGCAGATCCGCGCCGTCACGCCGGACGCGAGGGTGGTTTCGCGGAAGGTCATGAACGGGAACGCCTCGGCGTCCAGGCCGCCGTCGGCTGCGAGTTCGGGTGCTACCTTGGCGATCACCGCGCGGGATTTGGGCCCGACGACGGCGATGGTGCTCCACTGTTCGGTCACCGAGGTGCAGTGCACGTCCAGTTCAGGCCATTCCGTCTGCAGCCATTCCTCCAGCCAGTCGAGCACCTTCGCGGCGCCGCCTGTGGTGGTGGTCATGAAGTAGCGGTCCTCGTCGAGGCGCAGGGTCACGCCGTCGTCGAAGATCATGCCGTCGGACAGGCACATGACACCGTAGCGGGCAGATCCCGGAGCGAGCTTCTTGAACGCGTTGGTGTAGATCCGGTTGAGGAACTCACCGGCGTCCTTGCCACGGATTTCGATCTTGCCGAGGGTGGTGGCGTCCATGAATCCCACGGATTCCCGGACGGCGGCGCACTCGCGGAGCACCGCTTCTTCCATGTCCTCCCCGCCCTGCGGGTAGTACCAGGGACGCTTCCACTGCCCCACGTCTTCGAACAGCGCGCCCTGCGCAACGTGCCACGGGTGGATCGACGTGACGCGGGCGGGGTCGAACAGTTCGCCGCGCTGGCGTCCGGCCAGTGCCGCGAAGGCCACGGGGGTGAACGGCGCCCGGTACGTGGTGGTGCCGATGTCCCCGATGCCGCGGGACGCTTCGCCGGCCTGCCGGAGTGCCGCCGCGATGACGCCGATCGCGTTGACGCCCGAGGTCTTGCCCTGGTCGTTCGCGGTGCTGATGGAGGTGTAGCGCTTGATGTGCTCCACGGACCGCATGCCGGCACCGGTGGAACGCAGGACGTCGGCCACGGACTGGTCGCGCTGGAAGTCGACGAAGTGGTGGTGCCAGTCATCCGGTGTTCCGGTCTGCCCGGGGACCAGCCACAGCTGGCGGGTGGGACCGGACGCTTTCGGCTCAGAAAGGACCAGAGGGACGACGCCTGCGTCAGATTTTTCAGGTTCGAAGCCGGCCGCGATGGCCGCCGCCGCTCCGGCGGAGATGCCCTCGGCGAGGCAGTCCTCGAGTTCGAAGCTGCCGCGGCCGGAGCCAATGGTCTGCTGGTTCGGGACCACGGTGCTCGGCACGAAGGCCGCCAGGTCCTCGTCCCAGCGCAGCTTGCCCTGCCGCTGCGAGTGCAGGTGCACCAGCGGGCTCCAGCCGCCGGAAACCGCCAGCAGGTCGCAGGCGATCTCTTCGATGCCGGAGGTGAGTTCGCCGTCGTCGTTGATGCTGCGGACAGTCACGCTGGCCAGCCGGCCGTCGGTGTCTGTTCCTGCGGCGCCGGACGCGGTGTCGGCCACCGCGCTGCCGATCAGCACGCGGGTGCCGGCTTCGACGGCGGCGGCAGCCACCGGAGTGAGGCTGGAACGGGCGTCGACGACGGCCGCCACCTTGACGCCCGCGGCCCGCAGGTCCGAGGCCAGGGCGTAGGCGCTGTCGTTGGTGGTGCCGATGACCACGCGCGATCCGGCAGCCACGGCGTAGCGGTTCAGGTAGCTGCGGACGGCGGAGGCGAGCATGATGCCGGGGCGGTCGTTGTTCTCGAACACCAGGGGCCGCTCGTGGGCGCCGGGGGCCAGGATGACCTGATTGGCACGGATGTGCCAAATACGCTGCCGGGACACGCCGGGGGCGGCGGGGCTGGACAGGTGGTCGGTGCGGTTCTGGACGGCGATGACGTAGTTGGCGTCGTAGGCGCCGAAGGCGGTGGTGCGGTTCAGCACGGTGCTTTCGGGGCCGGAGACGAGCTCGGCCTCGACGTCGGCAACCCATTCCAGGGCGGGCTTGCCCTCGATGGTCTCGGCGGCGTCGGGGGCAGTGGATCCGGACAGGAGGGACCCGCCGAGTTCGGGCTGGTCGTCCATCAGGATGACGCGGGCGCCACTGCGGACGGCTTCGCGGGCCGCGGCCAGGCCTGCGGGACCGCCACCGATCACCAGGATGTCGGTGTGGACGTACTTCTTGTCGTACTCGGCGCGGTCATCCGCCGGATCCAGCTTGCCCAGGCCGTTCAGGAAGCCGGCCTTGAGGCCGTCCACCAGGGTGACGGTAGTGGCGGGGAGCATGGACTCGGCCACGTGGCCGGGGAAGCGCGGTTCGATGCGGACCAGCGCGTTGGGCTCTTCCACCCCGGCGGCCAGGATGCCGCGGGGACGGTCCTCGTAGAGCGAGTTGCCGACGGCGACCCGGCCGTTCGCGAGCAGGGCCGAGGCGAGCGTGTCACCGGGGTGCCCGGTGAATTCCTCGCCGTCCACGGTAAAGCGCCAGGAGATGCTGCGGTCGATGCGTCCGCCGGTGCTGAGGCGCGCTTTCTGGGAGGTCACTTGGTCGCTCCTTTCGGGGCGGTGGTGGAGGCGGAGCTGGTTGCAGAGACGCTGGGGCCGGCGGTGCCGGTGGTGGTGCTGTCCGGGGCGAGGCTGGCGGTGCCGGACTCAGGTGCCGGGGCGGCCGACGCTGGCCGGGGCGTGCCCATCGGGTAGACGGCCTGGATGTCGTACGTGACCGTGTCGCGGAGCATGTTGAACCACTGGCGGCAGCCGGTGCTGTGCACCCACCGCTCGGCGAACGTGCCCTTGGTGTTTGCGCGGTAGAACAGGTACTCGGCCCATTCCCGGTCGTTGAGGTCGTTCGGGTTTTCCGGGTAGGGAACGTGGGCCTGGCCGCCGTAGTGGAATTCGGTCTCGTCGCGCGAGCCGCAGTTGGGGCAGGAGATGAGCAGCATGTGCTTCTTCTTTCTAGTGGTCGGCGGCTAGTGGGCGACGGCGGCGGCGCCGTGTTCGTCGATCAGGGCTCCGGTTTCGAAGCGCTCCAGGGCAAACGGCTTGTTGAGCTTGTGCGGAGTGCCGGTGGCAATGGTGTGCGCGAAGGTCAGGCCGGCAGCCGGGGTGCCCTTGAAGCCGCCCGTTCCCCAACCGCAGTTGACGAACATGTTCTCCACGGGGCTGAGGCCCACAATGGGCGAGGCGTCCAGCGTGGTGTCCACGATGCCGCCCCAGGTCCGGAGCACATGCGCCCGGGCAAAGATGGGGAACAGTTCGACGGCGGCGGCCATCTGGTGCTCGATCACGTGGAAGGAACCGCGCTGGCCGTAGCCGTTGTAGGAGTCAACGCCGGCACCCATGACCAGCTCGCCCTTGTGCGCCTGGGAGACGTATACGTGCACGTGGTTGGACATCACGACGGTGGGGTGGACGGGCTCGTGCAGTTCCGACACCAGTGCCTGCAGCGGGTGGGACTGGATGGGGAGCCGGAACCCTGCCATCTCGGCCAGGACCGAGCTGTGCCCGGCAGCGCACAGGCCCACCTTCTCCGTGTTGATGGTGCCGCGGTTGGTCTTGACGCCCACCACGCGGTTGCCGTCCTTGAGGAAGCCGGTGACTTCGCAGTTCTGGATGATGTCCACGCCGAGTTCGTCGCACTTGCGGGCGAAGGCCCAGGCCACGTGGTCGTGCTTGGCGATGCCTGCGCGCGGCTGGTAGGTGGCGCCCATGACGGGGTAGCGGATGTTGTCGCTGATGTTCAGGATGGGGCAGAGTTCCTTGACCTGGTCCGGCTCCAGCCATTCGGCGTCCACGCCGTTGAGCTTGTTCGCTCCGACCCGGCGGATGCTTTCGCGGACGTCGCCGAGGGTGTGGGCGAGGTTCATGACCCCGCGCTGGCTGAACAGGAAGTCGTATTCGAGCTCCTCCGGCAGGATTTCCCAGAGCTTCAGGGCGTGCTCGTAGATGGCGGCGCTCTCGTCCCAGAGGTAGTTGGAACGGATGATGGTGGTGTTGCGGGCCATGTTGCCGCCGGCCAGCCAGCCCTTTTCCAGGACGGCGATGTTGGTCATGCCGTGGTTCTTGGCCAGGAAGTAGGCCGTGGCCAGGCCGTGCCCGCCGCCGCCCACGATCACCGCGTCGTAGGAGGACTTGGGCTCGGGGTTGTGCCAGAGGAAGTCCGGGTGCTCCGGGAGCTGGTGAGTGCTCACTTGGCTGCTCCAATCATTGCTGCATCGAATTCGCTGAACGCGGCAGTCTCGGCTTCGCCGTTCAAGTGGGGGTAGAGGGGGAACTGTTCGGCGAGCGCGGTCACACGTGCACGGAGTTCGACGGCGGTCGCGTCATCAAGGGTGCCGCTGCCGTTGGTGCCGCCGCCCGCGGCGGCGATGAGCGCCGTCGCGATGATGTCCGCTACTTCGGTGAACTCCGCGGCGCCGAAGCCGCGGGTGGCCAGGGCGGGGGTGCCGACCCGGAGGCCCGAAGAGACCATCGGCGGGCGGGGGTCGAAGGGTACGGCGTTGCGGTTCACGGTGATGCCGATCCGGTGCAGCGCATCCTCGGCCTGCTGGCCGTCCAGTTCGGAGTTGCGCAGGTCCACGAGGACCAGGTGCACATCGGTGCCGCCGTTGACCACGGTGATGCCGGCTGATTCGACGTCGGGCTGAAGGAAGCGCTCGGCCAGCAGCTTGGCGCCCTGCAGGACGCGTTCCTGGCGTTCCTTGAATTCGGGGCCTGCTGCCAGCTTGAAGGCCACGGCCTTGGCGGCGATGACGTGCTCCAGCGGGCCGCCCTGCTGGCCCGGGAAAACGGCGCTGTTGATCTTCTTGGCGTACTGCTCCTTGGCGAGGATGACTCCGCCGCGCGGTCCGCCCAGGGTCTTGTGGGTGGTGGTGGTGACGACGTCGGCGTACGGCACCGGGTTGGGGTGCAGCCCGGCCGCGACCAGGCCGGCGAAGTGTGCCATGTCCACCATGAGGTAGGCGCCCACGAGGTCCGCGATCCGGCGGAACTCGGCGAAGTCGAGCTGGCGGGAGTAGGCTGACCAGCCCGCGACGATGAGCTTCGGCTTGTGCTCCAGGGCCAGTGCCTCGACTTCGGCCATATCCACGCGGAAGTCGGATTCACGGACGCGGTAGGGAACCACGTTGTAGAGCTTGCCGGAGAAGTTGATGCGCATGCCGTGGGTGAGGTGGCCGCCGTGGGCCAGGTCCAGGCCCATGATGGTGTCGCCGGGGTTCAGCAGTGCGAACATTGCCGCCGCATTGGCCTGGGCGCCGGAGTGCGGCTGGACGTTGGCGAATTCGGCGCCGAACAGGGCCTTTACGCGGTCAATGGCGAGCTGCTCGACCACATCAACGTGTTCGCAGCCGCCGTAGTAGCGCTTGCCGGGGTATCCCTCGGCGTACTTGTTGGTGAGGACCGAACCCTGGGCCTCCATGACGGCCGACGGAGCGAAGTTCTCCGAAGCGATCATTTCCAGGGTGGACTGCTGGCGCACCAGCTCGCGGTCAATTGCCTGCTGGATCTCGGGATCGACTGCGGAAAGTCGCTCGTTCAACTGCTCAACCACGGATGCTCCTTTGAAATACCTTTTTGTCTGTACTGATATATCAGTGTTGATGACAATGGTATGATTGGAATCACAAGCGAGTCAATAGCCGGAAGCAAAGTGGGTCCCCGCTTCCGATTGATCCAGGATTGGAGCCGCCCCCGTGAATGCCCTCAGTGCTCTTCTTCCCGCAGAGGAGGAAGCACCGTCCCAAGCGGAGGCCGCCTACCGGCAGCTGCGCGACAAGCTGATCATGCTGGACATCCGGCCGGGCGAACCCATCAACGACGGCCAGCTGGCCGCCGAGCTCGGCTTCAGCCGGACGCCTGTGCGCGAGGCGATCAAGCGGCTGGAGGTGGACCACCTGGTGGTTTCCTATCCCCGCCGGGGAACCTTTGCCACCACGGTGGACTTCACGGAACTCGCCGACGTCTCGGAAATCCGGGAGCTGCTGGAACCCCTGGCGGCGCGCCGTGCTGCATCGCGGGCAAGTGCCGCCATGCGCCGCGAGTTACTGGACGTCGCCGAGACCATCGCGGAACTCGCCCCCAACCCCGCAGAGTCCCGCGAACTGATGCGCTACGACCTGATGGTGCACCGCCTGATCTACCGGGCGGCCGCCAACCCGCACCTGGAAGACACCCTGATCCGGTACGACAACCTGGCAACCCGCATCTGGTGCGTGGTCCTGGACAAGGTTCCGTCGGTCAGCGGCCACATCACCGAGCACGTGGACCTGCTGAAGGCCGTGGCGGACGGGGACGCCGACAAGGCAGGTGAGCTCGCCCTGCACCACGTCACGAGCTTCGAAGAAACGATCCGCAAGGTCCTGTAACCCCAGCCCTCCCTCACTTCCCGCCCCCAAAACCCCAACGCTCCCTCACGTGTGAGGGAGCGTACCGCACCACACGGCAAGAAGTGAGGGAGCGTGCCGCGCCACACGGCAGGAAGTGAGGGAGCGTCGGGCAAGCAAACATAGGATCCCCCGGGAGCTCCCGGGGGATCCTTCGCTTACCGAATGCAGCGGGGTAACAGGAGGGGCTTAGCGTCCGCCGCCGCCGATCACGCCCTTCTCCACGGCCTTCGTGACCGAGTCGGCCTCGGTCTGGGTCAGCGTGCCGTCACTGACGGCAGTGTCCAGCCTGGTCTTCAGGGCGGCCGCGCGCTCTGCCTGGGCAGCGGTGCGGATTTCCTCCAGAGCCGCCGTGACCTTCGATTCCTCGACGCCAAGCTTCTCGGCCAGGGATTTGGCCATCGCCGCGTCCAAGGCTGAACGGTCAGGCTTGGTGCCCTCGGCGGGCGGCGTCGTGGGCTTGTTGGCCTCCCGGAACGCCTGAAGCGCCTCGGTCACCTTGGCCTCCTCAACCCCAAGCTTGGAGGCAAGGTCCGCCGCGAGCTGGCCGCGATCCCCCTTGTGTCCTCCGCGCTTGCCGAAGCCGTCGGCGGGCGCGGCAGTGTCTGCCGACGCACTGGCGCTCGGGGTGGGGGTCGGGGTCTCGGCAGCCGACGCCATTCCCGTGACTCCCATTCCGGCACCAAGGGCTAACGCCCCGGCCGCGATGCCCAGCGTGATTCTCTTGCTACGTGACATGTGATGTCTCCTCGATCCGCCGTATGAAACGGCTCTTTGCGGAAGAACGGCTGGTTTGCACCGCCCTTCATACAAAGATGCAGGCCCGAGGTAAGGCACTGCTGTTCGGAACCTGTCGGCCTGCTGTGAATGCGGGCCGGGAGATCATGTCACTGCGCCGAGGCGCCTCAGCGGCGCTTCTTCCAGCGCTTCGGCCACGTCACGTTCAACAGCAGCAATCCCAGCAGGAACGAGTCAACTGTCATGATTGCCGCCATGAGGTAGGCCCAACCGACCATCATGGGTTGTTCACCGCCAGACAAAGGCCCGGGGTGCCGGGGTGCATCAGAATGCACATACTGATCTCCTGACTTGGATCCCCCAGCCACTCGATAGTTCAACAAGTGTGCCACGCCATCGTCCGGGAAGGAACGGCTTTTAGCGACCAATGGTGAGAGAACGACGGCGGGAGGCTCCCGCCGTCGTTCTCTCACCTTTTGCCTGTGAATGGTCAGTTTTTGACCACGTCCAGTTCGATCACGGCCCAGGACAGCGCCGGCAGGGTTGCCCGTAGTTCGGAACCGCTCGCCTTCGCCCCTTCCAGCGGCCGGAGCCCGACGCGGTCCGGGCTGCCCTGCGTGTTGACGGTGAAGCGGTCCCCGCCTTCGGGGATTTCCAGGACCTCGGCACGGAGCACCTGGCGGGCATCAAAACCGCGCAGGGTGACGTCGATGTCCGCGGCTTCCTCGAGGCCGCGGTTTGCGAAGAAGAGCGCCACACGGCCGGTCTCCTCGTTCCACGTTGCGCTGACGTCCACCAGGTCGGTGCCGCCGAAGCGGGCATTGTCGTACTTGTCGGAGTCGACGGAGAGGCGCAGGATCTGGCCCTTCGCCAGTTCGGCCATGCGTGCGAAGGGGTGGAAGATGGTCTGCCGCCAGGCCGGGCCGTTTTCCTCGCTGAAGATCGGGGCGATGACGTTGACCAGCTGCGCCTGGTTGGCGATCTTGACCCGGTCGCCGTGGCGGAGCAGCGAGTTGAGCAGGGTACCCACGACGACGGCGTCGGTCACGTTGTACTTGTCCTCGATGACCCGGGGATGCTCGCGCCAGCCGGCCTTGGCCACCCGGTGCGGCTGGTCTTCGGTATCGAGGCCGCGCTGGTACCAGACGTTCCACTCGTCGAAAGACAGGTTGATGTGCTTCTTGTGCTTTCCCTTGGCGCGGACGGCATCAGCGGTGGCGATGACTGATTCGATGAAATAGTCGGTGTCGACGGCGCTGGCGAGGAAGCTGCCGACGTCGCCGTCATGCTCCTGGTAGTAGGCGTGCATCGAGACGTAATCCACTTCCTCGTACGCGTGGGTCAGCACCGTCTGCTCCCACGCCCCGAACGTCGGCATGCCGGAGTTGGAGCTGCCGCAGGCCACGAGTTCGATGTCCGGGTCCACGAACCGCATGGCTTTGGCGGCCTCCTGGGCCAGCCGGCCGTACTCGTCCGCGGTTTTGTGGCCGATCTGCCAGGGGCCGTCCATTTCATTGCCGAGGCACCACAGCTTGATGTTGAACGGGTCCTTGTGTCCGTTCTTGGCGCGCAGGTCCGACAGATGCGTTCCGCCCGGATGGTTGGCGTACTCCACAATCTCCCGTGCCGCGTCCACTCCCCGGGTGCCCAGGTTGATGGCTTCCATGATTTCGGTCCCCGCCTGCCGGGACCAGTCCACGAACTCGTGCAGTCCGAAGGCGTTGGTTTCCAGGGTGTGCCAGGCGCCGTCGAGCCGCCGGGGCCGGTTTTCCCGGGGACCGACTCCGTCTTCCCAGTTGTAGCCGGAGACGAAGTTCCCGCCGGGGTAGCGGATGACTGTGGCCCCGAGTTCTTTGACGAGCTTGAGCACGTCCTGCCGGAAGCCGTTGTCGTCGGCCTCGGGATGGCCCGGTTCGTAGATTCCGGTGTAGACGCACCGGCCCATGTGCTCAACAAAGGAGCCAAAAAGGCGGCGGGGCACCTCCCCGATGGTGAAGTCTCGGTCCAGGGTGATTCTTGCGCGGGACATGTGGGGTATCTCCTTTTGGTTGGACAGGTTCGTTGAAAGTAATCAAAGGGCCGGTTCAGGTGCCGGCGAGTCCGGTCGTCGCAACGCCCTTGATGATCTGGCGCTGGAAGAACAGGAAAACCAGGATGAGCGGCAAGGCTGCGAGCAGCGCGGATGCCATGTTCTGTGCGTATTGGATGCCGTAGGCGCTTTTGATGGTCTGCAGTCCCACCGGAAGGGTCAGGATGGATCCGTCGTTGGTGGAGATGAAGGGCCAGAGGAAGTTGTTCCATGCGCTGATGAAAACGAAAATGGCGACGGCGGCGAGGATCGGCCGGGAGAGCGGCAGGATGATCTGCATGAAGATCCGCATCCGGCTGGCGCCGTCCATCACCGCAGCCTCCTCGAGTTCACGCGGGATCTGGTCAAAGAACTTCTTGAGCACAAACACCATGGCGGGATGGATGACCTGCGGCAGGATGACCGCCCAGGACGTGTCGATCATGTGCAGCGCCACCATTTGATAGAACAGCGGAATCATCAGCACAGGCGGCGGGATGATGATGGAGGCGATGATCACCGTCATCAGGACTTTCTTGCCCCGGAAGTCGATGCGGGAGAGGGCATAGGCGACCAGCGCGGAGATGGCCAGGGTGATCACGGTGATGGCAGCAGAGGTGTAGAAGGAATTCCACGTCCACAGCGGGATGTTGCCGTCCTGGAACACTTTGACGAAGGCATCCGCGGTAAAGCCCGACGGCGGGAACCAGCTGACCTCCGGCGCTGCGGCGTCGGGCTCGCTCTTGAAGGCCGTGGCCGTGGCCCAGGCGAAGGGAACAAGCCACAGGACCGCAAGGACCGCGGCGACCGCGGTCACTGCGGCCTTGCCGGCCGTGATCTTCCTGCGCGGTTTTCGGAGCGCCGGTCCGGCGGCGGCGTGCGGAGCGGGGCGGGTGAGGGTCTGGGTTGCCATGGTTATGCACTCCTGCGGCGTGTGACGAAGAACTGCATGACCGAGACGATCACGATCAGCCCGAAGAAGATGTAGGACACGGCTGCGGAGTAGCCCAGCCGGTAGCCGGTAAACCCGGTTTCGAAGATGTACTGGACCACCGGCCGGGTTGAGCCGCTGGGGCCGCCGGCCGTCATCTGGTACACCTGATCGAAGATTTTCAGTGATGCAAGGATCTGGAGGAGGACGATCATCACGGTGGTCGGCGCCAGTTGAGGCAAGGTGATGGAGAAGAACTGCCTCCAGGCTCCGGCCCCGTCCAGGGATGCCGCCTCGTAGTGCTGGTGGGGGATGTTCTGCATGGCCGCAAGGTACAGCAGAAAGTTGAACCCGACGGTCCACCACAGCGTGGCGATGACGATGGCCCACATCGCCACATTCGGATCGTTCAGCCATGCCACTTTGGGCAGCCCGATTTTGGACAGGGAATCGTTGATCAGCCCCAGCTGCGGGTTGTACATCCAGGTGAAGAAGAGCGAGACCACCGTCGAGGCGAGCAGGTACGGAGCAAAATACGAGAGCCGCCACAGCCACTGCGCGGGGAGCCCGACGTTCAGCAGGGCCGCCATCACCAGGGCAACGAGCACTAAGGGAACGGTGCTGATCACCGTGAAGTAGAGCGTGTTGCCCAGGGAACGCCACATGTCCGCATCGGCCAGGGCCTCAGCGTAGTTGGCCAAACCGATCAGGCTGTCGTTGGCACCGGTGAGGGACTTGCCGGTCAGGCTCATGAACAGCCCGTACAGAATGGGCCAGACGAGGAAGACCAGGAAGAACGCCAGGAACGGGGCGGCGAAGCCCCAGCCGGTCAGGTTGTCCCTGGTTCGGCGCGGACTGGACGGGGCCGCACCGGACGTTGTCAGTCGGCGCCCGGCGGGACTCGAGGGCGCCGTACGCCCAGCGCCGCGGCGGGATGTTGTTAAGGAACTCATCAGGGACTCCTTTGTCACTCGGGTGGCTCAAACCGGATTGGGCCGGAAGAGAAGCGTGTTGGTGCGGCGCACGAAGGCGTCCCAGCCGTCGGCAGCCTTGTCGCGGCCGAGGAGCACGTTCTGCACGTTCTCCGCGAAGTACGTTTGCCAGTCCGAACCGGAGCCGCTGAACCACGACTCGGGGTCGTAGGTGATGATGTCCGCCGCGTTGGCGTAGTGAATCTGCGGGGTGAGTTCCCGGTACGCCTGCGACTTCACAATCGGCTGATATGCCGGGATGTGTCCGGCCTCGGCCCACGACAGCGACCCCTTGAGGACATCGCTCACGAACTTGTACACGCTGCGCCGCTTCTCGTCGTCGTCGTTCAACTGGCGGGGCAGGACGAAGGAATGCGAGTCGGCATAGGACGCCGGGGTCCCGTAGAGCGTGGGGATGGTCGCCGCGTCGACGGGCAACCCGGCCTTCTTCAGGGTGGGAAGTTCCCAGACGCCGCTGAAGAGCATGCCGGAACTGCCGCGGGCAAATTCGGCGATGCCCGTGCTGATGTCCCCGCTCTTGGCAGCGACGGTGTCGTCGAACAGGGACGCCATGAACTCCAGGGACTCAACCGCCGCATCCCTGTCGGCCTGCATCGGCTGCCCGGGGGTGAGTTCCATGTCCACACCGTGCTGCTTGTAGAGGGTGTAGAAAAGACGCCACATCTGGGACCCGCTGCCGAGGTAGCCGAAGGACAGGCCGTGCGCCTTGGTCACCTTCTGCATCTCGCGGGCCATCCCGAGGAACTCCCGCGGCGAGCTCACGTCCTGCAGCTGCCCGTTCGCGGAAAGGACTCCGGCTTTTGCCGCAACGTCGGTGTTGTAGAACATGACGAAAGGATGGGAGTCCAGGGCGATGGAAAAAACCCGGCCGTTCTGTTGGCTCTTGTCCCAGATCCTCGGTGCGAAGCTCTCCGGCGTCACGCCGTGTTCGGCCAGCAAGGACATGTCCCAGGGGTCGATGAGCCCGCCCGGCGCGTAGCCGGGCACCCGGCTGGCGTGCATGATGGCCAGTTCCGGAGGACGGCCGCCGGCAGACGCCATGGCCAGCTTTGTGTAGTAGGGAGGCCCCCACGCCAGCACGGTTGGATGAACGGTGAAACCGGGATTGCCCTGGTTCGCCTTGCTGATCATTGCCTGCATCTTGATGCCGTCACCGCCGGACAGCAGGTGCCAGAACGCGATGTCCTGCACTGCGGCATTGGCACTTCCGCCGCAGCCGGTGAGGCCGGCCGCCGCGAGCATGCCGCCGAGGACGGCCGAACCTGCCAGTAACTGCCGCCGGTTCAGTTGTTTCCCGGCAAGAGAATCAAATTGCTTCACCCGTCACTCCTTTGGATGGGTCCGCTGAAAAGTAGTCCTTGTGGCACACCAACCTCGCTGATCCTGCTCTTTCCGCACGGGACGAGCCGGGCCCGGTGTGACGCAGGCCCCACTTTACATCGATGTAATAACGGCCACAAGGAAAAATTGTTAGCGCCAACAATCTGATAGCGCTGGCTCGATTAGAGGCGAGTGCTGTCCCGTTCCACAATCCTGTAGTCAACAGTCGCCACCCGTTGCCCGCCCGCACGGTCCGCCATCCGCTCGGTGAGCAGACGCAGCGCTTCGCTGGCTATTTGCCGCTTGTCGAAGGAGACAGTCGTCAGTGACGGCACGGCATACTGCCCGTCCGCGATGTCGTCGAACCCCGCTACGGCTACATCAGCCGGAACGCTGATTCCCCGCTTCCACAGCACGCTGAGCGCACCGATGGCCATGGAGTCGGTGAAACAGAACAGCGCGTCGGGGACCGGATGGGAGTCCAGGTACGAGGTGAGCGCGGCCGCGGCCGTCTGCGGCGTCCACTTTTCGCAGGGAATCAGCAGCGAGTCGTCCCGGTCAATGCCCAGCTCGTCGAGTGCCGCCTGATAACCGCGGGTGCGCAGGATCGCTGCGGCCGAGCTTCGGCCCTCGGCAGTTCCGAGCACTGCGATGCGACGCCGCCCGGTCCTGGCAAGTGCCAGCGTCATGTCGCGGGCAGCAGCAACGCTGTCCACCCACACGCGGTCAGCCAGCTTTTGGGATACCTCCCCCAGCAGGACCACCGGGGGCAGCGAGACGCCCACCTTGACGGCGCTCTCGTCCAGCACCACCGGATTGAGGATGAGGCCATCAACCAGATTGGACCGGGCGCGGGACATGAGTTCGTATTCGCGCTGCGGATCGGATCCGGTTTCCTCGATCTGGACGCTCCAGCCCTGCTCGTGCGCAACTTCCACCACGTTGTGCGCAATTTCCGCGGAGTAGGGGGTGGCCAGGTCCGGCAGCGCCAAGGCAATGACGCCCGACCTGCCGTTGCGCAGGCCGCGGGCGGAGAGGTTGGGCACATAGTCGAGTTCGACCATGGCCTGCTCCACCCTGAGTCTGGTGGATCCACTGACCGGAACGACGCCGTTCATCACGTTCGAGACAGTCTTGGGGGAAACGCCGGCACGACGCGCGACGTCCTTGACGGTTGCGCGCACTGCTCCCCTTTCGTGGTTCCCGGGCCGAGGCCAGCCGCCGACGGCTGCTGGCGCACTGTTGCTGATGATGTTACCGTCCGCCCCGCCGGCCCAGCGGCGGAAGCGTCTTGACACGGAGAATTGTTAGCGTTCACAGTTGGGTGACAGCCATGCCGACCGGAAAGCCGACGAATGAAGAACTGGGCAGGAAACCTGAACTACGCATCAACGGACGTCAGGCGGCCAGAGTCGGTGGCCGAACTCGCCGAACTGATAGCGGGCGCCCGACGGGTCAAGGCCCTGGGATCGCGGCACTCCTTCAACCGCGTGGGGGACACCGACGGCGTCCACGTGCTGCTGGACGCCCTGCCGCAGCACATCGAACTGGACCGGGAACGGCAGACGGTGCGCGTCACCGGCGGAGTGAGTTACGGTGCGCTGTGCCGCACCTTGGAACAATCGGGCGCCGCCATCCATAATCTGGCGTCGCTGCCCCACATTTCCGTCGCAGGAGCAGTTCAAACCGGCACCCACGGCTCTGGCGTGAACAACCCTTCCCTGGCCGGAGCGGTAGTGGGCATTGACTTGATCAGGCCCTCCGGTGAGCAGGTTTCGCTCTCGCACGGGGACGGGGATGAGTTCCTGGGAAGCGTAGTGGGCCTGGGTGCCCTTGGCATCGTCACCGGCCTCGAGCTCGCCGTCAGGCCTAGCTTCCGGATGCGCCAGCGCGTTCTGGAGAACCTGCCGTGGGAACGGGCCCTGGCCGACTTCACACCGCTGGTATCCAGCGCCTACAGCGTGAGCCTGTTTACCGACTACGCGGGCGATGCCATCAGCCAGGTCTGGCTCAAGGCCCTGGATTCCGAGCCTCCCAATCGGGACCGGTTTGGAGCCGCGCCCGCCACACGCCCGCGGCACCCGCTGCCTGGCATGTCGGGCGAGAACTGCACCGTCCAGATGGATGAGCCCGGACCCTGGCTGGACCGGCTGCCGCACTTCCGCCACGAGTTCACGCCCAGCAAAGGCGAGGAACTGCAGAGCGAATTCATACTGCCGCTGGAGCACGCGCCTGCCGCCCTCGAGGCGGTGCGGAGCCTGGCGGACAAACTTGCGCCGCTGCTGTTCGTCTCAGAAATCCGGACGGGCGCCGCAGACGAGTTCTGGCTCAGCCCCTTCTACCGGCAGCAGAGTGTGGCCCTGCATTTCACCTGGAAGCCGCTGCAGCAGGAGGTGGAAGCGGTTCTTCCTCGGCTCGAAGACCTGCTGCGGCCGTTCGGGGCAAGACCGCACTGGGGCAAGCTTTTCACGCCCGGCGGCCACGACTGGGAATCGCTCTACCCGCGCTTTGCCGATTTCCGGCTGCTGGCAGCGGCACACGATCCGGCGGGCAAGTTCCGCAACGGGCTGCTGGACAGCCTCCTCGGCGTCCCGGCGGTGAGCGCACCTTAAACCAGCGAATCCGCCGTCACCGTAAGGCGACGGCGGATTCGCATCCGGCCTGTCGGTTGAAACCGCCCGAAACTAGATAATGGCGGCGCGCAGTTCCTTGGCGGCAAGTGCGGGGTCCGCTGCGCTGTAGATGGAACCGCCGACGACGGCGACGTCCGCGCCGGCGCGCTGCACGGCGTTGATGGTGGAGATGTTCACGCCACCGGCCACGGAGAACGGCACCCGGGCTTCCTCGCCGGCGCTGAGCAGCACATCCAGGTCATAGCCCGGCTTGGCCTGCTCATCCAGGCCCGCGTGCATCTCCACGAACTTCGCACCCAGCGCGCGGGCTTCCTTGGCGCGGGTCACCTTGTCCTCAACGCCGATCAGGTCAACGACGACGCCCTTGTTGTGCGCCTTGGCTGCCTTGACTGCACCGGCGATGGTGGAGTCGTCGGCACCGCCGAGGACCGAGACGAGGTCTGCGCCGGCGCTGAAGGCGATGTCGGCTTCGAGTTCGCCGGCGTCCATGGTCTTCAGGTCGGCGAAGACGATCTTGTCCGGGTGGGCGGTCTTCACGGCGGTCACGGCGGACAGCCCGGCGTTCTTCACCAGCGGGGTGCCGAGCTCAATGATGTCCACGTATTCGGCGACCTTGCCGGCGAGCTCCAGGGCGGCTTCGACGGTCAGGACATCCATGGCGACTTGCAGTTTCATAGGTGATTCTCTTTTCTCTTTGGATTGAGGCTGGTTCTTGGTGGTGGTCAGGGACGAAGGGACGGCTATTCGAGGTTCGCGTGCCGCTGCCAGAGTTCCTCCGGGGATGCCGCGTCCTCGTCCCACAGGCTTTGGAACACCGCTTCGGTGGTGGCAAACAGCACCTGCTCGAACAGGCTTCCCGAGTACTGCCGCGACAAAGCGGAGCCGTGGTCCGTCTTTTGAGCGGCGGGGATGAGTACGACGGCGGAGGCTGCCTTGGCGAGCGGGGAACCGGCGTTTGTGGTGTAGACGGCGATCCGCGCGCCCTGCGCGGCGGCGGTCTCCGCCGCCTTGACGACGCCGGCGGTGGTGCCCGAACCCGACGCCGCGAGGAGCAGGTCTCCGGAGCGGATGGCGGGTGCGGTGATCTCCCCCACGACATGCACGTTCAGCCCGAGGTGCATCAGCCGCATGGCGGCCATCTTCAGGACGAGGCCGCTCCGCCCCGCGCCGGTCACGAAGATCCTGTCGGCCAGCCTCAGTTCGGTGACCAGGGCCGCGACCTGCGCCGGATCGACGCGCTGGAACACTGCGCTGATTTCGTCCTGGACAAGGGTCCGGTTGCGGTCAAAGGACCGGGATACATCGGCCAGGGCGGCCGGACCGGATTCTGAGACGACGCTCATTGGCAGGTTCCTCCTTCAAGAAAGTTGTTACCTATTCATCCTCGCCTGCCTGTTGGGTGGGTCCAACGCTTTGATCGGACGGTTATAACCACCCAAAGGGGTAGGCAAATCCGCAAGACACCGTAAACTGGGCAGGTGGTAACCTCCGTCGAAGCCTCCGAAGCCCCTCCCCCACCCCTGCTGCCCGATGCAGGGCTGCTAAATTTGAGCACGTTCGTCCTCAACGCGCAGCCGCTGCTGGACGCCATCGCCGCGCTGTCCACTGCGCCGCTGGCCACCATCGCGGCACGGCTGCGGGACGCCACACTCCCCTATGTGCGCAGCAGTGCCCTGGTCATCTTCACCGAGGACTGCACCGGCCGGCCGCAGAAGAAGGCAGGCGACGAAGCCATCATCAGCCGCGTGTCCATTGCCGAACTTGACCACATCCGGGCATCGGTGTCCGGCGAAGGCCTGCCAGGTGAAGGCAGCTCCGGCCCCCCATGGCTCGGCGAAGCCGTGCTCGGCGGCGTGAAACGCCCGGTCCTGGCCCTTTCCTCACCGAGCAACGCGCTGCTGGTCCTCGCCGATCCGCAGCCCCTGCCGGATCCCGCCGACCGGGCCCCTGCTGAGCGCCTGCTCCGTTACCTTTGGACGCTGGCCGCCGAGCGGATCCGGGAGAAGGTGGCGGATGCACCGCCGTCGTACCTCATTGAGTCCCGCGCGGCCTCGGCCGAGCGGGTGAGGGTGACAGCCGAACTCGTGGACAGGCACTCCACCACCCTCGAAACCCTGCTCGCCGCGCTGCGTTCCCCGGCCCTTGCCGATGACGCTGCGCGCAAGGCGGCCACGGAATCCGCGGCCAAGGCCCTGGTGGGACTTCGGACGCTGAGCGACCGCACCAACGAACTGGTGGAGGAACCCGTCTCTTCGGCGTTCCAGCGCCTCCGCGAGGATCTGAAACCGCTGATGCACTTCAGCGGCATTGACGTCCAGTTCATCGAACCTCCCGTCAACGGCCGCGCCCTGCCCGGCGAGGTGGCCCACGCCGCCCGGGCGATCGTCCGCGGTCTGGTGCTCGCCATGGTGGACCAAGGCGGGGTGCGCCGGATCCGGACGCAGTGGGATTGCGACGGAGAGAACCTGCTGGTCAACGTGCGCGACGACGGTCCGGGCGAACTGTCCGGAGAGGCACCGAACATGGCCCGCCTCGGTCACCGGGTGGAAGCCCTGAACGGCCGCATGTCGGTCGATGTGATGCCGGGCTGGGGCGCCGACGTCGCCGTTGCCATCCCGCTCGACCCGCCGGCGCGCCAGATCGCCGACGTTTCCGAATGGAAGCTCGGCGACCGCGAACTGGAGGTGCTCCAGCTGCTGGCCGCCGGGCAGCGGAACCGGGCCATCGCCGGGAAACTGCACATCAGCGAGAACACGGTGAAGTTCCACCTGCGGAACATCTTCCGGAAGGTGGGAGCGTCCTCCCGCACGGAAGCCATCGCGATGGCCCACAGCAAGGGCCTCCGGTAGGCGGAAGCCGGAGCTTCGAGCGGAAGGACGGGACTCCATGGCGATCGATGTCCGCCCGGCAGGCCGGTTCGAGGACGTTAAGGCAATGGTCGGACCGAAGCGGCCGGATGCCAACGTGTGCTGGTGCCTGAGCTACCGCATCCCCTCCAAGCAGCACCTCGAACTGCACGGAACCGAGCGCGGCGAAATGATGAAGCAACTGGTGGCGCAGGATCCGCCGCCCGGCGTCCTCGCCTACGACGGTGACGAAGTGGTGGGCTGGGCAGCCGTCCATCCGCGTGCCGACACCAGCTTTGCCCGCAACCGCAAGATTCCGCACGTGGACGACCTCGATGTGTGGTCTGTGTGGTGCATCCGGGTGCGGCCCGGGCACCGCGGCAGTGGCATCTCGCATCATCTGCTGCAGGGCGCCGTCGACTTTGCCAGGAGCTACGGCGCGCCCGCCATCGAGGGCTACCCCGTGGACAACCTAGGCCACAAGGTGGATCTCACGATGGCCTACGTCGGCACACGGGCGCTCTTCGAGGGCGCCGGGTTCACCAAAGCTGCGGACACGGACTCCGTCATCAACGGCTTCCCGCGCGTGCTGATGCGTCTTAGCCTGCGCTGACATCCCGCCCGGCCCCGTCAAGCCGCTTACCGCAATGTCGGCCGAGTCACACTTGCCGGACTAGGATCGAACTGTGCAAAGAGACCAGAGGACGCTGCGGCGGCCTTGTGGCAGGTAAGCGGGCCGCAGAAATTACTTGAGAGTATGGAGCATGGCTTCGAAGACTGACCCTGAATCTGAGATCGACAGCGAGGCAGCCCAACACGGCGGCGTCCAGTCGGTAGACCGCGCCCTCGCAGTCCTGGAGATCCTGGCCCGGGACGGCCACGCCGGCGTGAGCGACATAGCCGAGGAGATGGGCATCCACAAGTCCACCGTGTCCCGGCTGCTCGGGTCCCTGGTCAGCAGGGACATCGTCCACCAGAACAGTGAACGCGGAAAGTACCAGCTCGGCTTCGGCATCCTGCGCCTGGCCAGCTCCATCCCCGGCCGGCTGAGCCTGGTCCGCGAAGCCCGGCCCGTGCTGGAAGGCCTGGCGGACCAGTTCAAGGAAACCGTGAACCTGGCCGTGCTGCGCTCGAACTACGCAGTGAACGTTGACCAGGCCATGGGCCCCTCCACGCTGGCCACGTACGACTGGGTGGGCAGCCTGACGCCGCTGCACGCCACGTCCAGCGGCAAGATCCTGTTGGCAGCACTGTCCGCGGACGACCGCGACAGGATCCTGAAAGAGACAGGGCTCCCTGCCCGCACGCCGCGGACCATCACCAGCCGGGACAAACTCGACGAACAGCTCCTCGACGTCGTCGGGAACGGCTATGCGGTGACCCTGGAGGAATTCGAGATCGGGCTGAAATCCATGGCGGTGCCGGTGTACAACCATGTTGGATCGGTGATCGGAGCCATCAGCATCTCCGGCCCCGCCTTCCGCTTCGATCCCGAAAAGACACCGGGACTCCTCGAGGCGCTGAAGGAGGCCGGGCTGCAGATCAGCGCGAACATGGGGTACACCCGGCGCTAGACGAACGCTGGTTGAGCCTGTGGGGCACCTGCTGCTTAATGCGCCGCCGTGGCAACCAGGCCGGGCTGGCCCTCCGGCTTGGGCGCCGGAGCTGCCAGGTTGCGCCGCCACCTGGCGAACAGCCGTGGCTGGTTCATTCCCAGCACCGCAACGGCGTCGTCGCCGCGGTAATACACGGCAAGGAAGCTGTGCTCCTGGGGATCACCCTCTTCTACTTCCACACGGTCGTAGCCGGAGGAATGACCGGCGAACTGGATCTTGACGCCGTGCTGGTCAGACCAGAAATACGGCGGCTTCGACGGCTGCTCCGGAGCATTGCTGTCCAAGAGGGCCTGAACGGCCAGCGCCGCGCGCTCCAGGGCGCCCGTCCAATGCTCCACCCGCCGGTGGCCTCCACGGGCCTTATCGAACCAGGCAGCGCAGTCACCGACGGCGACGATGCCCGGAACGTTGGTGCGGCCCATGGCATCGCACAGCACGCCCGAGCCGAGCTCGACTCCGGATCCTTCCAGCCACTCCGTGTTCGGTTCCGCGCCAATACCCACCACGACGACGTCCGTTTCCAGGTGCCGGCCGTCAGCCAGTGTGAGCCCGGAGATGACGCCCTCGCCAGTATGGAATTCTTCGATGACGGCACCGCAAATGAGATTGACGCCGTTGGCCCGGTGCAGCTTGGCGACCACGTCCCCCATGTCCTGCCCGAGTTGCGCCGTAAACGGAACGGGGGCGTTGTTGATCATGGTCACCTCCATTCCCCGTGACGCAGCGGCGGAGGCTACTTCCGCGCCGATAAAGCCGGCGCCGATAACCGTCATGCGGGCGCCCGGCACCAGCCGCGGCGTCAATCCTTGGGCATCGGCGATGGTCCGAAGGTAAAAAACATTCTCAAGCCCTTCCAGGGCCGGCAGCTTCCGGGCGCGCGCGCCGGTCGCTATCACGATGCCGTCGGCACTGACGGAGCTGCCGTCGTGCAGCCGAACGGTCCGTGGAGCTACATCCAAGCCAATCGCTCCGCCTCCGAGGAGCCACTCCGCCTGCAACCCGTCATCGTCCGTCTCCAGGAAGAGGTCTTCGGACGTGATGGTACCGAGCAGAAAATCCTTGGATAGCGGGGGCCTGTCATAAGGACGGTGGTGCTCATCGCCAATGATGAGCAACCTTCCCGTGAAGCCTTGGGCGCGGGCGGCCCTGGCGGCGGAGAGGCCGGCCAGCGAGGCTCCGACGATCGCAAGCGTCTGCATAATCTCCCACTTCTAATTGCTGTATACGCAACATGAATCGCTATATGCAACAGCGTGAGGGATGCCACACTGGCCTGTCAACCTTCGCCGACACAGAGTAAAAGGGTAGGTAACGGCTAAAAAAAGCTTGACATCGCGTGTGGCCGAGCGCACTCTGTTGCATAACGCGAAGTCTGTTGATTCTTCCGGAACAAAAAGACGCGGCGCCGTTCACAGCCCGCACAATCTCATCCTCTATCAAAAAAGAGGTGCTCCATGCACAAGGCCTGCCCCCTCAGCGAACTCGCTCCTGGAGAGGCGCTGCGCCTGGATACCGCCCCGCCCATCGCTGTCTTCCACACGGAAGAAGGCGAGCTTTTCGCCATCGACGACACGTGCACGCACCAGGATGCTTCCCTGGCCGACGGATATGTTGAGGATTGCTGGGTCGAATGCCCGCTGCACGCCTCCAAGTTCAACCTCCGTACTGGTTCAGTAGACGCGCCCCCGGCCAAACTGCCGGTCCGCCACCACGAGGTCAAGGTTGTTGACGGCGACATTATGGTCATCGAATCCGACGAGGCGCCCAACCTGCCTCCGGGACTGACAGCCGAAGGCCATATCTAAGCCCGACCCATGACACTCGCCGAGCAAAGGACCCGCTCATGGCAACAAATAGTGACGTCAAACCAACACCTGAACAGTTGCCCGCCGGCGACAAGCCGGAAGAGGTAGCCCTCCAGCCGGAAACAGCAGCAACGAGCCTGCCCGACTCCGAAGAGTACGAACAGATTCTCCAGGAGCTGCGACAGACCGAAGCTGAACAGGCGGCCGGTCTGGGCAGGCGCCGCTCCCTCCCCCTTGATAAGACAACGTTCGGCATCACGGGCGTGCTGGCTCTCGCCTTCGTCATCTGGGGCTTTTCCGGGAGGGAGAGCCTGGCAACAACATCCCAGAACGCCCTCAATTGGGTGATGCAGTACACCGGCTGGCTGTTTATGGGCCTGGCCTCCCTCTTTGTCGTTTTCGTGCTGTGGCTTGCCCTTGGCAAGTTCGGCAACATCCCACTGGGCAAGGACGGCGAGAAACCCGAATTCCGCACCGTGTCCTGGGTCGCCATGATGTTTGCCGCCGGCATGGGCATCGGGCTCATGTTCTATGGCGTGGCCGAGCCGCTGTACCACTATGTTTCGCCCCCGCCCGGAACAGTGGACGGCCGCACGCCCGATGCCATCCAGACCGCCATGGCTACGTCCATCTTCCACTGGACCCTGCACCCCTGGGCGATGTACGCCGTGGTGGGCATCGCCATGGCCTACGGCACCTACCGCCTCGGCCGCAGGCAGCTGATCTCAGCCGCCTTCACCTCGCTCTTCGGCGTCCGGACGGTCGAAGGTCCGGTCGGGAAATTCATCAACATCCTGGCCATCTTCGCCACGCTCTTCGGCACCGCCGCATCCCTGGGCCTGGGCGCGCTGCAGATCGGCAGCGGCATGACCTCCAACGGCTGGGTAGGAGAGGCCGGCACGCCGTTCCTCGTGGGGATCGTCGCCATCCTGACAACCTGCTTCGTCGCCTCCGCCGTTTCCGGCATCAGCCGCGGCATCCAGTGGCTCTCCAACATCAACATGGTGCTGGCCGTCATCCTGGCCCTCACCGTCTTCGTCGCAGGACCC
>NZ_JAFHKT010000135.1 GCF_017052465.1 Arthrobacter pascens
CCCATAAACTCCTCGGTTTCGGCGGCGGTGATCCGGTTCGGGTAGTCCCGGTCGGCATGCGGAACGGTGATCCCCGCCGGGGGCGGAGGATTCAGATGCCGGTACCAGGACGTGCGATGCACACCTACCAACGCGCAAGCCTTCAGCGCTGACCAGCCGGCTGTCACGAGATTCCCGGCGAAAGTCAGGGCAATGTCTTTCCAGACTTTGGCATCAACCACTCTGGCCGCCCGGGCTCTGGCTCCTCGAGTTGTGGCTCGGTTGCCGCCGCGCTCTTGGCCATTGCATCCAAGAGCGCGGAAGCTTTTCCCAAAATGTCCACCGCAGCTTCGGACCGTGCCAGCTTGGCCTTGAGGAGTTCGTTTTCCCTCAATACGCGTTTGAGCTGCTTCTTATCTCCTGCGTTCAATCGCGGATCCTCCCAACTTGAACCTGCCGCAGCCGGCAGCTCACCGGATTCCCGGGCACACGCCCATTCCCGAATAGTCGCAGCTTTGATCCCAACGGCCCTGGCCAGTGCAGCCTTGGAACCTAGCTCAAAACACTTCTCGTGCTCATCCAGAATCGCGTTTTTCTCGTCAACAGTGAAGCGACGATTGGAATGGCGGACAGGAATAACAAAATCCATCAAAGACCTTCCCCGCCCCGAGTGCCCCGTCCGGTATAGACAGAAACCTGTCACACAAGAGCCTGACACACAGGGG
>NZ_JAFHKT010000005.1 GCF_017052465.1 Arthrobacter pascens
GGGTGTGAGTAACCCGCCGACGGCGGATAAACCGCAGAGCAAGCTGTGGTGGAATGACGGGTCGTGGTGGGCGAACATGTGGACCACCGGCAGCGGGTGGAGCATTTACCGGCTGAACCGGAGTGCGGGGGCGTGGGTGGACACCGGGGTCCGGAGCGACACCAGAGGCACGACGTCGTCGGACACGCTGTGGGACGGGACCCACCTGTACATCGCCTCAAACGTGGTGACCCTTGGCAATTCCGCGGCCGGGCAGCCGGCCCGCCTGTACCGCTACAGCTATTCGGGCGGGGCCTACTCGCTGGATGCGGGGTTTCCGCAGGTGATTTCGAACAACAGCAGCGAGACTTTGACCATCGATAAGGATTCCACCGGTGCGCTCTGGGCTACCTGGACCCAGGTGGCGGGCACGACC
>NZ_JAFHKT010000136.1 GCF_017052465.1 Arthrobacter pascens
TCACAACCAAGCCCTCATCGCCCTCGCCAGACGCCGCTCAGACGTACTCTTCGCCATGCTCCGAGACGGAACCCTCTACCAAGAACCTGAGCCACGGAACCTACCCTCAGCCGCTTGACGAAAACCATAGAGGCACCCCCCCCCGGCGGCCCGGCCCGCGCCGGCGTCCGCCGCCTGTGGATAACTTCTGCAGGAACTCACCGATTCGGGTAGGCATTAAGCCATGGACGACGTGAGTCAGGACACGGATCATTCCGGGGAACGCGAGCCGCAGGTTCCGGGCTACCGGGTGTGCAGGCGGCTCGGCAGCGGCGGCAGCGCCGTGGTGTGGCTGGTGACCGAGGAGGCGAGCGGACGCAAGCTGGCGCTGAAGTGCTTCGGCACGGCATCCGGGACTGGACCGGGGAGCGGGGCGGTGCAGCATGCGGAGGAGGATATCCGCCGGGAGATCCTGATCATGTCGGTCCTTGACCACGGTCACCTGGTGAAGTCGCACGACGTTGTCACTATCGACGTTGTCACCATCGGCGGGGCCACGGAGAACGTCGTCGGGATCCTCATGGACTACGCGCCGGGCGGTTCACTGCGGCAACTTGTCGGCGCCCGGGGCAGGCTCAGTGTCGGGGAAACTGTGACGGTGCTGACGCCCATTGCGCAGGCGTTGGCCTATCTGCACGGCAGGGGATTCACGCATTCAGACGTTTCGCCCGGAAACGTGCTCTTCTCCGGGCATGGAAAACCGCTCCTCGCCGACCTTGGCCTGGCACGGATGGTGGGAGATCCTGCCGGCGTTTCCGAACATGGCACCGACGGTTTTCGGGATCCCTCACCGGTCGATGCACTCAGGGCGGGACTGCAGCCCGGCCGCGACGTTTACGCCGCCGCCGCGCTGGGCTGGTACTGCCTCACCGGAGCGCCGCCGCTCCCTGCACCCGACAGGCCGCCGCTGTCGTTGTTGGTGCCGGACGTCCCCCATGATCTTGCTGCGGCGCTGGAGGCAGGCCTCAGCGAGGACCGGCGGCAGCGGCCGGACGCCGCGGAACTGGCCACGGCCATCTACCGGAGCGCGGGAGCACTTCCGGTCGACCTTTCACGCTCCGTGCATCCGACCGTCCTGCCGGAGCTGCTGACCCGCAAGCCGGAGCAGCCGGCCCGCGGCCGGATGCGGGAACGGCTCGGTGCCTGGGGGAGGCGCCTCCGCACGTCCGCGCCCGCCGCCGCGTTCCGGAAGCGCCCGGGCACCTCCGAAGAGCCGCTCGGTGGCCGGCTATCGGCCGGTTCCCTGGCCAGCGCTCCGGACGGCCTGTTGCCAGGCAGGCATGGCCGGCACGCCCGGTCAGATCGGGGTGCGCCGCTCTCCGGCCAGCGGCGGCGCGCCTCGCGGGGCGCGGCTGCCGCGCCCCGCCGTCGGAGAGCCGCCTGGGCAGGCCTTTTGGCCGCTCCCGTCATTGCGGGCGCATGGCTGCTGCCGACGGCGCCACCCTCGGACCCGCTTCCGGGCGGTACCGGCACCGGGCCTTCCCTGGTGCGTGACGGCTCACCGGCGCCTGCTCCTGCTGCGACTCCTGCTCCTGCGGCGACAATGGCCGGGATCCCGGCTGCCGTCCGCAGCCGACTCCGGGCGGGAAATCCCGTGGAAGCCGTCAAAGGACTGGCCTGGCTGCGATCCACTGCCTTCAGCGAGGGACGGCTGGAACTGCTCGCCGAGGTCAACGCCCCGAACTCTCCGGCAGCGGCGGCGGACCGCCGGATCAGCGTCCGGCTGCGGGACTCCCGGACTGTCCTGGCCGGGTTCACCACCAGCCTCGTGCGCATCCGCAGCCTGCCGGAAAGCACGGGGGCAAGAGCGGTGGTGGCAGTGACCGCTGCAACGTCCGGTTATGTGGAGCGGTCTGCTGCGGGGGCCGTGGTGGCTACCGGCCTTCCTCAGCCGTCACTCGATCTGCGGCTGGTCCTGCTCCGCATTGATGGCAGGTGGCTGATCTCAGAGATCCTGCCGGCGCCATGACCCGTGCGATGCCAGGCCCTCAGGCGCCGCGCACCACCCATTCGGCGGCCTGCCGCAGGGCAGGATGCCGCCACACGAATCCGGCATCCTTCAGCCGGGCCGGCTCCACTTTCTGGCTGGCGAGCACGAGCTCGTCGGCCAGCTTGCCCATCACCAGGCGCAGTGCGGGCGCGGGAACGCGGAGCAGCGCCGGCCGGTGCAGGGCCCTGGCCAGCTCGCCCACCAGGGCGTTGACGTCGGCTGGTTCGGGGGACGCGACGATAACGGGCCCGGAGAGCGTGGACGTCAGCAGGAAACCAAGGGCTGCGGACAGGTCCGGCTGGGTGATCCAGGGCCAGTACTGGCGGCCATTGCCGAGCGGCCCGCCGACGCCCAGGCGCAGCAGCGGCAGCAGCCTGCCCAGGGCTCCGCCGGACCGGCTGAGCACCACCGCAGTCCGCGGGGTCACCACGCGGACACCGGCCGGCGCCTCATGGGCGGCGGCTTCCCACTCGACACAGACCCGGGCCAGGACGCCGGACCCTGCAGGCGATTCCTCGTGCAGGACGTCGTTGCCTGCGTCTCCGTAATAGCCCGTTCCGGACTGGCTGATGAAGGTTTTCGGTGGCGCGTCCAGATGCTTCATTGCCGTGGCCAGGGTCCGCGTCGGGCCCAGCCGTGAGCGAAAAAGCTCGTCGATCCGGCGGCCTGTCCAGGGCCTGTCGCCGATGCCAGCCCCGGACAGATTGATGACGGCGTCGGCTCCCTCGAGGCAGGACGGGTCGATGTGGCCGGCGGCCGGGTCCCAGCGCACTTCCGCCGGCGAGGCAGGGGTCCTCCTGACCAGCCGCGTGACGTCATGTCCGTCAGCGAGAAGATGGGCGGAAAGATCGGTACCGAGGAGCCCGGAGGAGCCGGCCATGACGATTCGCATGATCCATCTCACCACACGGCCCGGCACGGCAGGGCACCTCCCGGCCGGCCTTAGTGACTTTGACTATGATCGTACGATGACCTCTTCGAGCTACTTCCGATTCCCGCATGTTCACGGCGATCTGGTCACGTTTGTGGCCGAGGACGATGTCTGGATCGCGCCCCTCGGCGGAGGCCGTGCCTGGCGGATTTCCTCCTTGCAACTCCCGGCCCGGAACCCGCGGTTCACGCCGGACGGCAAGCGGCTCGTCTGGACGGTCGTGCAGGGAACGGCGCCTGAGGTGGTCATCGCCGACGTCGACGGCGGCGGGTACCGCCAGTTGACTTTCTTCGGTCACAGCACCACCAGGGTCAAAGGCTTCACGGCCTCCGGCGACGTGGTGGTCACCAGCGCGTTCCGCCAGGCCGAGAGCAGGCTCACGCATGCCTACCGCCTCCCGACGGAGGGCGGCTGGGCCGAGGAACTGCCGTTCGGGCCCGTTGAATCCGTGGCCTTCGGCACCGAGGTCGGCGACGAGAAGCCCGTTGTCGTGGCCAGCGTTCTGTCCCGGGAACCCGCATGGTGGAAGCGCTACCGCGGCGGCACGGCCGGGAAGCTCTGGATCGATGCCGACGGCAACGGTGAGTTCGCACGGCTGCTTCCGGACCTGGACGGCAACCTGGCCGACCCCATGTGGGTCGACGGGCGCATTGCCTTCCTCTCGGACCACGAAGGCTACGGCAACCTGTACTCTGTTCTGCCCAACGGCACAGACCTCCGGCGCCACACGGACCATGAGGACTTCTACGTCCGCCATGCATCCACCGACGGCAAGCGCGTCATTTTCGAGTCAGCCGGTGAGCTGTGGATTCTTCCTGACCTTGCCTCCGACGCCGTCCGGCTGGAGATTTCACTGGGATCGGCATCCCAGGGCCGCCGTCCGTCCCTGCTGAAGGTTGAGAAGCACCTCGGTGACGTCCGCCCTGACGTCTCAGGAGCGGCCAGTGCAGTAGAGGCGCACGGAACCATCCACTGGCTGCGGCACAAGGACGGGCCCTCGCGGGTGGTTGAAGCTACACCGGGCGTTCGGGCCAGGCTGCCGCGCCCTTTGACGGAGGGCCGCATCGCGTACGTTGCGGACCACGACGGAGACGAAGCGCTGTTCATCAGGGAGATCGCGCCAAAGCTCGAAGCACCGGAAGCACGGGCTGATCACGGAGTGCCGCCCACAGGGCAGGTCACCGGGGAGGCCGCGGGACAGCAGCCGTCCGGTGCTCCGGCACTGCCCAGTCCCGTCCCGGCTGCCGGCACCGCCGGCCAGCGCATTGATGTCGCCGTGGCTGACGATTCGCAGGCGGACGTCGCTCCTGCCGCCGGCACCGGGGACCAGGAGGGTCCGGGCGCCGGCTCCGTGTCCCCGGCCCCGAGCCGGATCGCCTTCCCCAAGCCTTCGCGGGCCAGCGCCATGGAAGCCAGTCCCGACGGTCGCTGGATTGCCGTGGGCACCGCATTCGGCGATGTCTACGTGGCCGATACGCGGGCAGGCTCAATCACCGCAGTGACGAGCATCGGCGAAGGCAGCATCGAAGCATTGTGCTGGTCGCCGGACTCCGCCTGGCTGGCCTGGTCGGAACCCGTGACGTCCTTCGGCTCCCGCAGCCGTCTCAGGCTGACCCGGGTGGGCACGGCCGGTCCGGGCGCAGCAGGCACCGGTACGGGGGCGCCAGAAATAATCGACGTGACGGACGGCCGTTTCCGCGACCAGTCGCCGTCGTTCACGCCGGACGGCAAGTTCCTCGCCTTCCTGTCCAACCGCAGTTTCGATCCGGTCTATGACGGGCATTCCTTCGACCTCTCCTTCCCCAGCCCGATCAAGCCCTACCTCGTGGCCCTGGCAGCGGATACGGCATCTCCCTTCGGCCCAAGCGTGGACCTTTCCTTCGAGTCGGAAACGGGCCAGGACGGCGACGCCGGCGAGACCGGCCAGCCGGTGCCGGTCAACGTTGACGCCGAGGGTCTCTCGCACCGCGTTGTCAGCGTCCCCGTCCCGCAGGGCAACTACTCCTCCCTGACGGCGGTCGACGGCGCGCTGTTGTGGCTGGACAGCCCGCTTGCCGGGGTGACCGGTGACGGCAAAGCCAGCCTGGAGGACAAAAACGCCGCACCCAGCCTGGTCCGTTTCGATCTGGCCAAGCGCAAGAGCACCACCATCGTTGACTCGCTGGACAGCTACCTGCTCTCCGGTGACGGCAAGAAGGTGGTGGTGATCCATGACAAGCAGATCCGGGTGGTGCCGTCCGACGCCAAGGCCGACGAGGAATCCGGCCAGGCGGTCAAGGTGGACCTCGCACGCATCCGGGTGCTGATGGATCCGCTGCGAGTCTGGGGACAGGCTTTTGACGAGGCGTGGCGGCTGCAGCGCGACTTCTTCTGGACCGAGGACATGGCAGGCCAGGACTGGGAATCGGTCCATAAGCGCTACCGGCCTCTGGTCGACAGGCTCGGCTCGCATGACGACCTCGTGGACCTGCTGTGGGAACTCCACGGCGAGCTGGGCACGTCGCATGCGTACGTCCGGCCGGCAGCGGCCACCGAAAACGGCAGCAACGGGCAAGGCCGCCTCGGCGCGGACCTGGCGTTTACCGGCGAGGGCTGGGAAATTATCCGCATCCTTGCGGGCGAATCGTCGGATCCCCTCGCGACGTCGCCGCTGTCCCGCCCCGGCGCCGCCGCCAAGGCCGGGGACGTCCTGCTCGCCGTCGACGGCGTTCAGCTCACCGAAAGCCTGACTCCCGCCATGCAGCTGGTCGGCGCGGCCGGGCGGACGGTGGAACTGACCATCCGCAACGGCGCGGGCCATGGCCCGGCAGCCGGCGACCAGCGGCGCATTGCCGTGGTTCCCATCAGGGACGAGGAACGCCTCCGCTACCAGGACTGGGTGGCCGCCAACCGCCGCACCGTACGGGAGGCGTCCGGCGGAAGCTTCGGCTACCTGCACGTCCCGGACATGATGGCCAACGGCTGGGCCCAGCTGCACCGTGACCTGGACACCGAAACCGCGCTCGACGGGCTGATCGTCGACGTGCGCCGGAACCGCGGCGGGCACACCTCCCAGCTGGTGGCTGAGCTGATCGGCCGCAAGGTGACAGGCTGGAGCATGCCGCGCGGGGAGAAGCCCCGGACCTACCCGCACCACGCGCCGCGCGGACCGGTCATTATCCTCGCCGACGAGTTTGCAGGGTCCGACGGCGACATCATCACGCAGGTATCGAAGCTGAGGGGCATTGGGCCCGTAATCGGGACCCGGACCTGGGGCGGAGTGGTGGGCATCGACAGCCGCTTCACACTCGCGGACGGCACCGGGGTCACCCAGCCGCGCTATGCCACCTGGTTTGCCGGCGGCGTGGGCTGGAACGTTGAAAACTACGGAGTTTCCCCGGACATCGAGGTGACTTTCCCGCCGCATGCGTATGCTGCCGGCCGGGACCCGCAACTGGAGTACGGCATCGGCGCGTTGAAGGAAATGGTGCAGGAGATCCCCACCGACCGTCCGCCGGCACGCGAAGGCTACCGCCGGCTGCGGCCCGGGCGGTTGCCGGCCCGCCAAGACACGAACGGCTGAGGCCCGGCTGAAGTGCCGTCTGAGGTCCGGCTCCCGGCGCCACAGCAGGCGCCACAGGAAAGGCCCTGGGCCCCGTACTGGATTCTCCAGAACGGGGCCCAGGGCCTTTGCTGCGTGCCTCCCGCTGCTGGCAGCGGGACGCCGGCAATCAGGAAGCGGCGAGCGTGGCGTCGAGGGTGATGTCGATGCTGGCGAGGGCGCCCGAGACCGGGCAGCCGACCTTGGCTTCCGCTGCGATCTTCTGGAACTCCTCTTCGGTGATGCCGGGGACCTTGGCGTTCAGGGTCAGGTGGCTGCCGGTGATGCCGGTGCCGGGCTTGAACGTGACGTCAGCCTTGGTGTGCACCTCGTCGGGCGTGTGGCCGGCCTGGGCGAGTGCGTGGCTGAACGCCATGGAGAAACAGGCGGAGTGGGCGGCGGCGATCAGCTCTTCCGGGCTGGTCTTGCCTTCAGCGGCCTCGGTGCGGGCCTTCCAGGTGACCTCGTAGGTACCCAGGCCGGAGCTGTCGAGGGTCGTGTTGCCGGCACCCGTCATCAGGTCGCCGTTCCATACCGTGTGTGCGGTGCGTGTTGCTGCCATGTCCACTCCTTAGCTTGGGTTCAGTTCAGGATCCGGCTGACGCCCGGTCCTTCCTGCACAATCCTATGGACTAGCCGGCGCCCGTGCACGGGTTGTCCGCTGTCAGAGGATTATGACCGGTGCTACTGCCAGAGCGTGGCGATCCCGATGTTCAGCAGGGCCAGGCCGCCGACAGCGTGCGCGAGGCCCGCCGAGACGGGCTCGTCCTTCTTATACTTGCGCCTGCCGATGAAGGCCAGCACGCCGACGGCCAGGGCGACGGCGAACTTGATGCCCAGCTTGACGTAGTTGGCGTCCATGTCCAGGGCAGGGATCAGGCCCATCATGACGATGCCCGTGAGCAGCTGGAGGGCGGCGCCGTCGAACTGCCGCGGGTGGACAGTGGGCTTCTTCATGTTGGCGATCCAGATGCCGACGATCATGGCGGCGCCGACGATGTGCAGGAAGACCATGATGTTATAGACGATGTTCATGGCACCAGTGTAGCCAGATACTTCTACGCTCCGTAGTAGGACTGGCGGTGGGTCGGACCGCAAGCAGCAGGCACGAAAAACGGCGGCGGCCGCCCGGTCAGCCGGTGGTTTCCCACCGCGTCCCGGACGGCCGTCGCCGTCGTGAATTACTGGAGGCTAGAGTCCCAGGTCCGCTTCGAACGCGCCCTCTTCGAGGCGTGCCTTCAGCGTCTGCAGGAAGCGTCCGGCGTCCGCGCCGTCCACCAGGCGGTGGTCGTACGTCAGCGACAGGTACATCATGGAGCGGACAGCGATGGAGTCATCGCCGTTTACGTCCTGGACCACCACGGGGCGCTTGACGATCGCGCCGGTGCCCAGGATGCCGACCTGCGGCTGGTTGATGATCGGGGTGTCGAACAGGGCGCCCACCGAACCGATGTTGGTGATGCTGAACGTTCCGCCGGACAGCTCGTCCGGGCCGATCTTGCCGTTGCGGGTGCGGTCTGCAACATCGGCGATTTTGCCGGCCAGGCCGGCAAGGTTCAGAGTGCCCGCGTCGGAAATGACGGGAACCAGCAGGCCCTTGTCAGTGTCGACGGCGATCGCCAGGTGCTCGGCGTTGTGGTAGGTGATTTCCTGCTTGTCTTCGTCGTAGGCAGCGTTGAGCTTGGGGTGCTGCTTCAGCGCTTCGGCCACGGCCTTGGCGATGAACGGCAGGAACGTCAGCTTGGTGCCGTTCTGGGCCTGGAACGAGTTCTTGGCCTTGAGGCGGAGCTTCGCCACCTTGGTCATGTCCACTTCGTGCACCTGGGTCAGCTGGGTGGAGACATCCAGTGACTCGCGCATGCGCCGGGCAATGACCTGGCGGATGCGCGGGGCCTTCTGCGAGGTGCCCCGCAGCGACGATGCCGCGGCGGACGCTGCTGACGGGGCCGCAGCAGCGGCAGGGGCGGACGGTTCGGCCGGGGCAGGCTTGGCCTCGGCGGCGGCCAGGACATCCTGCTTGCGGATGCGGCCGCCGACGCCCGTGCCGGACACCGCGGAAATGTCCACGCCGTGCTGGTTGGCCAGTTTGCGGACCAGGGGAGTGACGTAGCCGGATTCGCCGCCGGCGGCAGGTGCCTCGGCGGGAGCGGCCTGGGCCGCGGGAGCCGGAGCGGCCTCTGCCGGAGCAGCGGGGGCGGGTGCGGCAGAGGCAGGTGCTTCGGCCGGCTTTTCGGGTGCAGCAGCCGGTGCAGCGGCAGGAGCCTCTGCAGGCTTTTCGGGTGCCGCGGCGGGTGCGGCGGCAGGCGCGGCTGCGCCGGAGCCGATCACCGCAAGCACGGAGCCGACCTCGGCAGTTTCGTCTTCGTTGACGCGGATTTCCTGGAGGGTACCGGCAACCGGGGACGGAATTTCGGTGTCGACCTTGTCGGTGGAGACCTCGAGCAGCGGCTCGTCCACTTCCACGGAGTCGCCAATGGCCTTGAGCCACCGCGTCACGGTGCCCTCGGTAACGCTCTCGCCCAGGGCGGGGAGCGTCACTTCGTGGGATTCGCCGGAGGCGGCGGGAGCCTCCGCAGCGGGCGCTTCCTGGGCGGGAGCCTGTTCAGCCGGAGCCTCCGCGGGCGCTTCCTCGGCGGGTGCGGCTTCTGCGGCCGGTGCCTCTTCGGCCGGGGCGGCCTCAGCGGGAGCGGACCCGCCACCTGAGCCATCGCCGATGCGGACCAGGGGAGCACCAACTTCTGCGGTTTCGTCTTCGGCAACGAGGATTTCCTCGATGACGCCGGCGATCGGAGAGGGGATTTCAGTGTCTACTTTGTCGGTGGAGACTTCGAGCAGCGGCTCGTCCACCTCTACCCGGTCACCTACCTGCTTGAGCCAGCGGGTGACGGTTCCTTCGGTGACGCTCTCACCGAGGGCGGGCAAGTTAACGGATTCAGACATGTCGTCCCCGTTCTCCTTATTGATCTTTGTGCGGATGATTGCTGGCTTGTTCGAGCTTAGTGCACCCTGCGGATCATGCCGGGTGCACTAAGCCCTGTGGTACTGCGGAGCTGCTTTTAGCCGTGGAGGGCTTTGCCCGCGAGGGCGAGGTGGGCTTCGCCCAGCGCCTCGTTCTGGGTCGGGTGGGCGTGCAGCAGCTGGGCCACATCCTCCGGGTAGGCTTCCCAGTTCACGATCAGCTGGGCTTCGCCGATCTGCTCACCCATGCGGGAGCCGATCATGTGGACGCCGACGACCGGGCCGTCCTTCTGGCGGACCAGCTTCACGAGGCCGCCGGTGCCCAGGATGGAGCTCTTGCCGTTGCCGGCGAGGTTGTATTCCTGGGTCTCGACCTGGTCTTCGCCGAACTTGTCCTTGGCACCCTTTTCGGTGTAGCCGACCGTGGCGATCTCGGGCTCGCAGTAGGTGACCTTGGGGATGTTGACGTCTTCGACGATGACGGGCTTCAGGCCCGCGATTTCCTCGGCGACGAAGATGCCCTGCTGGTAGCCGCGGTGCGCGAGCTGGACGCCGGGAACGATGTCGCCGACGGCGTAGATGTTGCCGACGCCGGTGTGCAGGCGCTCGTTGGTGATGACGAAGCCGCGGTCGATGGTGACGCCTGCCTCTTCATACCCGAGGTTGGCCGTGACCGGGCCGCGGCCAACGGCCACCAGCAGGAGTTCGGCCTCGAACGTCTTGCCGTCAACCAGCGTGACCTTGACGCCGTTGTCGTTCTGCTCGACGCCCTGGAAGAAGGTGCCGGTGGAGAACTTGATGCCGCGCTTCTTGAAGGCGCGCTCGAGGTTCTTCACAATGGTGGCGTCTTCGTTCGGGACCAGCGAAGGCAGGCCTTCGACGATCGTGACGTCCACGCCGAAGGACTTCCACACGGATGCGAACTCGACGCCGATGACGCCGCCGCCGAGTACGATGACGCTCTTGGGGATGTAGTCCATGGTCAGCGCCTCGTCGGAGGTGATGACGCGGCCGCCGATCTCCAGGCCCGGGAGGGAGCGGGAGTAGGAGCCCGTGGCGAGGACGATGTTCTTGCCCTTGTAGGCGGTGCCGTTCACGACGACGGTGTCGGTGCCCTGGAGCTTGCCCTCACCCTCGATGACCGTGATGCCCTTGGACTTGATGAGGCCCTGCAGTCCCTTGAACTTGCCGGCGACGATTCCGTCCTTGTAGGCGTTGACGGCCGTGATGTCGATGCCGTCAAGGGTGACGTTCACGCCGTACTTGGCGGAGTCACGGGCGTGGTCGGCCAGTTCAGCCGAGTGCAGCAGCGCCTTGGTGGGGATACAGCCGTTGTGGAGGCAGGTTCCGCCGAGTTTGCCCTTCTCCACGAGGCCGACGGAGAAGCCAAGCTGAACGGCCCGGAGGGCGGTGGCGTATCCGCCGCTGCCGCCACCGAGTACCAGGATGTCGAATTCTTGCGCAGTTGCCTGATCGGCCACTTAAACGCTCCCTCGCGTGAACGATGACACGAGAGTACGCATCATCTGGTCTTGGAACTTGCTCTGCCGTGATTATGCCAGCAGGCCGGTTCCCTTTCATTTGTGACTACCGTGGTTCACCTTAGCGAACCACTTATCCATGCTCCACCTTGCCGCGACATTTGTGGAGCGCTTGTGTCGAGTGTCACGCGGCGGTGTGGCGGAAGGATCATTCCGCCCGCCACACCTGGTACCAGTGCCCGTACCAGTGTCAGTAACTGTGCCGGTCAGGCCCCGGCCAGGAGGTCCTCGGCGTACGCCACCAGCGTCCGGACCGTGCAGCCCGTGCCCTGCTTCGGGGTGTAGCCATAGGGTGCCCCGTTGTTGAAGGAGGGGCCGGCGATGTCGATGTGCGCCCAGGGGATCGGCTGGCCGTCCTTGCCCTTGCCCACGAATTCACGCAGGAACACCGCCGCCGTCATCATGCCGCCGTGGCGTTCGCCGATGTTGGCGAGGTCGGCCACCTGGGAGTCGAGGCTCGGCCGCAGCTCCTCCGGCAGCGGCATGGGCCAGACGAGCTCCCCTGCACGGTCTGCCGCCGCCTTCAGCGGGCCGGTGACACTGTCGGCGCCCATGACACCCGCGGTGCGGTTTCCGAGGGCGATGAGCTGTGCCCCTGTCAGCGTGGCGACGTCGATGATCGCGTCCGGGTACTCCTGGCTCGCCGCGACGATGCCGTCCGCCATGACCAGCCGGCCCTCGGCGTCGGTGTTAAGGACTTCGACCGTCTTGCCGCCGAACATCGTGAGGACGTCTGCCGGACGGGATGCCGCGCCCGACGGCATGTTCTCCGCAATGCACAGCCAGGCGGTCGCCTTTACCGGCAGGCCCAGGCCGGCGAGGGTCAGCACCGTATTAAGGACGACGGCGGCGCCCGCCATATCGCTCTTCATGTCACCCATGCCCAGGGCAGGCTTAATGGAGATGCCGCCGGTGTCGAACGTGATGCCCTTGCCCACGAGGGCGATTTTCCGGGTGGCCTTCGCCGGCGCGTATTCAACCTTGACGAGGCGGGGCTGGCGCGAGGAGCCCTTGCCGACGCCCATGATGCCGCCGAAGCCTTCCTTCTCGAGGCGCTTCTCGTCCCACACGGTCACCTTGACGGGAAGGCCCTTGGCCAGTTCCTTGGCGGCATCCGCGAAGGATTCCGGGTAGAGGTGGCTGGGTGGTTCGTTCACCAGCGAGCGGGTGGCGTTGACTGCCTTCCCAAGGAGCGCCGCGCGCTTCAGCGCCGGTTCAAGGTCCTTGTCGCCGGCCAGGTCCGTGAAGATCACCACATTGCGGACGGGATCCTTCAGCCCGTCCTTGGACGAGCGGTACTCCGTAAAGGAATAGGCGCCCAGCGCCGCGCCCTCCGCGACGGCGGCGACGTCGCCGACATCCGCCGTCGGGAAGGCCAGCGTAACGGTGGTGAGCCCCGCCAGCTGGCGGACCGCCGAACCGGCTGCACGGCGCAGTGCCTCGCGGGTCAGCTTTTGGCCCGCGCTGACCTTTCCGACGCCCGCCAGCACGACGACGCCGTTGCCTGCCTCGGGAAGACCCGGAAGGCGGACGGCCTGGTCGGCCGCCCCGGTGATGCCAAGAACCTTCAACGATTCGGCCAGCGCTTCGGCAGACTTGGCCGTCAGCGGGTTCTCAAGCAGGACGGGGCCGTCCGCCCCCTGTCCCACGCCGATGACGACGGCGTCGCTGGCAGCCTTCTTGAGGTCGCGCGCAATGGCGCTAAGGTTGATTTCACTATTCTTGACCACGAGGATCAGTCCTCAATTCTCTGTGACGATTCGTGCGGGAAGTGCAAAGTAAAAGGCGCCCTGCCGTGGGTGCCCGGACGCCGTCCGCCTGGGAGTCCGCCGGCAACGGTGGCCCTCAGCGAAGGCCACTTCCGATCGTAGTCTCTCACCGTCCGCACAGCCGGATTCAGTGAGAGCCGCGCCACTGCGGCCCAAGGAATGCCCCGGACGCGCGCAGCGTTATGGACATTAACCCCTCCGACCATGAAAGGAACTCGCCGTGTTTGAACGGATTTCCGGCTCGCTGCTGGACCCCGACGCGCTCTACGCCAAGAACATTGAGCTGTTCCACAGCCCCGAACTGCGCGGGCTGAATCTGGTGATGGGCTTCACCGGTTTCGCCGACGCGGGCCATGTGGTCAGGCAGATCACGGCCGAGCTCCTCGACAACCTCGATTCCGAACGCGTCGCCGTGTTTGATGCCGACCAGCTCATCGACTACCGGTCCCGGCGGCCGCATGTGTCCTTCGTTGAGGACCACCTCGAGGACTACCAGGCGCCCAGCCTCGCCCTCTACCGGCTCATCGACGGCCTGGGCAGGCCGTTCCTCTTCCTTGCCGGATTCGAGCCTGACCTGCAGTGGGAACGCTTCGCGCGTGCCGTCGTGCAGATCGTGGAGTCCCTGGACGTCAACCTGGTGACGTGGATCCACTCGATCCCCATGCCTGTGCCGCACACCCGCCCGGTGGGCGTGACGGTGCATGGCAACCGCCCCGAGCTGATCGAGGGCATCTCCGCCTGGAAGCCCACGGTGGAAGTGCCCGCCGCTGTGGGCCACGTGCTGGAACTGCGCCTTGCGGATGCCGGGCGGAACGTGGCCGGCTACGTGATCCATGTCCCGCACTATCTGGCCGAGGCCGAGTATCCGACGGCGGCCGTGGCGGGCCTTGAATACCTCGGCGCAGCCACCTCCCTCATGCTCCCCACCGACAGGCTGCGGGAGTCGGGCCGCGACGTCGGGCGGCAGATCGCCGAACAGGTCGAGGCGTCGGAGGATGTCCAGCAGGTGGTCGCCAAGCTGGAGGCCCGCTACGACGAGAAGGCGGAGGGTACCGTCCGCCGTTCCCTGCTGGCCGACGAGAACGATGAACTGCCGGACGCTGATGCGCTCGGAGCCGCTGTGGAGGCGTACCTGGCCCGCGAAAATCCGACGCCATAATATGGGTCACTAAAGCCCGGAATTAAATAGGATTTTTGCGCAGGCCGGGCATAATAAAAAGGTGACTGCACCCCGCGCCTGGCTCATTTGGTCCATTGGCATTTTCTCGTACCTGGTGGCTGTGACCCAGCGTACGTCGTTTGGTGTTGTCGGACTCGAGGCTACAGAACGGTTCCACGCGAGTGCCTCGGCGATTTCGTTTTTCACCGTATTGCAGCTCCTTGTCTATGCGGGGCTCCAGATCCCCGTGGGCGTGCTGGTGGACAGGTTCGGCTCCCGGGCCATGATTGCCGGCGGCGCCCTGCTCATGGGGCTGGGCCAGCTCCAGCTCGCCTTCGCCGAGAGCGTCCCTGCCGGCGTGCTCGGCCGCGTCCTGGTGGGCGCGGGCGACGCCATGACGTTCATCTCCGTCATCCGGCTGATCCCGCTGTGGTTTGCTCCGGCCCGCGTGCCGCTGCTGACCCAGCTCACGGGAATGTCCGGGCAGCTCGGGCAGTTGCTGAGCGTGGTGCCGTTCGCCTTCGTCCTCCACGCCGCGGGCTGGAGCCCGGCCTTTCTGTCGCTGGCGGGACTGTCCGGCGTCGCCATCGTCCTGGTGGTTCTGCTGCTGCAGGACGTGCCTCCAGGCACTCCCCGGCAGGAGTCAAGCAAGGGCCTGCGCGCCACCGGTGTGTCGCTCTCCCGTGCCTGGAAGCAGCCGGGCACACGGCTGGGCATGTGGAGCCACTTCACCATCCAGTTCAGCGGCACCGTGTTCGCCATGACCTGGGGATACCCCTTCCTGATCTCAGCGCAGGGCCTGGACTCATCGACGGTGGCCTCGCTCATGTCTCTCTACGTGGCCGGTGCCATCGGTGCCGGACCACTGATCGGCCGGTTTGTCTCCCGGCACCCCCTCCGCCGCTCCACCATGGTTCTCCTGCTTGTCGCCGCCACCGCTGTTGCCTGGGCGGCGGTGCTGCTCTACCCGGGCCGCTCCCCGCTGTGGCTGCTGGCCGCGCTGGTTGTGGTGCTGGCCATCGGAGGTCCGGGTTCCATGATCGGCTTTGATTTTGCCCGTACCTTCAACCCGGCGCACCGGATCGGTACCGCCACGGGCATTGTCAACGTCGGCGGTTTCTTCGCAGCGCTCATTACCATCTACCTGATCGGCGCCGTCCTCGACATCCTGTATTCCACCGGGTTCTCCAACGGAGTGCTGTACGGCCTCGAGCCATTCCGCATCGCCCTGAGCGTGCACTTCCTGATCCTGGGGGTCGGCTCCGTGGCCATGCTCGTGGTCCGCCGGAAGGTGCGCCGGCAGATGGCCGCCCAGGGAGTGGTGGTGGCGCCGTTGCTGCAGGCGATGGCCGAACAGCGCAGGGCGAGGAACGCGCGGCGGAAGGCGTCGTCCCGCGAGTAGGCCCGCGACCAGCAGTGCCCGGCCGGCACTATCCCACCACAATGCACATAGCGAAAGTCGGGCCTACCAGACGGTAACGCGCTGTCTCAGGCTGGAGGCATGACAGCACCCCAGCACCTCACCATCACCGGCCCCGAAGATATCCTGGGGTACGTTCCGCACAGCCTGGGATATTGGCCGTCCCGCAGCCTCGTGGCCATGACCATGCAGGGTAAACGGCTCGGGGCCACGCTCCGTGTCGACTTGCCGGAGGGTGCGTCGTCCAGGCACGGCCTCGAGGACTTCTCCCGGACTGTCGCCCAGTACCTCCTCGCGGATGACGACGCCAACGGCACCCTCCTGATGTTCTTCACGGACGACGGCTGGACGGACGCCTCCGGTCCGCCTGGCGGCCGGGAGTTGCTCGCTGACCTTGAAACCGCCCTGGGTCTCGCAGGGATGCCCGTGCGGGACGCCTGGTATGTCGGCGCCGAATACTGGCGGAACGTGTATTGCACGGATACCGGCTGCTGCCCGCTGCCCGGGCGGCCCCTTGCCGAGATCCGGGACAGCCGCCTCAACGCAGAGATGGTGTACCTGGGGAGCAGCGTGGGGGCGCCGCCCGGGGACGGCCCCGCGGGGGGACCGGAACCTGAGGAGAATCCGGCGGTGCTTGCCGCGGAGCAGCGCTGGACGGAAACACTCTGCGGCAAAAGGGCCAGCCGGCCCCAGTTCGAAAGGGTGCTGGATACCTGGGAGTCGGCGCTGGCGGCAAAATCAGGCACCACCCGGCTGCCCCACGAAGTCGCGGGTTTCCTGCGTGCCACCCTGTGTGTTCCGTCGTGGCGCGACGCCGTCCTGGTCATGGCTGCGGCGGGCCGCCCTGCAGCGGTGGCGGGTGCGGAGGAGTTCGGCATCTTCTCGGCCCTGCCCGGTCCGCCCGCAACAGTGCCGTCCGGCATGGAGGTGCCTGCGGTGACGGCGCGTCCCTCGGTCCAGCCGGCCGGAGCTGCGGAGCCTGGTTCATCCCCCGTCCCTGGCAACGGCGAGGTCCCGGACAATCAGGAGGTCCCTGGCTACGGCGAGGTCCTCCTCGGCCTGACTCCTCTGGTGCCGGACTGGACGAGGATGAAGTCCCTTGAAGACGCGATGCTGCAGCTGGCACACTGCGGTCCGGGGGAAGCGCAGGCGGCTGCCTGGACGGCCAAAGCCTGGATCGAATGGTGCCGGGGGAGAGGCTCATACGCCCATGCCTCCCTGGGCCGCGCCCTTGAGGCCGCCCCTGGGTACCGGCTGGCGGAACTGCTTTCCGAGGTGGTCCGGCGGGGAACGATCTGCGGCTGGGCAGCACGAAGGGAGGCGGCCTGGCAGAAATTCGGCACGGACGCCGCATAGAGCCGGAACTGGCGCCGCACTGCAAGGCATCTGGCGGCAAAGGCGCCTGGTGGCAAGGTCAGTGCCTCGCATCAGGGTCGCCGGCCAGCGAAGGCGCGCCGGACATTACGGTCCCGGCGGCCCCTGACGGGGAAAATCATGAGACAATGGTTGCCGAGACCCGGTTGGGTCCGTGAATCAGTGCTTGCAGTGGCACCCGGAAACGGGAACATTGCGGCCGCCTCGGCAGTTCTACTTAATGACTCTGTCGGTCGTGGTTGCACCTGATGTCAATCACGGACTTGACAGGGTCATAGTGGTGTTGCCCGTATGGTGATTCCACAGACCGCCGCTAGAAAGGTTTTCTGTGACCCCGTCTTCCGCGAAGAAGGAACCCGCCGCCCAGGCCGATGTATTGGCCGAGGATAAGAAGGCGGCAACCAACGCCAAGCGTGCAGCCACCCGCGCCGCGAACAAGGCTGTCAAGGATGCCGCAGTCGGTGGCGACGCTGCGTCGGCCGCCGGCAAGCCCGAGCCGAAGAAGCGTGGCCCCAAGCCCGGCGCCAAGGCGGCAGCCGAAGCCGCCGGAAGCCGCTCAACGTCGGATGACGACGTCGATGTGGATGTCGAAGAGGATCTCGACGACGTATCGCCCGATCCCGCCGAGCTCACTGAGGAAGGCGACGAAGCCGGCAAGGCTGCCGCCGCACCCACCGGCTCCGGATTCGTCTACTCCGATGCCGACGACGATGACGCCCCTGTACAGCAGGTCATGTCGGCAGGTGCCACCGCCGACCCCGTCAAGGACTACCTGAAGCAGATCGGCAAGGTTGCCCTCCTCAACGCCGAACAGGAGGTTGACCTCGCCCTCCGGATTGAGGCCGGCCTTTTCGCCGAAGAGAAGATCAACGCCGATGACGGCTCCATGGACCCGAAGTACAAGCGCGAGCTCGAGTTCATCATCCACGACGGCAAGCGCGCCAAGAACCACCTCCTCGAGGCGAACCTCCGCCTCGTGGTGTCGCTGGCCAAGCGCTACACCGGCCGCGGCATGCTGTTCCTGGACCTGATCCAGGAAGGCAACCTCGGCCTCATCCGTGCAGTTGAGAAGTTCGACTACACCAAGGGCTTCAAGTTCTCCACCTACGCCACCTGGTGGATCCGGCAGGCCATCACCCGCGCCATGGCTGACCAGGCCCGCACCATCCGTATCCCCGTGCACATGGTCGAGGTCATCAACAAGCTCGCCCGTGTGCAGCGCCAGATGCTGCAGGACCTCGGCCGTGAACCCACGCCCGAAGAGCTGGCCCTTGAGCTGGACATGACGCCGGAAAAGGTTGTTGAAGTCCAGAAGTACGGCCGCGAACCCATCTCCCTGCACACGCCGCTCGGTGAGGACGGCGACTCCGAGTTCGGCGATCTCATCGAGGACTCCGAAGCCGTGGTTCCGGCTGACGCCGTGAGCTTCACGCTGCTGCAGGAACAGCTGCACTCGGTGCTGGACACGCTCTCCGAACGTGAAGCCGGCGTGGTCGCGATGCGCTTCGGCCTCACGGACGGCCAGCCGAAGACTTTAGACGAAATCGGCAAGGTCTACGGCGTTACGCGTGAGCGCATCCGCCAGATCGAATCCAAGACGATGTCCAAGCTGCGGCACCCGTCGCGGTCCCAGGTCCTGCGGGATTACCTGGACTAGGAAGCCGTCTCCACAGCAAGGGGCTGCCGCCGGATGCACCGGCGGCAGCCCCTTTCAGTTGTTTTGAATGCTGCTGTTTTCAAACCCGGACCCAGTCCGGGCAGCAAAAAAGCCAGGGTCCCTTGCCGGGAGCCTGGCTTTCCTGCTTCGCGCTTTCCTGCTTTAGCGCTTCTCAGCTGCGGGGTCTAGTCGACCGGTACCGGTTCCCTCTCGTGAAGCCGGCCCGACTCATCGTGCCACTCCGAGCTCAGTGGCTTGAGCGTAGCTTCCACGGCACGTGAATGGTGAGCGCAGAAGAGCAGCTCACCTCCGGAGGACTCGAGTACAACCCGGACGTATGCCTGCGCACCGCAACGGTCGCACCGGTCAGCTGCGGTGAGTGTGCGGTCGGCAACTGCTGTTGTCATGTCGGCCTCCTTAGTAGATCTGTACATCTATATAACCAGCATTCGGTGCCAAACTATGGCAAGGATGTGTCACTTTCGCTGTCCGCGTATCACGTCTGCGTAACGGCAGGCAGGAGCTGGAGCCGCGTGTGGAGTGGCAGTCCGGCTATCGTGGGCCGCGGGACTAGGCTATAGGAAGCCATTTAATGCCCTGCCGGGCCCTCGCTGAAGGAGTTCACTACCCGTGGCACCGAGTTCTGATTACACCGCCCGCCACCTATCGGTGCTGGAGGGCCTCGAGGCTGTCCGGAAGCGTCCGGGCATGTACATCGGCTCCACGGATTCGCGCGGACTCATGCACTGCCTGTGGGAAATCATCGACAATTCCGTGGATGAGGCCCTGGCCGGCTACGGCCACGACATCAAGGTCATCCTTCACGCGGACAACTCCGTGGAGATCCACGACGACGGCCGCGGTATTCCGATTGACGTGGAACCCAAGACCGGCCTCACCGGCGTGGAAGTCGTCTTCACCAAGCTGCATGCCGGCGGCAAGTTCGGCGGCGGCTCCTACACGGCATCGGGCGGCCTGCACGGTGTCGGCGCGTCTGTGGTGAACGCCCTGTCCGCCCGGCTGGACGCCGAAGTGGACCGCGGCGGCAAGACGTACAAGATGTCGTTCCGCAGGGGCGAGCCGGGCAGGTTCAAGGACACCGGCACCCGCCCGGACCCCTCGGCCACGTTCACGCCCTTCGTTGATGATTCCGTGCTCGACGTCGTCGGCAAGGCCAAGCGGGGCGTGACCGGTACCCGGATCCGGTACTGGGCCGACAGGCAGATCTTCACGCCGGACGCCAAATTTTCCTACGACGAACTGGCGGCCCGTGCCCGCCAGACCTCCTTCCTGGTTCCGGGCCTGAAACTGACCGTCCGCGACGAACGCAAGCTCCCCGGCACCCCGGGGGAAAACGGCCCGCACGAGGAAGTGTTCCACCACGATGGGGGCATCTCGGAGTTCGCGGAATTCCTGGCCATCGATGCGGGCGTCACGGACGTCTGGCGGCTGCACGGTGCGGGGAAGTTCAAGGAAACGGTCCCGGTGCTGGATGACAGGGGCCACAGCAAGCTGGCCGAAGTGGAACGCGACTGTGAGGTGGACGTCGCGCTGCGCTGGGGGATCGGCTACGACACCACTGTCCGCAGCTTCGTGAACATCATCTCCACGCCGAAGGGCGGCACCCACCAGGCCGGCCTTGAGCAGGCCCTGGTCAAGACGTTCCGCAAGGCAGTGGAAGCGAACGCCAGGAAACTCAAAGCCGGCAACGACAAGATCGAAAAAGACGACATCTTTGCCGGCCTCACGGCCGTGCTGACCGTGCGCCTGGCCGAACCGCAGTTCGAGGGCCAGACCAAGGAGATCCTGGGCACGTCGGCGGTCAAGGCGATCGTGGCGCGGGTCGTGGAGCGTGAGATCTCCGCCAAGCTCAGCTCCTCGAACCGCAACGACAAGGCGCAGTCGGCCCTGCTCCTGGAGAAGATCGTCAGCGAGATGAAGTCCCGCATCTCCGCCCGGGTGCACAAGGAAACGCAGCGCCGCAAGACCGCGCTCGAGACCTCCTCCATGCCTACGAAGCTCGCGGACTGCCGGACGGACGATGTTGACCGCTCCGAGCTGTTCATCGTCGAGGGTGACTCCGCCCTCGGCACCGCGAAGCTGGCACGGTCCTCTGACTTCCAGGCACTGCTGCCGATCCGGGGCAAGATCCTGAACGTCCAGAAGGCCTCTGTGGGGGACATGCTCTCCAACGCCGAATGTGCCGCGCTGATCCAGGTGGTCGGTGCCGGCTCGGGACGCAGCTTTGCGATCGAGGCTGCCCGCTACGGGAAAGTCATCCTGATGACGGACGCCGACGTCGACGGCGCCCACATCCGCACGCTGCTGCTCACGCTCTTCTTCCGCTACATGCGCCCCATGGTCGAGCAGGGCAGGGTCTTCGCGGCTGTGCCCCCGCTGCACCGTGTGGAAGTGATCAACCCGGGCCAAAAGGCCAACGAGATGATCTACACCTACTCGGAGGCGGAGCTCCACGCGCTCCTGGCCCGGCTGGCCAAGGAAGGCAAGCGCTACAAGGAACCCATCCAGCGGTACAAGGGCCTGGGGGAGATGGACGCCGAGCAGCTCGCCGAAACCACCATGGACCCGAGGCACCGGATGCTCCGGAAGGTGAACATCGAGAACGCCCAGCGCGCGGAGGCCACCTTTGACCTGCTCATGGGATCGGATGTTGCCCCCCGGAAGGACTTCATCGTTGCGGGGGCTGCCAGCCTGGACAGGGACCGCATCGACGCCTGACCCGTGCAGGGCCGGCAGGTGAGCCTGGCTCCGCAGCAGCAGACCTAGCCCAGCAGGCCCGGGACTATCAGCAGCGCTGTGGGCATGGCCAGCAGCAGGACGCAGACCGCCAGCACGGCCGCCCGGAGGGGAGCCGGAAGCGGCGCGCGGGGCGAGAGCAGGCGGCTGACGCGGGACGCCGTCGTGCTGGCCGAGCCCGATCCACCCGCACCGTCGGGCAGCTGCAGACCCTGCCCGGCAAGTTCGCCCCGGCCGATGGCGGGCGCTGCCTGCGGGACGGCGGACCCGCTCGCGACGATGGCAATGGCTTTGATCAGCGTGGCCTTGCTCTCCGTCTTGAGGGCGACGTCATCGGCGAGCATTTCGATCAGTGAGTTGACAGCCTCCTGCGCCAGGCGCGTCGTGGGCAGCCAGGGAAGGGCCTGGCGCCAGGCGGCGAAGGCCCACAGCAGGAGGTGGTGGCGCTGGTTCAGGTGGGCGTTCTCGTGGATCAGCACGGCACGCAACTCGGCCGGTTCCAAGGCCGCCATGAGCCCGTCGGAGAGTACCGTGACGGACCGCGCGCCGCCCGGCAGGCAGTAGGCCACGGGCGAGTCGTGGTTGATCACCACGGTGCCCGTGCCATCTGTGGAAGGAGAAGCCAGCAGCGCCAGCAGCTCGCGGTGCCGCCTGCGCTGCCGCTCAATCTTGTAGTAGGTCAGCAGCAGGGTGAATACCAGGTGCGCCGTGAGCAGTGCCGCTGCCGACAACGCGAAGAGATGCCAGAAGCCGAGCGCCGTGGTGGGGGCGTTCTGGAACACCATCCCGGCGAGTGCCCTGAGGCCCGCGATCAGGTTGTCCCCAACCGGCTCCAGCCCGTAAACGAGCATGGCCCCGATCATGGACAGGCCACCGGCCAGGCCGATGGCCTGCCACAGCAACATGGCCGTGAAAGGATCCCGCGCAGGCCAGTGGGCGCGGGAAAGGAGGATAGGCACCGGCCAGGCCAGTACTATCGCCAGGACCGCCAGGAAGTATGAGGTCCAGAACATCGTCCGCTAGCTGTGGCCAAGCAGTTTGCGCAGCGTCTCAGCTTCACTCTCCGTCACGGAGCCGATAAAGCGGGCCAGCACGGCTTCACGGTCCGGAGCCGATCCCAGCACCTCGTGCATCAGCTCGGCAGTGTGGTCCTCCCGGCTGGAAACAGCCTGGTACCGGTGCGGCCGCATACCGCGTTCGCGCTCCACGAGGCCCTTCTTTTCCAGGCGCGACAGCACGGTCAGGACCGTGGTGACGGCCAGGTCCTTGCCCACATGGCCTGCGGCGCCGCCCTGGGCCACCGTGCTCTGTGCCAGCAGGTCGCGCAGCGTGTTGGCGGTTGCAGCTTCCCGGCCAGCCCAGAGCAGGTCCATCACTGCCCGTTCGAGTTCCCCAAGACTTGCCATCTCTACATCCTTTTGACAACGCGCCGCCTGCGGCCGGTTGGCCGCCACGTGCTGTGATTCCAATACTTCACCTTCAAATCTAGCGCGTTTGCGCGTTTCTTTCTACATGAGGTAGAACATGCGGCGCGCCGCGCCTCATTGCAGGCCCTCCGTGACGGTGTAACGATGGTTTACAGCGTGGGCACGTTGTTCTACACTCTGTAGAAGTTGCTGTTCTACGCGACGTAGAAAACAGCGCTTGAGAGCTTGAGACCCAGCCAACAGTAGGGACCGCCTTGGAAGCCTTGGAAATCGCACGCTGGCAATTCGGAATCACCACGGTCTATCACTTCATGATGGTGCCGCTGACCATCGGGCTGGGCCTCGTCGTAGCAGTGATCCAGACGATCTGGTACCGGACCGGCAACCCGGCCTACCTGCGCATGACCAAATTCTGGGGAAAGCTGTTCCTCATCAACTTCATCATGGGCGTGGCCACCGGCATTGTGCAGGAGTTCCAGTTCGGCATGGCGTGGAGCGAGTACAGCCGCTTCGTCGGTGACGTTTTCGGTGCGCCGCTGGCCCTCGAAGCCCTGCTCGCGTTTTTCGTCGAGTCCACGTTCCTGGGCCTCTGGATCTTCGGCTGGAAGCAGCTGAAGAAGGGCGTGCACCTGGCCTGCCTCTGGATCGCCGTGATCGGCTCGTTCTTTTCCGCGTACTTCATCATCGTCGCCAACAGCTGGATGCAGCACCCCGTGGGTGTGGACATGGTCGACGGCCGGCCCGTCATGACGGACGCCTGGGCGGTCTTCACCAACAACACCGCCCTGGTCGCCGTTCCGCACACGCTCTTCGGTGCCCTGGCCGTCGCCGGCGGATTCCTGCTCGGCATTGCCTGGTACCACCTCTGGCGGCGGCGCAGGGACGGCATCGACACCGTGGGCGCCGACGGCAAGGTCATCGCCGGTTCCGCGGACATTCCCGGCCGGGACCGCACGGACCACACCGTATGGATCCGCTCGCTGCGGATCGGGGCCGTCGTTGCCATGATTTCGTTCGCCGGCACGGCGCTGACCGGAGACCTCCAGGGAAAGCTGATGTTCGAACAGCAGCCCATGAAGATGGCCGCCGCCGAGGCCGCCTGCCACGACGGAACGGGATTCTCGGTCCTCAGCGTCGGGAACATCGGGTCCCGCAACTGCGACGACATTGTGGCCCTGATCGAGGTCCCGGGCATCCTCTCCTACCTGGCCAAGGGGGATTTCACCACCGAAGTCAAGGGCGTCAACAGCCTCCTGGACCAGTACAAGGCCGACTATGGCACGCACCTGCCGGACAATCCCATCTACGGTGAGCGGGCGGGGCAGGAGATCGAGTACGTGCCCGTCATGGAGGTCACCTACTGGGGCTTCCGCATGATGATCGGCTTCGGCGGAGTCGCCGCCCTGGCTGCACTGCTGGCCCTCTGGGTCACCCGCAGTGGAACCGTGCCGGAGTCCCGCTGGCTCATGCGGCTGGCCGTGTTCGGCATCCTGGCACCCTTCGGAGCGAACGCCGCGGGCTGGATCTTCACCGAAATGGGACGGCAGCCGTTCGTCGTGGCACCCAATCCCGACCTCAACGGCATCGACCAGGTCTTCATGTTTACCGCGGCAGCAGTTTCTCCCGGGGTCTCCGCCGGGGAGATCCTGACATCGCTGATCGTCCTCACCACCATCTATGCCGTGCTGCTCGTGGTGGAGGTGAAACTCCTCGTCAAGTACGTCCGGGGCGGCGTGGTCTCCGCCATGCCGGAACTGGTGAGCGCGCCCGTCGACGAGAACGAGGACGCCACCCCCGGACCGGGCGGGCCCGGCAAAGCGGGAACAGCCGACGACGTCCTGGCCTTCGCCTACTAAGACCTGAGGATACGGAACATGGAACTGTTGCCCACCACCTGGTTCATCGCCATCGCCGTTCTTTGGACGGGTTATCTCTTCCTTGAAGGCTTCGACCTCGGAGTCGGCATGCTGATGAAGCTCTTTGCGCGCGACAACACTGAACGCCGCGTGCTGCTCAACACCATCGGGCCGGTCTGGGACGGGAACGAGGTCTGGCTGCTGACGGCCGCCGGCGCGACCTTCGCCGCCTTTCCCCTCTGGTACGCGTCCCTCTTCTCGGCCCTGTACCTGCCGCTGCTCCTGGTCCTCGTGGCACTGATCTTCCGGGCCGTTGCCTTCGAATACCGGGGCAAGGTGGATACCGAGCGGTGGCGGAACACCTGGGACTGGGCCATCGCCGTCGGCTCCTTCGTGGCTTCCTTCGGTGTAGGCGCCACCCTGGCCCTCAGCACCACCGGCCTTCCACTGGATGCCAACGGTGACCGCGATGGTGGCCCCTTCTCCTGGTTCAGCGGCTACGCGCTGCTCGGCGGCTTTGCCGTGGCAGGGTTCGCCCTGCTGCATGCCCTGGCGTTCCTCGCCCTGAAGACCGACGGCGAGGTCCGGCACCGCGCCCGGCGCTGGTTCGTGCGGCTGCTTCCCGTCCTGCTGCTCCCCATGGCGGGCTGGGCCATCAGCGTGCAGCTCCTGAGCGGGGAGCCGTGGACGCTGGCCGCCCTCGTGCTCGCCGTCGTGGCCGCAGTCGCCGCCTGGTTCCTGGCCCGGAAGGGCAGTGAAGGCCGCGCCTTCCTGGCCACGGGGGTGTTCCTGCTGGGCGGGGCCGCTTCGATCTTCGGCGCCGTGTTCCCGGTGGTGCTTCCCTCCACGATTGATCCTGCGTTCAACCTCACCGTCGCCAACGCGTCGTCCTCTGACTACACGCTCGGGCTGATGAGCATCGTGGCCTGCGTCGGACTGCCGCTGGTCATTGCCTACCAGGCCTGGACCTACTGGGTCTTCCGCCGCCGTGTCAGCGCGGCCCACATCCCGGAGGCCCACAGCTTCCTTCCAGCAATCGCCGCCAAGGCGCTCATCCGGAACGACTGAGGTCCCGTGAAGCCGCAGTTCCCCGCAGGCCCGTCAACGCGCGCCGCACTGTATGGCCTTGGCGTGCTCGCGGCGCTCAAGGCCCTCGCGCTGGTGCTCATGGGCCAGGCCATCGCGTCGGTCCTCGCCGGCCTCATGGTGCGGGACCCTGCGTGGGCCGACCAGCTGGTCTGGGGAATGGCCGGTGTGGTCCTGCGCTCAGCCACCGTCTGGGCGCAGGGCATTGCCTCCCGCCGGGCGGCCCTGGGTGTCAAGGAGGAGCTGCGCTCGCAGCTCCTGGAACATGCGCTGCGCAACGGCGTCCGGTCTGCCGGCCCTGCCGACGGTGGCCTCGCCGTGCTTGCCACACGCGGCCTCGACGCCCTGGACAGCTACTACACGCAGTACCTTCCGGCGTTGGTGAACTGCGCCGCGATTCCGCTGCTGCTGGGCGCCCGGATCCTGTTTGCCGACTGGGTCAGCGCCGTGGTCATTGTGCTGACGGTGCCGCTCGTGCCGCTGTTCATGGTGCTGATCGGCCGCTACACGGAAGACAAGGTACAGGACGCGCAGGCGGCCCTGTCCCGGCTGTCAGGGCACATGCTGGAACTTGCCAAAGGGCTTCCGGTGCTGGTCGGACTGGGCCGGGCCTCCGCCCAGCGCCGGGCGCTGGAGGATATTTCCGAAGAGTACCGGTCCAGGACCATGGGGACCCTGCGGACTGCGTTCCTCTCAGCCCTGGCGCTGGAGCTGATAGCCACAATCTCGGTGGCCGTGGTGGCAGTCTTCATCGGCGTGCGGCTGGTGCACGGCGACATGGCGCTGGAGGCCGGGCTCCTCGCACTGATCCTGGCGCCGGACTGCTACCTTCCGCTCCGGGAACTGGGAACGGCGCACCACGCCAGCGACGACGGCCGGGCAGCGCTCGCGGAGACGACGGCGGTGCTGGACTCGCCGGAGCAGCGGCGCCTCGATCCCCGGCCAGCGCCCGTGCCATCTGCCCACGACCTGACGGTCAGCGGACTCACCGTCAGCTACGCGGGAAGGCAGGGAGCCGCCGTCGGCCCCCTCAGCTTTACCGCGCCGGCCGGGCGGATCACTGCCCTGGACGGGCCCAGCGGGGCCGGCAAGAGCACGGTGCTGGGTGTCCTCGCCGGGACCATCGGTTCCGGCGGAGGCACCGCCGTGGCCGGAACGCTCGGCGGCTTCGCCCCGGCCGGCGTGGCTTTGGTGCCCCAGCATCCCGTGATGGTGGCCGACACCGTCCGCGAGGAGATCCTGCTCTATCTGGCCGCCGGGGCTCCGCAGGACCGGCTCCACCTCGAAAAAGGCGTCCAGGAGTGCCTGGCAGCGGCAGGCGCAGCCCACCTGGCAGGGAAGCACCCGGCCGAACTGAGCCCCGGGGAGCTGCGCCGCGTCGCCCTTGCCCGGGGACTTGCCCGCATCGCGGCGGGAGCCACCGTGCTGCTGCTGGACGAACCCACCGCGCACCTGGACCGGGCCTCCGCCGACATCGTCCAGGCGGCCATCCGGGACCTCCGCGGCAGGGCGACCGTAATTCTGGTGGCCCACGACCGGCGAACCCGGGAACTTGCAGACCACGTCGTTCCCCTTGCTGCGGCCGGGCACACCTCCGCGGCAGCCGTCGCCGGTCCTGCCGTGTACGCCGGCCCGGACGATCGTGCACTCCCTGCCGTCCCCACCGCGCACTCAAATGCTGGAGCAGCGGCCGCGGGTTCCAGCGGGACAGCGCAGTTTGGCCGGACAGCGCAGCAGCCGCCGGCTGAAACGGTGCCGGCGGCCGGGCTGCTGGGGAGGCTGCTCTCACCGGTGCGTGGCAGGTTTGCGGGTGCAGGCGTCGTGGGAACCCTTGCCTCGCTCTTTGCGGTTGCCCTTTCCGGGCTCTCCGGCTGGCTCATCCTGAGGGCCAGCGAACAGCCGCCCATCCTGTACCTGCTTACGGCCATCGTGGGAGTGCGGTTCTTCGGCATCGGCCGGGCCGTCCTGCGCTACTGCGAGCGGCTCGTGCTTCATGACGCGGTCTTTGCATCGCTGACTCTGCTCCGCGGGCGACTGTGGGCGTCGCTGAGCCGGCGGGCCCTGTCCCTCCGGCGGCTGCTCCAGGGCGGGAACGTGCTCGGCGTCGTCATCGACGACGTCGACACGGTCCGGGACCTGCTGCCGAGGGTGGTCCTTCCGCCGGTGACAGCCATGGCAGTGGCCGCGGCCGCCACCGGAACCTCGGCCTGGTTGGTGCCGGCGGCCCTGCCGGCCGTCGTGGCTGCCGCTGCCGTCAGCCTGGCCGTGGCTCCCGCCGTCGCGCTGTTGGCCGACCGGATGTCTGCCGGGACGGAGCAGTCCCTGCGGTCCGGAGTCCTGCGCCGCGTCGCGGCTGCCCTCGACTCACGGGCGGAACTGCACGCCAACGGCGTGGCGGCGCCCGTCCTGGACCGTATCCGCGCGGACGACCGCTCAGCCACCCGGGCCTCCCAGCGCTCCGCCTGGGCAGAGGGACTCGGCCAGGCGATTACCGTCGCCGCCTGCGGCGCCGGTGCGCTGGCGTGCACCGCACTTGCCGCGCCGCACGTACTGGCAGGTGCCGTCGCGGCCCCGACAGCCGCCGTCGTCGTCCTGATGCAGCTGGCACTCGTTGAGCCCTTTGCGGCCATGACGACGGCGGTCCGCCAATACCCGGCTCTGCGCTCCGTGCTCCGCCGCATCGGTGAGTCCGGGGTCCTGGGTGCAGCGGACACCGACGCAGCGGCTTCTGATGTCTTGTCCAGGCCGGAGCCGCGGGAGGAGGGACGTCCGGGTGTCGAGCTGAGCCGGCTCGCGGCCGCGTGGCCCGGCGGCTCCCCAGTTTTCAGTGGCCTGTCCGCAGTGGCGGAACCGGGACGCTGGCTGGCGGTCACCGGTCCCTCTGGTGCCGGCAAGTCCACGCTGCTCGCTGTCATGCTGGGTTTCCTTCCGGCGCGTGAAGGGCGCATTGCGGTGACCGGCGCAGCGGCGTGGTGTCCCCAGGAAGCCCATCTCTTCGACTCCACGATCAGGGGCAATCTGCTGCTGGGTCGCCGGGATCGGGAGGTATCGGGGGACGGAGACGCCGAACAGGAGATGCAGCAGGCGCTCACCGCAGTGGGCCTGGGGCCCCTGCTGGAGCGGCTTGATGACGGGCTGGACACCCGGATTGGACCCGGCGGTGCATTCCTCAGCGGTGGCGAAAGGCAGCGCCTCGCCGTGGCACGCACCCTCATGACCCGGGCCGAGGTGATCCTGCTGGATGAGCCGACCGCCCACCTCGACGCCGAATCCGGCCGTGCGCTGATGGCGGACCTCCGCGCCGGGCTCCGTTCCCGCACGGTGGTGCTTGTGACCCACAACCCCGCGGACATCAGCCCTGATGACGCCCTGCTGGCCCTCCGCCAGAGCGGTGAATCCCCGGCAGCGGAGGAGATGGCGCCGTCGCTGACCTCCGGTTAGCCTGTTCCCATGACGCGATCCGAGGTTGCCGACGGCTGCACCGTTGACTTTCCGCTGCTGCGCTGGAAGAGCGCCGGGAACGGGGATGTCCAGGCGTGGGCGGCCCTCATCGCCCGGACCGCGGCCGTCGAGAAGCCGGTGTGGTTTGAACACCAGCCGGAGCTGGAACAGATCATGGAGTCCCGGAAAAATCCGCCGGAGCACAACACCGTGCTGGGATTCGACCCGGACGGCGTCGTCCGGGCGTATGCGCGAATCACGAAGAACACGGACAGCGAGAAGGCGTACGGCTTTGGCTGCGTCGATCCGCAGTGGCAGCGCCGCGGCGTCGGCTCCGCCCTGCTGGAGTGGCTGGAGGCGCGGACCCGGCAGCGTTTCGCGGAGGACGCCGGGGCCGTCGGTGAGGGAACGCAGAACGGCACTGCCACCCCACGGTTGCGGATCCACAACGAACAGCAGCACCAGCACCAGGCGGCACTCTTCACCAGCCACGGCTACGAGGTGGTGCGGTATTTCAATGAGATGCACCGGCCGCTGGCGGCGCCGTTGCCTGATGTGGTCCTGGACCCGGGGCTTGAGCTGGTGACCATGGGACCTGAACTCAGCGAGGCCGTGCGGCTGGCACACAACGAGGCCTTCCGGGACCACTGGGGCAGCGAACCCAAGGACGAGGAATCATGGGGATTCATCGTGAACGACCCCCAGGCGCGGCCCGACCTCAGCGCGGTGGTCCTCGAGCGCAGCACCGGGACGGTGGCGGGCTACCAGTTGGCCGCCCACGACGCCGAAAGCGCGGTCACGCGGGGATTCAGCGAAGGCTACACCGACCTGCTGGGCGTGCGGCGGGAGTTCCGCGGCCGCGGCATCGCCAGTGCCCTGCTCGCGGATGCCATGCGGCGCTTCGCTGCGGAAGGATTCGATGTCGCCTCGCTGGACGTCGACTCCGAAAATCCCACGGGCGCGCTGGCGCTGTACCTCAAAATGGGCTATAAACCCGTCAACCAGAGCCTGGCCTGGCACAAAGCGCTGGGCCAGCCTGCCTGAGCGGCAGAGCTATCCGTCCACGTCGGCAAGGTGGTGGGCCACGTCGTGCAGGAAATACTGCGCGAGGGTCAGGACCGTGAATTCCGAACCGTTGCTGCGGAGCCCGGTCCTGCCCCACTGGGATTCCTTGACCCGGGCGAAGGATGCCGCCACCTGTTGGCCCTCGGCCGTCAGTTCGGCGCTGACCACGGCGGGGTCTGAGCCCGCGTAGTCGTTCTCCACGGCCGTCCGGTCCTGGTCCCAGTTCTCGAACTTCGCGTGGTCATCGGTGAGCATCAGGTTCAGCCGCCTGTCGAAGAGGCTGAAGACGTCCCGGACGTGGCAGGCATATTCCAGCGGCGACCAGGTGCTGTCATCGGGGCGCTCTGCGGCGTCCGGGCGGCGGAGCACGGCGCGCCAGCGCGGGAGCATGCTTTCCACGCTGCCGGGCACGGTGGACGGCGTGACCGTCGACGCTTCGAAACCGCATTCGCTGCACGGGCGGGAAAGGACCCAGGTCCAGTCTTTTTCATCCGGAATGATAGGCATGCCAGTAGTCTAGGCTTCCTCGGTCCGGGCGTCCTGGGTCTCGGGCTCCGCCCACGTCATGCTGGGGCCGATGGCCTCCACGGCCTGGGACAGCGGAATGCCCGAGCCGTCCCTGCGTCCGTGCTCCTGGGGCAGGGAACGCGCCACACCGGCCAGGGATGACGCCTTCGCCGGGCCGTGGCCCGCCCAGGCCTGCAGCAGGGTGTCTTCGCCCTTGAGGAAGCGGTGCGCCCGGACTCCGCCCGTGGCCCGGCCCTTGGCCGGGTATTCGGAAAACGCGGTGACCTTCGCGGCTCCCGGCGCGGTGCCCGGCAGGGCGCCGTCGGTCCCGGAAATAGTGACGACGACGGCGGCGTCGTCGCCGGGGGCAACGGCACCGAAGAAGATCACCTGGTCGCCGGAGGCCAGTTTGATGCCCGCCATGCCGCCGGCGGTCCGCCCTTGGGGACGGACGCTGCCAGCGCTGAACCGCAGCAGCTGCGCCTGGCGGGTCAGGAACACCAGGTCGGTGTCGTCGCCCGCGGGGGCCACGCCCACCACCGTGTCCTTGTCCTTTAGCGCGATGGCGTCCCAGTCCTCCCGGTTGAGCGGGTAGTCAGGCTGCACCCGCTTGATGACGCCCTGGGCCGTTCCGAACGCGAGCACTTCGTCCAGCGGCGCGAAAGCCACGAGGGTCTCGCCCTTCAGCAGGGTGATGAAGTCCCTGGCCGGGACGCCGCCGGCCAGGTTGGGCAGCCCGGACATCGGGGGCAGGACGGGCATGTCCACCACCTGGATGCGCAGCATGCGCCCCTGGGAGGTCACGGCCGCTATCTCGCCCCGGGCTGAGGTCTTGACCACGGAGCGGAACACGTCGTGCTTCGAACGCGGTCCGGACTCCGCGAGGCTGTCCTGGTTGGAGGTCCTGGCAATCTGGCCGGACGCCGTGAGGATGGCCCAGCAGGGATCGTCGGCGATTTCGAGGGCGAGCGGTACAGCTTTGCCCTTGACCCCTGCCTTGCCCAGGTCACCGGCGGCTGCGGCGGCGACGGTGGGGGAGACCGCCTCGGATTCCAGGAGCACGGTGCGGCGGGGTGTGCCGTATTTCTCCGCGATCTCGGCCAGCTCGCCGGACACCAGGTCGCGCAGCAGCTGGTCCGATCCGAGGATGGCTTCGAGTTCCTCAATCTCGCGGCGGAGCTCGTCCTGCTCCTTCTCCAGTTCGATCCGGGAGTACTTGGTCAGCTGGCGGAGGCGGAGTTCCAGGATGTAGTTGGCCTGGATCTCGGAGAGGTCGTAGATGGACATCAGCCGTTCCCTGGCCGCCGACGCCTCATCCGAGGACCGGATGATCTGGATGACCTCATCGATGTCCACGATGGCGATGAGGAGGCCCTCCACCAGGTGCAGGCGGTCCTTCTTCTTGCCGAGCCGGAACGCCGTCCGGCGGCGCACCACGTTGAGGCGGTGGTCCACATAGACGGTGAGCAGCTGGAGCAGGCCCAGGGTCTGCGGCTGCCCGTCCACGAGGGTGACGTTGTTGATGCCGAAGGAGTCTTCCATCGGCGAGTAGCGGTAGAGCTGCTGAAGCACGGCGTTCGGGTTGAAGCCGTTTTTCAGCTCGATGACCAGGCGCAGGCCGTGCTTGCGGTCGGTGAGGTCGACAATGTCGCTGATGCCGGTCAGCTTCTTGCTGTTGACCGCGTCCTTGATCTTCTCGATCACCTTCTCCGGGCCCACCATGTACGGCAGTTCGGTGACCACCAGGCCGGTGCGGCGCGCGGACAGCTGCTCCACCTCCACTTTGGCGCGGGTCTTGAAGGAGCCCCGGCCGCCGGCGTACGCGTCGCGGATGCCGTCCAGGCCAACGATCCGGCCGCCCGTGGGAAGGTCGGGACCGGGTACGAACCGCATGATGTCCTCGAGGGTGGCATCCGGGTTGGCGATGAGGTGCCGCGCCGCGGAGATCACCTCCACCAGGTTGTGGGGCGCCATGTTGGTGGCCATGCCCACGGCAATGCCGGTGGCGCCGTTGACCAGCAGGTTGGGGAATGCCGCCGGCAGGACATCCGGCTGGGTGAGCTGGTTGTCGTAGTTCGGAACGAAGTCCACCACGTCCTCGTCGAGGTGGTCGGTCATCGTGAGCGCGGCCGCCGCGAGGCGGGCCTCCGTGTAGCGCGGCGCCGCCGGACCGTCGTCGAGCGATCCGAAGTTGCCGTGGCCGTCGATCAGCGGAAGCCGCAGCGAGAAGTCCTGGGCCATGCGGACCATCGCGTCGTAGATGGCGGTGTCGCCGTGCGGGTGCAGCTTGCCCATGACCTCGCCCACCACGCGGGCGCTCTTGACGTGGCCGCGGTCCGGCCGCAGGCCCATGTCACTCATCATGTACAGGATGCGTCGCTGCACCGGCTTGAGGCCGTCGCGGGCATCGGGAAGCGCCCGGGAATAGATGACGGAATAGGCGTACTCCAGGAAGGAGCCTTCCATTTCGGAAGTGACGTCTATGTCGACGATGTTTTCGGTGTAGTCCTGGACGATTTCCGCGGACGGGGTGGAACTTTGGCGGCGGGCCATGGGGCTGGTGGATCCTTTTTGGGGTGCACTTCGGGAGTCTTAGCTAGGCTAAGCCTATGGTGGAACAGCCCGCGGACGGCGTATATCCGGAATATTGGGAAGCCGATGTCGTCCTGCGGGACGGCGGAACGGCACACCTGCGGCCCATTCATCCTTCAGATGCGGACGCCGTTCAGGCTTTCCATGCCGGACAGTCGCAGAACTCAATCTACATGCGGTTCTTCGCGTTCAAAGCACGGCTGTCGAGCAAGGAGCTCAAACGGTTCACGGAGGTGGACTACCGCAACCGGGTGGCCTTCGTGATCACCATTGGCGGCGAAATCATCGGAATCGGCCGTTATGACCGGCTCGACGACCCTTCCGAAGCCGAGGTGGCCTTCAACATCGCCGACAAGCACCAGGGCCGCGGCATCGGCTCCATCCTGCTGGAACATCTGGCCGCCGCTGCCCGTGAAAACGGCATCCGGCGGTTCAGCGCCGAGGTCCTGCCTGAGAACCGCAAAATGCTGATGGTCTTTTCGGACGCCGGCTATGACGTCAAACGGCATTTCGACGACGGCGTGGTCAGCCTTGAGTTCAACATCGACCCCACCGACAAATCACGCGCCGTGATGGAGTCCCGGGAACACCGCGCGGAGGCGAGGAGCGTGCAGGACCTGATGGCGCCGTCGTCGGTCGCGGTGATCGGGGCGAGCCGCAAGTGGGGCACCGTCGGCTACCAGCTCCTTGAGCACATCATCGAGGGTGGGTTCACCGGCCCCGTCTACGCCATCAACCCGGAAGCGCTGGAGCTGGCCGGGATGCTGTCCTTCGGGAAGCTGTCGGAGGTGCCCGGCCCGGTGCAGCTGGCCATCGTGGCCGTGCCCTACGAGGAAGTCCCCAAGGTGGTGGACGAGTGCGCCGCGGCCGGAGTCAAGGGAATCGTAGTGGCATCGGCCGGGTTCGCGGAAGACGGGGACCGCGGCCTCGTGCGCCAGCAGGCACTCGTCCGGCAGGCCAGGGCCAACGGCATGCGGGTCATCGGACCGGCATCGCTGGGCATGGTGAACACCCATCCTGCCGTGTCACTGAACGCGTCGATGGCGCCCACCCTGGCCAGGCGCGGGGGACTGGGGCTCTTCAGCCAGTCCGCCGCGATCGGCGTTGCCCTGTACGCGGCGTCAAGCCGGCGACGCGTCGGCATCTCCACGTTCCTCTCCGCCGGCAACCGGGCGGACGTCTCCGGCAACGACATGATGCAGTTCTGGGAGGACGACGCCGACACCACCGCCGTGGGCCTGTACCTGGAGTCGATCGGCAACCCGCGCAAGTTCTCGCGGCTGGCGCGCCGCCTGGCCCTCACCAAGCCCGTCATCGTCGCCAAGTCCAACTCCATGGGCCTGCAGCTGCCGCCCGGGCACGCGGTGCGCACCACCCAGGCTCCGGGCGGAGCCCTCGACGCCATGATGCGCCAGGCCGGGGTGATCCGGGTGGAGACCATCGAACAGCTCATGGACGTCGCGCAGATCGTCTCCGCCCAGCCGTTGCCCAGGGGCGCCGGCGTGGCCGTATTCAGCAATTCAGGCGCCTTGGGCAAGGTCGTGGCGGACAGCGCAACGGCCCACGGCCTGGGCGTGGAGGCGCTTGTGGCTGACCTGGACCTCGACGCCGGCATGTCCCTCGCCCTGCCCGAACTGGAGCGCCGGCTGCGCGAAACGCTTGCCCGCGACGACGTGCACGCGGCGGTGGTGGCGTTCCTGCCGGCCAGGGGGCTGACGGTCGAGAAGATCGCGGGCGCGCTCGCCGGCTGCTCGGCCGGGGCCGGGAAACCTGTTGTCGCGGCATTCACCGGCATCCTGGACCCGTCCGTCTACGTGGAGGGCATGGTGGGGGATGCGGCCCCAGCCGCGCCGGTCCCGTGCTACTCGAATCCGGGAGCCGCCGTCGCAGCGTTGTCCGCGGTGGTGCGCTACGCCGAGTGGGCCCACCGGGACCAGGGACTCTTCGCGGACCCGCAGGGCTGCGACGCCGAAGCCGTGCATGCCGATCTTGAACTGCTGCTCAAGGACGTCCGGGGCGAGCAGCTGAAGGAGCTGGACCCGGCGGACGCCGCCCGCCTGCTGGGGCACTACGGGATCACGGTGCTGCCCTCCGAGGGTTTCGTGACAGCAGATGAAGCGGTGGCAGCGGCGGACCGGCTGGGCTGGCCCGTGGCGCTGAAGACCACGGATCCCACGCTGCGGCACAGGCTCGACCTGGGCGGCGTGCGGCTGGACATCCAGGATCCGGAGTCCCTGCGGCTGAACATCCTGCAAATGCGGCGTGCGCTCGAGCCCTACGGCTCGTCGTCGCTGGAGGTGCAGGCCATGGCGCCGGTGGGCCAGGCCTGCACGTTCCGTGCCATCGAGGACCCGCTGCTGGGGCCGGTGGTCTCGTTCGGGCTGGCGGGCGACGCCGTAAACCTGCTCGACGACTGGGCGCACCGCGTGCCGCCGCTGTCCGCCGCGGATCTTCGCGACTTCATCCGCAGTCCCCGCGCCTCCCGCAAGCTGTTCGGCTACCAGGGGCTGCCCGCCGTCGACGTTGCCGCGCTCGAAGACCTGGCGGCCCGCCTGAGCCGGCTGAAGGACACCCACCCGGAAATTGCGCTGGTGGAGTTCAACCCGGTCCTGGCCACCCCGCAGGGGGTGTTCATCCTCGCGGCGGACGTCCGGATCGGCAACGCCGCCCAGCGTACCGACAGCGCCCGGAGGGCCATGCGCAACTAAGCGCTGGTTAGCATGTGCCAAGCCGATCTGTGAAAATGGGGAAATGAGCTCCCAGCCTCCCACCTCGAAGCCTCAAGCACCGGACCACAGCCCCCAGGCTTCCATCCACCACAGCTCACACAACCACACCGCCCAGGGCCAGAGCCTGGACGGGGCACTGCAGCAGGCGGCCTTCTACCCCAGGCTCGTGGCCGACGTCGTCGACGACGCACTCGACGGCCGGGATTGCCTTGCCCACCTGGTTCACCTCGAAACACACTTTGACCGGGCCGAAGTCCGGCGGCACATTACGGTGCTGGTACTGACCGAGGACATGCTCGTGATCACCCACGTGGACGACCAGCAGCTCGACGATGCGGGCGAACAGATCGTCGCGCAGATTTCCACCGAGTCCGTGCCCGTGGCGCAGATCCGCTCCGTGGTGCTGAGCTACATGTACTCCCAGCCGCAGAACTACAAGCCGTCGGACCCCGTCCGCGAGGTCACCCTGTCCATCGCCTGGTCCGGCGGGCAACGGCTCGAGATGGGCCCGGCCAGCTGCGGCGACCCACAGTGCGAGGCCGACCACGGGTACAGCGGAACCATCGCCCAGGAGGACATCGTGCTGCGTATCTCTGCCGAGGCGGATGGCCTGCAGGCTGTCCAGGACGCCAAGCTTTTTGCCCGCGCCCTGCGTGCCGTGAACACGGGTTCGTCTGCCCCCGTCCCGCACGGGGGCAGGGCGCCGCAGCCGCGCCCCCGGATGGGTGTGTTCTCCAGCCGCCTCAGCCGCGGACACCAGCGCTGAGATGGCGCCGGAACACGACCTGCCTTCCCCCGCCCCCTCAACTCTTTCCGCATCACCTCTTTCCGCAACACTGCTGCCTCCGGCACCGGCCTACGGGCGCCGGTCCGTGGCCGAGGTGCTGGGCAGCGCTGCGGCAAGCATCGGCGTTGACGGCTTCGAGAACCGGCTCGGGCTGCCGCCGGCCCGGCGGATTTGTGTTGTCCTCGCCGACGGCCTCGGGCGCAGCCTGCTGAAGCAGAAGTCGGCCCACACGCCGTTCCTCCGCGGCGTCATGCAACGGGGCCAGGGGGACGTCCCGGTATGGCTCGATTCCGCGTTTCCCTCCACGACTGCCGCTTCCCTCGCGAGCCTTGGCACTGGACTGGCCCCCGGCCAGCACGGGCTCGTGGGCTATGACGTCCTGGACCCCGACCAGGACAAAGTGGTCAACATGCTGGGCAACTGGGATGCCGGCGTGGATCCGCTGGACTGGCAGCCTTTCCCCACGATCCTGGAACGGGCTGCGGAGCACGTCGACGTCACTACCGTGAGCCTTCCCCAATTCGGCGACTCGCCCATGACCCGCGCCGCCCTGCGGGGAGGAACTTTCGTCTCCGGAATAACGTCGCATGCCCGTACGGCTGCCGCTGCGGAGGCGATGGCCGCTTCCGACGCGTCCCTCATGTACTTCTACGTGAACGACCTCGACAAGGCAGGCCACCGGCACGGTTCGCAGTCGCCGGAGTGGGAACACCAGCTCGAAGAACTGGATGCAACGGTCAAGCGCCTTGACTCCACCCTTCCCGCGGGAACCACGGTGCTGCTCACAGCAGATCACGGCATGCTGGATGTGGCGGAGGCCCAGCGGATCGACTACTCGGCCGACCCCGCACTGGTGGCCGGCGTCAGGCACACCGCGGGGGAACCCCGCATGCTCCACCTCTACCTTGAGGAAGACGCGGGCAATGCCGACGCCGGGACCGCCCGGCAGCGTCTCCTGGACGCCTGGCGGAGCCGGTTCGGCGAGCGGATCTGGGCCTTTACCCGGGAAGAGGCCATTGGTGCCGGCCTCTTCGGCCCGGTCCGGTCCGGCGTCGAGCGTCGTGTCGGCGACGTCATGATCGCGGCCCGCGATGCACTTGCTTTCTATGACACCCGCCGTGTGCGTCCCACCGCCATGGAGGTGGTGGGGCAGCACGGGTCCCTGACCAAGGCGGAGCGGGAAGTCCCGCTGCTCTGCTTCCAGGCCGCGGGCAAGACCCCCGGCCCCCGGAGAGCACGTGGCTGAGCTAGTCTTCTTCTCCGGCACCATGGACTGCGGAAAGTCCACGCTTGCGCTGCAGATGGATTACAACCACCGTGCCCGCGGACGCGGCGGGGTCCGCTTCAGCTGCAACGACCGCGCAGGCGGCTCACGCATCTCAAGCAGGCTAGGACTTGAGACGGACGCCGTCGAGGTGGTGGACACCACGGATTTCTGGGACGAAGTGGTGCTGCGCCGCACGCGGGGCGTCCGCGTCGACTACCTCATCTGCGACGAAGCCCAGTTCTATTCGCCCGCGCAGGTGGAACAGCTCGCGCGGATAGTGGACGAGATCGAGGTTGACGTCTTCGCGTTTGGGATCACTGCCGATTTCCGCACCCGGCTCTTCCCCGGTTCGCAGCGGCTGATTGAGCTCGCGGACCGGGTCCAGGTGCTGCAGGTGGAGGCACTCTGTTGGTGCGGCCGACGCGCCACCCACAATGCCAGGACAGTGGACGGCGTGATGGTCATGGAGGGCGCCCAGGTGGTGGTGGGCGACGTCGAAATGGCCGCTGACGGGGCGCCCGCCGGTTCTCCGGCAGACGCGTCCGCAGCCGGACCGGCGGTCGGGTACGAGACGCTCTGCCGGCGGCATTTCATGCGCCGGGTCACCGCCCACGGCGCCAACATCATGGCCCGGCAGGACCAGTTGCTTCCGTTTGAAGTTGACGCCTGCCTGTGGCGCGGTGCCAGTAGCAGTGCAGGGAGCACCGCCGCGAACGCCTAGCAGGGATCTAGTCGCCCCGGGTGCCGAAGACTATCTCGTCCCAGCTTGGAACACTGGACCGCTTGGGCCTCGACGGCTGGCGCTCGGGTTCGTCACGGTCCGGTTCCGGGCGGGCGGGTGTTCCCTGGTCCGCGGCCCTGCCGCTATCAAGCCTGCGGCGTGGAGTTCCCCGGCCGAGCAGTTCGTCCAGCCCCGCGTTGCCGGCGGCAGGACTGTCGGAACCCTGTGCGGGCCGGTCCGCCGGCTTGTCGGTCGGTGCTGGAACTGCCGGGGCTGCCGGGGTGTCCCGGCCTGCATTGCCGACCGGCCGCAGCGGGGACGGGACGATGGTGATCTCCCGGGTGTCCGTGCTGACGCCTTCGTGGAGCGTGAGCGAATCGTCTTCAGGCTCTGGATGCCGGGGCGCGAGGCTGAGGCGGGACATCATGGAGGGCCGGCCGTCGCGCCTGCGCGTTCCTGGCACTGTCTCGGCCGCCGGGGACTCCTGTGCCTCCGCCTCGGCGGGCTCGTCAGGTTCATCACGTTCGGCCGGTTCGCCCGGGTTTCGCTCCGAGGCGGCGGGAATCTCCGCCGGCCGGGGGTGCGCCGCCGGGACCCCGTGGGTCAGCAGGAGCGCCAGGGCGTCGTCGCTGTCCTCGTCGAGGCCCAGCCGCTGACCCCTGCGGGAGCGCAGCATGTCGAGCAGGCCGTCAGCGTCCTTCTGCTGGTCGGCACCCTGCTGGTTGGCGCCCTGCTGGTTCGCGCCCTGCTGGTTCGCGCCCTGCTGGTTCGCGCCCTGCTGGTTCGCGCCCTTCCGGGCTGTCGCCTCGGCGTCGGTTTCAAAATCGAACGGCCGGTCCGAAACGGCCGAAAGCCTGCGCGCGGGCACCGGACCGTCCAGGGGCTCGAGCTCACTGAGCTGCTGGGCCCAGCGGTTGGCGTTCTGCAAGGATTTGCGGGACGGATTGAACGTCCACATGGCAGGGGGCTCTTCACCGATGCTGGCGTGCCCGCCCGGCGGGGTATCGAATCTTGCCACCACCGTCCAGGTTCCATCCGGGCGCCGCCAGGAATCCCATTCAAGGGTGGAGGTTGCGATGCCGTGGGCGGCCAGACGGTGGCCCACCATATCGCCCAGAGTGGCAGGGTTATCGCCGAAAGCCGACCGGTAGATGTCATGGCCGGGGGCAGGGGACGCGACCTCCACCCTGCGGGCCTGCTGTGCCACGTATTCACGCTCGGCCAGGACCGGACCCTCGTAGCGTTCGACTTTTTCCAGCGGCAGCCCGGAAGCTTCGGCGACCTCCGCGGCCGTAGCGCCGCTGCGGATCCTCGCCTGGATGTCGCGCGGAGACAGGGCAGCAACCGGCCCGGCCGGTTTCCGCACGGAAGGCCGGCTTGCCGCCAGCCGTAACGCTTCGTTGATCGGCAGCTGGAACATCTCGCCGCCGGTGCCGCTCAACAGGAGATGCTCCCCGTCGTCGTGGACGCCTACAAGCCGTAGATCCTGCATACAATCCTCCACCCTGGCATTACTATCAATCGAAACTCTGCCACCCGAGCCTGTCTTTTCCTGTTAGGACGAAGGGCGCGCCGCGAAATTCCGGGACTTTCGGGCCGTGCGGAGAGACGTCACGCCGGCGGGGGACTGCGCCGGAAGCTCCCCGGGCCGGGCTATGGCTTTTCCTTGCGGCATAGGGAAAAATGGCCCCGGACCGGGCACAAACTGACGGCGCTCGGCGTTGTGCACGGTGGATTATCCACGCGCGTCGACGGAGGGTGGGCAGCAGACCATGGCGACAGACTATGACGCACCGAGGAAGTCGGAAGAAGACCTCAACGAGGATTCGATTGAGGAGCTGAAGACTCGCCGTGCCGACAAACCGACGGCTGTGGTTGAAGAGGACGAAGCCGATCTCGCTGAGGGGTATGAGCTGCCCGGTGCTGACCTCTCCGGCGAGGAACTGCTGGTCCGGGTCATGCCTGCCCAGGCTGACGAGTTCACCTGTTCCTCATGCTTCCTGGTCCGGCACCGCTCCCAGATCGCCCGCGAAAAAGACGGCCGCCTCTACTGCCGGGACTGCGAAGGCTAAGACTGCGCAGGCTAGGACTGGCCCGCGGCGTTCCTCGCGGTGAGCGCGGCCACCAGCTCCTCCGGGCGGCGCGTGGACGTCAACCAATATGGCGTGGGATCCGAGGGATCGTTGATCTCGATGCGGACCACGGGATCGATCCAGCCGCGGATGCAGAGATAGGCGATGCCATTGAGGCGGGTACCGCGCTCGGCGGTGGCTTCCGTGCCGCGGAACGCCTCAACGTGGCCAATGAGCCCACGATCGATGCTGGCCCGCCCCACCTGGAGCGTCCGGCCCGTGACCGATATAGCCGGCGTTGACAGGATCAGCAAGACCGCTTCGATGGCGAAGAGGACGGCGGCGGCCGTGAAGCCGGCCGCAGTGCTGATAGGTGCGAAGACAAGGATGCCCGCGCCGGCCAGTCCCGCGGCAACCAGCCAGATCCACACACCGGGCCACAGCTTTTCGGCAAAAACAACGGTGTCATCCTGCGGAGGCTGGTGGCGGGCAGGCATGGGGGCGCTTGATTCGGGCATGCTCCCAGCTTTCCATCTTTGCCGGGGCTTTTCATCCCGGCCTCTCCGGGCTTCTTCCCGGAGTCCCGGCCAGTAGGTCCGGGGAAGCTGCGGACGATAGAGTGAGGAACTGTGACTGACGAAAAAACAGCCATTAGGCCAACGCTGCAGCACGCGGCACCGGACGCTGCGACGCCCGCTTCGGCGGAAGCGCTGCCCGCGGCAGAGTATGGAGCGCCAACTGTGCAGGTTCAACTGAAAATGCTCGACGACGGCCTGGAAGCGCCGTCGTACGCCCACCCCGGCGACGCCGGCGCCGACCTGCGCGCCCGTGAGGACGTGGTCCTTGAACCGGGCGAGCGGCGGCTCGTGCCCACCGGCGTCTCCATCGCCCTTCCTGACGGGTTCGTGGCACTGATCCACCCCAGGTCCGGCCTCGCGACTAAGCACGGCCTCACGGTGGTCAATGCGCCCGGAACTGTTGACGCGGGCTACCGCGGCGAAATCGCCGTGACGCTGCTGAACACGGACCGTGAGCATGCGATTGAGCTTCGGCGCGGCGATAGAATTGCACAGATGGTCATCCAGCGCGTGGAGTATGCCCAGTTTGTCTCTGTAGGGGAACTGAGTGACTCCGTCCGCGGCGCAGGTGGCTTCGGCTCGACGGGCGGCTTCGCGGTTCCGCGACCCTAGGTTCCACGACCTGGGTTTCCGCGACCCGGCCTCCCGGGACGGCCGAAGGCGGCCAGCACCAGACAGGATGCGGCCCCCGCGGGCCCGTGCGAAAAGATCACAACTAAGGAGACAACCCATGGTTTTTGGGCGGGGCAAGAAAGCCAAAAAAGAAGCGGCCTCAGAGCCGGAGGACGTCCGGGAGGACGGCGCCGCCGAGTCGGCCAACGCCGCCACTGCAGAGTCCGGCCGCAGCGTCACCGGCCCCTTTGATGTCTCCGAAATCAGCAGCCGGGACGGCTATGTGGACCTGGGCGCCCTGCTCATTGCCCCCCGCGAAGGTCTTCAGCTGCGGCTGGAGGTGGAGGAGGCAACGCAACGGGTCGTGGCGGTGACCATGGATCTGGACGCGTCCAGCCTGCAGCTCCAGGCTTTCGCTGCACCGCGGTCAGAGGGCCTTTGGGACGAGATCCGCGAGCAGATTGGGCAGTCGGTCGGCGGCCAGGGCGGCCAGGTCGAAGAAATCCAGGGCGACTTTGGCACCGAGCTCGTGGCCAAGCTGCCCTCCAGCGCCAGCGATGGCAGCCAGGGATACCGGGTAGCCCGCTTCATCGGCGTCGACGGACCACGGTGGTTTCTCCGTGGCGTGTTCGGAGGCGAAGCGGCACAGAACCGGGACGCCGCCGCCGGACTCGAGGAACTGTTCCGCAAGATCGTGGTCATCCGCGGAGACAACCCCATGCCGCCCAGGGATCTCCTGCAGTTGCGCCTGCCCAAGGACGCGCCTGGACCGGTGCCTCCGGGCACGCCGGAATTCGAGCAGCCCGAGCGCGGTCCGGAGATCACCCAGATTGGTTGATGCCGGCCGCCGCACGCAGGACGGGCCGGTACCCATCAGCGGGCTGCCGGAACGGGGGCGCGTTCTGTGCCACGGCTTCATCGAATCGGTGACGTACGTGCCTGCCATGCAGGTGGCGGCATTCACGGCCACGGTTGTGGATCACGACCGCCCGGCGCGGACAACCCCGGCCCCGACGGCACAGCACGGCCGGCTGCGGGTCATCTGGTTGGGGCGCCGCCGCGTACCGGGCATCGACCCCGGGACCGAAGTCCGGCTGGACGGCATGCTGGCCGTGCGGGACGGTGTGCCGACCATGTTCAATCCCCGCTACGAAATATTGTCCCGCCAGGAGAACTCATGACACTGCCCGAAAAACCCGAACCGGGAGCGGAAGGGTCCGAACCCGCGCCGGCACCGGACGCTCCGGGGCTGGCGGGCCTGGCCGAGGGCTATGCCTCCAAGGCAGGGCTGCACCGCACGGATGACGGCCGCATCGACGTCCTCAAGAGCGCCGGCGGCTACCAGGGGATCGCGGAGAGCATCCTCCCCGGCCTGGTCTTCCTCATATCGTTCACCATCACCGCTGACCTGACGACGTCGCTCATTGCGGCGCTGGCCGCAGCCGCGGTGTTTACCGTCGTGCGCCTGATTCAGCGCCGTCCCTTGACGCAGGCCCTTGCCGGAGTGGTCGGCGTCGGCATTTCCGCCTGGCTCGCCAACACCACCGGCAAGGCGGAGGACTTCTACCTGCCCGGATTCCTGACCAACGCCGCCTATATCGTGGCGATGGTCGTCTCCATCGCCGTGCGGTGGCCCATCGCCGGGCTGCTGTTCGGCTTCATCCGCAACGAAGGCCTGGACTGGCGGCAGCACCCGGCAAGGGTACGCGCCTACCAGCTGGGCACCTGGATTATCGTGGGGGTGCTGGCGCTGCGCCTCGTGGTGCAGGTGCCTCTGTACCTCATGGGTCCTGACGGGCTGGCAGCACTGGCAACCACCCGGCTCATCATGGGCGCGCCACTGTACATCCTGGGCGTGTGGCTGGCATGGCTGGTCACGCGGCCGGCAGCGCCGCCGGGGACTCAGCCCTCGAAGCCGTCAGCCTCCAACGATTCAGTCTGAGCCTGGCTTTCTTCCGGTTCCGGCGCCAGCTCCTGGCCTTCACCTGATCCAGGCGACAGCAGCTCACGCAGCTGCGCCTCGGCGGCAATCGTGGTGACGAAGAACAGCTCATCGCCGCCGTCGATGACATCGTCCCGGCTGGGCGTAATCGGTGCCTGGTCGCGGAGGATCGCCACGAGTGTGGAGTCTTCCGGCCAGTCGATGCTTCCCACGGTGAGCCCGATGGCGTGCGAGTCATGCGGCACGGTGAACTCCACGAGGGATGACACGCCGGTCTGCAGCGTGAGCAGCCGGACGAGGTCGCCGATTTCCACGGCCTCCTCGACGAGCGCCGTCATGAGCTGCGGGGTGTTGACGGCGACGTCCACGCCCCAGGAATCATTGAACATCCAGTCATTCTTCGGGTTGTTCACGCGACCCACCGTGCGCCCGACCCCGAATTCCGTCTTGGCCAGGAGCGAAACGACGAGGTTCACTTTGTCATCACCCGTGGCAGAGACGACGACGTCGGCGTCTTCAAGTTTTGCGTCCTGCAGCGTGCTCAGTTCGCAGGCATCGCCAACCAGCCAGTGGGCCCCCCGCAGCCCGCTCCGGCCAATGACCTCCGGCTTGAGATCGATGAGCAGGATCTCGTGCTTATGGGCCAGCAGCTCGCGGGCAATCGAGGAGCCGACGCTTCCGGCCCCGACGATGACGACTTTCACTTAGGACTCCTTGGCGGGTGCTTGGGCGAGAATGTGGGCCACTTCTGCGCTGCGGTCCAGGCGCATCATGGCGTGGACGGTGTCGCCGTCCTGGTATGAGGTGGCGGCGGTGGGAAGCATCCCTTCGCCGAACCGGGTCAGGTACGCGACGCGCACATCGGCGGCCTTTTCGATCGAGGACACGGAGTGGCCGATCCAGGCGGAATTGATGTCGAGTTCGCCAAGGACCAGCCGGCCCGACGGTTCCCGGAAATCACCGGCCAGGTGCTGTTCGGGGAGGATGCGGCGGAGGACCTGGTCTGCGCTCCAGCGCACGGCGGCCACGGTGGGGATGCCCAGCCGCTGATAGATCTCGGCCCGGCCGGGATCGTAGATCCTGGCCACGACGTGCTGCACATGGAAGGTTTCGCGGGCCACGCGGGTGGCCAGAATGTTGGAGTTGTCACCGCTGGAGACCGCGGCGAACGCGTACGCCTCTGCGACCCCGGCCTGCTTCAGCGTGTCCCGGTCGAAGCCCACGCCGGTGACCTTGCGGCCGGTGAAGCCGGAACGGAGCCGGCGGAAGGCCCGGTCGTCCTGGTCGATGATGGCCACCGAATGGCCTGCGTCCTCGAGTGTGTGAGCCAGGGTTGCCCCGACGCGTCCACAGCCCATGATCACGAAGTGCGCCACCCGTGTCTCCTCCAGTTGTCCTGCTGCTCCGTAAGACTCTACCGCCGGAATCCCGCCATGACATCGCGCGTGAATCAGACTAACTTTGTGTGGTGCTGACAATTCTGAATGCCGTGAAGCGGGTGCTGGTGGGGAGGCCCTTCCGGACCGACCGGATGGCCCACACGCTCCTGCCGAAGCGGATCGCGCTTCCCGTCTTCGCGTCGGACGCGCTGTCGTCCGTGGCCTATGCGCCCGACGAGATCCTCCTCACACTGGCCCTGGCGGGCGTGAGCGCCGTGGCATTCTCTCCTCTGGTGGGACTCGCGGTCATGGTGGTGCTGCTGACGGTCGTCGCCTCCTACCGGCAGAACGTCCATGCCTATCCGTCAGGCGGCGGCGACTACGAAATCGCCAACGTGAACCTGGGGAAGCACGCCGGGCTGACGGTGGCGTCCGCCCTGCTCGTTGACTACGTGCTGACCGTCGCCGTATCCATGTCGTCGGCCGCGACCTACCTGACCACCGCAATTCCGTCCCTCCACGGCCAGCAGGCCGCGTTCGCCACCGTCGGCGTCGTGATCCTGGCCCTCGTGAACCTGCGCGGGATCAAGGAAGCGGGAAGCGTTTTTGCCGTGCCCACCTACATCTTCATGGCGTCGATCCTGGGCATGACCGCCGTCGGGATTTTCCAGGCCCTGACAGGGCAGCTGGGCCAGGCGCCATCGGCGGCGTTTACGATCGTCCCGGCCGACGGCTTCGATGAGGGCCTTGTCGGCCTTGCCGGGGCGTTCCTGCTGCTGCGCGCGTTCTCCTCGGGCGCCGCCGCCCTGACCGGCGTGGAGGCGATCAGCAACGGCGTTCCCAATTTCCGGAAGCCGAAAAGCAAGAACGCCGCCACCACGCTGCTGCTCCTGGGCATCATTGCCTCGGCCATGCTGGCAGGGATCATCTACCTGGCCAATGCCACCAAGGTGCACATTGTGCTGGATCCGGCCACGGAGTTCCTGCTGAACGGGAGTCCGCTTCCCGAGGGCTATATCCAGAGCCCGGCCATCAGCCAGATCGCGCAGACCGTCTTCGGGCCGGGATCCATCCCCTTCTACATCGTGGTTGCGGCCACCGGCGTGATCCTCGTCTTCGCGTCCAACACTGCCTTCAACGGTTTTCCCGTGCTGGGGTCCATCCTTGCCCAGGACGGTTACCTGCCCCGGCAGCTCCGCACCCGCGGCGACCGCCTGGCCTTCAGCAACGGCGTGCTCGCACTGGCCGCCGGGGCGCTCGTGCTCATCATTTCCTTCAACGCCGACGTCACCAAGCTGATCCAGCTGTACATCGTGGGTGTGTTCATCTCGTTCACGGCAAGCCAACTGGGCATGATCCGCCACTGGGGACGCGAGCTCAAACTGGTCCGGGATAAGGCGGTGCGGCTCCGGGTCATCAAATCCCGGACCATCAACATGATCGGCTTCGGGATGACCGCGCTGGTGCTGGTGATCGTGCTCATCACCAAGTTTGAGCAGGGTGCCTGGATCGCACTCCTGGCGATGTTTGTCCTGTTCCTCATCATGTGGAGCATCCGGGCCCACTACGACAACGTGGCCAAGGAACTCGCCGTGGACGAGGACTCCTCGCCGCGGGCCCTGCCCACCAGGGTCCACGCGGTGCTGCTCGTTTCGCACGTCCGCAAGCCGGTCCTCCGCGCCCTGGCGTATGCGCGGGCCTCCCGGCCGTCCCGGCTGGATGCCATCACCGTGGACATCAACGAGGAAGAGACGGCCCACACGCTGGCGGACTGGGAAAAGCTGGACATCCCCGTGCCGCTGACGGTCCTCGCCAGCCCCTACCGCGAGACTGTCACTCCCATCATGGAGTACATCAAGAACATGCGCAGGGACTCGCCCCGCGACCTGATCGTCGTCTACATACCCGAATATGTGGTCGGCAAGTGGTGGGAGCAGCTCGTGCACAACCAGACGGCGCTGCGCATCAAAACCCGGCTCCACTTCGAACCCGGCGTCATGGTGGCCAGTGTTCCGTGGCAGCTCAAATCATCCGAAGAAGCAAAGAAACTGCAGGACATCCAATGAACCCCGAACCACTGACCTCCTCCGCCGGCGCAGAACTGGTGGTGGACATCGGCCCCGTGGCCCACGGCGGCCACTGCGTGGCGCGGCACGAGGGCCGGGTGGTATTCGTCCGCCACGGCATCCCCGGGGAGAAGGCGCGGATCCGCCTGACGGATGCGGGGGAGTCCGCCAAATTCTGGCGGGCCGACGTCGTGGAGGTTCTGGACCCCTCACCGGACCGTGTCCCGCACTTCTGGCGCGTCGCCGATGCGCCGGCTTCGTGGGGGCACGGGCGGCCGCCGGTCGGCGGCGCCGAACTGGGACACATCTCCCTGGCCCGCCAGCGGCGCCTCAAGTCCGAGGTGCTGGCCGAACAGCTGAGGCGGCTGGCCGGCGTCGATCTTTCACCTGAGGTGGAAGCGGTGGGCGGCGCCACCGCGGACGGCGGCGAAACGCACGACGGCGAAACGCACGACGGCGGCGCCGGCCTCGCGTGGCGGACCCGGGCCGGTTTTACAATCACCGCCGGCGGCAAGCTCGGCATGCACGCGCACCGTTCGGACCATGTCATTCCGGTCCGGGAAATGCCGCTCGCGGTCGAGGGCGTCAACGCGCTCCGGTTGTGGGACATCGATCTGCAGGGCATCGAGCGGGTGGAGGTTGCGGCACCGGCAAACGGATCGCGGCCGCTCGTGCTCCTCGTGCCTGCGCCCGGCACCCGTGCCAAACGGCTCAGCTCCATCCTGGCCCAGCTCCCCGCGGACATTTCGGTGGCCAGTTATGATCCGCTCAAGGATGAGACGCTGCAGCTGCGGGGACGGACCTGGGTACAGGAGTCCGCCGCGGGCCACGATTACCGGGTCACGGGCGCCGGATTCTGGCAAATCCACCGGGACGCCCCGGAAACGCTGGTGGGCGCCGTCACCGGTCTCCTGCACGACGGCGGGTTCCTGGAGCCTGGTGCGGCAGTGGCCGATCTCTATGCCGGTGCCGGACTGTTCACCGCCCCGCTCGCCGATGCCGTTGGCGAAACAGGCTCGGTGCTGTCGGTGGAAGGCGCTCCCGGAACGAGCAGGGACGCGCGGAAGAATCTCCACGGTGCGCCGCAGGTGGAAATCGTGCAGGGCCGCGTGGAGCGGGTGCTGCGCCAGCGCCCCCGGAGCTTCGATGCACTGGTGCTGGATCCGCCGCGCGCCGGCGCCGGCAAGGCCGTGGTGAACCAGCTCATGGCCGCCAGCCCGCGGGCCATCGCGTATGTTTCCTGCGACCCGGCATCGTTTGCCCGGGACATCGGGTACTTCCAGCAGGGCGGCTGGTCCCTCGCGCAGCTCCGGGCGTTCGATCTGTACCCGCATACGCACCACCTGGAGACGGTGGCCCTGCTGACTCCCCGCGGCTGATGCCACTAGGATGGGCGGAGTAGTCCCACGTCGCGCGCCGTATGTCTCGGCTGACCCCATGCTCTTTTGTAGGACCATGTACTAATTAGGCTGACCTAACTAGCAAGCGGTCTACCGCGCGACAAAGATGAAACTGTTGCGAGAGGAGTCCTGCGATGAGCACTGTGGACAGCTTCGGTTCAAAAGGCAAACTTAATGTAGCCGGAACCGAATACGAAATTTTCCGGTTGAACTCCGTTGAAGGTTCAGAAAACCTTCCGTTCAGCCTCAAGGTATTGCTTGAAAACCTGTTGAGGACCGAGGACGGCGCGAACATCACTGCCGATCACGTTCGCGCCCTCGCTGGGTGGGATCCAAATGCCCAGCCCGACACTGAAATCCAGTTCACGCCTGCCCGCGTGATCATGCAGGACTTCACCGGCGTTCCCTGCGTCGTGGACCTTGCCACCATGCGCGAGGCGGTGAAGGAGCTCGGCGGCGATCCGAAGAGGGTGAACCCGCTGGCACCTGCGGAAATGGTCATTGACCACTCCGTGCAGATTGATGCTTTCGGTAACTCCGGCGCGCTGGAGCGCAACATGGAGATCGAATACCAGCGCAATGGTGAGCGCTACCAGTTCCTGCGCTGGGGACAGACGGCCTTTGATGACTTCAAGGTCGTCCCGCCGGGAACCGGCATCGTGCACCAGGTCAACATCGAATACCTGGCACGCACCATCATGACCCGCGAAATTGACGGCGCCCTGCGCGCCTACCCCGACACCTGCGTCGGCACCGACTCGCACACCACCATGGTGAACGGCCTCGGTGTGCTCGGCTGGGGCGTCGGCGGCATCGAAGCCGAGGCGGCCATGCTGGGCCAGCCGGTTTCCATGCTGATCCCGCGCGTCGTCGGCTTCAAGCTGACCGGCTCCATTCCTGCCGGCGCCACCGCCACCGACGTCGTCCTGACCATCACCGAACAGCTGCGCAAGCACGGCGTCGTGGGCAAGTTCGTGGAGTTCTACGGCGAAGGCGTGGCAGAAGTGCCGCTGGCCAACCGCGCGACCATCGGCAACATGAGCCCGGAGTTCGGCTCCACGGCCGCAATGTTCCCGATCGACGACGTCACAATCGAGTACCTGCGCCTCACCGGCCGCTCGGAGGAGAACGTTGCCCTCGTCGAGGCGTACGCCAAGGAGCAGGGCCTCTGGCACGACCCGTCGAAGGAGATCAAGTTCTCCGAGTACCTCGAGCTGGACCTGTCCACCGTTGTTCCGTCCATCTCCGGCCCGAAGCGTCCCCAGGACCGCATCGAGCTGACGGACGCCAAGGAGCAGTTCCGCAAGGACATCCACAACTACGTCACGCTCGAAGACGGCAGTGTGGACGAGTCCCTCGACGAGTCCTTCCCTGCGTCGGATTCACCGTCGTTCACCCACGCAGACTCCCACACGACCGATTCGGCACGTGTTGTTTCCGCAGCCAACGGTTCTGAGGGCCGCCCGTCCAGCCCCGTCCACATCACGATGGAAGACGGCCGCGAGTTCGAGCTGGACCACGGCGCAGTGTCGATCGCGTCGATCACCTCCTGCACGAACACCTCCAACCCGTCGGTGATGCTGGCTGCCGCGCTGCTGGCCCGCAACGCCGTCGACAAGGGCCTGACCTCCAAGCCGTGGGTCAAGACCTCCGTGGCTCCCGGCTCCAAGGTAGTCACCGACTACTACGAGAAGTCCGGACTGACGCCGTACCTGGAGAAGCTTGGCTTCTACATCGTGGGCTATGGCTGTGCAACCTGCATCGGCAACTCCGGTCCGCTGGACGCTGAGATCTCCGAGGCCATCCAGGCCAACGACCTTTCCGTCACGGCTGTCCTGTCCGGCAACCGCAACTTCGAAGGCCGCATCAACCCGGACGTGAAGATGAACTACCTGGCCTCCCCGCCGCTGGTCATCGCCTACGCCCTTGCCGGATCCATGGACTTCGACTTCGACACCGACGCCCTGGGCCAGGACGCGAACGGCAACGACGTCTTCCTGAAGGACATCTGGCCGAACCCGGTCGAGGTCCAGCAGGTCATCGATTCCTCGATCGACAAGGAAATGTTCGCCCGCGGCTACGAGGGTGTCTTCGAAGGCGACGACCGCTGGAAGGCCCTCGACACCCCGGCAGGCGACACCTTCGCATGGGACGAGAAGTCCACGTACGTGCGGAAGCCCCCGTACTTCGAGGGCATGAAGGCACAGCCGGAACCGGTCCAGGACATCAGCGGTGCGCGTGTACTGCTCAAGCTGGGCGATTCGGTCACCACCGACCACATCTCCCCGGCCGGCTCCTTCAAGTCGGACACCCCGGCAGGCCAGTACCTGCTGGCCAACGGTGTGGAGCGCAAGGACTTCAACTCCTACGGCTCGCGCCGCGGTAACCACGAAGTCATGATCCGCGGCACCTTCGCCAACATCCGCATCAAGAACCAGCTGCTGGACGGAGTGGAAGGCGGCTTCACCCGCGACTTCACCCAGGCTGACGGCCCGCAGGCCTATGTCTACGACGCTGCGCAGAACTACCAGGCCGCCGGCACCCCGCTGGTTGTCCTGGCGGGCAAGGAGTACGGCTCCGGTTCATCGCGTGACTGGGCAGCCAAGGGCACCGCGCTGCTGGGCGTCAAGGCCGTCATCGCCGAGAGCTACGAGCGCATCCACCGCTCCAACCTGATCGGCATGGGCGTCCTTCCGCTGCAGTTCCCGGCCGGCGAGTCCGCTGCCACGCTGGGGCTGACCGGTACGGAATCCTTCGCTGTTGAGGGTGTCACAGCACTCAACGAAGGCACCACGCCGAAGACGCTCAAGGTTACGGCCACCGCCGAAGACGGCACCGTCAAGTCGTTCGATGCGGTCCTCCGCATCGATACGCCGGGCGAAGCCGACTACTACCGCAACGGCGGCATCCTGCAGTACGTGCTGCGCCAGATCTCCGCAAACTAGCGGAGCCTGCCCGAGGGCAGATCAGGCAAAGAGCCCCGACCGGTCAATGACCGGCCGGGGCTTTTGCCTTCACCTCACGCCGCAAGCAGGGCCCCGTGACTGTGCTTGGCGCGGCGACCGCCCGCGGCGGCCTGCCCGGCGCGGGCGGCCACCCGGAGGCGTTAGAGTTAAAAGGCATGTCTACCACCCGAAGGAGGGCCCGTTGGGAATCTTGGAGACCATCCGGAATCCGCAGGACCTGAGCAAGTTGTCCGAGGCGCAGCTGGATCAGCTGGCCGCCGAGGTCAGGGAGTTCCTGATCGGCAACGTCTCCCAGACGGGCGGGCACCTTGGCCCCAACCTCGGCGTCGTCGAGCTGACCATGGCGGTGCACCGGATCTTTGATTCGCCCCGCGACAGCATCGTCTTCGACACCGGCCACCAGTCCTACGTGCACAAACTCCTTACCGGGCGCCAGGATTTCAGCACCCTCCGCCAGCAGGGCGGGCTGTCCGGGTACCCAGACCGCGCTGAATCCGAGCACGACATCGTCGAAAGCTCGCACGCCTCGTCCTCGCTGTCCTGGGCCGACGGGATCTCCCGTGCCCGCCAGCTTACCGGTGACGGCGACCGCTACGTCATCGCCGTCGTCGGGGACGGCGCCCTCACGGGCGGCATGGCCTGGGAAGCCATCAACAACATCGCCGCCGACAAGAGGCGCCGCGTCGTTATCGTGGTCAACGACAACGGCAGGTCCTATGCCCCCACTGTTGGCGGATTTGCCGACTACCTTGCGTCCCTGCGCCCCACCATCGACTCGCTGCGGGCTGCCCCCGCCTACGAAGTCGCCCTCGACTGGTGGAAGAAAAAGCTCCAGAGCGGCGGCCCGGTGGGCCAGTTCACCTACAAGAGCCTGCATGCCATGAAAAAAGGCATCAAGGACTGGTGGGCTCCCCAAGGTATGTTCGAAGACCTCGGCATGAAGTACATCGGCCCCGTGGACGGCCATAATCTGCAGGCCCTGGAACATGCCCTGTCCACGGCCAAGAATTACGCCGGCCCGGTGATTGTGCACGCCATGACGGAGAAGGGCCACGGCTACGCGCCCGCGCGTGCGCACGAAGCCGACCAGTTCCACGCTGTGGGGATCATCGACCCCGAAACCGGAGAGCCCGCCGAGGCCGGGGGAGCGAAGTCCTGGACCTCCGTCTTCGCGGATGAAATCGCCGACATCGCCGATGAGCGCAAGGACATCGTCGGGATCACCGGCGCCATGCTCATCCCCGTGGGGCTGCACAAGTTCGCCGCCCGCCACCCGGAGCGGGTGTTCGACGTCGGCATCGCCGAACAGCACGCCCTCACCTCCGCTGCCGGCATGGCCTTCGGCGGACTGCACCCCGTCGTCGCCGTCTACGCGACCTTCCTCAACCGCGCCTTCGACCAGCTGCTGATGGACGTTGCGCTGCACAAGGCGGGCGTCACCGTTGTCCTGGACCGCGCCGGTGTCACGGGTCCCGACGGCGCCAGCCACCACGGGATGTGGGACATGGCCATGGTTCAGATCGTTCCCGGGCTCCACCTGGCGGCCCCGCGGGACGCCACGCGGCTGCGGGAGGAACTGCGCGAAGCGGTCGCCGTTGAGGATGCGCCCACCGTGATTCGCTACTCCAAGGGAACGGTCGGGGCCGAGGTCGAAGCCATCGAGCGGCTGGCCGACGGCGTGGACGTCCTCGCCCGCCGGCCGGCCGGCTCCACCGAGAACGACGTGCTGATTGTCAGTGTGGGTGCCATGTCCGAACTCGCCCTGAACGTTTCGAACCGGCTGGGCGCGCAGGGCATCAGCTCCACTGTGGTGGATCCGCGCTGGGTACTGCCGGTCCGGAAGTCGATCATCGCCCTGGCCGCCCGGCACCGCCTGGTGATCTGCATCGAGGACGGCGTCCGCGCCGGCGGCGTGGGATCCCGGATCCGCCAGGAGATGCGCGCGGCCGGCGTGGACACGGCCCTGAATGAAGTGGGCCTGCCGGTGGAGTTCCTGGACCATGGCTCCCGCAGCCAGGTGCTGGAGCGGGTCGGCCTCACCGCGCAACAGATCACCCACGACGTCGTCGCACAGGTCCTGGGCACCAAGGTGCCCTTTGCCCGGCCCCTGCCGGGGCAGGAGCACCCCACCACGGGCAGCCTGCCCAAGCTGTAGTACGGCTCCCGTAAGAATTACCAGGCCGTAAAGGCACAACTCCCACCGTTCGGCGGCACAGGCCGCGGGCGATCCAAAGGACGGGCATGAGCGGAATCATCAGGGTTTACAAACGCGACGACGAAGGGGTCCTCCAATTCAGGGAGGCCTGGTTCGACGAGGACTACAGCCAGTTCGTCATGAACCACGGGACCGTAGGGCACCAGAGCAAGACGGATGAAACCGACGTCGCTGATGCCGAGGCGGCGGAGCGGCTGATGGATGCGTTCGCCGCGCAGTGCGCCGAGGACGGCTATGCCGAGATTCCCGACGAAGAGCAGTACTGGGTGGTGGCCCAGTACGCCCTCAAGACCCGGGAAGGCACCAGCCGGGACCGGTACCTCGAGGAAAAAGCCAAGGATGCCCTGATCAGCCACCTGGCCTGGCGCGGCCTGGGCACGGTTGAGCGCTCGGAATTCAGCGACTCCAAGCTCAACATTTTCTGCCTGTGCCCGGATGTGAACAAAGCCGTGAATGCCATCAAGGTCTGCATCCGCGGCGAAGACCTGGACTTCACCAAGCTGAGCATCGGCGCCGCCCCGTTCACTGACCCAACGGCACTGAAACTCAAGCACTCTCCAAAACAGGCTGCCGGGTTCACCCTGTAATACCCGCCCCGAACGGCCGTTATAGGGTGTTTTCATGACTGAATACCGCCGCTTGGGTAAATCCGGACTCACCGTCTCCGTCGTGGGACTCGGCTGCAACAACCTGGGCCGGGCGAATACGGTGACGGAGTCACAGGAGGGGACCGACGCCGTCGTACATGCCGCCCTCGACGCGGGGGTGACGTTATTCGACGTCGCGGATTCATACGGCCGGGAACCCGGCCTGAGCGAGACCATGCTCGGCAGGGCGCTCGGCAGCAGGCGGGACGAGGCTGTGGTGGCGACCAAGTTCGGCCTGGATATGCGCGGGGCCAACGGCAGGGACTACGGCGCCCGCGGCTCCCGGAGCTACATCATCCGTGCTGCCGAGGCTTCCCTCCGGCGGCTGGGCACGGACTGGATTGACCTGTACCAGTTCCACAGCCCGGATCCGCTCACGCCGATCGAAGAGACCCTCGACGCGCTCGATGAGCTGGTGACGAGCGGCAAGGTCCGTTACATCGGCCATTCCAACCGCGCCGGCTGGCAGATCGCCGAAGCCGAATTCGTCGCCCGTGCACGTGGCGGTTCCCGGTTCATCTCGGCGCAGAACCACTACAACCTGCTGGACCGCCGCGCGGAACTGGAGGTTGTTCCGGCCGCCGAGGCCTACGGGATCGGTGTGTTGCCGTACTTCCCGCTCGCGAACGGGCTCCTGACCGGAAAATATGCGCCGGACCAGGCCCCCGAAGGTTCGCGACTCAGCCACACCCGGACGCATCTGGTGCACGACGCCGACTGGCAGCAGCTGAAACAGTTCAGCGCCTTTGCGGCGGAGCGCGGCCTCACGGAAGTGCAGGTCGCATTCTCCTGGCTGGCGGCGCAGCCGGCGGTCGGCAGCGTCATTGCCGGAGCCACCCGGCCCGAGCAGGTCCGGCAGAACGCTGAAGCTGTGGCCTGGGTCCCGGACAGGGCCGAACTGGAAGAGCTTGATGCCATTTTCCCGCGGACACCCAAGGTGGCCCTGTTCTGATGGACGATGTCCTGACGCGCTCCGTCCCGACGCACTCCGTCCTGATGGACGTGGACACCGGGATTGACGACGCCCTGGCGCTGGTTTACCTGCTGTCCCGCCCGGAGGTCCGGATCGAGGCGATCACCTGCACGGCGGGGAACGTGGGAGCCAGGCAGGTGGCGCTGAACAACCTGGCACTGCTGCAGCTTTGCGGCAGATCCGGCGTGGAAGTGGCTCTCGGTTCTGAAGTACCCCTTGAGATTCCGCTGGTCACCACCGAGGAAACGCACGGTCCGCAGGGAATCGGCTATGCGGAACTGCCGTTTCCGGCGCAGCAGATTTCTCCGCGGCATGCGGTGGACGTGTGGGTGGACACCGTCCGGGCTCATCCGGGGGAGATCACGGGCCTCATCACCGGCCCGCTGACCAACTTCGCGCTGGCCCTGCGCCGCGAGCCGGCTCTGCCCACGCTGCTGAAGGGCCTCGTGATCATGGGCGGGTGCTTCAACTACCAAGGGAACACCACGCCCACGGCGGAATGGAACGTCTCGGTTGACCCGCACGCGGCACAGGAGGTCTTCGCCGCCTACAGCGGACTCCCCGCGGACAGCCTGCCCGTGGTGTGCGCGCTGGAGACCACCGAACGGATTGAGCTCCGGCCCGAGCACCTGCAACGCCTGGGGGAGGCTGCCGGGGCACAGGAACCGGAGCTCGTGCTGCCGGAGCAGCCGGAAGGCCAGCGCAGCGCCTCGGACAATCCGCTCGTGGCCTGCCTCTCGGACGCCGTCCGCTTTTACCTGGAGTTCCACCGGCTGTACGGCCAGGGTTATGTCGCCCACATGCACGATGCGTTCGCGGCAGCCGCCGCCATCGGCCGTACCCCTGTGCAGACGCGGCCGGCCACCGTGCATGTGGAAACCGTGTCGCCCCGGCTCATCGGCACCACGGTGGCTGACTTCCGCGGCATCTGGAACGAACCGCCGAATGCCCGGATCGTCACCGCGAACGATCCCGGGCAGTGCTTCGACGAGCTCATCTCCTCAGTGGCGGCCCTGGCCCGCACACTGGCGCGGCCCTAGCGCCGCGACCTGCAGCGCAGCCGTAGCACGGCCGGCCAGCGGATCGGTAGGATGGTAGCCGCGTCGAGGTGACATAGGCGCCAGATTTCGCGCACGCGGAAGATCACGCCACGGGGCGGGGCCCGCCGTCATCAGCCTAAGGATCCACCATGTCACAGCCTTCCCTCACCCTCCCCACCCCAGGACAGCAGGAGGGACGAAACCGCCGGCTGCTTGAACTGCTCGGCGCCGCCGCGATCGCGGCCACGTTCCTCTTCCTCGTCCTCACCCAGCCTGCCGACATCGCCGGCGGACTTGGAAGCGTCTCTGCACTCGTTGCCCTGGGCGGGTTCCTGCTCGGCGCGGCTCTGCTGATTGTGGGCGTGCTGCCCACGCTGCCCACGTCCACCGTGGTTCTGATGCCCGTGGCGCTGGTCCTGAACATCGTCCTCGGACAGCTCATGGGAACCAGCGGGCTGCCCTTCTACTTCGACGCGATCGGCACCGTGCTGATCGCCGTCCTCGCGGGCCCCGCAGCCGGGGCCGCCACCGGTGCCCTGAGCAGCATCGTCTGGTCCTTCATCAACCCCACGGTGCTTCCCTTTGCCGCAGGAGCCGCGCTGATCGGTTTCCTCGCAGGCACCGCGGCACGCTACGGGCTCTTCCGCCGCTTTTACCTCGCCCCGGTTGCCGGCTTTGCCACCGGAATCCTGGCCGGTGTGGTGTCGGCCCCCATCGCGGCCTTCGTATTTGGCGGAACCTCCGGGGCCGGAACAGGGGCAATCGTCAGCGCCTTCCGCGCCATGGGCGATACTCTGCTTGCCGCCATCACCAAACAGGCGCTGATCTCGGACCCCATGGACAAGGCCATCGTGTTCGCCATTGCCGCCATGCTCGTTTACGCCCTTCCCCGCCGCACCACCTTCCAGTTCCCATTCGTGCGCCGCTGCAACGTCCTGGCAGGCAAGAAACCGGTCCAGAAGGACTCCTGAAAAGGTGGTCCCGCGGCTCAATCCACTCACCCTGCTGGCCGCGGCCGCCGCCGTCCTGGTCATGACGACGGCGGCATCCAGTTGGGCGGTGTCCCTCACGGTTGCTTCCGGTGCTGTGGCGCTGGCGGCGGCCCTCGGCCGCGCGCGCCGCGTCCTGCTCGCCGGCGGCGCCATCCTGGCGCCGTTCTGGCTCTCACTGCTGGTGATGCATGGCCTCTTTTACCCCGAGGGCCGCACCGTGCTCGCGGGGTGGGGTCCGGCCAGGGTTACCGCCGAGGGCATTGGCTTTGCGTTCGACATGGGGCTGCGCACCTCCGCCTTCGTCCTCGTGCTGATGCTGTTCTCTTTCAGCGTCAGGGTGCCGGACCTGGTGGCGGCGCTGGCCACCCTCCGTCTGCCGCCACAGTTCGGCTACGTCCTGGCCTCGACCCTGATGCTGGCTCCCATCATTGCCGTACGCCTCCATACGGTGCGCCAGGCCCAGGAATCGCGCGGGCTCGTGGTGGAGAAGGGGCTGGGAAGCCGCCTGAAGGCAGTGCGGCTGCAAATGGTGCCGCTGGTGCTGGGCCTGGTCCACGATGCCGGAACCCGCGCGCAGGCGCTTGACGCTAGGGGCTTCCGGCGCGCCGGCCCCAGGACCAGTTACCGTGAGGTTCACGATTCAGCTGCCCAGCGGTTTTTCCGATGGGCTATCCTCCTGCTCGCCGGGGCAGCGGTGGTCCTCCGGATCGTGGCATCCGCGTCCGGCGGAGGCCCTGCATGAGCAGGCAGGAGATGAGCGGACGGAACACGAGTGGACAGAACGCAGCCCGGACAACTCTGTGCGCGGCCATCGAAGGGTTCACTTTCCACGGCGGCTCCGGGCCTGCGCTGCGGGGGGTTGAGATCGAGATCACCCCGGGATCGCTGACTGCGGTGCTTGGGGGTTCCGGGAGCGGCAAGTCGACGCTGGGACGACTGCTCGCCGCCTGGCTGGCGGGAGGGCGCGATGGCGTGCTCAGGGGGACTCTGCAGCTGGCGGCCGGAGGGCGCCAGGGCGAGGGCTGCCCGCTGGTGTTTTCGGGTACAGGCGATGACCCCCGGATTGACTCCGCTGCCTGGGCAGACCACGTGGGGTACGTGCCGCAGGATGCTGCGGCCATGCTTTCTGCGGTCCGCGGCACGGTGGAGGAGGAGTTGGCCTTCGGGCTCGAGAACCGCGGCACGGCGCGGTCCGAGATGACCAGGATCGTGGCTGAGACCGCCCGCCGGACCGGCCTTACCGCGCTCCTGGAACGTGACCCGGCAACGCTCTCCGGGGGAGAGCTGCGGCGCCTCGCCATCGGCTGTGCCATAGTTACGGGGCCGGGCGTCCTGATCCTCGACGAACCGCTGGCGTCCCTGGACCCTGCAGGGGAGCGGACCGTGATGGAGCTCGTCAGGGACGTGCGGGGCCGAGGTGCGGCCGTGGTGGTCTTAAGCCAGCACGCCGATGGGCTCACGCGGCAGGCCACGCACTGGCTGGTCCTGGAAGACGGTGCGGCCACGGCGGCCGGGCCTCCGGACCGGCTGCTGGCCGGCGGCTCGCTGGCCAGTTCCGGCGTTGTTGTGGGTGGGCCGCCTGTCCTGCCCGCAGCCGGGGCTGGCTCCCGGCCGGTCGCGGCGGCCGCGCCGGCTGCTGCGTCCGGCCCGGCCCCTGCCCCGGGCTTACCGCCTGCCCTGCAGCTGGAAGGCGTGTCGTTCGGCTTCGATGCCAACGATCCCGGCTCTCCGCTCCTGCTGAAGAACATCAACCTGGACGTGCGCCCCGGCGAAATTGTGGCGGTGACCGGTCCGAACGGCGCCGGCAAATCGACCCTGCTGCGACTGTTCAATGGTCTGCTCAGGCCGCTGCGCGGCAATGTCCGGGTGGCCGGCAAGGGGATCGCGGGCGTTCCGACGGGCGTCGTCGCCGAGCGGCTCGGCCTGCTGTTCCAGCATCCCCACGACCAATTGTTCGAACGGACAGTGCAGCGGGAGGTGATCTTCGGGCTGGAGCGGCTGTTCGGGCAGCACGCATCGGCGAAGGCCGCTGCGGCGCTGGCCGAGGTGGGGCTCGACGCGTCGGGCGGCGTCCATCCGCACGAACTGTCCGGTTCAGGCCAGCGCCTGCTGGCGCTGGCCACTGTCCTGGCCCGCGAGCCGGCAGTGCTTGCCCTGGATGAACCCACGGTCGCGCTGGACGCCCATGGCCTGGACCGGCTGACCGCTGCTATCACAGCGGCAGCCGGCCGCGGCGCCGCCGTCGTCCTGGTGACCCATGACCTGGCCTTCGCGCGGGCGCACGCCCATAGGACGGTGGAGCTTAAGGACGGAGCCTTGGTGGGCTGCTAGGTGGTCCGGGGAGGGGCCGTGGTTTTGCGGACAACGAGATGCGGCGTTCTGACGACGTGGGCGGGCTCCTTCGCTCCTTCGACGCGGTCCACAGCCTGCTTGACCGCTGTTGCAGCGAGCAACGGCGCGTCCTGGCTGATGGAGGACAGCTGCATGTAGCTGAGCCGGGCAAACTGGCTGTCGTCGTATCCGAGCACGGAGACGTCGTCGGGTATTTTCAGCCCGTCGGCACGAAAGCCTTCGATCAAGCCGAGGGCAGACCTGTCGTTGAAGGCGACGACGGCTGACGGGAGATCCGCGCGCAGGGACCGGGAGGCCGTTAGGCCGTCCTCTTCGGTGGGTCCGCCCGGGATGATCTTGGCCTCCAGGCCGTGCCGCTCCATCTCAGTGCGGAAGGCGGCCCGGCGCTGGTCGGCGGAAACGGCGGTGCCGCCGTCGACATGGACGATGCTCCGGTGGCCGAGGCCGGCCAGATGGTCCACCGCAATGCGGATACCGGCATGGTCGTCGCTGCTGACGGAGTCCACCAGGTCGCCCACGTCGTTCCGGAGGAGGCTCACCACGGGCACCTGGCGGGCATATCGCTCCAGCTCCTGGCTGCTGAGTGTCGGGGAAATCATGATGAGTGCCTCCGAGCCGACGTCGAGCAGGGACTCAATGGCGCGGGTCTCGGGGCGGCCGTGGGCGACCGCGCTCAGCGCGATTTCATACCCGCGCGCCGTGGCCTCAGCATAGGCGGCGTCCACGATTTCGGCATGAAAGGGATGGGCGCTGAAGAAACTCAGGCCCAGGAGCCTGGTGCGGCTACTGCGCAGCAGGCGTGCCCGGCTGTCGGGCCGGTAGCCGAGTTCCCGTGCCGCCTCCAGGACCTTTTGCCGCGTTGATTCCGCGGCACCCGGCGCACCGCGCATGACGATGGACACCAGTGCCCGCGAGACACCGGCTGCCCGGGCAACGTCCATGAGCGTCGGGCGCCGCTGCTGTTCCGCCATCTTCCTCCTACTGTCCAAATCATTCTATAGAACGATCTAGACAGCGCTGCGGTGCCATGCAAACATAGTTTCACTAGAACGATCTAGACACCCACTGACACCAATTCCGCATCAACCCCGGGAGTATCCATGAGTTACCTTCAGCATCCGGTCAGCGCAGACCGGCCGGCCCGCATCGCCCTCCTTGGTGCAGGCTGGATTGGAAGTTTCCACGCCGAGTCTGTGGCCCAGCGAGTTCCTGGCGCCCGACTGGAAGCCATTGCAGATCCCTCGCTGCCCGCCGTGGAAGCGCTTGCCGGCAGGCTTGGAGTTGCCAAAATCAGCGGCGATTCCGCCGATGTGTTCAATGATCCGGACGTGGATGCCGTATTGATCGCGGCCCCGGCACGGTTCCACTCGACCCTGATCGCGGCCGCGGCCCGGGCCGGGAAGGACGTGTTCTGCGAAAAGCCGGGCGGGCGCACCATCGGAGAACTGGACGCGGCGATGGAGGCAGCGGAGGCCGCCGGGATCATCGTTCAGTTTGGCTTCAACCGGCGCTACGCCACGGACTTTGCCGCGGCACGGAAGCTGATTGACGACGGCGCCGTGGGAACCCCACAGCTCCTGCGGTCACTGACGCGCGATCCGGGCACGTCAGCCGGCATAGCCAATCCGGAGCGCATCCCGCCCGGAACGATCTTCCTGGAGACCCTGATCCATGACTTCGACACGCTGAACTGGCTGAACCCCGGCGCCGTTCCCGTCCGCGTGCACGCCGTGGCAGACGCCCTGGTGGCTCCCGAGGCCAAAGACAGAGGGCTGCTGGACACGGCCGTCGTCACCGTGACCTACAGCAACGGGGCGATTGCGGTGGCGGAAGCGAACTTCAACGCACTCTACGGCTACGACGTGCGCGGTGAAGTGTTCGGCTCCGCCGGCATGGTGACGGCCGGCGGCCCACAGGCCACCAGTGCAACGAGCTACACCGCGGCCGGCACCGGTTCCGCCACGGTCCGTCTGAATGTGGACCTCTTCCACGATGCCTACACGTCGGAAGTAGCTGACTTCGCCGAAGCGGTGAAAGCCCGCCGCGACGGGGCCAATGCGCCAGCCAAGGCAGGCCCGGGATGGGCAGATGCCCGGAATGCCCTGGCGCTTGCCCTGGCCGCGGCCCGGTCGGCCGAGACCGGGCAGCCTGTCGAGGTGTCATCGGTTGCGGAGCTGCGGGCAGCCGAGCCGGAACTGCACTTTGTGGGGGACGCCGTATGAGCTTCCGGCTGGCTGTCTGCGCCGAGATGGTTTACGGCGAACTTCCCCTGGCTGAACGGGTTCACCGGATCCATGGGCAGGGCTTCGAGGTGGAGCTCTGGGATACCCGCGGCCGCGATATCGGTGCACTTGCCGCCACCGGTGCCCGGTTCTCCTCGATGAGCGGCTACTTCGGCGGCAGCCTCATAGATCCGGATGGCGCCCATGAGGTGCTGGCCTCCGCCGAGAAGCTCATCCCGACGGCCGTGGAACTCGGCGCTGAGCGGATGGTGGTTCACCCGGCCGAGCTGGGAGAGGGAGGCAGGGCGGTCCGGCCGCTTCACCGCTCCACGGGCGAGATGTGGCTGACCGGACTGCGCACGCTTGAGCGCCTCGGTGAGTTGGGCGGGAAGCATGGTGTGACGTTTGCCTTGGAGAACCTGAACACCGTCCTGGACCATCCGGGCATACCGCTGGCGCGCGCCAAGGACACCCTGGCGCTCGTCTCGGCCGTGGACCATCCGAACGTGAAGATGATGCTTGACCTCTATCACGCCCAGATCGGGGAGGGGAATCTGATCGAACTCGTGCGGGCTGCCCTGCCCTGGATCGGAGAGGTGCAGGTGGCGGACGTTCCCGGCCGGTTCGAACCCGGCACAGGGGAGATCAACTACCGTGCAGTCGCCTTGGCGCTGAAGGATGCCGGGTATTCGGGCGTCATTGGCCTGGAAGCCGGTGCCTCCGGCGGCCAAGGCGTGGAAGCAGGGGACATCGCCCTCGCTGCGTTCCGGTCTGCTTTCGACGTCTGACCGGCCGGCGGCGAGTCTTGATCTTGCAAACCGTGCGCTGCTTTACAACGCGTGAACCGGGCGTGCGGTTGTATCTTCGAGGCTGCTGTCGGTAAGGCGCAGCTCAGTATGACAGGCGACAAGGAGACGGGGGTCGTGCGTCGAGATCATGACCGCGGCCCCCGTTTCGCACTTTTCGAGCAGGAGCTCGATCAGCAGGCCTGCGTTGTGGTCGTCTAAAGCCGAGGTCGGTTCGTCGGCGAGAATGACCTGCGCGTCCTTCAGCAGTAGGCGCGCAAGGGCAACCCTTTGTTGTTCGCCACCGCTTAGCGAATAGACGGCTTTGCCCAGGATGTCGCCCAAACCCACTCGATCGAGCACCTGGAGCATTTTCCTGCGCTTTGTCTCCTTGTTCTGGTGAGAGTGCTCCAAGGGCACCTGAAGGTTTCTGTCCACGGTCCAGGACTCAATCAGCGCGTAGTTCTGAAAAAGAAATCCGACGGATTCACGGAAGAACCTCCGGCGCTGGCCGCCCTTCATATGTCCCAGGTTGGTGCCGGCAACGATGAGGTCTCCGCTGTCAATGGATTCGAGGGCACCCACGCAGTTAAGCAGTGTGGTCTTGCCCGAGCCGCTTTGGCCTCGGACCGCCATCATCTCGCCGCTGCGGACGCCAAATGTCAACCCCGACCAGAGGTTCCGTTCCTTGAAGTTCTTCGCAATCTCCGTTGCCTCAACAATCGGTGGTGCGCTTTCTGGCTTGAAATTCATCTCATCTCCATATGGTGCATGGGCGGTTCTTTTGCCGTTGGTGATCTGAGGCTCAGCGGGCAAAGCGTTCGTAGAGCGCCTTCTGCTGTCGTCCGGTGAGTGCGACAGTTGCCAGCATGAACAATGCAATGGCGCAAAGGCACATGTAAAAGCTTGGCAGCGACGTCACGGCGCGTAGGAGAATCTCAGCAGCGAGCACGCCACCCGCAATGAGCCCTGTAAGGAGGAAGTATTCGGCGTGCATGGATGCAAATCTCTTGCCGTGGACTGCCTCAATGAACAACCTTTGACGATTTCTTTCGAAGTAGACCCGGGTCAAAACCACACCTACGATCAGAAGCATTGTTACGAACAGCAGAAGGCTCACCGCAAGGATCCTGGCCTTGAGCAGCCTGTCGTTGCGTTCTGCCATGGCCCTGTCGCTCACAGAATCGATGGATGTTACGTGCCTTTCAATCGCCGCACCAGCCAGTGCTTTTTGCAGGATCGATGTATCCCTGAACAATATGGCACCACTTGAAGCGGCTGAAAGGTAAAAGTCGTTGGAGAGGATGCCGGAACTCGCCGGGACCACAGCTATCACGGGATCTACCTGCGAAATCTGAGTCTGGGAGAAATTCGATCCGTAATTGAAAATTTCCTGGCCCGGCGCCGTTTCGATGACTGATATCTGTGGCGCCCGGGATTCTTCCTTGGTTCCCTCCAAGGAACGTTGGAATTCGGCCCAGTCCGTATACTCGCCAACGATGGCCGGAATCTGCCCCTTTAGTTGCTGGGGAATCAACAGATAAATCCGTCCAGAGGTCTCTGGAAGGTGCTCGATCCGTCCACCTTGGCTGGACTCGACGTGCTGCTCGCGCAGGAAGCGGTTGTTCACAACGAGGCTGTTTCCCGTGTACGGTCCATGACCTGCAGGTCCTTCAGAGGAAAGACTCGCAGGCTTGGCAACAACCAATCTGTCATTTTGTTCCTCGGTTCGTGCAACCTCACCAAATCGGGACGTGATCGCTTGAAGATCTTCAGGCGTATTTGTTCCGGAAAATCTCACCGTAACGAAGCCCTGCGCTTCAAGCCATTGGGCATCGAACCGGGCGTCACGCGTGATGGAAGCAGCCGTTTGGACACCGGCCGAGATCGTTGGATAACAGACGGCAAGCGTCATTACCTGGGCTGCTACGGAGACCACAGTCAAATAGAGGAGTGGCTTTCTGCCCTTGATGATTTCGGACGTGGGCCAGCGAGCCATGATAAGAAAGGTGGCTGTTTGGCCAACAAGGATTGCAACTACGCCACCGAGCAGCAGAAGCCCTACGGTGTAGAAATACTCGGCGCCCTGGGTCAGCTGGTTGTAGAAGTAGAGGCCCGTAAGCAGGGCAGCGCCACAGGCCAGGATGACCGACATGTAGAGTTTCGCCGTCGTAAAGTACTCATCCAATATGGCAGTCAGCCGGTTCCAGCCGTGGATGTACCTGATCGAGCACACCGCGTAGCGACGGCTCGCGTAGAAGGCCGATGCCAGCAACAACGCCACCAGGGTAGCGATCAGCACCGGCCCTGAGGACGTCTCACCGAACAAAACATTGCCGAAGATCATCGAGTTCGGCACTCGTTCAAGGGATGCCCCGATGCCAGCCTTTTGGAGGTCTTTGAGCAGTGGCGCGAAAGTCGCAACATCGACGTCGGAGGCGTACAGCCCACGCATATCTTGAGTCGTGATTTCGGAGTGGGGGAGGAGAACCGTCGAGAAGGACTTGCTGAAAGACGGATACTTCCACGTCTCCGAGTCCCCGATGAAGGCCGATTCGTCACCCACGAAGGCGAAGAGGATGCGGCCGCTGTCGACGCGTGCGGGATCAGGCGAGATCTTGTAGATATTCTGTTTATGATCCACGGCGAGCGTCTGAATAGCGTCGATGACTGAAGCTTTCGACGCATTAGCTGCTATTTCATTTACTCGGAAAACGGTATTGGTTCCGACCGGAAACTGATTGTCCGCTGTTTCCTGGTATGCGAAAGCAATAGCTGCGCTCACGAACGCATACGCAACAATTGCGAAGATCAAGATGCCAGTCCCGACACTGGTCTTCAACGCTCTAAATCCCAAAGGTCCACGTTCCGTTCTGGCATTTCATTTTGCAAAGCGGTCGTTCTGTGCCGACGGAGAAATGCCGGCACAGAACGATTGCCTATCGTTTAGAAGCTTCGCCTGTGGCTAGGAGACGTTGTAGTAAGCAGTGTTGCCGCCCCAGGTCGCCTGACGACCGGCCTTTGACCAATACCCCGCCGGCACCCATCCGGACTGAGTGCAAGCAGATGCGCTGCACGCTGTGCTGTGGTGCACTCGCGAAGGGTGGTGATAGTTCGACCAGGTATTCATGACCCAGTAGTCCACTCCGTAATCCCAGGTTCCGCCCTGCGACGGGTAGACGATGGTGGCGTTGGCCACCGCGCCTCCGCCAAGAGCCAGCCCGGCCGCAACGCCAGCTGTGGCCAGCGAAAGCGCGATTTTTCGTCCAACTTTCATGTCAAGCCTTTCTTTGTTCTGCTTACTTTGGACAAGGGAGGACTACTTATCTATAACTTGCAATGATTAAGCGGTGCTCTGGTCGCGTGCAGCAGAACCGGCCGAATTCAAGAGAGCGCACCAAGTGCTGGCCGACAAACCATCGATCTCGAACATTCAAATCCCCCCAATTTGTTCCAGATATCGTGATCGTAGCAGACGATTGGCAAAATACAATGCTTCTTAATCCAGCAACTTTACTAAGAGGTCTCACTGGTTCTGATTAGTTACCGTCCGCTCCTTAATCCGGATCTTAATCGCACGCTTATTAATGTGATGCGCATACTTTGTCAAGTCAAAAGGCGCTGCGCAGATCGATGCCTAGGTGCACGAAGTCTTGCAGGTGCGCCGGCCGCCTTTGTTCCGCTATAGGTTCGCTAGTAGCGCTCGACGCGGTCGGCAACGAGGGAGAATTCGTCCTGCTGCGCCTCGTGCCAAGTGAGCATCACGTGCTCGCCTGGAACAAGTTCAAGAAACTCATTCGCCCTCGGAACGACGCAAGAAAAATGGGCGAAGCACTCTGCTGCCACGCCCTCGATTGTGATCGACCCCCACCCTTCTTCGCGGTGCCAGGTCTTCACCGTTCCCTTGCTCAGGGGCTCATCCATGTCACCGACCATATCCACTTGGCAGGAACTGGACGCGGCGTTCGTACAGGTAGTTCTGCTACCAGTTCCAGAGCGGGAGCGTCGTCTCGATGTAGCCATCGTCTCCGACGTCGGAGAAGCCGGCGACCTCGTCCCCGATGGTGGCTACGAAGGTATTGAGCAACTTCCTTGCGGAGTTCCATTGGTTGATGTCGCGTTCATCTGGCCGTGCCCAAGCGGCGATCTGCTCCGCTGAGTAGTGCGCCGAAGCAGTTTCCGTCACCGCTGCCAGGAACACGCTCAGAGTCGCCTGGGCATCGGCTTCGGCGTGGGGACGGATCTCCATACCCTGATCCATCACGCCATGCGGAGATTGGAGTGAGATTGCCGTCCACGCACCTGACCATCAAACTTCGCGAAACGGCGAAAAAGCAGATGCGGAGCGTATTGCCGGTTGCCTTCGGCGGAGCTTGACGAGTGGCGACGTATCCATCATTTAGCCCCAGAAGTTGAAGCCGGCTCCGGCGCGGGTATGAAGAATTCTTTGCTCTGACTGTAACTCCTGGCCGTGTCCCGGAAACTTAGCTATCGAGCGGGACGTTCAGCCCGCCGTCAAGAAGATTTGGGGGAGATACACAAATGAATGCCAATCGCGCAGGATATTGCACGGCCGTCACAATGGCGGGTTTTGCCGTCAGCCTCGTCCTTGCCGGATGTGCGCCACAGACAGGGGCCGGTCCTGCCGCCAGTGTCCCGAACATGACCATCAGCGACACAGCCGAATCCACGCGGATGCCAGCTTTTGCACCGGTTTCCATGGCAGCGACGGTGGCACGCGCCACCACTGCGCTGCCAGCATTGGTGGTGTCCGCAACATCGGCGAAGCCCGCAGCTCGGGCGCTGAAGACCTTCACATTCCCGGATGGGCACATCTCCTTCGCCTATCCGGCAACGTGGACGGTGCGAACCGTACTCCCACCCGCCGGCGTTCCCGGCGTTGAAGCGATCGTCGCGGACGGTGCCGGCAACGACCTGCTCTCGTTGGGCAATGGCTTCACCGCCGGTTGTGCCGGCGGTCCCGTGTCGCGTCGAGTGTTCGATCAAGTGGCGGTTCCGGGCATGACTGCACCGGACGGCACGGAGCCCGTTTTCGGGTTCGCCGTGGAATCCTATGGCGACGGCGATGCCTACTTCATGGGGCTGAGCGATCCCCGGTCCCTGGAACAAGGCGAGAGGGTCCCATCATGGTGCAGTCTCGTGTCAACAGGCAATGGCGGCCTGAGCACCCGTGTTCTTTTCAACGACCCCGGGTTCCCGAACAGGGGCGCAGCCAGAGCCTGGATGGCAACCGACCAATACGCCCAACTCAAAGCGCTGCTGGTTAGCCTGACGTACGCCTAAGGGCCGCTACCGATGGGTTGGACACCCTTACGGACCTTGCCGGAACCGTGACAGCGCTGATGGGCGGCGCGGTCCCGTCACGCTACGAGTGACGGGACCGGCGCCGTCCGGGTGGTGCGGCCCGGTGGAAGCTACGGCCGGGAGGCCACACCCGCGGGAAGGAAACGCCTGCCGTTTACCCGCTCTGATGCGCCCACCCGGTCCAGGTACGGCGTGATGCCGCCCAGGAACATGGGCCAGCCCGCGCCCAGGATCATGCAGAGGTCGATGTCCTCGGGCCCGGCCACCACGCCCTCGTCCAGCATCAGGCCGATTTCCCCGGCAAGGGCATCCTGCGTCCGGCGCAGGACTTCCTCCCCGGTCGACGGGGACGTCCCGAACGACATCAGCGCCAGTGTGGACGGGGGAATCTCCTGCCCGCCGTCGGCGGTAGGGGCCCAGAGCGATTTCACGCCGTTGTCGATCAGCTTCTGCAGGTTCTGCGAAACCCTAAACCGGTCGCCAAAAGCGGCATGGAGTGACTCCTGCACATGCTGTGCCACGGGCAGTCCCACCATCGCGCCCAGGGCGAACGGTGTCATGGGCAGGCCCATCGGCCGCAGGGCGTTGTCCGCGACGTCCGCCGGCGTGCCTTCGTCGAAGGCGGCGGTGACCTCGCCCATAAGCCGCAGGAGGATGCGGTTGACCACGAAGGCCGGGGCGTCCTTGACCAGGACGGCGGTCTTCTTCAGTCCCTTAGCGAGCTCCAGGGCGGTGGCCAGCACCGCGTCGTCGGTCCTGGGCGCGCGGACAACTTCCAGCAACGGCATGACGGCCACCGGATTGAAGAAGTGGAAGCCCACCAGTCGTTCAGGGTTCTTCAGGCCCTCAGCCATGGCCGTCACGGACAGCGACGACGTGTTGGTGGCGAGGATGCAGTCGGGGGAGACCACGGCCTCCAGCTCCGCGAACACCTGCTTCTTGACGTTCAGTTCCTCGAACACGGCCTCGATGACAAAGTCGGCGTCCGCAAACTGTTCCTTGGAAACGGATCCCGTGACAAGCGCCTTGATCCGGTTCGCCGCGTCCTGGCTGATCCGTTTCTTGCCGAGCAGCTTGTCGGCTTCGGCGTGCACGTAGCCCACGCCCTTGTCCACCCTGGCCTGGTCGATGTCGGTCATGACCACGGGGACCTTGAGCTGGCGCGCGAACAGCAGGGCCAGCTGGCTGGCCATCAGTCCGGCACCGACGACGCCGACCTTCGTCACCGGGCGGGCGAGCTTCCGGTCCGGTGCCCCGGCCGGGCGCTTGGACCGTTTCTGCACGAGGTCCAGGAAGGCGTACACCGTTGAGCGGAATTCGTCCGTCTGCATGAGGCCGGCCAGGGTTTCGCATTCCAGGGCCGCCGATTCCCTCTGTGACATGGTCCGGTTGGCCTCCATGATGTCCAGGACCTTGGCCGGTGCAGGCGACGCATTCGACGTCTTGGACTCCACGAAGGCGCGTCCGGCGGCGACGGCATCCGCCCAGCGGGCGGCCACTTCAGGGGCGGAAGGGTCGACGGCGTTCGGCCGCTCCGGGGCGACGTCACCTGAGATGACTTTGGCGGCCCATGCCAGGGATTGTTCGACGAAGTCGGCAGGTTCGAACATGGCGTCGGCGATGCCCAGGCTGTAGGCCTCTGGCCCGGACAGCGTGCGGTTGTTGCTGAGCGGGTTCTCGATCATGACCCTGACGGCGTTTTCGGGGCCGATGAGCCGGGGCAGCAGATAGACACCGCCCCAGCCCGGGACCAGCCCGATGAAGGCCTCGGGGAGGGCCAGCGCGCCAGCGCCGGAGGACACCGTGCGGTAGGTGGACTGCAGGGCGATTTCCAGCCCGCCGCCGAGGGCCACGCCGTTGATGAAGGCGAAGCTGGGAACGCCGAGATTGGCGAGCGTGGCGTAGACCTCGTGCCCCAGCTGCGCCATCCACAAGCCATGCTCGCGGCTGTCGAGCGACTTCACGGCGGACAGGTCCGCGCCGGCCACGAGGAAGTGGGGCTTGCCCGTGACGCCGACGCCCACGATCTCGCCCTTTGCTGCCCGGTCCCGCAGTCCTTCAAGCACCGTACCGAGTTCAACGAGCGTGTTGGGGCCCAGCGTGGTGGGCTTGGAATGGTCCAGGCCGTTGTCGAGCGTGATGAGCGCGAATGTGCCGCCGCCGGACCCGCCCAGGGTGCCCGGCAGTCCGATGTCCTGGACGTACGAGTGGGTGACGGTCTCGTCGGGGAACAGGTCGGCAAGCTTGTTGAATTCTGCGGCGCTCATGCGAGGGCTCCTGCGGTTTCGATGGCGGTGCCGCTGTAGTCGGCATGGTGGGGGTTTTCCCAGATGACAGTGGCTCCCATGCCGAGGCCGACACACATGGCCGTGATGCCGAAGCGGACGGAGGGATCTTCCTCGAACTGCCGGGCCAGCTGGTTCATGAGCCGGACGCCCGAGGATGCGAGGGGATGGCCCACCGCAATGGCGCCGCCGTAGCGGTTGACGCGGGGGTCGTCGTCGGAGATCCCGAAATGGTCGAGGAAGCTCAGCACCTGGACAGCGAACGCTTCGTTGATTTCGAACAGGCCAATGTCCCCGATGTCCAGGCCGGCCTTTGCCAGGGCCTTTTCGGTGGACGGAACAGGTCCGATGCCCATGACTTCCGGTTCAACGCCCGCGTAGGCATAACTGACCAGCCGCATCTTGACGCCCAGTCCCAGTTCCGCGGCGGCGTCGGAGGATGCCAACAGCGCCGCGGTGGCGCCGTCGTTCAGTCCGGCGGCATTGCCAGCCGTGACGCGGCCGTGGGGACGGAAGGGCGTCCGCAGTGCGGCAAGGTCTTCCAGCGTTGTGCCCGGGCGCGGCGGCTCGTCCACGGTGTTGACGGTCCAGCCTTCGCCGGGCTTCATGGTGGCCACGGGGACCAGGTCCGGCTGGATCATTCCTGCGCCGTAGGCCGCCTGCAGCTTGTCCTGCGAGGCAACTGCGTACGCGTCCGTGCGGTCCTTGGTGATGGCCGGAAAGCGGTCGTGCAGGTTCTCGGCCGTGTTGCCCATGTTGAGGGCCGCAGGGTCCACGAGCCGCTCGGACATGAAGCGCGGGTTGGGGTCGGCGCCGGCGCCCATCGGGTGGTTGCCCATATGTTCCACGCCGCCGGCGATAACGACGTCGTAGGCGCCGAAGGCGATGCCGCCGGCGGTGGTGGTCACTGCGGTCATGGCGCCTGCGCACATGCGGTCGATGGCAAAGCCGGGGACTGTGCGGGGGAGTCCCGCCAGCAAGGCGGCAGTCCGGCCGATGGTGAGGCCCTGGTCGCCGGTCTGGGTGGTGGCCGCTACTGCCACCTCGTCGACGCGACCGGCGGGCAGCCCCGGGTTGCGGCGCATCAGTTCGCGGATGCATTTAACCACCAGGTCGTCTGCGCGCATGCCGGCGTAAATGCCTTTGTCGCCGGCCCGGCCGAACGGTGTGCGCACGCCGTCCACGAAGACGACGTCGCGGACAACGCGCTGGTTTCCGCTGCTTCGGTGTTGGCTCACGTGCTGCTCCTCATTGAGACGTTGGTGCCGGATCCTGCCCAGGGGTCCAAGAAATCCGAGCGTCAGTGAGCCCAATGTTACTCGCCAGTAACTTAGCGTGCAAGGAGCGTGGCCTAGGTGTTTTGCTCCCTGGATTCCTTCGGCGGAAGCGGCAGCGGATTCAGGAACGCCTCGGTGATCAGCGGTGCCACGATCCCCACCTGCCACGGCCTGGCTCCCAGGCCGCGCAGTTCTTCAGCCACGGACGCTTCACTAATTTCCGCCGGGGGGCGCCAGGCGACCCGGCGCAGGTAGTCAGGCGTCAAGAGGTTCTCCAGCGGCAGATGCAGCTCGTCGGCCTTCTTCTGCAGAAGCGGACGGGCGGTGGTGAGCCGTTCCGCGGCAGCGGGGTCGCGGTCTGCCCAGACCCTGGGCGGCGGCGGGGCGTTTGTGGGAAGGTGCAGGGGCGGAAGGTCCTCCAGGGCCCGCGCGGCGGCGATGCAGCGGAGCCAGCGGGGGGCCTCGCGCTGGGCTGCCCGGCCGTGGAAGCCCTTGGTGCCCAGCAGCTGCGGCACGGTTGCAGGCATGGCCTTGGCGGCCGCCACGAGGGACGAATCGGGAATGAGCCGGCCTGGTGCCACGTCCCGCTTCTGGGCGAGGGCGTCGCGCTCAAGCCACATCTCGCGGACTGCGGCGAGCTGGCGCCGGTCCCGGATCTGATGCAGCCCGGAGGTTTTGCGCCAGGGGTCAATCCTTGGCGGCGCCAACCCGGCCGCGAGGATGGCAGCGAATTCCTGCTCAGCGAACTCAAGTTTGCCGTCCGCTTCGAGCAGTTCAATGAGTTCCTCGCGGAGCTCCGTCAGGACTTCGACGTCGAGGGCGGCGTAGCGGAGCCAGGGTTCCGGCAACGGGCGGGTGGACCAGTCGGCCGCCGAGTGTTCCTTTGCCAGGCCGAAGCCCAGCAGCTGTTCGATGACAGCGGCAAGTCCTACGCGGGGAAGCCCGGCCAGGCGGGCGGCGAGCTCGGTGTCGAACAGTTTGTCCGGCCACATGCCAAGCTCGGAAAGGCAGGGGAGGTCCTGGCTGGCAGCGTGCAGGATCCATTCGACGCCATGAAGTGCGTCGTTGATGATGCTCAGGTTGTCAAAGGGCTCGGGATCGATGAGCCAGGTGCCCGAGCCCTCGCGGCGGATCTGGACCAGGAAAGCCCGCTGGCCGTACCGGAAGCCCGAGGCCCGCTCAGCGTCAACTCCGGCGGGACCGGTGCCGGCCGCTATGGCGGCCGCACAGCGCTCCAGTCCCGACTGGGTCTCGATGACCAGCGGCACGCCGTCGCGGGGTGAGTCGAGATCGATGACAACGGGGACGCGGCTGTCAAAGCCCTCCACCGAGATGTGGGGTGTGGTTTCAGCAGCCGGAGCGCCAGCTGTGGTGTTTTCCAGATTTTCAGGGGTCATGATGGCCCTAGTTTACCGGCAGTGCGCCGCCGGGCGGAGTCCCTGGCGCCGGAGGGCACTAGTTCCGGCGCCTGCGGGGCAATGCGGACACGCCATCGGGGAGCGGCGGCAGGCCCGCGAAAGTGCACACCATGTCGGACCAGGCCTCCAGGTGCGCCTGGACGTCGGCACTTGCCGGGGTCCAGGAAGCGCGGAGTTCGATGTCTATCGACTCTGGCCTGTCTGACAGTGTGCCGAAGCTTTCCGAAAGGACGCGCGTGGCCGTTCCGCCCGCGGCCCTGTACGGCGCCTGGTGCGTCTCGAGGGCTTCGACGAGCCAGGTCCACGCCACGGAACCGAGCATTTCGTCGTTGCCCATCTCCGGCTCAAGCTGGGCCCGGATATAGGTTACGATGCGGAATTCTCCATCCCAGACCGCCGAGCCGTCAGGGTCGTGCAGCAGGATGAACCGCCCGGTGGCGAGTTCATCGTCGTCGGAGTCGGAGCCGTTGCTGGCAGCCGAGCGGGCCAAGGCCACGGCTGCCGGGCCGTGCACTGCGTCAGACTGGCTGCCGCGGCTGCTGGCCCCGATGACCTCCGCGCCGAGCGCAACGGCGAACGGCGCCAGCCGCGAAGGCGCCGGGATCTCGTCGAGGCGCAACTCACTGCGGCAGCGTGCTTTCCGGAGTGTCCCCAAGGCGTACAGAAACTCCGCGGGAACCTGGGCAAGTGCGTTCACAATCGCAGGGTACGCAATGGAGTCCGCCAAGGTACGCAGGCTCGCCGCAGGCCCGGTGAATCGGGGTGTGCTAGGCCGCCGCAGGGCATTCTGAGTCTCCTACTCCGCGGTGTGCGCCGCGTTCCCGTTCCCGGCCAGTTCGTTCCGGATGGCCCCGACGAACGCGTCCACGTCCTCCTCGGTCGTGTCGAAGGAGCACATCCAGCGGACCTCGCGGGCAGCTTCGTTCCAGTCGTAGAAGCGGAAGGATTTTCGCAGCTTGTCCGCCACGCCTTCGGGCAGGATGGCGAAGACGCCGTTGGATTCGGTCTTCTGGCTCAGTTCGACGCCGGGAACGGACTCGACGCCGGCGCGCAGCCGGGCCGCCATGGCGTTCGCATGGCTGGCCGACCGCAGCCACAGGTCACCCTCCAGAAGCGCGATGAACTGGGCGGACATGAAGCGCATCTTGGAGGCCAGCTGCATGTTCATTTTCCGCAGGAAGAGGAGGCCGTGGGCGGCTTCCGGATTGAGCGCCACCACCAGCTCGCCAAACAGGAGCCCGTTCTTGGTCCCGCCGAAGGAGAGGATGTCCACGCCGGCATCGCGCGTGAAAGCCCGCAGGGGAACGCCAAGGTGCGCCGCGGCATTGGCCAGCCGTGCTCCATCCATGTGCAGCTTCATGCCCTTGCTATGGACGTGCGTGGCGATCGCGCGCACCTCTTCCGGGGTGTAGCACGTGCCCAGTTCCGTGGTCTGGGTGATGGAGACGGCAAGCGGCTGGGCGCGGTGCTCGTCACCCCAGCCCCAGGCCTCGCGGTCGATGAGTTCCGGGGTCAGTTTGCCGTCCGGTGTCGGCACTTGCAGCAGCTTGATGCCGCCGATCCGCTCCGGAGCGCCGTTTTCGTCCATGTTGATGTGGGCTGTTGACGCGCAGACGACGGCGCCCCAGCGGGGGAGCAGGGACTGCAGTGACAGCACGTTGGCGCCGGTGCCGTTGAAGACCGGAAAGCACTCGATGCCTTCCCCGAAGTGCTGTTCCATGATTTGCTGCAGCCGGGCGGTGTAGTCGTCCTCGCCATAGGACACCTGGTGTCCTTCATTGGCGGCCGCCAGTGCGGCCAGCACCTCGGGGTGCACGCCCGAATAATTGTCCGAGGCGAAGCCCCGGACGGAGGCGTCATGCAGCCGGGACATGGTGCCGCTGGCGGCCGTTTCAACTGTGGTCGTCATTGCTTTGGTCACGCTTTCAGTCTAGGGAGTTACCGCGGGGCCCGCCCGCGGTCACCGGGTCAGCAGGATCCGCTGCCCGTTCAGTTGGGCGGCGGGCTTTTCGAACAGCCCGACGACGGCGGCGGCCAGGTCGTCGACGTCCGTGTAGCCGGGGAACCTTCGTTCGGGCTGGCGGCTGCGCATGGCGGGGTCCACCAGCGCCTTTACAACAAGGACGACGGCGGCGCTGTGCAGCTCAGGTTCACCGTGCAGTTCAGGTTGGCCCGGCAGTTCAGGTTCACCCTGCCCTTGCTTTGCGCCCTGGAGCTGGTCCCGGCGGAACCCTTCCGCCATGGCCATGGTCCAGGCCTCGGCCGCCGCCTTGACTGCCGCGTAGCTGGCGGCCGCCGCTGAAGGTGCGGTGACGAACGTCGATGAGACCATCGCGAACCGGCCCGTTTCGGACGCCACGAGGTCGCCGTAGAACACCCGGGTGATGTTCCGGAGCGTCGTCACGGAACTGCTTTCAAGGAAGTCCCAGTCTTCGTCGCTCTGGTCGGTGATGTCCCGGGCGCCCCGCCAGCCGCCCACGAGGTGGATGACGCCGTCGATCATGCCCGCTGTCCTGGTGAGCTCTCTGTGGAGTTCCCGGACTGCGGGCAGGGAGGCGAGGTCGCAGGTGAGCGGCGTGACCCCGCTGCCGGCGGCTTCCGCAGCGGCCGCAATCCTTGTGCTGTCCGATCCGACGGTGTAGACGGTCACGCCGGCCTGGGCCAGGGCGCGCGCCACGGCGATGCCCGATGGCGCGCTGCCGCCGGCGACCAGCACTGTGAGGGGGCGCTCCGTCATCAAGCCGTCATCGCCTTTGCCGTCGGCCCGGGGCGGGACGGATCCTGTGCGCCGGTGATGCCGGCCGTCGACTCGATCACGGGACGCATCTTCTTTTCCAGTGCCTCGTAGAACATGGACAGCGGGAATTCGTCGTCCAGCACCTGGTCGGTGAGCCCGCGCGGGGCTCCGTCGAGCGGGAGGGCGCCGGGACCCTTGGCCCATACCGAGGCCGGGTTCGGCGTGAGCGTGCCCGCCACGAGCTCGTAGGCCGCGAGCCAGTGCGCGGTCTTCGGCCTGTCGATCGAGCGCCAGTACAGCTCTTCGATGCGGGCACCGAGTTCCATGACCGCTCCGGCAACGTTGTCCCAGTCGAAGCTGAGGCGGCTGTCGGTCCAGTGCAGCACCCGGTGCTGGTGCAGCCAGGCAAAGAGCAGCTGGCCCCCCAGCCCGTCGTAGTTCCGGATCCGGCTGCCGGTGATGGCGAACCGGAAAATCCGGTCGAAGATGACGGCGTACTGGACCAGCTTCGCCTGCCGGCGGGCCTCCGGATCGAACGCTTCGTCTTTTTCTATCCGCACGGACTCCCGGAAAGCGGTCAGGTCGCAGCGAAGTTCCTCGAGTGAGTACAGGAAGTACGGCATGCGCTGTTTGATCATGAAGGGATCAAAGGGCAGGTCGCCGCGCATGTGGGTCCGGTCGTGGATCAGGTCCCACATCACGAAGGTTTCCTCCGTGAGTTCCTGGTCCTCCAGGAGCGCGGCCGCCCCGGCAGGCAGCTCGAGGGACGTGATCTCCGCCGCAGCCCCGAGGACCCGACGGAAACGGGCGGCCTCGCGGTCCGCGAAGATGGCGCCCCACGTGAACTTGGGCGTTTCGCGGACGGACACGGTTTCCGGGAACAGCACGGCGGAGTTGGTGTCGTAGCCCGGCGTGAAATCAACGAAGCGGATGGGGACAAACAGCTTGTTGGAGTAGTCTCCCGCTTCGAGCCCGGCGATGAATTCAGGCCAGATCACTTCGATCAGCACAGCTTCAACCAGCCGGCTCGTGCTGCCGTTCTGCGTGTACATGGGAAAGACGACGAGGTGCTGGAGTCCGTTTTCGCGGTGCTCCTGGGGCCGGAAGGCCAGCAGCGAGTCCAGGAAGTCCGGGACACCGAACCCGGCGTCCATCCAGCGCATGAAGTCGACGCACACGAGCTCGAGGTAGCGGGCATCGTGCGGGAAGCACGGTGCCAGGGCTTCCACGGCCTCGACGATGGCAAGAACATGGCTGACCGCAGCACCGTGGTGCGCAGTTTCCGGTACGGAACCGTCCTGGATTTGAAGGCCGCGCAGTGCCGTGGCGGCGGTCTTGAGACGCTGCCATTCGGGGTTGTCCGCGGAGATCCTGGTGGGGGCGGTGGTCACGGTAATCGTCATGTTCGGCGTCGCCTTTCTGGTTGCCTGAGCTTCTACGCCGAGCCTAACAAGCAACCAGATGTGCTAATCCATTTTAGGCCTTAGCGTAAGAAACTGTGAGGCTCGGAGGCCGCTTCGGGCAGCCCAGATATAGCGGTGCACAGCCTCAGGAACCGGCAGCCTGGCCGTCCTCCGTGCTCTCCGCCGGGACCAGCCGCAGGGAGACTGAATTGATGCAGTACCGCTGGTCCGTGGGCGTCCCATAGCCTTCACCTTCAAAGACGTGTCCCAAGTGGGAATCGCAAGCGGAGCAGCGCACTTCGATACGTTCCATGCCGAGGGTGCGGTCGTGGATATAGCGGACTGTGCCTTCCGCCAAGGGGGCCCAGAAGGACGGCCAGCCGCAGTGCGAATCGAACTTCTCCTGGCTCGTGAAGAGTTCGGCACCGCACGCCCTGCACTGATAGACGCCTGCTGTGTGGGTGTCCCAGTACTCGCCCGTATAAGGGCGCTCCGTGCCCGCCTGCCGGAGCACATGGTATTCCTCGGGTGTAAGTTCCCGGCGCCACTCGTCTTCGCTCCGGACGACCGGGCCTACCGTATTCTCAGCTTTTTCTGGAGTGCTCATAGCCTCATCAACGCTCAGGAGTCCCCGATAAATCCCGAGCCTGCATACAGGTGCAGCACGGGAAGGCCCAGGCGGTCCTGTGCCTTGTTGGCCCAGTCCGTGTGGAAGGTGTCAGCCACGGCGTGCGGGCGGGTGACGACGACGGCCTGCACGGCGCCGAGCTCCTTCACCTTGGCCACGAGGCCGTTGACGGCCTCGCCATCCACCATCTCGCCCGAAACTCCGCCGCCGATGCCCTCGAGCGCGCGCAGGGAGACGGACAGGGTCTCGGACGCCGCGGCGCGTTGCTTCTCCGGGTCCGGCGCATGGGAGGTCAGCTCCCGGAAGGCCTTGGCGATGTCAAGCATCGAGAGGTTCTCGAGGAAGTCCACGATCAGATGCCGCTCCGTGTTGGCAGGGACCAGCACGACCAGGGGCATGTCACCTCCGTTCACCAGGCGTTCGATGTTGACGCGGTCGTCCGCACCCAGCGGCTCTTCTGTGAGAATGACGATTGGATCGCTCATGCCATCAGCCTAGCCCGGCGGAACCGCGGCTGCATGCTTTTGTGGCCGGATGTGCCTTGGAAGCCGACTCCGGTAAGAATGGTGCAATGGACTCCTCCTTCCGGCCCGGCACAGAGCTGCTGCGCCACCTGGTTCCCGGTGCCCCCGAGCACCAGGCTCCGGACCTCCTGAACAGCACAGGCCAGCAGGACACCTCGATGAGCCTGCGTGCCAAGTGGACACTTGGCGGAATTATCGCGGGCAGTGCCGCGGCGGCCCTCCTGGGCGCCGGATCGTCAGCCCTCGCGCTGTACTTTGCCCGGCGCGTGCTCACTCCCGCCCGGGCACGGGTGGCCGACCAGGAAGTGCTGGCGGTGATCAGGGACGGCAGGGGACAGCAGGTCATCCTTGCGGCGACGCCCGAGACCATCCAGGACGGCGTCTACAGCCTCTTTTTCGACGGCGGCAACGGCCACGCCCGCATCGGCCGGATCCTGTCCTATTCGCCGTCCGAGCGCACCGTCCTGCGCGAGGTGGAGGCCGTCTATCAGGGCAACCTGAAAACCGCCCGCCGGGGCTGGTGGGGCGGCGCGGCCTATCCTGATCCCTCCGCCGTCGGGCTTGCCTCCGAGGAGGTGGCCATTGAGGTTGAGGGCGGTACGGCCCCCGCGTGGCTCATCCCCGCCGATCCAGCCGCCGACGTCTGGGCCGTCATGGTCCATGGCCGCGGTGCAACACGGCAGGAAAGCCTGCGGGCGGCCAGGGCTGTACACGAACTGGGACTGCCCAGCCTTCTCGTTTCCTACCGCAACGACGGGCTCGCGCCTTCTGCACCAGACGGAAGGTACGGCCTGGGATCCACCGAATGGCGGGACGTCGACGCCGCGATCGCCTTCGCACTGGCCCGCGGCGCCAAGGAAGTCGTGCTGTTGGGCTGGTCCATGGGCGGAGCCATCTGCCTGCAGACCGCGGATCTCTCGAAGCACCGGCATGTCATCCGCGCCATGGTCCTGGACGCTCCCGTCATCGACTGGGTCAACGTGCTGGCGCACCACGCCGAACTCAACAGGATTCCGTCCGCCGTCGGCCGTTACGGCCAGCTGATGATGGGCCACCGCCTCGGGCGCCGGCTCACCGGGCTGGCAGCGCCCGTTGACCTGAAGTCCATGGACTGGGTGTCCAGGGCCGTGGAACTCCGGACCCCCACACTTATTGTCCACAGCGTCGACGACGAATATGTTCCCTACGGTCCGTCCGCCCTGCTCGCGGAGAAGAATCCGGAAATGGTCACCTTCGAGGCGTTCGAAAAGGCGCGGCATGCCAAGGAATGGAATGCGGATCCGGTCCGGTGGGAGAGCCTGGTCAAGGCCTGGCTGCAGCAGCAGCTGGCGCCCCGGCGTAACCCGGGGCAGGCTTCCAGTGATGATGATCCGGATGAAAATCCCGGCGCGGAAGCGGACAACGCCCCGCAAGATTAGCGCGGACCGCTGCCGTTCCTGGCCGCGACTGTGCCGATCGGAGCGGTGACGGCCTTCGTGATGCGGACCAGGTCCTGGGGATCGAGTTCGATGTCGAGTCCCCGCCGGCCGCCGGAGACCAGGATACTGGCCAGCGCCAGAGCGCTGTCATCAAGCACGGTGGGGGAGGACTGCCGCTGGCCCAGCGGAGAGATCCCGCCCAGGACGTAGCCGGTCCGCCGCTCGGCGGCCCCCGGGTCCGCCATGGCGGCCTTCTTGCTTCCCAAGGCCGCCGCCATGGCCTTGAGGTCCAGGTTTCCGCTCACGGGAACGATGCCCACCGCGAGCCTGCCGTCCACTTCCACCATGAGCGTCTTGAAGACCCGTGCCGGATCAATCCCCAGAACCTCGGCGGCTTCCAGCCCGTAGCTTGCAGCAGAAGGGTCGTGGCTGTAGGGGTGCAACGTAAAGGGAACGCCTGCCGCAGCCAGGGCGGCTGTGGCAGGCGTTGCCTGTGACGTGTTCTTCCGCGCCATGTGATCCTGGACCTGAATCCGCGAATCTGGACCGGCTAGTTTTGAAGCCTGGCGGAGGCGGCAACCTTGCGCTTGATACGCCCCAGCATCGCTGTCATCCCGCGCATCCGCAACGGCGTGATGGCCCGGGTCAGGCCGAGCAGCTCGGGCATGTCATCGGGCACGGCGAGGATTTCTTCTGCCGTGAGTCCGTCCAGGCCCTCATGGAGCACACCCGCGAACCCACGCGTTGTGGGGGCTTCGGGAGGCGCTTTGAAGAACAGCCGGTAGGCGGATGACCCGCCGTCGTTCTTCTCGGTCTCAATGGTGAGAAACAGCGGTGACTGGCACTCGACAACCTGCTCCAGCAGCTCCGGGTGGTCCTTGAGCCGTTCCGGCAGTTCGGGCAGGCCGCGGGAGAACTCCAGCAGCAGCTGGAGCCTCTCCGGCTCGCTCAGTGCCTGGAAGTCATCGACAATTTCCGCCAGTGCGGTGGGCAGTGCATAAGTACTCATCAGTTCAAGCTTACGCAGTTTGCCCCCGCCCGGCCCGTTTCTTACGCCGTTTGCCGGGCGCCGGCGGGAACCGAACCGCGCTCGGCACCCTTGACGATCGGCACGCGGACGGCGTTGCCCCATTCCGTCCAGGACCCGTCGTAGTTCCGCACGGTCTCGAAACCCAGGAGGTATTTGAGGGCGAACCAGGTGTGGCTGGAGCGCTCACCGATGCGGCAGTAGGCCACCACATCGTCGCCTTCGGTCAGCCCGGCTTCGCCGAGGTACAGTGCCTCGAGTTCCGGCCGGCTGCGGTACGTGCCGTCTTCGGCTGCCGCCCGCGCCCAGGGGATGGATGCTGCGGTGGGGATGTGACCGCCCCGGAGTGCGCCTTCCTCGGGGTAGGCGGGCATGTGGGTGCGCTGTCCGGTGTATTCCTCGGGGGAGCGGACGTCGATCAGCGGCTTGCCGAGGTGGGCCAGGACGTCGTCCTTGAAGGCGCGGATCGGCGCGTCGTTGCGTTCGACGACGGGGTAGTCGCCGATGGCGGGGGACGGGACGTCCGTGGTGAGCTCGCGGCCCTCGGCGATCCATTTGTCGCGGCCGCCGTCGAGCAGGCGGACGTCTTCGTGGCCGAAGAGGGTGAAGACCCACAGGGCGTAGGCGGCCCACCAGTTCGACTTGTCGCCGTAAATGACGACGGTGCTGTCACGCGAGATGCCTTTTGCGGCCGCCAGGGCCGCGAAGGCCTGGCCGTCGACGTAGTCCCGGGCCACTTCGTCGTTCAGGTCCGTGTGCCAGTCGACCTTGACCGCGCCGGGGATGTGCCCGGTCTCGTACAGCAGGACATCTTCGTCGGACTCGACGACCACGAGCTTTCCGTTGCCGACGGCACCGCCTTCGATGGCCGCGGCGAGCCACTCGGTGGAAACCAGCCGCTCGGGGTGGGCGTAGGCGGCAAACTTATCGTTCTGTTCAACTGGGTAGGACATTCGTATGGCCTTTCACTGAAACGGTCGCATCAGACCGACGGGGAACCGGCCGGTCACTGCTTCAACACTAGTCACGGGCCGTGGCGAAAGCTTCCCTGCGTTAACAGGACGAAATGTGCGCTTGGTCACCCGCGGCGGGCGGGGGTGGCCCGCGCATCCCGGCGGCGGCGCCGATGCCGGTATTCTTTCTGGGGACAAGTCACCAGCAGAACGGACCACCTTGGTACAGATCGAAAAGCTTGCCACCCGGACGCCGGCAGTCTCGGTGGATGAACTCCTCAAGGGTTTCTACCCGTCGCCCCGGTTCGGGCAGGTGTCGTTCTCGAGCTACCGGCCCGATCCTGCCCAGCCCAGCCAGGCGGCAGCAGTGCACGCGCTCGAAGCATTCGCCGGCGGCGTCGGCTCCGGCGACGGGGCGGGTCTCTTCAAGAGGCTCTTCGCCAAAAAGGATGCGTCCAGGGCCGGAATCTACCTCGACGGCGGTTTCGGCGTGGGCAAGACCCACCTCTTGGCATCTCTGTGGCACGCTTCCCCCGGGCCCAAGGCCTTCGGCACGTTCGTGGAATACACCAACCTGGTGGGCGCCCTGTCCTTCCGGAAAACGGTTGAAGCTCTGAGTTCCTACAAACTGGTGTGCATCGACGAGTTTGAGCTGGACGATCCGGGGGACACCGTTCTGATGTCACGGCTCATGCGCGAACTCGCGGACGCCGGCGTCAAGCTGGCCGCCACCTCCAACACCCTGCCCGGGTCCTTGGGCGACGGCCGGTTCGCCGCCGTCGACTTCCAGCGGGAGATCCAGGTCCTGGCGGACCAGTTCGACGTGATCAGGATCGACGGGGAGGATTTCCGGCACCGCGGCCTGCCTGCAGCGCCTTCCCCTTTGCGGAACAGCGAGCTCCACGCCCACATGAAGGCGGAGTTCGACGGCCAGACCGTGGCCGAGGATGACTTCAAGTCACTCATCGCGCACCTGGCCGGTGTCCACCCGAGCCGCTATAGGAAACTGATCGACGGCGTGGACGGCGTCGTGTGGCGGGACGTGGAAACCATCACGGAACAGGCCGTCGCGCTGCGCTTCGTGGTTCTGGCCGACCGGCTGTACGACAAGGATGTTCCGATCCTGGCCAGCGGGGTTCCGTTCGACAAGCTGTTCACCGAGGAAATGATGACCGGCGGCTACATGAAGAAGTACTTCCGCGCGGTCTCCCGCCTCACCGCGCTGGCCCGCGAAGGCCAGAACCACGAGCCGGCTCTCTAAGGCGTTAAACGCCAAGGGCGCCGGTGCCGCCTCTCGGCGGGACCGGCGCCCAGGTTGACGTGTCGGGGCAATGCCCGGGCAAATCCTTTTGCTACGGAGCCTTGTCGACCGGCGGCACTACCTGGTCCGCCGGTGCCTGCTTGGGCGTTCCGTCTGCGTTCTTGTCAACGAAGGTGGAAGCGCCATCCTGGACCTTATCTACGTGTCCGGCGTACTTGCCGCCGGTCTTCGAGTCGACGAAGTCGCCCGCTTTGTTGATGCCGTCCTTGATGGCCTGCTCGTTGCCACGGATCAGACCCTGAGCTTTGCCCTTTAGATCGTCAATTAGTCCCACGAGCACCTCCCTTCAATTCCGGAGCCAGTTCGCTCCTCCGCATTCGATCCTAGCTGCCAAGGCAAGGCCTGCCAAGGTTAGTTGACAAATTCTGTCAAATGCCATGCGGGCAAGAAAAAAGCAGCTCCGGGGGAGCTGCTTGAATCGTGGGCGATACTGGGATCGAACCAGTGACCTCTTCCGTGTCAGGGAAGCGCGCTACCGCTGCGCCAATCGCCCGGAACCGGAAGACCGGTTGAATCCTGGGTTCGGATCCCGAAGGATCAAGAGAGCGGACGACGAGATTCGAACTCGCGACATCCACCTTGGCAAGGTGGTGCTCTACCAGCTGAGCTACGTCCGCGCATGAAGTACGATCCGGGCAGGCCGGACGTTCAACAACAAGCAAGTTGCCTTGCTCTGGTGGGCGATACTGGGATCGAACCAGTGACCTCTTCCGTGTCAGGGAAGCGCGCTACCGCTGCGCCAATCGCCCATTGAATCCGGCTACACCGGAAACCATGGTTTTCACCGAGGTGGGTACGGGATTCGAACCCGTGTATACGGCTTTGCAGGCCGCTGCCTCGCCTCTCGGCCAACCCACCGTGTAAGCATAGATTCCAGGGAACCTAGCCGTGACAGTGTCCTGCGAGCGGACGACGAGATTCGAACTCGCGACATCCACCTTGGCAAGGTGGTGCTCTACCAGCTGAGCTACGTCCGCATTTTGGAGCGGTGATTCCTTGCCTTGAGCGGCATTTCCTCGCGTTCCAACGAGTAAAAACTCTATAGGAGGTTCAGGGAATCTCCAAATCGGCCTTCGCTGCGGCGTCGCTAACCGGCCTACTTCCTTGAATTCTAGGGAAATTTTTGAATTACAGGCGTGTAGTTCCTCCTTGTGATCCGCCGTGCTTGTGCCCGGTTTTCGGTCCGGATTCCTCCGGCTGTTCTCCACTTTTCCTCGGGAGGAGGGCCGATTTCCGTAAACGCCACATCGTCGGCTAGCATTCAAATGCATCGGGGCGATTGGCGCAGTGGTAGCGCGCTTCGTTCACACCGAAGAGGTCACTGGTTCGAACCCAGTATCGCCCACCGATGAATGGTCCGTTCCGCACAGGGAAATCACCCTGCGCGGGGCGGACTTTTCTGTTTCCGGACCTTACTGTCAGCCCCCTGTGAAAGAGTCTTGCCATGACTGATCCACTCCTCGCCCACGCCACGGAATACGGCCGGATGTACGCTCGCTCCACCACAGAGGCATTCTCGGTCCCCTCTATCACCACGGTGATCGGTCAGCAGCCCCACGGCCTGGACGGCTGGTTTGGGTACATGGGGGCGAGCAGCTTGGCCAAGGATCCCTCGCTGCCCGAGATCCTTGGCAGCCCGGCCAAGGTCCGGCAGGCAGTGAACCGCGCGGCCAAGGCGGCGGAGGCCTACCGTGACGAGGCCGCCCAGCGCGGCGACCGCGTCCACAACTACTGCGAACAGGTTGCCCTGCGTGCACTGGGCCGCCCGCACCAGATGCAGGAGACCCGGGAGGCACTGGCGGCCAACGGCGAAGAGGCCTTCGCGGCCCGCTTCGATGAGTGGTGGGAGCTGTTCCGCGTGGAGCCGCTGGCTCCGGAGATCACGGTATGGAACGCCAGCGTGGGCTACGCCGGAACATTGGACCTAGTCGCCAAGATCAATGGGCGGACCTGCCTCATTGACTACAAGACCAAGGGGACCACCAGGGACGGCCAGGTGAAGCCGCTGGATGACAAGGTGGTCATGCAGCTCGTTGCCGGAATGAAAGCGGAGGAGAGCCTCGTGGACGCCGTGGCGGGGGAGTGGGAACCGTGGCGGCACGGTGATGCTCCGGTGCTGCTCGCGGTCGCCATCGGCGAAACCGAAGTTCGTCCGGTGCGGGCGAATCCCGAGGTGCTGCGGCATCACTGGTGGAAGTTCTGTGCGCTGCGCCGCGTCTGGGAGATGTCAGCTGACACACTGAGCGCCGGGCCGGCCCTGCTCCCGGTGGCGCCGCCGGTGTTTGCCTGAGCGGACGTTCACCGGCTGCACAACTAAACTGGTCTGGATCCGTTACCGTTCACCGTGAGGAAATGACTGCAGATGGCAATTCTGAATATCCGTATCATCGGCGACCCCGTGCTGCGCACGGTTGCTGAGCCTGTCACGGAATTCGGGCCGGAGCTGGCCAGGCTCGTTGCCGATATGACCGAAACCATGGAGGACGTGGAAGGCGCCGGCCTCGCCGCGCCGCAGATCGGCGTCAGCCTCCGCGTCTTTACCTACCGCATCGGCGGCGTCGAAGGCCACGTCATCAACCCCGTGCTGGAGAACAGTGATGACTTCCAGCCCGACGAAATGGAAGGCTGCCTCTCCATCCCCGGACTCGGCTTCCCGGTCCGGCGCTATCGGACCACCCGTGTGACCGGCGTCGACGTCAACGGAAGCCCCGTCTCGCTGGAAGGCGAGGGCATGCTGGCCCGCTGCTTCCAGCACGAGACCGACCACCTTGACGGCATTCTCTTCACCGACCGGCTCGAAGGGGAGGACCGGAAGAGTGCGCTGCGCTCCATCCGCAACGCGAACTATGACGCCATAACTGAGCGGACGACGGCGAAGCGCGCCAAGACTGTCGGCTCCAGTTTCGGAGGCGGCAGCTTTGGAACCGGAACATCCGGTGCGGGCAGCTTCGGCGCCGCCGGATGAGGGTCCTCTTCGCGGGAACACCGGCGGTCGCCGTGCCGTCACTGAACGCGCTGATCGATGCCGGATTCGACGTCGTTGCCGTGCTGACCCGGCCGGATGCGCCGATTGGCCGCAAACGCGTGCTCACGCCGTCGCCCGTCGCCGCCCGCGCGGCGGAGCTGGGGATCGAGATCATCCACGCCGCCCGCGTAGACGCCGACGTCACTGCCAGGATTGCGGCAGTCCGTCCCGACGTCGCGGCCATCGTCGCCTACGGCGGACTGGTGCCGCGTGTTGCGCTGGATATCCCGCCGCACGGCTGGATCAACCTGCATTTCTCGCTGCTGCCTGCCTGGCGCGGTGCTGCACCGGTACAGCGCTCCGTCATTGCCGGGGACGACATCACCGGCGCCGTGACCTTCCAGTTGGAGGAGGGGCTCGACACAGGCCCCGTCATCGGAACACTGACCGAACCGGTCCGGCCCGACGACACCTCCGGAACGCTGCTGGAACGGCTCTCCCACAGCGGCGCCGTGCTGCTCGCCCAGACGCTGTCCGCCGTCGGCTCGGGCGCTGCGTCACCGCGGCCACAGCAGGGTGAGGTGTCGCTGGCGCCCAAGCTGACCATCGAGGACGGCCGGATCGACTGGTCGGAGCCGGCCCTGGCCATCGGCCGGCGGGCCCGCGGCGTCACTCCGGAACCCGGAGCGTGGACCACACTCGACGGCCAACGGCTGAAACTTGAACCCGTGGTGCCGCGTCCCGAAGGTCCTGCGCTGGTGCCCGGTGCGGTGGCGCTTGACGGAAGAAATGTGCTGGTGGGAACAGGGTCGCACCCCGTGCAGCTCACCCGCGTCCAGCCTTCGGGCAAGAAAATGATGTCTGCGGCCGACTGGGCCCGCGGACAGGCCTCCCTTGAAAGCGTGGTGTTCGAATGAGCGAGTCCGGGACAAGCGGCAGCGGCCGTGGAAGAGGCCCCCAACGCGCCGGACAGGGCAGCCAGCGCGGGGACCAGCGGGGCGGCGGAGCCAGTAGGCGCAACGCGCAGGGCCGGGAGCGGAACCGCGGCCCGCAGCGCAACTACACCGAAAACGCACCCTCCCAGCGCACGCGGCGTGCCGACCCCGCCCGGCTCGTGGCCTTCGAAGTGCTGCGGGCCGTAGCGTCCGAGGACGCCTACGCCAACCTGGTCCTGCCGGCGAGGATCCGGCACCACGGGCTGGACAAGCGCGACGCCGGGTTCGCCACGGAGCTGAGCTACGGCGCGCTGCGCGGCCAGGGAACATACGACGCCGTCCTGGCACGCTGCGTGGACCGGCCGCTGGACCGGCTCGACCCCGCAGTCCTTGACGCGCTGCGCATCGGTGCGCACCAGTTGCTCGCCATGCGCGTTCCCGCCCATGCGGCACTGGACCAGACCGTGGGACTGGCCCGCGCCGTGATCGGGGCAGGGCCCTCCACGCTTATCAACGCCGTCCTGCGCAAAGTCTCTGCCCACACACTGGAGGACTGGCTGGAGCTGCTGCTCAGCAATGAGACGGATGCCACCAAAGTGGCCTCCGTCCGTTACGCCCATCCCGAGTGGATCGTGCGCGCGTTCAGGCAGTCCCTGGTGGCGCACGGCAGGCCGGTCACCGAAATCGACGATCTTCTCGAGGCCGACAACGCTGCGCCGGTGGTCAACCTGGTGGCGCTGCCTGGGCTCGGAAGCCTCGACGAGGCCCTCGAGAACGGCGCGTCGGCCGGTGAGCTTGTCGAAGGCTCCGCGCTTTCCAGCGGCGGTGACCTTGGCCGGCTGTCCTCGGTCCGTGAGGGAACCACACGCGTCCAGGACGTTGGTTCGCAGCTCGTGGCCCGTGCCCTCGCCGCCGTCGACCTCGGCAACGAAAATGCTGGCACCGAAAATCTCGGCACCGCTGCGGGGAAGGGCGAATCCTGGCTTGACCTGTGTGCCGGGCCGGGCGGCAAGGCTGCACTCCTCGGCGCGCTGGCCCACCAGCGGGGCGCCACGCTTCTGGCCAACGAGCCCGCCCCCCACCGCGCCAAGCTTGTCCGGCAGGCCCTGGGCGCCGTTCCCAAGGACGCCTGGCAAGTGCGGACCGGCGACGGCAGGGAGGTCGGCACGGAGCAGGCGGAAAGCTTTGACCGCGTGCTGGTCGACGTCCCTTGCACAGGCCTCGGTGCCTTGCGCCGCCGGCCCGAATCCCGCTGGCGCCGCACACCCAAGGACCTGACCGACCTCGGACCGCTGCAGCGGGAATTGCTCAAGTCGGCCTTGGACGCGGTGAAGCCCGGCGGTGTGGTCGCCTACGTGACCTGCTCGCCGCACCCCGCGGAGACCACAGCGGTGGTCAGCGATGCGTTGCGCAAGCGTGACGACCTCGAGCTCCTGGACGCCGGCAGCGCCCTGGATGTAGTCAGCCTGACCGGGCACCTTAACGCCGGCCACGAGATGACGGCCCAGCTGTGGCCCCACATCCACCGCACCGACGCCATGTTCCTGGCCCTGATCCATAAGAAGCCCTGAACCACTAGAAGCGTTCAATCCCTCCCGCGAAAGGACCCGCATGCCGCAGTGCTGCATCAACCCGAGCATCCTCTCCGCAGATTTCGTGAATCTCGAAGCCGAGCTGCAGCGAATCAGCAACGCCGACTCGGTGCACGTGGACGTGATGGACAACCATTTCGTCCCCAACCTGACCATCGGGCTGCCGGTCGTGCAGCGTATCCAGGCCGTCAGTCCGGTTCCCCTGGATGCCCACCTGATGATCTCCGACGCCGACCGCTGGGCCCCGGAGTATGCGGACGCCGGCATCGCCTCGGTCACCTTCCACGCGGAGGCGTCCATCGCGCCGGTGAAACTGGCCCGCGAGCTGCGGGCCCGCGGATCGAAGGCCGGCATGGCGCTGCGGCCCGCAACGCCAGTGGAACCGTACCTGGACATGCTCCCTGAGCTGGACATGCTGCTGATCATGACCGTGGAGCCCGGGTTCGGCGGGCAGTCCTTCCTGGACCTCACGCTTCCGAAGATCCGGCGTGCCCGCGCGGCGATCGACGGATCCGGCGTCGGGGTTGCGCTGCAGGTGGACGGCGGCATCACCGAGGAGACGATCCTGCGCGCCGCGGAGGCCGGCGCCAACGTGTTTGTCGCGGGCTCGGCCGTCTACGGCGCCGCCGATCCGGCCGGCGCCATCGACCGCCTGCGCAAGGCCGGCTCACTGTAGCCGGGCGTACGACGGCGGCGGCCGGCCGCCGCCGTGCGGTTCCGTGACGGACCGTGTCAGGGAATACCCGGAGCATGCTCCGGGTTGTGTCAGAATAGCAACACACAATACGTGCTCCGGGGTCGGTGTAAGTCCGAACCGGCGGTGATAGTCCGCGACCCGCGAGCCGGTGTTCTCCCAGGAGAACCCGGCGGACGGTTGAACCGGTGAAATTCCGGTACCGACAGTTAAAGTCTGGATGAGAGAAGCACGTACGGCTGTATCTGTGGCGCCTGCCGGCGTCGCAGCATTGCACTGTCGTCTACCCCCGGAGCCTTAGCGGTTCTAGAGGGAAGGAACGACACACACGCATGGACGCTCGTACCGTGTGGCCGGATCCGGTGGCTGTCGCATGACCCAGCCGATCCACGCCTTCAGCGCCTCCGAAACCCGGGCAATGGACGCTGCACTGGAAGCCGCCCTGCAGGGGCCCCGAGGCGCCAATCCACTGGTGGGCGCCGTCGTCGTCGGCCCTGACGGCAGTCATCTGGCGACCGGCTACCACCGCGGCGCCGGAACGGCGCACGCCGAAGCAGATGCCATAGCGGCCGCTGCCGCTGCCGGAATAGACCTCAGGGGCGCCACCATGGTGGTCACGCTGGAACCCTGCAACCACGTGGGACGCACCGGACCGTGCGCACAGGCGATCATCGACGCCGGCCTAGCGCATGTGGTGTATGCCGTTGACGACCCCCACGATCCTGCGGCCGGCGGGGCAGCTACCCTGCGCGCCGCAGGAGTCAGCGTGCGTAGCGGCCTTGCGGCACGGCGGGCGCTGGAACTCAACCGCCGCTGGTTCGAGGCCGTCGAGGACAAGCGTCCCTTCGTGACGCTTCACATCGCCCAGACCCTGGACAGCCGCATCGCCGCCGAGGACGGCACGAGCCAGTGGATTTCATGCCCGGAATCGCTGGCGGACAACCACGCCATCCGACGCCGGATTGACGCCATCCTCGTCGGCACGCAGACGGTCCTGGTGGACAATCCGCGGCTCACAGCCAGGGACGCTAACGGTGACGCCTTCGGCGAGCAGCCGCTCCGGGCGGTCATGGGGCGTCGCGAAATCCCGGAGGACGCCGCCGTCCGCGGGGACGACGGCAGGGTTCTCCACCTTCCCACCCGTGACCCGCGTGAAGCGCTGTCCCTGCTGTTTTCAGCGGGCGCACGGCACGTCATGGTGGAGGGCGGGTCCAGGATATTGAGCGCCTTCCTGTCTGAAGGCCTGGTGGACGAATTGGTCATGTACCTGGCGCCCACGCTGCTCGGATCCGGAACCCCAGCCCTCAACGGCCTGGGCATCGCCACCCTCGCCGATGCCCAGCGGTGGGAATGGGATGCGGCCTCCGGCGGCGCCGTCCAGACCCTGGGCAGGGACTTGCGGCTGCACCTTCTTCCGGAACGGCCGTCCGGGCCGCCCGGAAATGAAGACCCCGTGCCCGCAGCGGCACATTCAACGTCAACTGATTCACTACCCGCCCGCGCAGCAGCGGGCGAAGCCACGGGAGGCTACTGATGTTCACCGGAATTATCGCCGAGCAAGGGAAGGTCCTTTCCGTGGACCGGAACGGGGACACCAGCGCAACGTTGCGCCTGCATGCCCCCGGCACGGCCGAGGGCCTTCCCCTGGGCGGCTCAATCGCCGTCAACGGCGTGTGCCTCACGGCGACCGCCATTGACGGCAAAGACTTCAGCGTCGACGTCATGGGTGAGACCCTCATCCGCAGCACCATCGGCGACCTCGCCGCGGGCGACGCCGTCAACCTGGAACGCTGCGTTCCGGCGGGCGGCCGGCTGGACGGCCATGTTGTCCAGGGCCACGTGGACGGCGTTGGCGAGCTGTTGGAACGCGAGGCCCAGGGAAACTGGGAACGGCTCCGTTTCGGAGTGCCGCAGCGCCTGGCACGCTACATCGCCGAGAAGGGATCCATCGCCATCGACGGCGTCTCCCTCACGGTCACCGCCGTCAGCCCGGCACAGGAAACGGCGCCCTGGTTCGAAGTGGGACTGATCCCGACCACCCTGGCGGACACCGGACTTGGTGCGAAGCCGGCGGGCGGAAAAGTGAACCTCGAAGTGGACGTGCTGGCCAAATACACCGAGCGGCTGCTCTCGTTCAGCGGCTCCGCTGCCGGGACGGAGGCCCAGGCATGAGCGCCGCGAAGCTTGAGCCGGCAGCAGCCGGCACCACCCTGGCCCTCGACCCGATCGAGGAAGCTATCCGGGCAATGGCGGCCGGGCGCCCCGTGCTGGTGGTCGACAATGAGGACCGCGAGAACGAAGGCGACATCATCTTCGCGGCCCAGCACGCCACCCCCGCGCTGATGGGATGGACCATCCGCTACAGTTCGGGCGTGATCTGCGTTCCGCTCGACGGCGGCCGCGCCGACGCCCTGGACCTGCCGCCGATGGTGGAGGTCAACCAGGATGCGAAGGGCACCGCCTACACCGTCTCCTGCGACGCCTCGAGCGGCGTCAGCACGGGCATCTCCGCCACGGACCGTGCCCTGACGGCCAGGATCCTCGCGGACCCCCGCAGCGAGCCGGCTGCGCTGACCCGCCCCGGGCATATTTTCCCGCTGCGTGCGGTTAAGGGGGGAGTGCGTGAACGTCCCGGCCACACCGAAGCGGCCGTGGAGCTGTGCCGGCTCGCCGGCCTGGAGCCGGTGGGCGTGATCGCCGAAGTTGTGTACGACGACGGTGAAATGATGCGGCTGGACGGCCTGCGGGTGTTCGCTGCAGAGCACGGTTGCCCCTTGGTTTCGATCGAGGATCTCGTGGCCTATCTTGACGCGGGCGACAGTGTATCTTCACAGGAGAACAGGCCGGAGCCCAGCCCGGCTGGAGAAGGGAAATGACGATGAGCGCATCTCAAGCTGCCGAGACAAGCAGCAACGGCCGGGTGCCGCACCCGGTAAGCGGCGGCCCCGTGGTCCAGCTGCCCGGCGCGTTCGGGAACCTCGTGACGCAGGCGTGGACCGATCTGATCACGGGTGCCGAGCACCTCGCTGTCAGCTCGCCCAACCCTCCACGGGACGGCCAGGCGCCGCTCGTCCGGCTCCACTCCGAGTGCCTTACCGGCGACGTCTTCGGATCCTACCGCTGCGACTGCGGCGAGCAGCTGGCCTACGCCCTGGAAATGATCGAAGCAAACGGGGGAACGCTGCTGTACCTCCGCGGCCAGGAAGGCCGGGGCATTGGCCTGGCCAACAAGATCAAGGCCTACGCCCTGCAGGAAGCCGGATTCGACACCGTGGAGGCCAACGAGCAGCTCGGCCTGCCCGTGGACGCCCGGTGCTACAACGCGGCCGCCCAGATCCTTGCTGAAATGGGACTGCACGAGATCCGGCTGCTGAGCAACAACCCGGACAAGCAGAACCGCCTGGCCAGGGCCGGCGTCAAGGTCGTGGAGATGGTTCCCACCGAGGTGCCCTCCCGGGAACAGAACATCCGCTACCTGCAGACCAAGAAAGACCGCATGGACCACCTGCTTACCCTGGATGCCCAGGGCGCAGGCGTACCGGGAAGCGGCGCAGACACCTTTGACCACGAACAAGACTGAACGGACCAGGAACTAATTAATGAGCGGACACGGCGCACCCCAGATCGACCTCACCACACTCAACCCCGCAGAGACCTCAAAGCTGCGGCTGGCCATCGTGGCGGCGAGCTGGCATACCCAGATCATGGACGGACTCCTGGACGGTGCGTTGCGCGCCGCGAAGGACGCCGGCATCAGCGAACCCACGGTGCTGCGCGTGCCCGGCAGCTTTGAGCTTCCGGTTGCGGCCGCGCGGCTGGCGCCGCACTTTGACGCCGTCGTGGCGCTCGGCGTCGTCATCCGCGGCGGCACGCCGCACTTTGACTACGTCTGCCAGGCTGCAACCTCCGGCCTCACGGACGTCAGTGTCAACACCGGCGTGCCGGTCGGTTTTGGCGTGCTGACCTGCGACACCGAGCAGCAGGGCCTGGACCGGGCGGGCCTGCCGGGTTCCTCCGAGGACAAGGGCCACGAGGCTGTTACGGCCGCGCTGGCAACAGCGGTGCTGCTCTCGCGGTACTGATCCCGGCAACTGCTGATCCCGGTGAGGGCGGGGATGGGCGGACGCACAGATTCTGTGCGTTCGCTCACATCCCCGCCGTCACGGAACGGCGCGACAGGCGGGGTTCGGGCCGGAGCAAGTAGGCTGTAGGGCGTGAAGAATTTCGAGACGCTGTTCGCAGAACTGAGTGAGAAGGCGGCCACCCGTCCGGAGGGCTCCCGCACGGTCGCCGAATTGGAGTCCGGAATCCACGGCATCGGGAAAAAAGTCGTTGAGGAAGCCGCCGAAGTCTGGATGGCGGCAGAGTACGAATCCGACGAAGCGGCGGCCGAAGAAATCTCCCAGCTCCTGTACCACCTGCAGGTCCTGATGCTTGCCAAGGGACTCAGCCTGGAAGACGTTTACAAGCATCTCTAGCCGCGTCCGCGCGGCCCGCTTGCCTAAACTGAAGACTTCCACACCCAGAAAGACCACCAATGCTGCGAGTAGCTGTACCCAATAAGGGATCCCTGTCCGAAGCCGCCTCCGCGATGCTCGCCGAGGCCGGCTACCGCCAGCGCCGCGACACCCGCGAACTGGTCATGGTGGACCCGGACAACGAGATCGAGTTCTTCTTCCTCCGCCCCCGCGACATCGCCGTTTACGTGGGGCAGGGAACGCTCGACGTCGGCATCACCGGCCGCGACCTCCTGCTGGACGCCGAGGTAGAGGCAGAGGAACTGCTGCCGCTCGGCTTTGCAGCCTCCACCTTCCGCTTTGCCGGTCCCGTGGGGGATTTCAGCAAGGTCGAAGAACTCGAGGGCAAGCGCCTCGCCACCAGCTACGACGGCCTGCTCCGCGGTTACCTCGCCGAGCGCGGCATCCAGGCGAAAGTGGTCCGCCTCGACGGCGCCGTGGAATCGTCGGTGCGGCTGGGCGTGGCTGACGCCATCGCGGACGTCGTCGAAACCGGCAGCACCCTCAAAGCCGCCGGCATGGAAATCTTCGGCGACCCCATTCTCAAGTCCGAAGCCGTTCTGATCCGTCGGACCGGGCAGGGCGGCGCCGCGAACGGCACCGCCAAGGAAATCGAAGTTCTCATCCGCCGGCTGCAGGGCGTCCTCGTGGCGCGCCAGTACGTGCTCATGGACTACGACATCCGCAAGGAACTCGTCGAACAGGCCGCGGCCCTCACGCCGGGCCTCGAATCGCCCACCGTCTCACCACTGCGCGACTCCGAATGGGTTGCCGTCCGCTCCATGGTGCCGAAGAAGGAAACCAACCGGATCATGGATGAGCTGTACGACCTCGGCGCCCGCGCCATCCTGGTCAGCAGCATTCACGCCTGCCGCATCTGAGCCGCGACTTCCAACGCCCTCCTCACACGCGGGCCCCTTCATCTAGCACCATTCTGCAGGACAACAGGAGAATCATGGCTGTAGCCGTACGCGTCATTCCGTGCCTGGACGTCGATGCCGGCCGTGTGGTCAAGGGCATCAACTTCGAAGGGCTCCGCGACGCCGGGGATCCGGTCGAGCTGGCGCACCGCTACGACAACGCGGGCGCGGACGAACTCACGTTTCTGGATGTGACGGCGTCGTCGGGCAACCGCGAGACGACGTTCGACGTCGTCCGCCGCACCGCCGAGGAAGTCTTCATCCCGCTCACCGTCGGCGGCGGCGTCCGGGGCGTTGCCGAAGTGGACAAGCTGCTCCGCTACGGCGCTGACAAGGCGTCCATCAACACGGCCGCGGTGGCGCGGCCCGACGTCATCGACGAAATCACCCGGCACTTCGGTTCCCAGGTGCTCGTGCTGTCGGTCGACGCGCGCCGTACCCGCCCCGGATCCGAGCCCACGGCGTCCGGCTTTGAGGTCACCACACACGGCGGCCGGCAGGGCACAGGAATCGACGCCGTTGCCTGGGCGAAAGAGGCCGCCGAGAGGGGAGTCGGGGAAATCCTGCTCAACTCGATCGACGCCGACGGCACCAAGGACGGTTTCGACCTTGAGCTGATCAGGCTGGTCCGCGCGGCCGTCAAGGTTCCCATCATCGCGTCCGGCGGCGCCGGCGAACCCGCCCACTTCCCGCCCGCCGTCGAGGCCGGAGCGGACGCAGTGCTGGCCGCCTCGATCTTCCACTGGGGCCCGGACGACATGATGTCCCAGGTCAAGACCGCCATCCGCGAAGCCGGTTTCGAGGTCCGCTGACCGCTGGATGAGCTTGTCGAAACCTGATTTCGACAGGCTCAATCACCGGTTTCTGTCGATAGGCTCAATCACCGGGTTAGAGGCCGACCTCGGCGGACTGCAGGAGCGCTACGGCGTCGGCCTGGCCTTCGAAAGTCACCAGGGCGTGGCGCGTGCGGCCGTGGGCGTGCATCAGCAGCTCGCCCGGCTCGCCGACGATGGCGACGGATACGGGTGCGCGCCTTGCGACGTGCCTCGGGCCGGAAGGCCGGACCAGCACGATGCCGAGGTCAACCCCGCGGTACAGGATGGCAGCGCGTTTGATCAGTTCGTCCCACAGCGCTTCGGAGTATTCCTCGTCGAGCGCACGGGGCGCCCAACGGTCAACGGCCCGCCGGATGTCCTCCGTGTGGACGAAGTATTCGATCAGGTTGGAGCTTTCGTCCAGCGCCTTGATCTTCATGGGAGACAGCGCCGGAGGGCCGGCGCGGAAAGCCTTCACGAGTTCGGTGTAGTCGTCGGCCGTTTTGAGCTTTGATGCGAGCTTGGCTGTTGCGTTGTCCGAGGCCTTCGACAGGCGTTTGATGATCAGCCCGAGGCCGACGGCGGCCTTCCTTTCGCGCAGGTACAAGTGCGCTGCCAGGTCTCTGGTCTTCCAGCCGCGGCAGAGCGTGGGGGAATCAGGACCGGCCGCCAGCAGGGTTTCGGCCAGGACTTCTCGGGACGGATCGACGAAATGCATCACTTGTGAAACTAGCACGTCGCCGGTGCAGTTGCGCAGTGTATCGCCCCGGATTTCGTGCCGTTCTTCACACTGATCAGGGGGCTGTGGCGAGGCACTAGACTTGACCTGATGTCTGAGCAGCCCGCCCCCAGCCCCACTCCCGGTCCAACCCCCGGCACTGCCGGTGCCGATGCCGTTTCCGGAAGTCCTCTTCCTGCCGAAATCGCCTCCGCCCTAAAACGGGACAGCGCCGGCCTGGTGGCCGCAATCGTGCAGCAGCACGACACCAACGAGGTGCTCATGCTCGGCTGGATGGACGACGAAGCCCTCCAACGCACCATGACCACCGGCCGGGTGACCTTTTACTCCCGGTCCCGCCAGGAGTACTGGCGCAAGGGGGACACCTCGGGCCACGTGCAGTGGGTCAAGTCGGTGGCCATGGACTGCGACGGCGACGCCCTTCTGGTGCGCGTCGACCAGGTTGGCGCCGCCTGCCACACCGGAACGCGCACGTGTTTCGACGGCCGCACCCTCGAGGTCGTGACCGGAACCGCCGGATAGCCAGCGTTCCGCTGAACAGGTCTATCGAATTAGGCACCACCCCAGAACAGACGGAGAACCAATAGCCATGCAGGACCTCGGAATCATCAGCCCGAGCCTCGAAGAATTCCGGGAACTCGCCGGCCACAGCCGGGTCATCCCCGTCCGGCTCAAGGTGCTGGCAGACGCCGAAACCCCCATCGGCCTCTACCGGAAACTCGCGCAGGGCCACCCCGGCACCTTCCTGATGGAGTCGGCGGCCGTCGGCGGCGCCTGGTCCCGCTATTCGTTCATCGGCGCACGGTCCCGTGCCACCCTGACCACCAAGGACGGCCAGGCGCACTGGCTTGGCCAGCCGCCGGCTGGCGTTCCCGTGGACGGCAACCCCGTGGATGCCATCCGGGACACCGTCGCCGCCCTGCGCACCGACCGATTCGACGGGCTGCCTCCGTTCACGTCGGGACTCGTTGGGTTCCTCGGCTGGGAGACCGTCCGCCACTGGGAGAGGCTTACCAGCCCGCCCGAGGACGATCTCCAGCTTCCCGAAATGGCCCTGAACCTCGTCACGGACATGGCCGTCCACGACAACATGGACGGCACGGTGCTGCTCATCGCCAACGCCATCAACTTCGACAACAGCCCGGACCGGGTGGACGAGGCCTGGCAGGACGCCGTGGACCGCGTGAAGGGACTCCTGGCCCGCATCAGCACACCGGTGACCCAGCCGGTGTCGGTGCTGGAACCGGCAGCGCTGGACTTCGCATCCAGTGTCCAGGAACGCTGGGACGAGCCCGAGTACCTTGCCGCGCTTGACCGCGGCAAGGAGGCGATCGTGGACGGCGAAGTCTTCCAGGTGGTGATTTCCCGCCGCTTCGAAATGGAGTGCGGGGCGTCCCCGCTGGACGTCTACCGGGTGCTCCGCAACACCAACCCCAGCCCCTACATGTACATCTTCAGCCTCGAGGATGCGGACGGCCGGGAGTACTCGATTGTCGGGTCCTCACCCGAGGCGCTGGTCACCGTCACCGGAGACGACGTCATCACCCACCCCATCGCGGGTTCCCGCCCGCGCGGCAAGACCGTGGAGGCGGATAAGGCCCTCGCCGAGGAACTCCTCGCGGACCAGAAGGAACGCGCCGAGCACCTGATGCTGGTGGATCTGTCCCGCAACGACCTGTCCAAGGTCTGCGTCGCGGGATCGGTGGACGTCACGCAGTTCATGGAAGTGGAGCGGTTCAGCCACATCATGCACCTGGTCTCCACCGTCGTCGGACAGCTTGCGCCCACGGCCAAAGCCTACGATGTCCTGAAGGCCACCTTCCCGGCAGGAACGCTCTCGGGCGCCCCGAAACCGCGTGCCCTGCGCCTCCTCGACGAGCTGGAGCCCCACCGCCGCGGAATTTACGGCGGCGTGGTGGGCTATCTGGACTTCGCCGGGGACATGGACATGGCCATCGCCATCCGCTCGGCATTGCTGCGCGAGGGCCGCGCCTACGTGCAGGCCGGCGGGGGCATCGTGGCGGACTCGGTCAATCCCACCGAAGCGCTGGAAACGGTGAACAAAGCGGCTGCCCCGCTCCGTGCGGTCCATACGGCGGGGTCGCTCCACAACATCACGCCCGAATCGGTCCCCACCGCAGAGGCCGCCGCGCCCAACGCCGCTGTTCCCAAGGCCGCGGCTGAAGCCGGACCGAATGCCGGAACAGAAACCGGACCAGAATCCTGATGGCGGTTCCGGCAGGTTCGGCCACCCCGGCCAAAGCCCGTGGCAGCGCTCCGGCGTGGGCCAGGAAATCCACGGTGGTCCTGCTCATCGCCGTGCTGGCACTGGCGGTGTTCGGCGCCACCACGCAGACCTGGCTGACGGTCCACGTGGACCCGCAGCAGCTGGGACAGGCCGCCGCCGTCCAGGATGGACTCGAAGTCCAGGGAAGCAAGGCGGCCACGACGGTGACGGCGCTTGCACTCGTCGCGCTGGCCGGAGGGCTTGCCGCGTCCATCGCCGGCAGGATCGCCCGCTGGGTGATCACCGCCATCATCGTGCTGGCGGCAGTGGGCATCGTCGCGGCGGCCGCGACAGTGCTCGCCGACCCGCTGGCGGCCGCCCAGGGATCCATTGCCGCCGCTACCGGCGTCTCCGGGAGCACAGCGGACGTGAGCGTCACGGCGTTCCCGGTCCTCGCCGTCGTCGCCGGTTCCCTCCTCGCACTGGGCGGACTACTGGTCATCCCCGCGGGAAAGCACTGGAAGGCCCGCACCAAATACGACACCACGGCGCCCGGAACTCCGGCCGCGCAGGCAGGCCCGGTGGATGAGATCGACAGCTGGGACCGGCTCTCCCGCGGCGACGATCCCACCTGAGCGGTTAGGCCCGGAGGCACGCGGCGGAGCTGCCGATGCCTAAGGCCGCGCCAAAAAATGGCAGAATGTAAGCAGTATTGATCCTGAGGAGATTCACATGAGCAAAGCCACTGTTTCCGGCACCCAGCCAGCGCCCGGAAAGACCGCAAAGACCCACCACGGCATCGATCACAGCATTGACCTGGGCCACGGCAACAGCCCGGCCGCGTGGACCTGCGTCATCGTCATGCTGGTCGGCGCCCTCATCGCCTCCATCGCGTTCGTCATCGCCAACTCCCCGATCTTCTGGGCGGGCATCGGCGTCATGTTCGTCGGCCTGCTGGCCGGCTACATCATGCGCAAGGCCGGCTACGGTGTGGGCGGCAGCAAGATTAAGAACACCGGCCACTGACCGTGACGGTTCTCGATGACATCAATGCCGGTGTCAGGGAGGACATGGAGGCCCGCAAGCGCCTTGTGTCCCTCGCGGAACTGAAGGACCGCGCCCTGGCGGCCGCCCCGGCGCGTGACGCCTGGGCAGCCCTCGGCGGTCCGTCCGCAACCCGTGGCCAGCTCAAGGTCATCGCGGAAATCAAACGCCGCAGCCCCTCCAAAGGCGACCTCGCGAACATCGCGGACCCGGCCTCGCTGGCGGAACAGTATGCCGACGGCGGCGCCGCCGTGATCAGCGTGCTCACCGAACAGCGCCGCTTCAACGGCTCGTTGGCGGACCTGGACGCCGTCCGCGCCCGGGTGGACGTCCCGCTGCTCCGCAAAGACTTCACGCTGGACGAGTACCAGATCTGGGAGGCCCGTGCCCACGGCGCCGACCTCATCCTGCTGATCGTGGCGGCCCTGTCCGACCAGCAGCTGCGCGAGTTCAGCGCCCTCAGCAGTGAACTCGGCATGAACGTCCTGGTGGAGACGCACACACCGGAGGAAGTCGAACGGGCCGTTGCGGCGGACGCCCGCATCATCGGCGTCAACGTCCGCAACCTCAAGACGCTCGACGTCGACCGGTCCCTTTTCGCCACACTGGCCGGCAGCATTCCGGCCGGGGCGGTCGTGGTGGCGGAGTCGGGTGTCCGGAACGCCGACGACGTCACGCACTTCGCGGCGCACGGCGCCAACGCCATCCTCGTCGGAGAGGCGCTGGTCAGCGACGCCACACCGCGTGAACGAATTGCGGAGTTCACGGCAGCCGGGGCAGCGGCGATCGCTGCCCGCGTCTGAACCCCGCCCAAACCGCGGCGCCATCCCGTCCGGACCAGCTGCCACAGGCAGCCCCCGGACGGGATGCCGCCTGACATCAATCAGTGAAAAGTGAACAGGATGGTGAGACTGATGGCCGAAGCGCCGACAGCCGGCTCTGACGAAGGCTCGGTGGATGCGTTCCTGCAGGGAGGCACGTCGCTGCGTCACGCCCCGGGACCCTACTTCGGCTCTTACGGCGGCCGATGGATGCCCGAATCACTGATCGCGGCCCTGGACGAGCTTGAAGACACCTTCGAGAAGGCCAAGGCCGACCCCGAATTCACGGCGCAGATCGCCGACCTGAACAAGAACTACTCCGGCCGGCCCTCGCTGCTGACCGAGGCCAAGCGGTTCGCCGAGCACGCCGGGGGAGTCCGGATCTTCCTGAAGCGCGAAGACCTGAACCACACCGGCTCGCACAAGATCAACAACGTGCTGGGCCAGGCGCTCCTGGCCAAGCGCATGGGCAAGTCCCGCGTCATCGCCGAGACCGGCGCCGGCCAGCACGGCGTGGCCAGTGCCACCGCCGCCGCCCTGCTCGGCCTCGAATGCGTCGTCTACATGGGCGCCGAGGACTGCCGCCGCCAGGCCCTGAACGTGGCCCGGATGGAGCTCCTGGGCGCCACCGTCATCCCGGTGACCAACGGCTCGCAGACCCTCAAGGACGCCATCAACGAGGCCCTCCGCGACTGGGTGGCGAACGTCGGACACACCCACTACCTGCTGGGCACGGCTGCCGGTGCGCACCCCTTCCCGGCCATGGTCCGCTACTTCCACGAGGTCATCGGCGAGGAGGCCCGCGCCCAGATCCTCGAGCAGACCGGCCGACTGCCGGATGCCGTGTGCGCATGCATCGGCGGCGGCTCCAACGCCATCGGCATCTTCCACGGCTTCCTCGATGACCCCTCCGTCAAGATCTACGGCTTCGAGGCAGGCGGCGACGGCGTGGACACCGGCCGGCACGCTGCCACCATCACGCTCGGCAAGCCGGGCGTACTTCATGGCGCCCGGTCGTACCTCATGCAGGACGACGACGGGCAGACCATCGAATCCCACTCCATCTCCGCGGGGCTGGACTACCCCGGCGTCGGCCCGGAGCACTCCTACCTCGCCGACATCGGACGGGTCAGCTACGAGCCCATCACCGACAGCGAAGCCATGGACGCCTTCCGGCTGCTGTGCCGCACCGAGGGCATCATTCCCGCCATCGAGTCCTCGCACGCCCTCGCCGGCGCCATCAAGGTTGGCCAGCGGCTTGCGGCGGAGGGCGCTGCAGGTGAAGCGTCAGACAAGATCGTGATCGTGAACCTGTCCGGCCGCGGTGACAAGGACGTGGCAACAGCAGCCGAATGGTTCGATCTCCTGGACAAGGATTCCGCAGAGGCAACCATCGGCAAGGAAGGGGAACAGCTGTGAGCACGGCGCAGATGACCAGCAAATCGGCAATCGCCATTGACAAGGCCCGCGCAGAAGGACGGGCGGCCCTCATCGGCTACCTGCCTGCCGGCTTTCCCACCGTCGAAGAGACCATCGCGGCGGGCATCGCCCTGGCGCGCAACGGCGCGGACCTCATCGAGATCGGCATTCCCTACTCTGACCCCGTGATGGACGGCCCGGTGATCCAGGCCGCCACCACCGAGGCGCTGGCCAAGGGCTTTGCCGTCCGCCAGGTCTTTGACGTGGTCGCGGGCATCACCGCCGAAACGGATGCGGCCGTCCTGGTCATGACCTACTGGAACCCCGTGGTCCGGATGGGCGTGGACGAATTCTCCCGTCGCCTGGCCGAAGCCGGGGGAGCGGGCCTCATCACGCCCGACCTTATTCCGGATGAAGCCGCCGAATGGATGGCAGCCTCCGACAAGTACGGGCTGGACCGCGTGTTCCTCGTGGCGCCGTCGTCCTCGACAGAGCGCATGCGGCGCACGGTGGAGGCCAGCCGTGGGTTCGTCTACGCTGTCTCCATCATGGGCGTCACCGGCGCCCGGTCTTCGGTCAGCGCCGCGGCCGAGGGAGTGGTGGCCGCCGCCAAGGCCGCCGGCGCGGAGCGGGTGTGCGTGGGCCTCGGGGTATCGAACGCCGAGCACGTGGCGGAAATCGCCGCCTACGCCGACGGCGTGATCGTGGGGACGGCGCTTGTCGCCGCCATCCGCGACGGCGGCGCAGATGCCGTGGCCAGCCTCACCCGGGACCTCAGCGCCGGACTGACCAGGAAGTAGCCCTCCATGCAGATGTTCCACTCAGCGGCAGCCTTGGTTCCGGCGAGTATGGTCCCGGCGAGCATTCCGAGCCCGGACTGGTCCGGCTTCGACATTCCGCTGCCGTGGGGCTCGCTGCGGATCCACGCCTACGCCCTGTGCATCCTCGCGGGCATCATTGTCGGTCTCTGGCTGACGTCCGTGCGCTGGGCGAAGCGCGGGGCTCCCGAGGGCAGCGTGTGGGACATCGTCATTTGGGCCATCCCGTTCGGAATCATCGGCGGCCGGCTGTACCACGTGTTTTCGTCCCCGGATGCCTACTTCGGTCCGGGCTTTGACGGCACGGGTGACCTGTCCCTGATCCCGCAGATCCAGCGCGGCGGCCTGGGGATCTGGGGTGCCGTTGTGCTGGGCGCTTTCGGTGCCTGGATCGGCTGCCGGCGGGCCGGCGTGAAGCTGACCGCCTTCCTGGACGCTGCCGCGCCGGGACTGCTGCTCGCGCAGGCGGTGGGCCGCTGGGGCAACTACTTCAACCAGGAGCTTTTCGGCGGCCCCACCACGCTGCCGTGGGGCCTCCAGGTTGACGCGGACAACGCGAACTTCCCGTCTGGCTACCCGGCGGACACCCTTTTCCACCCCACGTTCCTGTATGAGTCGCTGTGGAACATCGCCGGCGTCCTGATTCTCCTGGCCCTGGACCGGCGGTTCCACTTCCGCCGCGGCCGGCTCTTCTGGCTGTACGCGATGTACTACACGCTGGGCCGGGTATGGATCGAAGCCATGCGGATCGACGACGCAGAACAGATCAGCCTCTTCGGCATCACCACCCGGCTCAATGTCTGGACCAGCATTTTCGTCTTCGCCGCGGCGCTGGCGGTGTTCATCGTGCTGGGGCGGCGGAAGAACGCCGATGCGGAGAACGTCTTCCTCCCGGGCCGCGAACCTGCCGTTGAAACGGCCAGCGAGCCTGCCGTAACCGACAAAATGGACGACGGCGGCAGCTCGCCAGAGCATGCGCGGGAGCAGTCAGAGGAGCATGCGGGGGAGCAGGCAAGCGGACGTCGGGCCGCCGCGGATCCGGTCCGTGATCCGGACGCCATTGTCTCAGATAGTGAATCGCGTGATAATCTCCCTGATAACCAAAACGGTCCAGGCCACTCTTCTGCCCCAACGGAAGCAGTGCCGGCTTCCACTGGCGGCACCACGTCCACCAAGGGATCGCCGGACACCGGAAAATCCGGTGCCTCAGCCACCGGATCCGCGTCGGAACCTGACAGCACCCGCTAGTTCAGCACCGGCAACAGGGCAGCCAGAGCCACCGCTCGCAGCGCCCAACACCACAGCGTCGTGGCATAAGGGCCCAACCCCGGGCAGCATAGAGCTGCTGGCCGGTCAAGCCCGGGCGGGAAGCCTGCGTAACTCTTAGTTCCGCAAGGGTCCCTGCCCTACAATTTCCAGTAACTAACACTTTGTTGTGCCCATCACACCGGCGCTCTGAGTGGGGCCAACGTTGTCCCTTCCATACGCACGATCAGGAGGAAGGACGTCTCCCATGACCCAAACTCTTTCCAGCCCCAGTTGGTCCGAACCGACCCAGGCTGGCGCCGCCATGTCACCGTTCAAGCGGTTTGCGGCGCTGCCGGAGGCAGCAGGGCTCTACAACCCGGAGCAGGAGAAGGACGCCTGCGGTCTTGCGATCATCGCCACGCTCCGGGGGGAGCCCGGCTACGACATCGTTGATGCCGCGCTGACGGCCCTGCGCAACCTTGAGCACCGCGGTGCCGTGGGCGCTGATGAGGGAACGGGTGACGGCGCCGGCCTGCTGATGCAGGTGCCGGACGAGTTTTTCCGGGCCGTCACCGAATTCGAACTCCCCGCCCCCGGGCAGTACGTCGTGGGCACCGCCTTCCTCCCTGCGGAGCAGCGCGAAGCCAACGCCGCCAAGGCCGGCATCGAAGGCCTCGCGGCCGACGAGGGCCTTACCGTCCTCGGCTGGCGTGAAGTGCCCGTAGTGGCCGACCTCGTCGGTGCCATGGCCCGCGCCTGCATGCCGTATTTCTCCCAGCCGTTCTTCGCATCCTCCACCGGCGAGCAGCTGGACCGCAACGAGCTTGACTCCCGGGCCTGGCGCATCCGCAAGCGTGCCCAGAACAAGTTCGGCGTGTACTTCCCGTCGCTGTCCTCGCGGACCATCGTCTACAAGGGCATGCTGACCACGGCCCAGCTGGAGCCGTTCTACCCGGACCTCTCCGACAAGCGCTTCAAGACCAAGCTGGCGATCGTCCACTCGCGCTTCTCCACCAACACCTTCCCGTCCTGGCCGCTGGCCCAGCCGTTCCGCACCATCGCCCACAACGGTGAAATCAACACCGTCAAGGGCAACCGGAACTGGATGCGCGCCCGCCAGTCGCAGCTGGCCAACCCGCTGCTGGGCGATTCACCGGAAGAGCTCTTCCCGATCTGCACCCCCGGTGCATCGGATTCCGCGTCCTTCGATGAAGTGGCTGAGTTGCTCTGGCTGTCCGGCCGCCCCATCACGCACTCGATCATGATGATGATCCCGGAGGCGTGGGAGAACCACGCCACCATGGATCCGGCACGCCGCGCGTTCTACGAGTACCACTCCCTGCTGATGGAGCCGTGGGACGGGCCGGCCGCCGTTTCCTTCACGGACGGCAACCTGGTCGGCGCCACGCTGGACCGCAACGGCCTGCGTCCGGGCCGGTACTGGATCACCGAGGAGGGCCTCGTGGTCTTCGCCTCCGAGGTCGGCGTCATCGACGTCGAAGCCTCCAAGGTGGTCAAGAAGGGCCGTGTTTCCCCCGGCAAGATGTTCCTCGTGGACACCGAAGCCGGCCGGATCATCGACGACGAAGAGGTCAAGGCCGAGGTCGCCGCGGCGAACCCCTGGGCCGAATGGGTCAAGGACAACCTGATCGACCTCAACGAGCTCCCGGAGCGGGAGCACGTCGTGCACACGGCGGCGTCCGTGAACATCCGCCAGCGGACGTTCGGCTACACCACCGAAGAGCTCAAGATCCTGCTGGGCCCCATGGCCCGCACAGGCGCCGAGCCGCTGGGCGCCATGGGCTCCGATACGCCTGTTGCGGTGCTGTCCAAGCGCCCCCGCCTGCTGTTCGACTACTTCGTGCAGTCTTTCGCGCAGGTCACCAACCCGCCGCTGGACGCCATCCGTGAAGAGCTGGTCACGTCGCTGACCTGCGCCATCGGTCCGAACGGCAACCTGCTCGACACCAAGCAGGTCCGCCAGCCGCAGGTCTCCCTTCCGTTCCCGGTCATCAACAACGACCAGCTGGCGAAGATCGCCAACATCGAGGACGCCGACGGCAACCGCGTGGCCATGAAGGTCCGCGGACTGTACCGTCCCGAGGGCGGCGAGAACGCGCTGCGGGCACGCCTGACCGAGATCTGCGAGCAGGTTTCCGGCGCCATCAACCGCGGCGTGCAGTATGTGGTGCTGTCCGACCGTGACTCCAACGCCCAGTGGGCACCGATTCCTTCCCTGCTGCTGGTCAGCGCCGTGCACCACCACCTGCTGCGCAGCGCCAACCGCACCAAGACCGCACTCGTGGTGGAAGCGGGCGACGTCCGCGAGACGCACCACGTGGCAGTGCTGGTGGGCTACGGCGCCTCCGCCGTCAACCCGTACCTGGCCATGGAATCCGTGGAGCAGCTCATCGCCGCCGGCGACGTCGTGGGGGTCACCCCGCAGGACGGCGTCTACAACCTCATCAAGGGCCTGGGCAAGGGCGTCCTGAAGATCATGTCCAAGATGGGCATCTCCACCGTGGCCTCCTACACCGGCGCCCAGACGTTCGAAGCGCTGGGCCTCGGCCAGGAGCTCGTCGACGAATTCTTCGCCGGCACGCACTCCCAGCTGGGCGGCGTTGGCCTGGACGTCATCGCGGCCGAGGTCTCGGCCCGGCACGAGATGGCCTACCCCGAGAGCGGCATCGAGCAGCCCCACCGTCCCCTGCTGGGCGGCGGCGAGTACCAGTGGCGCCGCGACGGCGAGCCCCACCTCTTCAACCCGGAGACCGTCTTCCGGCTGCAGCACGCCACGCGTGAGCGCCGCTACGACATTTTCAAGGCCTACACCAAGGGCGTGGACGACCAGTCCGAGAACCTGATGACCCTGCGCGGGCTCCTCAAGTTCAAGGACGGCCAGCGCCCCGCCGTGCCGCTCGAGGAGGTGGAGCCGGTCTCCAGCATCGTCAAGCGGTTCTCCACGGGTGCCATGAGCTACGGCTCCATCTCCAAGGAAGCCCACGAGACACTCGCCATCGCGATGAACCGGCTCGGCGGCAAGTCCAATACCGGTGAAGGCGGCGAGGACATTGACCGTCTGCTGGATCCCGAGCGCCGCTCTGCCGTCAAGCAGATTGCGTCCGGCCGCTTCGGTGTGACCAGCCTGTACCTGAGCAACGCGGACGACATCCAGATCAAGATGGCCCAGGGTGCAAAGCCCGGCGAAGGCGGCCAGCTGATGGCCCAGAAGGTGTACCCCTGGGTTGCCCGCACGCGCCACTCGACCCCCGGCGTGGGACTCATTTCCCCGCCGCCGCACCACGACATCTACTCGATCGAGGACCTCGCGCAGCTCATCTACGATGCCAAGCGTGCCAATCCCTCAGCCCGGGTGCACGTCAAGCTCGTCTCCGAGGTGGGCATCGGCACAGTTGCCGCCGGTGTGACAAAGGCGAAGGCCGACGTCGTGCTCGTTTCCGGTCACGACGGCGGAACCGGCGCCTCGCCGCTGAACTCGCTCAAGCATGCCGGTGTCCCGTGGGAACTGGGGCTCGCAGAGACCCAGCAGACGCTGATGCTCAACGGCCTGCGTGACCGCGTGGTGGTGCAGGTGGACGGCCAGCTCAAGACTGGCCGCGACGTCGTCATCGCCGCGCTGCTCGGCGGCGAGGAATTCGGGTTCGCCACGGCACCGCTCGTGGTGGAAGGCTGCATCATGATGCGCGTCTGCCACCTGGATACCTGCCCCGTCGGTGTTGCCACGCAGAACCCCGAGCTGCGGGCCCGCTTCAGCGGCAAGCCCGAGTTCGTGGTCAACTTCTTCGAGTTCCTGGCGGAGGAGGTCCGCGAAATCCTTGCGGAACTCGGCTTCCGGAGCATCGAGGAAGCGATCGGACACGCGGAAATGCTGGACACCCGCGAGGCGATCGACCACTGGAAGGCCGAAGGCCTGGACCTCGACCCCATCCTGCACGGGCTGGAGTTCGACGACGACGCGCCGCTGCGCAACCTGACCGGCCAGAACCACGAGCTGGACAAGCACTTTGACCAGCGGCTCATCACCATGGCCGCCGAGGCGCTGACCGACCGCGCCCCGGTGAAGATCTCCGTGGACGTCATCAACACCGACCGCTCGGTGGGCACCATGCTGGGCCACGTGGTCACGAAGACGTTCGGCACGGACATCCTCGCCACGGACACGATCGACATCACGCTGACCGGAACCGCCGGCCAGTCGCTGGGCGCCTTCCTGCCTGCCGGCATCACGCTGCGCATGTTCGGCGATTCCAACGACTACGTGGGCAAGGGCCTGTCCGGCGGACGGATCATCGTCCGCCCGGACCGCACCAACGTGTTCAAGGCAGAGAGCAACGTGATCGCCGGAAACGTGATCGGCTACGGTGCCACCAGCGGCGAGCTGTTCCTGCGCGGCCAGGTGGGCGAACGCTTCCTGGTCCGCAACTCCGGTGCCACGGCGGTTGTCGAAGGCATCGGCGACCACGGCTGCGAGTACATGACCGGCGGACAGACGCTCATCATCGGCCGGACCGGACGCAACTTCGGCGCCGGCATGTCCGGCGGCACGGCCTACGTCCTGGACCTGGACAGCGCACGCGTCAACAAGCAGGCGCTGGAATCCGGCGAACTGCAGCTCCGTGAACTGGACGCAGAGGACCGCGACATCGTGCACGGACTGCTCGTCAAGCATGTCGAGGAAACCGAATCCCAGCTGGCCGCCCGCCTGCTCGAGAACTTTGACGACACCGCTGCCCGCATTACCAAGGTGCTGCCGCGCGACTACGCGGCCGTGCTGCAAACCCGTCTTGACGCCATTGAAGAGGGCCTGGACCCCGACGGCGAAGAAGTTTGGTCTCGAATCCTGGAGGTGACCGGTGGCTGACCCACGCGGATTTCTGAAAGTACGCCAGCGTGAAACCCAGCCACGCCGCCCCGTTCCCGTCCGCATCATGGACTGGAAGGAAGTCTATGAGGCCCAGGAAAAGGGTGTCCTCAAAAGCCAGGCCGGCCGCTGCATGGACTGCGGCGTGCCGTTCTGCCACCAGGGCTGCCCGCTGGGGAACCTGATTCCCGAGTGGAACGACCTCGTGTGGCGGGACAAGGGCGAGGAAGCGATTGAGCGGCTGCACGCCACCAACAACTTCCCCGAGTGGACCGGGCGCCTGTGCCCGGCGCCCTGCGAGGCGTCCTGTGTGCTGGGCATCAACCAGCCGGCCGTCACCATCAAGCAGGTCGAGGTCTCCATCATCGACGAAGCCTTCGACAACGGCTGGGTGAACCCGCTGCCTCCGCACCGCCTGACCGGCAAGACGGTCGCCGTCGTGGGTTCCGGGCCTGCCGGCCTTGCCGTCGCCCAGCAGCTGACCCGCGTGGGCCACACCGTGGCCGTGTATGAACGCGATGACAAGATCGGCGGCCTGCTGCGCTACGGCATCCCCGATTTCAAGATGGAAAAAGAGCAGGTGGACCGCCGGCTCGAGCAGATGAAGGCCGAAGGCACCCGCTTCCGCACAGGCGTCGCCGTCGGTACGGACGTGACCTGGGAGCAGCTGCGCCGCCGGTACGACGCGGTGGTCATCGCCACCGGCGCGACCGTTCCGCGCGACCTGAAGATTCCCGGCCGCGAGTTCGAAGGCGTCCACTTCGCGATGGACTACCTCGTTCCGGCCAACCGTGTAGTGGCGGGCGAGCAGGTCGAAAACCAGATCCACGCCAAGGGCAAGCACGTCGTGATCCTCGGCGGCGGCGACACCGGTGCTGACTGCCTCGGCACGGCACACCGCCACGGCGCCGCCTCGGTGACCACCCTGGCCATCGGCAAGCAGCCTCCGGCGGAGCGCGCCGGCCACCAGCCGTGGCCCACCTTCCCCACCCTCTTCGAGATGGCCAGCGCCCACGAAGAAGGCGGTGAGCGCACCTACCTCGCCTCCACGGTGGAGTTCGTCGGCGAAAACGGCAAGCTCACCGGCGTCAAGGTTGCCGAAACCGAGTTCGTTGACGGCAAGCGGCTCCCCAAGGCCGGCACCGAGCGGATCATCCCCGCCGACCTGGTGTTCCTGTCCCTGGGCTTCACCGGTGCAGAGCCTGCCGGCATCACCGAACAGGTCCACGCCGAATTCGACGGACGCGGCAACGTGTCCCGCGACGGCTACTACATGACCAACACCGAGGGCGTTTTCGTCGCCGGTGACGCCGGACGCGGGCAGTCCCTCATTGTGTGGGCCATCGCCGAAGGCCGTGCCGCAGCCGCGGCCGTGGACAAGTACCTGATGGGGAGCACGATTCTGCCCGCTCCCGTTGCACCGACGGACCGCGCCATCGCCGTCCTCTAGTTATGCCTCGGAGGTGAAAATTCACCTCCACGACAACTTAACCAATGCAAGAGACCAATAGGGTAGGTATATGAGACGCGCAAAAATTGTGGCCACCTTCGGACCGGCCATTGCCAGCTATGAAAACACCCTCGCGGTGCTGGAAGCCGGCGTTGATGTAGCCCGAATGAACATGAGCCACGGCGACTACTCCGTGCACGACAACACCTATGAGAACGTCCGCAAGGCAGCGACGGACCTCGGCAAGGCCGTGGCGATCATGGCCGACCTCCAGGGCCCCAAGATCCGTCTTGGCCGTTTTGTGGACGGCCCGCACGAGCTCGCCGTCGGTGACATCTTCACCATCACCACCGAAGACGTGCCCGGCACCAAGGAGATCTGCTCCACCACGCTGAAGAGCCTCACCGAGGACGTCAACGTGGGCGACGCCCTACTGATCGACGACGGCAAGGTTGCACTGCGCGCCATCGAGGTGGACGACGTCAAGGTCGTCGCCGAAGTGACTGTCGGCGGCATGGTGTCCAACAACAAGGGCATCAACCTGCCGGGTGTTGCCGTGAACGTCCCCGCCCTGAGCGAGAAGGATGAGGACGACCTTCGCTGGGCGATCCGCCGCGGCGTTGACCTCGTCGCGCTCTCCTTCGTCCGCGACGCCACCGACATCAAGCGCGTCCACGAGATCATGGACGAAGAAGGCCGCCGCGTTCCGGTGATCGCCAAGATCGAAAAGCCGCAGGCCGTGGAGCAGCTCCACGAGATCATCGATGCATTCGATGCCATCATGGTGGCCCGTGGCGACCTCGGTGTGGAGCTTCCGCTGGAGGAAGTGCCGATCGTTCAGAAGCGCGCCATTGAGCTGGCCCGCCGCTGGGCAAAGCCGGTCATCGTGGCCACGCAGGTCCTCGAGTCGATGATCGACAACCCGCGCCCCACCCGCGCGGAGGCTTCCGACTGCGCCAACGCAGTGCTCGACGGCGCCGATGCAGTCATGCTCTCCGGCGAGACCAGCGTGGGCAAGTACCCGATCGAGACGGTTAAGGTCATGGCCCGGATCATCGAGTCCACCGAAGAGCACGGCCTGGAGCGCGTCCCCCCGCTGGGCACCAAGCCCAAGACCCGCGGTGGCGCCATCACCCGTGCCGCCGTCGAAATCGCCGACCAGCTGGACGCCAAGTACATCTGTACGTTCACGCAGTCCGGCGACTCTGCCCGCCGTCTGTCCCGCCTCCGCCCGATCAAGCCGGTCTTCGCGTTCACTCCGGTGGAGCAGGTCTGGAACCAGCTGGCACTGACCTGGGGTATCCAGCCGCAGCTCGTTGCCATGGTGGGCCACACGGACGAAATGACGGCCCAGGTGGACCGCAGCCTGCTGGACATGGGGCTCGTGGAAGACGGTGACCTGGTGGTCATCGCTGCCGGTTCCCCTCCCGGAAAAGCCGGTTCGACCAACTCGCTGAAGGTCCACAAGGTAGGCGACCTCGCCGACACCCCGCTCCTGGGCGAGGGTACGACCAGGGAGAAGCTTGGCCCGTGGCCGGAAAAGAAGAAGAAGAACTAGGCTTCAGCCGCTGCTGAGTAGCTGAGCCGCAAAGGGAGGGTCCCCGTCGTTTGGCGGGGACCCTCTCTTTTTGCCGCTTCCTGTGTGAACAAATTCGTGTGAACCAAAAAGGAGGATCCCTGCCGGTTGGCGGGGATCCTCCTTTTCTTCTTTAGCTAGTTGACCTGGTTGATGATGGTCTCAGCCACTTCGCGCATGCTCAGGCGGCGGTCCATGGATGTCTTCTGGATCCAGCGGAAGGCTTCCGGCTCCGTGAGGCCCATCTTGGTGGTCAGGAGGCTCTTGGCGCGTTCCACGAGCTTGCGGGTGGCGAACTGCTCCTGCAGGTCGGTGACCTCGCTTTCGAGGGCCTTGATCTCCTCGTGGCGGGAGAGCGCGATCTCCAGGGCCGGGATGAGGTCTGCCGGGGTGAAGGGCTTCACCACGTAGGCCATGGCGCCGGCGTCGCGGGCGCGCTCCACGAGTTCCTTCTGGCTGAAGGCGGTCAGGAGCACCACGGGGGCGATGCGTGCCTTGACGATCTTCTCGGCTGCGGAGATGCCGTCCATGACGGGCATCTTGACGTCCATGAGGACGAGGTCCGGCTTGAGCTCCTCGGCCAGCTGCACGGCCTTTTCGCCGTTGTCCGCTTCGCCGACAACGTCGTAGCCCTCGCCACGCAGGATTTCGATGATGTCCAGGCGGATGAGGGTTTCGTCTTCAGCGACAATTACGCGGCGCGCCGGCTGGGACGTGGTGTTTGACTCCGTCGGTTCTGACACGGGATCTCCTTGAAAAGGTACGGCGGGAACAGGACTATCTTAGTTGCGCCCCACGGGTGTACTTGGATCTGCATGGCTTGTTGCGGCGGCACTGGCGCGATTCTGGGTTTCAGCCTATCTGCATGTAGAGTAATTCCGCGCACTGGAAGTGGCTGCGTTGCTCACAATCACACTGTGGGCCTACGATTGTTACTCCGTGTACTCCGCGCCCGAGTGGCGGAATTGGCAGACGCGCCGCACTCAAAATGCGGTATCGAAAGGTGTGTGGGTTCGAGTCCCACCTCGGGCACAGTGTTTTCCCTGCTCAGCGGCTTTTTAGCCTCTGAGTGTGCACAAATTGTTCACTTATGGGCCCCTTCGGGGGCCTTTTTCATTGGTGGCCGGTGGTGTGGCCGGTTGCCTCCTTGCCTAGTTGGATCGACGGTTTGTCGTTCGATACCAGTTCATGGGCGTTCATGGATCGGCCAACATGACCCGGGGAATAATTCGGTGCGGCTTTCTTTGCTGCATCGTCGTCGGCTGTTCACCAGGTTCCTCCTCACCGGCTATTGGTGGCTGTTCTGCTTGTTCATGGTGGGTGCGGGGGAGGGTGACATAACTTGCGCCTAACCGGTAGGGAATCGGTGTCGCCGGACGCCCGCAGGCTGTCCGATGCTGCCGACGGCGAGGCAGCGTTGCCCGACGTCGTGGCCCATGATGCTCACCGCCCTTCTTCCATGGATCGAGGGTTTTTCCGTCGATAGCTGTTCATGGTTGCCCTCGGAGTCGACGACATGACGGTGTGGATCTATACCGCGATGTCCCGAAGCGAGTCACTGCTGGCTGGTATTTCATGATTGTTCATTACCGGCCTGTTGGATGACTGCATGATGGAACGGTGAGACGCCGAAGCACTCTTGGCGGATGGGAACTAGTCAGGCTGTGGTGCGGCTCTGTCTTCTGAGGCGACTTGCCTGCAGACGTCCGAAAAGCCACGCCCGCAGGCATGGCCTCTCTTGGCCCAACCTGTCTCGACATCTTCGTTGCGATGCACCAGGGTGTCCATCATTTTGAGGTCCAAGAGTTTCGCGAGCCGCCGTCAGAAAAGAAGGAAACGAACTCTACCCCTACAGTCCGGCAGCTCCCTGCCTGACGTCAGGTTGGGGAGTACTTCCATGCTTACTGGTGTTGACGTAGGCCCAAGGCCCTGGCATTGCTTAGCCCAACGTGGCTGCTGACATGGGATACGGCGTTCCGCCAGTCGCTCATTCCTCCACCTTCATGACCGTTAAATGGCCAGACCTGAATTCGTTTGTCCAGGGATGCGTAGCTGTTGAACGCTGCGTAGACGGTCGACGGTGGGCAGGTGACATCCATTAGCCCGGTTGAGATGTAGAGCGGGGCAGCGGCCCGCCGTGCAAAGAACACCGAGTCGAAGTTGGAAACTGTGTCCATCACAGTCGTGGCCTGTTCGCGGTGAACCTTTAGGAAACGGGCTATTTCAGCGTAGGGTTCCTGATCGGTGATTCTGACCGCGCGGGGAAAGTCGCAGAGGAACGGCACTAGTGCCGCGACTGCGGCAATATCGGGCACAAGGCCTGCAACCGCCAAGGCTAGGCCACCGCCTTGGCTGAATCCAACGACGCTGAGGCGTGATGCATCGACCTGGGGCAGTGTTCGTGCCGCATCGACGGCTCGGACCGCATCGACGATGAGACGCCGGTAATAGTAGTCCTCGCGGTCGAGTATTCCGCGTGTCATCACCCCAGGGTGTGCGGGCCCGGTGGGGCCGTCGTCACCTGTATCGCCGATGGACCACACCGATCCCTGCCCCCGGGTGTCCATCTGAAAGTGCGCGAAACCGCTGGAGGCCCAGAGCAAGGACTCTTCGGGGTAGCCCCGGCCCCCACCGTAGCCGATGAATTCGACAACGGTGGGGAGCGGGCCGCTGCTGCCACGCGGAACCCGTAGCCAGGCTGCAATAGGCTGGCCTCCGAAGCCGGGAAAGCGCACGTCGTAGACGTCCACGGATTTAAGGTCTGTGTTCACGGCGGTAGCCACTGGTGACCAGTCAAAGACCCGGGCTTCGCTGAAGGTCCGGTGCCAGAACTCGTCGAAATCGATGGGTTCCATTCCGGAACCGGTGTATGTGCGCAGTTCCGATTCGGGAAGGTCGAACAAGGCCATTTGGTTTGCTCCTGGTGAAGGGTCTGGGTGGGTCAGCAGGCGATTCGGAACCGTGAATTGAGCATGAGCGGGTCGCGGGAGTGCCGCCCAACGAGAAGTTCAAAGTCGCCGGGCTCGACTTTGCGCTGGCCGTCCTGGTCCACGAGCGAGCAGGAGCGGGCGGCGATGGACAAGTCCACTTCCACCGACTCTCCGGCTGCTACCTGGACCTGGACGAAGGATTTCAGTTCCCGTTCGGCCCACGTCACGCTTGTCACGGTGTCTGCGACATAGACCTGCATCGTTTCTAGCGCAGGACGGGTCCCCGTGTTGGTGAGGGTCACTTTTGCTTCCACCCAATCATCTTCAGTGATGGTTTCTGCGAGTATCCGGAGATCGGTGTAGTCGACGGTGGTGTAGCTCAGGCCCTCTCCAAACGCGAACAGCGGTTCTTGGGAAAGGTCAGCGTAGCGGTCTCCATGCTGGCCGCGGATCTGGTTGTAGTAGACCGGAAGTTGCCCGGCGTGGCGTGCGAAGGAAATGGGCAGCCTTCCGGTCGGCTCGATAAGGCCCAGGACCAATTCCGCGACCGCCTGGCCGCCCTTCATGCCGGGGTTAAAGGCCTCGATAATGGCAGCAGCGTCGAGGACAGACTGGGGCAGGACCGAGGGCTTCGATTGCACGAGTACGACGACGACGGGAACAGCTGTAGCGATGAGGCGTTCGATCAGCTCGATCTGGCCTCCCTGCAGTTCGAGGGTCGCTGTCGATTTGGTTTCGCCGGCAAGGGCTACGGTGTCACCAATAACGGCTACGACGTAGTCGGCGTTTCGGGCTGTGTCGACCGCTTCCTCGAGCATCGCTTCGTTCGTGCCGGCCGCGACGAACATGGGCGGCCTCGGCTGGCCGTCGGCGTACGTGGGGCCGGCGGGGTCCGGCACGAGCTGCCCGATCTCGGCCCCCCTGGCATGGGTGACCGTCCACTCCTCCGGCACCGTGGCCCGGAATCCATCCAGGACGGTGGAGGTCAGGTGCCGTGGGTGCCCGTCGGGCAGCCAGTTGATCTGCCCGGAAGCCCCGGCCCAGTCGCCCAGCTGGGCATGCGGATCATCGGCGTTGGGTCCGATCACGGCAATGGTCCTTGGGGTGCCGGTTGCCGCGGCCCTGTCCGTATCAGACGGGACCAAGCCGCCGTCGAGGGGTAGCGTACCGTCGTTGGTGAGCAGGACGAGGGAGCGTCGGGCCATTTCCAGGTTGACCGCTGCGTGATCGGCCGAGCCGATGACCTTGGCCTGCTGGTCGGCGTCCGGGATCCGTGGATTCTCGAACAGGCCGAGCTCGAATTTCAGGGTGAGGAGGCGGCGAACGGCGTCATCGATCAGGCTCTCATCGAGATCACCGCGGTTGACGGCTTCCTGGGCTCCTTCGAAGAACTGCGGGGTCGTCATGACGAGGTCGTTGCCGGCCTCCACGGCGACGGTTGCGGCGTGGACGTCGTCCTCGCAGACCTTCTGTTCCCACACCATGCGGCCGACGTTGTCCCAGTCGGTGACCAGCGTGCCGGTGAATCCCCACTCGCCCTTGAGGACGTCGTTGAGGAGCCACTTGTTGGCCGTGATGGGAACGCCGTCAATGGCCTGGTAACCGAGCATAAAGGTGCGGCACCCTGCTTCGACTGCTTCCTGGAATGGGGGCAGGAACCACGACCGCAGTTTCCGGCGGCTGATGTCGGCTTCGCTGGCGTCCCGGCCGCCCTGGGTTTCGGAGTAGCCGGCGAAGTGCTTCGCGGTGGCGAGGATGGCGGTGGTGTCGGTGAGCCCGTTTCCCTGATAACCCCGGATCATGGCTTTGCCCAGCGCCCCGATCAGGTGCGGGTCTTCGCCGAAGGTCTCGTTGACCCGGCCCCAGCGCAGGTCCCGGCTGATGCAGAGCACGGGGGAGAAGGTCCAGTGCAGCCCTGTGGAAGCGACTTCGACGGCGGTGGCGCGCGCTCCGCGTTCTACCAGTGCAGGGTCCCAGGTGCTTGCCATGCCCAGCTGCGTTGGGAAGATGGTGGCGCCCGGCCAGAACGAGTGCCCATGAATACAGTCATCCGCCATGAGGAGGGGGATCTGTAAACGGGTGGTGAGCACGAGCTTGCGTGCTTCGACGATGCGTTCCGGGGAAGCATGCAGGAGCGATCCGACCAGTTTTCCAAGCACCAGGTCTTCAAGGTCGCCGCGGGCATCGAGCTGCAGCATCTGGCCCACCTTCTCCTCCAGCGTCATCCTGCCCAGCAGGTCCTCAACCCGCTCCGGGATGGGCACTGCGGGGTTGGTATAAGGGGTGGTGCGGAGGTCGCTCTGCGGAGTGTTCATGGGGTTCTCGTTTCCTGGTTGCTGCGCTGCAGTGCGTCAGAGGGTGAAGGTCAGGGTGCGTTGGTGGGCGTTGACGTGCTCGGTGATTGCGCATGCAGCGTCGGGTAGTTTGAGTCCGAGGGCCAGCGGCGCGGATACTGTCATGTCCCGGCCGGATGGCGTGCGTTTCCATGCCACGGTGACCTGCCCATGGGGGGTGGGGACGCTGCCCTCGGCCCAGTCCAGATCGCTCGGAGCCGGGTAGATGGCAACGCTGGTGAAGCCGGGCGCTGCAGGTGACACGCCGAGGATGTAGCGCGGGAAATGCTGTAACGGCACGCTGCCCCAGGCGTGGCAGTCGCTGCGCAGACTTACCGTGTCTTCTGCCCAGGTGGTGAGGTTCTGCTCCAGCATGTCCTCCCAGGGCCTCCAGTTGACGCTGCCGTGGGCCCCGGCATGCCGGAGGGCATCGAAAAGGTCGAGCGCCGTGGCGTAGGAGCAGGGGGCAAGGTCCTGGTCTGCGACCGCCCTTTGCAGCAGGTCTGCGGCCGCGGCACCCTGCACAGCCCCGGAGAGGACGGCCCACATCTGGGCGTGCACGCTGTGGGGCGCCCCGCGGTCCGTGTCGCGGTAATAGCGTTTTTGCTCGTCCCAGGCAGGCCCGTCGACGACGCAGCGGGTAAGGGCGTCAGCGCGCGCGGCGTACTCGTCGGCGAGTCCTGTCCTTCCGCAAAAATCCGCGATGGATGCCGCTGACTTCAGGGCCGAGATATACATGAACGTGGCTATGGTGTTCGCCCGGCGAGGTCCTAGCTCGGGGACGCCGCGGCTGGCCCGCCATGTTTCAGTCCAGTCAACGAAGTTCCACAGGATCCCGTCGCCCTCTGCGGAAATGACAAAACCGTCCGGGGACAGCCGGTCGGCAAAGTAGCCCAGGACCGCATCGATCCGGCCGATGAACCGTTCGGTGAAGGAACGGTCGCCAACGAAATCGACATGCTCTGCAATCATCCTGATCCAGTAGAGCGAGAAGCCGGGGATGAACTGTGGCTCTACGCTCGGGGACCGGCTCTCCGTTAGCCCAGTCGGGTTCCCTGACGCGGCGAAGTCCTCGATGGCCCGCCTGATGAGACGGTCATCGGCCGACAGGTGCAGTGAAAACAGCGCCTGCGACCGGGTGTCCATGGCGTATTGCAGCTGTTCATAGAACGGGCAGTCCTCGAACGTTTCGTGCATGCAGTTCAGCAAGGTGCGGACGCTGACATCCCACAGCTGACGCTGCACGTCCGACGACGACGCAAACGTGCCGGTGATGTCCAGCGGATAATGCGTCCGGGTGAGTTCCATGGACTGCAGCCGGAGCGGAGAGTCCGTCGTGGTGATCCGGAGCCGCACGTACCGGAATGTTCTGAACCAGAAGGGCGAGAAGACTTCGGGGGTATTCGGGGTGCCGGTCCCCGCCACAAGGTACTGGTCCGGGTCGCCGAAGAGGTCGCCGGTGACGTGGTCGGTGCGGTCTGCCTTGCGCCGGAGCCAGGGTATGTCCGTCGGGGGTTGTTCGTAGCATTCGGCCGCCGTCAGCTGAAGACAGGCACCTTGGCCCGCTTCGACGGCGACGGCCAGGAACGCGGTCATCAGGAACCCGGCATCGACGTCAACGCTGATGTCTGAGTGGGGCGGGATGCCGATGGTTTCGCCGCTCAGCAGCCGGGACCATTCAATTCCCGGATCCGATGTCTTGGTGACGCCGATGAGCGGCATCGGGGTAAGGGTCAGCTGGGGGATGGGCCGGGGTGCGAGGGGCGGCCTGGGGGTTGCGCTGAAGGGCTCCTGGCTGTCCAGGGAGGGGGTCGGCCAGGCGCCGTCATCGAAGCTGCTGGTGAGCCAGTCGTGCTCGCTGGCTGCTCCGTCCAGGGTTTCCTGGATACCCAGGAAGAGGGTGTTGAGCCCTTGATGGAACTGCCGGCCCTTGACCAACCGGCATCTCCAGACCGCCGGCGACGACAGCTCTGTTTCGCCGACAATTCCCCTGACTAGCAGACCGGGCCTGCCGGTGCGTTGGACCGATGCGTTTCCGAGAGATGTCGTTGAGTACGTCAGCACGTCGATCCCGATGATGTTCTCGCCGGCCACAAGGAACGAAGCGATGTCGATGGGATCAGCGAACCAGGTGCGGCCGGACGGCTTGGCGGGGCCGGCGGCAACAAAGGTGCCGTTGACGTGCAGCCGGAACCGCGAGTCGGCGCTGATGTGCAGCCAGGCCGGGGCAGCGCCGGGGGAGTCGACGGTGACGCGGGCACGGAACCGCATGGATGATGCGACGCTGCGGCCGGGCACTCCATCGGTGCCGGTGGGCAGTTCGAACCATGGACCGCCAAGATCCTGCTTCGTGAGGACTTGCTCTGTTTGAACCACTGGGAAACTTTTCATTTCTTATCGACGTGTTCGCGGGGGTTGCCGGTTGGACTCCCGGGGCGTGGAGCGGGGCGGCCATCAATGATGGCCGCCCCGCCACTGGTCCTACTTCAGGGCGCTGGTGAAGGCTTCCTGCATGGAGGTCAGGACGTCCGTCGGGGTCTTGGTGCCGCCGAGCATTTCCTGGATTCCGGTCAGGTGCAGGTTCTGCACCTGGGGTGAGGGCCAGTCAACGTCCGGGAAAGGAACCGTCTTGTTGTCCTCGACGAACGGGACTTCGAGCTTGTTGATGTCGTTTGCCTCAATCACGCCACTGGGTGCCACGCCGAACTTGTCGGCATTCATGGCGCTGCCTTCCTTGCCTGCCAGGAATGCGATGAACTTCTTGGCGCCTTCTGCGTTTTTTGCTTTGGCGTTGACGCCCCAGCCCACGCCCAGTCCGAAGGCCAGCCGGGTATCGGCCGCGGTGTCCGTTGCCGGAATAGGCGCCAGCTGGACCTTGAGCTCAGGATTGGCTTTCGTCATGGAGTTGGCCATTGTGGAAATCTGGATAGCGCCGAGGGCGCGGCCGTCAGCCACCATGGCCGTCTGGTTGTCCACGGAGGTGCCCAGGGCGTCCTTGTTGAAGCAGCCCTTGTCGAACATCTCCTTGTACTTGGTCATGGCGTCCTTCCAGCCGCTGTCCTGGAAGGTGACTTCCTTGTTCAGCTGTTTCTGGTTGAAGTCCGGATCCGTTCCATAGACCTCGGTGGCCGCCAGGGCGTAGGTGACCAGCTGGGTGACCCATTGGGTCTGTGCGCCCAGGGCGTAGGCCACTTTGCCGGCCTTTTGCGCATCGGCGCAGAACGTGAGGACCTCCGGGTAGGTGGTGGGGATCTTCAGGCCGGCGTCCTGGAGGGCCTTGGAGTTGTAAACGCCGCCGAGGGTGTTGGCGGTGGCCACGTCCGTGAACATGTACCGCTTGCCCTCGTAGCTGGTCGGGGACGCCGTGGACTCAGGTTGGCCGGCTGCCCAGCTTTCGCCGGAGAGGTCGGCGAGGTAGCCGTTCTTGGCCAGCGATCGCACGGCGGTGGCGTTTCCGCTGCCTGGGAAGACGTTCAGGACGTCCGTGGCGGTTCCTGCCGAGAGGCGGGTGCCCATCTGCTGGTTGTAGCTGTCCGTCGGGATGATCGTGTATTCGACCGTCTGGTCCGGGTTGAGCTCGTGGAATTTGTCGGCAATGGCCTTCCACTTGTCATCGGAGCCGGAGAGCCGGGCCACCGTGACGGTGCCGCTCGAACTGGCTGCCGGGGCGTTCGAGGAACACCCTGTGAGGGTGATGCCGACGGCGGCTATCGCGCCGATGGCTGTGAGGACTTTCGTGTGACGCATGGTTCTCCCTTGAAGTGCATGGGCTTGGGGTGTGTGGGGGATGGGTGGTGCTGGCCGGGCGGTGACGATGTGTGCGTCTGCGCTCAGCCCTTCAGGCCTCCTGCGAAGCCCTTGATGATGCTGCGCTGCAGGAGGAAGTAGAAGATCAGGAGGGGGATGACGCCGATGATGAGGGCGGCGAAAATGGTTCCCCACTGGTTCACGTACTGTCCGGTGAACGAGTAGATGGCGATCGGGATCGTGTTGGTGCCGCTGCCTGAGAGGTAGAGCAGCGGGGTGAAGAAGTCGTTCCACACGGTGATGGTGTTCAGAATGACGACGGTGCCTGTGATGGGCCGCATCAGCGGGAAGACGACCTGCCAGAACACCCGGAACGGGCTGCCGCCGTCCAAAGTCGCGGCTTCTTCGAAGTCCAGGGGCAAGGACCGCAGGAACTGTACATAGAGGAAGATCGAGAAGGGCATCTGGGATCCGACGTAGATGATCACCAGGCCCCAGATGGATCCGATGAGTTGCAGGTCGCGGAAGGTCGTGTAAAGCGGAATCAGTGCCAGCAGGCCCGGGATCAGCAGCCCTCCGAGGAAGAACGCGAATGCCAGCTTCGACCAGGTCCGGGTGATGCGCGCCAGCGGGTAGGCGGCGGAGGCGCTGATCACGACTATCAGGAACACCGACACCACGGTGATGACGATGTTGTTGATCATTGCCGGGCCGAGGCCTCCGCTGACCCATGCCGTGACAAAGTTGTCGAAGGACGGGTTGGCCACAGGGGCCAGGGACGTCGTTACGCCTCCAGCCTTCAGCGCGGTGTTCAGCAGGACGTAGACGGGGGCGGCGAAGAGGAGAGCCACGAGGATCATGACGACCTCAAGGACGCCCGTTTTGAGGGTGTAGCGCTTCATTTGTCTTCTCCTCGGCGGAGCAGGGTGAACTGGATGAGGGAGGCAACCGCGACGAATGCGGTCAGCACGAGGGTCAGTGCGGTGCTGTATCCGAACAGCTGGAACTGGAAGGCGTCCTTGTATGCGATGGTGCTTAGGCTTTCAGTCGCGCTGCCGGGGCCGCCCTGGGTCATGATCAGTACCTGGTCGAAGAGCTTCAGGCCGCCGATGAGGGACAGCATTAGGTTGATCGTCATCGAAGGCGCGAGTAGAGGCCGCGTGATGTTCCAGAATGTCTTGAAGGATCCGGCCCCGTCGAGGCTTGACGCCTCATAGATGTCCTCGGGGATGCTCTGCAGGCCTGCCAGGAAGATCACCATGGAGTAGCCGGCGAACTGCCAGACAACTACGGAGATGATGGCAGGCAGGGCCAACTGGGCGTTGCCGAGCCAGTCCTGGGCGAGGAAGTCCAGGCCGACTGCCCGGAGTGCGGTGTTCAGCGCTCCCTGCGGGGAGAGGATGTACTGCCATAGGTTGGCGACGACCAGGGGCGTCACGACGGCAGGGGCAAAGAACAGGACGCGGAGCCAGTTGCGGGAACGAATCGCTGAGTTCACACCCAACGCCAGAAGCAGGCCGATGAAGTTCTGAACGACCATGATGCCCACAGCGTAGAAAGCCGTGTTCATAATCGACGCGCCCGCCGCTGAATCCCGGAAGACTTTGAAGAAGTTGTCCAGGCCGACGAAGTTGAACTGTGGCGACAGTCCGTCCCAGTCAGTCAGCGAGTAGAACGCTCCCCGCCAGCTGGGGATCACAACGATCAGCGTGAAGATGGCAAGCGCCGGCAGAAGGAACCACCACGGCGCTCTGGTGCCGGCGCCTACCCGACGTTTGCGGGTCCGGGCGGGCCCGGACCGTGGTGTCGTGGAACGTCCGGGCGCCGCGGTGCGGGGCTCCGCGAGTTCACGTTGCGTCATCGCATTTCCATTCTCTTCGTCGAGGACGTCTCCGTCTTACGGAGGCGAGACCCCCTGCAAGTCTGAATCGTTTCAGACTGACGCTCTAGCCAACGTTCGGCACTTTGCGCTTGTGAGGGGGTCCAGTTCTGTTTTCCAAGTAACACGTTCTACAGGAATTTAAGGGAAAGTCCATTTAGATCGTGTAGTACGTTATACACTTTCTATAGCGTAGATCACAACATGCTGATCTGCCAAGAGGCGTCGGCTTCAGATGCGGTATGAAGGGGTAATCCAAATGAACGCAGCCAAAGGGGGCGCAATGAGCAAGGGCTCCGTCAGCAAACGGCCCACAATTGTGGATGTCGCTGCCCACGCAGGCGTATCCACGGCGGCGGCATCAAAGGTACTTCGAAACGCGTACGGCGTTAGTCCTGAGATGAAGGCCAAGGTTCAAGCCTCTATGAAAGCCCTCGGCTATCGGCCCTTGGCGTCGGCGCGGGGGATGCGTGGACGAACCCACACCGTCGCTGTAGTTGTCGCAGACCTGCACAACGAATTCTCATCGCTGTTGGTTGAAGGCATTCGCCGAGAGTGCGAACGGCAGAGATACCGGCTCTTGGTCGCACCCGCGGGATCCGGCAAAGCTGCCCAGGACCGGATGGTCGAAGACCTGATCGACCGCGGAATGGACGGAATCGTGCTGATCTCCCCGCTCGGGACAGACGCAGAACTTGAAACGATGGCGACAAACACCCCGATCGTGGTGCTGGGCCGGCATGGGGCGAGCCAGGAATTCGACTCAGTCGCCGCCGACGATTTTGCGGGCGCCAATCTGGTTGTGGATCATCTCGTGTCGCTTGGTCATCGGCGGATCACATACATCAACCACACAACAGAGGGCACCAATGATGCCCGACTCCCCGAGGAAGTTCGCGTTCGCGGATATGTCGACGCGATGATCCGTCACGGACTCGGCGATGCGATCGACATCCTCCAGTCGCAATGGAGCCAAGAGGGCGGCGAACAATCGGGAAAGACGATCCTGTCCCGACCACAAAGGCCCACCGCTGTCTTCGCTGGCTGCGACGTCGCAGCTTTCGGGGTGCTGACAGCACTGTGGGAAGCGGGCATCCGTATTCCGGACGAAATCTCGGTGGCTGGATTCGACAACATCTTCACAACATCACTGGCGCCCATCTCGATCACCACTGTCGACCAATCAGGCCTCGACATGGGCGGCACAGCAGGACGGCTACTTCTGGAGCGCATAGGCGGCCGAACCGAGGCCGTGAACACGGTAGTGCAACCAGGCCTGGTGACTCGAAAGACAACGGCGGCACACAATCACTTGACGATCGACGCTGCCTCTGGGCCAGCCCCTAATGTCTCGGCGAAGGTCTAAACCCTGACCGCTATGAACGCTCATCAGTTCATGGCGTCTTTCATCGTCTTTGTTCGGGCAGCGCCTGTCAGGCAGATGGGAGCACCGTCGAGGCACCGCGGTGCTTCTTGGTGAGCTCGGTGTAGGTGATTGCGTTCTGACTGCAGTGTTTGATTTCCTCGGCTGTGAGCTGGCGGCGGACCTTTCCGGGAACGCCTGCTACGAGTGAGCCTGCGGGGACCTCGGTTCCCTCGAGCACCAGCGCTTGGGCTGCAATTAGTGAGCCCGCGCCGATGACGGCGCCGTTCAGGACAGTCGCGTTCATGCCGACGAGAGCACCGTCACCGATGGTGCAGCCGTGCAGTACGGCTCCGTGTCCGACGCTGACGTTGTTGCCGATTTGTGTCGGGTGGCCCGGGTCGGCGTGTACAACAGCGCTGTCTTGGATGTTGCTACCCGCGCCGATGGTGATGTCCTCCATATCGGCCCGTATAACGGCGCCGTAAAAGATCCCTGTGTCGGCACCAATGGCTGCTGAGCCGACGACTGTGGCCGACGGAGCTACCCAGGCTTCGCTGGAGACTGACGGTTTGCGGCCGTCAATGGCAAGGATGTTGGAGGTCATGGTGTCCTACGGTGTGAAGTGGAACGGCGGTGCCTTTCAGTAACCGGGGAGGCACCGCCGTCGTATTACTTGGCTGTCTTCAAGAGCTCATCACCTTTGTCGACATGGAGTTCAGCAAATGGTGCGCAACGGTTCGGGCCGTTGTCTTACTTGATTCGGCCTCGCATTGCCATATTCAAACTCCTGGTTTCCAGAGGCTGCCTGTCGTTACCGTTTCTGCGACGCGGGCTCCTGCGGCCGTCATCGCTGGTCCGTCGCTGGCAGTGATGATATCCGCGAAGTTGCTGGCGTAGCTCCCCAGATCTTCGTGTACTGACCCCACCACCGCATAGACGGGTACGCCGCGGCTGCGGGCTAGTATCCCCGCAATGATCTTGCCTTGGCCTGTTTGGGAGTCGAGTCGGCCTTCGCCGACGATGACTGCTTCACTGGCGGCGATGTGGGTTTCCGCGTCCAGAAGGTCGAGGATGTAGTCCGCGCCGGAGACTAGAGATGCTTCATGCTGCGCCCACATGCCGCCGGCGAAACCACCGGCGGCGCCACTCCGGTCGACGTTGCGGGGGTCCCGTTTAAGGGTTTCGGCGAGTCGCTCAAGCCGCTGTGTGAGGAGCTGTACGGTGGCCGGGTCGGCTCCTTTTTGGGGGCCGAAGATTCGGGCCGCGTCGGAGAATCTGGTGGTGACATCGGACAGGACGACCAGTTGTGCTCCGTGAAGTCCGCCTGCTTCCTCGATGGCAGTGATGGCTCCGGCGCCGCCGTCGGTGGTTGCTGACCCGCCGGCGGCGACAAGAATTTTTCGGGCTCCGCGCCGGACTGCTTCAGCGATCAGGACGCCGGTGCCGTATGTGGTCGCGGCCAAGGGGTCTCGTGTCTGCGTGGTGGGCATGTTCAGGCCGCTGGCGGAGGCCAGTTCCACGATGGCTGTCCCGTTCTGGCTCAGACCGATGACCGCTTTGGTTTCGTCGCCCCAGGGGCCGACGGTGCTGACAGTGAGCGGCTGGGCGTGCAGTCCTTGGAAGATGACGTCGAAGGTTCCCTCGCCGCCGTCCGCGACGGGCATTTCCTGGGCTGTTCCGCCGACGGACCGTATCCCGTTAGCGATGTGGGTTGCGACCTGGGCTGCTGTGTACGTGCCCTTGAAACTGTCGGGCGCGACCAGGATCATGCGGTCTGTTCCGGTGCATACAGGACCATGGCATCGCCCTGCCCGCCTCCGCCACACAGGGCTGCAACTCCACGGCCTGTTCCGCGGCGGCCCAGTTCCAGAGCCGTGTGCAGAACCAGACGGGCCCCGGACGCGCCGATGGGGTGTCCAAGGGCTATCGCACCGCCGTTGGTGTTGATCTTCTCAGCAGGAATGCCCAGGACGGCGGCGCTGGCGAGTGCGACCAGGGCGAAGGCTTCATTGATTTCGATGAGATCGAAATCAGATACTGCCAACCCTGTCTTGGCTGCCGCCTGTTCGATGGCCCGCGCCGGTTGGTGCTGGAGGGTTGAGTCAGGCCCGGCAACGGATGCATAGGAGCCGATCTCGGCCAGCCAGGGGAGGCCAAGTTCTTCAGCCCGGTCGCGGCTCATGAGGATCAGCGCGGCGGCTCCATCCGAGATAGGCGAGGCGGTGGCAGCCGTGATGGTGCCGTCCGGTCCAAAGGCGGGGCGGAGGCCGGCCAACGATTCGGCGGTGGTGTCGGTCCGCACGGATTCGTCGGAGGAGACGGTGAGCACCTGACCCCGGCGCAGCGGTACCTGGACGGGAACGATTTCCTGGTCAAAGGTCCCGTTTTTCTGTGCGTCGGCTGCCCGCTGGTGGCTGAGCGCGGCGTATTCGTCCTGTTGGTGGCGGGTGAATGCTTCCGGGCCTTGGTTCGCGCTGTCGGTCACGGCGCCCATGGACTGGTTGGTGAAATAGTCCCAGAGCCCGTCGTGGTTCATGGAGTCCACCGCGGTGAAGTCACCGTACCGGTTGCCTGTGCGCGATGCCGGCAGCAGGTGCGGGGCTTGGGACATGGATTCCATGCCGCCGGCAATGACCACCTGTGCGTCGCCGGAGCGGATGAGCCGGTCGGCGTCTGCGATTGCGGCCATGCCGGAGAGGCAGACCTTGCTCACGTTCGTTGCCGGGACGCTCATGTCCAGGCCGGCCAGGCTGGCTGCTTGCCGGGCGGGGATCTGACCCGCGCCGGCGGTGAGGACCTGTCCCATGACGACGTGATCGACAATGTCGGCCGGGACGTGGCAGCGGTCCAGTGCCGCCCGGATGGCTGCAGCGCCAAGTTCGGCAGCGGTCAGGGTAGACAAGGAGCCGAGGAATTTGCCGAACGGTGTGCGGGCGCCTCCGATGATGACTGTTCTGTTGCGCGGGTCTGATGTGGGGGTCATGGTGGGGTTGTTCCTGTTCAGATGGCGGGTTCGGCCAGGCGGCTGTCGACGGTGAAGTCGGCCTCTGTGGCGGCGCGGATGTCCTCGACGGTGACGCCGGGGGCGAGTTCGCGTAGCAGCAGGCCCTTGCCTGGCACGACGTCCATGACCGCCAGGTCGGTGATGATCCTGTTGACGACTCCCCGGCCGGTGTACGGCAGGGAGCATTCACGGACGATCTTGGGGCTTCCGTCTTTGGCGGTGTGTTCCATGAGGACGATGATCATGCGGGCGCCGTGGACGAGATCCATGGCACCTCCCATGCCTTTGATCATTTTCCCGGGGATGGCCCAGTTCGCCAGGTCACCGGCGGCTGAGACCTGCATCGCGCCGAGGATGGCAGCATCGATTTTGCCGCCGCGGATCATGCCGAAGCTGAGGGCGGAGTCGAACGTTGACGCCCCCGGACGCAGGGTCACTGTTTCTTTGCCTGCGTTGATCAGGTCCGGGTCGACCTGCTGGTCCTTGGGGTAGGGGCCGAGGCCCAGGAGGCCGTTTTCGGACTGCAGGGTGATTTCGACGTCAGCGGGGACGTGGTTGGGGACCAGGGTTGGAAGTCCGATGCCGAGGTTGACGTAGCTTCCGTCTTCCAGTTCCTGCGCTGCCCGGGCGGCCATTTGGTCCCGGGTCCAGCCTTTGCCTGTGACCATCAGTTTCCCTCTGTTCCGGTGCTTGTGGTTCGCTTCTCTATCCGCTTGGCCGCTGTTTCCTCCGGGGACAGGACGACGACCCGGTGGACGTAGACGCCGGGCAGGTGGATTTCGTCCGGGTCCAGTTCGCCGGGTTCGACCAGTTCCTCAACTTCGGCGATGGTGATCTTTCCTGCCATGGCGCACAGGGGGTTGAAGTTGCGGGCTGCGCTGTGGAATTTGAGGTTGCCGTGACGGTCCGCTTTCGCGGCCCTGACGAGGGCGTAGTCGGTGGCCAGGGCGTGCTCGAGGACGTATTCGCCGGGGTTGCCGTTGATGGTGAATTCTGCGGTGGGTTTGGCGGGGGAGGCGATGGCGACGGTGCCGTCGCCGGCGTATTTCCAGGGCAGTCCGCCGTCGGCGACCTGGGTGCCGACGCCGGTGGCCGTGTAGAACGCCGGGATGCCGGATCCTCCGGCGCGGAGCCGCTCGGCGAGGGTGCCTTGGGGGGTGAGTTCAACCTCGAGCTCTCCGGCGAGGTATTGGCGGGCGAATTCGCGGTTTTCGCCGACGTAGGAGGCGACGACCCTGCGGACGCGGCGGTCAGCGAGCAGGACGCCGAGGCCCCAGTCGTCCACGCCGCAGTTGTTGGAGATGAGTTCGAGATCGCCGGTTCCTTGCTCCCGGAGGGCGGTGATGAGCGCTGCCGGTATGCCGCAGAGCCCGAAGCCGCCCACGGCCAGGGATGCACCGTCGGGGATGTCTGCGACCGCTTCGCGCGCCGATGTGTATGTCTTGTCCACGTTGATTGTCCTCTTGTGCGCCGGTCAGAAGCCGACGTTGTCTTTGCCCTTGAGGCCGAGCATTTGCCGGGCTTCATCGGGGGTTGCGATCTCGAAGTTGAGCGCCTCGAGGATGGTGCGGATGCGGGTGACCTGCTCGGCGTTTGAGCTGGCAAGTTTGCCCGGTCCGATCCACAGGGAATCTTCCAGTCCGACCCGGACGTGGGAGCCCATGGCGGCGCCGATGGTGGCCAGCGGCATCTGGTTTTTGCCCGCGCCGAGGATGGACCATTCATAGTCGTCGCCCAGGAGCCGGTCTGCCGTGCGCCGCATGTGCATCAGGTCTTCGGGGTGGCCGCCGATGCCGCCGAGCAGGCCAAAGACTGACTGCACGAACAGCGGTCCTTTGGCCAGGCCGCGGGCATGGAAGTGCGCGAGGTTGTTCAAGTGGGAGATGTCATAGCATTCGAATTCGAAGCGTGTCCCGTTGGCGTTGCCGATTTCCAGGATGGTCTCGATGTCCTGGAAGGTGTTTTTGAAGACCAGGTCACGGCTTCGCTCCAGTCCTTCACGTTCCCATTCGTGGGCGAAGTCCTTGAACCGGTCCAGCATGGGGTAGAGCCCAAAGTTCATCGATCCCATGTTCAGCGAGGCCAGCTCGGGCTTGAACAGGGCAGCCGGTTGCATGCGTTCTTCGACGCTCATGTGGGGCGATCCGCCGGTGGTGATGTTGATGACCGCGTTGGTGTTCCGCTTGAGCTTGTCCAGGATCGGTTCGAAGTGCTCAGGCTTTTGGGAGGGCCGGCCATCGCGCGGATCGCGGGCGTGCATGTGGACGATGGCGGCCCCTGCTTCGGCTGCGCCGATGGCGGCGTCGGCGATTTCGTTCGGGGACACGGGAAGGTATTTGGACATGGAGGGCGTGTGGATGGCACCGGTGACGGCGCTGGTGATGATGACCTTGCGTGCTGCTGCCACGGGAAGATCCTTTCCTGGAAGTCTCAGTAGAGTTTTTCGGTGTTTCCGTCCACGGCCAGCGCTTGGCCGTTGACGTTGCGGGCCATGTCGCTGGCGGCGAAAACGGCCATGTTGGCGATGTCTTCGGCTTCGATCAGCCGGCCCAGAGACGATTGGTTGTGGTAGAGCGTGGAGACCTTCTCGACCGGTTCGCCCAGCATTTCTGCTTTGGCGGTGATGACGGCGTCGATCCGGGGTCCGTTGACGGCGCCGGGGCAGATGGCGTTGACCCGGATCCCCCCAGCTCCGAGTTCGATGGCGAGGGTCTTCGTCAGTCCGATGACAGCCCACTTGGAGGCCGAGTAGGCGCTGCGCCCGGCCATCCCCAGCCGGCCGGCCGCGGAGGAGAGGTTGATGATGGAGGCTTCAGGAGCGGTGCGCAACAGCGGCAGGGCATGTTTGATGCAGTAGAACTGGCCGTGGATGTTGACGTCGAATGTCGCCTTCCAGGCGTCACTGTCAAGGGTTTGGATGGGGCCGGTCGGACCTGCGATGCCGGCATTGTTGACGAGGATGTCGAGCCCGCCGAGTTCATCGCGGACCGTCGCCATGAGTACCTGGACCTGGGCTTCGTCGGAGACATCGCTGACGGCGGCGTGGAAGCCCTCGATCCGTGCCTTCTCGACGGCGTCCGGATCGATGTCGGTCACGAACACGGTCGCCCCAAGGGCTTTGAACTTGGTGGCGATGGCCAAACCGATGCCGTTCGCGCCGGCGGTGACCAGGACGCGTTTGCTGCTGAAATCCATGATGTTTCCTTGAGTCTTCGTAGGGTGTCAGTGGGCGGCGGGGGCGCCGTGGGGCTTTTCCGTGCCGCGTTTGAGCATGAGGGACAGCAGGGCTCCGATCGTGCACATGGCGACAATGAACCAGAGACCGGACAGTTTGGAGCCGGTGATGTCCTGCATCAGTCCCATGACGTACGGTCCGAGGAAGCCGCCGCAGAGGCCTATGGTGTTGACGAACGCGATACCTCCCGCGAGAGCGGCGCCGGTGAGGCGTGTTGCCGGGTAGGTGAAGAGGATCGGCTGCAGGGCGAAGAAGTTGAAGGCAGCTAGGCAGAAGCCGATCATGCCGAGCACGGGGCCGCCGACGGCGCCCAGGGCGAAGCCCGCGATGATGCCGATCATCGTCCCGGTGACCAGCAGACGTGAACGCTGCCCGGTGGTGGCGAAGCGCGGGACCAGCAGGGCGCCGGCGGCGGAGAAGATCCACGGGATGGCCGTCAGCAGGCCAATCTGGAGGGGGTTGAGCTTTCCGTAGGTGCCGATGATGGAGGGCAGGAAGTAGGAGAGCGCGTAGACGGCGATCTGGTGGGTGAAGTAGACCCCGACCACGAGGAGGATTTGCTTGTCCTTGAGTACGTCGCGCAGTCGGTGGTTGCCGGAGGCATCGGCTCCGGCTTTTTCTTCGGCGGCAATCCGGGCCTCAAGGTCCTGGGCCTCGGCGGGGGTGAGGAAGGTCGACTTGGTGGGCCGGTCGGGGAGTTTCTTCCATACAACCCAGGCGAGGAGACAGGCCGGCAGGCCTTCGATGATGAACATCCACTGCCAGCCGTGAAGGCCGGCGAATCCGTCGAAGCTGGTCAGCAGCAGGCCGCCGAGCGGTGCGCCGATGATGTTGGCGATCGAGACGCCGAGGAGGAACATGCCGTTCGCTTTGGCCCGGTCCTTGACCACAAACCATTGGGTGAGGAAGTACATGACTCCTGGGAAGAGGCCGGCCTCGGCGATGCCGAGGAGCATCCGCATGATGTAGAAGGACCACTCGCCCTGCACGAAAGCCATGCAGGCAGAGATGATGCCCCAGGTGATCATGATCCTCATGATCCAGAAGCGGGCGCCGACCTTGTGCATGATCAGGTTGGAAGGGATTTCGGAGAGCGCGTAGGTGAGGAAGAACAAGCCCGCACCGATACCGTATGCAGTAGCAGAGATGCCGAGGTCAATCTCCAGCCTGTCCTTGGCCATCCCGATGTTGGTTCGGTCCAAGAAGGCCATGATGTAGGCGGCGATGAGCAGAGGCATGATTTTGCGGAGGATGACGCCGTTAATCTCCTTAGGAGTACGCATCGTCATCGATGGTGATAGGGCTGACATGGCTATTCGTCCTTGAATGGTGGGGCCGTCCGGGTCGGGACAGGCGTTTTTGGGCGTGGGGAATCGAGGCGTGCAGTGCTGTGGCTGCTGGTAGAGTTTGCGGTTGTGGTTTGCGGGGCGGTTTCTCAGGACGGCGGTGCGTTGCAGCCGCAGGTCCTCCCGATATGCAAATGATGCGGGCAGATTAGGGAGCTGTAGGTGTTGGATGGGGATTCGATCCGTCGTAGCAGCATGGCGAACGCTTCGTGGGCCATTTCTTGCTGCGGCTGAACAATGCTGGTCAGGTTGATCAAACCTGAGCGGCTATGCGGAAGCCCGTCGCAACCGGCCACGGCCACGTCCTCAGGGATACGCAGACCCTGCGCAAGCGCATATTCCATGACGCCGATGGCCAGTTCGTCGCTGCCGCACACGACGGCCCGTGGTGGGTGAGGCGAGGAAAAGAGCCGTTCAGCGGCCAAGCGTCCGCCTTCGTTGTTCACCCGCGTACTGATTTTCCGTTCGCCGCTGATAGTGATGCCCGCCGCTGCCGCGGTACGGACAAAGGCCTGTTCCCGGGCCAGGGATGCCGTGGAAAACCGGGGGCCGATGACTGTGGCGATTTCAGTGAAGCCGTGGCTGAGCATGTGCTCCATCAACAGCGAGGCGGCCGCATCGTCGTCAATGCCCACGAAATCACCCTGCAGAAAGTCCGCCCTCCTCGATAGGCAGACATAGGGGATCCGGGCAGCACGCAGCGTGCGCAGAGCAGTGGCGTCCTCCCGCAGCGCGGCGGCCAAAATGACACCGTCAACGTTCCGGTTGGCAAGGGTCGCTGTCACTTGCGCCAGCGTCTCCGGATCATCCTGCGTCGTCGCAACGAACACCTCGTATCCGGATTCGGCTGCTGCGGTGATGATGCCTTGGGCCCACCGCGGAAACATGGGATTGATGATGTTCGGCAGTATCAGCCCCACCACGCGGGTCCTCAACGGGTCCGAAGACGAGGATGACTTACGAGGCCTGAACCCGAGTTCGTTAGCAACGCCGATGATGTGGCGCCGGGTTTCGATCGAAACTCCAGCCTTGCCATTCAGCACATAAGACACCGTCGCGGGGGAAACCCCAGCCGCACGTGCAACGGCGGCTGCCGAAACGGTCGAACGGCGTCCGCTGAGAGTTTCGGTGACGCGAGATTCGCTCATGAGCCGCCCTCCTTCCGGTGACATTGAACCGCCTTTTGTGACTTCAATTACAGTAGAAGTCGCTTACGACGTTAAGCAACGTTAAGTGATTTGCGGCCTGCAGAGGGAGCTCTTATTCAGGCTTCAGTCGCGCGAAGGGCGTCGCAGCCCACAACGGTGACCCCAGGTTTTTGGCTTTCAGGGCTGTGGCGGTGCCGATCAGCCCGAGGCCGACTGCTCTGAATACCTGGGCGGATATCCGGTGAAGCGGCTGCGCTGTGGGCAGGCGATTCTGGCCTTCGCGGCCGCCCGTGGTCGAGCGCCAGACTCGGACGAAGGATTCAGGCGAAGGGCAGAGCATGCAGCAGAACGAAAACATCATGGTGACGCTGAACCGGACGGAGGCACTCAACAAGGCGCTCTTCGACGAACTCGTCGCAGCCGTGTCCGGCATGGATGCAGACCCTGGGATCGGTGCCGTTGTAGTCACCGGTTCCGCCAGGGCCTTCGCCGCCGGCGCGGACATCAAAGAGCTGAAGTCCAAGAACTATATGGAGATGTACGCGACGGACTGGTTCCGGCTGGTAGAACATGACCCGCCTGCGCATCCCCGTGGGCCCGGCCGTGTCCGACTTCGCACTGGGCGGCGGCTGCAAACTGGCCGTGATGTGCTTTACATCATTGCCGGCCACAACGCCAAGTTCGGCCAACCGGAGATCAACCTCGGCGTCATCCCGGCATGGGCGGCTCCCAGCCGCGGCCCACCCATGCGGTCGGCGGGGCCAAGGGGATGGACATGGTCCTCACCGGGCGCTTTTGAACGCCGCGTCTTCCACTCGGTGTTGGCCACCGAGGACCAGAACGAAGGCATGGCTGCGTTCACGAAGAAGCGGGCTCCGGAGTTCGGTAGGTAGCCACCCTACTAACGGTGTGGGCTCGTCCCATTTTGGCCCCCTAGGGAAATGGCGTCGCGTCGTTGGCAACGGTCACGTGGGTATCTGCCGATCTGCCATGGGATGAGTGAAGGGAGGGTTGTTGCCGGATGGCTGATTGCGTTGGCGACGAATGTGATTGCTCGTTGAGGGAATCATTCCCTCCGCTAGAGGCCGTACGGGCCAAAGCGGGCAATGGCGACGCCAGCGGCAAGGATACCCAAAACGACGTTGATGATGACATTGGGCGTTTCGTGGCGTCGGCCATGAGTTGTGGCCGCGCCGGCCATAAGGAGGAAGAGCCCGGTGGCAGCCGTTGGCACCAGCACGGTGGCTATTCCCAGTAGAGCCGGCAGGATGAGTCCCAGGGCGGCGAGGATTTCGAGTGCACCGATGCGCTTGACGGCGGCGCCGGAGAAGTCTTCCACCCACCCTTGGCCGGCGGCCGCGAGCTTCGCTTTCGGTTGGGCGATTTTCATGATTCCTGCCGCCAGGAAGAGAAGGGCGAGTACGACGGTGATGATCCAGAGGACGACGTTCATGATGTTCTTCTTTCGTGAGGGACTGGGTTGTTCGGGACTGGGGCCGTCATGCGACTTCCATCGCGTGCCGGTGGTCGGCGAGTATTTCGCGGACCATCGGCACGACTTTGCTTCCGTAGAGTTCGACGGCTTTGAGTCGGGCGCTGATCGGCTGGGCCCCGGAAGTGAAGATGAGGTCGAAGCGACCAACGTCCAGCGATGCCACCGCGCGCGCGATTCTCCGGGCGACGGTCTCTGGTGAGCCGATGTACATCGAGCCGTTCTGGGTTTCGGCCTCGAAGTCTTCACGCCGGACGGGTGGCCAGCCGCGGAGGGCTCCGATGCGGTCTCTGACCACCTTGTAGTGGGGCCAGAAGATCTCTTTGGCTTCGTCGTCGGAATCCGCGATGAACCCGGGGGAGTGCATTCCTACCGGCCACGCCGTCGTGTTGAAGTCTGCGGCGGCCTGTTTGTAGAGGTCGATGAAGGGCGTGAACCGTTCCGGTTGTCCGCCGATGATGGCGAGCATCATGGGGAATCCGTATTTCGCCGTGCGGACCACTGACTGGGGTGTGCCGCCGACGCCTACCCACGTCCGCAGGCCACCCTCGGTCTTGGGGTAGACATCGGCATCAGCCAGCGGTGCACGCATGGTGCCGTTCCAGGTCACCGGTTTCTCTTCAAGGAGTTGTGAGAACAGCTCGATCTTCTCCTCGAAGAGCACATCGTAGTCTTTGAGGTCGTAGCCGAAGAGCGGGAACGACTCTGTGAAGGAACCCCGCCCCAGAATGACCTCGGCACGGCCGTTGGAGAGCGCATCCACTGTGGCAAATCGCTGAAAGACCCGGACGGGGTCATCGGAGCTGAGCACCGTCACGCCGGATCCAAGGCGGATCCGTGAGGTGCGCGTGGCCATGCCGGCGAGGACGGTCTCCGGGGCCGAGACCGAATATTCCGGGCGGTGGTGCTCACCGACAGTAAAGACATCCACACCCAGCTGGTCGGCTAGCACGGCCTCGTCGACCAACTGCCTGATCGCACGGGCGTGGCTGACTGGTGCGCCCTGGTCGTCAACAGGGACGTCGCCGAAGGTGTCCAAGCCAAAGATCACTTCGCTCATCGGTCTCCTCTAATTGATATGTCAATTAGAGGAGACGCGTCAATCATCACCCCGGTATGGTTGACATGTCAAGCGAAGACGAGGTGGTAATGGAACAGAGCGGTAAGAGTGCCCGACAGAGTCCTACTCCGGACGAATTGGCGGTATGGCGCGAGTATGTGGAGACGGCAGAGGCGATACGTCAGGCTTTGGCGGCGGGGCTGCAGGCCACCTCCGGCGTATCCCCGGGTGACTATGCCGTGCTCCTGGCCCTGAGCGAGTCTGAAGGGCACCGTTTACGGTCCTCGGCTCTGGCCCAGGGTATCGGGTGGGAGCGCAGCCGACTTTCGCATCATCTAGGTCGTATGGAAAGCCGGGGGCTGATTCGAAGGCGCAAGTCGGGTAACGATAGCCGTGGAGCAGTGGTGGAGCTCACCGACGACGGAGCACGGACTTTCCGTGCTTCTTCAGCGCCGCATCTCCGCCTTGTGCGCCGGTTCTTTGTCGACGCCCTTACGCCCGAAGAACTCGAAGCCGCTGAGAAGGTTGCAACGAGTTTGCGCCGCCACCTGAAAGAACTCGCCCAAGCAGCGGTCGTTGCAAAGGCTTAGGCAAACGCCGATAAGGGAGATTCTGTGAGGCAGGGGGAGTGGGGGACTAGAGGGTGTTGTCAGAAACAGGTGCCTGAGGTTTCCCCCTCATGATCAGGCTCATGTCACCAGCCAACACACGAAAGATTGTCGGGCACGCCGATGTGGAAACCGTGCAGAAACGTCCGTGCGCAACGCATTCTTTCGCCTAGTATCCTGAGACACAAACCGGACTCAGCCGGGCGCCGAAGCGCGTACGCAAAAAATTTGACACTATCCAGTATGGTCAATGATCAAGGAAGCAGCGCTTTCTCGCAGCGCAGAATCTGGTTCTGCAGCAATCAAGAACCGGAGTTGCAGGCTGGCCCATGGCTCTGAATCTCCTTCGCAATGGTCTTCGGCACCCTTGACTTGCAGGTGACACGGAAGTTTCGGGAATATCGGTTACAGCCCAACAAAGACCTCCGCTTGCCGCAGGGGTTGTGCTTTGCGGACGCGGGTAAAACACCGCTGGCGTTCCGTGTGCACAGTCAAATTTGGAGCGGCTGCTACCTTGGGAAATAGATACCAACGTGGGCAGTTGCGCGTAGCCAAAGACCTATTGACACGACCCGCATCATGATTCTTATAGGCAACTGGCACAGGGCGCGTCATCGTAGCCAATCAGTTAGTAACGGCACACCGGCATCCTGCCTGAACAACCTTCGAACCTGTGCAACCGCAGGGGTTTTTCTCATTTAAGTACCGAAAGGAGCAGCTACTACACCCCCAGGCCAGCCTCAAATAAGCACCAATCGAAGGACCGTCTCCCGGACGGTCCTTTTCTTTTGCGCTTTTCCCATCATTCCGGGCCTCGCAGACGCCCTCAGACACAGGAGGTAACCGTGAAGTCACACCCATATGCACGCTTCATCAACTGGACCGCGGCGACTTACATCGAAGAGCGCCGACCGGGCACCGGGCAATCTCAGGCGATACTCACTTGGCTGAGGGCCTATGGTATTACCGCCGCAAGAGTCGATGCTGTCCTGCGGCTTAGCCACGAGCACGCGGCCACCATGCCCAACGCGCTGGTCATGGACACTCTGGAGCTCAGCAACTCAAAGGTCCGCCAAACGCTGAAGGACGAATATCTCCTCGACGCACTGCTCCACACCTGGAGCGCCCTGGCCGACATCTACGGCAAAGCAGGTGCCCCCGCCGACCGAGAAATGGCCAGGCTACTGCTCCTCGCCGAAGCCGGACACGCGCTAATCATGGCACAAGGCATGAGTTACCCCGGAGCAGAGACATTGCTCAGGATGTACCGGATGGAGACCGAACTGCTGGACCTTTCCCAGATCCACAAAGGCACACCGGGTTTCAAAAATGTCGGCAGGCTCCTTCAGGACGTCAAGCGGCAGAGAAAGGTGCTTCCAAAGCAACCAACTCATGTGCCGGCCCCGCAAAAGCAGCAACGTATACAACCGACTGCACCGCAAAAGAAGACTTCGCAACCTTCGATAAACCAGCGCTCCGGAACCTCCGCTGCTTCCCACGACGAAGATCGACTCCCTGACCTCCCGACGAGCGATCGGCGCTGGCATAACCCCTCCGACAACCTGAACTATGGACTGTTCGGAAACTGGCGCGACCATTGGGACAACACGTTGCCCTGAGAGGCCAAAAGCATGTGACTCCAACAGATGTTGACCTGCGTATCGCGGCCGAAGCCCGAGCGGCCCGCCGCCGGAGCCATCTGGAGTGAAATCGGGCGCATCCTCGGCATAACGAGACAAGCTGCCCAACAGCGGTTTGGGGCCGTCGAGCGACAAGAGGATGACCTTACCGGCGATGCAGAGTCCATGGTCTCTACTGACGTCCATGGACCGGAGTTGTGAGTCACTATCGGGACTATAGGAAGCGGGCCCCGACCTGCAATCAGAAGCACGATTCTCTCGTCTAACGAGCGATTGGATGAAAGGCCGATAACCATCGTTTCGTCGTTCCGGAACGCGCTGGGCATCGTGGCTGTTCAATGCTCGATAGGGCGACGTTCTGGTCATGGCCTTGTCGGTCTTTTCGCCCATGAGATGTTCGAAGGAGGTCGCAACGCTATGACGTTCATTGAACCCCAGTCCTCGGCTTGCTCCGCACATCAATGCCCGGTCAGGGTCGCGGGTCGGATTCCGCGTGGCCCCGGAAAAGTGGTGGCACGAGGCGGAACGATGGCGTGCGGTGGAGAGGCATTCTCCATGTTCGAAGGATTGCATGAGGCCGATCGGTGCTGCATCCAGTGGGTAAAAAAGAGGGTGTGCACAATGTGCACACCAGGGGCTTCGGATTCGGTTGTACTGGCGGCGGACCGGTTCGGATTGGGGATGTTTTCGGGGAGGGGCGGATTCTCTGGGGGAGGAGCCCGGTTCGAGTCCTACCTCGGGCACAGCATGACCCCTCGTCAGAGGGGTTTTTGCTTTAATGTGTGGACATTGATTTCCGCGGGTCCCTCTGACGCCGTCCGCGTTGGCCTGTGAAGTTGTGCGGGTGGCGGGGTCAGGGCCTCGTTGCTGGACCCTCCGCCTGCTGGAATCTAGGGTTATGTGTCATCCTTTCTTGCGCTCTCCGGTGGCCAGTTGTTGGCCGTCACTCATTCATGGCCACGAGTTGTGGTGAGGACATGACCAAGCGGAATTTTCTTCGGGAATCTTCCTCGGATGGCTGCCTTCTGCGGGCCATGCAGAGTCCGCTCATCGCGTGTTTGTCCGGCCAAAAGGGGTGTGCACATTGTGCACACCCACGTGCGCGGGCGGCTTTTGGACCTGTATTTTGGTCCCTTCCGCCTGGTTCTGCCTTCACTACTCCATGAAGTTCTCTGTTAGGCGACATGATTTTGCGCCCGGATCGTCGGTGTCGTTGGACGTTTCCTGTAGGGGGAACCTCTATCTGTGGCCGGCGTGCGAGCCGTCGACAGCGCGAAGGTGTATGGGATCCGGACTCTTCTTCCGGTGCAGTCCTGGTTTTGGTTGATCCGTCATGGCCGGTCCGTGTCTGGACGCGCGGCTACCTGTGGTGGCGCCGTTATTACGAGTGCGCCTGAGGCCAGCATATTTGCTGCCTGAAAACGGCGGCCTACTTGGAACCAGCCCATGGAAACCGAAAGGTATGCGGTCAGCATGATTGCAGCTCCTGCCCATCCGACAATCTCGGTTACTAACTGCATTGCTCTCCTGCTTGCGCCCCGCCTGAGTGGGTGGACAGGGGGTTAGCTTGCTGCTGAATGCAAGGGATTTCTGTGAGTAAAACAAGCATCGTCGAGTCATTCGCTTGCTCAGCCCTGCTCGGCGGGCGAGGTCTGCCATGTTGGTGGGTGTGCGGCCTTGTTCCTGCCCGTGGGCGAGAACCGCATTTACGCGTTGAATCGCCCACACGGGCACTGATTGGTTGGTCACGGATGTCCGATTTCTAGGGTCTGGGAACATGAGTGGCGGGTTGATCCAACGTGAAGGCAGGGAGCGGGTCGTTGCTCCATTGCCCGCGCAGCGTCTTCCAGACGCTATTACGCCTAGCTCCGGTGTCAACAGCGGGCGGATGCGAGATCTGCACCTATTCGCCGTACATCAGAGAGGTAAGAAGCCTGCCCATGCCCTGATTAGGGTTCTTTGGAATGCAGTCCGCAGTGGCGTCGCACTCCTGGTTTTGAGCAAGGTACAGGTAACAGTTAGCACGTAGCCGCCGGACCGGCTGGCCAGCCGCTGGGAGCTCATGCCCTTGATCGATCAGGATCCAGCATGCGTCGCAGATTCGCGATATACACCTGCAACTGAGGACCCGGCTTGGCTGGCGGGTGGTCGGCCCACAGAGCCTCGACTAAGAAGTCAGATGTCACGATCGAGTTTGCCCGTAGGGCGAGACACTCCGACACGATTCGCTGCTGACCGGCACCCACGGCGACCGGCGCTCCGCCAACGACGACTGCCAGCGGGCCCAAGGCATGTATCCAAAGTGCACCCATCGCATAGCACCCCTCACCGACCGGTCGCTCCCCAGATCCGACGTGCCCCGGGCCGCGCGCTCTGGCTACACCGCCCGCTAGCGCCTGCCCTGACGCTCGATCACGGCTTGAAGGTCTGGCCGTTTATCCCCCATCATGCCTCCGCGACACGCAGAGGGTCCAGAGGGTCCAGAGGGTCCAGCCCACCACTTTGTCTACTACAGCTTGTCTCGCAAAGGCTGGCGCAGGCTAAGGAGCAAGGCGCCAAGCTGGACGGCCCGGCGGCATACCGGATCAGACGATTAAGCGGGTGCGCTGCGCTGGAGGAATCAGCGCCCATTGGTCTATGAAAGGCACGCCCTGCTGGGCGGAATCCCGGCGATTAAGGATCGATTAAGCCCTCGGCGCAACCCTTGGACCACAAGCCAGATACATATCCTCCGAAAGGAAAACACATCATGTTCCGCAAATTACATGAGGATCTATCGGAACGGCGTCCGGATGGACACGACCAACCTGGATTACCGGAGAGCCGTGATCGTCCCCCAGCGAGGCAAAGCGCCGTTCCTGGTGGGAGCGCGCGACCTGAGTTCGTTTTTTCAAGGTGCCATAGGCAAAGTTGCAATCTCAGGCAAAGAATTATCCCGGATGCGCATCGAGCAGCACTTCTCCGTAATGACGGGGCGATGAAGAGTTGCCCTCGAATATCTAGCTCGCGCGGCCTGTCCGCGGAACGCTCCAGTACGGGAGGGGCGCAGGACACGAACTAGGCGGCTAAATCTAGAAGGAGAAGTAGAACCCTCAGCGAAGAGCGCAGACCTACAGCCAGCAACAGTGACATCGAACGCGATAACGGAACCCTCGACGCTGCAATTTCCGTCGGACGGCTTTGCCTAATGACGACGAAACGAGATGCTGCACGGCCCTCAGGAGCCACGACAAAGGCCTTGGGAGCCCTGCAGTCCCGCACAACAGTAAAGAAGAGAATCATGCATAAAAAGCTTGCCGCCGTGGCTACAGCTTCACTCATTGGAGTGGGAATAAACTTTAGTGTCGTCTCACCCGCCACCGCATTCAGTGTCAATGGACATGAGAATATTACAAGGACGGGGCTCCGTGGCCCCTGGCTTCCGTGGGAGCCCTCATTTTTAAATCTCCCCGCCATTGAAGACATCAATAATGAGCACTCTTGGATGGACAAAGGCTTCCCTTCAAACAACGGAACACAAGATGAATTTCATTTCGACGACTGCGAATTTGATAAATCAATCTCCCGCATCAACGGGCCATGGAGTAACCTCTTCGGGCCCACCGGCGGATATGCCGGGGCAGTCACTGCTCTCAAGAACAACAATCTCTTCAGTGTCGGAGATGACTTTGGAAGGATCTTGCACGCGGCACAGGATCTTTATAGCCACTCTAACTGGGTGGAACTGGGATACCCCCGAAGCGCAGGAAACGTAAGCGTGAACGACCTTGTGCCCTTTAGCCGTCGTGGACCGATCGGATCTTCTTGGACCATTCCATCAGGAGGAACCGTCGTCTCCAACGACATCATTCTCGCCAACGATGACTGGTCGCCCGGCCCGGGTTACACCGTGCGTAGGAACGGTGCAGGTCCCTTCCAGTCCGTCCTCTACGATCCCCGAGGCAATCGAGTGGGGCGCCTGCTCGAGACTGGCAAAGGCTGGGCTGACCATGAATGTGACATCGCATGGACCGGATATTCCGGCTTCCGGCACGATGATACGAGGGTCGGGAACATTCTCATTGAGGAGGGTTTGAACAAGGACGGCCCTAGCGCCTCCGTGCAGAAGCAACTCAAGTACGAGAAAGCGCATGCTTTGGCCGTCCTCCAGTCCGGATACGAATGGTGTCGGCTGGTGGCAAAGGCAGGGGCAGTGGACCGTGACGGGCTGCTTCTGGCCATGTGGGTTCGTCCGGGTTCCGATCCTCACCCGGCCAAGACACCCTGTGCCCCGAGCAACATAACTTCATCGGAACATCGCGTGACCGTCACGGTTGAAAGCGTCAAGATCCTATCGGATGGCGAGGATTCGGGAAATGGAGAGATCCTATTGTCCGCAGCCCTCTACGACAACCCGCAAGCCTTCCATCGGTCAATCCACCGCGAAAACAGGGGCGGGGCGATGTCCCTGAATGCAGGCGCATTCGTGCCAGCCGGCCAGCTACCGGAGCCAATGACTATGTGTGTGAAACGAGGCACGAATGTGAACTGGGCAATGCACGGCTGGGATAACGACGATAGCGCATCGGACAAGTACGGTCGGCTCTACGACGACTGGGGAGATGATGACGAACTGCTAGTAGGAGGGACAACAAAGTTCTCCAGCGAATCGTCCGGAACGAAAACACTGTCCTGGAAGGACCTGTCAGTCCGCATCCGCATAACCCAAGGCGCAAGTTGTTCATGAGTTTTTTGAGGGGTCACCAGCCTTGCAAGCCACCCTACGCATGGTCAGCATCACCACGCATGTGAACAACAGTTAACAGAGGGAGCCCACGTACCAGTGGGCTCCCTCGCCGCGTAAGCAGCGCTCGGGCCGTCTCACACTGCCACCCCTTGGTCGTCGGATTTGCACATCCCAACCTGACATCAGGTTGGGATGTGCAAATTTGTCAATGCGTTCGGGAGGTCATTAGTAGCTGGAGGAGGTGCCGCTGCTAGGAAGTTCTTTATTTTCGGTGGGGCGCCCGTCTGTTGAATGCTCCATCCTTAGCGGGGCGACGTTACTCAAAACTCTGGAAAGGTGAACAGATTCGATCAGTCAGAGCCTTGTCAGGACAAAAAGCCAAGCTCCTTCAATCGGGCGAGTGCAGCCGTTATTCGAGGTGCTCAAAAAGGCCATTTCGGGGTATGGACGATGTCCAAACTCTCTTGGCTTCGGTGTCGGGGCCTACATCGGCCGGATTGGCTCGGATTGCGTATGTTTTCGGGACTTCCCACTGTTTGCAAGGGCTGGAATGCGGTTCGAGTCCCACCTCGGGCACGTTTTCCCATGTCAGGGGCCCTTTTTGGGCCTCTTACCGTGTGGACAATCCACACCCTGTCCGCGGGTCTCTTATGACGTATATCGGTCACTCCGTGTTTGTCGGCGGCCGTTCTTGTGGCCGGATGCCTTCCTTCCTTGAGGTTCGCCGCTTTTCTGCCGTGTTACTGCTTCATGGGCCCTTATGTCCGGGGCGACATGACTGGGCAGGTTCCGGGGGAGTGGTGCTCCGCTGAGTGGTCTTTTTCTCCATACTCATTCATTTCGCTTGCGTAGGATGGCTACATGACAACGCCACCGCGCATATGTGCCACCGGCAACTTCAGCGCTCCTCCTTGACCTAGAGAAAGATGGGCAGCGAAGCCACGCTCTTGGACGCCGCAGACGACTTTGAGATTGAGGGCCGAAACTGACAGTCCTTTGAATGCCGCAAAGGCATGATCAGGACAAGCGGCTACACCTTCAGATTCCGATCAAGTGTCAGGCCCACGGTGCAGGGCTCAGGTCGCTGGCTGTTGGCAGGTTGAGGGCTGAATGAAGGCGTTGTCCGATGGAGGGCTCCTGTTGGCGGCTCTCCTGTTTGGTGAGGATCACCTCGTTGACAATCTGGGTGAGTGTCAGCGCCTGTCCACCTGCCCACGCCAACCCGAAGGGGATCGGACCGACCTCGGCACGGGCCCTTGCGATCATCGATTCGATGCGTCGCTGTTCTGCGGCGAAAAGCGGAAGCCCTCGGTCTGTGCGGTGAGCATCGGCGGCCGCCAGCACGCGGATGGCCTGCTCGACGCGGTGCTGTTCGACGTAGACGTCGGCAAGTGACTCGAGGGAAGCCACGAGGTTGCCCTGTGCGCCGAGCTCGAGTGCTTCGCCGAGTGCCTCGTACAGCAGCTGTTCTGCGGTGTCGTAGTCGCCGGCTTGCTCGGTGCTGTCGGCCAGGTTAACCAAGGTATTCCCGAGGAGCGCCCGATCGCCGAGCGGTCGGGCACGTTCGACGCATTCACGGCAGAGGTCAAGGGCTTGGGCGTGGTCGCCGGCGTAGTGGGCCAAGAGACTCAGAATTATCAAAGCAGCGATGCGGGTGCGGGGGCTGGCGTCCGGCAGCGATAGTGCTTCTGCAGCGAGTCGCTTAGCGGTTGTTGTGTCGTCTCGCTCGGCCGCCTGCGTCGCGAGGCACATCGTGGCCCAGGCGACACCTTGGTAGTTGCCGGCGCTCTGGAATGCCTGGCGCGACCGGTGATGAAGGGCTGCGGCCTCATCGTGGCGGCCGAGCAACCAGCATAGGGTGGCTGTTCCACTGAGTGCGGGACCTTTGAGTGACGGCGGAGCATCGGGCGCGCGGGCCAGCAGCTTCAGGGCGATCTCGCATTGCTCGGCCACGTCCCCGGTGAGCTCCCAGTAATGCCAAAGGTGTCCGACGAGACCCAGCGCCAAATCAGTCGAGCCATCCGGTGCGGTGGCCCACAGCAGTGCTCCGCGCAGATCCGGGGCATCGGCGTGCAGCAATCGGAAGGCGTCCACTTGATCCTGCCCCCACAGCTTGGGGCCTACATCCTGGGCGAGGTTGAGGTAGAACTCGGCGTGCCGACGCCGTACCGTTGCCGTGTCGTCAAGCGACCTGAGGTGGTCGCGGGCGAACTCCCGGATTGCATGGAGCATGGATACTCGGCTTGCTCCTGCGGGGTCTGTGTAGCGGCGCAGCAGGCTATGGCGTGCGAGTGCGTTCAGCAAGTCTTCGGTCGCCAATTTTGCGTCGGGAGCCAGCCCGCGGATGCTGTTGACTGCCGCTACGGTCGGATCGGCAGCGAAGACGCCGAGCTGATCGAAAAGTTGCCGTTCAGCTTCACCGAGCAGCTGATGACTCCACGCGATCGTTGCCGTGAGGGTTCGCTGGCGATCAGGAAGATCGCGGAAGGCTGCCGGAAGGGCGGCAAGACTTACCTCTAGGTCGTCTAGGAGTTCGCTTTCGCTGCGATGCCGCAATTGGGCTGCGGCCAGTTCGATGGCGAGCGGAAGACCGTCCAGGCGGCGACACAGCCGGGTCACGACCGCAGCGTTGTTGCTGTTGAGGTTGAAATGCGGACGGACGGCCCGGCCGCGGATTAGGAAGAGTTTCACCGCTGGCACATCCTGGAGCAAGGGCGGCGAGAGCGGCGGGTCGAGTGGAGGCAGAGCCAACGGCGCGAGCTCGTATTCGTACTCGGCGCGTAGCCCGAGAGGTCGTCGGCTGGTGGTTAGGATACGCAGGCCGGATGCGGCAGTGAGCATGTCCAGCACAACGGGCCACGCCCCTTCCAGCTGTTCGAAGTTGTCCAAGACCAACAACAGCCGACGGGAGCGCAGGAATCCAGTCACGATCTTCAGCGGATCGGCGCCTGCCCAGTCCTCCAAGCCGAGCGCGGCCGCTATCGCGCCTGGCACTTGCTGGATTTCAGTGAGGGGGGCGAGGTTGACCCAGCACACGCCATCTGACATTCGCGCGCCGAGCGTTCCTGCCGCCGCAAGGGCCAGACGGGTCTTGCCGGCCCCGCCCGGACCCGTGATGGTTACGAGCCTGCAGCCATCGGTTAGATATAAGGAGCAAAGCGCATCGCGCTCGGCGTCCCGCCCAATCAGTGGCGTGAGTTCGGCCGGAAGGTTGTCCAGTCGTTGCCTTGTCCGGCGGTGCCCATCCAGGGCGGGCGCTGCGAGCGACACATCCTGTTGCAGCACCGACCGTTCCAAGTGTCGCATGCGTGGACCGGGGTCGATACCTAGCTCGTCAATGAAGACGCGGCGGGCGTCACGGCACGCAGCCAGGGCATCTGCCTGCCGATCCGAACGGTACAGAGCGAGCACAAGCGCCGCCCACAGCCGCTCCCGAAACGGCTGCCCGGCCACTAACGACTGCAACTCGCCCACCAGGACGCCGTGCCGACCGAGCGCGAGCTCAACTTCAATCAGGTCCTGGTAGACATCCAGCCGGGACTCCTCCAGTTTGTCCAGCTCGGGCCGGAACAACTCGATGTCAGTCAGGTCAGGAAATACCGGCCCCCTGAAAAGCTCCACTGCCTCGCGGAGACAATCTGCGCCTGCGGCCAAATCCGCGGCCTGCACCGCCAACTCACCGGCCTCAACGAGGGCACGGAACCGCAGCAGGTCAAGCTCATCCTCGGTAACAGTCAGCACGTAGCCGCCCGACCGGCTGGCCAGCCGCTGGGAGGGCACACCCTTAGATCGAGCGGGATCGAGCATGCGTCGCAGATTCGCGACATACACCTGCAACTGCGGGCCCGGCTTCGCGGGCGCGTGGTCCGCCCAGAGAGCCTCAACCAGGAAATCGGATGTCACGACTGAGTTTGCTCGCAAGGCAAGACACTCCAACACTATTCGCTGCTGAGCAGCACCCACGGCGATCGGAGCACCGTCGACGACGACCTCCATCGGGCCAAGGGCCTTTATCCAAAGCGCACCCACCGCGCAACACCCCTCACCCACTGACCGCTCTCCCCACGCCGCCCTACTGGCCTGGTCTAGCAAAGCACGTCGATGTGGCGACGCCCGCCCCAGCAGCAGCTGCCCGGAACCGCTCGGAATCTGAGGGTCTGGCCGCTTCGTCCCTATCATGCCTCTGCGGCATGCAGAGGGTCTAGTGCACCGGAGAGGTGCACGCTAGCCGCCACGATCGTTTCAGACATGCACCAACGCGACCGATCTATGCCAGCCGTCCGACTCCACAAGCTCGGGCAGCCATCGCGGGTGGATTAAGGATCGATTAAGTCCTCCGCGCGACTCTTAGAACACAAAGCACCACCGTCCACACCGGACCTAACGATCTAGAGGGGATCCTGATCATGAAGCGAATAGAAGCATCCAGGATCCACAACAGTCAGCGGATTCACGCACTGGCCAACAA
>NZ_JAFHKT010000137.1 GCF_017052465.1 Arthrobacter pascens
ATGTTGGACGCGGGGCATTGTTCGTTCTCGATAGCGGCGGCGCACCGGATGGTGGCCAGGCACGGGCAGAACGGAGACCGCCGCTCACAACGTAGTGGCACGGGCCCGAAAAGGGCCAAGCCCGTCTTGGAAGCCACAGCCCCGAATCAGCTCTGGAGCTGGGACATCACGATGCTCCACGGCCCGGGCAGACATACTTACAGGCTCTACACGAGCATGGACGTGTTCTCCCGCAAGGTCGTCGGTCATCGCGTCGAATACACCGAAACCGCAGCCTTTGCCGCGGCCCTGATCCAAGACGCCGTGGCCGGCAACAGGCAGTCCCCGAGCGTGCTTCACGCAGACAATGGGGCACCTATGCGGGCAGGCACCACACTGGAGCTCGCCCGGGCCTTGGGCATCGCACTGTCCTACTCCCGGCCCCGGGTCTCCGATGACAACCCATACTCGGAGTCGCTGTTCAAGACCGTCAAATATGACCTCGAGTTCCCCCGGGAATTCCAGGACCTGCAGCATGCGCGCGGATATATGACGGCGTTTTTCACGGACTACAACGCCAACCACCGCCACAGCGGGCTGAACTACTACACACCCGACACCATCCACCACGGACACGTCGAGCACGCCCGCAGGCAACGGCAAGCAACGCTCGACGCCTGCTACGCCCGCAACCCACACCGATACCGGAACCAACCCTCAGCACCGGGAGTCCCTCCCAAAGCCGGGATCAACAACAAACAAACCACCCCGCTGTCACAAACAGCTTGATATATACCGG
>NZ_JAFHKT010000138.1 GCF_017052465.1 Arthrobacter pascens
CACAACCAAGCCCTCATCGCCCTCGCCAGACGCCGCTCAGACGTACTCTTCGCCATGCTCCGAGACGGAACCCTCTACCAAGAACCTGAGCCACGGAACCTACCCTCAGCCGCTTGACGAAAACCATAGAGGCACCCCCCGGATTTACTCACGTTTTGTCATATATCCCAGGAACCGCCGTCGACCGCCTCTTCTGGCTACAGTCACGGGGACACGAAAACCCCTGGAATCCTTGGATTCCAGGGGTTTTCCCTTTGTGCGCGGAGGGGGACTTGAACCCCCACCCCCTTTCGAGGACTAGCACCTCAAGCTAGCGCGTCTGCCATTCCGCCACCCGCGCAGGTGGTATTTCGGAGGTTCCGAACCGCCTTTCAGCAGTTCGCTTCTCTCCGAAGCAGCGAGAAAAACTCTAACACGAACTTTGCGGAAAGATGGAATCGAGCCGAGTGGGTAGGCTGAACCTACGTGTTCCGGCGGCCTAAAGCCCGCCATTACGCGCTGAATCCGCATTCGCTACGCATTAGGAGTGATCAATGTCTCACATCCGGCCCGAGGATGAAGTCGCCAACATATGCCAGGAACTCATCCGCATCGACACATCCAACTACGGAGACGGTTCCGGGCCCGGTGAACGGGCGGCGGCCGAGTACACGGCCGGACTGATCTCGGATGTGGGCCTCGACGTTGAGATCTTCGAATCCGAGCCCGGACGCGCCAATGTGGTCACCCGCCTGGCAGGGGAGGACCCGTCCGCAAGCGCGCTCGTGGTGCACGGGCATCTGGACGTCGTGCCGGCCCTGCGGGATCAGTGGTCCGTGGATCCGTTCGGCGGCGAAGTGACTGACGGGCTGATCTGGGGCCGGGGAGCCGTGGACATGAAGGACATGGACGCCATGATCCTGTCCGTCATGCGCGACTTCGCCCGCACGGGCCGCAAGCCCAAGCGCGACCTGATCTTCGCGTTCTTCGCCGACGAGGAGGCCGGCGGCACATACGGTGCCCGCTACGCCGTCGAAAAACGCCCCGAGCTCTTCGAAGGGGCAACGGAGGCCATCTCCGAAGTGGGCGGGTTCTCCGCCACCATCGGCGGGCAGCGCACCTACCTGCTGCAGACCGCGGAAAAGGGCCTCTCGTGGCTGCGTCTCGTCGCGCACGGCCGGGCCGGCCACGGGTCCCAGATCAACACCGACAACGCCGTGACACGGCTGGCCAGCGCGGTGTCCCGCATCGGCGAATACCGGTGGCCCGTTGAACTGACGCCCACCACGCGGCAGTTCCTTGACGGCGTGACGGAACTCACCGGCGTCGAATTCGATCCCGACGATCCGGACAAGCTCCTCAAGGAACTGGGAACCGTTGCGCGATTCGTCGGGGCAACCTTGCAGAACACCACCAACCCCACGCAGCTCAGGGGTGGCTACAAGCACAATGTCATTCCTGAGTCCGCCGAGGCGCTGGTTGACTGCCGCACCCTTCCCGGCCAGGAGGAACAGGTTCTGGAGATCGTCCGTGAACTCGCCGGAACCGGCGTCGACGTCAGCTATGTCCACAACGACGTCTCACTGGAGGTGCCCTTCTCCGGCAACCTTGTGGACTCGATGATCGACGCGCTGCATTCCGAAGACCCAGGCGCCAAGGTCCTGCCGTACACCCTGTCCGGAGGCACCGACAACAAGTCCCTGAGCCGGCTCGGCATCACCGGCTACGGGTTTGCCCCGCTGCTGCTCCCGGATGAGCTGGACTTCACGGGCATGTTCCACGGCGTGGACGAACGCGTCCCGGTGGACTCGCTCAAGTTCGGCGCCCGCGTGCTCAACAGGCTGCTGACCACCTACTGAGGACGGCCATGGATCCGGAACAGCTGCTTCCCGACGCCCTGCTGGAACGCATACGGGGCAGGGCGGCCGGCTACGACGAAAGGAATGAGTTCTTTTACGAAGACCTCGAGGAACTCGCCGCAGCGGGGTACCTGAAAGCTTTCGTCCCGGTTTCCGACGGCGGTCACGGGCTCGGTCTCGAAGGCGTCGCCGGCTGCCAGCGGCGGCTGGCGACGGCGGCTCCCGCCACCGCGCTGGCAGTGAACATGCATCTGGTCTGGACCGGAGTGGCCCGGGTCCTGGCGGACCGCGGCGACACCTCGCTCGACTTTGTGCTGGCGGAGGCGGCCAAAGGCGAAATTTTCGCTTTTGGGAACTCCGAAGCCGGAAACGACTCAGTCCTCTTTGACTCCCTCACGGACGCTAAACCCCTGCCCGACGGCAGCTACGAATTCACCGGCACCAAGATCTTCACCAGCCTTGCCCCCGCCTGGACACGGCTGGGGATCTTCGGCAAGGACAGCGCGGCGCGTGACGGCGACGGCGAACTGGTGCACGGATTCGTCGAACGCGCGGCTCCCGGGTACGAAATCCTCGACGACTGGAACACGCTCGGGATGCGCGCCACCCAGTCCAACACCACCGTGCTGCGCGGCGTCACCGTGCCGGCAGACCGGATATTCCGCAAACTGCCGGTGGGGCCAAACGCTGATCCACTGATCTTTGCAATCTTCGCCTGCTTCGAAACACTCCTGGCGGCCGTCTATGCAGGCATTGGCGAGCGGGCACTCGTCCTCGGCGTCGAAGCGGCCATGCGCCGGACATCCTTCAAGAACGGCGGCCGGAGCTACGCCCAGGACCCCGATATCCGCTGGAAGGTCGCAGAAGCGGCGATGGCCATGGACGCCCTCTACCCCCACCTGGCGCAGGTGGCCAGGGACGTGGACGACCTCGCCGACCACGGCAGCCAGTGGTTCCCCAAACTCGTGGGGCTCAAGGTGCACGCCACGGAAACGGCACGGACCGTCGTGGATCTGGCCATCCGGGTCTCCGGCGGCTCGAGCTACTTCCGGGGCACGGAACTAGCGAGGCTCTACCGCGATGTCCTCGCGGGCATGTTCCACCCTTCCGACGACGAGTCGGCGCACAACACGGTGGCCAATGCCTGGCTGGGTCCGCTCGAGACCTAACCCCTGCTACACGGTCCGCTGGACCTGGGTGACACGCCGTCGCAGCCAGAAGCGGCGACTTCCGCCAAAATAGAGCCGGCTGCGCTCCAGTTCCCACTTGCCGTACTCGGAGTGTTCCACGAGGCGGCGGCGGGCTTCCGGCAGCGAATCATCAGGGCCGACCGTCAGCACGAGGTACTCGTACTGCCTCACGTAGTCCCGTTCCCGCAGGACCGAGCCGGTCAGAAAATGTTCCTTCATTGCTCTCCATTTTCGTCCTTTTCCCGCTAACGTGAAGTCATGAGCATCGATCCGCGTGTCGCGCTTCAGTCCCTGACCTCCGCCCTGGAAGAACACCTGGTTGCAGCCTCGACACGAAGGGGCGATGGCGACCCCGCGGTGGAAGCGGCATTCTTCGCCGTTGCCGATGCTTTCGAAGTCTACGAGGACGCGCTGTACGAGGCCTACAACGAAGTCACGCCACTGCAGGTTTTCGACGACGAGGAGGGCGACGAAGACGAAGACCGCGAAGTGGACGACGACGAGGATCTGGAGATCGTCGACGACTGAGCGGCTTCCGGTCCACCCGGAGGCTGGGCCTGGCTTAGACCGAGGTGCTTGAGACGTCCTCGAGTGCCCGGGAAATTTCCGCCGGCAGCGGCGTCAGCTGCGAATGCAGGATCTCCTTGAGCTGCACGGGCGTCCTTGGCCCCACGATCGCTGTGGCCACCCCGTGCTGGGCAAGCAGCCAGCTCAAGGCAACATCGAGCGGAGACCGGCCCAGTCCGCGTGCCGCCATGGCAACCGCCTCGACCACCTGCGCGGCAGACTGTTCGAGATAGGGTTCCACGTACGTGGCGAGGCGGCTTCCGGCGGCTCGCGAATCGGCGGGAACATGCCCCCGGTACTTACCGGTCAGCACACCCCGGCCCAACGGGGCCCACGCCATCAGCCCCATGCCAGCGTCCTCGACGGCAGGGATCAGCTCCTCCTCAGGCTTGCGCCGCAGGAGCGAATACTCCGACTGGCCGGCCACGAGTGGGAATCCGGCGATGGCGGCTGCCTTGGCGGTCTGCCAGCTGTTGAAGTTGGCCACTCCCGCGTAACGCGCCCGCCCGCTGCGGACTGCGAGGTCAAGGGCGGACAACGTCTCATCCAGGGGAACGTTGTGGTCCCACGCCTGGGCGAACCAGATGTCCACATAGTCGGTCCCCAGGCGGACCAGGCTCGCGTCCAGGGCGGACAACATCGCGTTCCGCGAGGCGTCCACCTTCTGCCGCCCGTCCGACGCCGACACGCCGGCTTTCGTGGAGATGACCACTTCCGTGCGGGAGACCACGTCGCCCAGCATTTCCCCCAGCATGGCCTCTGCGAGGCCGTCCGCGTAGGAGGCCGCGGTGTCGACGAGCGTGCCGCCGCCGTCGACGAACATCCGGAGCAGCTCGGAGGCATCCTGATCATCAGTTTCACGGGCCCATGACATGGTGCCGAGGGAGAGGGCCGAGGCACGAAGCCCGCTGTTGCCGACGTAACGCTGCTGCATAGCAGCAAGCTTACGGGGAAACCACCCATGCCATGACGTAGGGTCTTACCGTGAACTGGTTTGAAGCGGCCCTGCTGGGTCTTGTGCAGGGGCTGACCGAATTTCTCCCGATTTCATCGAGCGCCCACCTACGGATTGTGGGCTCCTTCCTGCCAAACGCCGCGGACCCCGGCGCCGCATTCACTGCCATCACGCAGCTTGGCACCGAAACCGCCGTCATCGTCTACTTCTGGCGGGACATCGTGCGGATCGCCAAGGCCTGGTTCCGCTCCCTGGCCGGCCGGGTCTCGCGCCAGGATCCTGATGTCCGGATGGGCTGGCTGGTGATCCTGGGCAGCCTGCCCATCGTTGTATTGGGGCTGCTGTTCCAGGACCAGATCGAGTCGGTCCTGCGCAGCCTATGGCTCGTTGCCACCATGCTCATCGTCTTTGGCCTCATCTTGGCCGTGGCGGACGCTGTCGGAAAGCAGGACCGCGACCTGAGCAAGCTCACCTACAAGCACGGCATCCTTTACGGATTTGCCCAGGCCATGGCGCTCATTCCGGGGGTGTCCCGCTCCGGCGGCACCATCACAGCAGGCCTCCTCATGGGATACACCCGGGAAGCAGCGGCGCGCTATTCATTCCTGCTGGCCATCCCCGCCGTGTTCGGCAGCGGCCTTTTCCAGCTGTACAAAGTGGTGTCCAAGGAGGGAGTAAGCGGACCGTACGGCCTCCCCGAGACAGCCCTCGCCACGGTCATCGCGTTTGTTGTGGGATACGTCATCATCGGCTGGTTCCTGAAGTTCGTCTCCACCCGCAGTTACCGGCTGTTCGTCTGGTACCGCATATTGCTTGGCCTGGCCCTCTACCTGCTGCTCGGTTTCAATGTCATCAGTGCCTAGCACTAGGCTTGGGCTGTGAAGTCCTGGATATCCCGCCCCGTTCCTGAACTCCCGGGCAAAATGCCTGCCGTGCGCCTGTTTGATACAACAGCCGGCAAAGTCATTACCCTCCAGGCGGACGGTGAGCAATCAATGTACGTCTGCGGAATCACCCCGTACGACGCCACTCACATGGGCCATGCCTCCAGCTACGTCGCTTTTGACCTCCTGAACCGCGCCTGGCGGGACGGAGACCAGCAGGTCTCCTATGTCCAGAACGTCACCGACGTGGATGATCCGCTGCTGGAACGCGCAACAGCCACCGGCGTCGACTGGCGTGAGCTGGCCGCCAGCCAGATTGAACTCTTCCGGACAGACATGGAAGCCCTGAACGTGCTGGCCCCTGACCACTACGTCGGCGCCGTCGAGTCCATGCAGCTCATCGTCCCCGCAATCGAACGGCTGCTACACCAAGGCCTCGCCTACCGCGTCAGCGGCACGCCCGGCGAGCCCGACGGTGACGTCTACTACGACGTCGAGGCTGCCGGCAAGCACGACGTCGACCTCGGCGCCTGGACCCTCGGCGCCGTGTCCGGCCTGCCCGAGGCTGAAATGCTTGAACTGTTCGCCGAACGGGGCGGTGACCCCGGCCGCGCCGGCAAACGCCAGGCGCTGGACCCGCTGCTGTGGCGGGTCGCGCGCAACGGGGAGCCCAGCTGGGCCGGCGGCGAACTGGGGGAGGGGCGCCCCGGCTGGCACATCGAATGCACGGTGATCGCCCAGGAATACCTGCCCGCACCGTTCACGGTGCAGGGCGGCGGCTCGGACCTGGTGTTCCCGCACCACGAAATGGGGGCCGGCCACGCTTACTCGCTCTCCGGCGTGCCGCTCGCCAAGCATTTTGCCCATGCCGGAATGGTGGGGCTGGACGGCGAGAAGATGAGCAAGTCCAAGGGCAACCTGGTCCTGGTATCCAAGCTGCGGGCCGCGGGAGAGGACCCGGCAGCCATCCGGCTGGCCATCCTTGCCCACCACTACCGCTCGGACTGGTCCTGGACTGACGAGGGCTTCTCGGAGGCCAAAAAGCGGCTCGACACCTGGCGCGCAGCGGTGGCCGTGGCGCCGGAAAACTCGGCGGCAGCGCTCATCGAGGACATGCGTGCGGCCATGGCCAATGACCTTGACGCCCCCGCGGCGCTGGCCGCCGTCGACCGCTGGGCCGACCGGGCACTGGCGGGCGGCAGCAAAAACTCCGGAGCCGACCAGGCGCTGGTGCGCGACGCCGTCGACGCGCTTCTCGGCGTCAAACTGTAGGCGTCACTGTCTGTAGGCATCACTGTCTGTAGGCATCGCTGTCTGTAGGCATCGCGGTCTGTAGGCATCGCGGTCCGCGAGCTGGCCGGCAGCCGCCGATGGCGGCACGCCCTACTGCTTGTCCTTGCCCCGTCGCTTCAGGTACCGCTCGAACTCCCTGGCGATGGACTCGCCGCTGGCCTCGGGAAGGTCCGCGGTGTCCTTCGCCTCTTCCAGCTGGCGAACGTAGGCCGCTATTTCCGGGTCTTCGGTCGCCAGTTCGTTGACGCCGCGTTCCCAGGCGTCAGATTCTTCGGCCAGCTCGTGCGTATCCAGCGGAACCTGCAGCAGCTCCTCGATGCGGTGCAACAGTGCGAGCTGCGCCTTCGGCGACGGCGCCTGCGCAACGTAGTGCGGAACAGCGGCCCAGAGGGACACGGCGGGGATGCCCGCCAGCATGGCAACTTCGGCGAGGACGCCGACGATGCCTACCGGCCCTTCGTACTGCGAGGCCTCCAGGTTCAGCCGTTCGCGCAGGGCACCGTCGTCCGTGGAGGTGCTCACGGGGATGGGGCGGCTGTGCGGCACGTCCGCCAGCAGGGCCCCCACCAGGACCACGTAATCGACGTGGAGCGCCTCTGCGTGGACCAGGAGCTCGGCTGTGTAGGCCCGCCACTTGTATGACGGCTCGGTTCCCTGGACAAAAATCACGTCCACGTTGGTGTCGGGGGCGCTGGCCTTGTAGATGCGGGTGGACGGCCATTTGATCTTGCGTTCGCCCGAAGCCGTGCGCCTCACTGTGGGCCGCGTGAACTGGAAGTCGTAGTATTCGTCGGCATCAATGGAAGCGACCTTCTTGCCGCCCCAGAGCTTGTTCAGATACCGCAATGCGTCGCTGGCTGCTTCCCCGGCATCATTCCAGCCTTCGAAGGCGGCGAGCATCACGGTAATGCGCTGTCCCTCCGGAACTGGCTGCAGCAGCTGCTCCGGCTCGGCTGCGGGAGTGGCAGCCGGTTCGGTGGTATCTCCGTCGAAGCTATTCATCCCTTCACCCTACGTCCAAGTCCGTTCCCCATGCAGTGATTGAACCGCCGCACATCCGCTCCGGCATCCCTTATGACGCCGCTGCCGCTGCCGCAGGACCGGATATTCGCCCACGGCGTACGCGGCAGCCCCGGAAGGGCGGGGCGGGACGGGACCAGTAGACTGGACACCATGCAATCTTCTGCCGCCCAGCCCCTGCTCAAAGCCGTTTTATGGGATATGGACGGCACCATAGTCGACACCGAACCGTACTGGATTGAGGCCGAGCACGAGCTCGTGCGCGCGCACGGCGGGACGTGGTCCCATGAACAGGCCATGCAGCTGGTCGGGCAGTCCCTGGTCTATTCCGCGGGCATTCTCCAGCGCGCAGGCGTGAAGCTCGACACCCGGGAAATCATCGACACCCTCACGGCCCAGGTCATCAGCAGGGTGCGGCAGAATGTTCCGTGGCGTCCAGGGGCGCGTGAACTGCTGGATGAACTTTTCGGCGCCGGTGTGCGTTGTGCCCTTGTGACGATGTCAGAAACACCCCTCGCCCGGGAGGTTGTCGCGAGCCTTCCCCGGCCCTACTTCGAGTTCCTGGTCACCGGTGACACCGTCGCCAAGGGAAAGCCGGACCCGGAGGCCTACCTCAAGGCGATGGACCTGCTCCGGCGGGAAGACCCCGAGCTCACGGTGGACCAGTGCGTGGCCCTTGAGGATTCGGCGCCGGGAGTCGCCGCTGCCGTAGCCTCCGGAGCGGTCACCGTCGCCATTCCACACATCGTGCCACTGCCGGCGGATCCGCGCCGGGCCATGTGGGACTCGCTGGAAGGCCGGGGGGTCGCTGACCTGGAAGAACTCGTAGCCGCCCGCCATGGGCTCGCCTCGGCCGCTACGACGCTGGATAGATCCAATTAAAGGGGCCCCGCAGGTGTCTGACCCCGCTTCGACCGACCAGCAGCCCACGGGCGGCCGCAACCGCCGCGAAGGAATACCTCTGGGCAGGATTGCCGGCGTCCCCGTCATCCTCGCGTATTCCTGGTTCGTCATTGCCGCCTTCACGGTGGCCGCCTACGGTCCCGTGCTGCAGTTCAACAACCCGTCCCTCGGTGCAGCGGCATACCTTGTGGCGTTCGCCTATGCCCTGCTCCTCCTGGTCTCCGTCCTGGTCCACGAACTGGCCCACGCCCTGACGGCAAAGATGTATGGCTGGCCCAGCGAGAAGATCGTCCTCAACCTTTGGGGCGGCCACACACAGTTCGAGAGCTTCACCGCCACCCCCGGGCGCTCTGTCCTCGTTGCGCTTGCAGGTCCTGCCTCGAACTTCGTTCTTGCCGGAGTGACGTGGCTGGTTGTGTCTGCCATGAACCCGACCGGCGTTGCGGACATCCTGACCAACATCTTCCTCTGGGCGAACCTGGTGATCGGCATCTTCAACGTCCTGCCCGGGCTGCCGCTCGACGGCGGCCGGCTGGTGGAATCCGCCGTCTGGAAGGCCACAGGCAGCCACGCCAAGGGCACCATTGCCGCCGGATGGGGCGGGCGCATCATCGTCATAGCCCTGGTCCTGGTGTTCGTAGCGCTTCCGCTGCTGCGCGGCGGCAGGCCGGACACAAGCATGCTGCTCATCACGGTGCTGGTATGCGGATTCCTGTGGATGGGGGCGTCCGCGTCGATCCAGCAGGGCCGTCTGCGCAGCAGGCTTCACCTGGTCAGTGCCGCAGCGCTGGCCGAACCGGCCGTCGGCATCCCTGACAGCGCTACAGTGGCCGACGTCCTGCAGCTGACAGCGGACGGCGGGACCGCCGTCGTGCTCTGCGCGCCGGACGGCAGGCCGGGCAGCGTGGTTGACCGCGCAGCCCTGGCCGCGGTTCCTGCCTGGGCGGGTGCCACCACCCCGGCCAGCGCGGTAGCCCACGCTCTCGGGGCCGGGGCATACGTGCCCGAATGGTCCAAGGGCCAGGAACTGCTCCAGTATCTCTCCCAGCTGGAGGGCCACGACTACGCGGTGATCGACCACAACGGGCGGGTGACAGGCATCCTGCGGCAATCCGCCGTGGTGACCGCCATTACAGGCAAAGGGTCCCGCGAAAACAGGCGGCCGCAGGGCCAGAACCGGTAGAGTTACCTGCCGGTCGTGAAATCGGCAGACCAGCCTCAGCGCGGCCTGCCCGGGCCGCCATGCAGCACGACGACACAGCTTTTACAGGAGCGAGGAATATTCATGAGCAGCGAATCTGCCGCCATCGGGACCAGCACGGACCCTTCCGCCACGGCCGCGGCCACGGGGGACCAGCCGGTCGGCGCTGCGCGGCGGCGGGGACCCTTCCGCGAGGGTGAGCGTGTGCAGCTGACCGACGAGCGGGGCCGCATGAATACGATCAGCCTCGAATCCGGCGGGGCGTTCCACACGCACCGGGGTTTCCTCAACCACGACGACATCATCGGCAAGGTTGACGGCTCGGTGGTGGTGAACAACGTGGGGCAGCAGTACCAGACCCTGCGTCCCCTTCTCTCGGACTTCGTCCTGTCCATGCCCCGCGGTGCCGCCGTCGTCTACCCCAAGGACGCCGGCCAGATCGTCACCATGGCCGACATTTTCCCCGGCGCGCGGGTGGTGGAGGCGGGCGTGGGATCCGGCGCCCTGTCCATCTCCCTGTTGCGCGCCGTCGGCGACCAGGGCTACCTGCACTCCTTTGAACGCCGCGAGGAATTCGCCGAGATTGCCCGCGGCAACGTCGAAACCATTTTCGGCGGGCCGCACCCGGCGTGGAAGATCTCCCTGGGCGACTTCCAGGAACAAGTGGTCCGCACGGAAGAACCCGGATCCATCGACCGCGTGGTGCTGGACATGCTGGCGCCGTGGGAATGCCTCGACGCGGTCGCCACGGTCCTGGCACCGGGCGGGGTGTGGATCAACTACGTCGCCACCGTCACGCAGCTCTCCCGCACTGCCGAGGCCATCCGCGCGGACGGCCGCTTCACGGAGCCGGACGCCTGGGAGTCCCTGGTCCGCGGCTGGCACCTGGAAGGCCTCGCCGTCCGCCCCGACCACCGGATGGTGGCCCACACCGGCTTCCTGCTGGTCACGCGGCGCCTGGCCGCCGGCGTCACCGGCATCTCCGTGAAGCGCCGCCCGTCCAAGACCGATTTCAACGAGGACGACGTCAACGCCTGGACACCCGGCGCCGTGGGCGAGCGGCTTGTGTCCGACAAGAAACTTCGGCGTGCCGCCCGGGATGCGATCGCGGGCACGAACGTCAAAGACGATCCGGAGATCACAAACTAGTCCGTATTTCGGATGTCTTCAGCAGTACTCGCCAACTTGGGGCTATGGTCTTAACAGAAGCGCAGGAAGGGGCTGATGGATGATGGATACGCCGAACAATGACTCCGTACCTACGCCGGCCGAGCAGGCAGCGGCGGCCAATGAGCTGTCTGTTGCAGACCGGCAGGTGAACATCCTCCGGGATAAGCTACGGCACATCGACCGGCAGTTGGCAGCTGCCACGCAGAACAACTCCAAGCTGGTTGCCATGCTGGAAACCGCCAAATCAGAGATCCTCCGGCTGAAAAACGCCCTCGACCAGGAGGGCCAACCGCCGTACAGTTTCGGGACCATTCTCCAGCTGAACCCGAGGCGGCAACCCACCTCCGGCAGCAGCGGACAGGCCGCCACCGAGGAATCGGTGGACATCTTCAACGCCGGACGAAAGATGAGGGTGGGCATTAGCCCCCTCGTCAACATGAACCAGCTTGCGGTCGGCCAGGAGGTGCTCCTCAACGAGGCGCTCCTCGTCGTGGCAGGCCTTGGCTACGAACGCGCAGGCGAGCTCGTCACGCTCAAGGAAATGCTCGGCCCGGACCGCGCCCTGGTCCTCGGCCGCGCAGACGAGGAACGCGTCATCCGGCTGGCCGGCCCACTCCTGGCGGAAAAGCTGCGGGTGGGCGACGCCCTGTCCATCGATTCCCGGACGGGCTATGCCCTGGAGAAGGTTCCGCGGTCCGAGGTGGAAAACCTCGTGCTTGAGGAAGTGCCGGATATCACGTACGAGGACATCGGCGGCCTGGGCCCGCAGATCGAACAGATCAGGGACGCCATCGAGCTGCCCTTCCTGCACCCGGATCTGTACCGTGAGCATGGCCTCAAGGCACCCAAGGGCATCCTGCTCTACGGCCCTCCTGGCTGCGGCAAGACGCTGATCGCCAAGGCGGTGGCCAACTCGCTGGCTGCCCGTGCGGCCGAACGGTCCGGCAACATCGACCTGAAGAGCTACTTCCTCAACATCAAGGGGCCGGAGCTCCTTGACAAGTACGTCGGCGAAACTGAGCGCCACATCCGGCTGATCTTCTCCCGCGCCCGGGAGAAGGCGTCGGACGGCAGCCCCGTCGTGGTGTTCTTCGATGAGATGGATTCGCTGTTCCGCACCCGCGGCACCGGCATCTCCTCCGACGTCGAAACCACCATCGTGCCGCAGCTGCTCAGCGAGATCGACGGCGTGGAGCGCCTGGACAACGTGATCGTCATCGGTGCCTCTAACCGTGAGGACATGATCGATCCCGCCATCCTGCGGCCGGGACGCCTCGACGTGAAGGTCAAGATCCAGCGGCCCGACGCCGAAGCGGCGGCAGACATCTTCAAGAAGTACATCACCATTGACCTGCCGTTCCACGAGGACGACCTCGCAGAGCATGACGGTGACGTCCAGGAGACTGTTGACGCCATGATCCAGCGGACCGTCGAGGCCATGTACTCCACCGAGAAGTCCAACGAATACCTCGAAGTCACGTACGCCAACGGCGATACTGAAATGCTGTACTTCAAGGACTTCAACTCCGGAGCCGTGGTTCAGAACGTCGTCGACCGCGCCAAGAAGTACGCGATCAAGGACCTGCTGATCACGCAGCAGAAGGGACTCCGCATCGATCACCTGCTGCGGGCGGTCGTTGACGAGTTCCGGGAGCACGAGGACATGCCGAACACCACCAACCCCGATGACTGGGCACGCATCTCGGGTAAGAAGGGTGAGCGCATCACCTACATCCGCACCATCGTCCAGGGCAAGGCGGGGCAGGAGCCAGGCAAGTCCATCGAGACCATGCCCAACACAGGCCAGTACCTGTGACGGCCGGCTCCGAGGCAACTCCCGGGGGAGCGCTGCCCCAGGGAGGCGCCATGCGCGTTATGGGGTCCGAAACCGAATACGGCATCCATGCCCCCTCGGCCCCGGGGGCCAACGCCACCATGATGTCCGCCCGGGTGGTTCAGGCCTACGCCCAGGTCACCCGGCTGCGCGCAGCAGGAGGCGCCGAAACCCGGTGGGACTACACGGACGAGGAACCGCTCCACGACGCCCGCGGCTGGACGCTGGAACGCGGGCAGGCCCACCCGAGCCAGCTGACCGACCAGCCTCCCGTGCTGGACGCCGAGGCCGTGGCACTGGCCTATGGACGGGAAGAGCTGGAACTGGATGGCGAGGATGAGTCAGGCTCGCTCCTGATGAACATGGTCCTCGGCAACGGAGCCAGGCTCTACGTGGACCACGCCCACCCGGAGTACTCCAGCCCGGAAGTAACCAACCCGGCGGACGCGGTGGCATGGGACGCAGCCGGCGACCTCGTGGCACTGGCCGCCGTCCGGCGGCTGGCCGGCGACCCCGAACTTCCCCCGGTCAATCTTTACAAGAACAACACCGACAACAAGGCTGTCTCGTACGGCTCCCACGAGAACTACCTCATGCCCCGCTCGGTCCCCTTCAACGACATTGTCAGGGGACTGACGCCGTTCTTCGTGACGCGCCAGATCATCTGCGGCTCGGGCCGCGTGGGGATCGGGCAGGACAGTTCACGCCCGGGCTACCAGATCAGCCAGCGCGCGGACTTCTTCGAGGCGGAAGTGGGCTTGGAAACCACCATCCGCCGCCCCATCATCAACACCCGCGACGAGCCGCACGCCACCGCCGACAAGTACCGCCGGCTCCATGTGATCATCGGCGATGCCAACCTCAGCCAGGCGTCCAACTACCTCAAGTTCGGGACCACCGCCATGGTGCTGAGCCTGATTGAGGCCGGACTGGCGCCCAAGATCGAGGTGCACGAACCCATTGCGGCGCTGCAGACGGTCAGCCACGATACGTCGCTGACGGCGACGATCCGGCTGGTGGACGGCCGCCGGGTCACGGCCCTGGACCTCCAGTGGATCTATCACGAGGCCGCCGCAAAGCTCGCCCAGGACACCGGCGTGGCCGACGCGGTGGACGGTGACGGGCACACCCACGCCGTGCTGGACCAGTGGGCCACCACCCTGAGCCAGCTGGACAGCGACCGTCCCGCCGCCGCCGCCTCGGTCGAGTGGCTCGCCAAGCTGTCCATCCTCGAGGGATACCGGCAAAGGGACGGCCTCCAGTGGGGTGACGCCCGGCTGGGCCTGGTGGATCTGCAGTGGGCCGACATCAGGCCGGAAAAGGGGCTGTACTACCGTCTGCTGTCCCGGGACCGCATGCAGCGCATCGTGAAGGACGCCGACATCGCCGCGGCGGTCACCGAACCGCCGTCGGACACGCGGGCATACTTCCGCGGACGCTGCGTGAGCAGCTTCAGCAAGGACGTGGTGGGGGCCAGCTGGGATTCGGTCATCTTCGATGTTCCCGGCTACGGAAGGCTCCAGCGCGTCCCGACAAGGGAGCCGCTGCGGGGCACGAAAGCGCTGACCGGGGCCCTCTTCGCCCGGCACCGCGAGGCTGGTCCGTTCCTTGCGGAACTGCTCGGATCGACGCCGGCTCCGCCACCGGCATAAAGAGCCCCGAAGTGCCGCTTTGCGTGGCAATATGGGCATACAGGATGTCCCACCGGAGGCGGCGGGACCTGAAGAAGGAGATGAACATGGCAGGGCAGGAGCAACAGCAGCCGCAGCCACGCGACACCGAGGTTGAGGAAGAGGTCCCCGCGCCGCCCGCACCGGCTGAGGGACAGGCATCTGCATCCACGCAGGGTGTCGATGACCTCCTCGACGAGATCGACGGCGTATTGGAATCCAATGCCGAAGAGTTCGTCAGGGCGTTCGTGCAAAAGGGCGGACAGTAACCCGGCAGCCGCCCCACCCCGCACCGGGCACGGAAGCCTAAGGTACCGGACCGCCGCCGAATTACACGTTGAAGGAGTGCACCAGTGCAGGAGACAACAGCCAACAAGGTAGCCGCCAACGCCACCTCATCGTTCACTGAGCATCTCCAACGCGACCGTCCGGAATTGCTTCCTTTCACCAGGCCGCTTGCAGGCAGCGACCTCGCCGGCCAGCCCCTGCAGGTACCGCACGCCACCACGATCGTGGCCATGACACACGCCGGCGGCATCGTGATGGCCGGTGACCGCCGGGCCACGATGGGCAACATCATCGCCAGCCGCCATATCGAGAAGGTCTTCCCGGCGGACCAGTACTCGGTCCTGGGCATCGCCGGGACGGCCGGCATCGCGATCGATCTGACCCGGCTGTTCCAGGTTGAGCTGGAACACTACGAAAAAATCGAGGGCACACTGCTGAGCCTGGACGGCAAGGCCAACAGGCTCGGCGCAATGATCCGTGGCAACCTGCCCATGGCCATGCAGGGTCTCGCCGTTATTCCGCTGTTCGCCGGCTTCGACACGGCGGCGGGAGTGGGCAGGTTGTTCTCCTATGACGTAACCGGCGGCCGTTACGAGGAGCAGGAGCATCACGCGGTCGGCTCCGGCGCCATGTTCGCCCGGGGTGCTCTGAAAAAGCTCTGGCGGCCCAACCTCACCGAAGCCGAAGCAATCGCCGTGGCTGTCGAGTCCCTTTATGACGCCGCCGACGACGACTCCGCCACGGGCGGCCCGGACCCCGTCCGGCAACTGTGGCCGGTGGTCTACACCGTCAACCGCGCGGGCGCCCGGCGCGTCGCTGACCGGGAACTCGCGGACATCGCCGGCACCATCATCGAGTCAAGGGCTGCTGCCCGGCGGGAGGCCTGACATGACCCAGCAGTTCTATGTGTCGCCCGAGCAGCTGATGAAGGACCGTGCGGACTTCGCACGGAAAGGCATTGCCAGAGGGCGGTCTGTGGTGGTGGTCAGCTGCGAGGACGGCATTGCCCTAGTGGCGGAAAACCCGTCACCGTCCCTGCATAAGATCGGCGAGATCTACGACAAGATTGCCTTCGCGGCCGTGGGCAAGTACAACGAGTTTGAGAGCCTCCGCCAGGCCGGGGTGCGCTACGCGGATGTCCGCGGGTACTCCTATGACCGCGAGGATGTCACCGCCCGCGGGCTGGCAAGCGTCTACGCGCAGAGCCTGGGCGCCGTCTTCACCGCGGAGCAGAAGCCCTTTGAGGTGGAGCTGGCCGTGGCCGAGGTGGGCGCGTCCCAGGACCAGGACCACCTGTACCGCCTCACCTTTGACGGCTCCATCGCGGATGAGCACGGCTTCATCGTGATGGGCGGGCAGGCGGACAAAGTCTCCGGAGCGGTGGAGACGGGGTGGCAGCGCGACCTGTCCTTTGCCGGGGCCATCCGGCTCGCCGTCAAAGGCCTCGTAACGGACAATGAGACGGCCGACCTTCCTGCGAAAGCCCTCGAAGTTGCGGTGCTGGACCGGGTGTCGGAAAGCAGCAGGGGCACGCGGCGCGCTTTCCGACGGCTGACGGACGCCGATGTCATGGACCTTCTGGCAGAGGAGAGCTGAGATGGATAAGAGAATATTCGGCATCGAGACCGAATTCGGCATTTCATATTCGAGCCCGGACTCCCGCCCGCTGGCCCCCGAGGAAGTGGCACGGTACCTCTTCCGCAAGGTTGTCAGCTGGGGCCGGTCGTCCAACGTGTTCCTGACCAACGGCTCCCGCCTGTACCTGGATGTCGGCTCGCATCCGGAGTACGCCACGGCAGAATGCGACGACCTCGTGCAGCTGATCGCGCACGACCGCGCCGGAGAACTCATCCTGGACGACCTCGTGGACGAGGCCCAGTCCCGGCTCGCGGCCGAAGGCTTCAACGGCACGGTGTACCTGTTCAAGAACAACACCGACTCCGCCGGCAACTCGTACGGCAGCCATGAGAACTACCTGATTCCACGCCGCGGTGAATTCACCAGACTGGCGGAAATCCTCATTCCGTTCCTTGTCACCCGCCAGCTCATCGCCGGTGCCGGCAAAATCCTCAAGACTCCGCACGGGGCAACCTACGCCTTCTCGCAGCGGGCGGACCACATCTGGGAAGGCGTCTCCTCAGCCACCACCCGGTCACGTCCGATCATCAACACCCGCGACGAACCGCACGCCGACGCCGAGTTCTACCGCAGGCTCCACGTCATCGTCGGGGATTCGAACATGTCCGAAACCACGGCGCTTCTCAAGGTGGGAACGGTTGACCTGATCCTGCGGATGATCGAGGCCGGTGTCATCATGCGGGACATGCGCATGGAGAATCCGATCCGGAGCATCCGCGAGATCTCACACGACCTGAGTGGCCGTGCCCTGGTCCGGCTTGCCAACGGACGCCAGCTGACAGCGCTGGAGATTCAGCAGGAGTACCTGAACAAGGTCACGGCCTTCGTGCAGGAGAACGGCGCCCACAATCCGCACGTGCCGCTGATCCTGGATCTGTGGGGCAGGACCCTGAAAGCCATTGAAAGCGGTGACACGAGCACCATCGACACCGAAATCGACTGGGCCATCAAGAAGAAGCTCATGGACGGCTACCGGAACCGGCACGGGCTGGGGCTTGACGCCCCCCGCATTGCCCAGCTGGACCTGACCTACCATGACATTTCCCGCAGCCGTGGCCTCTTTTACCTGCTCCAGTCTCGCGGGGCCGTCCGCCGGGTCACCGAGGAGACGTCCGTCAAGGATGCGGTGGATGCGCCGCCGCAGACCACCCGGGCGAAACTGCGCGGCGACTTTGTCCGGCGGGCGCAGGAACTGGGACGGGACTACACCGTCGACTGGGTCCATCTGAAGCTCAATGACCGGGCTCACCAGACCATCCTGTGCAAGGACCCGTTCCGCAGCGTCGATGAGCGTGTGGATGCGCTTCTTGACTCTATGGGCTGATATTCAGGTTCAGGCGTTACTCTGGAATAGGCCGTTTTGCGGTCGCGACTGCTTGGCCGGGCGCATTCCTCGCCCCGGCAGCATCCATCTTGCCCCGACGAAAGTTCTTAAGTGCGCCGACTACTAGCAATTCTCATTCCCGGACTGCTTCTGCTGACCGCCTGTGGCGGCGGAGAGCCTGCAGCCCCGGAGCCGACCAGCCAGTCCGCGGGTGAGACAGCCAAGCTGGACTCCCTGAAGCTGACTGAAAACGGAGACAAGAAGGCTCCAAAGGTCGAATTCACGAAGCCCCTCGACGTCACCGAGCCCACGGTGAAGGTGGTGACAGAAGGCAACGGGGACCGGGTTAAGGCCAACCAGATTGCCGAGGTCTCCGTCCTGGCACTGAACGGCAAGGACGGCGCCACCCTTGATGACAGCTTCCCCAAGGATCCGCAGCCCATTGAGCTGAACGACGATCTCAAGACCCAGAGCCCCATCATCTACAACGCCTTCGTGGGCGCGAAGATCGGGTCGCACCTGGCACTGGCGGCCCCCGGCCAGGCTGCCGCGCAGGGCGCCGAAGCGCAGCCGTCGCAGCTCCTCATCATCAAGGTGCTGTCCGCCAAGGACGCGCCAAAGGTGCTGGACAAGCCTGAAGGTGACAGCGTCACCCCGCCGGCAGGCCTGCCGAAGGTCACCGAGAAGGACGGCGTGCCCGAGCTGGACGTCAAGGGCGTCGCAGCCCCGAAGGAGCTCATCGCGCAGGACCTGATCAAGGGCAAGGGCCCCGAGGTCAAGGCCACGGATACCCTGACGGTGAACTACGTGGGCGTCGCCCTCGCCAGCGGCAAGAAGTTCGATTCGAGCTTCGACCGCAAGGAGAAGGCCACCTTCCCGCTGAACAACGTCATCAAGGGCTGGACCCAGGGCCTGACCGGCAAGACTGTCGGCTCCCGCGTGCTCCTCGTCATCCCCAAGGCCCTCGCCTACGGTGACGCCGGCCAGGGCGAAGCCAAGGGCGACCTCGTGTTCGTGGTCGACATCCTCGGCACCAAGTAAGTTCCCCAGAGCAGTTCACCTACCTAGCAGAAGGAGCAACCATGTCATTTGGTCAGCGCAACCTCGACCGCCAGAAGCCGGAAATTGACTTCCCTGAAGGCCCCGTCCCCACGGAACTCGTCATCACGGACCTCATCGAGGGCGACGGTCCCGAAGCCAAGGCCGGCGACACCGTCTCCACCCACTACGTCGGCGTTGCCTGGTCCACCGGCGAAGAGTTCGACGCTTCCTGGGGCCGCGGCGCGCCGCTGGACTTCAGGGTCGGCGTCGGCCAGGTCATCCAGGGCTGGGACCAGGGCCTGCTGGGCATGAAGGTCGGCGGCCGCCGCCGTCTCGAGATCCCGTCGGAGCTCGCCTACGGCTCACGCGGTGCCGGCGGAGCCATCGGCCCGAACGAGGCCCTGATCTTCGTTGTGGACCTCGTGGGCGTCCGCTAAGTCCACCAGGTGCCCTGCGGCACGCCTGCTCCCTAGGCGTCCTGCGGTCAGCTCCAGCTGAAGCGCGGTAACAATCGGAAGGAATTTCCGCATTGTTGCCGCGCTTTGGCGTTTTTCCGGACACAGCTTTAGTAACGTAGCGAGAGTGTCCGCCCAACGAACTGAACGTCTGCTGAACCTCCTGATCGCCCTCCTGAACTCCAGGTACGGGCTGCGGCGCAGCGAGCTTCGGGACAAGATCTACGACAGCGCGGCGAGTGATGCGGCCTTTGGCCGGATGTTCGAACGGGACAAAAACGACCTCAGGGATTTCGGCTTCGAGGTCGAAACCGTGACGGACCTCGGATGGAGCTCGGACGATCCTGCGACCACGCGGTACCGGATCGGCAAGGAATCGAACCGCCTGCCCGGCGTGGAGCTCACCCGTGATGAATGGACGGTCCTGCTGCTGGCCTCCCAGCTGTGGGAACAGGCTGCCCTCGGCCCGGCGGCCACGAACGCCATGCGCAAGCTGCAGGCCTCGGGCAGCCTGGCGGACGTTGCGTTGCCGGCCGGCGTGCAGCCACGGATCAAGCCGGCGGGCCAGGCCTTTGAAGACCTCGTGGGCGCGATGCACGCCCAGCACCCGGTCCGGTTCCGGTACCTTGCCGGCAGCACGGGCAGGGAAGAGGAACGGGTGGTTGAGCCCTGGGGGCTGGGCAGCCGGTTCGGCCAGTGGTATCTGGTGGGCTATGACCGTGGCCGCCAAGCGGAGCGGTTCTTCCGGCTCTCACGTTTCACCTCCGCGGTATCGGTGCTGGCGAAGGAGACCTTTGCGCCGCCGTCAGGCTTCAACGTCCGCGCCGAGCTGGACAGTCTCCCGGAGCTCCCGCAGCGGTCCGCCGTCGTCGATGTCCGGAACGACCGCCTGCTGGGGCTGCGCAAGCGGGCGCAACCTGCCACCGTCGGATCGGCGGCCGGAAGGCCCGACGACGGGTGGGACCGGCTGGCCGTTCCCTACCGGGATGCTGAGCTGCTCGGCGAGGAACTTGCGTCCTATGGTCCAAATGCCAAAGTGGTCGAGCCTGCGGAGCTGGCCTCCGCAGTCCGCCGCCGGCTGGAGGGCGCCGCAGCGTTCCTGGCGGAGCCCGTGCCCAACTACACTTTCTCCGGCGGTGCCGCGGGGAAGCGCGCCCGCAAACGCACTTCAGAGGACCAGCTCAAGCGCATGCTCCAGCTGGTGCCTTTCCTGGTGCACAACCAGGGCCTCCATATCCAAGACGTGGCGGACCAGTTCGGCATCACGCGGCAGGAACTTGAAAACGACCTGCTGATCCTCATCTGCTCCGGCCTTCCGCAGGGCTATCCCGATGAGCTGCTGGACATCCAGTGGGAGGACGACCACGTCTTCATCACCCAGTCGCTGGAGCTCAACAGGCCCGTCCGGTTCACAGTGGACGAGGCCTGTGCACTGCTGACGGGCCTGGAGACCCTCAACGGACTGCCCGGGCTCGCCGAAGGGGGCGCCCTGGAGTCCGTCACGCTGAAGCTCATGGCGGCTGCGGGGGAGGAGGGGCTGCGGGCAGGTGCTCTGTCTCCGGAGGTGGGTCCGGGCAACACCGCCAACCTTGAGACGATCCGCGAGGCCGTCATGTCCAGGCAGCAGCTACACCTTGTCTACCTGTCGGCACAAAAGGATTCCCTCTCAGAGCGCGACGTGGACCCTCTCCGGCTCTATTCCATGGACAACACCTGGTACTTCGAGGCGTACTGCCACTCGGCGGAAGGATTGAGGAACTTCAGGCTGGACCGCATCGAAGACCTCAGGCCCAACGGGCGGCCCGTCTCGGCGCCGGTGTTGCCCGACGGCGGGTTTCCGGCCAAGCTCTTCACCCCGAACGACGACGACACGCTCGTGACCGTTCAGCTCACCGCCCGGGGCGCCGGGCTGGCGGACGACTACTACGCGGAGCGGACGGCCGCCCTGCCCGACGGCGGGCTGGTGGCCGAGATCCGGTTCGGCAGCACCTCATGGTTGCCCATGTTCGTTGCGCAGCACGGCGGTGCGGTCAGGATTCTCGACCCCGCCGGGCTAGCGGAGGCGTCCCGGGACTGGATCGAAGCGGCCTTGGCCCAGTACGCCCGCTAGACTACTCAGCATGCCTTGGTGGTCATGGATCCTGATCTGGATTGCGCTGATAGCGCTTTCCCTGCTCTTCTATCTGCTGTTGGGAATCCGGCTGTTCCGAAAATTCATGACAACCGTGAAGGAACTTGGGGCGGCCGGAGACAAACTGGGCCACCTGCCCGGCCCCGACTCTGCGGCGGACGCAGCGGACGGCGGCGGGCCGCGGGTGCGGCGTGTCCCGCCGGGAGCCGCCGTCTTTGCCTCACCGCATGAGATGCGCCATGATTACCACGAATCAAAGTCATTCCGCGTGGAGGTCCGGCGGCAACGCAGGATCCGGCGCAAGGCCGAGCGGGGACAGCCCCAGGCTTTGCGCGACATCGAATTGGGATAAACGTAGGATGTACTTAAACGAAAGGACCACCCGCCATGAGGCTTGAAGGCTGGCATCTCATCATTATCATCGTTCTGGCGTTGGTGCTTTTTGCGGCACCAAAGCTTCCCGGCATGGCCCGGAGCCTGGGCCAGTCGATGCGCATCTTTAAGTCGGAAGTCCGCGAGATGAAGAAGGACGACACGGCGGACGCGAAGGACGGTTCCGGTCCTGTTGAAGGCAAAGTCGTGAACCACCCGCGCTCCGCCTCGACCGATAACAATCCTGCAGACGGCCACGACGCTCAGCCGCCGAACCGCGCCTAAGTCCACATGGCAGTAACCATGGGTCGTCGATCCAATCCTGAGGGACGGATGGCGCTGCTGGACCATCTGAAGGAACTCAGGAACAGGCTGTTCAAGTCCGCCATCGCGGTTGTCCTTGCCACCGTCGCAGGGTTCATGGTCTATCAGCCGATGCTGGCTGCCCTGATCAAGCCCATCCGCGATCTCAATGAGAACGAGGGCCGTCAGGCGACCCTCAACTTTGACGGCGTAGCAAGTTCATTCGACCTCATGATCCAGGTGTCAGTATTCCTGGGCGTGATCATCGCCAGCCCGGTGTGGCTGTACCAGCTGTGGGCCTTCATCGTGCCCGGCCTCCACAAAAAGGAGCGGCGCCTGGCGCTGTCGTTCGTCGCGGCGGCCGTGCCCCTGTTCGTCGGCGGCGTCACGCTGGCATGGCTGGTCCTGCCCAATGCTGTGAGGGTCCTGACGGAATTCACGCCATCCGGCGGTTCCAACTTCATCAGCGCCCAGGTCTACCTGTCGTTTGTCCTCCGGCTGCTGCTGGCGTTCGGCATCGCCTTCCTGCTGCCGGTGGTCCTGTTCGGACTCAACCTCGCCGGGATCCTCCGTGGTGCGCAGCTCGTTAAGAGCTGGCGGATCACCGTTTTTCTCGTGTGCCTGTTTGCTGCCATGGCAGCGCCGGGAGCCGACGCCATGAGCATGTTCTATCTCGCGGGCCCCATGCTTGCACTGTTTTTCGCCGCCATCGGCCTGTGCCTCCTCAATGACCGCCGCCGCGACCGCCGGGCTGCCAAGCGCGCAGCTGAGACCGAGGCCACGGCCGATATCGCGACCCCGGGCAGCGAACTGAAGAATCTCTAGCGTCCGCCCAGCTAGGCTTGAGGAATGTCCACATCACCGGATTCAATGTCGCCAGCCGAACGATACAGGGCCAGCGCCGAGCGGACGGCGGAATCCAAAACCTACCTCGGAGCGTTCGCCCGCACCCTTGACTTTGAACTGGACGACTTTCAGCGTCACGCCTGCCGTTCGCTCCAGGACGGCCGGGGCGTCCTGGTGGCCGCGCCCACCGGTGCCGGGAAGACGATTGTGGGCGAATTTGCCATCTACCTTGCCCTGCAACGCGGGCTGAAGGCCTTCTACACGACGCCCATCAAGGCACTGAGCAACCAGAAGTACACCGAGCTGGCCGACAAGTACGGTGCGGACAGTGTGGGCCTGCTGACCGGTGACACCAGCATCAACGGCGACGCGCCCGTGGTGGTGATGACCACCGAGGTTCTCAGGAACATGCTCTACGCCGATTCAGCTACCCTCGACGACCTCGGCTTCGTCGTCATGGACGAGGTCCACTACCTGGCCGACCGGTTCCGGGGCGCGGTGTGGGAGGAAGTCATCATCCACCTCCCGAGCGAAGTGCAGGTGGCCTCGCTGAGTGCCACTGTTTCGAACGCCGAGGAATTCGGTGCGTGGCTGGACACGGTCAGGGGAGACACCGACGTCATCGTCTCCGAGCACCGCCCCGTTCCGCTCTGGCAGCACGTAATGGTGGGCAAGGAGATCGTGGACCTGTTCGCCGGGGACACTGCCTTCGACGAAATCGCCCCCGAAGGGGACCCCGCCACAGCCTCGGCCCTCCCGGCCGCGCCCACTGCCGACGACGCCGGACAGCGCGGATTCGAGGTCAACCCCGAGCTGCTGTCCATGGCCCGCGCGGAGAGCCAGCTGAATTTCCAGGGCCGGTTCGGGCATGGCGGCCGGAGCCAGCGGCGGCAGCACCGTCAGCGTGCCGAGGACCGGTCCCAGCAGGCGGCACCGCGCACGGCAATCCGCCGGGCCAGCCGGCCGCAGGTGATTGCCAGCCTGGACCGGCAGGATCTGCTGCCCGCCATTACCTTCATCTTCTCCCGGGCCGGCTGCGATGCTGCAGTCACGCAGTGCGTTACCGCCGGGCTGTGGCTGACCACCGAGAGGGAACAGCGGATCATCGCCCAGCGCGTCGATGAAGCCGGGCAGGACATCCCGTCCGACGACCTTGAAGTGCTGGGCTTTTGGAATTGGCGCGACGGGCTGCTCCGGGGCATAGCGGCCCACCACGCCGGCATGCTGCCCACGTTCAAGGAAGTGGTGGAGAAACTCTTCGCCGAGGGCCTTGTCAAGGCTGTGTTCGCCACCGAAACGCTGGCCCTGGGCGTCAACATGCCGGCACGCTGTGTGGTCCTGGAGAAGTTGGATAAATTCAACGGCGAAGCGCACGTGGACATCACGGCGGGGGAGTACACGCAGCTCACCGGCCGGGCGGGCCGGCGTGGCATCGATGTCGAGGGCCACGCCGTAGTGCTGTGGCAGCCCGGCACCGACCCGACGGCCGTTGCGGGCCTGGCATCAAGGCGGACGTACCCGCTGAATTCCAGCTTCAGGCCCACCTACAACATGAGCATCAACCTCCTGGCACAGTTTGGACGGCCACGGGCACGGGAAATCCTCGAATCCTCGTTTGCCCAGTTCCAGGCTGACCGGTCCGTGGTGGGCCTGGCCAAGCAGGTGCGGAGCCGGGAGGAATCACTGGCGGGGTACGCCAAGTCCATGACCTGCCACCTGGGCGACTTCACCGAATATGCCCGGCTGCGGCGGGAGCTATCCGACGCCGAGAACTTCACCTCACGGGGCAAATCCAGGGCGCGGAAATCGCTGAACGAGGATTCCCTCAGCCGCCTCCTGCCCGGCGATGTGGTTGACGTTCCGGCCGGCCGCGCACCCGGTTACGCAGTGGTACTGAGTTCTGACCACAGCTCACGCGAGCCCCGCCCGGCCGTGCTCACCATGGAAAACCAGCTGCGCAGGATCGGCATCGACGACCTCGAGGGGCCCATATCACCGCTGACCCGGATCAGGATTCCGAAGTCCTTCAACGCCAAAGTCCCGAAATCCCGCAGGGACCTGGCCTCGTCCGTCCGCAATGCACTGCGGGAGAACCGTCCGCCGGCTCCCGGCAACCCGCGCAACACCGACTTCGGCCTCGGAGCAGGCTTTCCGAACCAGGAAAAGAAGATCGCCGAACTTCGGCGGGCACTGCGCGCCCACCCCTGCCACGGCTGCAGCGAACGCGAGGACCACGCGCGGTGGTCTGAACGGTGGTGGAAGCTGCGCAAGGAAACCGACGGCCTGGTCCGCCAGATCCAGGGCAGGACCAATACTATCGCCAAGACCTTTGACCGGGTCTGTGATGTCCTCTCCGTGTACGGCTACCTGGAGACACCGGAACCCGGACAGCACCGAATCAGCACTGACGGACAGCGCCTGCGCCGCATCTACGGCGAAAAGGACCTGCTGATTTCACAGGCGCTGCGCCAGGGCGCCTTTGACGACCTCGACGCCATTGAGGTGGCCGCCCTCGCCAGCGTGCTGGTGTACCAGGCGAAGCGCGAGGACCGCGGCCTTCGTCCGCGCATGCCCAGCGTGTCGCTGGAAACGGCAGTGGATATCGTGGTCCATGAATGGTCCGCCCTGGAGGACGTGGAAGAGCAGAACAAGCTCCCGTTGACCGGCGAGCCGGAACTGGGACTGGTCTGGCCCATCTACAAGTGGGCCCGCGGCCGGCACCTCCAGGACGTGCTCAATGGTACGGATCTCGCCGCCGGGGACTTCGTCCGTTGGGTCAAGCAGGTGATTGACCTGCTCGACCAGCTGGCCAAAATCCCTGGGCTGGAGCCGCGGCTCGCCAGGCTGTGCAGCGAGGCCATCAAGATTGTCCGGCGCGGAGTCGTCGCCTACTCCACCGTGGTCTAGGGTCTGAAAGCCATCCCTGACAACAAATCAAGCATCAAGGAGTTCCTCCCCTCATGACCGAAGCAACCACCAGCGGCAAGGACGGTCCGGGCAGTTCCGGAGTCACGCTGTACCGCAACGGCTCCGTCTACACCGCCGCCGATCCCTTCGCCACGGCCATGCTCGTGGACGGTGGCACCGTCGCATGGGTGGGGTCGGAACAGGCGGCGACGTCGATCGCCGACAGTTCCATGGACATCGTCGACCTCCGCGGAGCGCTCGTCGCGCCCGGATTCGTTGATTCGCACGTGCATCTGACGGAGACCGGGATCGCGCTGGAATCGCTGCAGCTGGGCGCCGTCCGTTCCGCGGGGCAGCTCCTTGACGCTGTTGCGGATGCCGCAGCTGCCGGTGGGGACGGCCCTCTCCTGGGTCACGGCTGGGACGAGTCCCTGTGGACCGACTCCACACTGCCGGAACCGGGCGAGCTGGAACGGGCCGCGGGTGGCCGGCAGGTTTACCTTTCCCGGACGGACGCCCACTCCGCGCTCATTTCCCCATCCCTCGCCGCTGCGGCACGGGTCGAAGGGCTGGACGGCTTCGCCGCCGGCGGACATGTCAAGCTCGCGGCGCACGCCGCCGCCCGGCTGGCGGCCCGAAATCTGCCGGCAGACACGCTGCGGGCGTACCAGCGACGTGCCCTGGAGGAAGCTGCCGCGAACGGCTACGCGGCGGTGGCGGAAATGGGTGCTCCCCATATAGGAAGTGTCCTTGACCTGCAGCTGGCAGCGGGCTGGAACAGCGACTCTGGCGCGGCACTGCCAGAGGTCCTGCCGTACTGGGGGCAGCTGGTGGCGTCGCAGCCCGAGGCCGAAGCCCTGCTCACCGAACTGGGTGTTCCGGTCCGGGGCTTGGCCGGAGATCTCAATATCGACGGGTCGATCGGTTCACGCACGGCCTCGCTCCGGGAGCCGTACGCTGACGCGCCGGGGGAGAGGGGGACAACCTATCTGTCCACGGACGAAGCAGCGGCCCACCTCGCGGCCTGTTCGCTCCTGGGCATCCAGGGCGGCTTCCACGTGATTGGCGATGCCGGTCTTGACGCCGCGCTGGACGCACTGGATCAGGCGGCCGCCGAGGTGGGAGAGCAGCGGATCCGGGCCGCCGGACACCGGTTTGAACACGTGGAAATGGCCGACGCCGAAGCAATCGCCAGGCTCGCCAGGTATTCCGTGACCGTCAGCGCCCAGCCTGGCTTCGACGCCGCCTGGGGGGGCGCCGGCCGGCTCTATGAACAGCGGCTGGGCTCCAGAAGCCAGGACATGAATCCGTTCGCGTCCTTTTACTCGGCCGGCGTTCCCATCTGCTTCGGCAGCGACAGCCCGGTGACCCCGCTGCGGCCCTGGGCCGCCGTGAAGGCGTGCCTGGAGCACAACAACCATGCCCAGCGGATTTCGGCCCGGGCGGCCTTCCTTGGCCACACGCGTGCCGGCTGGCGCGCCGCCAGGCACCCCAACCCGATGGCGGGGCAACTGGTGCCGGGTGCGCCCGCCACGTTTGCGGTCTGGGAGGTCGACGAGCTCATGGTGCAGGTCGCCGACGGCAGGGTGCAGTCCTGGAGCACAGACCCGCGGGCCCGCACGCCGCTGCTGCCGGCCCTGGACACGGGCACGGATCCGCGGTGCCTGCAGACTGTCAGGAACGGCCGGGAGCTGTTTTCGGCCGGCGCATTCGGCTCCTGACGGCCGCTGGCGGAGCCCGCAACAAACAGCCGCACAGCCGCGAATTTGCCGCGGCCAGCCCCTCCGGAACTAGGCACTGACCTGCGACGATGCAAGTAAGGGCAGGTCAGATGCCGGTTGACAGGGCATGGGCCGTCCGTAGCATTGAGGATCAACGGACGGACGCAATTGGCCCGGTGTCTGTCTGGCTACTCCCGAGACAATCGGACCGCGGAAGCGCTCTGGTCACGTGCGGCGGTGGCATTCCGTGGGCGGGTCCATGGCGCAACAGAAAACAGTTCCCCTACCGGCACCGCGTAATCCGGAACTGGCCCGAGGCGCATGGACCCGCCCTTGGCGTGTCCGGACTCCTGCTGCGAAACCCGGGCAGTGAAACGCCCTTTATAATGGAGAGTTGCGCTTTACGAGTCGGGCGGTCCCGCCACACTCCACGCGTGCTGACCGCTCCCATCCAGGAAAGGCCTCCCTGTGCGTGTCCTCACCATCATTCCCACCTACAACGAGCTGGAGTCGCTCCCCATAACGCTGGGTCGCCTGCGTGCGGCAGTGCCGGCATCCGACGTCCTCGTTGTGGACGACAACAGCCCGGACGGGACCGGGCAACTGGCGGACAGCATCGCCGCCGAAGACAGCCAGGTCCACGTCCTGCACCGCAAGGGCAAGGAAGGACTTGGGGCCGCGTATATTGCCGGTTTCAAGTGGGGACTCGCGGCGGGCTACGACATCCTGGTCGAAATGGATGCCGACGGATCCCACCAGCCTGAGCAGTTGCCCCAGCTGCTGGACGCCGTGGAACAGGGCGCCGACCTCGCCATGGGCTCCCGCTGGGTGCGCGGCGGCAGCGTCGTGAACTGGCCCCTGTACCGTCAGGCAATCTCCCGTATCGGCAGCACCTACTCCCGGATCATGCTCGGCGTCAAAATCAAGGACGTGACGGGCGGATACCGCGCCTTCCGCCGCACCACGCTGGAGAAGCTGAACCTGGACCAGGTCGAGTCGGTTGGCTACGGCTTTCAGGTGGATCTTGCCTGGCGCGTGGCCAAGATGGGCCTGACGATTGTGGAGCGCCCCATCACCTTCGTGGAGCGCGAGCTGGGAGCCTCCAAGATGAGCGGCCACATCGTGGTGGAAGCCATGCTCAACGTGACCAAGTGGGGCCTGACGGCCCGCTGGAACAAGCTGACCGGCAGGAAGCCTGCATCCGGCCGGGAGTAACAGCCGGCAAAAGCAAAAGGCCGGGCCCGCTGCAGTGTGCAGCGGGCCCGGCCTTTTTGCGGTTGGAGTGGCTAGGCTGAGCGCCTCTCGCCACGACGTTCGCGCAGGATGGTGAGGCGGTCTTCGAGGATCTGCTCAAGCTCCGGCAGCGACCGGCGTTCCAGCAGCATGTCCCAGTGTGTGCGGACAGCTTTTTCATTGCTGGTGTCGGGGCGTTCGCCATCAACGAGCAGCGCTTCCTTGCCGGTCTTGGAAACCCAGACAGGGGGAATTTCGGCTTCGGAGGAGAAGGTTACAAAGACCTGCTCGCCGTCCTCGCACCGGTACTCAACCCGCTGACGCGGAGCCGGCTCCACACCGGACTCGGTCTCCATGCTTTGGGCGCCAAGACGCATGCCCCGCAGGCTGCGATCGCTCATGATTTCTCCCTCTGGTCGGTTCGCGGAGCGGGCTCCGCGCTAGCCGGAGGTTTCAAAGCTGCCTCCGGACTACGGTGTGCTCTACGTAGCATCACTAAATGGAACGCTTTGCCAAGCAATGTTGTTCCGGGCGGAGTGATCAGCCCGGACAAATATCCCATTATACGGATTCATGGCCCCGCCGGCAACGCGGCAGAGGGAGGCACGCCAACGGCGTGCCTCCCTCTGCGTCAAGCTACGAGGATGCCGGCTGCTTCCCGGCGTCGTCCGAGGGGCCGAACAGGTCCCCGGACCGCGGGTCCGGGTTGGTCCCACCCAGCGCGTTGCCGATTCCCTTCAGCGCCTCGCCCACTTCGCTCGGGATGATCCACAGCTTGTTGGACGAGCCTTCGGCGAGTTTGGGCAGCGTCTGGAGGTACTGGTAGGCGAGGAGCTTCTGGTCGGGGTTGCCCTTGTGAATGGCGTCAAACACCTTTTGGATGGCCTGCGACTCACCATCCGCGCGGAGGATGGCGGCCTTGGCGTCGCCCTCGGCCTTGAGGATGGCCGCTTGGCGCTGGCCCTCTGCCGTCAGAATGGCTGACTGCTTGGTTCCCTCGGCGGTGAGGATGGCGGCGCGCCGGTCCCGTTCCGCCCTCATCTGCTTCTCCATCGAATCCTGGATGGAGTGGGGCGGGTCGATGGCCTTCAGCTCGACGCGGGAGACGCGGATGCCCCAGCGCCCCGTGGCCTCATCCAGCACGCCGCGGAGCTGGCCGTTGATCTGGTCGCGGGATGTCAGTGCCTCTTCCAGGTTCAAACCGCCAACCACGTTACGGAGGGTGGTGGTGGTCAGCTGTTCCACGGCCTGGATGTAGTTGGCGATTTCGTATGTCGCGGCACGGGGATCGGTGACCTGGAAGTAGACCACCGTATCGATGGACACCACGAGGTTGTCTTCGGTAATGACGGGCTGCGGCGGGAACGAGACCACCTGCTCACGGAGGTCAAGCAGCGGCAGCAGCCGGTCCACGAACGGGATCAGGATGGTCAGGCCGGGATTGAGGGTCCGCTGGTACTTACCCAGGCGCTCAACCACGCCGGCCCGGGCCTGCGGCACGATCCGCACTGAACGGACCAGCACTATGACCACAAAGACGATCAGGACCAGCATTACGATGGTGAGGGCGAGTCCTCCTGGACTATCCATACTTCTCCTTCATTCCCCAGTTTCAGTGAAGCTTTACGTGGCGGCTCAGCCGCCGGATCTGCCGCCGCCGGTATGGAGACAGCAGAAATCTTGACTGTCGGGACCTTATTGGACAGCGGATTCCGACTGAGGCGCCACAACGGCCGTCGCGCCTTCGATGGCAGCGACAATCACCCTCTGGCCCTCAGCGAGGACACCGGAATCGGAGCGCGCGCTCCAGATGTCGCCGCCAATCTTGACCCGCCCGCCGGTGGCGGTCACGGGCTCCATGACCAGTGCGGTCTCCCCGATGAGCCGGTCAATGTTGGTGCGCTGTTCAGCTGGCCCCTTGTGCAGGTGCTTCAACGTGACCGGCCGCACGAAAGCGATCATCAACAGGGACACGACGCAGAAGACCACGATTTGCAGCCAGAGGTCTGCGCCTGCGAAATCGGCGACCACGGCGGCCAGGGCGCCGCCGCCAAGCATGATGAAAAAGAGATCAAGGGTCAGCATCTCCACGGCGGCGAACACGAGGAAGACCGTGAGCCAGAGAGCCCACCAGTTTTGGCCAAGCCATTCGAACATTCGATTCCCCCTTGATCCCGGGGGCTGCGGGGCAGACCCTCAGTGACTTTCTTCCATCCTAGACCGACGGAGCGTCACTAGGCAGGTGACGGACGCGCCAGGCCGGAACGTGGCCAAGCCGTTACGTGGCGGCGCTCTTGCGGGGGAGGAAGACGCTGATCCGGAACCTGGCACCGACGCGTGTCACGGCCGCAAAGTCCGCCAGCCTCTCGGCCAGTGCGGCGCGGTCTGTGTGGTGGCCGGCCGGACCCATGAGTGCCAGGTTGGCCACATCGGCGGGGGACAGCTCAAGGTCAAGGTCCAGGTCCTTGGTGGACACCAGGTCAAAGTGGGCCGATAGTGAGCCGGCCAGCCGTTCGTCCTTGGCTGGCTCTATCCCGAGCATTCCCGTCTGGCTGGCAATCTCACCGAGGTGGCCCTGCCGAGGTGTCACCACCACCAGCCGGCCCGAAGGCCGGAGCACTCGGCCGAACTCGCTGGCGTTGCGGGGCGCGAAGACAACGGTCACGACGTCGACGGCGGCGTCTGCCAACGGGATCGGCTGCCACACATCGCCGACCAGGTTCACGGCCTCGGGGTTGAGCCGCGCGGCACGGCGCAGGGCGAACTTTGAGATGTCCAGTCCGACGGCGGCAATCCCGGCTTCGTGCCCGGGAAGGTCAAGTATCGCGCGGAGGTAGTGGCCCGTACCGGTGCCGGAATCGAGCACAGCCGGCTCCGGACCCCGCAGCGCCGGCTCGGCCGCGGCGGCCACCGCCGCTGCAAGAGGCCGGTAGTGGCCGGCGTCGAGAAATGCCGTGCGCGCCGCCACCATTTCGGCGGTATCCGCCTCAAATGCTGTCCCCTTGCCGACCAGCAGGTTGAAGTAACCCTGCCTGGCGGCGTCGAAGCTGTGCCCGTTGCGGCAGGCCAAGGCGCTGCTGCGGGTCGCCTCAGCGGACGCAGGGACGGGTGAAAGGGCTTCCCGGCATACCGGACAAAGCAGGGGCGGCAGGCGGAAAGGCATGCTGACAATCCTAGGGCTTGCTAGGCTCACGTGGGTGAAGCCAGAACACCTGCCGCTGCTCAAGTCCGTCTCCGCCCCTGCCGTCCACCCGGACGGTACGCGCGCCGTCGTTTCGGTGACCCGCCCCGACTTTGACGGCGATGCCTACGTGGGGCAACTGTGGAGCGTTCCGCAGGACCCGGAAAGGCCTGCACGGCGGCTGACACGCGGATTCCGGGACACGGCTCCGGCTTTTTCGCCGGACGGCCGGGTCCTCGCCTTCGTCCGGTCCGCCCCCGGCGGCAAGCCGCAGCTGTATGTGGTGGAGGCTGCCGGCGGGGAACCCCAGGTCCTGACGGACCGTCCACTGGGGGTATCGTCCTTCGCCTGGTCACCCGATTCGCAGCGGCTCGTGTTTGGCTCACGCCAGCCCGACGACGGCCGGTACGGCACCGTCGACGGTGTGGGCGCCGGCGGTGAGGACGCGCGCCTGATCACCAGCTTCAAGTACCGGATGAACGGCGTGGGCTACCTGCAGGACCAGCCGCTCCAGCTGTTCGTCCTGGACGTTCCGGACCTGGGCGACGAGCCCCGGGTCCAGCCCGCAGGACGCGCGCTGAAGGACAGCCAGGACAGCCACGACGCCGGGCACGACGCCGCGGCGAAGGGCCTGCCTGACGCGAGACAGCTCACCTCTGCGGCAACAGACCACACTGGTGAATCCTTTAGCAGCGACGGCAGGTGGGTGTACTTCGTGGCCGCGCTCCATGAGAAGAGCGACGAGGATCTGGCCGCCGGCATCTACCGGGTTGCCGCCGGCGGGGGCGAGCCCGTGCCGGTCCAGGCGTCCAACGCGGGCCCCCAGACCGTCCTCGCCGCCCGGGAGTCGCGGGACGGGAAGTGGCTGTTCTTCACCGCCCAGGACCTCGGCGTCTCTGGCTTGGATTTCGTCGCGAAGAACACGGTTCTGCACGTCATGCCTGCCGCGGGCGGAGAGGCGCGGGCGCTCAGCGATGCCGAGAACATGGACGTCGATGCGCCAGGCGGTCTCATCGCGCTGCGCGGAAAGGACGCAGCCCTGGTACTGAACAACGCCCAGGGAACTGTGGAACTGCTCGAGTTCAGCGCCACAGGCAGCCACGCCCTACTGGTGCACGGAGACAGGGTGGTCACCGGAGCCGGAGCAGCAGAAGACTCGTTGTTCATCAGCTTCACGGACGCCGCAACCGCCGGCGATGTAGCCTGCCTCAATCAGGGCCAGCTGCGGCTTCTGACGGATTTCTCGGCGGCCCTCCGGACAGAAGCCGGGATCATCGAGCCCCAGGCGCTGGTCGTCCCGTCCTCCGACGGCCACGAAGTCCACGGATGGGTGCTGGCGCCGCCGGGGAAGGGGCCGCACCCGGTGCTGCTCAACATCCACGGCGGTCCGTTTTCCCAGTACACGGTGGCGCTCTTTGACGAGGCGCAGGTCTATGCGGAGGCCGGGTACGCAGTGGTGATGTGCAACCCCCGCGGCTCCGCAGGCTACGGTCAGACGCACGGAAGGGCCATCAAGGAGCGAATGGGCACCGTGGACATGCAGGACGTGCTCACCTTCCTCGACGGCGCACTGGAGAAGTTCGCTGCGCTCGACGCCGGCGCGCTGGGAATCATGGGCGGCTCCTACGGCGGATACCTTACGGCCTGGACCATCAGCCAGGACCACCGTTTCCGGGCCGCGATCGTCGAGCGCGGTTTCCTCGATCCCGTCAGCTTCACCGGCTCGTCCGATATCGGCTGGTTCTTCGGCGGCGAATATACGGGCACCTTGCCCGAGCAGGTGGCGGCTCAAAGTCCCATGGCCACCATCACCCAGGTCAGGACGCCCACGCTGGTGATCCACAGCGAGGATGACCTGCGGTGCCCGGTGGAGCAGGGGCAGCGGTACTTCACCGCCCTCAAGCAGCAGGGCGTTGACTCCGCCTTCCTGGTTTTCCCCGGCGAGGACCACGAGCTGTCCAGGTCAGGAACGCCGCACCACCGCCGCCAGCGGTTCGAGCACATCCTGGCGTGGTGGGCACGGCACCTGCCGACGGCGTCTGACCGCGCCGGGCAGCATCCCGCGGTGGGAACCTAGAGGCGCTCCGTCAGGAACCCCAGCTCCCGGCGTGCCCGGTCGATTCCAGGTTCAGCCCAGCGCTGCGCGTATTCGCTGTTGGTGGTGAGGGACCGGAGCTCGGCCCTGTCGATGTACAGCGTTCCGTGCAGGTGGTCCGTTTCGTGCTGAACGATCCTGGCCTGCCAGCCGTTAAAGTCTCGGGCCACGGGCTCTCCCGCCGGGGTCAGATACTCAAGCCTGACGCTTTCCGGGCGCTCCACCACAGCCTGCAGCCCGGAGAGGGACAGGCAGCCTTCGAAGAAGGCCGCCGTCCCGCTTGGCAGCGGGGAATACGAGGGGTTGACTATGGCGAAGAATTCGAGGGGCGTGCGGCTCCGCACGGCGGCGGCATCCTTGTCGATTTCAAACTGGTCTTCGAGGACGGCAAGCTGCAAAGGAATCCCCAGCTGGGGCGCTGCCAGGCCGACTCCGGGGGCCTCGTGCATAACCTTCCGCATCAGGTCGATCAGGTCGGAAAGCTCCGTTGCGTTCAGCTGTCCCTCGAAGGGAGCGGCATGCTGTCTCAGGGCCGGGTGGCCGGCCTGGACTATGGGCGGCAGTGTGTCCATCGCCAGCAATTCCTGTACGGCCTCTTGGATGCGGGCAGGAGTGTAGGACGTGGGCGGAAATGCTTGGCTCATGAAGCCAGCCTAACGGGGCCTCTGCATGGTGAACCGCCTGGCCACCAGGGCATTCAGCGCCGGCACCGCCGCGATCCGCGCGATTGCCGTGTTCCGTGTCCGCAGCAGACCGCCGGACAGGGGCCTGCCCAGCGCCATATTAAGTTCGGCCTGGCGTTTCGCTGCGGCGGCCGCCCGCCGGCGGGAGGCATCGAACCGGCGAAGATCGGTGCCGCAGGGCCAGCCCCGCAGGCTGGCCATGATGATGGGCAGCAGCAATTCCCCGTCCAGCCAGCCAAGGTTCATGCCCTGCCCGCCGATGGGGCTGATTTCATGTGCGGCGTCTCCGATGAGGGCAGTCCTTCCCTCGACCATGCGGCTGACCAGGCGTGAGCGGACGCCGAAGCTACTCAGCATGCTGTAGGCGCCGGGATCCACGGCTATGCCCGTTCTTTCCTTCACCAGACCGGCCAGCAGGTGCGCGTCCGGATATGGCGGCGGGCCGGACAGCCTGACCACCCAGCGGCGCACGCCTCCGGGCAGGGGAAAGGACTCAACGATCCCGCCGGCTTCGAGGAACAGGGCGGCGTCCTCGCCGTACTGGCTGGTGTCAGGAAAATCACCCATCAGATAGTGCTCCGGGTAGCGTTTTTCCGCGGCCGGCAGCCCCAGCAGCCGCCGCACCGTCGAATTGGCGCCGTCAGCGCCCACGGCAATCGCAGCGGACATTGTGAGCCGGGTACCCGCGACGGTGGCGTCGACCGTGACCCGGGCGCCGGCGTCGTGCATGTCCGTGACCTCAGCCCCGCGAAGCAGGGCGTCGGGGTCCAACTCCAGCACCCGGGCCTCGAGGGCTGCCTCCGTGACCGGTTGGGGTACGGCCAGGACGAACGGAAAGCGGTCCGATACCGGCGCGAACGGCATGTGCGCAATCTCCCGGCCGGCCCAGACGGCACGGCCGCGGCGGATGCGGATTCCGCGCGCGACCAGGGGTGCGGCGGCTCCGATGCGGTCCAGCGCGGCAAGGGCCGGGGGATGAATACCGATCGCCCTGGTGTGCGCGTTCCGGCCGGTGCGCTTCTCGAGGATCCGGACGGCCGCACCCTCCTGCAGCAGCAGCGCGCCGAGGAACAGCCCCACGGGACCGCCGCCAACGATGAGGACGTCAGTCACTGCCGGTGTCCCGGCTGTAGGTGAGCACGCAGTGAAAGGGGGAGTGCCGCTCAGCCCGCCATCCCGCTGGAGCGACGGCGGCAAGTTCCGCAACCGTGTAGCTGCGCCTGATGGAGGTCAGGCCGTCGCCGCGGATGTAGGAGCCGGTCATCGGCAGCGCGCCGGCGCCAAAGAGCGCGTAGGCGAGGGCGTTGCGCCGGAGGTCGTTGTGGACGGCCAGGCGCCGGGCCAGCTGTGCGGAATCGTTGAGCAGGCCCTGCAGTTCCGCATCGGACAGGTGGTGCAGCACGTGGTTTGAAATCACGAGATCGAAGGCCTGGCCCTCCGCGACGAGTTCTGCGCTCGTGGCCTGCCGGAACCGCACCCCCTGCTGCGGCGTTCTGTGCCCGGCGAAACGGTATGCGCGGGGGTCTGGGTCGATGCCTGTGATGTCGAGCCGGAAGCCGTCCCGGGCGGCCCAGCCGGCGAGCATCAGCGCCAGGTCCCCGCCGCCGCAGCCAATGTCCAGCAGCGTGGACGGGACACCAGGGGACAGCAGCGGCCTGAGCCTGGTGCGGTAGAGGCCATGCCAGCCTGAAATGGCACGGTTGACCAGTGCGAACTGCCGGTAGGTGCGGTCCAGGCGTTCCGGATCGCAGTCGGGCCGGTCCATCTCCTCAACAGCGGTGGCGTCCCGAGCGCCGAGCATGCCCATGGCGGGTCAGGCCAGGGACGATTCGGCCTCGTCCGCGAGCCGGTCGTCTGCCGGCTCTTCCAGCGGCTGGCCGATTCTCGTGAACAGCCCGGTTTCCACCGTCAGTCCGGGCCCGAATGCCATCGAGCAGATGCGTTCATCCCGGCCCTGCGGCGGAAGATCGAGGATATGCCTGAGCACGAAGAGCACCGTGGCGCTGCTCATGTTGCCGTAGTTGCGGAGGGTTTCGCGGGCAGGGACCAGCTGCTCGTCGGTGAGGCCCAGCCGCGACTGCACCTTGTCCAGGATGCTGCGGCCGCCTGGATGGATGGCCCAGTGCGTGATGTCCCGGTAGGGGAGTTCCCTGAGTGAACTGTCCCGGGCCAGGAGTGGTTCCAGGGCGCCGACAATGTGGTCGTCGATGATGTGCGGAACGTAGTTGCCCAGCACCATTTCGAACCCCTGGTCGCCGATATTCCACGCCATGGAGTCCTCGCCGACCGGCGTCAGGACCGTTTCGAAGTGGTCCAGCTGCAGGAGCGCCTTTGACTCGGGTGCTTCGCGCGCGGTCACGACGGCGGCGGCGGCGCCGTCCGCGAAGAGGGCCGAGCCCATGATGGTGTCGGGATCGTTGGAGGTGCGGACGTGCAGTGAGCAGAGCTCCGCACACACGACGAGGACCACCGCTTCGGGGTCCGCCTCGCAGAATGACTTCGCTGCCCGGAGTGCCGGGAACGCCGCGTAGCAGCCCATGAATCCCAGGTGGTAGCGCTGTACCGCAGGGTTGAGCCCCAGCGCCCGGACGATTTTGTAGTCGGGACCCGGGTTGAAAAACCCGGTGCAGGAGACCGTGATCAGATGAGTTATGTCAAGTGGATCAATGCCCGCACAGTTGGAGACGGCGGCGGCGGCGGCGTCGATGAAGAGCTTGGTGGCCTCCCTGGCGAACAGGTCGTTGCGCTCCTTCGTGCTGGGGCTCCGCAGCAGGCCCGTGGCCGGGTCGAAGAACCTTGGGTCGTCCGAGCGTGAATCCAGCGTCAGTTCCTGGACCGCCGTGTAGCGGGTGTCAATGGCGGCCGAGTCGAAGCACGTGGCAACGAGCCGGGAACCGAGCCTTGTAAGCCCGGGCTGGGCTGCGAACACGTCCCGCGCCTCAGTCTGGATGAGCTTCGTCGGCGGAACAGCTGTCTCGAGGGCTCGCACGTAGACCGTCATGGGTTTCATTCTTAACGAGAAGGTCAGTTAAGACAATGGATTGGACTGCTGATCGCTGCTGCGTTTCGGGACTGATTGGGGCTGCCATACGGCCCCTCTCCGGGCACCCGCCGTAACGCCGATAATGTACATTATGTCAAGTAGAAGTTGATTCCCGCTGGTACGGCCCGTCCCCGAATCGTAGCTACTGGTCCCCTCGCTTGCCGTAGCGCCATCCCAGGCCGTGACTGAATGCGCATGGCCACGAAGGGCAGACCAGGCTGCCGCCACCAGGCTAGCTACACAAGGACCGAAGTGAACGGACGGCAGGTTCCGACCGGCTGGCCTCGGCCTTCCAGGTGCAGGTGTATTGCCTTCTCCCCCATTAAAGAACCACCACGGTGCGGGTCAAGCTAGCAGTCGAACGGGAGACGCGTCCACGATTTGTTCCTATCTCCTCCCCCGGTCATGAGGAGCAGCGGCGGGTCTCAGCCATTTGCATCGCGAGCACTGGGGGTCGCGCCGGCCTGACTCGCCGCCGCTGCGCTGCGGTGCTCAGCCTACTCCTGCATCTGAATGTTCCGGGAAGGTCCCATCATTCTCATACGCCCTTACCGCGGCCAGATCACGGCCGGCGATATACCCGAAGGTGAGGGCAGGGCCCAGGTTGATGCCACCAGCGGGGTAATGTCCGCCCATGACGCTGGAGTGATCGTTCCCTGCGACGTACAGCCCGGGAATGGGCACTCCGGCGTCGGACAGCACCCTGCCGCGCACGTCTGCGTCCAAACCGGCAAAGGTGCCGAAGCTGCCGGGCACCACCCGCACCGCGTAAAAGGGTCCTTTCTCGAGGGGGCCGAGAGACGGATTAGGTCTCTGGGCGGGATCGCCCCCGTAGCGGTTGAATGGGGTTCCGCCCCTCCCGAAATCGGGGTCAACTCCACGTCGCGCGTTGTCGTTGAAGCGTGCCACTGTTTCTAGCAGGCCTGCCGGATCAATGCCGCAGGCAAGGGCGAGTTCCTCGATCGTGTTGCCCTTCTTCAGGTATCCGGACCGGAGGTAGGGGAACAATGGAACGGGCAGCGGTTTTGCCATTCCGAGCGGAAACCTGCGGACGAATCTGCTGTCAGCGATTTGCCACGACTCGACTGTCTCGCCTTCCGGGGTGGCAGCGAGGAGCCCTTCGACGTAGTCGTAGTATCCGTTGGCTTCGTTGACGAACCGTTTCCCGTTCTTGCGGACTCCGATGCTGCCGGGTTTGGCGCGGTCCATGATGTGCGGAAAAACCCCGGTGCAGCCGTTGCGGTAGGTAATCAGGGAGACAGGACACCAGGCAGCCGGGGACTTGATACCGGTTTTGAAGCGGGCCCCCACGGACTGCCCAAGGGTGATTCCGTCGCCGGAAGCTTCCTCGGGCGCGAGAGTCCAGTGTTCGCGTCCGGTGGGGGTTTTGGGAAAGAGTTCCTGGCGCCGCCGGATGTCATGGGGAAAGCCGCCGGTGGCGAGCACGACGCCGCGGGCGGCGTGGATGGCGACCTCACCTTCCGGTGAACTTACGACGGCGCCACTCACCCTTCCGCCGGTGTCGGTCAGCAGCGAGGTGACCGGGGTGGAGACTCGGATTTCAACTCCTAGATCGTCGGCCGACTTCATCAGCCGGCCGGTGAGAGCTGTTCCGTTGACGAGCTGCATATTCCGCTTGTGGGTTAGGAGGTCCAAAAGGTGGAGTCCGAAGCGCCATCCGGCGTGGAGGAGGCCTTTGGGGTTTCCGCGGGAGGCGGAGAGAAATTTGGCCAGGTCAGGTCCTGCCATGATTCCCATTCCCAGGAACGATGTTTCGTAGAGCTGGTGGCGGGACTTGGCCCGGAGCTCGGGAGTTAGGTTCCGGGCATTGAAGGGCTTGGGGCCGACGGAACGATTGCCGGTTCCGGCGCCGGGCTGGTCGCCGTAGATGTCGTTAATTCTGGTCCCCGGCACGAACTGCAGCGACGTGTTGTTGTGGAAGAAGGCCACCATGTGCGGGACGGCCTCGAGGAAGGCGTCAACTTTTTCGGCCTGGTAGTCGGTGCCGAGGACGTGGCGCAGGTAGGTACGGAAAGTCTCCCTATCTTCGTTGACTCCGGCTGCCTTGGCGAAGGGGCTGCCGGGAGTCCATGCCCAGCCGCCGGACCAGGAAGTTGCCCCGCCGCAGACGGCCGCCTTTTCCACCACAATGACTTTAAGACCGTGGTACGCGGCTGTTACGGCGGCGGACAGGCCGCCGGCACCCGAGCCAACCACCAGCACGTCGCAGTCGGTAACGCGTCTGCTGGCTTGGAGCGGGTTGTGGGCGGATGCGGGTCCTTCTGGGGTGTTCATGTCGTTCTCCATGCGTGTCATGTCAGTGGCCGTATTCGTCGGGGTTGAGGCGCGGAGGGCGGTTCAGGTCGAGAGAGTCAATGGCGGCCATCTGCGGCTCCGTCAGACAGAATCCGAAGACATCGAGATTCTGCTGCTGGCGCTTGTCGTCAGCAGACTTAGGGATCGCAACGCGGCCATGCTGGAGATGCCACCGCAGCACAACCTGACCAGGAGTTACTTGAAGCTCCGCCGCCGGGACCGTGATGGCCGGGGAGTCCATGAACCCGCCATTTCGGCCCAGCGGGCTATAGGCGGCGGTGGCTATGCCATCCTGGCGGTGGAAGGCAAGCTGTTCCCGCTGGCCCGTTTCCGGGTCCAGCTGGATCTGGTTGAGAGCAGGGCTGAGCCCGGCCGCCTCCACCTGCCGCAGGTGTTCGGGGGTGAAGTTTGATACGCCCCACGAACGGATATTTCCTTCTTCGGCCAGTTGCTGCAGGCCTTCGCAGGCCTCCACGAACCTGCCTTGCCCGGGGTTTGGCCAATGCACCAGGAAAAGGTCGAGGTAATCCACGCCCAACCGGCCCGCCGCCGCGCCGAAGGCTGCCCGGACGCCGCTCCTGCTGTGTGAGTCCTTATTGAACTTGGTGGTCAGGAAGATATCGTCACGGGCAGCACCGCTGCGGCGCAGGCCCTCCCCGACTGCGTCTTCATTGCCGTACTTCTCGGCAGTATCTATGTGCCGGTACCCATGGCCGATTGCACGCGCCACCGCATCGGTGGCATCCTCCCCCACCATTGGCCAGGTGCCCAAACCGATCAGTGGAACGTGGACGCCCGGGGCGATCTCCGCCGTCGCTCTCTGGGGCAGGCTGCTCATCGGTTTCCTGCCCTCTGCAGTCCGGCCGCCGACGCCAGGACACCGTCGACACCGGTCTTGAGCATTCGGGCCCAGCCCGCTTCACCGAGTTCTGTGACACGGCGCTCTGAGGGCGTCTCCACGCTGACGGGCAGATCTGCCGGAAAGGCCGCCACCAGGGAGGCAAGATCGAACTCCCCTTCACCGGGAACCTGCCGTTCCGAGCGCGATTCAAGGATCAAGCCCGCGTGGCTGGCGGGGCTTGCAACGGGACCGTCGCACAGCTGCAGCAGCGGCACCAGCGAAGTGCAGGCTTTCAACTCCTCCAGCGTGCCGCCGAAGCGGTGGAAGTGCAGCGAGTCCACCACGATCCCGATTCCTGCCTGCCCCGCGCGCTCGGCAGCGTCAGGGATTGAGCGGACCACCTGGTAGGAAATCGGCTCCAACGTTGGCAGTATTCCGAAGCCGCGGCCGTCCTGGCTCAGCTGCGCCAGCGTGTCTGCGAAGCGGGAGGCGTCGGGGTCCGCGCAGGCTACCGTCATGGTCCGGGCCCCCAGAGCCTGCCCGGCTTCCAGCATCTGCAGCCAGGCGGCCCGCTGGTCGGTTCCGTCCAGGAGCAGGAACTCTATGTCCTCAACCTTCACTCCCGTGTCTTGCATTCGCACGATCGTTTCCTTCAGCATGGGCGAGCCGGGCTGCAGGTCGTAGGGCCGTTCCGTGGCCGTGACCGGACGGACGCGGGCGCCGATGAAGTCGAAGCCCGCTTCGGCGGCAATGCTCACGAGTTGCGGCGGGGCGGTGCCCACCAGCGAAAGCTGGGCGAGGCCGACGCGGCGCGTCGGGGTTTGCGAAAACGTTGCAGTAGTAGTCACGAGGTGGCTCCGTTCAAGGCAAAGCGGGCAGCCTCTCCGGGGGCGGTCGGGCCGGCAGGAAGTGTGTCGGCAAGCGCGGCGGCCACCCGTTGTGCGGCGTCGTACCCGCTCTTCACGGCGTTGGAAACAATGGCTGGCGACTGGTCGACCATGGTGCCGGCGAGGGTGACAGGCAGGCTCGCCGACGATGACAGGGCGGCGTCGCGTTCCTCGTGGGTGGGCGGCGCGGCCAGGGGCAGGACAGACCGGGAGATCAACAGCGGGCCTGGGGATTCCAGCCATTGGTCCTCCTGCATGGCCGACGGGGCGACCGTGCCTTCGGCCAGTGCGGATGAACGTTGGTCAGGGGCCGTGACAGCTCGGATGCGCACCTGCTGGCCGTCGAATTCCTCGATGCTGCAGCCCAGGACCAGGCGAACCTTCGGGTTGGAGGTCAGGCGGGGCACCGCCAGAATCTTTGCCCTCCGTCCGGATTCCGGCGCGATGGCCTCCTGGGGGCCCACCAGCAGCACTGCTGTGCCGCGGGAGGCCAGAGTGTCGGCTACGGACATGGCTACGGAATCTGCACCCCAAATCGTGATTGCCTCCGGAACGTCTCCTCCCTGCAAAGCTTCGGGGTGTGCATCCAGCCAATCGCGGATGTCCATCACCTGCGGCAAGTCTGTCCCGATGAATGATGCCCCGGGCCGGTCCCCTCCCGTGGCCAGGACCACCGCATCGGCGTGGTGTTCGCGCGCCAGGGCGCCGACGTCGGATGTGTCGGCCCGGACGCCGAGGTGCATTTCAATGCCCAGCCGGGCGTTTTCGCCCGCGGACCAATCTGTAAAGCGGTGAAAGTCGGGCGTGGATCTCATCCGTTCGGCAACGCCAAACTGGCCGCCGGGGCGGGTGCCGGCGTCGAGCACTGACACCCGGGCGCCAGCTTGGGCGAGTTCCCGGGCGGCTGTAAGGCCCGCCGGACCGGCTCCGACCACCAGGACTCGGGAGCCCGTGCGGACCTTGGGCGTCGGCATCGGGACGCGCGAACGTCCAACGGTCGGGTTGACACTGCAGGTGACCTGGCCCAGGCCAAGGTTGTCGATGCAGACGTTGCAGGCGATGCAGGGGCGGTAGGGCTCATTCCGCAGGACACCGCCCACGAAGGCCGGATCTGCGTGGATTGCCCGGGCAAGGCTGACGAAGTCGCAGGCGCCCTCGCCTAGGACCTCCTCAATGATGGTCGGAGAGTTGAGGCGCCCTGCCATCCCCAGCGGAAGACCGAAGCGCTTGTATTCCTTGGCGTACCGGGCCAGGACGCCGGGCTTCCACTCCCCCGACTGCACGATCCATTCGCCGGCTTCGTAGCTGCCGGCGGAGATGTCCAGGAAATCGAGTTTGTCCAGGTGTGCCTTGCCGATGATGTCCAGCTGGCCCGCCGCGGTGATGCCTTCAGCCGGGCCTTCCAGCACGGAGACGCGCATGCCCACGATGGTGTCCGGTGCGGCTTGACGGACGGCGTCGATGACGAGGTTCATGAAGTATTCCGGTTTGCTGAATTCGTCGGTTCGGTGGTTTGAGATGGGTGACATGAACTGGTGGATGAGGTAGCCGTGGGCGCCATGGATGTTGATGACGTCGAACCCGGCGGCAATTGCCCGCCGGGCGGCTTGGGCGTAGGCCTCGACCAGCTCAAGGCAGCCTTCCCGTGTCAGTTCGTCCGGGATCTCCCCGCCCGCCACTTCGCATCCGACCGGTGAGGGTGCCACGTTCTTGAATCCGGACACTGCGGCCTGGGCTGTGCGGCCCCCGTGGTTAAGTTCAACGGCGGCCAGTGCGCCTTCGGCGTGCAGGGCGTCGGTGAGTGTCCGCAGGCCTGGAATCATGTCATCGGTGTGGAGGCCCAGTTGGTGGGTCCGGCCCTTGCCGTCGGCCCGTACGAATGTTGCTTCCGTGGTGACCATTCCAAGCCCTGCACGGGCGCGGGTTACCAGGTAGTCGATGTACTGCTCGGTAATGAAGCCGTCGGAAGTGCCATAGTTCCGCTCCATCGGTGCTGAGGCGAGCCGGTTCCGCAGGGTCTTGGGAGTGCGGCCGTTGCGGCCGAGGATCAATGGGCGGGCTGCATGGCGTTGTGCTGTCATGGTCATGGTCTAGACCCCAGCCTCAGCCGGTACCCCGGCGAGGACAAGCGTGGGGATCCCAACCCGGGACTTGGCAAACCCGTCCACCGGAGCGAACCTGACAGGCTGGCCGGTCCTGGAAGATTCGTAGACTGCCAGCAGGATCCGCAGTGATTTCAGTGCGTCCCTTCCGGTGATCGCGGGTTCCTGGCCGCTTTCCAGGGCTTCAACGAAGTCGCGGACCTGGATGGTGTGGAACGGGATCAGCTGTCCGTTGATCATGGAGAGATCGACGTTGGGTTCAACGCCTTCGGGGTGGACGAGCTCCTCCTGGATCTTGCCGTCCGTAGCCCACAGGTCCAGACGGCCTTCGCTGCCCTCCGGAAATTCGGTCAGCGAGGCCGAGGCCCCGCTCTCCCCGGTGATCCGCAACTGGATGCCAAGGTTGGTGGTGAGAGCGGTGGTCGCCTCAACGGTGGCCATGGCACCTGAGGTGAAAGTGATCACGGCCGTGGCTGAGTCCTCCACGTCGATGTATTCACCGTGCCGGTAGGTGTTGACGCGTCCGAAGACTTCGGCGACGTCGCCCAGGTACCACTGCAGCAGGTCGATCTGATGGACCGCCTGGGACATCAGTACCCCGCCGCCGTCGTTCTCCCAAGTACCGCGCCAGGCGTCCCGGTTGTAGTAGTCCGGGGCCCGGTGCAGCATCACCGAGCACTGGGCCATGATGGGCCGGCCGAGGGTGCCGTCGTCGATCCCGGTCCGGATCTTTTGCGCCGCCGGCCAGAAGCGGCGCTGGAAGAGCGCCCCGAACCGGACGCCGGCTTCCTCACACGCCGCCACCATGCACTCCGCGGCCTCCAACCTGGTGGCAATGGGCTTCTCGCACAGGACGTGGACGCCGGCTGCAGCCGCTTTCAGGACCACGGCTTCGTGGGTGGGGTGAGGCGTGCACACCGAGATGATGTCCAGGTCCAGGTCCAGGAGTTCGTCGACGGTGGTTACCGCCGCTGGAATATCCCATGCCCGTGCAGTCGTGCGGGCCCGCTCCTCGTCTACGTCGCAGACGCCCACGATCCGGACGTTGTCCAGGGACTTGAAGGCTTCCAGGTGGTTGCGGGAGATGGCGCCGCAACCGGCGATTCCAACGCGGAAGTTGCGGGGGGCTGCTGAAGGGGTCATGGGATGGTCAACTTTCGGTGGTGCGTGATTTTTGGGATTTGCGGGGTCAGGCGCTTGGGTAGAGCGTTGGCTCAGCGGCGGGGCTGGCCAAGGTCCTCCAGCGGGACGTTGTACGTTTCGCGGGCAGTCATGATGGCGATCGACGAGGCCAGGAGGCAGAAGACGGTGAAGCCCGCTACCGGAATCCAGCCGCCGGGGCCCGGCTGGGCGAGAAGGGTGGCGATGGCGGGTGTGAATCCGGCCAGGATCAGGCCTACCTGGCTGCCGATGGCCATGCCGGAGTAGCGGACTTCAGCCGGGAACATCTCCGGGAAGAACACGGTCCAGACACCGTTCCAGCAGGAGTAGAAGACGGACATGTTCAGGAAGCCGAAAAGGAAGATCAGCACCACATTCTGCTCGCTGATGGACCAGAAGTACCCGAAGGAGGTGACGGCGCAGCCCGCGGCGCCCACGAGGAGGACCGTTTTGCGGCCGATCCGGTCGGAGATGATCCCGGCGAACGGGATGGTCACCATGGACAGGCCGATGGTCACGGCGTTGACGGTGAGCATCAGGGTCCGGTCCAGTCCCACAGCCGGGCCAGTGGCGTAGGCCAGTGCGTAAACGGTGAATGTGGTCTGCATGACGGAGAAGAGCATCACTACGGCGACGCGCAGGACGTCGCGCCACTGCGTCCTTAGCACTGCCGCGGCGGGGAGGGACCGGGGTTTGTCATGCTCCACGATTTCCTCGAAGACCGGCGGTTCCTCCAGCCGGGTTCGGATCCAGTACGCCACGGCCAGGACGAGGACTGACAGCCAGAACGGGACGCGCCAGCCCCAGCTGAGCAGCTGCGCCTCGGGCAGGGCTGCCAGCGGGATGAACACCACCGTGGACAGAACCATGCCTGAGGCGTAGCCGGTCATCACGAAGCTGGTGAAGAACCCGCGGCGGCCTTCGGGCGAGTGTTCCATAGTGAGGGTGGATGCGCCGGCGGCCTCCGCCCCGGCAGAGAAGCCCTGCGCAAGGCGCCCTACCAGGAGCAGCGCCGTGGCCCAGTAGCCGATCTGCCCGTAAGTGGGGAGGAAGCCGATCCCTATCGAGGCCACGCCCATGATCACCAAGGTGATCAGGAGGGCCTGTTTGCGGCCGACCTTGTCACCGAAGTGGCTCATGACGATGCCGCCCAGCGGGCGGGCGAGGTAACCGACGCCGAAGGTTGCCATGGCGCCGAGCAGGGCGACGACGGGGTCTCCCGCAGGGAAGAAGATCTTGGGGAAGATCAGCGCGGCCGCGGTGCCGTAGATGAAGAAGTCGTAGTACTCCAAGGTGGATCCGAGGAAGGACGCGAGGGCTGCCTTTTTCGGCATCTTGACGTGCTCACCTGGCGATGACTGGTCGTTGCGAACGGCTGTGGGTGGGTGCTGGTGCACGTGTCCCATGGTGTCTCCTCATTGAGAGTGGGGGCCGGCACTGCCACGGGGCGGGGCTACCGGAAAGATGGTGTCGGAGTTACGTTCGCTGGCTGGCCGCCGGTCGGCGCCACCCTCCTCATCGTTTGATGCAGGAAAGCCTTCCAGAGGAGTGTGCTTTCAGGTCGCAAGCGGTTGTTTCTCTGGCATCGACTGTAGGACCGGGATCAGACCCGGCGGCCAGATATCCCGTTCAACGGGACGCGGATTCCAGGGGCTTCGGTGCAAGGCTCACTTGCCCGGGGATTCCAGCCATGGCCTAGTCCCGTACGGGCGGCGCTCTGCCCCCATGGTGCGGGACAGCCCACGGCCGGCGGCGACCAGAACGGGCAGGATCAGACCGGGGTTCTCCTCCGCAGACGGGACAACGACGGCTATCGCGCCGATCACCGAGTGGCCCTCACCAAACACTGGAACGGCATAGGCAGTGTTTTCAGCTACCAGCACGCCCGCCATCCGGGCGTAGCCAAGCTCCCTGATGTGGGCCAGTTGCTTACGGAGGCGCGCCGGGTCTGTCTCGGTGGCTGGCGTGGTCTTTTTCAGGGTTCCGGCGAGGAAACGCTCCTGGACGTAGCCCGGCATGTGGGCCATCATCGCCATGCCGGAGGAGGTGCTGTGGATCTCCAGCCTGCCCGCTACCTCCGCGAGGTTCATCACGGTTCCGTGCCGGTCAAGGCGTTCCAGGTAGAGCACGCTCCCGGACTCCACGTCCGGCACGGATAGGGAAACATGCTCGCGCACGGCGGCGTGGACACCTTCCAGAAATGGCAGCCCCCGCCGCCGGAAATCTTCGAGCGGGTTGCTGCGCGAGGCGAGCTCCCACATCCTCGCGCCCACGCCGTAGTCGCCGGATTGGTCACGCTCCAGTAGTCCACTGGCGGCAAGATCGTTGGCCAGCCGGTGGACGGTACTGCTGGACATTCCTGTCACGCGGACCAGCTCACGCAGCGGCAGGCGCGGGTTGCCCTTGGAGAAGGCCTCCATGATCTTTACTACCCGCTCAATGACGGACTCCCCCGACGCCGAGTTTGCCACGATGCCTCCTGCCCCTGGCGGCCGGAAAGATGCCTTGCCCGGCCGGAATCCGCGGATCCCAGAACCAATATAGCCTTGCAGTGTAAGGGCCAGGCGGGTGCCGGCGCCTTCCGGCGTGCGGCACCTGACCAGAGAAAAGCATGGCAGGCAAAGGAGGGCATGTGGAGCTGAGGCAGGTTGAGGCCTTCCTGGCCGTGGCCGAGGAATTGCACTTCGGCCGCGCCGCGGAGAAGCTCCGAATGGCCCAGTCACCCCTCAGCCAGACCATCCGAAAGCTGGAGAAGAGCCTCGGCGCCGCACTCTTCGAACGCAATACACGCACCGTCGCCCTCACCAGCGCCGGACACGCCTTCCTGCCCCACGCCAGGAAGATCCTGGAAGAAGTTGACCTGGGACAGCGGGCGGTCCGCGCCGATAGCGGAACGATCTATGGCCGGCTCAGCATCGGCTTTTCTGGAGCGCTCAACCACAAGACCCTGCCCCCGCTGACCCGCGCCTTGCGGCACCGCCACCCCCAGCTGGACGTCACGCTGCACGGCGGGCTGCTGACCCAGGAAGCGCTGCAACAGCTCATCCACGGTTCACTGGATCTCGCGTTCATCGGGCTGCCGGTAGACGCACCCTCCCTTGAAACCCGGACCATCGCCACAGAAGGCCTGGGCGCCACAGTCCCGGTGGACCACCCCCTCGCCGGGAGGGAATCCATAGACCTGGCCGAGCTCGCGGGCGACACCTTCATCACCATGCCCGCGGCCCAAGGCTCCACGTTGCGGGAAGCAACAGTGGCGGCCTGCAATGCCGCAGGCTTCCGGCCCCACATAGGCCAGGAGGTGGCCGACCCCTACACGGCACTCTCCTTGGTGGCCGGGGGCGTCGGCGTCAGCCTCATGCCCGACTCCATCGCCGGGATCATGCCCGGTGGAACGGTTTTCCTGCCGATCTCCGGCGGTGCCATTCCCCTGTATTCGGGGTTGGCCTGGAACCCATCCGCCATGTCCCCCGCCCTAAGCGCAGCCCTCGACGTTGCCCTGGAAGTCTTGCCGACGCCGTCCTCATGACGTGGCGGCCAACCCAACTATGTAGAAAGTCCACATAGTTATTGACCAATTACGTATTGGACAAGTCCTAATACATCGGGCCACTATGGAGCGCAGAGGGACGTGATCAGTCCCACAGAGTGCTCCCGGCGCCTCTGGCCGGGAAGCTACCCAACCACCATCTGCTCAATGATGAGGACTATCCATGCCCACGTTTGCCGTCACCTATAACTACTCCGGTTCCAGCTCGCAGCAGCGGGATGAGACGCGACCGGCCCACATTGAATTTCTTCAGGCCCAATTCGACGGCGGCCAGCTCCTCAAGAGCGGCCCCTTCGGGCCCGAGGAGTCGCCGGGCGCCCTGCTGATCATCGCGGGCCAGTCCAAGGCGGATGTAGAAACGCTGATGAACCAGGACCCGTTCCACCAGGCAGGCCTGATCCAGGAGCGGACCATCCGCCAATGGAACATCTTCTTCGGCGCCGGCCAGAACTGAGGTTGGCTGTGTTTTCCGCCCGCACCATAGCCAAAGAAACCATCCGCTTCGAAGAGTCCGCCGAACCCGACCTCGCAGCGGGCCACGCGCTGGTCCGCGTTCACAACGTCACCCTCTGCGGCACCGACCTTCATATCTGGGAGGATGACTACCCCTCCGAACTCCCTATCATCCAGGGCCACGAATTCTCCGGCGTCATCGAAGCTGTGGGACCCAACGACGCCGGTGTCCGCGTCGGCGACCAAGTGGCCGTTAGCCCCATGACGTACTGCGGAGAATGCCGGCCGTGCCGCACGGGCCGCCCCAACGTCTGCAGGAACATCGGCTGCATCGGCTGCTATTCCGACGGCGCCCTCGTGGAAGTACTCAGCGTGCCGCTGGAGAAACTGTGCCCCGTTCCGGCCGGCCTGCCCCTGCACCTGGCCGCCATGGGCGAACCGACCTCCATCGCGATGCAGGCCGCAAACCGGGGTCGCCCCGAGGCCGGCGAGGTTGCCCTGGTGTTGGGCAGCGGACCCATCGGCCTGCTCGCCACCCTCTACCTGACCGATCTGGGGGTGCGCGTGGTCTGCGCAGACACCGAAGTGGACCGGCTCGAGCTTGCCACCGAGTTCGGCGCTGTAGACACCCTATTGGTCACGCCCGGCGCCGCATTCCCTGACCCGGACCAGGAATCCCGGCTGGCGGCACTGACCGATGGCTATGGGCCGCAGCTCGTCATCGAGGCCACCGGAGTGCCCTCCTCCCTGGAAAATGCCATCAGACTTGTTGCCAGTGCCGGCAGGATTGTCCAGGTGGGCATCTCCGCCCGGCAGGCCGCCGTCTCCATGAAGGAAATCCCTTTCAAGGAACTCGATCTCATGGGCAGCCGCAACAGCCTCAACCTCATCCCGGACGGACTCGCCCTGCTGGCCAAGTACGCCCAGCAGGCCCAGGCTCTGATGACCCACCGCTTCGCCTTCGAAGATCTTCAGCATGCCTTCCGCCTGATGCAGGACCACACCGAAAAGGTGGGCAAGATCCTCATTGAAATGCCCGCCTCACGGCAGGCACGCCCTGCTGTGGACAGCAGCGCAGCCGAACGTGCAACCTCAGGATCGCGGCCATGAACGGCGTCCCGGAAAACATTCTCACTCCTGCAAACCGTCTCTCAGACACCTATGACGTGGTGGTCATGGGCAGCGGCGCCGCCGGACTGGTCGCAGCCATTCGGGCAGCGGACGCCGGACTGTCCGTCGTCGTCCTTGAAAAGGCAGCCCTGCTGGGCGGAACCACCGCCGCGGGCGGCGGCGTGATGTGGGCGCCCAACAACCACCTGGCCAAGGCCGCAGGATATGCGGACAGCCACGCCGACGGCATTGCCTATGTCACCGAGGCAGCGGGGCGCGTGCTCAGCGTGGAGGAGATCGCATGGTACGTGACCACGGCTCCCCGTGCGGTCAGCTACCTGAGCGTGTCCACAAAGGTGGCCATGGTTCCCATTTCCCGTCCGGATTACCACATGGAATGGGAAGGATCCGCCGACGGGGGCCGCGGGTTGGACAACAGCCCTTTCGATCCGGCCGGATACCCTGGCCTGTCAGCCCTGATCCGCCCCTCGTCGTACTTCCCTCTGCTCACCATGACCGAGCGGGATGGCCTGAACGGCCGTGCCGCGGACCCGGCCCTACTGGCCGAGCGGGCGGCCCGGGGTGTCCGGACCATGGGAGGCGCACTCGTAGGCAACCTGCTGGCCAGCGCGCTGGACCGGGGAGTGCAGCTCGCCGTCACTGCTCCGGTGAAGGAACTTGAAGAATCGGAAGGACGATGGTCCGTCAACATTGGTGGACGGGCCGCCGGGAAGCCGATCATCGCCTCCGCGGTTGTGCTTGCCTCTGGGGGCTTCGAATGGAACAGCCGGCTCCGCCAGGCTTTCCTTCCGTTCCCCGTAACACCCATCAGTGCCCCCTCCAACGAAGGGGACGGGCTGCAACTTGGGCTCAAAGCCGGGGCCGCCGTTGCTGACATGACCGCCATCTGGGGCGTACCGGTGATTTCCACCCCGGAACACGAGTATGACGGACGGCAATCCGGACGCATGGGCAACGTGGAAATGACCCTGCCCGGATCCATCACCGTCAATGCCAAGGGGCGCCGGTTCGTCAACGAGGCGCTGAACTATCACGATGCCAGCCGGGTCTTCGCCTCGATGGACCCGCAGACCGGCCGGCAGGAAAACAACCCCGCCTGGCTCGTCTTCGACTCCTCCTACCAGCGGAAATACCCCGTGGCCGGTTCCACACCCGGCCAGCCTGCGAGCTGGATTTCCAGCGCACCTACCCTGGAAGAACTGGCACGGAAAATCGGCGTAGACCCCGACGGCCTGACCTCGACCGTGCGCAGGTTCAACGCAGACGCCGCCACGGGCGTGGACCGGGAATTCCACCGGGGCGCCACACCCCAGGACCGGTTCCTCGGCGACGCCGCAAACACCCCAAACCCATGCCTGGCACCCCTCCTCGAGCCGCCGTTCTATGCCGTGACCATCCACGCAGGGGTCCTGGGTACGTCCGGGGGTCTCGCCACCGATTTCGACGGGCGCGTCCTTGACCGCCACCGGCAGCCGATCCCAGGACTCTACGCTGCCGGAAACGTGTCAGCCGGCGTCTTCCGGAACAACTACCCGGGCGGAGGCGCCACCCTTGGCTCTGCCATCACGAGGGCCTTCGCCGTCGGGGAACACCTGGCCACGTCCCTGGCCCCCGCCTGCCCGCCGCTGCCGACCAATGCGGGAGCACCGATACCCGCCGATCCCCAAGCCGGTTAACCATCCCGACCCACAACCAGGAGCAACAATGTCAATGGAGACTTTGCGCACCGACAGCGCCCCGGTGCGCCAGCGCACCCCCAACCAGGCCAAACGCGCCGCCGCAGCCGCCTACCTCGGCGGCACCTTGGAATACTACGACTACTTCATTTACGCCTCCGCCGCGGCCTTGGTATTCGGCCGGATCTTTTTCCCCTCGGCTGGCGGCGCCGCTACCCTCGCATCCTTGGCCACGTTCGGCGTAGCCTATGTGGCACGACCGTTCGGGGCCATCATCCTTGGCCACTTTGGCGACAAACTGGGACGCAAGAACGTCCTAGTCGTCACGCTCGTACTAATGGGCGGTTCGACGTTCCTCATCGGCTGCCTGCCAGACTTCAACACAATCGGCATTTGGGCACCCATTCTGCTCGTCGTCCTCCGGATCTGCCAAGGCCTCTCAGCCGGCGGAGAGACCGCCGGGGCCAGCACACTGACCATCGAACAGGCACCCGACGATCGCCGAGGCCTCTACGGTTCGTGGGCCCTGAACGGCATCGTCACAGGCCTGATCCTGGCGAGCCTGGTGTTCCTTCCCATCGCCGCCCTGCCGGAGAAGGACCTTCTCAGCTGGGGCTGGCGCGTCCCGTTCTGGTCCTCACTGGCGGTCCTCGTACTGGCCTACGTGATCCGGCGCACCCTCCAAGAACCAGAGATCTTCGAAGAAACCAAAGAAAACCACCAGACCGCCAAACTGCCCCTGGTCACCGTCATCAGAGACCATGGCTGGGACGTGGTCCGGGTCGGCTTCGCCTCCCTGTTCACAGTCACCAACACAGTGGTCACGGTCTTCGCCCTGGCGTTCGCAACGCAGACAGTGGGGATCACGACGTCGGCCATGCTGTGGGTGACCATCGGCACCAACGTGGCCGCCCTGCTCACGCAGCCGCTCGCGGCTGCCCTGTCAGACAGAATTGGCCGAAAACCAGTATTCATCACGGGCTGCATCGGTAGCGCCGCAGGGATCTTCTTCTACTTCCAGGCCATTTCCACGGGCAACTTCATGCTCATCCTCCTCGCGGGCCTGGCTACGACTTCCCTGTTCTACAGCGCGGCCAACGGACTCTACCCGGCGTTCTTCTCCGAAATGTTCGATGTGAAGGTGCGCTACTCCGGAGTGGCCATCGGCCTCCAACTCGGCCTCCTCATCGCGGGCTTCAGCCCTGCCATTGCCACGTGGCTCAACGGTGGAGACAAAACCAACTGGGTTCCGGTGGCGGCCTTCACCGCCGCGGTCTGTCTGCTGGCTGCTGTCGCCGCCGCTACCGCCAAGGAAACGTTCCGCACACCCCTTCATCTCCTGGGACAGAAATAGCAAACAGAAGAGCTGACGGCGGCGGGACGTCCTGCCGCCGTCAGCCCGAATCCGGTGAATGGCATCTGATGCGGATCCGACAGACAGTGATAGCCCTCTACGCCCGCTGCGCAGCAGCGGGAACCCCGGTCATCGGTGCTTGCCGAGGAACGCTGTGATGGTTTCTGCCATGCGCCTGGCTTGAGTCCAATGCAGGTAATGACCGCCCTCGAGCGTGACGATTTCGTGGTGCTCGACGTTTTTCAGCAGGTCTTGCGTCGCGGCTGTCCGGGTTGATGTCGAGTCGGTCTTGTCGTCGGCGATGAAGGCCAGAACGGGGAGCGCATCGGGATAGCGGACACCTCTCAGGGCTGCCGCGTTGGCGGCGATTCGCGATGTTTCGTCGGCCACAGCGTCGTTGCCGAAGTTCCAGCTCAGCATCAGGCGCATGCGTTCGAGTTCGTCGGCGCTGTAGGCATCACTGTCCGGAGCCGCAAGGCCAGGGGCAATGGCGGTGACGTTGCGGACCACGCCGGTGACAGAGAGCGCCCGTTCCCAGTTGATTCCCGGTTGCGGCTCCCCTGCCGGTTCACTCGTTACTTTGGGGACCGTCGCGTCGATTCCGATCACTGCGGCTACTTCCGCTGGGTACCGGTTGGCGTAGTCAAGGGTGTAGAAGCCGGCGATGGAGTGTCCTGCCAGAACGTAGGGCTGCTCGACGTGGAGTTTGGTCAGCACTTCGTGGAGTTCCGTGCTGATGTTCCTGTTGGTCCGCTCGCCGGCGTTCATGTCGCTGTATCCGTAGCCGAATCCCTCGACGACGATGACGTCAAAACTTCCAAGTTCGCGGATCAGCGGGGAAAAATCGAGGGCAGGCGCGGGTGTTCCCAGGCCGCTGAGGAGGACGATGGGCTGGCCGGAGAGTCCATTCCGGTACACGTTGACCTGGCCGCTGCTGATGCCAATGCGTTCGCCGTAAGGGCTGATGCTGGATTTTTCCGACTGCTCCAGGAGACCGTTGGCGGCCGTCGAAGCCAGCACGAGGCCCAGCGCAACGAGCGCACTGATACCCGCGATCCGTAGCCTCCGCCGAGGTTTCTTTCGCGCGTTGTCGACTGGATCTGGTGACTGTCTGGCCCCTCGACGAGTGAACAGGCGCATGATGAGCCCCTTCGAAGAATTGAAAGTGCGGACTGTCCGCTTATTTTCTGATCTCGTAGCGCAGAAGTACCACGCCGTTTTCGAAGGGGGTTGCCTCGACCAGCTTCAGGTCTTGCGAATCCTCGAAAATGCGCCTTCCCTTGCCGCGTGACGCCGGGCAGACCCGCATCTGGACTTCATCGACGAGGCCGGCGTCCAGCAGGGAGTGCATGAGCCTCAGGCTCCCCCACAGCCAGATGTCCTTGCCGCTCTGCTCCTTGAGCTCCCGGATGGTGGCGGCCGGGTCGCGCGTCACGGTCGCGGCGGGAAAGTCGCCCCAGGGGGCTTCATCCAGCTTCGACGAGGCGACGAACTTGGTGAGGTTGTTGAGCTTCTCGCCGTACTCGCCCTGCTCCTCGGCGTACGGCCAGTAGCCCACGGACTGGGCATAGGTGTTCGCGCCGAGAATCATCGTGTCGACCGAGTCCATGAACCCCATCACGCTTGCCTTGAACGCGCTGGTGTCGGTCTCGGAAAAGGGCTCCCCTGACACGAAGCTGAGCCCGCCGTCCTCCTCCGCGGCGATGTTGTCGACGGTAACCCACTGCTGGACGATGAGTTTTCTCATGGCGCCAACTGTAGCCCGCCGGCACGCGGTCAACGAGCCCCATCTCGGAGCGCCCATGGGCGGGGTGGCGCAGTACGAAGACATCTACCGGTGCTGCTACGTCCGCGGCCCCGACGGCACAGCAACGGGGTCTTTAGAATCGGTCAATGGACTCAGAACTTGTCGTGCGCCGTGCCGGACCCAGCGATGCGGACGAACTCGCCGACCTGCACCTCCGTTGCCGCCGTGAAACGTATGCCGGCCTCCTGTCGGCCAGCTTCTTCGAGAAGCAGAACCTCGCAGACGGGACCGCGCAGTGGTCGCGAATTCTCACCGGACCCCACGCTGACCGCCATTGGGTGGCCGTTCACAAAGGACGGCTGGTCGGATTCGCCGGCTCCGTTCCCCCGGCCCCGGGGACGAGCTCGCTGGCTGAGCTGTGGGGAATCTATCTGCTCTCTGCCTATCAGGGATCCGGGCTGGGACAGCAGCTGCTGGAGGCCACGATCGGCACGGAAAGCGCGACCCTCTGGGTGGCACGTGACAACACACGGGCCCAGGCGTTTTATCGGCGGAACGGCTTCGCCGCCAGCGGTCGTGAAAAGATCCTCGACGACTGGGAAGGAATGACGGTTATTCAGATGGTCCGCTGAAACGCCTCGTAGAACGAGTAGTCAGTACTCGTGTTCTGGGCGTCAGCGCATTTGACCGGGCAAGTCGTCATTCCACTTCTCGGGCGGCTACTCAGACGCGGTCCCCTGAAACGAGTACACACCACTCGTGTGCGCCCAGATGAAGTCGGGTTGAATGTTGGCACGCCGCGCCTTGGAGCTCTCGCGGGAGCCGCAGGGGGCCGGCGTATTCATGTCCGTGTTCGCCGCCCGTGCGCTGGGGCGTGGTCGGGACATTCGAAGTAAAGGGTGGGGCCATGTCCGTTGGGATTGCATGCGCGCGTGAGGGATCGATCGGCTGGGACGGGGTCCCCGGCTCCCGGGGCGGGGGCAGACATTGGCCAGGGTTCATCGTGGGTCTGGTCGTCCTTGCCCTGCTCGCCGTCGCGTCGGTCGTGGTGACGCCGACAGCCTTGACGCCGACAGCCGCGGGAGTTGCTGGCGGCCGCGAGGCGGTGCCGGCCGGGCCGGCGCCTGCCGGCCTCTCACCCGCGGGCAGCGGGCAGGCCCTCGACGCCTACGGGAAGCTGCCGCTGTCCTTCGTCCCGAACGCCGGCCAGACCGACCAGAGCGTGCGCTACTACGCGCAGGGCTCGGGCTTTAGCTTCTTCTTCACCCAGGACAAGGCCGTGCTCTCCTTTGCAAAGGGCGAGCGAGGCCAAGCGCTCGAGCTTCACTTCCTCGGCTCCAGCCCGGCCGCGAGCCTCGAGACGGGCAACAGCGCCCCCGGGACGGTGAACTACCTGACGGCCGGCGGGAGCCACACGAACCTGCCCACCTACCAGCAACTCACCTACCGCGAGCTGTGGCCGGGCATCGACATGGTCTTCGCCGGCCGGGACGGAAGCCTCAAGTACGAGTTCCACCTGGCGCCCGGCGCCGATCCCTCCAATATCCGCCTTGGCTACTCCGGCGCTAACGGCCTGTCCCTGAGTCCGGACGGGGCGATGCTCATCGACACGCCGCTGGGCGCCTTGAGGGACTCCTCCCCCACCAGCTACCAGACCATCGACGGCAACCAAGCCGCGGTTGAGAGCCGCTACGCACTCGAAGGCCACTCCTACGGCTTCGCGCTCGGCAGCTACGACCGAAGCCAGGCACTGGTGATCGACCCCGCCCTGGCGTACTCGACCTTCCTGGGCGGAACCGCGGACGACAGAGGCCTTGGAGTGGCCGTCGACACGGCGGGGAACGCCTACGTGACCGGCGTGACGACCTCCACGGACTTCCCCACCACAGCCGGGGCGTTCGACACGGCCGCCAACGGCGGCGCCGACGTCTTCGTGACGAAACTCAACCCCACGGGCACGGCTCTCGTCTACTCGACCTACTTGGGCGGAACATCCACCGATAACGGCCAAGCGATCGCCGTCGACGCCATGGGCAACGCCTACGTAACCGGCCAGACAACATCCTCGAACTTCCCCACCACCCCCGGGGCGTTCGACACGGCCGCCAACGGCGGCGTGGACGCCTACGTCACAAAGCTCAACGCCACAGGCACGGGCCTCGTCTACTCCACCTACCTGGGAGGAGGAGCCTCCGACACAGGCTTTGGGATCGCCGTCGACGTGGCGGGGAGCGCCCACGTGACCGGCACGACCCCCGGCTTTGGCTTCCCCACCACTCTGGGGGCGTTCGACACCAGCCCCAGCGGCGGTGACGCCTTCGTGACGAAGCTCAACCCCACGGGCGCGGGCCTCGTCTACTCCACCTTCGTGGGCGGAACCTCCGGCGAGGAGGCGCACGCGGTCGCCCTGGATGTGACCGGCAGCGCCTACGTGACCGGCCAAACCATCTCCTCCGACTTCCCAACCACCGCAGGGGCGTCCGACACGACGCTTGATGGCCTCGACGATGCCTTCGTCTCAAAGCTGGACACCACGGGCTCGGCCCTCATCTACTCCACCTACCTGGGAGGAAGCGGCGGAGCGGGTGCGCTCGAGGCAGGTTTCGGGATCGCCGTCGACGTAAGCGGTGCGTACGTGACCGGAATGACCAACTCCTCCGACTTCCCGACCACAGCGGGAGCGTTTGACACGACCCTCGGCGGCGTCGAGGACGGCTTCGTCACGAAGGTCAACCTCGCGGGCTCGGGCCTCTCCTATTCAACCTTCCTGGGCGGAGCTTCCAGCGACCGCGGCGAGGGTATCGCCGTCGACACGACGGGGGGCGCCTTCGTGACCGGCCGGACCAACTCCGTGGGCTTCCCGACCACCACCGGGACGTTCCAGACGACCTATGGCGGCGGCGCCAATGACGCCTTCCTCTCGAAGCTCAACACCACGGGCACGGCCCTCGCCGACTCCACCTTCCTGGGCAGCGCTGCTGACGACCGCGGCCTCGGGATCGCCCTGGATACAGCCGGCAGCGCCTACATCACCGGCCAGACAGCCTCTTTGAACTTCCCCACCACCCCTGGAGCATTCGACACCACCCAGAACGGCAGCGATGACGCCTTCGTCGCCAAGTTCTCGTTCGGCCCGGGCGCGCCGGCAACGCTCACGCTCGCCCCCGCGGCCGACACCAACGACGTCGGCACGCAGCACTGCGTGACGGCAACGGTCGAGGATGCGTCGGGGAACCCGACGCCGGGCATCACCGTGCGCTTTTCGGTCACCGGGTCGGTCAACACGAGCGGATCGGACACGACCGACGTGAACGGCGAAGCGGATTTCTGCTACCAGGGCCCCGAACTCCCCGGAGCGGACGCGATCAGCGCCTTCGCCGACACCGACAGCGACACCGCGCAGGATCCGGGCGAGCCCTTCGCCGCGGCGTCCAAGGTCTGGACGCTTCCGGTCACGACCCCGCTTTGCGAGGCCAACATCACCAAGGGTGGCCGGATCACCGCCGCCAACGGCGACAAGGCCACATTCGGCGGCAATGCCCAGTCAAACGCCGCCGGCAACGTCAAGGGCCAGGAGCAGTACCAGGACCACGGGCCCTCCCAGCCGCTGAAGGTGAAGTCGATCAAGATCCTGGCGTTGACCTGCAACCCACAGCGCACGCAGGCGACGATCTTCGGCCGCGCCACCCTCAACGGCCAGGGCTCGCACCTGTTCCGGATCGACGTCCAAGACCTCGGCGAGCCCGGCGTGGGCATCGACAAGTACCGGATCCTGCTCGGCACCGGCTACGACTCAGGCTCCCAGACGCTCCTGGGCGGCAACATCCAGATCCACTAGCCCGGACGGCTCGCGAAGCGGCCGCGTCCCCGACCATGGGGCGCGGCCGCTTCGTGCGGTACGGACGGATGTTGGGTGTTCTTCGCGACGAGATCTCGCGGTCGGCGCCGCTAGGTCACGCGTTCGGGTCGGCCGTGGACGTTGCGTACTCCGGGCGCCCAGCAGGCCGATAGGCCTGGATGGTTATGCCCCGTGACGTGGTCCTCGAGCTGACCAGGTCGAGCGCGATGTCCGGACCGGAATCGGGGAACAGCCGTGTGCCCTGGCCGACGACGACGGGATAGATAAGCAGGTCAAGCTGGTCGACCAGCTGGGTGGCGAGCAGCCAACGGACGAGGGCACCGCTGCCCGGCACCAGCAGTTCGCCGTCTTGCCGCGCTTTCAGATCGCGGACGGCCGCGGAGATGTCGCCGGACAGGACAGTCGTGCCCGCCCACTGCGGGTCGGTGAGGCTGGTCGACACCACGCACTTGGGCCGGCTGTTCAGCGCGTCGGCGATCGGGTTCGTGCTCGGATCGGCCATCGCTCCCCAGTAGCCGGCGAAAATCTCGTACGTCCGCCGGCCAAACAGAAAGGCGGACGCGCCGCCGTAGATCTCGTTGAGATAGTCACCGGCTTCGGTATCGAGAAGCGGTATGGCCCATCCGCCGCGGTCGAAGCCGCCGCTGCGATCCTCGTCAGGTCCGCCCAACCCTTGCATCACGCCGTCCACCGAGACGTTGGTCGTCGTCGTCAACCTCATGTCGTGGTCACCTCGCCAAAACGACGGCTGCGGACCCCTTCTGGATCTGCGTGCCTTGCGTCAGGCAAGCACACTTGCTCATGTTTATCAACGGGGAAATATCGCGTCGCGCGGGCATTCGGCCCGCTCTCCCAGCTGAGGCCCTTGAGGTGTGACCTTGACAACAGGAGGGACTCACGCTCTAATGGATTCGAATCCACTTCCAGCCTTTCTGCTGATGGGCTAGAAAAGTGGATTCGAATCCACTGCAACGACGCAACTAAAGGCAGGCCAACGATGACCTCTACACCTTTCTCCCTCCTCATGCATCTCGTCGGCGATGACCGACAGGCTGATCTTTTTTCCCCGGCGGAGGCCGTTGAGTCCTGGCTGGCTGCTGAGCGTGCTCTGGCGCTTGCGCAGGCAGAGCTCGGCATCATCTCGCAGGAGGACGCCCAGGCGATCGCCAAGGCCGCCGTGCCCGCGAACATCGACCCCGAGCGCCTGTGGACCTCCGCGCGGAACGTGGGGTACCCGATCCTCGGCGTCGTCCGTGAGATCGCGGCCGCGCTCCCGGAGGGCCCGAACGGCCGGCTGCACTACGGGGCAACGACACAGGACATCATGGACACCGGCCTGGCCCTGCAGCTGCAGCGCTCCCTCAAGCTCCTGGACGAGGACCTCGAACGTCTTGGCGACCGACTGGCAGAACAGGTCCTGGTCCACAGCGCAACTCTGATGGCCGGCCGGACCCACGCCCAGCAGGCGGTGCCGACGACGTTCGGCGCCACGCTGGCGACCATGCTGAACCAGTTCACACGCCAGCGGCAGCGCATCACCCAGGCGCTTCCCCGCGTCGCCGTTATCTCTATGTTCGGCGCCGGCGGAACCTCCGCCGCCTACGGGCCCCAGTCCTCGGCCCTGCGCACCCGCGTCGCTGAGATTCTTGGCCTCGAGGACACAGAGGTGCCCTGGCACGTGGAGCGCGACAGCCTGGCAGAGTTCGGCTGGCTGTGCGTGACGATCACCGCTTCGTGCGCAAAATTCGCCCGCAACATCGTGGACCTCTCCCGCACCGAGATCGCCGAAGTCTTCGAACCCTATTCCCCGCACCGGGGTGCCTCGTCCACCATGCCCCAGAAGGTCAACCCGATCTCGTCCGAACTGATCATCGGCTTGTCCGGAACTGCCGGCGCACTGGCATCCTCGCTGGCCAGGATCCAGGAAGCCGGACACGAACGCAGCGCCGGCGAATGGCAGATCGAATGGCAGGTCATCCCCCAGCTGGCCTCCCTCGCCGGCAGCGCACTGCGCGAAACCCTGGTCATCGTTGACGGCATGCGCGTGGACGCGGACCGGATGCGCCACAACATGGAACTCGACGGCGGCCTGGTCCTCGCCGAAGCCCAGATGATCCAGCTGGCCGAACAGGTCGGACGGGAACATGCCCACGACCTGCTCTACGCCGCGTCAACGCGCGCCCGCGAATCCGGCACCGTACTCGCCGACGCCCTCCGGTCAGTGGCCGCAGAGCAGGGCATGTCGGACCTGCTCCCCGATTCCCTCGTCCAGGCCCGCGACTACCTGGGCGAAGCCGAGTCCATCTGCAAGACTGCAGTCAGCATCTGGCATTCCGGCACACCGCTGTCTGCCGCCTGTCCTCCCATCGCTGAACTGGCAGTAGCCGCCAACGGAGCCGAAGGAGACCCCGCGTGAGCGCAACAGAGGTAACCACCCACAACGACGTCGGATCAGCCAGCCGGTTCGACTACATCCGTGCCCGCGCCGGCCTCTGGGCCGCGCTGCCGCTCATGGCCCTGGCACTCTTCCTGCCGCAGGGACTGCCTTGGGAACAGCGTGCCATGCTCGGCGTGCTCAGCTTCATCGTCCTCTTCTGGGTCACCGAAACCATCCCCATCCCCGCAACAGCCCTGATCGGCATCGCCCTGCTGGTCTTGCTCGGCGTGGGCACCCCCTCAGAGGTCTACTCCGCGTTCGGCTCCCCTACCGTTTTCCTGGTCATCGGCGCATTTATCCTCGCCCGTGCCATGACCGTGCACGGGCTGGACCGCAGGTTCGCCTTGCGCGTGCTGTCCCTTCCCAAAGTCGGCGACAGCACCCATCTGACCGCACTGGCGTTCATGATCGTAGCCACACTGCTCGCCATGCTGGTCTCGGCCTCCGCGACCGCCGCCATGCTGCTCCCGATCGGCATCGGCGTCGTCCGCACGGTCGGCGACCTCATCCACGACCCGGCCAGCGGCAGTAAAAGCTACCAGACACGCTTCTCCTGCATGCTGATGCTCGCCATCGCCTACGGCGCCGGTGTCGGCTCCGTCCTCACTCCAGTCACGGGCATCGCCAACGTCATCGGCCGCGGCACCGTGGAGCAGATGACCGGATACCAGATCCCCCTCTTCGACTGGGTGTCCATCTCCGGCCCCTACGTCCTTGGCCTCGGGACCCTGATGTTCATCGCTCTGGTGTTCATGAACAAGCCGGAAACCCACTTCATCCCCAACGGGACGGCATCCTTCCGCCGCCAGTACAACGAACTCGGCCCCATGACGCGCGGTGAAAAAATCGTCGCGCTCGTCTTTGCCCTGACCGTCCTTCTGTGGACCTTTCCGGCAGTCGTCACGACCCTCAACCTCACGGACCCGGTCATCTCCACGGTTGCCTCCCACATGAACGAGGGATCCGTCGTCGTCCTGCTCGCCGGCTTGCTGTTCCTCATTCCCACCCAGAACAAAACACCCACGCTGGAATGGAGCGAAGCCGCCAAAATCGACTGGGGAACCGTCATCCTGGTAGGCGTAGGGCTCACCGTCGGCGCGATGATGAAAGCCACCGGCCTGGCCGAAACCATCGGCACGGCCGTCGCGGACGTCACCGGCGTCAACAGCGTCCTGCTGCTGTGCCTGGTGGCCGTGGTGCTCGGCATGGTCATCTCCGAAACGACCAGCAACACTGCGAGCGTGGGAATCGTTGTGCCCATCATCATTCCCATCGCCGTTGCCATCGGCGTCGATCCGCTGATTCCCGCGATGGCGGCTATCTTCGGCGGCAACGCCGGCGCCATGCTCCCGGTCTCCACCCCGCCGAACGCCATCGTCTACGGCTCCGGCTACGTGCCGATGCTGCGAATGATCAAGACCGGAGTTATTGCGGACCTGGTCACCATTCCGCTGATTCTCATCACCGTCATCGGCATCGGCACCGCAATCGGACTGTCCCTGCCATAACCGCTGCGCGCCCGGCCCCGCTAATAGGATGGACTCCATGGTGAAACTTACGGACGTCGCACGGGCAGCCGGGGTCGGGTACGGCACAGCATCGCGGGCACTTAGCGGCAAAGGACCCGTGGGAGGGGACGCCCGCATGCGAGTCCTCGAAGCCGCCCGGGAACTCGGCTACACAGGCGACGCCACCGCCCGCGCCCTCCGGGAACGCCGGACCAGGAGCGTAGGCCTCATCGTTCCCGACATGACCAACGAGTTCTACACCGCCAGCGCCGAAGTCCTGCAGGACGTACTGAGAACCGCAGGCCACCACCTCTTCGTCGCCACCACCGGCAACCACCCCGGACGGGACCAGGAAGCACTCAAGGAAATGGCCGCCCGACGCGTCGACGGCATCGTCCACGTACCGTCCGGGCCACCTGCCACACATCCCTCCCCCGTCCCGATAGTCGAGCTCAACCGCTACAGCGGACGGAACGTCCCCGCCGTGGTCAGCGACGACTTCAAGGGCGTCAAAGAACTGACCGACCTCGCCATCAACTCCGGCTACACCGACATCACCGCCATCGTCGGCCCCGACACCTACAGCACCAGCCGCGACCGGCTCGCAGGCTTCAAAGCCGCCGCACAGCAGGCCGGTTTCGAAGAAAACGCCACAACAGGCAAACGCCTCCGCGTCATGTTCACCGACTTCACAGCCGAGGGCGGCGCCCGTGCCATGCATTCCTTGCTGCCAGACCTGCCACAGGCCGTCCTGCCACTGAGCAGCCGGCTGGTCATGGGCGTCCTCAGGACAGCACGGGAATCCGGCATCAGAATTCCCGATGACCTCGCCCTCGCCGGATACGGGGATCCCGACTGGTTCGAGATCTGGGGGCCCGGCATCACCACCTTCGCTCCCCCACTTGCCGAAATGGGCGCACGGGCCGCTGAAACACTGCTGCAGCTGATCGATGGCAACCAACCGGCAGCGACGATCAACCGGATCCCGGGAGAACTGCGCCTCCGCGGAACCCTGAGCAAGGCCATCCAGTAACTGTCAGCTTTCGGGCAGACGCTCAGCCAGTCCCTGGAGCGACGGTTCACGGCCCAACTCAACGTGCGCAAAGGCCAGCGCCGCTGCCAGGTCCGCCTTGCCGTCATAGATGGCCTTGCACAGGCTGAGGTGCTCAGCGCACTGAACGTTGGGGTCGCGATGCCCTGTCAGCGTGAACAGCCACTGCATCCTGCCCAGGAGAGGTTTCATGGAGTATTCCAGCAGTGAGTTCCCCGCCATCGCCACAATCTCGGCGTGCAGGGCGGTGTTGATGAGTGGTATTTGCGCATGGTCGTGGCGCCGGGTTGCTTCCTCTGCCTGGTCCATCATCTGCTGCAGCCGCAGCGGAGACTGGCCCCTTGCCGCCGCCTGGGCAGCCAGGCGCGCGGCGAGGACTTCCAGACTGAGCCGCACATCAAAGAGTTCGTTGACGTCGTTCAGCGTGATCTGTTTGACGGTGGCACCACGCCGCGGGGAGGCGTCAATGAAGCCTTCGGCTTCAAGCTGCTGGAGTGCTTCCCGGACGGGAATCCGGGAAACAGCCAGGGTTTCGGACAGGTCACGTTCTCGGAGCCGGGACCCTGGCGCGAAATCGCCTGAGATGATCAGCTCCCGGATCCGTGCGCGGGCAATGTCAGCCGAGGACCCGGGAGATTCCGTTTGGACTGTCATTCGTGCCTCCATTGTTACCTGTGAGTCTTAGATCCGCGTCTTCTCAATTATTCAGGGCCACGCGGGTGCCAACACCCCGTTTGAGCGCGGCGCGGTACAGGAGCCGCCCGATGGCAAGATCCTGCAGACCGATACCAACCGAATTGAACAAGGTTACGTCGTCATCGCCCTGGCGTCCCGCCCTGGTCCCGGTCACCACGTCACCCAGCTCGGCTGCCACATCCTCGAACGTCATTGCACCTTCGGCCACTGGAATGATCAGCGCACCCGATTTGGCTCTGGCCGTCGGGAGGCTGTCCACGAAAACCCTCGCCCTCACCATGCCCGCCGAATCGATCTCCCGGTGGTCAGCCCGGGGGCGGGATCCGACCGCGTTCACGTGCAGTCCTGGCTGGAACCACTCGCCCCTCACCAGGGGCTCAACGGCCGGCGTGAGGGTGCAGAGCACGTCGGCGCTTTCCACAACTTCACGCACGCTGGACGCCCGGGTGATGTTCAGGCCGTAGTGGGAAATCTCGCTACAGAAGGCAGCGACGGTGTCCGCGGAACGGGACCACACCACGACGTTTTCAATCGGAAGAACAGCCAGCATGGCTTCCACATGTGTCACGGCCAGGGCGCCCGCACCAATGAGTCCCAGGGTGGTGCTGGCTGGCCTCGCAAGGAGCTTCGTCGCTACTGCACTGGCAGCGGCAGTGCGGACCCGCGTGGGGACTTTGCCGTCCAGGATGGCCAGGGTTTCGCCGGTCAGCTGGGAGACCAACATGATGGTGGACCGCTGTGTGGGCAGGCTGGATTCCCGGTTTGCCGGGATGTCCGCCAGGAGCTTCACGGATGCCAGCTCCTCGGCGCCGGACAGCGCTGCCATCGGCAGGAACCTGGCATCCGAGGACGGCAAGAGAAGGGAATCCGGCGCCGGCTGGACAGCCGTCCCCCGGCTGAGGCCGGCAAAAACGCGTTCGACGGCGGCGATGGTCCCTGGCATGTCGGCGAGGGCCTGGAGCTCGGAGGCCTTAAGGATCAGGGTCATGGGTTGCTTTCTGGATGGTGGGCCTCATGGGCCCGGGCAGGAGGACGGCGGCACGTGAAATGCGCCGGTACAAGTAGCGATCGATCAAAGGTCATTCCGGACAAGGACTCCCTGTGCCACCACGGCACTGATCTTCTCCAGGGCCGCAGCGCTGGCCAAAGGATCAGAGTCCACAATGACTGCGTCTGCGAAGGAACCGCGCACCAGCCGTCCTGCATTCCCGCTCCAACCGAGCAAGGCGGCGGCATTTACTGTCGCAGCCCTCAATGCGTCCAGGGGTGAAAGCCCGGCCTCACCCAGCAGGCGCGCCTCCGTGCCTATCGGAGTCACATCGGCGCCGAAGGAGTCCGTTCCTGCGACCACGGTTACTCCGGCTTCATGGGCAGCCTTCACTGCTGCCTTGATGATGGGGGTGTACTCCTTGCCACGGGCGGCAAGGATGGGGTTGGCCGAGCCAGCCATGCTCGTGATGGCATCCAGGGTGGGAGTGAAGTAGGTCCCCCGCCTTGCCATCCGGGAGATGGTCTCCTCGCTGACGAAGACGCCGTGCTCGACGCTCCTCACACCTGCCCGTACCGCGCCGTCTATCCCCTCCGCGCTGTAGGCATGGCACAGGACCCCGGCGTTGCCTGCGGCCTTGACCACCGCGGAGAGCTGCTCGTAGGTGTAGACCAGTTTCCGGGGGTCCTGTTCCGGCAGGCCCGCGCGGGGGTTGGCCCGGGTCTTGATCACCTGGGCGCCGCGCTTCAGGTTGACGCGGGTGAGGTATGCAAGGTCCGCCGGTTCGGTGACTCCCCCGGACAGGGAGGCGAGCGGGGCAAGGTCCGGGTCTGCGAGGAGGGAGTCGCCCAGTTCGGGTGAAATGAACAGCCCCGCCGGGCTCATCCGGGGCGAAGCGCCGGCCGCCCAGGCTGGCAGGGCAGCAAGGGCGACGTCCTGATAGAAGCTGCTTGAACCACTCCTGACGCTGGTCGCTCCGCCCTGCAGGATGGCCCGCGCATCCGAAAGCGCGTTCGCATGGACATGCACGTCGATCAGGCCGGGAAGGACCCACCGTCCGGAGGCATCCACGATGCGGGCGCGGCCGGCAAGGGCGGCTACGGCACGCCGTGTTTCCTCGCGGCTGCCCGCCGCGGTGACCTTGCCATCTTCGAGCACGAGGACTCCGTCTACCACTGCATCGCCCGTCTTGGGGTCAACTATGGTGCCGCCCTCAATGATCATGGGCGGGGGCGAAGCGGGGTGGCCGGTGCGGCCCGGGCTCGAGGGGTTGTCCACGGCCTGCGCCGCCGGGGCACCTCCCAGCTGGGCAGCAAGACTCGCCACTGAGATTCCGGCGAGGGCAGCCGCCCCGGCCAGGATGCCGCGGCGCGGAACTGCGGCGGGAGGCAGGGCAGCAGGGGTGTGGTCGTGCAGGCACATATTATTTCTCCAATTAGAAGGGCCCTCCCGGAAGGAACGCGGGCCCGATGGCAACAGGTCAATGGGGTGTTCTTTTACTGAGGGCCGATGCGCTTCCCCAGCGAGCCGGCAGCCCTCTTTCACATCCACAATAGCGCGTTTGGTATACCAAACCAATAGCGGCCGGACACTCAGTTTTAGAGTTCAGGTCCTCACGGGACCGTGACCGGAGTGGAGACTTCCGCACGCGGGTAGGCCGGAGGAAACAGCTCGCCGGGCGTCCTGCGCTGGGCATCCCGCACCGAGTAGGCCGCCCGCATCTGGTCGAAGAGGCGCTGTCCCTCGGCCCGCAGCGCCTGCAGGTCGATGCCGGGCAGGGTGCCGCCGACCACCACGGGCTGCCCGGCCACGAAGGTATCCGTCACCTGGCGCGCCGTGCCATTGAGCACCAGCGTGCGCAGTGGGTCTTCGACGACGCCATCGCCGAAGTGGCCCAGGGAGAGGACCGTGATGTCGGCCTGCATCCCGGGGGCAAGCCTCCCCAGGTCGGCCCGTCCGAGGGCACGCGCGCCGCCGATGGTGGCGGCGTCGAAGTAGTCGGCCAGGGCCCCGGCGTCCGGCCTCTCCTCGACCAGCCGGGTCAGGTGCATGCCGACGTCCATGCCGCGCACCAGGTCCGGCGGAAATGAGTCCGTACCCAGGCACAGGTTGACTCCTGCCTCGCGGAAGCGGTCGAACGAAACAAGCTGCTTCTGGTAGCGGAAGGACGTCAGCGGGCAGTGGATAATGCTGACGCCGTGCCGGGCCAGCAAGTCCAGCGGGCCTCCGTGGGAGGACGCGGCGAGGTCCTTGCCGTTGATCACGACACCATGCGGGATCAGCAAGCGAGTGCCGAACAGGCCGGTCGATTCGAGCAGTTCCAGGACGCCGCGTCCGGCGGAACGCTGCAGAAGCTCGTTCTCGAGCGGGGACTGGAGGCAGTGGAGCCGGACGAGCGCGTCCCGCTCCCGGGCTATCCGCGCCGTCTGCCGCATGAGTTCTTCGGACAGGGTCTCGATGCGGCACGGCAGCAGAACGCCGGTAACTAGCGGGTCTGCGAGGCTGGCGGCGTGGTCCATGAAGCGCTCTGCGTCGCGAAGACCCGCAAGCCCCCAGGCCTCGTCGAAGTGGACTTCGCGGCCGCCTGCGGCAGTGGTGACATGGACCCCCGACCGGTAGGCGGGGCCGAGGTAGCCGCGCAGTCCGATCCGCCGGCTCGTCTCTGCCATGTCCACCAGCTCGTCGAGGCCTTCAGCCCAGGAACTGTGGATCTCGGAGGCAATGGGCATGAAGGTCGTAATGCCGTGCAGTGCAAGCTGCGCCAGGGCGAATTCGCGGACCGTGGCGCGCTCGGACGGCGTGAACACGTCCCGGCGACGGTTGGCGAAGTAGTCCTCCGACCAGAGGTGGCCAGCGGCAACATCGGGGGCAGGCCACGAGTCAAGGATGAGGTGATCGATGTCGGCGAGGGCATCCAGATCTATCAGGCCGGGTATGACCAGGCTCTGGCCGTAGTCGCGCTCCTCCTCGACCCGGCCTTCGTAGTGGCGCCCCACGAAGACGATGGAATCTCCATCGAAGACCACTTCGCCGTCCTCGATGAGGGTGTGCCGCGTCCCGTCGAACCCCAGAACGTACCGGGCAGAGATCTTCTTGTACATGCGTGCCTCCTTGCACATGGGGCCGGGTGAACCCGCACCGAAAAAAATGTGACTTGCCTCTCAATGGACACGAGTATACAGTCATTTGGTATACCGAAAGTCAACTTCCGCAATGTGGAAGGCAATGTTTCCCCTCCCCCTCGTTCCCTCGAAAGGCCTGCGTCATGCGCAATGAAGCGAAGACCTCAGTCGGCCCCGCGCCCGCCTTACTGGACACAGCACCCGCGCGTTCCTTCCGTGCCCGTCCCGGCATGTGGCTCACGATGATCGCGCTCTCCACCGCCGTCTGTGCCGTAGCCATCACTATCGGAACGCACAAGTTCCACCTCGGCCCGGCCGCCATCGTCCTGATGCCCATCCTGTGGACCGTTCTCATCGGCGGATTCCTCGGAGTCCAACGATGGAAACCCATCGGAGGGCGAGCGCGTGCGGTCTCCACACACCTGATGGACGTATCCATTGTTTTCTTCCTGGCAGGCCTCGGCACACAAATTGGCCCGTCACTGACGAAGTTCACCGGCCTCGGCCCCGCGATACTCCTGCAGGAGGTGGGGCACGTGGTCGGAACGGTAATCCTGGCCCTGCCGGTCGCGGTTGCCCTGGGGTTGGGCCGCACTGCGGTCGGGGCCACCTGGTCGATCGACCGCGAGTCCTACCTCGCCTTCGCCATCCAGCGCTTCGGCGTCCGCTCCCCCGAGTACCGCGGCGTGTTCGCCGTATGGGTGCTGGGCAGCGTCTTCGGCGCCGTGTTTATCTCGCTCCTGGCCGGACTTCTCGGCGGACTGGACTTCTTTGACCCCCGCGCCCTCGCCTTGGGCCTCGGACTGGGATCCGCGTCCATGATGCTCGGCGGCGTCGGCGCCCTGTCCATCCTGTACCCGGAAATGGCTGGCGAGATCATGGCCCTCGCTGCCCTGTCCAACCTCGTCACGAACATCGTCGGCTTCTACGCCGGTGTCTTTATCGCGTTGCCGATGTGCCAGAAGCTCTACAAGATGTGGTCCCGCATCTTCGGACGGGACGACCTCGGCCGCCGTGTCCGCCGCGGGGCTCTCATTGGGGCGGCGGCTGGAACGGAAGCGGGCGGCTCCGTCTCGGCATGCCCGGGCGGGTCACTGGCCGACGACTCCGGCGAGGCCGCCGAAGTCGACACCGTAGACGTCAACGGCATCGAAGAGGATCCCGTTGTTGTCCGGACCCCCAGGACGTGGCTCCTCGCGTTCGCCGCGACCGGAGTGGCCGGTGTCCTGCTTAACGCCCTTGGCACGGGTACTGCCCGGCCGTTGGATGTGGTGGGCGTGCTCATCCTGCTGGTTCTCACTGCCATCGCACTGGTGCTTGCGAAGCTCGTGCCGGTGGTCCCGTCCAGCATCTGGGTCTTGGCCTTGGCGACCATTGCCTCCGCAACGTTCGTGCCCATCGGCCCATTCATCGCCTCCAGCACACAGCACATCAACGTGCTGTTCGCGGGCCTTCCCATGATCGCCCTGATCGGCATGTCGCTCGGCCGTGATGTGAAGGCGCTGCGCTCATTGAGCTGGAAGATTGTCATCGTCGCCCTGATGACCTTCACGGCGAGCTTCGTCGCCGCGGCAGTCATCGCGCAGGCTGCCTTCCATTTCTAGTCCATGGTGCGGCAGGGAAGGCACCGGTCCGTTGGGGGTCGGTGCCTTCCCCGCCGTCGTTCACAGCCCGTACCGTAAGGAATGATCATGCTCATCACCAATGTCCGCCCTTGGGGCGGGGACGCCGCAGACCTCGAGCTTCGCGAGGGGAAGATCGCGGCCGTTCACCCGGCGGGTGCCGCCGTCGGGGTAGCCCACGGCGCAGGCGAGACAGTCGACGGGCGCGGGCGGATCGCCCTGCCTGCATTCACGGATGTGCACGTGCACCTCGATTCGACCCGGATCGGGCTGCCGTTCCGGGAGCACACCGCCTCACCCGGCGTGTGGAACATGATGCGCAATGACCGGGAAAACTGGCGCGACACCCCCGTCCCGTACACCGAGGTCGTAGCGGGAACTCTGGAGCGGATGATTGCGCGGGGCACCACGCGCGTCCGTTCCTACGCCCAGATCGATGTGGACTGCAAGCTTGAGCGCTTCGAGGCAGTCATGGCCGCGAAGGAGCGCTTCGCCCACGCCGCCGACGTCGAGGTTATGGCTTTCCCCCAGGCAGGCCTCCTGCTGGAGGACGGAACTGTCCCGCTCGTCGAGGAGGCCCTCCGCGCGGGCGCGACAACCGTCGGCGGCATTGATCCCTGCCAGCTGGACCGTGACCCGGTCCGCCACCTGGACATCGTCTTCGGCCTGGCTGCAAAGTACGGGGTCGACGTCGACATTCACCTGCACGAGCCTGGCCACATGGGGGTCTTCAGCACTGAACTTGTCTTCGAGCGAACGCGAGCGCTGGGCATGCAGGGGCGCGTGTCACTGTCCCACGCCTACGATCTGGCCAACGTCCACCCCGACGTCACCGCCCGGCTCGTGGAGCAGATGGCCGAGCTTGACGTTGCCTGGGCAACGGTCGCCCCGGCGAGTGGAGGCACACAGTTCGACCTGGCCGGGATGACCGACGCCGGGATCCGTATCGGTTTGGGCGAGGACGGCCAGCGGGACTACTGGAGCCCGTACGGCAATTGCGACATGCTCGACCGCACGTGGCAACTGGCCTTTACGCACCGGCTGCGCAAGGACCCGCTGATCGAACACTGCGCGGCGATCGCCACCGTCGGGGGCGCGTCCATCATGGACCGCACCGTCCAGCGGCTCACCAGCCCCGACGACCGGCCCGGCCTGGCTCCTGGCGACCGGGCCGACATCGTCCTGGTCGACGGCGAGACCATCACGAGCACCATCATGGATCGGGGCACCGACCGCACCGTCATCCACGATGGCAGGCTCGTGGCCGACAAGCTGGCCGTTCTCCCAAACCCTGTCCCATAGGGCCGGCAACCCGAGCAGCAACCGCCTTCCCCGGGAAGCTGCGCATGCCTCAATGAACACCGGGACGAACATCACAGCCGAAATTTTCTGCCTTTGTATTGCGCCCGCCCCACTGATCGTCCACACTGGCTACAGATCCGCAGGAGATTGCTTCCGCCGATCCAGCCCGCCGAGTATCTGCGGCCGGCAGCCACCGCCCCATCAGAGAATGCCGGGCCCCCTCTGCAACCACCGCTTTCCGCCTCCCCGGCTATGCCCGGGCCCGGAAGCCTGTGCCCACCGAGAACCCCGGCACATCCCGACGAGAAAGAGACCACCATGATCAAGCGCCATTCTGACGTCGTCCTGGAAGTCACCGCCCACGACCCGCACTCCGTCGAAAATGACCTGAACGCCGCAGTAGAGATCGCCCGCGAACACGCCATGAAGGAACGCCGCCACGGCATCCTCGTCACTCAGCACGGATATACCCGCTACACCGTCGCTGTAAGCCGCGATGTCCCCTACGGGCTGACTCATGAACGGCGCGACGAGCCGCCGAACTCACTTACGGAGACCGGTGGGGGCCGCTGAGCGAGTGACCCCGACCGCCTGATACGCAGAAGTCATGGGATAGAAACCCCTGGGCCACCGTGGCGGCCCACACTGGACTCAAACACGCATGCAGGGAGGAGCCCATGATGACCGCACATGCAGTAGTGCGTTCCTGTTCTGAGCTGTCCGTCGGAGATCATGTAGAAGCACAGCGGGACGGGCGGGTTTTGCACCGCGGCCGCGTGCTCGCTGTTGTTCCGGCGCTGGAGCTTTTCTGGATTTCGGATGCCCGGACTGGAACCCGCCAGCTCCTTGACCTGGAGATGCTGTCGGTCCTGCGCTGTCCTGTCCGTGCAGTCCCTGAGGCGGAGGCGAATCCTGTGTCGGTGCTCTTGTGCCGGAACGGTCTGTCCGGCAAGAAGATCGCCGAACATGCACCACGTGATCCTGATGGTCCAGGAAACGGGCCGCTACCCGTCCCGGCACTCTGACGATGCGTCCGAGCGAAAGCTGGCGGCGTAGCTGCGCCGCCGCCGGCGTGACGCCCGTGCCGGAATCCTTGCCCCGGAGCTCCGTGACGGGCTCGCTGTGCTGCCGGACTGGCAGCGCAAACCCCGCGACGTGGCCGGTGACGCCATCTGGAGGGACCAATTGGCTGCGCTGGTGGCATATCGCCTGGGCGGTAACGACTGGCCGCGCCGCAAGGCCGCCGACACAGAACAGGAACATGAACTCGGTTTCTGGCTTCACACCCAGCGGTTCAAACTGCGCCGCGGCAAACTCAGCTCGGAGAAAGCCGAAGAGCTGGATGCAGCGTTGCCTGGATGGCTGGCAGGACGGAAGCGGGGCAAGAAGGCCCAGCTATCCCTGAACTGAACAGATCCACCCGGGTCCAGTGCGACCGGGACGAGACCCCTGAGTAACCGCTGCTGAGCCAGCGAAGCCGGCTGATACTGGGACCGGAGAGCCGGTCACTCCTCGGCCTGACCGCACATTTTGGAGGTTCCAGCGGAGCCAGCGCCTCGAGCAATTCTTCACCAAGTGTTCAGCATGCGTTGGAGCTGATTGTCGCCCGTCCTTCTACCCTTCAGGTAGGGGCATCGCGACATCCACGGCCGTGGTGGACCTTCGAGAGCCCCGCACCCACCTCAGCCGGTGTGGGGCTCTCCGCGGGCCGAGTACCAGCGATGACCGGACGTTGACGTCGAAGCGGTACAGCAGCAGCGACGCAGCGGTTCGTCAAGGAAACGTTCTGACGCCGTTCACCGGCGATACACGGGCGGCTAAGGTCCCATTGCCTGAATGGAGGTGACAAGCCCCACACCCCCAGGAGACATCATGCCCCGCCCCTTCGCCACGTCCCGCCGCGGCTTCCTCGCAATTTCCGGCGGGGCGGTCGCGACTGCGGCCGTCTACGGCTTTTCCGCGGCGCCCGCGTGGGCCGCGCCGAGCTTCCCGCAGAACCCCTTCACCCTCGGGGTGGCCTCGGGTGACCCGACATCCGGGGGCGTCGTGCTGTGGACCCGGCTGGCGCCTGAGCCGCAGGCGCCAGACGGGATGGGGGGCATGCCGCCGTACCAGGTCCAGGTGAGCTGGCAGGTAGCCACGGACCCGGACTTCCGGACCGTGGTCAAGGCCGGCCGTGAGACCGCCACGCCAGAACTGGCGCATTCGGTTCACGCCGAAGTGGACGGGTTGCGCCCGTCAGCGGACTACTGGTTCCGCTTCCGCATCGGCAGCGAGGAGAGCCCTGTCGGCCACACCCGGACGGCGCCTGCGGCCGGCTCTGTCCCGGGCAGGATTGCTTTCGGCCTGGCGTCGTGCCAGTCCTGGTCCGGAGGCCGGTATGCGGCGTACCGCACCATGGCGCAGGAGGATCTGGATCTCGTCGTCCACGTGGGTGACTACACCTACGAGGGCAGAAACCACGAGACGCTGGCTGACTTCCGCAACAACCATGCGAAGTACAAGAGCTCGGTGGACCTGCAGGCCGCGCACGCCCGGTTCCCCTTCGTCGTGACCTTCGACGACCACGAGATCGAGAACAACTGGGCCGACGGCGTCTCCCAGCCAGACGGAGAGGCCTCCAACGATCCGCAACGGTTCCTGCAGCTGCGGGCCAACGCCTTCCAGGCCTACTACGAGCACCTTCCGCTGCGTCGGCCGCAGCGGCCGACCGGCCCGGACATGGTTCTGCACCGAAGCCTGGACTACGGCAACCTGGCGAAGATCCACGTGCTGGACACGCGCCAATACCGCTCGGACCAGCTGACCGAAAACTTCCCCGGCGGCCCGCAGCACCCGGACGTGTACGATCCCTCACGCACCCTGATGGGTGATGAGCAGGAGCGGTGGCTCTTCCAGGGCCTGGCTTCGTCCTCCGCCCGCTGGAACGTCATCGCGCAGCAGACGATGATCGCCCAGTATGACTACGACCCCTCGGAGACTCTTTCGGTCAACCACGACCAGTGGGACGGCTACGTGGTCTCGCGCAACCGGCTCACCAACTTCATCGACCAGCAGGCACCGGCCAACCCGGTGGTCCTTTCGGGAGACTGGCACTCCGCGTTCGTCAACGAGGTTCTGCTGGACCACGCCAATCCGGACTCGAAGGTGGTGGCCACAGAGTTCGTCGGAACCTCAATCAGCTCCGGCTGCGGCTGGGCGCAGGCGATCAAGAACGGCCTGCCGGCGAACCCGCACACCAGCTACATCAACCCGGACAAGCGCGGCTGGACCCGATGCACCGTGACCCCGGACGAGTTCCGCAGCGACTACCTCGTCGTGCCGTCTGCCGCCGACACCGCCTCGCCGGCCGTCGTCGACGCCTCATTCCGGGTCGAGAACGGTCGGGCGGGCGCCCAACGCGTATGATCCCGGGCAGGAGGGAGGTGCGCGGCGCCCGTGTCCTCTGCCGCCTACTCCCGCCCGCGAAGGGGCAATGAAAAGGATGGTCTGCCCGTGTCGATCGATGAGCTCTCGGCTGTACTCACCTGCCTAATCCTGGCCGGCCTGGCCGTCTTCCAGGGCGCCCTCATTGCCGGGGCGCCCCTTGGCCGAATGGCCTGGGGCGGTCAACACAACGTCCTTCCTCCGCGGCTCCGGATCGCCAGCGCCGCGTCCATAGCGACGTACGGGCTCTTCGCCTACGTTGCCTTGGCGAAGGCCAACTTCGCGCCCTCCTTGATCAATGAATCATTCACTTCGGTGCTTGTTTGGGTGCTGACGGCCTACTTCATAGTGGGTGTGGTGCTGAACGGGGTGTCCCGCAGCAAATCAGAACGTCTCGTCATGACGCCACTCGCGTTCATCCTCGCAGCCCTCTATCTCACCCTTGCGATGCACTGATGCAGACGCCTCGGTCTTCAGATGGTGGGGGCCAGGAGTCCGGCGGCTCCTGCGATCGAGAGGGCCGCGCGGAGATGGTTGGCCTTGGTCCAGGGCCGCTCGTAGCTAAGCCACCGTCGCTCAAGACCCGTTCCGCCCTGGGACAGGCGGTTGTTGAGGGGGACATTGATCAGCATGGTTGACGCCCAACCCGCCAGGTAGGCCGCCGCTCCGGCGACCCTCAACGGCGACTGCGCTCGCGGGTCGATGGCCGCTTCAACGAGCACCGCCGCGCAGGCAGCGGCGGTGCCGAAGAACAGAACCGTGAATGGCGGGCGCACAGCGTTTTCGTTTATCACCGCCATCGTCTCAACAGCTTCGCCGCCCGGCCTGCGGCGCAGCGCGGGCATCACTACTGCCGAGAAGGCCAGGTAGAAGCCGCCGACCAGAGCCGAGCCGGTGCCGGCGGCCGCCGGCAGCCAGCCACTCATAGCAGGACCCCTGCGGGCGCGTTCCAGACGCCGGTGGCTGCGGCGCGGGCCGCATAGGCGCTGAAGTCGGTGGGCTTGCGGTCCAGGGCCTGCGCCAGGTCGTTGGTCAAGAAGGCGTTGCGTCCGTCAAGGATCTCGGTGAAAAGTCCCGCCAAGGGCACAGCTTCCTCAGCGGGAATCCCGTCCTTCGCAACGTCTGCCGCGAAGTCCTGGGCGCTACAGGTCACGAATTCAACTGGCCGACCCATGGCGGCCGACAGCTCACCGGGCAACTTCACGGAGGGTAAGCAGGCGCGGGCCGGTCAGCTCCAGCACCTGCCCAACGTGGCTCTCGCCCGTAAGGGCGTCTGAAGCAACATCGGCAAAGTCATCCAGATCCAGAAATGGTTCGGCAACGGCGCCATCGCCAGGCAGCAGGAGTCGGCCTCGGCGGACCGGGCCCAGCAAGAAATGTTCGCTGAAGTTCTGTGCGAACCACGAGCAGCGCAGCACCGTCCACTCCAGCCCGCAGGCCCGCACGGCATCCTCGGCGGCCCGGGCCCCGTCCTCGCCGCGGCCTGAAAGAAGGACCAGCCGCTGCACCCCGGCGTCCGCGGCAGCTCCGGCGAATCGGCCCATCAGCTCGGGGACGCCCGGAAAGGCCAAGTCGGGGCTATAGCAAAGGTATGCTGCCCGCATCCCGTCCAGGGCAGCCTTCCAGGTAGCGGCGTCGTGCCATTCAAAGGGTACCGGCGTGTTTCGTGAACCGATCCGCACAGCCACGTGCCGATCGATGAGGCGTCTGGCGACGCGGCCACCGGTACGGCCAGTGCCTCCGGTGACAAGAACAGGGGCAGGTGCAGGTACAGATGCAGGTACAGGTGCGAATGTCGTCGTCATGACTCCAGACTGCCAGTCACTCAATAGACGATGAATGCTTCAAGCTCCATCAGCCATATTCCATCGTCTAGAATTCGAGACATGGATCCCTTATCGGCGTTCCTCGCCGGGCCCCGGGCACGTGCCGCGTTCACTCTCCGCGTCGTGATGGATCCGCCGTTCGCCATCGACGTTCAAGACGGGGCCGCCCTGACGGTAATTGTTGTCGCCCGCGGGCACGCATGGGTCATCAGCCAGGGAGGCACACCACAGCTCCTGAGCCCGGGACAGGCTGCGACAGTACGTGGGCCAGCGCCTTACTTGGTCGCCGATACCCCCGACCGGGTGCCCAGCGTGGTGATCGGCCCAGGCCAGTCCTGCCACACCCCGGCCGGCGACCACCTGGAGACCACGATGGCCGACGGCGTGCGGACCTGGGGCAACAGCACCCACGGGGAAACGATCCTGCTGATCGGCACCTACCAATCAGAAGCTGCGGCCGGCCGGCTGGTCACCTCCGCGCTCCCGGCCCTAGCGGCCTTCACCGAACAGGAAACCGACCCGGACCTGCTCCGTATGCTCGAGCGTGAGCTCACCTCCCCCGGCCTGGGGCAGGAGAGCGCCTTGGACAGGGTCCTGGACTTGCTGCTGCTGCACCTCGTGCGCGTCTGTGTCGAGCGCAGCAAACTCGACATCCCGAGCTGGGCGGCGGGCACCCGCGACCCTGTGGTTGCCAAGGCGCTGACCCTGCTGCACGATGAACCGGCCGCACCGTGGACGGTCGCAGAACTGGCCCGGAGAGCACACGTCTCCCGGGCCACCCTGGCTGCCCGGTTCCACACCGCCGTCGGGCAGCCTCCGATGACCTACCTCACGGCCTGGCGCCTGGCCCTGGCCGCCGACCGACTGGCCAGCAGCGCCGCCACGACCGCCGTCATCGCCGCCGAGGTCGGCTACAGCAACGCCTTCACCTTCAGCGCCGCCTTCACCAGGGCCTACGGCACAAACCCCACCAGCTACCGCCGCCCCCGACAGGCCGAGCCTCTCCGGCGAGGGGATGGGTCCAGGTATTAGTTTGCGCCGTTCCAGCGGTTCGAGGCTGCGGCCTGGTCCCAATGCATGCAGTGCCCCGCCTACTCGAAAAGATCTTTACCCGTGTATCCCTGGTCGGTCCGCCTGACCCTGAGTTGGATTACGACGATGACTGCCGCGCAAACGAGCGAGTACACCAGGACAGCGGTCCAGCTCAGCGGCATGATGGTGGGCCAAAAGAATTTGCCTGCCAGGAAGACGATGATGGCTATGAGCAGGGAGAACGCCGCATAGCTCATGCCCGGGTGATATTGCCTGGTGGCAGCGTTGTCCGCGATCCCCGTTATGAGCCCGCTGATAAACCAGATGGCACCGTAGGCGACTCCGGTGATGCCTGCCCCGAACTGGGCTCCAGTGACCACGAAGTGGTTGAGGAGCGGCAGAAAGACGAGAGTGCTGATCGTGTTGACGAGAATAAACCACTTGAGGTTAGTGCGAAGGATGACCTGTAAGTTCATGTCTGAATCCTCTCGATGACGTTCTGGACTTCGGGCTGCGAGAACGGTTGGATGTTCCGATATGCGAACTGCTCCAGGACTCGGCGACCGCGTTCGGAGAGCCTGTATAGCTTTTTCGGCGGTCCGGCCGGGCTGCTTTCAAGCCGCAGTTCCACCAGGCCAACGTCCAAGTGGCGGCGCAACTGGCGGTACAGGGTCTGGTCAGCCGGGTCGTAGGTGCCGTTGGTCAGCTGCTTGATCCGGTTCTTCAGGCTTGCGACGTCGTACCATTCTGCGTCCAGCGCTACGAATGTCCAGAACGTCAGCAGGCCCTGCCGGAAGACGGACTCCCAGTCCTTCAGGGTGCCGTCGAGCTCCTTTTCCTTGGCCATGCAGGTACTATATCCCATGTACAGTACTGGCGATATAGTACCTGCTGTATAGCACCTATCCGGTTTTGGGTTTCCTGCAAAGATCGAGGACGACGTCTGGATGCGTGATCTCCATCGACGTGTAGAGGCTGTCTGAGTCCCCTGTCCTTTTGTCCTTCGACCACTGGGGAACCCCTAGGTACGTTCGGGCAAGACCTGTACCCTGCCGAAGTGCCAGGACGGTATCCCCGTAGATGTGGGCCAGGAGCGTCAGTTCTTCCTTGATGCCGTGGCCTGGTACTACTCCAAGGCCCGGTCCGTGGGATGCCGGAAGCAGTCGTCCGTCGTACTGGACGAAGGTCCGCGTTGCCGCTGTCAGCATCTCCCAGCCCTGTAGGGCGAGCTGTTTCTGCGACGCGGTTGGCTCCTGGAATCCGGTATGTTTGGCCAACTGGCGGCGGCCGGCCATGTATCCCCCCGCCCTGCGCATTTCGATGAGATACCTGACATGAGGGAGGATCGGCAGCAGTTCTTCCAGGAATGGGCTGCCGAGGGCTTCCTTGGGCAGTGCCGACCGGCGGATGGTTAGCAGCCCGCTGGTGACGATCATGCCGGAAGCGGCAATCTGGCGACAGGACATGTCATTGGTGGCGGGATCAGTTGCCGCCCATTGTTCGAGGATTCCGCGTGCCCCTCCGGCGGGCGGCATCCCGTTCAAGTGGTAAGCGCCGATGAGCATGTCTGCCTGGCGGTGGGCGGCGTCGAGGGCGTTGATTTTCGATGTGCGCAGGGAGACTTTAAGTCCCGCTTCGCGGGCGGCTGTTATTGCCTGGCCGAGAAAATCGAGGTCATTGGTCCGGAGGTTGAGCCAGTGGGATTCTTCTGCCTGCAGGCTGCGTACGCTTCGCCGGAGGTCGTTGGCAGTGCTGACCTGGCGTTCGGCTTCGGTCCGCGGATGCAGGTCAGTAAGGATAGGGCCGCCACCAATGATTGTGCTGCCGACGCCGGTGCGCCGCGCCCGGTAGAGCGCCTCAAAGCTGCTGCCGTCGTCAAGCATGACGCCGACGCCGTGCCGGATGGAATTTTCGACGATGGCATCGGTGGCGGACGTCACCGCATCCATGGGGCTCTCCCGGTATCCCATGAGGGATACGCCGCCGTCGACGAGGGTCGGGGTGTAGGTCCCTTCTGTCGCATCACCGCCGGCTGCAGCGGGGATCATTTGGTAGCCGTCGAAGATCCGGGCCGTTCCGGTTGCGGGGCCCTGTTCACTTGTCTTCATGCGCGCTGTACGCTCCGTGTCCTGAACTGTCTGGCGACCAGCAGCTGGTAGCAGAGGTGGGCAACCAGGGCCGGTATGACGCTGCCGGACAGCAGCGTGCCGGCCCCAAGAACCAGGCCGAAACCAAGCTTTCCGATAAGGGCCGGGATCCCGAATGCAATGTGATTGAGGCTGTACAGGACCGTCTGCAGGGCGAGTCCAGCGAGAAGATCAAGCCCGGCAGGGACACACACCAGCAATATGACATACCGGTAGAGGAATTCCTCGGCTGCGACGGTGAGCACGGTCAGGAACGTGAACTGCGCGGGATTGGCGGCCATGGCCCTGACGGCACGGAATGACTCGTCGCGTGAGGGCATCTGGACAAACGCGAGACTCGCCGGCAGGGCGCCGATGCTGTTTGCCGCCGGCGCCCTGCCCCGGCCCCAGCGGACCGACAGCCACTTTTCCCCGCCGAATGCAGCCGCGCCGGCTGCGGTGGTGGTCACCGTGAGCATGAGGATGACCGGCCAGCCCGCACCCGAATCGACTGACGCCATCCCGACCCCCAGGACGGCCAGCACCCAGAAGGCCGCGACCACGCAGGACATTGCCAAGAGCACCGGCGAGGCGACGGGGATGATCCGCCGCCACCCCGGTCGCAGGGCAAGCATCATGGTGGTCGCGCCGAGCACCGGCAGCGGCAGCAGCAGAATGGGAAGCACCTGATCCATGGACGGTATTACTCTGCCTCGGCAAAAGTGATCTGGCCGACCGGGCCTACTCCCATGAGCAAACTCACGAACTTCGTGACGCCGTCGAGCTGGAGGAAGTTGTTGGCCCCTTCATCGAAGAACCCGGCGACGGCACAACAGCCCAGGTTTTGGCCGGTTGCCACGAGGTAGATGTTCTGCATAACTGCGCCAAGATCGACGTGGGAGAAGCGGTACCCGCGCGTCTTGTATTTCCATGACACCTTGTTTTCGTCATGCATGAGGACCAGCACGATCGGTGCGTGGAACAGCCACTCGGATTCGAAGGTAACCTCCTGTATGGCAAGCCGCATATCCCCGCGGTCCTTGAGGGTCAGGGCGTGGCCGACGGGGTCGTAGACATAGAATCCCTTCTCGAGCCCGTCTACGCGGTTGACGATGATTCCGACCTGAATGGAGTTCAGGCCGCCGATGCTCGGGTACCGGAACAATGGAACGTCCTTGATCCCGTAGCCCGCCTCTACCCCGCGTTTTCCTGCAGCGTAGTGCAGCAGCGTCGACAGTTCTGTTTGGGACAGCGGCCGGTTTGAGAAGTTGCGGGACGACTTGCGGGAGTCGAGAACATCGCCGAGCCCGATTTCCAGAGTCTCTGCCGGTGCGGGCAGGGCCGTTGCCCCCGGCGCCGGGAGAATGTTGTGGACAAGTTCGGGCGGCATCTGGGTGCTTTGTCGTTGGGTCGTAAAGAATTCCGCGACAGAACGCACGAACACCTGCTGTATGACTTCAGCGAGCGTGGCATCTTTGTCGCGGCGCGCAGTACTGACGTCGACGGCTGCCTGGATAACCTCGTAAAGGGCCTTCCGCGCCGGCTCCGGCAACTGCTCAAGCTGGTCCGTGGCATTGGCCAGGTCCGGATCTGTGTTGATGCCGACCGGTGAAAGCGTCAGATTCACTGGGGTTCCGCTGGTTGCTGTCATTTTGAAGCCTCCATGTGGTGGTCCTGGGTAGCGGCGTCGGGGCGCAGTACTGGGGCCTTTGACATTGCCAGAATGGCCAGTGCGCCCCGGTCTGTTCCGTCGTTTCTGATCAGGCGGTTCACGTCGGTGTCTACGAAATTCTCGACCAGCACCGGCCGCCACATCGGCGGCGGCATGAAGCACGTCTGCATCAGCGCGCCAGCCACTATCCCGGCGCTGAGGCCTGCGGTGCGGTAAGTCCGGTTGCCTTGGATAAAGCTGGTCCGTGCAAATGCCCCCGTGATGAAGATGAGCGCGCGGTCCGGCCCCGTAAGATCCGGTGATCCTGGTATGGCTTGGGACAGTTCGACCGTCTGTTCATCGCTCCACATGGATTCGAAGATTAGCCGCGGCGCGCCCGGAACCTGTTTCCACAGCTTTCCAGCCGCGACGACCAGCACATCGACGGCGAAGAGTGCCGGCACCACGTAGGGAACCGTCCAGCACGGGGCCAGCACCCGCTCGAGTTCAGGTGCTACGGCGCGAAGGTCCGTGATGTTGTTGGACCGCTGACGCTCCATTTCCTTGGCGCCTTCCATCGCCGTGTTGAAGTAGAAGTCTTTGACCGTCTTCACGGCCGCCTCCGGAAGCAGTCGTGTTGCCCCGGCTGGTGTCAGGCCGGAATTCACATGGTAGAGCTCGGATATGCTCCCCGCCGTGTCTCCCAGCCGGCTGGTGGCTCGCTTCACGGGACTGGGGTCGAGTTCGGTCACTCCGAGGGGAGGTACAAGGGTCTGCTCCAGCATCCTGCGGAGCTCATCATCACTGGTGGTCATTTCTGTTTCCTTCGGGAGGTACTTAGATGAAAGGGTGCCGCAGGTGTGGCTTGTTCTGGATGCAGGCCGGGCATCGGGGCATTTGCAGCAGCTGTTCCCGAATGATTTCCAATCGTTCGAGATCGATCCGCAGGAAGGACCCTTCAAGAAAGCTGCCCCGCCCGGAGGCATGCTGGACGATGGACGCCGTGGCGTAGCTGGCGGCCAGGTCGGCCGCGAACACCGGGAGTGCCGTGAGCATCGGAGCGCCTTGCAGTCCGCTCTTGTAGTAGAGGTAGTCCAGCCTGAGGGATCGGGCTGATTCGTCCATCGTGTCGTAGTCGTGGAAGCATCCGGTGTAGCCAGGCCTGAAGAGAGGACCCACGATAATCTCGGCACCGTCGGCATAGACGGCGTGCCAGGGACGGTCGGTCACCAGGGCCGCTTCGTTGGCATCGAAAAAGAGCGACATATTGGGCGTATCGGATGCCACGATGGTCAGGTCGGCGTCCTCGAATGCCTCAGCCGAAACGTCTGCGGTCACTGCGGCTGTAAGGCCGATGTCTGCAAGCTGGTCCCGGAGGCGGGATGCGATCTTCCCCTTGCCAACGAGGTTTATGGATTTGGTGAGCAGATCCCCGACATTCTCGACGTTCATTCCCACTGTCAGGAATGAGTAGACGGCGTCCTGTTCTGAGACGACGACCTTCTGTTCGATGAGTGAGCGGGTCATTTCCTGCAGGGCCTCCGGGTCGGCGGCCATGGACCCATGGGCCTCCGCGATCGTGGACGGAAGCGTGAATGCCTGCACCAGGTCCCCGAGTATTGCGCGGCGGGCATCGTCCTTGAGCCGACGCGAAGTCTTGGACCTGCTTCCGAACTTGATGACGATCTCATCGTCGGAACTCCTGATGACCTGCAGGGAAGGATTGACGACGTAGGAAGACTCTTCGGGCGTGGTGATGGTCATGATTCTCCTTGGCGGAATAGTGGGAATGGTGGAACTACCAGCGGGAGTGCCGGAAGTCGCCGCGGGCCACCGCGACGACGGTGCACACGATGATGAAGAGGCTGGTTACTGTTGTGAGGCTGTTCCATAGCATCAGCTGGCCGGAGGCCAGCCCGCCAACAGCGACGATCAGGGACAGGCAGCTGTAGGCCATCGACGAGACGGCCCCGGTCCACTTGCGCATCAGCAGCCAGACGAATGACGAGGCAACCCAGCACCCGGCGACGATGTGGGCGCCGAGCTGGATTTCGGGCAGGCCAGCCCATCCCCCGGTCAGGCCGGCTATCAGCAGGACCAGCCATTGGACAAGTTTTAGGCCAAGGAACCCGAGGGCTGTCTTCCAAGCCCAGGATGCGACCAGGACGCCGGCTGCCCGGTTCGCCTTCCTGTCGATTGCTTTGTGGACGGTCACGTCGCGTCCCTCCTCATGCGCCCGGTCAGGGGAAGGGAAGGGGGTCGGTGGTGAGGTCTGCGAATCCAAGCGGATCGTCGGACACACCAAGGATCCGGCGGATGTCCTTGTAGCGATCATGGCCCAGCATCGGCATGTTGGGCGGGAAGGCGGGAACCAGCTCGGGAATGATCACTTTCCGAAGCCGCACTTTGCTGAAGGTGGAGGGCGTGAAATCGAACGCCACCGGGTTGAGCCCGTATTTCCGGCACAGCGCCAAGGCCTGCTGCAGGGAGGCCTCGTCGTCGTCACTCTCCCAGGCGGGCAGCGAAGACAGCTTAACCACCCTCTGGTCTGCGGGCCTAAAGTACCAATCCAGCTTCGCTTGATTGGCAGCGAAGCCGTAGTAAGGAACAACCTGGATGAAATTGTCGAAGTCCTTTGGCTCGGCATTTTCGCTGATGCCGAACATTCTCTGGTACCCGCCGGTCAGCTCCCACGACGGGGCCAAGGCCGGGATCCGTACCATTCGCTCCGCCTGGACAAGTTCGGACACCGCGCTGCGCATGGCTTCTTCAATATCCATCCCCACGCCGCCGCCAGCCAGATAGCCGTTTTCGGGGACGGTTTCATCCACGGCAATCACGGTGACGACAGCGACGTCGGAGATGTCCAGGATGTGGCTGAAAAACACCAGCTTGACCCCAGAGCGGGATGCGGAATCAATCCATTCCTTCAGTTTGGGATTGCGGAAGTCGCGGTCCAGTTCAATTCGCGCCGGTGGTATGCGGGCGTACCAGCTGAGGTTGATGGCGTCGCGTTCAATCAGTTCGAGAATTCCGTGGTGGAGGGCCTGGGCGTCCGTGACATGAGTAGCAAGGCCCCCCGATGTGGAGAACCCGATTCTCGTTTCCTCGAACTGCATGACGTAGAAGAGATGCACGAGCTGTTCCGGAACCCAGGTCGTCCCGCCATCGTGCAGTCCCTCACCAGCCACCCACGCCAGTTCCGTGTCCGGCTCCCAAGGGTCGCAAAGGAAACCCGGTTCAGAAAGCTGTTCGTCAGCACAAAGCCGCAGGCTTTCCGGGCCGATGGCGCGCAAACCCAACGCCTGCATCTGCCGGTATGACGCCCGCCGTTGCCGATCGGGCGGAGTGATCTGGAGGGAACTCAGGCTCCCAAGCATGCGTTCGACGCCCTCCCCCAGGGTCGATGCAACTGTGTCGAAGAGGGTCAGACCCTTACCGCCGCCGTAGATCTCCCTATCGAGACCGGCGGACGCCCCGCTGAGCCCCAGCATCCTGGACAGCGTGTGGTCCAGGGACATGGGCGTTGCTGACCCTTGGTAGCCGCCGATTCCAATCCCGGGCCTGAGAACCATGAGCAGATTCCGGATTTGCCCGAAAGGGGAATATACGGCGGTGAGATCACGCAGCGCGTCTGCGTCGTGACCCGCCATCCGCGGCGGTATCCACGGAACTCTAGAGTTGTATTCGTCGACGCGCATTTGTCCCCCTGGATAAATTGTTTAGTTGCTGGAGCGTTTGGTGAGATAGAGGCCGAGGAACCCGATGGCTGCTGCTACGGGTATTACGAGGAGCGCCTTCACAACGGTCCCCTCGGGTATCTCGGCGGAAGTGTAGACACCGGTCAGCAAGTCAAACCAGTGACGCAGCGGATTGAATTCGGTGATGGTCTGCAGCCACGCCGGCAGCCCTTCCAGCGGTGCCGCGGCTCCGGATCCGAAGAACATGATGAAGAAGAGTGCGGCGCTAATGGCCTGGGTGGTCCTGGATCCCACGTTGAGACTGCCCAGAAAGTAGCCCACCGCGCACAGCCACGCCAGCAGCATAAGGTTGAGGGCGATGAATTGCGGGGAAATTATCTCTATTCGAAGGCCGTGGGCGAATCCGACTACAGCAATTATCAAAGCTGATGCGGAGGCAACAAGGAGCAGCATTGCACCGATAATTGCCAAGGCGAAAACAACACCAGGGAGGGGAAGTGCACGGTATCTTCGGTCAACGCCGCGTGCCCGCAGCTCGGCAAAGTAGACCGGCATTCCCATGAGCAGCAAATTGGCTCCAACCGTCCCTATGAGAGTCGGAAACATGACATCAATAAACTTGACGCCGGGCTCAATTTGCTCATTTGCATATGGCGCGCCGATGAAGAAGTAGATCACCATGGGGAAAGCCAGGCTAAAGAAAATTGCGACCGGCTCCCGGAGAAGCAGCAATGTTTCCTGTCGAAACCAGGTGAACACCATTCTCAGTGCTGATCCGGCCTTTGGCAGAGAAATTACTCCCGCACCGTCGGAGGTTTTCGCCTGGCTCATTACACGGCCTCTTTCTTCGAAAAGAGGAAAAGGTCCTCCAGCCGGACGGGACCACTCAGGATGTCCATCGCGCCGTATGCGTCCCCCAGACTGTCCCGGAGCACGTCGATCCTCTCGCGGGCGCCGATGACTACCGTTTGGGCACCCGCGTTCACTGCAGGCAGCCGGGCTTCTCTGATCAGGGCCAGTGCCCCCTGCGGAGGATCGGAGATCCTCAGCCTCCAGTCACCGCCGGCGGCGTCAAGGATGTTGGCTACCCGCCCGGAAAGGACTACCTCACCTTCTCGAAGGACGATGACGCGGTCGGCAAAGGCTTCGGCCTCCGCTAAGTCGTGCGTGCTGGCCAAGATCCCATGGCCTGCCCTGGCTAGGGACTTCAGAAGAGTCCACAGTTCGGATCTGCCTTCTGGGTCGAGGCCGCTGGTGGGCTCATCCAACACCAGCAGCGGAGACCGGCCGATGCAGGCAAGGGCGACATCCAGGCGTCTCTGCTGGCCTCCGGAAAGCCTGTCAACGAAGGCGGATCTCTTGTTCGTGAGACCTACGGCTTCAAGGAGCTCAGATTGGTCTCGCGGCGAGGAATAGAGCGAACCGGCAGCGCGCAGGGCTTCATGGACCTTGAGCCTGTTGGGGAGCCCGGACTGCTGCAACTGCACCCCCACGGCAAAACGGTGCGGGCCTCCCGGGCGGACATCAAGGCCGTTGATCACGGCCGAGCCCGCTGTGGGCTTCCGTAGGCCGATCAGCATTTCCATTGTCGTCGTTTTGCCAGACCCATTCGGGCCCACCAGGATCACAATTTCGCCGGCATGAACCCGAAATGAAACATCTCTGACGGCTTTATGGCCCCGATATGACTTGGCCAGGTTCCTGCATTCACCTATGACCTTCAATTGCTCCCCCATGCTGCGCGGTCCGGACTAGACGGGAGTGCGCACCAAGACCCCGGATATTCCGCGTGCGCACTCCCGCCGACAAAGGATTAGAAAACGCTCCAGCTGAATATGTTGAACCAGCACCAGCAGCAGCATGAACAACACCAGCCGCCAGGTGCTACGACCCCTTCAGCAGCAAAATGTTTTTCTTCGACCCGATCGATAGTAGTCAGCACAACGGTTTCCCCCCTTCCCCGCGTCCTGTGTGATTAACACACATGCTGAAGATAGCAAGAGGCGATTGATTTGGGAATAAAAACGATGGATAAAATATTGCGAGTTTTTTTCTACACCGTGACCGAAAGGCGGACGGACGATTGACGCCGGTTGACCGTCAGTTGGACGCAGCGACGCTTGTCGAGTCGCCGCCTGGTCGCTGGCCCCTCCCGCCGCCGCGAGCAGACCGGCAGAGCCCAATGCCGCAGCTGCCGTTACCAAAATGTGACTTTGGTGGGTGGGTGGGTTAGCCTTTAGCCGTGCCCCGGTTCCATGCGGGGCATTCCCGGGCAGAATGCCGAGCCCTGCCGCTGACCGGGATCCGTTCGCAATTACATCTGGCAGGGACGGGGGAACCACCTCTTTACCGGCCTTGGTATCCAAGGCCTTGGGGTTAAGTCCAGGCGCTCCGTCTCACGGAGGCAGGACCGGGTGACCTCCCATCCGAACCCGACAGCTCACCCCGCAGGCATGGGAGAGGCAATCCACCATGTCACGTAAGTCCATGTCCGCGCGCCACCGCGCCACCCCCACGACGTCCATCGCCCTGCAGGGCCTGTCGTATTCCCTCAAGTCCAACGCTGCGTCCATAGCCAAGCCGGCAGCAGCAGCCGCCGCCGCGTCCGGGCTGCTCTTCGGTGTTGGGGCCCCTGCACACGCCGGCGCCTACGCCCCCGAGGCGCCTGGCACCACCAGCGCCCAAGTACAGGCCGCACCGCAGGTCCCGGCCGCACCCAGCCCGGCACCCGCCGCAGGGTCTGGCGTGGCAGGCGCATCACACACCGTTACACCCGGCGACACGCTGGGGGCGATCGCGGCACGCCACGGCGTTGCCCTCGATGCGGTGCTCGCAGAGAACGGCCTCTCGCTGGCTTCGGTAATTTACCCCGGCGACCAGATCCTGATCCCCGGACCCGGGCAGCCTGCAGCTGCACCGCAGGCACCCGCCGTCCCGGCAGCCCCGCAGGCTGCCCCTCCGGCCGTGCCGGCAGCACCCGCGCCGTCCGGCATGGGAATCTACACGGCTTCCTCGTCGGTCACGCCCGCACCGGCCGCAGCTCCCGCCAGCGGCGTCGGCGCCGCCCTGGTGGCTTCGGCCCGGGCGCAACTGGGTGCCACGCAGGACTGCACCATCCTGGCGGAGCAGGCGCTGCGCTCCGTCGGCAAGTCGGTGGGAGACCTTGCTCCCCTGCAGTTCCACCAGTACGGCACGCCGGTGTCCACCCCGCAGCCCGGCGACCTGATGATCCGCGCCGGACACGTCGGGATCTACATCGGCGGCGGCCAGGCCATCAGCAGCGGCATGAACGGCGTCAACGAAACCATCGTCCACCCGGCCTCCTGGCTCGGCGGCTCCACGTTCGTGCGGGTCAACGCCTAAAGGCAGTTCCGAGCACGCATTCGACAGTGGCAGGTGCAGAGGCACCTGCCACTGTCGTGTTCCCGTGGCAGCCAACTGATCCACAGCGAGCCCTTTCCGCCCATTGATGCGATGACCCGCCTTCATCCAACCCAACTCCGTGCGTCAACATTCGTTGACGCACTTTTCGTTTAACCCCCTCTCCTGTCCCGTTTGCGACTCGGCCCTTCCGCCATAATTGCTAGTGAGAATCATTTGCATCTATGCTGTCGGGCGAGACACGCACATTAACGACGGAGAAGGAACCCCACATGTCCTGGCGACGAATGAAGGTGGTGGGCGCATCGCTCGCCACTGTTTTGATGATGGCGGGTTGCGCCGGACAGGGTGCACCGAGCAGCCCGACGCCGGAGCACCCGGTGAAAGTGGTGGGGCCATTTGAGCTTCACAGCCTGGACCCGTCAACGGCAGGAGGCTTCTTCACGCGCCTGCAGGTGGCCGAGACCCTGGTTGATGCCGATACACAGGGCAACCTCCAGCCGGGGCTGTCTACCCGCTGGGATGCCTCTGCCGACGGGCTCTCGTGGCGGTTCACGCTTCGTCCGGATGCCCTCTTCCATGATGGAACGGCGGTGACTGCAGATGCCGTCGCTTCCGCGTTGCAGGCGGCCAGGGCGAAAGGCGGAACGCCGCTGTCCACCGCTCCCGTCACGACCATCACCGCTGACGGCGGGACGGTCCGCGTGGACCTGGCGAAGAAGTTCGCACCGCTGGCCGCCGTGCTGGCCCACACCGGCACGCAGATTCTCGCCCCCAGCTCCTACGGACCGGGCAACGCCGTCACCAAGGTGGTGGGCTCCGGCCCCTACAGGATCGAGCGGCTGGAACAGCCGGCCAATATCGAACTGACGGCCTTCGAAAAATGGCAGGGCAGGAAGCCGGCCATCTCCAAAGTCCAGTACCAGGCGGCGGGAAGGGCGGAGAGCCGCACCCTGATGGCCGAGAGCGGGCAGGCGGATGTCACGTTTGGCATAGACCCGACCAGCCTGCAACGGCTCGAGAGGGCCAGCAAGGTGACCATCGAAGATGTCACGCTTCCCCGCACGATTTTGCTCAAAGTCAATTCAGGGCACGAAATCCTTGGCGATGTACGCGTTCGGCGCGCGCTAAGCATGGCCCTGGACCGCGAATCGATGGCTACAGCAGTGCTCCGGGATCCCGAGATGGCGGCCACCCAGCTGTTTCCGCCCTCCCTCCCGGCATGGCACCAACACTCCGTCACCCCGCTGACGCACGATCCTTCCGGTGCACGCGGGCTGCTTGCCCAGGCCGGGTGGCACCCCGGCGACGATGGCACTCTGGAACGGAACGGCAAGAAATTCACCGTCTCGCTGCGCACATTCCCGGACCGCCCGGAGCTGCCCATCCTTGCCACTGCCATTCAGGCAAAGCTGAAGGGCCTGGGGATCGCCCTCGATGTGAAGGTGGGAAACTCCAGTGAGATCCCGGCCGGTCACCAGGACGGTTCACTTGAATTTGGTCTCTACGCCCGCAACTATGCCCTCGTGCCCGACGCGCTGGTGACCCTGGCCGACGACTTCGGAGCCGACGGTGCGGACTACGGTGCAATGGGCTGGAACAACGCAATACTGACTTCAACGCTGAACACCATGGCCAGCGGATCCGATCCCGGCGGTCAGCCGGACGGACGCCGCAAGGTGACCGAGATCCTGCAGAGCGAACTGCCGGTAATTCCGGTGGCCTGGTACCGCCAGAGCGCCGTCGTCAGCAAACGCGTGGAGGGGCTCAGCCTTGACCCTCTCGAGCGTTCGTGGCGGCTCACCGACCTGATCTGGGCGAAGTAAGCGCGGAGAACCGGTCATGAACTTAACAACGTCCCTTCATCGGTCCCCCGCAGGTCCGGTCCTGCGCGTCCTGCGACAGCGCGCCCTCCAAGCGGCCGCCGTTGCATTGCTCGTCTCGACGGCGTGCTTCGCCATCGTCCAAAGCCTGCCCGGGGATTTAGCCTTCCGCATCGCCGCCGGCCGCTACGGCTACGACCAGGTAACCGCCGCGTCCGCAGACACAGTCCGCGCCGAACTGGGGCTGGATCGCCCGGCGTGGCAGCAGTTCCTCGACTGGACCGGCGACCTCTTTACCCTGAACCTGGGTACGTCCCTCGTCACCGGAACCAGCGTCGCCGGCGAACTGGGCCTATATCTTTGGAGCAGCCTGCAGCTCGCCGCGGCGGCGCTCGTCCTGGCCTTGGCCCTGGGAGTGGCAGGCGGAGCTCTGGCTGCATGCCGGCCCGGCGGTGTCCTGGACCGGCTCACCACGCTGTGGGTTTCAGGCTCACGGGCTCTGCCGCCCTTCCTGCTCGGCCTGCTCCTGATTCTGGTGTTCTCGGTTCACCTTGGCGTGCTGCCGGCGGCGGGCCACGGCGAAACGCGCAGCATCGTGCTCCCTGCCGCGACCCTCGCCGTCGGACTCTCCGGCCTTTTTGCCCGGGTGACCCGCGACGCGGTCGCAGACGTCCGGCAATCGGACTATGTCCGGTTCGCGGCAGCCAAAGGACTCGGCGGCCGAATGGTTTTCCTCCGCCACATCCTCAGGAATACCGGCGTCACGTTGATTTCCTACGTCGGAGTACAAATGCTGATCCTCATCGAAGGTGTCGTCATCGTCGAAAGCCTCTTCGCCTGGCCCGGACTGGGACACGCCCTTGTGCACGCGATCTTCTGGCGCGACCTCCCCATGATCCAGGCAACTGCGCTGGCCCTGGCACTCCTCGTGGTCGCCCTCAACACCGCAGTGGATCTGGGCGCAGTTGCCCTCGATCCCCGTCCGCGCCACCGGGAGTTCGTCCTGTGAACACTTCCTTTACTGCAACCAGTCCCGGCACCGCCGTCAGGGCCAGCGCCGTCCAGCTCATGGCCACAACCCTGCTGGCCATGCTGGTGCTCTTCGCCGTCGTCGGCCCGCTGGTCTGGCCCGACCACGCCTCCCAAGACCTGTCCCGGTTCCTGCAAGCACCCAGCCTTGCTGAACCGCTGGGCCGCGACCATCTTGGGAGGAGCGTCATCGCCCGTCTGGCCCACGCCACCCAACTATCCTTGCTGATGGCCGTTCTGTGCGTGGCGACGGCCCTGCTCGCCGGAACACTTGCAGGTATCCTTGCGGCCTGGCGGGGAGGCTGGATTGACACGGTCCTCCATGGCCTGTCCGAGGCGTTCATCGCGCTTCCCGCCCTCCTCGTGGTCCTCATTTTCTCGGCCATCGCCAATGGTGACCTGTGGACCCTCTATCTGGGACTGGCCATGGCACAGTGGGTGGAATATTTCCGCATGGTGCGCGCCCGCAGCGGAGTGCTGCTCGCCGGGCCGGCCGTCGAGGCGGCCGGCATGCTCAAACTGGGTACCGTTCACATCATCCGCCGTCACCTCTGGCCCGAACTGCGGCCCCTGCTGACGGCCATGGCTACCTTCGGCATCGGATCGTCGATCCTCGCACTGTCCACCCTTGGATTCGTCGGGGTTGGCGTCCGCCCGCCCACCCCGGAACTGGGGCTGATGATTACCGAGGCGTTCCCCTACTACCACGAGGCCCCCTGGATGTCCCTCGCCCCCGTCCTGATACTCACCACCATTCTGACCGGGCTCCTCAGCCTGCGGAGCAAGGAGGCCCACCGATGAGCATGCGCGTAAACAACCTGACGGTAACCTTCGCAGACAAAGTCCTGGCCGACGTCGCCGGCCTCACCTTCGAGCGCGGCAGACCGGTCACGATCGTTGGCGAAAGCGGTTCGGGAAAGTCGCTGCTGGCCCATGCGATCATGGGAACCCTCCCGGCCAGCCTCACGGCGCGGGGCAGCCTGCACATGGACGGCACGACATACGACCTGGAAGACCGGACGAACCGGCGCAGCCTTTGGGGCCGGACCATGTCCCTCCTGCCCCAGGAACCCGTGCTCGCCCTTGACCCCACAATGCGCACCCGGGAACAGGTGGCCGAGGGCGCCGGCACGTTCAGGACCGACAAACGGGCAGCACTGCACACAGCAACCACGCTGCTGGGCTCCCTCGGCCTGGGACCGGCAGCCGGTGCATTCCCGCACACCCTCTCGGGCGGCATGGCCCAACGGGTCGCGTTCGCCGCGGCCACCATCGGCAACGCCCGCGTGCTGATAGCCGATGAACCATCCAAGGGCCTGGACGAACGTGCCCGCGCCGAGCTGGCTTCCCTTTTGCAACGGCACGTTGACGGGGGCGGAATTTTGATCACCATCACCCACGACCTGGACCTTGCGCGGGAACTTGGCGGCGACGTCCTGGTCATGAAAAACGCCCACATCGTAGAAACAGGCCCGGCTGCGGCGGTTCTACAGAATCCCGCGCATCCCTACACCCGCCGGCTACTGGCAGCCGAGCCGGCGAACTGGAACCACAGCTGGACACGGGGCGGGGCATCAATCGAAACAACCGGCGACCCCCTCATCACCGCAGACGGGCTCACCAAAACCTACGGCCGGCAACGGCTCTTTTCCGGCCTGTCCCTCAGCGTGCACCAGGGGGAACGGGTCTCGCTGAGCGGTCCCAGCGGCAGCGGCAAAACGACACTCGGCAACGTCCTGCTGCGGCTGCTTCCGCCGGACTCCGGACGCGTACACCACGCTGACGAGCTCCGCGGAGGCCGGCTTCAAAAGCTCTACCAGGACCCCGCTCTGGCGTTCGCTCCCGGCGCCGCCCTGCGGCACTCTTTCGGAGACGTCATCCGCCGTCACCGGCTGGACCCCGCACGACTCGAGGAGTTCATGGCCTCGCTGCGCCTGTCCCCCGCACTGCTCGAACGAATGCCCGGCCAAGTCTCTGGCGGCGAATTGCAGCGGCTCGCCATCATCCGGTCCATGCTGCTCGAACCGGCACTGGTCTTCGCCGACGAACCGACCTCACGTCTGGACCTCATCACCCAGGAAGAAACCATCACCAGCCTGATGAACCAGGTGGAACGCCACGGCTGCGCACTGATGCTGGTCACCCACGACCGGACCCTCGCCGACGCCGTCACCCGCCGTCGGGTACGCCTCGGCGTTGACGCTGGTTCCGAGGCAACGCTCACGACACCGGCGCTCAAGACCCCGGCCTGACGACGACGGACCCTCCGGAACGGGTTCCGGAAGGCCCGTCGTGCTTTTCTGTCTCAACTGGGGCGCAGGTTCGGCGGTGGCTCAGCCTGCCGGTTTCAGGGCGGTGCGCCAGGCGGCGACGGCTTTGGAGCTGCTGAAGGTCCAGGTGGCGGTGCCGGTGGCGCCGGCGGCGGGCTGGGTCCGGTCGGCTTGTTCGGCGACCTGGCCGCCGCTGGTTTCGAAGCGTTCGGTCCAGCCGGTGGGCGCGGTGGTCCCGGGGGTGGAGCTGTCGAAGCCGAGGCCGCCGATCAGCAGCGCGTTGGTGCTGGCCGTGGTGACGCTGCCGACGGTGATGCTGGTGGCCGAGAACGTGGCGTTGACGGCGGTGGCGACGGTGCTGTCCAGCGGCGTGGTGGTGTTCACACCGGTGTAGGCGCTGATGCCGCCGCCCCACTTCACCGCCGTGCTCAGCGTCCAGGTGTACGTGGCCGGGTCGGAGGAGCCGGCCACCCGGTAGTACGCGAAGACCCGCGCCCCGCTGCCGATGTTCAGCCCGTTGGTGATCGCGGTCCAGCCGGCCGGGACGGTGGTGGTGGGGTTCTTGTCCGCGGTGAAGGAGGCGACCAGCACG